>NZ_BCMJ01000003.1 GCF_002583405.1 Secundilactobacillus silagincola | reverse complement strand
GGCGGGAATGCCCGTTTTTTATTTAATAGTGTACAAAAAATCTGTTGTCAGTAATAGATATAATCTATTACCAACAACAGATATTGTAGAACCTTAATCGGCGTCTTCTCTAGAGCAAGCTGTTTCATCATTTCAGGAACAATTCCTGTATCTACCCAACCGGGATGTACTGAATTAACGCGAATCGGTAATTTTAGTTCAGCCGCTTCAATAGCGGCGGTTTTGGTTAATTCCCGAACACCAGCTTTGGCAGCAGAATACGCTGCTGCTCGAGCTAAACCAACGTTTCCAATAACAGAAGAGATATTAATAATTGAGCCGCCTTCTTCAGTCATATGTTGAAAACCATATTTAACGCCAATCATGACGCCAGTTAAGTTGACAGCCATTACTTTATTCCAATCGGCCACTGACAAATCTTTAATGTAGGATGGGGTGTCGCCAATGCCGGCATTATTGACAAGGACGTTTACCTTACCAAACTGCTTTTCAACTGTTTGGAAAGCAGTTTCCCAACTCGCTTCATCAGTGACATTTAACTTAACAAAGATAGCATCATCGCCTAATTCATTAGCCCTTTGTTCACCAGCTTCTTCTGCCATATCAGCCAAAGCAACTTTGGCACCTTCGTGAACAAAGAATTTTGCATCCTCAAACCCAAGTGTTCCAGCACCACCAGTAATAATTGCAACTTTACCTTCTAAACGTGCCATTATTATTCCTCCTCCAAATGCCATACTTCAAATTCCTTGGACAGGATACAACACAGGATTGCAGATTACCACGATTTAGACTTGATAATATCAAGCTTCTTATTGGTATTATTTATGATTTAAAGGCGTGGGTAAATTATTCTGTCAACCAAAAACAAAACGTCTGTAACTGGTCAAAGACCGAGTTGCAGACGTTTTGTTTGCCAGAAAATATTCAATTAGGAATCATTATTCAGGATCAGTTGCGACTAAACCACCCGCAACGTTATCCAAGTTTGGTTTGTCAGTCTTAACGATCAGTTGTTCGTTGACAAAGGCCATTTCACCAATGTGGCTCATTTCACGGCCGTAACCGGAAAGTTTAACACCACCGAATGGTAATTCTGGTAAGGTCACCATGAAGTTATTCACGAAGACCATCCCAGTTTCGATTTGAGCGGCAACTTCAGCACCGTGGTCAGCGTCGCCAGCAAAGACGATACCACCCAAGCCATAAGGGTTGTCGTTAGCTAGTTCAATGGCTTCTTCTTCAGAATGAACTTTATAAACAGCGGCAACTGGGCCGAACATTTCTTCTGAGTAAGCAGGGTTGTCCTTGTCGATATCGGTTAAAATGGTTGGCATGAAGAATTGACCTGGCAGATCGATTGGTTCGTTACCATAAACGACCTTAGCACCTGCAGCAATCGCATCATCAACTTGTTTTTGCAGTTTATCCTTAGCTTTTTCGCGGTTCATCGGTGCCAGAGAGGTTTTAGGATCCAGTGGGTCGCCGGGAACGACTTTGCTGAATTTCTCTTTCAAACCTTCAACAAATTGATCATAAACCTTATCCATCACGATGAAGCGTTTAGATGAGGTACATACTTGACCCGTGTTATAGAGGCGAGCACGCCATGCAATATCAATCACATCGTCCATGTTAGCGTCATCTAACACAATAAATGGATCCATGCCACCCAGTTCCATGGTGTTCTTCTTCAGGTTCTTACCAGCAGCTTCCGCAACAGCGGTACCGCCACGTTCTGAACCGGTCAGTGCAACGCCTTGAACCCGAGGATCTTCAATGGCTTCAGTGACTTTATCATATGATAGGAACAGGTTGGTTAATGAGCCTTCTGGCGCGCCAGCCTCTGCCACAACGTCCGCAAACATTTGGGCGCTGGTTGGGGTGTTGGCAGCGTGCTTTAAAATCATTGGGTTACCAACGATAAAGTTAGGTGCGAAGACCCGCATGATTTGGTAGTATGGGAAGTTCCAAGGTTCTACCATCATGACGATGCCGGTAGCTGAGTGGTGAATCTCGGCCGTTCCAGTAGCGATGGTATCAATCGTTTCGGGCTTCAAAATTTCCTCGCCATGATCAGCGAACCAGTCGGCAATAATGGCAACCAGTTCAACTTCGCCTTCTGATTCACGAAGCAACTTCCCCATATCGATGGTGCAGGCGCGTGCCAGTTCAGCGGAGTGTTCACGTAACTTGGCAGCCACGTTGTGTAAGATTTTAGCCCGTTCGGCTACCGGTTGTTTACGGTTTTTCTTATAAAGCGCATGGCCAGTTGCTAAGGCCGCCTGTAATTCTGCTTCAGTGGTATAAGCGTATTCCTTAACAGCTTCATTGTTGTACGGATTGATCGTTGCATAAGCCATTAGATGATTCCTCCTTCTAACTTATAAAAAACGAGGTTAAAAATAAATTGGTTAACCTTCTATAACCTTTCTGATACAGTATGAGGATACCCTTTTTTGTATTCGCTTACAACCCCTTTGCTTGTGATATTTAATTCAAAATCCTTTTAAGACAATTAAAAAACGAATCGTTTAGTTCACAATATTAAGTGTAAAAATCAAGGGGATAATGAAAACAATTAAATTGCTGACGATTAAATTGCAAATTGGTATAGTTTAATATAAACGATCAATTAACCTGAGCTTTAGCGCACCCTAAATCCCTAATTCCAGTTATAATCAGGCCATTAAGAGTAGATTGGGGGTTGTTAAGATGAACGAAACTCAGCCGCGGCGCTGGTGGATTTTGCTTTCCATCGGAATTTTTGCTTTCATGAGTAACTTGGATTCCAGTATCGTCAACGTTGCCATGCCCGTCATGGCCAAACAGTTAGTTATTCCCATGAATAAGATTGAATGGGTGGTGTCCATTTATTTAATCGTGGTTAGTGCGTTATTGCTATTTTTTGGTAAATTAGGTGATATGTATGGCAAAATTAAAATTTTTCGTATCGGAACGGCTATTTTCATCATCGGTTCCTTCATCTCCGGTCTGCAATGGACCTTTGAATGGTTATTGCTGGGTCGGGTGATTCAGGGGATTGGTTCGGCAATGACGCTGTCCAACACTTATGGTATTACCACCGCTACGTTTAGTTTAAAAGAGCGGGGGAAAGCCATGGGACTGATCGGTACTTTTGTCTCATTTGGAGCCGTGGCCGGTCCTGGTGTTGGTGGACTGGTGCTGTCTCATTTTAGCTGGGGGTATATTTTCTGGATCAACGTGCCATTGGGTATTTTTGCCATTATTCTTGGTCAAATTGTCCTGCCAAAATCAACGCCAGAATCAGCGGATAAACAAATCGACTGGTCTGGTTTTGCGTCCTTTGCGTTATTGATCGTGAGCCTTTTCCTAGCCATTTTCTGGGGTCAAGAGGTGGGCTACTTCACCGCCGTGCCACTAGCGGGTTACGTGATTGCGATACTATCCTTGATGTGGTTCATCCGCGCGGAACATCATAGTTCAGTGCCACTAATGCCACTGAGTATTTTTAAAATCAAACCCTTTTCTTACGGCATCGGTGCAGCCATTTTAATCTTTTTCTCTAATTTTTTCACCGTTGTGCTGATGCCGTTTTATCTGGAAGACGCACGGCGGTTAAGTGCTGGTCAGGCGGGGTTGCTGATGATTATTTTTCCAGTTGTCAGCATGATTGCCGGTCCAATCGGCGGTGTGCTAGCGGATCGTTTTAACCCAGCTAAGATTGTGACGCTGGGGCTGAGTACCGTTGCCTTATCACAGTTGGGATACTGGTTTTTGGACCTGCACAGTTCGCTGTGGGTTTACGGTATGATTACCGTGGTGATGGCAATTGGCACGGGGCTGTTTCAATCACCCAACAGCGATATTGTGATGTCGGTGGTCAGCAAGGATCAGTTAGGCAGTGCCGGCAGTATCAACGCATTGGCACGAAACGTCGGCATGGTTTCTGGCACGGCGCTTTCCACTACGGTATTGTTTAGTGTCATGAGTTTCATTGCCCACACCAAAGTCACCACTTACCTGCCAAGTCAGCCTGAATTGTTCATTTCTGGGATGCACGTGGCCTTTACGGTTTCCTTTGTCTTGATCGTGTTAGCCATTCTGCTGTCATTGAGGCAAGGTGAACTCGATCTGAAGTAATTGTCGCTGGAGATTGACTTTTATTTTCCAGACGCTTAAAATAATGGAGAATTGAATAGTGATCGGCAATGAAAAAAGAGGGTTGATTCGACGGTTAAACAGCGACTTCGGGTAAGTGTGAGCCGGAGTGATCGTGAATCGATTGGCACTTTTAGAGCTGGCGCAAACGAAGCTGCTGGGGTGATCCCAGAAGTAGGGTGGAACCGCGAAAATCAATTTTCGTCCCTACGTAGGTCTACAAGACTACGTTGGGACGTTTTTTTGTGCCTTGTCATCGTCATCACACAATAGGAGGAATTAGTTTTGACCAAGAAATTGTCAATGCAACAAATCATCTTGACCTTGCAGCAATATTGGTCCGCACAAGGCTGCATGTTAATGCAGGCTTACGATACGGAAAAGGGTGCCGGTACCATGAGTCCCTACACCTTCTTGCGCGCAATCGGTCCAGAACCTTGGAACGCGGCCTACGTTGAACCATCACGGCGGCCAGCGGATGGTCGGTACGCTGAAAACCCTAACCGGTTATATCAACACCACCAGTTCCAAGTGGTCATGAAGCCCTCACCAGAAAATATTCAGGACCTTTATTTAAACAGTTTAAAAGAATTGGGTATCGATCCCTTGGAACACGATATTCGCTTCGTTGAAGATAACTGGGAAAACCCTTCAATGGGCTGTGCCGGTGTTGGTTGGGAAGTTTGGCTTGATGGGATGGAAGTCTCACAATTCACCTACTTCCAAATTGTTGGTGGCCTGGAAGTGGACCCTGTCACTTCAGAAATTACTTACGGTCTCGAACGACTTGCTTCATACATCCAAGACGTTGACAGTGTCTTTGACTTGGAATGGGGCGACGGTGTGATGTACGGTGATATTTTCCGTGAACCAGAAATCGAACACTCCACTTATAGTTTTGAAAAGAGCAACCAAGAAATGCTGTTGCAGATGTTTGACGACTACGAAGCAGAAGCCAAGAAGCAGATTGCCAACGGTCTCGTGCACCCAGCTTACGACTACATCTTGAAGTGTTCTCACACCTTTAATCTGTTAGACGCTCGTGGTGCTGTTTCCGTTACTGAACGGGCCGGCTACCTGTCTCGGATTCGTCGGATGGCACACAGTGTTGCTAGAGCCTTCGTTGATAAACGGAAGGAATTTGGCTTCCCGTTGATCAAGGACGAAGAAAAACGGCAAGCATTATTGGCAGACGGGGAGGATAAGAAGTAATGGCACATACATTTTTACTTGAAATTGGTTTGGAAGAGATGCCCGCTCACGTTGTGACGCCAAGCATCCAGCAGTTAGTCCAAAAAACCAAGAAGTACCTCAAAGAACAACGCATCAGTTTTGATGATATCAAGCCGTTTTCAACACCACGTCGCTTAGCCATCCAAATCAGTGGTTTAGCTGACAAACAGCCGGATATTGACCAGGAAGTTAAGGGCCCAGCTAAGAAAATCGCTCTGGATAAGGACGGTAACTGGTCTAAAGCGGCCCAAGGCTTTACTCGTGGGCAAGGTGTTACGGTTGACGATATTACCTTTAAAGAGTTAAAGGGTACCGAATACGTTTACGTTGAAAAACACATTGCTGGCCAATCAGTTGAATCAGTATTGGCTGGTTTAAAAGATGTTGTCACCGGCATGACCTTCCCAACCATGATGAAGTGGGGCAGTTACCACTTTGAATATATTCGCCCAATCAAGTGGCTGGTCGCTTTGTTAGATGACAAGGTGATTCCATTCCAAATCTTGGATATCACTACGGACCGGAAGACGCGCGGTCACCGGTTCTTAGGCAAGACCATTACGTTGGCTAATGCCACCGATTACGAAGATGCGCTGAAGAACGAATTTGTGATTGCTGATGCTAAAAAGCGCAAGGCAGAAATTCAGCAACAGATTGAAAAGATTGCGGCTGACAATAACTGGGTGATCAAGTTGAACCCAGATCTTTTGGAAGAAGTTAACAATCTAGTTGAATGGCCAACCGCCTTTACCGGTGGCTTTGACGAGAAGTACCTTGCTATTCCAGACGAAGTACTGATCACTTCGATGCGTGACCACCAACGGTTCTTCTACGTGCTGGACCAAAACGGCAAGCTGTTGCCACACTTTGTTTCTGTGCGTAATGGTAATGCTGACCACATTCAAAACGTGGTTGCTGGTAACGAACGGGTGCTGGCTGCTCGTTTGTCTGATGCGATGTTCTTCTATGAAGAAGATCAGAAACAGACCGTTGAAGACTACGTTGAACGCCTGAAGTCGGTTAGTTTCCACGACAAGATCAGTACCATGTACGACAAGATGCAGCGGGTCGCTGTCATTGCTGAAAATCTGGGCAAGAAGCTTGGTCTAGATGATACTCAGATTAAGGATCTTGTTCGTGCCGCTCACATCTACAAGTTTGACTTAGTGACTGGCATGGTCGGTGAATTCGCTGAATTGCAAGGGGTCATGGGTGAGAAGTATGCCTTGTTAAACGGTGAGAACCCAGTAGTCGCTCAAGCTATTCGTGAACACTACATGCCGATTTCAGCTGATGGTGATCTGCCAGAATCAACTGTCGGTGCCGTATTGGCCATTGCTGACAAGATCGACAGTATTTTGACCTTCTTCGCGGCTGGTATGATTCCAAGCGGTTCCAATGACCCATACGCTTTGCGTCGTCAAGCCACTGGGATCGTGCGGATCATCCGTACCAACAAGTGGCACTTTAACCAGCAGATGGTGGAAGATGCCATTGCTGCTGAAACTAGTGCTAACGTGGCACCTGATTTGGATCAAAAGGCTCAAGTTAAAGCCGTTGGCGACTTCTTGCGTGACCGGATCAAAGTCACCTTATTGGGTGAAAAAGTTAAGCACGATATCGTGGATGCCGTCATTGGCGGACCAAATACTGATCTGCTGGACAACTTTACCAGTGCGCAAGTTTTGAGCGATCACCAAAACGATGATGACTTCAAGGGCACGATTGAAGCCTTGACTCGGGTGCTGCGGATTGCTCAGAAGGCTGATAAGAGCAAGGTAACTGCCGTTGATACCAGCTTATTTGATAACGATAGTGAACCAAAACTTCACGATGCCGTGGATCAAGTTGCTAAGCAGGCGTCAGAGTTGGATATTGCCGCTTACTACGATGCTTTGGCTGCTTTGAAGTCAGTGATTAACGATTACTTCGAAGCTACCATGGTGATGGCAGATGACGAACAGGTCAAGGACAACCGTCTCAGCCAGTTAAGCCAGCTGTCTGATCTGATCTTACATCTCGGTGATCTTAATCAGTTGATTGTTAAGTAAATAATTGGTCTAACGCACTTCTGGCCCAGTCTGGCTGTGTTACTCGACAACCGGGTTAAAAGTGATATAATTAAGGTACGCTATTAATGAAACTGAAATCAAATACCAGCTTGAGCGGCGGAGGCTCAAGCTGGTTTTTTGTTGGAAAAATACCGCTATTGATTTCACGACTATGTTAAAATCAACTTGTTAGGGTATAGTGATTAATCAATTAGGGGGAAAACGGATGTTAAATAGATGGGTAAAAGGGTTACTCGCAGTGGGTTTGGTTGCTGGCGGAATTGGTGCCAGCTCAGTCACGGCACAAGCTAAAAGTTATGCGAAAGTGGTTAAAACGTCGCGCACGCTGGTTCAATCAAGTACCTACGTGAATTTTACCGGTAAAAACGCGCTGTACAACAAAGTGGGTACGCTAAAAGGTGCCAAAGTTGTTAAAACGACTAAACAATTAAAAAAATATGCATCATCAAAACGTGGTATGGATACGTTCATGTGGCTGGAAACCGCCACCACGAACCGTAAAAGTGAATATCTTAAAGTGGCTTCACTGGATAACAAGGTGAAAGGCTGGATCTATTCGGGCAAAACCACGGATTATAAGGATCAGGTCGTTCGGTATAAGGACGCCGCCAAGACCCAACCGGCTGGGGGCGTGACCATGTTTGAAACGCTAAAGAAAAGTCCGGTTACCACGGCCGAAGCTTCTGGGTTTTACCGCTTAGCCAATCCGGGTACCGCAACGGATGGGACGGCCAAAGTGTATTCATTGCCACTGGATGTTAGCCCAGTGGTTTCACCAGCAATCGTCAATATGCCTAATAAAGCTTCTTCAGCCGACTATGCCAACGATGTGTTTGTGATCACGGGCGCTGTCACCCGAACTCGGCAGGGTGACCGTTGGCTGCAAGTGTCAGATTTATCCAACAGCCACATCGCAGGGTACATCAAAGACGGCTCGCTGAAAAGAATTGCACCAGTTACTGCTAAGCACGGGGTAACGGTTAATTACGTTGACCAAGATACCAATAAAACGGTGGGTTCAGTAATCGTGCCATTTGGTGCAGCAGTGGGTAAAACCACCATGAGTTTTGGTTATGAATTCGATAACTATGCCGATTCTTATCAATATATGCAGATGCCTGCTGGCTACGTTGGGGCTTATTCGGAAAATGATTTCTTCGGTACCCAACCGGGAACGTTTAACGTTAAGAAGGGTGCTGTGGTGACTTATTATGTACAGCCAAAAGTGAATTAGGGTCGATTAAAATAACACAAAAGACGTTCAGAGTGTGCATACGCTGAACGCCTTTTTATTTGAGTTGAAATTAAAACGCTTACACTAATAAACTGTTATCATTTAAACAGATTTATGATTGACCCCAATATATCATGACTTGTATAATTAACCAGTTACTAATTTAATAATAACGGCTGATTACTAGTCTGTTTGGGAGAAGAGAATATGTCGAAGATGTTCAAAACGGTACTGTCGCTGATCGTTGCCATGACGATTTTTGCGGTACCAGCGGGTATTACTGGGGAACCAGACAATGCCAATGCAGCAACCATGGTTTACGTCACGAGAACGGGTAAGCACTACTTTTACCATCGCCATAATCGTGGGTTAAATCGAGCGCGAAAAGTGTTCAAGGTCAGTTTACAAACCGCCAAGCACAGGGGCTTGACGTTAGCTGCAACGGATCAGGCAACCGCACATCACAAGCGAGTAACGCATCATCGCCACGTGAAGCGTCGTAAAGTTGTCAAACGAGTGCCTGTGAAGCATATCAAGCAGGCCAAAGCCAGCGCTTCGGGGTTGCAAAAACTCAAGTATCACGGGCAGCAAATTGTGATCATTAATCACAATCAACCAAAGTTAAACCGATTGAGTATTAAGAAGGGTGCCTGGCAGCATTACGGGAACCTGGATCGGTTGAATCGGGTGACCACGGCGGATGCCATGTTAAACAAACGGCTGATGCCGCACGCTGAGCGTCAACCGCTATACGTTAATCCTACCGGTTGGCACAATAAACGTGGTCATGGGGGTTGGATTTACAACCGGAGTCATTTAATCGGCTACCAGCTGACCGGTCAAAATAACAATCTGAAGAATCTCATGACGGGAACGCGATCACTGAACGCACCCGGTATGGAAAAGTATGAAAACCAAGTGGCGAGTTATTTACGGAGCAGCCGCTCACATTACGTGCGCTATGAAGTTAAACCAGTCTTTGCTGGCAATAACTTATTAGCAAACGGGGTGGAAATGCAGGCTGAATCAATCGGCAGCCACGCGATTCGGTTCAACGTCTATATCTTTAACGTTCAACCAGGCTTCCATTTGAATTATCGAACGGGTACTAGCAAAGCAGCCTGAGCTTTAAATTAAATCATTAGAAAACGCCCAATACTCTGCGAAAGAAGCGGAGTATTGGGCGTTTTTATGATTGATAAATGGTTTGCGTTTAACCGTAATAGGCTGTTTAATTCAGTAATTTTGCTTGCAAATCCGCCACTGTTTCATAAATATCCGCGTTAACAGCTTTCAGCGGTGCTAACTGCGTGCTAGTCGACCAAGCGGCTGAGAAGCAGTGGATGCCAGCGGCTTGGGCAGCTTTGATATCACTGGTAGCATCACCGACGTATGCTAATTCGTTTGGAGCAAGGTGCTGAGTGGTTAAAAGATGCTTGAGGTTATCCGTCTTGACGTTGCGGTCCGGCGAGCCCACCAAAACGGGCTTAAAGTAGCCGGTCAAACCCAGCATTTCCAATGAGATATCACATGCCTGCTGACCCTTGCCAGTGAGCAGAGAGATTTGGATACCGTGATTGGTTAATTCTTTGAGTAGATCTACAATGCCAGGAAACGGCTGCCGTAAGCCTTCGTGGGCTTGCTGATAAGCCTCGTAAAAGTAATCCGAAGCGGTATCTAATGGCACATCCGGTAATAAGCTGCGAAGCATGCCTTGTTCGTTGGTGCCAAAGGTGTCGAAAATTTGCTGGTCGTCAATCTGTTCGCCAGTAAAATGCTGCACCGTGCTGTGAAACGACTTCAAAATTACCGGAAAAGTGTCAGCTAAAGTGCCATCCAAATCAAAACTGATCATGTGATACATATGATTCACCCAACTTTCTAAGTGCATTAATATTAGTTTTAGTATTGCACGCTGGTTGGTTGGGTTCAAGGTGTGACTGTATGAGAAATAAACAATTCATTTTGATGGTCTTACGAAAATTGCAATCTGTATCATATCTAAAAGGAGACTTATGTCACAGCCCCTTGCCTTAATTTAAAAAGTCTCGATAATTTTCAGGGAAATTCATATCATGAAGGATTGCAGAAAATTCTACCGATGCAAACTTTTCAGAGTAATTTTGTAAAAGTTTTGAAATTCTTCGGGTTAATTTTGAATAGTCGCTTTTATTTAATACCAACTTTAAAGAAATCATCAACTCAAAAACACCTTTTTGACTATTAACATTGAAGTTATTAATGTCTAAATCCTTCTTTATCGATTTAAAACTAGGTCCTTTGCTCAACAGCTTTGAGTAAGTAATTTCTCCATGAGCAACAGCATTTCTAAAGTGATTTACAAGATGATTTATTGCTTCCATAGAGTTGACGCTTATTTTAATGGGTTTCCTGTATGACCTTTTATACTTATCAGAGAAATCTTGTGCAATGATTATTTTTAAATTTTCAGTAGAATTATGATAGAAATAGTTTAAATCTCCGAAAGTTAAGAAGTTAACCAAAACCCATAATGGCACGTGCCCATGCTTATTTACATAATGTTTAATGGCGTTATCACTTTGAGTTCTACTAGATTTTTGTTTAATGACATGTGATAAGGAACTAATTGTACCAACTACAGAAGAAATATCATTAGCATCGCGAGAATAATTATCCATAGCTAAATAAGAATGTTCTTCAGGATGCAACTCAGAAAAACGATAAGATATTTCCGCTCCAAGATTTGATTCATACTCAAGTAAAGCGTCGTATAATATTGAACGTAATTCTTTGTCAAAATCATAAAGACTGTGAATTTCATCAAAAGTAGACCCGTAAACGTATTTTTCAGGCTTGATAACTTTTCCCTTTGAGTTTCTTTGTAGGAACAGCCATTTGTATCCGTTAATAATAGAATAATAGCCAAATTGTTCCAAACTTCTTTTTGCGCTTGGAGATACTTCTAAACCACGTTTCCTTAAAATCTTAAGTTGTTGGTTGAGGGTCTTAAATGGCTTACTATTTTTCTGCTTCATAAATATACACCTCCAAAACAAAAGCTCCAGTTCTGTACACGTACAGAATCTGGAGCTTTGTTAGTCCGGCACCTACTCCTCGGGCCCTCCGAACTTGATCTACGCTTTAATTATATTAAATTATGTAGAAAAGTCAATCGATAATAAGCATTGTATAAATTTGTACAATTTATACAATATGTGTCTTTTACGACTATTTTGACAATCTTAATGAACAGCATTAATCGAATACGTTTAAAACTACGTGGGGGTCATGTACCGACTTGGTAAAGAGATCCGTGGGTAGCAATCGTAGAAAGAGAGTTGGGGATGATGCTTGTCCTTACTTTCGCAACGTCAAGGTACTGTCCGGATTCATTAAATTGGGTTTCCGGTGGGAGCTTCTTGTGTGCAGGTCACTGCCTTCTGTAGCCTGATTAGGCAATATAAAAGTGAAGAACAGCCCGAACTTGGGTTTTGAGGAATTAATCCGTCGATTCACACAATCTATTTTCGATGTAAGCGCTTTTCACGAAATAGAGTCGTAATATGAGACTTCTAATTTACCAAAACGCTCTTTTGGTAAATTAGAATACATAAATACTGTTGAAAAATCATATTTGCAGGTTTTAAGAGAATAGGGATCCTAAGTATCGAAGATATTCCGTGATCAAATTTGAAAGTGTGTATCTTCTAATAAGTTTTAATAGCAAATTGTTGCACCCCGTCATGCATAAAGGGTACATTCAGAGTACCGAAATAACACATTCTAAAATCCATCATGCCTAGTCAGGGAGGGATTCATCATGATAACAAAACGATTTTACAACGAAGAATTAGGGACAACAGGCCTTTACACAGAGGTCTGGCTGACTGAAACGGTCAGGGTTAAAGACGTAGATGACTTACTAGTCGAAAATCATTATTGGCGTGATTCCGATGATGAGCTGTGGAATGACTTTGATAATCCGATGGAAAATGTTAAACGAGCTTTTGATGCCTACCGAACACGTAAGTGTTACATGTCACCTAATGAAATCAGAAATCTGCGTGAGAGTATGGGCTTGTCAGATAGCAAATTTGCGGATGCACTAGGGATAGCATCGTCGATTGTAACTGAGATTGAAAAGAATCGTCGGGTGCAGGATGAACATCAGGAAGGTTTGTTTAGAAGTGTTGGAAATGATTGCTAGTACGAAAATGGAATAATGTTTGAATGATGACCGACACCAGAAAAAGCGCCTAGAATAACTGATATTCTAGGCGTCTATTATTCTGGATATGAAGATGCAGTAAAGGTTAAGTAATGACAAACCATGTTGCATTTCACGCCGTATATATTATTAGAGCAATTGATTACAGTTAACTTAAAGTGCTCGAGTTATTAGCAACACTTAAAGCTTGCTAAACCCAAATTCGTCATTTAATATGAATGTAGAGGAAGCAGCAACGACACAGAAGGGGGTGCCATGAGATGACTGATAGTTATTCAGTATATGATATTGCTGAATGGTTTCTTAAGAAGGAACCTATGAGTGATAAGAAAGTGCAAAAGCTGACCTACTATGCCGTGGCATGGGGTTGGGCATTACTACATCGTTCTATTATTGATGACGATCAATTTCAGGCATGGGTTCATGGACCGGTTTCACCTAAACTCTATGCAAAATACCGTGATTGTGGTTGGAATCCGATTCCGCAGCCTGATGATACGCCAGAGTTCGATCAGCAAACCACCGATCTGTTAGAATCTGTTTGGGCAACGTATGGTGACAAAGAAGCAAATGAACTTGAGGCGTTAACTCATACAGAGATCCCTTGGCGAAATGCTAGAAGAGGTTACGAGCCTAATCAAAATAGTAAAAAGGTTATTGATACTGATGATATGAGAAACTTCTACTTAAGTATTTATAACGGTGATTAGCTTTGAAGTTGACAGATAAGAATAAGGCCAAAACTAGATCAAATCGGACTTTAACCGATAAAACATCTACAGATGCAAGCAATGCAAAATCTTTAACCTCTGATAAACGTTCCAGTGTTTTGTTTAAAGTTGCGGTTACAGAGGTTCTTCAATCTCCTTATACTTTTGCGAAATTAAAGCCTCAAGATATTAAGGGTTTTAGTCAGTTTTTGAAGAAAACAGTCGGCAGAAATCTAACTATCTCAGAAGTTGAAAAAGAGTATTTGAGAACTGGCGGTCCCCATGGTGCGAAGAACGAGGAAATAATTAACGGTATTAAACAGAACGTTTATCATTTTAGTAATGGTGAACGTGATTTTAGAATTCATGGTTACTATAATACTGACGCGTATTTCTGTTTGTGCCGGATTGACCCGCACCATAAATTCGATTATAAATAAAAAGATTATCTCAAATGGCGTGTACTCCGAAGTTGAAAATAACTTTGGGATACACGCCATATTTGTCTTTGATAAAGTAAATTTGTTTTGCCAAAAATGATGAGACTGTAAAACAGCTAACCCCAAGTATACGAGTACTGTGAACCAGCTCCGTGATCATCAACGATTAAATACCAACGACCAGCTCCGGAAACGGTAATGCTCACCGGAGATCGAGTAGCAGAACCACCATAGTATTCAAAGCCGGCGCCTTGTTGATAATAGTTAAAATTTACCTGATCAACTAGATAAACATCAGCAGCTTGCTGAAGCTCAACCGTTACAGTTAGTTCTCCAGATGGATTGTCGTAGTAGGGAATATCCATAGATGACACCTTCTTTCTGCAATGATTATCTCACTATCAGAAATAGATGATATGATACATTGTGCACAAAATACATTTTACAAAATAACATGATGTCATTACGAAGTTCAAACATCCATCTGGGAGAAATAAGTTTAAAATGAGTTTCCCCGCTAAAAATAGTTTATCACTATTCAAGATATGGAAATATAAGCTCACTATTATGATAAAAGATGGCCAAATAAAAAGGAGGCATCGTGATGGCAAAGCATACACGAGTCTCTTATCCAGCTACAAATCAGCAGAATACAAGTCAAATTTCATTAATCTTTATCTTCTTTATCGATTAATGAGACTGGTTCGAAAATAGCATTCGAATCAGTCATTATAAAAGGTAGGTTGAGTTCCTTTTTCTCATCTTGAATATCATAAATGAATTTAGAAACTGGATCACCTTTTAAAGTGCCGACAAATTTATAAATTTCCATAAACAATATTTCAGGACTATCCAGATTTAGAGAAGCATTATATTTCTGGAAGAATGCTTGCGAGGGCTGTTGATTTATCACTTGGAAAAGTAAATGGGATTTGTTAATGTCATCTTCGTCATACCATTGAGCTTTATTAGCATCCCTTTTCAAGCGAAAATTTTTAATTCCATTAGGCATCTGCGATTCCTTATAGAATTTTCCAGTCATTAAGAAACCTTTATATGAAAAAAGAAGACTGTAATTTGTCTTACCAATTTCATTAATCAATTTAAGCAGATATTGAAATCCTTCCATTTGTGCATGATTCAAAGTAATCACCTTCTTTACTAAATTAGTATAGCAGGTGAAACTAACAAAACAGAAACAGTAAACTTATTAAAATCTTTTAGCTACGAAAAGATTAGGTGTTATATACTTGGTTTATGCCAAAAAAACTAACTCAAAAACAAGCTGAAATAAGAATAAATGAAAAACAAGACGGACAATATGAATTGCTTGGCCAATATCAAAACAAAGATACCCCAGTCTTAATTAGGTGTAAATATTGTGGTTTGGAATGGAAATGTGTACCGAACGTTCTTTTTCGTTCACGAGTTGGTATTAACTGTAAACATCATGTTAGTCTCACTCCTGAAATGGCACGTTACCGTGTCGAAACCGCAAGTGAACAGACAATTGAAATGGTTGGTGAATACTTAGGTGCAAAGACACTAACGCAAATGAAGTGCCAAATCTGTGGTTATGAATGGAACACAGAACCCTACGTGATATATGCAATGAATTCTGGTTGCCCAAATTGTTCAGGAAACCGTCATAGTAATACAGTTGAATTCAAAAAAAGAGTTTTTCAATTAGTGGGTAATGAATATACCGTTCTTGGTAACTATGAAAATGTTAATACAAAAATTTTGATTAAGCATAATTTTTGTGGTTATGAATCTTGGATGACTCCGAAGCACTTTTTAAAAGGACAGCGTTGTTTAAACCCTACTGAAATAATCGAAAGACGTATGAAAAATCAGACAATGACTCTTTATGAAGCCCAAGATAGGCTCAAAAATGATCGGCATGGGGAATACGAAATAATCAGTGGATTTACTAAAGCAAGCGGAATGGCTACTTTCAGGCATGAAAAATGTGGACGTTCGTTTACTGCCAAAGTAAGCCCAGTTTTAAACAATAAATCTGGTTGCCCATATTGCTATGCATCTCACGGCGAAGATGCGGTTAGACAGTATTTGTATGACGGTGGATTCAACTTTGAGGAACAGTATCGAATACCAGAATGTCGCAATAAAAGGGCTCTGCCATTTGATTTTGTGGTGTTTAAGAATAATCAAATTCAATTTTTAATTGAATACCAAGGGATTCAACATTACGAACCTAAATGGGGTAGAAAACAGTTAGAAATGACACAATTTAGGGATAAAATAAAGTTTGATTTCTGCCAGAAAAATGGCATTAAATTAATTAGAATCCCTTATAAACGATGGTATTCCTATAGCAAGCTATTGAAGCAAGTTTATTCATATTTGGATTATCATCTGACCTCAATTGATTCCCAAACAAGCTTATTGGGAGACACCGAGAAGGCATAACGCCCAATTGCCGTTAAATGTTGAGTAAAAAATATTAGATAATCCATGAGATGGCTGACATGTTCAAACCGAAAAATAAGAATGTGCAGTTAAACGTAAGAGTGAATCAGAAAACTAAAGAAGAAGCTCAGAAGATTTACGCTGCACTTGGTCTTAATCTGAGCACGGAAGTGAATATGTTCCTAGCGCAAACGGTTATTGACAAGTCATCTCTGATTCCGGACAATATTGATGAAGCCCGTAATGATGTACTGCATAACCATAATTTGACTCAATTTAATTCCGTTAAAGAATTGGAAGATTATATTAGTAAAGATTGAGCCAATCACTAAATCTCTGAAAGCTGATGTCTATTAATGAAAACTACGAAGGTATGGGTTACACCATACGACAAGTGGAACAGAATTAATGACAGATTTAATTCTGTTGCTTTTATTTTAATGATGATCACCATCTTTTTTCACCCGCTTTGGCTGTCGCTGATAACGGGTATTTCTTGGGGCATCAGCAGTGGAATATTCTTCATTCTGCTTTGGCTGAATGAGCGCAAGAAACATCAGCTTGCTAAGGCTGATGTACAGAGTAAGCGACATATTAGTAATTGAAATATTGAAGTATCATCGTAAAAATGAAGTCTTCTGACCTAGAAAGGTTGGAAGACTTTTTGTTTTCAGCACGAAAAAGGCCAGCCAATGCAAAATACATCAGCCAGCCTTCTCAATAACTAACGTTCAGCGGTACCTTAGTTAGCAAACGGTCGAACCGTCTTTTCCTTAGTTCATAAGTTACTAGTTGCAGGCAAAACAGTCAATTTTAATCATCCGAACAAAGTACCTCATTAACTTGTTCCTGAATACGACTTGGTATCTACTGTGCATTAACAGCAATATAATTGCGGATGTTTCGATCATCATGCATCAGCAACTTTAACAACCGATTATGTGCTGTGGTAGGAAACGCACCCGCCTCGTAAAGTGCCATCGTGTTGGAACTGACACCGATTAACTGTGCGAAATCCTGTTGGTTCAGAGTTAATCGATTCCGAAAATCTTTAATCTTTTTAGGGGATAGTAGACCAAATTCATCTTGATACATCTCACGGGTCTTTTCCGTTGCACGATCATCGAATTCAGAGTCGTCAACTAATGTGTTTGTCTCAGAGTCAAACCGCGCGGGGGCAGTAACGGAATATGAATGTCCTTTGATGACAAATATATTTGTATAATCTTTAATGTAAGTGTTGGATTGATTTTTCATAAGTCTTCACCATCCGTTCACTGGTTTACTTTGAGTACTCCCTTGTTCTACCATTTAAATTCATTCCCCCGAGGCTCACCCCAATCAACTTCACTATCCCGAACACCATCATCTACCCAGCCATCAAATAATTCGTGGATATTGGTCGGTTTCTTTTCCAATGGGGTGAGCACGATCGAACCATTTTCAATGGTCACTGAAAGCTTATCGTCATTCTTCAGCCCAAGTTGCTTAACCACGCCACTAGGAATCCGGACAGCTTTTGAGTCTCCCCACTGGGTGATCTTGGTTTGTTCCGTCGTCTGGTTCATGACAAACCATCCTTTCATATGTATTCATTAATCAAGCAAGCGCCCAAGCTAGTGTTGAAAAGGGACTGATCTTTCGGAAGTTTAATCGCCTTTAACCACCCACGTTAAACATCCATCCAAGGTTTCTATTTATTGGGGTTACAGCACTTTAGTTCCCGAAAATAGCAAGTTCAAACTCTCACCATAGTGACCACCAATAGGTAAAATGATAGTAAACACTACAAGGGGGTAACGTCATGTCACAAATCACGAAGAGCAAAGTTATTACCACCCGTGTCGCTGAAGATATCAGTGACCGTGCTAAAGCTAATCTAGCCAAAATGGGGTTAACAGTATCTGAGTACGTCCGGCTGTCCTTAATCAAAGCAGCTAATAATGACGTGAAATTAATCAATTTCCTGGATACCCCGGAAGCGCAGCACGCAAAGTACGAAGATCAACACCATATGGGCGAAACGATTGGTGATACGGATGACTTTGAAGAGTGGGTGAGAACGCTAAATGAAGATTAAAGGATTGCCCACTTTCAAGTGATAATCGACAAGTCATTGATTTGAATCATAGCTGAAATCAGACTTTGTATCATCCTTGGAAAGTCAGAAACATGACCAGTAGTTGAAAGCACATCATCGAGTAGATCAATTGAGAACTGGCGCGCTATTCGGTCGATAATCGTTCTATGAGTCGTTGAATTGATGTCAATGCCATACAGCAACAGATCTTCTAACGATGTACCATCGTCGGATAAGCGAATCCGATTATTGGATATTGGGGTTACATATATCCTCATGTTATCGCCAAGCATGTTAGTGAATGGGGTTGTGATCTCCTCGGAGGTATCAATTCGCTTGATCCTATATTGGTCTCGGAGCCATTGGGTAATAATCGTCAAGCAGCTTATCAGTATCCAAGACGTTCGCCTCTACGCTTCCTATAAAATTCACTTCACTTATTCAAGTATTATTCTAGCACATATGTTCCCCTTGAATACGCCAATCTCCAAATTGGGATAAAGATAGCTAATTGTTTAATCTGGTACATAATCATAAATATGTGTAAATTAACCGGTGTTTGACTGCAGGGTGAGGGTCATAATCTGTTTTCCCACGCTGAAATCACACCCAAAAACGACCCGATTCCTATTAAAGGAATCAGGTCGTTTTTATCATCACAGTTTTTTGCGAAATTAAAGCTTAGAAAGTTCCTGTAGTGAGTCCTGTACGACTGGTTGCCCAAATATCTCAGCCGCTGATGCGTCAATAATGCGTTGTTTTTCTTCTTCTGAAAGATGAGTAGGTTGGATATTCAAATCTGCGTGCTCAATACTAAATGTATGTTTGGATTAGCCACAATAATTACCCCCATTGTGTCAATTTCCCAACAAACCTTGTAACAGCCACCCAAGTTCTATAGACTACTAAGGTCGCCCGACTTTCAAAGTAATCCACATCTGATTACAAGAAGGGAGGCCTTGTTATAGTTACTGTCGCTGCTAGTGTGCTCTCCGGCATCCTTGTGGCACTATTCGCCAATTGGCTGAGTCGGAGACGCTAGTCAATTAACGGGCGACAAAATTCAGCCAAGCATCAAAAAAGAGAGCCGTCGCATGGCTCTCTTTTCTGTGTTGATCATGATTTACTTTATTCAAATTCATTGTACCAGAGATTTCAGTTAAGTAAAGCTCAATATCTTAAATACGCAACTCAATATTAGACAGTGCCTTGAATCCATCACACTTTTCGAGTTATGCCATTCCACCGCCAAAGCATCCAGCAAAACATTGTGTCAAATTCCCAACAAATCTTGTAACCACTATCCAAGTTCTATAACCTACAAAGGTCGCCCGACTTTCAAAGTAATGCACATCTGAATACGGAAAAGGGAGGCATTTGTCCTGACGATACTTGCCAGCGTTATTTTCGGTATTCTCGTAGCGATATTTGCTAACTGGTTGGACCGGAAACGTTAACGGAGACCGGGCGATGAAAACCAACCAAAGAACAAGAAAAGAGAGCCACACAGGGACTCTCTTTTTTGGTGCCATTAATGACAACGTTCTTAAATAAAGTTCAAAAAAATTTTTCTAGCTCAGCACCCCTAAAATGTAAACCGATACCCTTTAAAACTCAACTAACGGATCAACCCGGAGCACGTTCACGTACAACTAGGGAAAACTATGACATAGTTCATTGCTCAAAATGCTAATCACAACTAAGCTATAAATTACCGCCAAATATCCCATACCGCCCATCTAATCGACCAGCACCCAAATAGCCCAATCTGCCAGATACCGCTGATTCGTTTGGCTTTCCTTTTTGGTCTATTCCAGTTATGATGCTCTCGAAACAAAAAATACTTCCCCATAAGGAGAAAAATTCAGTGAGCTATTTTATGGATTTGGAACCAAATTGTCGTCAGCAAGTAGAACAACAAGGGTATCTCATACCCGACGAACTGGAACTTGACGAGGTGGTACCCGCCAATGAGGATACCGAGTTTCTACCAGACTGGGATCACGTTTTGGCCATTATCAACTGCGCAGACGCCCAAAGTCACTATAATAGCATCATCTTGTATGATGATCAGCGGCTGCTCAAAGTCCGGCCGACACCTAATCGGCTGCTGAAACGTCTACGGAAGCACTTTCCCATGGATTATTACAACGATATTCGTCACACAATGGCTAAGGCGCTGAAAATGAAAAGGGGGGTGCCGTACGTCTGCCGTGATTTTTGGCTCATGCCAGCGGGGCCAGTCGTCGCCACTAACCGGTCCTGGTTTCGCTGGCAATACAAACGCGATATCTGGGACTTTCCAGATAATTGCAGCCGCGTGATCGTTGACCATCACCTGGTTTTGCAGTGGCCGATGTCGAGACGTTCAGTCGAGTTCCGCCAAGAACTGTGCAAGGCGATTGCCGGCTTCATCAAGCAGCAGACAGCGTTAATCTGTCCTACGTTTGATATGGCGGACTTAGGTGAGCATCATTCGGAAGAAACGCTCAAAAAACTCATGATTAAGATTGAGAAATATAAACGGGGACTCATCTTAGGCAAGGTTGGCTTCATGGAGTGCACCGATGAAGTCGATGATGATCTTAACCATTACCGGTACGGGCAGTTACCCGAAACAGAATTCTAATCGATTATTCCTTATCGATTCGAAAAGTCAATGCTGATTGCTGTCTGGTACTCAACATATCCAAGCAGCCGGTTAAATGCAGTTTAACTGTATAAGTCGGAAACCCCAGAGTCTCTTCCAATTTTTTTAAAAAAATCGAAAAAAATGACAAACTTTTTTCAAGTGTATATTTATTAAGATTTGATTAAGGGCGGGTCATGAGCATAACTTTTTAGGGTACACCCTTAAACATACAAAAACTTCTTTGCAAATTGTTCAGTAAACTAGTATTTTTCTTAGCGCTTTCTTCCTCCTCCAAGCCGAGATTCTAGTTCGCTAAACTCACGCAAAATATATCATCCGATACATAAAAGTACAACCCCGTATTAGTAAAATCACATTTTTAACCGTGAATAATTATTAAATGTCGTGAATAATTTAATAATTTATCCTATCATTAAGCAAATTAAATGTTTGAAAAAGTTAATGTCATATACGACATTTATAAATATTTTATACTTTAAACTAAATTGAAAGCTCATTTTTGATCCGCTGAATTAGGGTCAAACTTCTGCCAGTGAGCTGCTGAATTTTCCGTACTGGTGTCCCTAATTTCAATAATCGTTTAATTTCAAAGTATTGCTTCCTTCTATCTAGATTAGAGACATTTGGCCCATAAAGAATGGGACGCCCTTGATAGACACCCCGTAGCTTGGCTAAAGCGATGCCTTGACGCTGCCGTTCCAGGATTTTTTTACGCTCTTCGGCCGCCAGGTATTTTTGCAGTTCGATGGTGATTGAACTCAGTAGGTTACGGGTGTTTTCATCATGAACTTCCTTGTAAGACGGCATATCCAGAAAGTCGATGTGCGCGCCTTTACTCCGGATTTCGATGATCACATTGGTCACGTCATTCACATTGCGGCCCAGCCGATCCAGACTGATAACTTTAACCACGTCCTCTGGTTCCAGTAGCGCTAGGAGCTGCTTTAAGATTGGCCGGGATAAGGTGGCACCCGAGGCCTTTTCCTCGAATATTTTATCTACACCTAACTCAGATAATGTCTGGATTTGTCGAGCAAGATTTTGATCTTTACTGCTGACACGTGCATAGCCATAAATCATAAAAATCCTCCTAATAAAAAATGAACTGAGACAAACTGCCTCAGTTCAAATTTTATACTTTTTGGGGTGTACCCTAAACGGTACACCGTAAAATTTACGAGGGGGGAAATTTCATTGGAAAAGTATAAGTTCAATCGGAACAAGCTCCAACGTGATACTGCCGAGCGAAAAGTACGTTATAAGCTCTATAAGGCGGGAACACGTTGGCTAGTTGCTGGAATGGCAACGCTGACATTTGGTATCTCGGCGTTTGCTTTACCGCAAGAAGTTAAAGCGGATACAACAGCAACCGATGGTAGTGACAGCAATGTCGCTACCATCGATCAATCAGTGACCGCGCCTAAGCAGGTCACGTTACACAATACAAGTACTGCGACCAGTACTCCAGCTACAACCCAGACTCAACAGGGGACAGCCGTAAAGAGTACTTCAGCTGACAGTACCGCTCAAGCAACAACGACTCAAGGTACTGCAACTCCTACTACTGATAGTAAGGCTGCAGCACAGACAGCGACTAAGGCAGCTACCGCAGATAGTTCAAAGACTGCTGCATCAACAGCGACAGATACTAAGACCGCTGCCCCAACCGCTGCTAAGGCTGCTGCAACGGATACTAAGGCCGCTGCTCCAACAACCGAGACGGATGCAGCACAGGCACCTACTACTGATAGTACCAAGACTGTTGACGCAAACGCACAGCAATCCGCAACGGATACTAAGACTGATGCTTCAGCCAAGAGTGCTGATGCTGATATTCAAAAGACAGATTTAGGCAGCGCTGATCTTGCACAAGTTGATGCCGCAAAGAAAGCCGCAGCTGCTGAATTTGCCAAGACTGGCAAAGCCCAGGTGATTACGGCTTCAGATCCAACCAATCCAGACGGAACGGATACTACTGCAACAGGCACTAATCCTGCTACTACGGATACTACTAGCACTATTCCCGCTACTATTTTCCCTGATGGAACATCTGTTGGGGATCAAATTGGGTTAACACCTAAAGAAGGAACTGCAACGTATGACGCAGCGTCCAATACGGTTGATGTGGAACTTGCAGACGGGTATTCACTTACTCAAGATCAGGTAAACAAACTTAAAGCCTATGCGGACTGGACCGACGATGACAGTTCAAATCCAGATACTCTTAAAAATGATAAAAATATTGTCGGTAATAACAGTACCGTTACTTTAAATTATGACACTAGTGCCGGCGGCAACATTAGTAGCATTATTACTGCGCAGTGGACAAACCCATTGATTTTTCAAAACTCCCTTTCGACTGCCGACGGTGGAATGCAGATGATGATATCAAGAGCTGCGCAAACCAACTCTTCTGATGGCTCATCTTTGACTATGTTTCCAAATGCGGAAGTATGGGTATACAATCAACGACATGTTGACGCAACGTGGGCAGTCGCAATGGTACCATCAACTGATATAGATTCTGGAACGGGCAGTGATTATAGTCAGCATATTCTGCTAAGCGGTAAAACCTCTGATTACGTGTCCAAGGATTCTGGAAGTGTAACATCTCAGCCAGGTTATTACCATATGACTGATTCTGAACGTGATAAGTTGTACAGTATTCTGTCCTATGCAAAGGCAAATAACCAAACCGTTTATTTCTCTGGTGTCGATCCAACAACACATGAAACGACTCAGTTCTGGATACCAGTAGACGCTGATAATAAACTCAACTCAATCGTGAATGTATCTATTGTAGATCAAGCCGGTCACTTATTGGCAAATAAGAAAGTGGATGCTTCCCTGACAGTTACACCTGACACCCCTGGCGGAGCAATCACAAAAGCAGTTACGCCTTTTACGATTGATAATAGTGATGCTAAGACTTGGCTATCGAATCTTGAAAGTGGGCAGTCCGTCACTTCCGACATACCTGGTTCAGACGGTAAACCGGTATCTACGACAAAGAACACAAAAGGGACTAAGTATACCTATACCGGGGTCTCTGTTGGTGCGCCAAGTGGTGCTAATGAATATGTCGTTGATACTCCACTAGATATTAATAGCCTTTATCCGAATAGTGATGTCGTTGCCGACTCAGATGGTAAAGTCACAGGTCATTTGGACTACGATGCTGCTTCCAAACTTCCTATGCTGGATGTAACTTACACGGTTAATGATCCAACATTGAATGCTGGTGAAGTCAGTTATGTTGATGTGACTAAAGCATTTGATGGTGGTAAGACATCAGGATTTGCCCCGAGTGATATTACAAAGGATTCAACGGGTAAAACTACGAATGTATTAACAACCGATCCAGTGCCAATTGGTACAAAAGTTGGCGATCCAATCTCCTATACAAATGAAGATACTGTTTTAAAGGATTATCCTAACTATGTTGTTGTTCAACAAGATCTGCCAAGTGGTAACTTTACACAGGATCAGCTTGATAATCACAATGTAGATGGGTATGTTTACCTGGTTAAGAAGACAGCATTTGATACTACTGATCCTAGCGATGCAAAGCACCAGTCAACACGGACATTTACGTTTACAGGTGACGGGTCTGATCTGCTTAATCAAACAAAGAATACGCTTACACAAACCCTTTACTGGGTAAAGCAAACAACAAATACGGTTGCGACAGATGGCAGTGGTAAGGTTACACCAAGCAACACGTGGTTAGCATTTGACAGCGCAGCTAACGCTAAGACCTATATGGATGATATGACTGATACCAACCCAGATAACGATGCTGATGCTGCGAAACTACTTGCCGATGGTTACGGTGATTCAGGTACATTTGCTATTCCAGAAAACCACCAGGCAACTGCTACTGACGCTGCTGGTCAAGGTGTTGTTTTAAGTGCTTCAAAAGCCACTGACACACCAGTTAATGCTAGTGTCGCTGCTAGTGCGGTTACTGTTGACGGCAGCGTTGACGTTAAGGACCTCGCAGGTAAAGCAAATCAAACAGTAACCATCACGTTGAGTGTGACTAAGTCAGCCGGTGCTGAAATTCATTATATCGATGTTTCCAACAGCAAGAAAACTTCAGACTTTGTGCCTAACGATGGTAATCAGGTTGCTACAGTACCGTTAGACGGCAAAACTGACGATCTAATTACAACTGATGGTGCCAAGCTATATGATTACGCTAAAGACGGTTATGTCGCGGTACAAAAAGCTGATTTTACTGGTAAAAAATATGACGCTACGACACCTGCAGAATTCTACACTTATCTGCGTAAGACTAACACCACGTATACTCCAGACAATCCTGGCGATACGGATCAAACCAGTCGCAACGCGCTGACTAAGGTAGTCACTGAATACGTCACATACGGCGATCCAGTTGGCGATGGTACTAAGGAAGAACTGAAGGATTACGATCTTTATCGTACCGTAACGGTTTCTTATACAGATGGTAAGCCAGAAGCAACGATTACTTACAGTCCATGGACGACGAACGTTAATGGTGCTGCAAAGGTTGGTACTGACGGTAACGTTTCTGATAGGACTGATACGATCAACGTCGCAAAGCTCACCACGAATGAACTGCAAAAGCAGCCCGGCTACACGGAATCATTTGCTAACACCGCAACTGGTGCTACGCTGACGGATGATCAGAAGGCAGCTAACGTTGATGTTCCGCTGAAGATTGCTAAAGATGCGGATAACTCGCCGATTGAGATTGATCGTGCGGTTACGTATGCACCAGAAAAAGAAACCGCTACCGTGCATTATGTTTACCAGCAAGTGGGTGGAACTGAAGTCCTACCATCTGTAACGATTTCTGGCGATGCCGGTGATAATTACACTAGTCAGCTCACCATTCCAGCTACAACACCTGGTAAGGCAGTTGATGGTACGACGAAGCTTGACGATGCCAATGGTACATTAGATACCAGCACGTTGTACTACTACGCAACTGCTGATCCTAATGGTGGTTTGTACGATACGATGCCTGATAAATCTGGTTCAGATACTCAGTACAGTACGGATGGTCAAGATATTTGGATCATCTACACTGCTAAACCAGGTCTGAATGCGGGCAACACAGTCGATGGTACACCAGTCACAGTTAAACGGACGATTCACTATGTGAAGGATGAAGTGCAATCAGATGGTACTACTAAGAGCGTTACGGTTGCTCCTGATGCTGTTCAAACTTTGACGTTGACACCAAAGGTTATTAAGGATGATCAAGACAATGTTCTGAAGACTGTATCATATGCTGTTACGGGTTCTTCCGAAGATGGCAAAGGGACTGCTGATACTGATGTTAAGAAGATCTTTACATCACTTGCATCACCTACAGTTGCTGGCTACACACCTGATAACGCAATGGTCGATGACCAAAACGTACCTTTGGATGTTGAAGGCAACCCTCAAGATTTGGAGACTACGGTAACGTATGCGCCAAGTGCCGGTGATATTCAATCATTGACGGTTCCTGGTACAGATGCTAATACCGGTGCCACGACCAACACGATTTACTTCTACAAGGGTCCTAAGGTTACTGATACTAACAAGGATGGAAAAGTTGATAACACAGACATTCCGGATGGCGATACGATTAGCAGTGTTGTCGTTACGAACGGTGTTGATGGCAGTGCCGGGAATATGACTGCTGAAACTGATCCAAATGATCCTAATAAGATTGATTTCTACTATGTTGGTAAAGATAATAGTAAAACTCCAGCTGGTAGTGTTGATATTCCAAAGAATGGTAATACGATTACCGCTGAACGCTCTGCAACTACCGATAAGCCAGGAGTTAGTGGTATTAAGGTTACTATTTTAGATAGCAATAACAAAGCTGTTGGTGATCCTATCTATGTATATGACGCATCAGCAACTCCAGTTCATTCTGTTACAGTTGACGATGCTGCCAAGGGTACGCACACCACTTACTTCTACACGGGTGATGTACCGACGACTCACAAGGACGGGACACCAGTCAATGATGATAAGCCACTTACTGATGCTGATATTCCAGACGGTGCAGAAATCGGGAAGATCACTGCAAACGATGGTTCTACACCGGATATTAAAGTTGATCCTAATGGTACTGACAATAAAGATGGTACCACAACGTATAAGGTTACGATTGATGGCACCAAAGATGGCGGTTCAATCACAGTTAAGAATGGCAAAGATGCTCCACAAATCTTTTCATTTAATGTGGATACACCAGCCACTACTGATACACCAGCAAGTCACACGACTTACTTCTATACTGGTACCAAGATTCCAGATCCTGCTCAAGGTACTCAGTTGACACAAGCTGATATTGAAAAGAACCAAGATACAGAAGTTGGTCACGTTACAGTTGATGATCCACTGGTAGGTACGCAAGATAATCATGATGGTACCTTTACGCTCACGGTTAACGGTCAACCTAGTGGTAGTGCGGTCAAAATGCCAGCAGGTAAGACACCAGTATTTGAAGCTGGTAAACATGTTGATAAGGATAATCCTGATAATAAGACCGGTAATGGTTATACACCAATCTTCATCTACGCTGATGGAAACAAGGATAATGGTGCTGCCGGCAATAAGACGGAAGTTGATATTCCAGATGCACCAGCTGGTAACATGCCAAAACTGGATCTGAAAGACGATGGTGGCGGTCAATTTGAACTTACAGTGAACGGAGCAGGTACTGGTACGAAGATCACCATGCCAACAAAATCACCAACCATTCACTCAGTTACTGTCGATGATACTAAGACTGGTACGCACACCACTTACTTCTACACGGGTGATGTACCAACAAAGCATGCAGATGGGTCAGATGTTACTGCTGATTCTCCAGCAACTTATGAGGATGTTCAAAATGCTAAGAACCCAATCATTGGGGATGTGGAGACTAAAGATGGTGCAGCAGGTCAAACACCAAAGGTTGAAACCATTACGAATCCTAATGATCCTACCAAGAAGGTTTACAGCTTCTATCTGACTGGACCTAATGGTGAGCATAATTCAATCGGTACGGTTGAAGAACCTACACCAGAAGCCATCCATTCATTTACAGTTACGACACCGGGAGATGCTACTAAGGGTACTCCAGCTCAACACACCACTTACTTCTACACTGGTGATGAACTTACACCTGCAAAGGGTGAAACTGCGCTGACTGCAACGGATATTCCAGCGGGAGCTAAAGTGGGTGAAGTCACTGTTTCTGATGGGGTTTCACCACAAATTGAAACTATTCAGGATCCTAATAATCCTAATGACCCTACCAAGAAAGTATACAGTTTCTACGTTACTGGGCCTAATGGCGATCATCAATCAGTTGGGACGATCCCGATTCCTAAGGATGGTATTACACCAACGATTACAACGGCTCCTAAGATGTCCAAGGATGGTAAGACAGTTATTGGTACGACCGTCAGTGTTGACACTCACACGGTTGACAAGGATGGTAAAGAAATCACCAAAGACTTCGTTGTCTTGAACGCACCAACTATTACGCAGACGGATATTAAAGATGATCCAAGTGATGCCAATAAGGTTACTGGCGAAAAGATTACCATTACCAGTTATGCTGAAGATGGTACACCAACGTCGAAAGACTTCACTATTAAGAATGGTACGGATGGTAGCAGCAACACCAACGGCGACCCTTCTATCAAAGAAGAGGGCGGCAATTTAATCCTTTATATTCCTGCTGGTAAAGATGCTGATGGCAACGATGTTCCTGAACACGACCTTGGTACAGTTCCAATGCCAGGTGCCGGTGACACGATTACCGCAGACCGGGTTAAGGAGACTGATGTTCAAGGTGTCGGTGGCGTTAAAATCACCGTTACCCACGCTACGGGCGACCCAACCATCACTTACCTGTACGATGGTGAAAATGGTAAGGATGGTAAAACGCCAAGTGTTAAGCCTGGAACAGAGGATGGTAAGCCAGTATTGACCTTCTTTATTCCAGCTGACGGCGACACACCTGAACAAGACTTAGGTAACATTCCTGCACCAAAGGACGGCGACACGATCACCACAAGTTCAGTTGATGGCGATGCTGATCATCCTAATGGTGGAACACTGATTACTATTAAACATGGTGACGGTTCTGCCGATACTACCCAAACGATTTGGAATGGTAAAGATGGTGCTACACCAACCGTTGATGCTGGTAAAGATAACGGTGATGGCACGACCACGTACCAGTTAACTGTTGATGGCAAACCAACTGGTTCATTTACCGTTAAGAATGGTAAAGATGGTACTAATGGACAGACACCTCGAGTGAAGTACGGTCAGGATATTAATGGCAACAAGACGTTAGTTTACTTTGTTCCAGGTCCAAAGGGCGATGGTACTGATGATAAGGTTATTAGCGAGATTCCAGCACCTAAGGATGGTGACACAATCACAGCAACACCAGTTGATGCCGATGCTGACCATCCAAACGGTGGTACATTATTGACCATCAAACATGGTGATGGTACTCCTGATACTACCCAAACGATTTGGAATGGTAAAGATGGTGCTACACCAGTCGTTGATCCAAAGGGTGTTGATAACGGCGACGGTACAACCACCTACAACATGACTGTTAATGGTCAACCAGCTGGTTCATTCACTGTTAAGAATGGTGTTGATGGCAAGAACGGCACGCCTCTTTCAGTTAAGTCTGGTACGGATAAGGACGGGAAACCAGCTTTGGTCTTCTACGTTCCAGGTCCAAAGGGCGATGGTACTGATGATACTGATGTCAGCACATTGCCAGTTCCAAATACTGGTGACACGATTACCAGCGAACGGGTAACGAAAACTGATGAGCCAGGTGTAAGCGGTGTTAAAGTTACGGTTACCCATGCGAATGGCGATCCGGATACCATTTCCTACATCTATGACGGTGCTACACCAACTGTTACATCTTCACAAGACGGTAAGAGTTACACAATCTCATTTGGTGGCAAAGACGTTGCAACTATCACTAATGGTAAAGATGGTGTTACTCCAGTCGTTACCGTAACGCCTAACAAAGATGGTGATAAGACTATTAGCAACACGCTGACCATCTCGACTCCAGGTTCAGATCAACCAGCTCAAACTGTTACGATTACTAATGGTGCCGATGGTAAGCCTGGTTCAGTTATCACCACTAAACCAATCATTGATCCTGATACTAAGAAACAAACTGGTGTCACTCTGGTCATCGATGGTAAAGATTCTGGTACTGTTATGAATGGTGATCGAGGACCACAAGGTGAAGCTGGTAAGACTCCAACAATCACACCAACGACTGATAAAGATGGTAACCCAACTGGATTCATCATTACTGGTGACGATGGCAAGCCGGTTACTGTTACAAACGGTAAAGACGGTGCTACGCCAAACTTTGTTAAGACTGACAACGGCTACGATATTATGCTGAATAATACCAAGGTCGGTGAAGTCAACAACGGTAAAGATGGTGCCACTCCGATGGTTACTACCAAGCCAGCATATGGCAAAGACAAAGACATCAACGGCGACCCAATAAGAATCGGAACCACACTGGTTATCAACGGTATGGATGAAGATACTATTTTGAACGGTACCGATGGTATTTCACCAGTCTTCACACCTGTTAAGGATGATAAGGGCAACGTTACTGGCTACAACATTACTCTCGGTGACAAGACTGTTGGAACTGTCACTAATGGTAAAGACGGATCCACACCTCAGTTCACCGAAGTTAAAGATGGTGACAAGGTTACCGGCTACACCATTACGATTGGTGACAAGACTGTTGGCACTGTCACCAATGGTAAAGATGGTTCAGTTGTAACCACTAAGCCATTAATGAGTGCTGATGGTAAGAGTCAAGTCGGCCTTACGCTTGTTATCGATGGCAAAGACTCTGGTACTATCCTGAATGGTGCCAAGGGTGATACAGGTGCCCAAGGTCCTCAGGGTGATTCACCAGTCATTACAGCAGATGTCGACGGTAGCGGTAAACCAACTGGTACTTACACCATTAAGATCGGTGATAAGACTGTCGGTCAGTTAAAGGATGGTTCAACACCTCAATTCAACCCAGTCAAGGACACTGACGGTAACGTCACTGGCTACGACATTCTGGTTGATAACAACAAGGTTGGTTCCATCACCAATGGTAAAGACGGTGCTACACCAGTCATTACCCAAACGCCGACAACGGATGCTGACGGCAAGGTTACTGGCACAACTATTACCATCACCACACCAGGTTCTAAGGACGTGCAAACCATCAACGTTACTAATGGTAAAGACGGCTCAACGCCTGTACTGACGCCTGAAAAGGACGATGCTGGTAACGTTACTGGCTACTCAATTACCATCAACGGTACGCCAGCCGGTGAACTCAAGAATGGTACAGATGGTTCTACTGTCACGACTAAGCCAGCTCTTGACGCTAACGGCAAGCAAATCGGTGTCACCCTTGTAATTGATGGTAAAGATGGCGATACCATCTTGAATGGTAAAGATGGTGCTTCACCAGTATTGACACCAGTAACTGATAAAGATGGCAACGTAACTAGCTACACCATCACAATTGATGGTAAGCCAGCTGGTTCGCTCAACAATCCTAAAGATGGTTCAACACCTATCTTTAATGAAACTAAAGACGATCAAGGAAATGTAACCGGATACGATATCGTTGTTGATGGTAAGACGGTCGGCAGCATCAAGAATGGTGTTGATGGCAAGACACCAGTCATTACCACTACACCTGAATTGGCTACTGACGGTAAGACGGTTATTGGTACTACGATCACCATCACTACGCCAGGTTCCGATGATAAACAAGTTGTTGAAGTAGCTAATGGTAAAGATGGTCAAACACCAACGGTTAAGGAAGTTACTAACCCAGATGGTACCAAGTCACTGGTATTCTATGTCAAGGGTCCTAAGGGCGATGGCACTGATGATATCCCTGTAGGTACGATTGACGCACCTAAGGATGGTACTAATGGTCAAACGCCATCGGTTGAACCTATCAAGGATTCAAACACTGATAAGACAATCGGCTACAACTTCTACTACACCAACGATAAGGGTGAAAAAGTCTCAGTTGGTAAAGTGGATGCACCTAAGGATGGAGAAACACCAACCGTTAAACCACACAATGGTACTGATGGTAAACAAGACGGTTACACCTTCACTCTCAACGGTGTTGACTACACTGTTTTGAATGGTGAAAAAGGTGATAAGGGTGATAAGGGTGATCCAGGTTCTTCACCAGTATTGACACCAGTTACTGATAAAGATGGCAATACTAGCTACAACATCACGCTTGACGGCAAGCCAGTTGGTACCATCACTAATGGTAAAAATGGTACAACACCTGAATTTACTGAAATCAAGGATAAAGAGGGTAAGGTCACTGGTTACACCATCACTGAAGATGGCAAGACTGTTGGCACTATCACAAATGGAACCAATGGTAAAGACGGTGTTACACCAGTGATTACCACTACACCTGAATTGGCTACTGACGGTAAGACGGTTATCGGTACTACGATCACCATCACCACACCAGGTTCTACTGATGCACCACAAAAGATCAACATCGAAAATGGTAAAGATGGTCAAACACCAACCGTTAAACCAGTTCTTGATAAAGATGGCAACGCTGTTTCATACCAGTTCTATGTTCCAGGTCCAAAGGGTGACGGCACTGACGATCAGATCGTTGGTACAGTTCCAGCACCTAAGAACGGTGTAGATGGTAAAGACGGTAAGGATGGTCAAACGCCACAAGTTAAACCAGTTAAGGATAACGATGGTAACGTCACATCATACGAATTCTTCATTCCAGGTCCAAAGGGCGACGGCACTGACGACAAGATCGTTGGTACGGTTCCAGCACCTAAGAATGGTAAAGATGGCGAAACCCCAACGGTTAAACCACACACTGGTGATGATGGAAAGACTGATGGCTTTACCTACACTCTGAACGGCGTTGATTACACTGTTTTGAATGGTAAAGATGGCGCAGCATTGACCATCAAGAGCCAGATTCCTGATAAAGATGGCAACACAGTCGTTACCTTCAGCGATGGTTCAACCATTACCGTTTACAAAGGTAAAGATGGTACTAATGGTACTAACGGGACTGATGGTAAGGATGCACCAACACCTCAAGTTAGAGCTGTCAAGGGTGAAGACGGAACGAATTCATACGAGTTCTATGTTGTTAACCCAGACGGTTCTACTAAGACGATTGGTACGGTTACTGCACCTAAGGATGGTATCAACGGGACTAATGGTAAGGACGGACAGACACCACAGGTTAAGGAAGTTACTAATCCTGATGGTACGAAGTCATTCGAGTTCTACATCACCAACCCTGATGGTTCAACCACTGATATGGGTAACGTTCCCGCACCTAAAGATGGTGAAACACCTAAGGTAACACCACATACTGATGCTGGTGGTAACGTTGATGGTTACACATTTACCATCGATGGTCACGATTACCTTGTTAAGAACGGTAAAGATTTGACCGTTAAAGGTTACACCACTGATAAGGATGGCAACACTGTTGTTACCTTCAGTGATGGCTCAACTGTCACTGTTGATAAAGGTGCTAAGGGTGATAAAGGCGACAAAGGTGATCAAGGCGAAGCAGGTGAGACTCCTCAAGTTAAAGCTGTTGTCGGCCAAGATGGCAAGACCTCATACGTCTTCTACACCACTGATCAAAACGGCAAAGAAACTGACCTTGGTACTGTTGACGCACCTAAAGATGGTAAAGACGCTCAAACTCCTTCAGTTAAGGAAGTCACTAATGAAGATGGCTCGAAGTCATACGAGTTCTACATCACTAACCCAGATGGCTCTGTCAAGACTGTTGGTACGACACCTGCACCTAAAGATGGCGAGACTCCAACGGTTAAACCGCACACTGGTACTGATGGCAAGGTTGACGGTTACACCTTCACCATTGGCGATCACGATTACACCGTGACGAATGGTCAAGACGGTAAAGACATTTCCGTTAAGAGCACGGACACTGATGCTAAGGGCAACATCGTCGTAACCTTCAGTGACGATTCAACGGTCACAATCCCTAAGGGTACTGATGGCAAGGACGCACCAACACCGGAAGTTAAGGCTGTTCCAAACGCGGACGGTACAACGTCATACGAGTTCTACATTACGAACCCAGACGGCTCTACCAAGACGATTGGCACGGTTGCTGCTCCTAAAGATGGTAAGGATGCTCAAACACCTTCAGTCAAGGAAGTCACGAATAATGATGGTTCGAAGTCTTACGAATTCTACATCACTAATCCAGATGGCTCTGTCAAGACTGTTGGTACGGTACCCGCACCTAAGGACGGCGAGACGCCAAAGGTTACTGAAACCAAGGATACTGATGGCAACGTTGACGGCTACATCTTCACCATTGACGGTAAAGATTACACCGTTAAGAATGGTAAAGATGGTAAAGACGGCAAGGATGGTCAGACGCCGCAGGTTAAGACTGTTACGAACCCAGACGGCTCAACTTCATACGAGTTCTACATCACTAACCCTGATGGTTCTACCAAGGATCTTGGTAATGTTCCTGCACCTAAGGATGGTCAAACACCACAGGTTAAGGAAATCACCAACTCTGATGGTTCGAAGTCATACGAGTTCTACATCACCAACCCAGATGGCTCTGAAAAGAACATGGGTACGGTCGATGGACCTAAAGACATTACCGTTACGAGCACAACTAAGGACCCAGATGGCAACACAGTTGTTGAATTCAGCGATGGCAACAAAGTTACGATCGATAAGGGTAAAGATGGCAAAGACGGTCAAACGCCTGAAGTCAAAGCAGTCGTTGGTCAAGATGGCGTCACTCACTACGAGTTCTACGTCACTAACCCAGATGGCTCAACTAAGACTGTCGGCAATGTCACTGCTCCTAAGGACGGTAAAGATGGCGAAACACCTTCTGTTCAACCAGTCAAGGATGCTGACGGCAACACAGTTAGCTACGAATTCTACTACACCAACGACAAGGGTCAAAAAGTCTTGCTTGGTACAGTAGATGCACCTAAGAACGGTACAGACGGCAAGGATGGCGAGACCCCAGCGGTTGCTCCTTACTACGATGCTAACGGCGTTGTTGATGGCTGGACCTTCACGTTAGATGGTCACAACTACATCGTGAAGAACGGTCAAGACGGCAAAGATGGTAAAGACGGTAAGGACATCTCCGTTGAGAGTTATGCTCCTGATGCAGATGGCAACACGGTTATCACCTTCAGTGACGGTTCAAAGGTTACCGTTGATAAAGGCAAAGATGGCAAGGACGGTCAAACGCCTCAAGTCAAAGCTGTCAAGAACGACGACGGAACGACTTCTTACGAATTCTACGTCACCGATGAAAGCGGCAAGGAGACCACTGTTGGTACTGTCAAGGCACCTAAGGATGGTGTCAATGGCAAGACGCCTAATGTTGAACCTGTCAAAGATGCTGACGGCAACACTGTCGCTTACAACTTCTACTACACTAACGATGCTGGTGAAAAGGTATCTGTTGGTACTGTGGATGCGCCTAAGGACGGTGCTACGCCAACTATCAAGCCACACTACGATGCTGACGGCAATGTCGATGGCTGGACACTCGTATTGAACGGGACCAACTACGTCATTAAAGATGGTAAGAATGGTGTTGACGGTAAGGACGGCAAAGATGGTCAGACTCCTCAGATTGATCCTTCAAAGACAATCGTTAATAAAGAAGCCGGCACGACCACTTACTACTTCACTTACCCAGACGGCAGCAACGCTGGTTCAATCGTTGTACCAAACGACGGTGGTACGACTAATGGCAGCGGTACTGGTAAAGAAACTGACAATGGCACTGGTACAAGCACCGGCACTGGTAATGGCAGCGGTGTCAACATCACCAACACCAACAACCAGAACAACGGCAGTGGTACAGGCGCTGGTACTGATAATGGTCAAGGTACGAACAGTTCAACGACTACGAATACTACGACTACTAACAGCACTACGACTGAAAAGACTGTCACCACTAACCTTGATGGTTCAACCACTGAAACTGATAAGACCACGACTACTGGTCCAAATGGTCAGAAAGTTGTCAAGATTGTGACTATCGAAACTACTCCTAACCCGGATGGTTCGACTACGACCAAGACCACGACGACTACTACGGCTTATCCAGCTCCTAGTGGCGACAACGGTGGTAAGACAACTGGTGACAACAACACTGGCTCAACTACTACTCCAACTGGTGGTGGTAACAGCAATGTCAACACTAATACCAATACCAACACCAATCCTGGTGGCAATGGCGGTACCGATACCAATACCAACACCAATCCAGGTGGCAATGGCGGTACCGATACCAACACAACCACTCCAGGTGGCAACGGCGGTACTAATACCAACACAACCACTCCAGGTGGTAACGGCGGTACTAATACCAACACGACCACTCCAGGTGGTAATGGTGGTACAAACACCAACACGACTACCCCAGGTGGTAACGGTGGTACAACTACCAACACAACCAATCCAGGTGGCAATGGTGGTACTACTACTCAAACCACGACTTCTACTATTACTGGTACAGCTGTTCCAGGCGGCAATACTGGTAATGGTAATGGCACAGGCACCTCTACTGGTACTGATGGTGACACTGGTACTTCAACTGGTGTTGATGGTGGCACTGGTGTAACCACGACTCCAGGTGGTGACAACGGTCTGGTTACCGAAGCTGGTGGTGCAACTGCTACTGATACTGAAGGCGGCATGGTTCCAACAAGCGAAGCTGGTAACGGCGGTGCTTCAACGATCCACGAAGCTGTCGCAGGTGGAACTGCTGTTGATGCTACCAATGGTAATGGTGTTACAACTGGTAACGGTAAGGCTGCGGCTCAAGGTACTTTGCCACAGACCAATGAAACATCGACTTCAGCACTTGTAATGCTGGGTGTCGGCATGACTATTATGGAAGCTACCTTAGCTTACGGCATCACTCGTCGTAAGCGTCATGATAGCGACGATAATGATCATGAGTCCCTCTACTAGTCATTTCCAATTTAACCCCCATGACTACTAGCTCGGATTCATAGTGAGAGAGGCTGCATGTCGCAATGTCCCCCGCGATGATGCGGCCTTTCTTATAGGGAAGACGACGATGACGCCGTCTTCTCATACATAGTAAAAATACAAGGAGGAGAAGACTATGGCAAAACGAATCAGTATTATTATTGCGGTCAACGATGCACGGGAAGATGATTTAGCGATTCCGCTATCATCGATCAACAATCAAATGGGGATTGATTTCCGTGACGTTGAGGTGATTTTGGTAGATAACGGCCAGTATCGGTTACGAGATGTTGATCAGTTTAGATTATTCAAAAATATCGATATCCGCTATGAAAATCCTGATAACGTTTTGTCGTGGGAAGAAGCTTTTGAACAAGGCGTGGCGGCTGCCACCGGTGACTTCGTGATGTTCATGGGGCCGGATGGGTTGCTGAACCAGACCAGCGTGATCCAGACGTTTAGTACCATGGCCGACCAGAATCCTGCCGCGGACGTGCTGACTGGGCTTGTGCTGGAACAGGACATGACCCGGACACGAACCACCGAATACAAAGTGGGCCGCGACTTCATGACGGCGCGGGGACGCTGGTTCAAGCGTAGTTTCCTAAACCAGTATCGCGTGCACTGGCAAGTTTCCGGGAAGTACTCGGATGAATTTTACAGCCGACTAGTTAACAGTCTGTCGCGATCGGACATTGAAGTTAACGAGATTGCCTACGCGCAGTTTATGAGCCGTGATATCCGGTCCGAAGTGATGGCACCGATGCCGTCGACGGTTTCCGTTGAGCAGATCACCATGCTGAGTCAGTATTTCGAAACCTTGCGGATGATCGACCCGAAGATCTACAGCGACGAATTCGCCAAAGCTTGCGTGCGGTACTATACTCTAATCAAGCAAGTACCTGATATTGAGCGTTCTCGGGTGGATCAGGCTTTCTGGTTACTGGTACAGCACAACGCTGATATTTGGTCAAACGTTCAGGCGCTGGTGGATCACCTCAAGCTGACGGACCAGAATCCGGACGCTCCTTGGGTTAAAGAACAAGTGCCGTTTGACCAATATATTCAGTCGCTAAGCAAGGTTGCGGCAACGCGCAACTGAGAGTATGTAGGTATCAGATTTTGAGGATGTAAATCTAATCATGAGGGGACATGATGAAGTATGAGCAGACTAATTGACATCACGAATCAAAGGTTTGGTCGCTTATTGGTACTTGGTAGAGCTAAAAGTAAGACAAATAATGGTAACGCCCGCTGGAAGTGCCTTTGCGATTGTGGCAATTACGTGGAAGCAGACGGCTACGCACTGCGACATGGAATCACGCGCAGCTGCGGGTGTTTACGCCGGGAAATATCCAGTAAAGCAGCCAAGTGCAATCCTTCGTTCATCGCGAATCAGGGAAATTCGTTAAAGAACGAAGACGGCATCGGCTACTCCAGCTTATATAAGGGGAAGCGTAACCGCACCGGCGTCATCGGTGTTTCTTATGACAAACAATCGCACTGTTTCGTTGCCCGGCTGATGTTCCATGGCAGATATGTATTGAATCATGCAACTTACGACTTCAATGAAGCAGTGAAGTTGCGAAAAGAAGCTGAAGCGCGGTACTTTAAGCATTCAGTGAAGGAAAAGCAATAGGTGTGATCTTATAGGAATGAGAGAGTCTCAGCGGTGGTGGCTGCTAAGGCTCTTTTTTAGTGCCATCATTAACGCTTGGTGGTATGACCATTGAACGTTCTGAGTTGGTGGGTGATTATCAAATATAATATAATAGGAAGCTTTTAGTTAGAAGTGAAGTACGTTACCGGTGAATTGAATAGTGCTAGTTCTAGTATTGTCGTGAATGATTCGGGTTAGTCGGAGATGCTTGCTATGGATGGGAAAGATGATATAATAGAGTTGTAAAAGCTAAACAACGGAACACCAAGAGCCTTAGCAGTGGTGGCTGCTAAGGCTCTTTTTTTGCGCTAAACAACGGAACCACCTCCCAACCGCTGCGGTGTGGGTTAGGCAACATTTAAAGTTGTATCATGCGAAGTCCCGTTTACCCACAGTTTAAAAGGATTTTGCCAAAGTGGGACGTAGTTAAGGAATGTCCTAAATCGTGGTAATTAATTTAACGGATTTAAATCACCAAACTACAAAAATACCACGCCTCATGATATAATCAAGGCGTGGTAGAAGTAGAACAGTGACTTCACCTAAAGTTACAACAACAATTTAGAAGATCTAAAAAGTCGCCGTTAACTGGCCAAAGTTACTTTGGGCGGCTTTTTAGTGTCTTCAGAAATTTCCGGGTGGCTTTCACCAATCGGGTTGCCCGTTTGACTAGCAGTGTTGCGCAGGTACAAACCCACACAGCTTTCAAGAAAAACAGACCAATCTCTATCAACAGACAAACTTCCAATCCGTTTGGTCCTCGTCATGATTATCATGGCATCACCTCATGATTTTTCGTCTGTCACCGTCCTATATTCTACATTGTAAGAGTGTAAGCATATAGTAACTTAAATTAAACAAATTTACGGCTAAATGATGTAATTAAAGGGGCTAATTTAAAAATAGTCATTTAAGCTGACATAAGTAAAGCAGCACGACAGTTTCCCAACTTAGAAAATTATCGTGCTGCTTTATTTAGAACTCATATTTTAAACATTTATTCTTCAACAAAAGCTGTGATATCTTCGACTGTCAAGATGGCATCCTTAACAACCTCAGCTGTGACCGGTTCCTTAGTTGGAACGAAGTGCATTTGCGTGCTTGGATCCGCCGCGGCAGTGGCGATCTTTTCGATGTCGCTGTCGGAGATGCCACCAAGGTTCAAGTCTTCCAAGTTAGTTGGCAGACCAAGCTCATGGTAGAAAGGAAGCAAGTCTCTGATGTTGTCAGTTTTACCTTCAATAGCCAGTAGAACTAAGATCCCGTAGGCAACTTTAGCGCCGTGTAGATGTGGGGCAGTTGCTGGGAAAATAGTCAAGGCATCGTGAATGGCGTGGGCGCCAGAGGCACGGCCGTAGTCGTCGCCCCAGCCACCAACAGTTCCGGCCATCACGATGATGGTTTCAGCAATCTGACGCCAGCGTGGAGTTAAGCGGCCGGCCTTCATGTCCGCCACGGCACCGATGGAGTTTTTCAGGAGAACATCCTTGCAGTTGTTAGCCATTTGACGAGAAATGGTTAGCGCTACGGTGTACTGATCTTCTGGTAATTGCTGGAAAATCAACTCGGATTCGTAGAACTTAGCCAAGGTATCACCAATACCAGCCACGAAGTACTCGATTGGTGAGTTCAAAATAACCTTGGGGTTCAGTAGCATCAAATTAGCGGTTTCCAAGTAAATATTATGGTTAATGTGTTCGCCGTTTTCCTTGTAATGCACGGAAATGGCTGACCATGGCGAACAGTTGCTTGCTAGCGTTGGAATCAAAACTAGGTAACGGTGAGTACCGGTTGTGACACTCTTAGACGTATCCAAGACTTTCCCACCGCCAAGGCCAATCACCATGTCGACGTTGTTGTCGTCAGCAATCTGACTCACTCGGTCAATTTCTTCAAATGAACATTCACCGCCAAATGGCACGTCAACGACCTTAACGTCGTCGGGCCATGCTGGCAAATACGGTTGAGCTGCAGCTAATGATTTCTCGCCGTGAAGAAATAAGACTGTTCTCACCTTTAACTTGGCCATGAACCCTGGTAATTCGTCATAAGCCTTATTGTCTGATATGTAGCGTTGTGGTCCACTTTGTGAAATCATTATTCTCAGTCCTTTGGTTAGTCCGTCAGTTAGACAGACTTTAGTATGTAGTTTAGCTTCATCTCACTGGGTGACAGCTAATAGTGAATCATTATCGACTTGAGAAAATGAAATGTCAAGGTGTTTTTTAATTATTCTCTAATCTTGATTTGTAAAAGTTCAGCTGAGAACCAAAATAACTCACGACACTTGGGCTTGAATAAAATACTTATTGATCACGAACTGATGGCGCTGATTATAGTGACCATAAACGGCAACCTTAGCGCCTGCACGAGCACGATACAGGAAATCTAGGGCGTGTTGCACCACAAGACAGTGTAATGTTTGCCCGTCAACTGTTATGATGGGAATGTACAACATCGTGGGAACCTGCTTGATCACTTTGTGTTCAGCACCCAGTACGCCTGTTAAATTGATGAATTTGGTCAATCTCAACACCACCTTTTTAAAGTTATCATCATTATACAAACATACGTTCGTGTAATCAAGCAAAAGGTTATTTTTTGATTGACTACATATGAAGGTGTTTTAGTTGCACATATAGCCTTTACTTGATATGATATAACTACGTACGCGGTAGATTGCAAAAAAAGAAAAATTAATAATGAATATGAATCTGTTTTGACAATGTATCCGCATGTTACTTTCGATGTTTTGATAGGTGATTTGGTTGTTAAATGAAGGGGGTTGCGCCGTTGGCGAGAATACCCGAACAGGTAATTGAACAAGTCCGCGATGCAACTGATATCGTGGATTTTATTAGTCAATATGTCCAATTGCAAAAGCAAGGGAAGAATTTCTTTGGGCTGTGTCCGTTTCATGAAGAACGGACACCTTCTTTTTCGGTCACTGAAGACAAGCAAATTTTTCACTGTTTCAGTTGCGGTCGGGGCGGTAACGTCTTTAAGTTTCTGATGGAGCTGGAAAATCTCAGCTTCCAAGAAGCAGTGGTGAAAGTTGCTGAATTTTCGCACGTTTCACTTGACGAGCAGATCGTCAACGCAGCAACCGGTGCCGGTCAGCACGGTGATCCGCAGTCACCGACTAATCAGCTGATCAAGCTGCACCAAGATGCAACAAAACTTTATTCGCATATTTTGATGAACACGGAAATGGGCCAGCCAGCGTTGGATTACTTGCATCAGCGCGGGTTGACTGATCAGACGATTTCGGATTACGGTCTGGGTTATGCCCCCAGCAAACAACTACTGAAGCCGTTCTTTGAAACCCGCAAGATCGATTATCAGACTTTGCGGCATTCCGGTTTGTTCATTGAAAATCAGGATGGTGAACTACGTGATCGGTTTGTGGACCGCATCATGTATCCCATCCGCAACCAGTCAGGCCAGGAGATTGCCTTTTCTGGCCGGATGTTGAAACAAATGCCAGATCAACCCAAGTATTTAAACAGTCCAGAAACCGAATTGTTTAATAAACGGAAGGTACTGTTTAATTTCGATCTGGCGCGGGGAGCCGTGCGCAAGCAGGGTAACCTGATCTTGTTTGAAGGGTTCATGGACGTCATGTCCGCCCATCAATCGGGTGTAGATAATGGTGTGGCCTCCATGGGAACTAGTCTAACGGAAGAGCAGATTTACGCCATTCAGCGGATCACCAAGCAAGTCTACGTTTGCTATGACGGTGATACGCCAGGTCAAAAGGCAACGCAACGGGCGCTATCCATTTTACGTGATAATTCCAGTTTAACGTTAGGCGTCATTCAGATGCCTGAGGGAATGGATCCCGATGAATACCGGCAAAAGTACGGTGAGGCGAAGCTAGCCAGCGCGTTGGAATCCGCTCGCGAAACACCAGTGGCCTTTGAGATGCGGTATTTGAAGACCCAGTACGATGTCGATACGGATACTGGCAGGCTTCAATACTTGAATGATATCTTGGCTATCCTCGCAACAGTGAAGTCGCCAGTTGAGCAAGACGTCTATCTGACCCAGCTGGCCGATAGTTTTCAGCTGGATAAGAGTAGCCTGCGCCAGCAATTAGCCATGGTGAAACCAGCCAAGCAGGCGCCTGAACGGCCAGCACGACCAGCAGTTAATACCGGTCAAAGCCAGCCACAGACGCAACAACAGCAAGTGGTTAAGCGAACGCCGGTGGAAAAAGCTGAACGGGCGTTGCTGTACCGGATGCTCCACGACCACGATGTGTGGCTGCGGGTGACCGGAATACCGCAATTTAATTTTGTTGACGATGATTATCAGCTGGTCTACACCCTGGCACAAGGGTACTTTGAGTCCCACCAGAGTTACGCGCCAGCACAGTTTGTTGATTTTATCCACGATGATCATTTACAAAACCTGGTGATCGATATTGAATCAATGCAGTTAAATGAATCAACTAGCGAGGGCGAGATCGATGATTATATTCAGTTGATCATGAATGTCGCGCCGCTAACCCAAAAAATTGGCGAAACAGAACAGGCATTACAAGAAGCACGGCGGTTGGGCGATAACGACCGCGTTCGTCAACTTGTGATCGAGTATATTAAGCTACAACAACAAAAGCAGTCTCAAAAACAAGCTTAGGGGGCTTTCTAATGGCAAAAGAAACAAAGAAAAGCAGCAAGACGACAAGCAAGGCGTTTGATCAAAAAGGTTACGATAAAGCCGTTAAGGACCTGGTAAAAGACTTCAAGAAAAAGGGTCAAGTCACCTATGATGAACTTTCAGATCGAATTGCCTCACCATTTGGCTTAAGTGCCAAAAAGATGGACGGTTTACTGGAAAAGGTCGAAGATGCTGGTATCAGTGTCGTTGACGAAAACGGTGATCCAGATTCACGTGCCGTTAAAGCTGCCAAGAAAGTCAGTGCTAGTGAATTAAAGGATACTTCTGCACCATCTGGCGTGAAGATCAACGATCCAGTGCGGATGTACTTGAAGGAAATCGGTCGTGTTAAACTGTTAACTGCCGACGAAGAAGTTGCCTTAGCGTTACGGATCGAACAGGGCGACGAAGAAGCCAAACAAGAATTAGCCGAAGCTAACCTGCGTTTGGTGGTTTCCATCGCTAAGCGTTATGTCGGTCGTGGCATGCAGTTCTTGGATCTGATCCAAGAAGGTAACATGGGTCTCATGAAGGCCGTTGAGAAGTTTGATTACCGTAAAGGGTTTAAGTTCTCAACTTACGCCACTTGGTGGATTCGTCAGGCCATCACACGTGCCATCGCTGACCAAGCCCGGACGATTCGGATCCCAGTTCACATGGTTGAAACCATCAACAAGTTGATCCGGATCCAACGTCAATTACTGCAAGACTTAGGTCGTGAACCTACGCCTGAAGAAATTGGTGCTGAAATGGATATGCCAACGGAAAAGGTTCGTGAGATCTTGAAGATCGCGCAAGAACCCGTTTCTCTGGAAACCCCAATCGGTGAAGAGGACGACTCTCACCTGGGTGACTTTATTGAAGATGACGATGCTACCAGTCCAGCTGACCATGCTGCTTACGAACTGTTGAAAGAACAGCTCGAAAGTGTCTTGGATACCCTGACTGACCGGGAAGAAAACGTGCTGCGTCTTCGTTTCGGTTTGGATGATGGTCGGACCCGTACTTTGGAAGAAGTCGGTAAAGTCTTCGGTGTTACCCGTGAACGGATTCGTCAAATCGAAGCCAAAGCCTTACGCAAGCTTCGTCACCCATCACGTTCAAAGCAACTGAAGGATTTCTTGGAGTAAGATGAGTAAAACGATAAGAATTTAAACATTGTTCGTATTAGGCGAAAGTGCCTTGAATCTCAGTCAGTGATGACTTGGATCAAGGCGCTTTCGCTTTTTTTGATTAATAACGGCTACTTGATTTTTCAAGGAAATGACTCTCTCATTTTTTTGCAATAATTTAAAAAAATAGAGAGATTAAATCGGTTAATGTCCTTTACTTATAGCTTTTATGCCAGTACAATGATGGAGAAGAGGGGGAGTATTATGGCAAATAACATTAAATTTAACGAGTTGATATTTCACTAGGGCTTTTTGAAGTCTCGACATTGTTTTCGATATTAAAATAGACAGATTGATTGCATGATTTGGAGTAGGCCACAAACCTAGGGGGGTATCAATATGGTAGGCAAAAATAATCATATTCGGACGGTCAAGTCGAATTTAAAGGAACATTATAAAGCATATAAGGCTGGTAGACGCTGGGTTTATGCGAGTCTTGCCAGTTTAGCTCTTGGAGCAGGTTTACTGTTAGGAAGCACGACCGCTTTCGCTGATGAAGTAGCAACGACAACGCTGGATCCGGCTGCATCAGTGACTAAGGATGCTGGCAGTGCGGCAACGACGCAAACAGCAAGTACAGTACCGTTGAAAGCAAGTACAACGGTTGCTGATACTAGCAATACGACAGCTGTCGACAGTTCAAATAAACAAGCAGCTGATAATGCAAATGAAAGCGCTAATGCTGATGTGAAGCCCAGCGCTAATGTAAAATCTAGTGATACAACTACCGCGAGCGTTGGGAAGAGTGCGGATACTGCTGCACAAAACACACCTGCAATGACAAGTGATGCAACGGCTGCTAAGCAAGCAAGTACACCAACTGCGGCTGCAACGCCAGCGGCCAGTTCGTCAGAAAAGCAACCGTCAGCAAGTTCCAAGACATTGGTTAATCCAACTAAGGAACAGCTGAATGCGGCTAAGAAGAGCGCGGAACAAGTTTATGACGCGACTCATCAGGCGCAGGAGATTGATGCGGTGGCGGGAGATCCGGGACAGACTGCCGATGCAACGTGGACGCTGTCAACAGATAAAATTGGTTATGGCTCTGGCATAACTAAGCCTTTCACAGCGACCATTAAGATTTCTGGTAAGGCTGGGGATAAGTACGTGATTAATCTTCCGGCAGATACCCATGTGTTTCAATATGATCCTGGAAGTGAACAACCTTTACCAGCGGCAGCAGGTACAACGACACGGACCCAGAATGACGATGGAACTTATACAGTTACAGATACGTTCAACACTACTGCGTCTGTAACTCAAGTTTTTACTTTTAACGTTATAAATAACGCTAAGGCCACGTTTGGTCCTATGGAAGATGTTGGTAAAACGGTTACTAAGGAGATTACATGGTCAGAAAATGACGTTGCACAAACACCAGTTACATTTACCCAAACGATTACACCAACTGTCAATTTGTCGTCAGTGGTTCAGACTTACCCGTCAGCAAAAAATGTAGCCGAAATTTTACCAAATCAGAACTATGTATTTTCACTTAAGGTTAACGAAACCAATGGTGTTCTAGATAACGGTGGTGCTTCTGATTTGGTAAATAGAGGGGACAACATTGGTGGAACCACTGTAACCATTCCAGTTCCTACTGGTTTCAAGTTGGATGCGGATGACACTAAAGCCATGAATGCGTTTAGCGATGCACAAACAATTACTCAGCCGAATGGACCAGGAACGGATCTTGTAGTGACCGCTCCTGCAGGTTCTGGGGGAGAGAATTATTTAAACGATGGATTAGGATATAAATTTATCGGTTCTTTTGTAATGACGCAACCAGCGGCTGATACAGTCTTTACTGCAAGCTCGCCAGTTAGTTTTAATCAAGTGCTTTCTGATGGTGGTACCTTAGCTGCTACAGGGACTCCTTGGAGTGTAAAGATTCTTGGCGTTAATTCTGGCGGTTCTGGAATTGGAAATGGCGTTGCTATAACGAAAGCCGACGGGTCATTAAGTAATCTTTTATTAGATGATGATCCGACTGATGATCCTTCTTACCTCAGTTCGTACACCTTTTCAGTTGATTCAGCCGGAGACACGACTGGCGCCAAAATTCAGATTAATATTGCCAATGGTCTTGATGCTACAAGTATTCAAACGCCTAGTGCAGGAATCACGCCGAAACTCTATCTTCCTGGCACGACAAGTTATGATTACACATTAACCTTGGCTGATGGGTCAACTCAGACTGGAACGGTTAATGCCGGAGGAAAAATCACATCCACTTCAGCCATTCGAACTGCCGTTTTCACACCGAATTACTTGACACCTGGTGCAAATGATACAAGAGCTGGAGGCCTAAATCCTAATAATCCTGTACCAACGACTGGTACGTTTGAAAGATTCATTGTGGGTGGTAATTTGTCAGCTACTTATGACGATGGGTCTCCAGTCAAGGCAGGTGACAAATTAGTTTCAAGCTCTGGTTTGATATTTGCTGATCAGACAGTCCCTGACACAACCACTGTTTCTTCAATCACCCAAACAGTGGTCGATGCAGTGGCTTATGGAATGGGGTACATGGACGAATCAAATAAAGCACCAGGTGCTCAAAATGCTGGTGACTTACGAACTGGAGGTGGCAGTTACGGTCAAAGTTCTCAAAAAATTTATGAACCCACTTATTATTTTGTGGTACCTACAGCTACCTCAGTTTCGAATGTGACGGCATTACCTGAAGCTAAAATTAGTACTTTCAAAGCTGATGATGGTAAGACTGTAGTTAAAGTGGATTATTCAGGAACTGGTGTAACGATTAGCACTAATGAATTTACTGGTGTAAATGGCAAGGTATTTTTGTCAAATAATCCAGATGCACTTCCAGGTAGTTATCCGTATTTAATGTATATTGTGTCGCCATCTACTAAACTTATGAATACGACGAAGGTTGTTGACACATCCTATACAGACGGTAACCCCAATGCATTCTTGTTGCAAAGCGGTTCTGGTAACTGGAGTATCGTCACTGCCAGTGCTTTTTATAACACTACTTTAGCTAAAGGAAATGCTGATACCGATGCTGTAGCAGCAGGTACAAGTGATGATCAAGGCGATCCAACCCTAACCTTTTATGATAATATTGTTAATACTTCTTTGGATGCGGGTGATGTAGCAAGTAGTGCCAGTGTAGCCATTAATTTACCTACTATTGGTGATTCCAAAGAATCTCAATACACGTTTAATCTGACTGGTCCTGTTACCGTGCCAGCTAACTATACTACTGTCAGCGGTAATGGTGCCCCAATTACATCCACGGTTTTGTATTCTACTCAGCCACAAGCTGTAAATACGAATGCTACAGCACCTGATACTACAGGCTATGTCACTGCTGATCAGGTAACTGATTGGTCTACTATTCGTTCGGTTGTCGTTTCAATTAATGGTATCCAGCCTAATACTTCAACTGGTCGGATTGCGTTGACTGGGACGACCAAGGATTTTAATGAACAAGCTGGTAAAACCGGTACTTTGCAAACTATTTTCTACGGCAATGGTGCTAAAGCCAGTGTAAATCCAAAAGGCGACGCTTCAATCGCGATTACTGGGACGTCAACCATTAAGGCGCGGTATCATTACACCGATAATACCGGTGCTGACCAGTATATTGATCTTGATGATTTGAACAAGACCCTTAACGATAATAAAGATACTTTTAACGGGAATGATTACCCGACTAGCCTTGCTGGATTTTCGGCTAATGATCAGGCGTTAATTCCAGCCGGCTATAAATTGGTTACGGATGTATCAGGCAAAGCTACACCAACGATTATTGATGGTACAGGTGATGGAAAAGCTGTATTCGGTCAAGTCGCTCAGTATTACTATGACGGTGACTTTGTTCAGTATGAATTGGTGGGTGAAACCAGTGCGCAGGTCAAGTTAGTTGATGATAATAACCGTGGCGCAGTTGTTGGCACCCCAAAGAATATCTCAGGTGCGCCAGGTACTACAGCCAATTGGACGATGCCAACTATCCCAGCTGGATATCAGTTGGTCGCTGGTCAAGCAACCAGCGGAACCTATACCTTTGCGGCTGATAATAATGTACCGGTACTGATTCATGTGACCCATATTCTTGATCACTCAACCAAGACAACAACGCGGACCATTACGTATGCTGTTGATGATCCAAACTACACCAATCAAGTGCCAGAAACACAGACGCAGAAGATTATTTGGAAGATCACCAGTGATGAAGCCACTGGGACGAGCTTTGCTACTCCAACAGGGGTTTACAGCGAGCAAAACGCTCCAACAATCAAAGGCTATACACCAGATAAAACTCAGATTGATCAAGAGGTTTTCAACGGTATGGCTACTAGTGGTATTCCAGATGATGAGCCTGTCACGGTAACTTATCACGCCGACAAACAGCAAGCAACTGTTGAATTTGTCGATGATGGCAACAATGGTGCAGTGGTTGGCACGCCAACGACGATTAATGGGACAACTTCCGGTAGCGCAAACTGGACGGCTGATAACATTCCGTCTAAGTATATTTTGGCGAAAGGTCAAGCAGCTAGTGGGACTTATCAGTTTACCAACGGCACTGATCAAGTTGTTAAGATTCACTTGACGCATGTGATGGATTACAGCACCGCAACGACTACCCGGACAATCATGTATGTGGTTGATGATCCGAACTATACAGGACAAGTGCCAGAAACGCAGATTCAGAAGCTAAATTGGAATGTGGTTAAGGATACAGTTACTGGCGCCACGGTGGCAACACCGGTGGGTATTTACAGCGCACAGACTGCGCCGACCATTGATGGCTATACTGCTGATCCAACAACGATTTCAAAGGAAGTCTTCGATGGTACAACAACGTTACCACAGAATGAAAAAGTGGAAGTTCATTACACGGCAAATGATCAACAGGTCACTGTCGAATATGTAGATGACGATAACGCTGGTGCTGTAGTAGGCACGCCAACAACGCTGACTGGAAAGACTTCTGGCACAGCTAACTGGAACACCGATAATCTGCCGACTGGTTACCAGTTAGCTCAAGGTCAAGCTGCTTCAGGCACGTATCAATTTAATAACACCGATAATCGAACAGTTAAGATTCACTTGAATCATGTCGTTGATTACAGTACGCAAAAGACCAACCGGACGATTACCTACACGGTTGATGATTCGAACTACACTGGTCAAGTGCCAGAAACGCAGACACAGACCATTACTTGGAAGATTACCACTGATGAAGCTACTGGCACCAGTTTTGCGACACCAACGGGAATTTATAGTGAGCAAACTGTGCCAGCAATCGATGGTTATACACCGAACCAAGATAAGGTCGAACAAGTGACCTATAACGGTATGGACGCTAGTGGTATTCCAGGTGATGACACTGTCAAGATTATCTATCATGCAAATGCACAAAAAGTGATCGTCGAATATGTAGATGATAGTAACAACGGCGCAGTAGTTGGTACGCCAGAAACGGTCAGCGGTCAGACGTCTGGTACAGTCGATTGGAACACCGACAATCTGCCAGCAGGCTACAAACTCGCCAAAGGTCAAGCAGCCAGTGGCACGTATCAATTTAACAATGATAAAAATCAAACGGTTCAGATTCATTTGAGTCACATCATTGATAACACGACGGCAACGACGACCCGTACGATTAACTACGTGGTAAATGACGCCAGCTATCCTGGTCAGGCACCTGAAACTCAGACGCAAACCATTACTTGGGATGTGGCAACTGATGAGGTTACTCACGCTAGTGTAGCTGTTCCACAAGGCGGCTATGCTGCTCAAACCATTCCAACAATCAGTGGTTATACCGCAACAATTGACAACGTTGCAGATACTGCGACTGCGGTTGCCGCAAAGAACTACGGTGGTGTCGCAACTAGCCAGATGCCGAAGAATGAAACAGTTACCGTCACCTATACACCAAATGCTCAAACGGTCACGGTTGAATATGTGGATGACGCTAAGGGTGGTGCAGTCGTTGGCAATCCGACGACTATCAACGGTAAAACTTTTGGCACAGCTACTTGGAACACAGATAATATGCCAGTTGGCTACAAACTTGCCAAAGGTCAGGCAGCCAGTGGCACGTATCAATTTACCTATGGGACTAATCAGACCATCAAGATACATTTGAGTCACATCATTGATAACACCACTGCCACAACTACCCGGACGATCATCTATGTGGTGGATGACGCTAACTATACCGGTCAAGTACCCGAGACGCAGACGCAAACCATTACGTGGAATATTGCCACGGATGAAGTAACTGGCGCAAGCGAAGCTGTACCACAAAGCGGCTACGCAAAGCAAGATGTACCGACGATCAACGGCTATACCGCTGACCCAACGGCAGTTCAAACGCTGAATTATGGGGCAGTGCTGAAAGATAATTTACCAGCACCTGAAAAGATTACCGTCACCTACACACCAAATAAAGCAAGCGCTACGGTTGAATACGTGGATGACGCTAAGGGTGGTGCGATTGTTGGTACACCAACAATCATTTCCGGTAAGACTTCCGGTACGGCAACTTGGGATACGACTAACTTGCCAGCCGGTTACAAGCTTGCCAAAGGTCAAGCTGCTAGCGGGACGTATCAGTTTACGAATAACAGTGACCAGACGATTAAAATTCATTTGAATCACGTTATTGATAACACCACTGCCACAACTACCCGGACAATCACGTATGTGGTTGACGACCCTAATTACACGGATCAGGTTCCGGCAGCCAAGACGCAAACCATTACCTGGAACGTAACGACGGATGAAGTTAATGGCGCTAGTGTTGCCGTTCCACAGAGCGGTTATAGCAGTCAGAACGCACCAGAAATTCCTGGCTATACGCCAGATTCAGCGACAGTTCAGGCACAGAATTATGGTGCTGCAATTAAAGGTAAGTTACCGGATTCAGAAGCAGTTACGGTGACCTATACACCAAATGTGCAATCAGCTCAAGTTGAATACGTCGATGATGCCAATGGTGGTGCAGTCGTTGGCAACCCAACAACAATCACTGGTAAAACTTCTGGCACAGCTACTTGGAACACAGATAATATTCCAACTGGCTACAAACTCGCTAAGGGTCAAGCAACCAGTGGCACGTATCAGTTTACCAATGATGGTAATCAAGCGGTTCAGATTCATTTGAGCCACATCATTGATAACACCACTGCCACAACTACCCGGACGATTACGTACGTGGTTAACGATCCTAATTACACCGGTCAGGTTCCGGCAGCCAAGACGCAGGCGATTACTTGGAACGTGACGACGGATGAAGTCAACGGGCATATGGTTGCCATTCCGCAAAGTGGTTATGCGGAAGAAACAGCCCCAACGCTCGATGGCTATACCGCCGATCCACTGAGTGTTGCTCAAGAGTCCTATGCGGGTGTAACTTCCTTGCCAGACAACGAAACAGCAACGGTCACTTATACGCCAAATAATCAAACTGTCACCCTGGAATATGTGGACGACGATAATGATGGCGCAGTTGTTGGCACACCAACGACGCTTTCAGGTAAAACTTCTGGGAAAGTTGATTGGAATACTGACAATAAGCCAACCGGTTACAGTTTGACTGCTGGTCAAGCTGGCAGCGGTACGTATCAGTTTACAGCCGGCAGTGACCAATTGATTCAGGTTCATTTGAACCACGTGATTGAATACACCACGACTAGGACGACTAGGACGGTTCACTTTGTGGTTGATGATCCTAACTATACGGGTCAAACGCCGGCGCCAATGGTTCAGACAGTGATCTGGAACGTGGCCACTGATAAAGCAACGGGTGTCAGTGTCGCAACACCGCAAACCGGTTACTATGAAGAGACAGTGCCTAGTATGTCAGGTTACACTGCCAGTCAAACCAAAGTTGGTCAACAAGCGCTTGGCAGTGTGGCTGCGAGTGATGTGCCAATGTACAACGAAGATGTCGTCGTCACCTATACGCCTGATGTACAGACGACACCATCAGATGGCGAGGGTGTCCCTGGTGAACCAACTGAGCCAACAGGACCAACGACACCAGAAGAACCAACTGGAACGGGATCGATTACTGGAGAAATTGTTCCAGAAACGCCTGCTCCTGGTGAAGCAATCTCGACGACTCCTGAAAAGGGCGAAAAGGGTTCAGCAACGTCAGGAAATGCTGGCACATCAGGAACTACTGATGGAAATACTGGTTACGCTGGAACGACACAGGACGTTAACGGTGCTGCAGCAACTGTTTCAAGCAGTCAATCCAAGACTTCTGCTGCTAGCCAAGGCAAGTTACCACAAACCAATGAGCAAAGTCATTCCGAAGTTGGTTTAGGTTTGCTTGGTCTGCTGACTAGTATGCTAGGTTTAGTTGGTTTGAAACGTCGTAAACGTGACGATGGGTAGTTATCATCAAAAACGAGTTCCACTCAATTTAAAGTGATGAAAGAGTATAGAGGCACCTAATTCGTTATGAATTAGGTGCCTCTATTTTCTTGAAAATGAATGGTTATACAAGCAAAGTGGGGACGTTTTTATTTTAGGAAAAATTATAAAATAGGATTTTTGTTCTATCTGGAGCCTAAAAATTCACTATAACGATTAAAATATTTTCTAAGCAGAATCTAAGAATAATCTGATAAATGCCCTTTACTCATTAAATAATGACTATTATAATGATTGGAAACAGAAGGAGGACAGATTTGAAAAAATGTGTGAGCGCAGGCATTAGACAAGTTTAAATGACTATTAGTTTAAAAATTATTACAACTAATTTAGACTTGGAGATATTTAGAAAATTTTAATATAGTCAATTATTTTTTAGATCGTGATGAACATCCGGGGGGATCTATAATGGTTAGTAAAAATAACAATATTAGAACGATTAAGGCCAATTTAACGGAACATTACAAAGCGTATAAGTCAGGTGGCCACTGGATTTACGCGAGTTTAGCTGGACTGGCAGTTGGCGTTGGTTTATTACTTGGAACCAGTACAACTGTGTTCGCGGATACAACGGTTACACCTGCACAGAAATCTGATGAGGTTACAAAAGTTGCAACGGATTCAAATATAAGCGTTAAAAATACAAATACACTACCGCTAAAAGCGGACCAAAATACTGCTAGCAATCAAGAAAATAATGCAAGTAAAAAAACGACAGTTAATTCCAATAATGTTTCTAACACTAATGCTGAGACGTCTGCCGTCAGTGCTGAAAATGCAAGTAATCCTGCTGAGAGTAAGCCCACAACCAGTAATCATTCAGCTGATGTGTCAAACACGACAGAAAACACCAACAAGAGTGAGCAATCCAGTACAAGTAAAACTTTGGTCGACCCAACGACAGCGCAATTAAATGCCGCTAAAGCCAGTGCTGAGCAAGTCTACAAAGCGACGAATCAGGCTCAAGAGTTAGATGCTGTTGCCCCCGAGAATGCTGTTACTGGCTTAACAATTTCGGCCAACGCAATTGGCCACGGGACAAATGTCAAAAGTCCGTTGACGCTGACCTTAAAGGCAAATGCAAAGGCCGGTGACGTGTATACGATCAATATCCCAGCGGGCACTCAGGTCTATTCATTCGGTGCAGCTGATCCACTGGTCAGTGCTGCGGGAACAACAGCCGTAGTTAAAAATGATGATAATTCTCATACGGTGACAGACACGTTTACTGCGGATTCGACCACAACTCAGGAAATTAAGCTCAATTTAGGCAGTAATTACACCCAGCAAGATGGTGGTATGCCTGATGTAGGTAAGACAATTACAAAGACGATTACTTGGTCGATCAATAAGGTGGCCCAAACACCAATCACCTTTACGCAAACGATTCAGCCTACTAGTAACTTATCCACTGTTTCTTTGCTGTATCCAGATTCAAAGACGGTTACACAACTTTTGCCACAGACAAATTATGTTTTTGAAGTCAGCGTGAATGAGGCAAATGGTGTTCAAGACGACCAATATCCGTCCGCTCGTGTTAACAGCGCGGACAATTACGGTGGTTCAAAAGTTACAATACCAGTTCCAACAGGTTTTGTTTTGGACACTGATGCGACAAGTAAAATTAATGCTTTTAAGGATGCTACGACCATTACACAACCTGGTGGTAAAGGAACCAACGTCATTATTGACGTGCCTGCAAAATCAGGAAATCAGGGTGCTGACTCTGCTCAGCCATACAAACTGGTTGGTGCATTTGATGTTGCACAAAAAGAAACTGACCAAACTCTTACTGCGCCAGGTGACGTGACGTTTTCTCAGGTGATGAATTCAGATGGTGCTACGCTGACGGATTCTGCTGATCCATGGAGTGTGACAATCCTGGCTGGAAACGCTGGTGGAACGCTGATTGGAACTAGTGCAGCTGTCACTTCTGGTAGCGGAAACTCTTCCTCAGCGCCAACCAAATTAGTCTTGGACAACGAGACGACGGATGATCCGACCTACCTTAACAGCTTCGGGTTCGCATTCAATTCGGCAGGCGAAGCTAACAATGCCAAAATAACAATAAAGGTTCCGGATGGTTTTAATGTAACGAGTATCCAGACGCCTGCCCAAGATGTCAATCCATATAGCTATATGCCTGATACGAGTAGCTATACTTATACGCTGACGTTAGCAAATGGCGGTACCGAAACAGGAACAGTGACCGCGGGAGATTCAGTTGAAGCAACTGATTCTGCCATCCGAACGGCTGTGTTTGTTCCTAATAAGTTGGCATCGGGTTCCTATGCAAATCATTTGGGTACCACTGATAGTTTTATTGTGAATGGTCACTTATCGAATACCTATGATAACGGCGATTCTGTTAAAATCGGCGATCAGTTGACGTCGTCTATTGATCTCAGCTTTGATGCTAATGGGAAGTCTTATCAAAATCCGACGTCCATTACCCAAACGGTTGTGGAGGCTGAAGCGGCAGTTGGTGGTTATGTGGTGACCAGGGGGAATGCTGGTGCACCAGGTAATCCTGATGCTGGAACGCTTCAGACTTTGATTGGATCTAACGGACATGAAGCAACAACATCGTTAGTTTACGAGCCAACCTTCTACTTTGTGATTCCCAAAGTCACTACCGTTGCTTCTATTAACAGCTTAAACTGGTATACCGATGATCCCGCTTCTGATCCAGCTTATCGTGATCCGACTGGGGCTTTACTCACTAAAGTAACTGGGGCAAAGGTCTCTGAATTCACTGCTGACAATGGGCAAACGGTCGTTAAAATTGACTATTCAGGAACTGGCGTAACGGTTGACACGAATAAGACTACCGGTTACTGGGCAGCTGTTACCATTGCAAATGATCCTGACGCTTTGCCAGGTGATTATCCATATCATACCTACATTGTTTCTCCGACTACTAAGATATCAAATAGCACACCAGCGAGTGATCTTTCATTTGTTGAAAATAATTCCAACGCTTTCGAGTTGTACGGGGCAAATGGAACGTGGAATATTTCCACTGCTAGTTCGTTCTTTAATACCTCGTTGGCCCAAGGAAATTCTGACGTTGCGGCTGTAACGAGTGGGACTAGCGATGATCAAGGTTCATCGGACATGACGTTCTATGATTCTATTGTTTATACTTCTAAGGAAGATACCGACAAGGAACATAATGCGACAGTTGCCATTAACCTGCCAACGATTGGTGATTCAAAGGGGTCTCAGTATACTTTTGATTTGACAGGCCCCATTGATGTTCCAACAAATTACACAACTTCAAAAGATGATGGTACTGCTATTAATCCAGTTGTTCTTTATTCAACTGCGGCTCAGAACTTGACTAATAAAAATGCAACAGCTCCTGATACCACTGGCTATGTGACTGCTGATCAAGTTACTGACTGGTCATCAATTCGGTCAATTATTGTCCAAATTAAGGGGATTCAGCCCAACTCATCGACTGGTCGAATTGCACTTAAAGGTAAAGTGGCAGACCAAATGGTTGACGGCAAGACCGTTACGTTTAATCTGATGGCGGGTGATACCGGTTATTTGCAAACAGCCTTCTATGGTGATGGTGTCAAGGTGAATGTCAGTTCTAGTGATGCATCAGTTAAAATCGTGGGAACCTCCACAATCAAGGCACGGTATCACTATGTTGACGCTAATGGTGATGACCAATATATTGATCTTGCTGATTTGAGTCAAACGCTTAATGACAATGTGGATACCTTCAAAAGTGATTATCCAACTCAGCTTTCAGATTTTTCTGCTACTGATCAGAGCTTGATCCCGGCTGGATATGAATTAGTCGCTGACGATTCAGGGAAGGTTACACCAACGATTGTTGATGGTACTGGTGATGATCCAAATTCAAACCCAGTTCAGTTTGGGCAAGTTGCGAAGTATTATTTTGATGGCAACGCTGTTCAATATGAACTGGTTGGCGATGCAAATCTAAACGTGACCTATGTGGATACCGATAATCATAATGCGGTAGTCGGTGATCCAGTAACGCTCAACGGTACAACTGATGAAACCGGTAATTATACCGTTAAAGTACCCGATAATTATATTTTAGCTGCTGGACAAGACGGAACGGTACCATACACTTTTAAGGCGGGCACGGACACGTCTGACAACCTGACAATCAAGTTGGCACACAAACACGCGACTGACTTACCGAAGGGCTTCACTGGCACCACTCACCGGACGATCACTTATACCGGTGCGCCTACGAACCCGAGCTCAGTCAGTCAGCCACTAACATGGACGACGGACACGGATGAAGTTACCGGTGTCACGACATACACGCCAAACGGCAACTATCCGACAGTTACTTCACCATCGATAACGGGTTATACCCCGGATAAAGCAACGGTGGCGGCTGAGACTGATACCGCTACTACCACAATGCCGACAGATAGCCATGTTACCGTTATCTACTCAGCTAACAATGCCGACTTGACGGTGACCTATGTTGATAAGGACGAAAATAATAAAGTCGTTGGTACGCCGGAAACACTTACGGGCAAGGTCGATGAGACCGGTACCTATACGGTGATTATCCCAGATGGGTATGTTTTAGCACCCAGACAAGGTGAAGCGGTGCCATATACCTTTACAACAGATACGTCGGATAATCTGATGATCAAGTTAGCACACAAGCACACGACTGATTTGCCTGAAGGCTTTACTGGCACCACGACCCGAACAATCACTTATACTGGGGCACCAAAGAACCCAGATTCAGTCAGTCAACCCATAATGTGGACGACTGATACCGATGAAGTGACCGGTGTCACGACTTATACACCGTCAGGCGATTACGGAGCAGTAACCACACCAGATGTCACTGGCTATGTACCAGATAAAGACAGTGTGCCAGCTGGAACTAACGCTGTTATGACCACTATGCCAAAAGACACGGATGAAATAGTTACTTACAGTGCCGGCGATGCTGATCTGACAGTGACCTATGTCGATGTTGATAGTGGTAATGCCACAGTTGGTGATCCAGTAACAATCACTGGCAAGACTGATGGAACGGGTACCTATACAGTTGTCATTCCAGATGGGTATGTTTTAGCACCCGGACAAGACGCGACGGTACCATATACCTTTACAACAGATACGTCGGATAATCTGACAATCAAGTTAGCACACAAGCACACAACTGATTTACCTGAAGGCTTTACTGGCACCACGACCCGAACAATCACTTATACTGGGGCACCAAAGAACCCAGATTCAGTCAGTCAACCCATAATGTGGACGACTGATACCGATGAAATTACCGGTGTCACGACTTACACACCATCGGGCGACTACGGAGCAGTAAACACCCCTAATATCACCGGCTATGTACCAGATAAAGCCAGTGTGCCGGTAGGAACTAACGCTGTTACGACCACCATGCCAAAAGATACGGTTGAAACAGTTACTTACAGTGCTGGTAATGCTGATTTGACAGTGACTTACGTCGATGTTGATAATGGCAACGCCACTGTCGGCGATGTTCAAACACTCAATGGTAAGACCGATGGAACGGGTACGTATACCGTAACGGTACCTGCTAATTACGTTTTAGCACCTGGACAAGATGAAACGGTGCCATATACCTTTACAACAGATACGTCGGATAATCTGACAATCAAGTTAGCGCACAAGCACACAACTGATTTGCCTGAAGGCTTTACCGGTACCACAACTCGAACAATCACCTACACCGGTGTTGCCAACGGCCAAAATCCGTCAGTCAAAGTTCAGCCAATTACTTGGACAACGGATACGGATGAAGTTACGGGTGATACGACCTACACGCCATCCGGTAACTATTACGAAGTTGATACGCCACGAGTAGCTGGCTATACTCCAGATAAGACTACGGTTCCGGCTGGTGTCAATGCGGTTACTACTACAAAGCCTGCAGATGCCAACGTTACCGTCACCTTTAAGGCTGATCCGCAAAGCACCACGGTGGAATACGTGGATGATGCTAACAACGGTGCTGTTGTCGGCACACCAACGAAGCTAGAAGGTGTCACTGATGGTACAGCAAGTTGGAACACCGATAACAAGCCTGCTAAATACACGTTGGCTACCGGTCAAGCGGCTAACGGAACGTATACTTTTAAGGCTGGCGACAACGCACCCGTTCAGATTCATTTGACGCACACGATGGCTTATACCACAACCACTACCACGCGGACGATTCACTACGTTGTGAATGATCCAAATTATACTGGTGAGGTTCCAGCACCAACGGTTCAGAAGGTAACTTGGAATGTTGTGACGGATGAAGTCACTGGTAGGAGTGTTGCTACGCCAACGGCAGCTTATTACGAACAAACTGCGCCTGATTTGACAGGTTATACTGCAAAACCAGGTCAAGTTGCTCAGCAGGCTTTAGGCAGCGTGGTTGCACAAGATGTGCCAATGTATAACGAAGACGTTGTGGTTACTTACACGCCTACGTCACAGCCAACAACAGAGCCATCCGTTCCATCTGATGGTACCGGTGTTCCTGAAAACCAGCCAGATGGTAATCCGACTGGTACACCAACTGAGCCGACCACGCCTGGGACGCCCGCTCCAGGAACAGCGACATCTGGAAAGACGAATGGTGATGATTCGCAGACATCAACTGAAAGTGGCAGCAATGCAGGAACTGCTGAAGGATCAACTATGGGAACCACGTCAAAGACTGAGAGTCAGAATGGTTCAGTTTCGCAAACTCGCAGCAATGCTTCAGCTACCAATCAGCAACAAGGATCACAAGCTCAGCAGAAATTGCCTCAAACCAATGAGCAAAGTCAAGCCACGGTGGGCTTAGGTGTCCTCGGGTTATTGACCAGTATGCTTGGTTTAGTTGGTCTGAAACGGCGTAAACGCGATGATGAGTAATTCAGTCATTGCAAAATAAGTTGTCATTAAACAGTGTGTGACAAAACTCGGTAGATTCCAGAATTTAACTAAATAATGCCTATTCCGTGATTTGTGCGGAGTAGGCATTATTTGCGTTAAATTCTGGAATCTGAGTTTTGGCGCATGATTAGGCTATATTGACGCATTGAACCAAAGAACAGGCATCACTAATTTTTGCTGAAAAATTGATTGGAATGCTTGCCAATATAGATTTATGGCACAATCTTTTTTGTACAGAGGGATTCACATCAACAGCCCACAAAAACAGTATCTAATGTTGTGCTAGGTTCGGGCTCTAGCCTATAATGGAATTACGAGATTGAAGTGGAGGAATGAACGTATGAACGGGACACATTTATCCAACCGGCTACAAACCGTCGCCGATTTTGTTTCACCTGGCGCGCGGTTAGCTGACATTGGCTCAGATCACGCTTATCTGCCAGTCCATTTAGCCAAACAAGGCGTCATTACTGCGGCGCTCGCTGGCGAAGTGGTGAAGGGACCTTATCACAATGCGTTAACTGAGATTGAAAATGAGCAGTTGACGGATACGATTACGGCACGGTTGGCGGACGGACTAGCAGCCATTCAGCCAGACGACAAGATTGACACTGTCACTATTGCCGGTATGGGCGGTACGCTGATCACGAATATTTTAGAAAGTGGCAAGTCGCATTTAACTCACCATGAACGGTTGATTTTACAGCCCAATGTGGGTGAAGATAACGTGCGACGCTGGCTGCAGAATAACCGCTATCAAATCGTGGCGGAACGAATCTTAGCCGAAGACGGTCACATTTACGAAATTATTGTGGCTGATCCGGTTGAAACACCAGTGACTTATACGGCTACGGAACTGAAATTTGGTCCTTACCTATTACGGGAAAAGAGTCCGGTTCTTCAACAGAAGTGGCGTCAAGAACAAGCCCGGCTTGACCAAGTGATTGCTACCATGAAGCAGGCAAAAAACGCACCGCAAGCAAAAATTGCGGCCTTTAAACGGGAACGTGATCAAATTCAGGAGGTCATTTTAAATGAAGGTTAAAACGTTAATTGAACGGTTCGAGCAGTTTGCGCCAAAGACGATTGCTGAACCGAAAGATCCCATCGGTTTACAGTTGGGTTCGCTGGAAGCTGATTTTCACAAAGTACTTGTGACGCTTGATGTGCGGCCAGAAGTGGTGGATGAAGCCATTGCGGTGGGAGCAGATCTAATCTTTGCTCATCATCCGGTGATGTTTCACCCGGCACGTAATTTAGACTTGGACGACCCACAAAACCAGATGTATGCCACCTTGTTGCAACACCACATCACGGTGTATGCGGCCCATACTAATCTGGACAGTGCCGAGGGCGGGATGAACGACTGGCTGGCAGCAGCGCTAGGCTTAACCAACACGGTTGGCTTGGTGGACGGTGTGACGGAAACTAATTATCTCCTGACCGTTCACGTGCAACCGGTCTATGCGGATGCGGTGCGATTAGCTATGGTGGGTGCCGGAGCCGGTGACATTTCTCGGTATGCCGGTGCCAGCTACGAATGGAACGGTACCACTTGGTTCACCCCCATGCAGGGTGCTGATCCAGAGTTAGGCCCCGTTGGTGAACGCAACAGTACCGATGAACTGGCGATTCAGATGCGCGTGCCGAATGCTAAATTGCAGGCTGTGGTAGCTGCTGTCAACGAGGTTTACCCCGGCGGTCACCCAGCCCTTGAACTGACCAAATTAGATCATGAAGGGCATCAATTCAGTATGGGCCGCATCGGTGATTTGTCTAAGACAATGACGGTGCGGGAGTTTGCTGAATACTGTAAGCAGGTTTTCAACGTTGACGGTTTACGGGTCATTGCTGATGACATGGATAAGCCCGTGCAACGGATTGCGGTACTTGGCGGCGACGGCGGGAAATTCTTTAAGACCGCTCAGCGAAAAGGTGCCGATGCCTACGTGACCGGGGACGTTTATTATCATACTGGCCACGATATGATTGCCGCTCATTTCCCAGTGATCGATCCTGGTCACCACATTGAAAGTATCTGCAAGCCCCACTTAACGGCTCTTTTTAAGCAGTGGGCACAGCAAAACCAGTGGCAAATTGAAATTGAACCATCAAAATTAAATACTGATCCATTTACGTTTATTTGAAAGGGTGACGACGATGCAATATGACGAGCTAATTCCCCGTTTTTTAAAGTATATCAAGGTTGAAACACGTTCCGATGAAGATAGTGATACCGTCCCATCAACTCAAAGCCAAGTCGACTTTTTGAAAACTTTGGCCGGAGAACTGACTGATATTGGATTGACGGACGTGCATGTGAGTCCCGCTAGTGGTTACGTCTTTGCGACATTGCCTAGCAATATGAGTGAACAAGTTCCCACCATTGGCTTTATTTCCCACGTGGATACGGCGGACTTTAACGGCAAGGATATCAACCCGCAGATCGTTGAAAACTACGACGGCCATTCGGTGATTAAACTAGATTCAGCTGGCAAATATACGTTGGATCCCCAGGTATTTCCCAATTTGTTGAATTATGCGGGGCAAACCTTGATCACCACTGACGGCTCAACGTTACTGGGTTCAGATGATAAGTCTGGGGTGGCGGAAATCGTTACCGCTATGGCATACCTAGTCGCCCATCCAGAGATCAAGCACGGTACCGTTAAAGTGGGGTTAGGACCAGATGAAGAAATCGGGACTGGGGCTGATCATTTTGACGTTAAAGACTTTGGTGCCGACTTTGCCTATACCGTGGATGGCGGGCCACTGGGTCAATTGGAGTACGAAACCTTCAACGCGGCGGATGGTCGAGTCCACATTACGGGGACCAACGTTCATCCTGGTTCGGCTAAGGACACCATGGTCAATGCTAACCAATTAGCCATCGATTTTCATAACGCTTTACCAGAACACGACCGGCCCGAAAAAACGGCTGGCAGAGAAGGGTTCTTTCACCTCTACAAAATTAGCGGTGACGTAGATACAGCCGACCTGGGGTACATTATTCGTGATCACGACCGTCAGCAGTTTGAGGACCGTAAGAAATTGTTTGCCGGGATTGCGGATCAGCTAAACGCCAAATACGGTGCTGGTACGGTACAAGTGACACTGAAAGATCAGTATTATAATATGCGCGAAGTTATCGAAAAAGACATGAGCGTGGTGGAGCTGGCTAAACAAGCCATGATCGACCTGGACATCAAACCGGACATCGCACCAGTGCGGGGCGGTACGGACGGTTCCAAGATCTCGTTTTTAGGCATGCCCACACCGAACATCTTCGCTGGCGGTGAAAACATGCACGGCCGGTTTGAATTCGTGTCGGAACAGACCATGGCAAAAGCCACGGATGTGATTTTAAAGATCATTAGTTTAAATGCTAAACAGGCATAGTACAGTCCAAAGGAGCTTTAACAGTTTAATCGACTGCTAAAACTCTTTTAAATTATAAGGGGGAAAGGGTCATGACGGAGTACGCCATTTTATGTGAAAAAGCCAGTGCGGCCAAGAACTTCGCGAGTGCCCTAGGGGGTACCAGCGGTGAGTTTGAAGGACACACCTACCGAATTGTTCATTCCCATGGTCATTTGATGGAATTTGTTGATCCCAAAGATCAGGTGCCAGCCGAAAAAGCAACGCAGTACCGTTCTTGGAAATTGGAACACTTACCTTGGCAGATCAACGATTTCAGTTGGGAGAAGCAGCCCATCATGGCAAAAAATCCGCGAACGGGGCGGAAAAAATCCACTAAGTCGGATTTAGCCGAGATTAAAAAGGCGGTGGCCGACTGCGAAGCACTGGTGATTGCGACCGATGTGGATCCTTCCGGTGAAGGCGAGCTACTAGCATGGGAGATTATTAACGCCATTAAGTGGCAAAAACCAGTAAAACGGCTGTATTTCGCGGATGAAGAAGCCCGTTCGATTCAAAGCGGCTTCCGGGAGATCAAGCCGATTACTAGCCAAATGCAGGATGGTGACTACTTAAAGTCGGATGCCCGCAGCAAATGGGACTTTCTGTCTATGCAGCTAACCCGGATTGCCACCACGGTGACCAAACAGGCGGGCTATCCGGTCAAGGTGGTTCGTGAGGGACGCTTGAAGTCCTTGATGGTGCGCCACGTGTACGAACAGCTCATGGCCATTAAGAACTATAAACGCAAGCCGTTTTACGAAGTGAAGTTTCAGGATAATGTGGAACACGTTTTTGCCCGGCGGTTTAAAGACGAAGAGGAAGCGGCCAAATGGCGTCACGAGCAGCAAGCCGACGCAAAGCAGGAACTAGAACAGTACCATGAAAGTGCCATTACCAACGTTAAAACGGTGCGTCGCCACTCGGCACCACCGAAATTACTGGATCTCTCAAACCTGGCGTCCATCTTAGCGCCTAAGGGGTACAGTGCTAAAGAAGTACTCAGCACCTATCAGAAAATGTATGAAGCCAAAATCGTCAGTTATCCCCGGACGGATGATTCTAAGATCTCCATGGCGCAGTTTTATCAGTTATTGCCGCTGGTACCCAAGATTGCGGCGGTGGTGGACGTGGATCAACGATTGCTGACACACCGCAAACCGCGGTTTACCCACGTCACTAACGGTAGCGTGGATCACGGGGCTAACCGTCCCGGTGAAAAAGTGCCTAGTTCACTGAGCAGTTTAGCAAGATACGGCAAGTCTGGTCCCGCCATTTATTCGGTGGTGGCGAAGAACTACCTGGCCATGCTGGGAGAAGACTATGAGTTTGATCATACTACCGCGGAGCTGAAGGACTATCCGGCCTTTAAGACCGCCTTCAACATTCCGGTAGCTTTGAATTACAAGCTGATTTTTGACAGTTCCCGGCAAATTAGCGACACGGATGAGGAACAGGGGGCTGCCAAGCAACAGCTGGGTAAAACCGCCTCGCCTTTCATCTTCGAAGGGGCTAATAAAAAACCGGTGAAGCCAACCATGAAGTGGCTGATGAACTACTTGCAGCACCACAACATCGGGACTGGGGCTACCCGAGTGTCCACGTTGTCACAGATTACCGCGGGCACCACTGCGTTAATGAAAGAACGACGAGGAGCCTTATCCATGACGGATACAGGCACCATTTCTGCTATTCTCACCGAAGGCACCATCATTAGCAGTACCAACGCCACTAAGCGGTTGATGACGTTGATGGACCAAGTGGGGGCGTTTAAATTAGAGCCGACAGAACTACTGACTACGGCTACGCAGACGGTAAACCACGATTTACCGATCATGGTGGCCAATGCTGAGAAACTAAAAACTAATTTAGGTGATCCGGAAAAACTGGTGAAGCACTATCCCAAGAAGGCGAAAACTGGCGGTCAGACGGCCAACGGCAAAGAAGTCAACTTCAACCAGGTCTGGGGTGGCCACCATTTTTCCGAGCAAGAAGTGGCAGATTTATTGGCAGGCAAGGAGATTCAATTTCAAATCAAGACTAAACGTGGTAAAGACATGGCCGTTCACGGCAAACTTGCTGAACAAACCTATCGCGGTCACAAATTTTGGGGGTTCAAACCAGCTGACGACGTGTTTCAAAAGCGGCCGAAAACCCGGCGAAAAGCCCGTTAAAATAGTTTGGTCAAAAAAGGTCAAATTATTTTTATTTTCACGGAGACCTATGATAGAATGAACCAAGAAATGAATGATTCAGCATAATCAGTAAAGGATGATGATCATTTAATGAACCCAGACATTTTAACGCAATCCGTCACTGACGCCATTGCGGAGGCCCAACAGATCGCCGTTAATCGTAAACAGCAGTCGATTGGGGTCTCACACCTATTTAAATTTTTGATCCAACCGGGTCAGCTTGACCGGCAGATCTTTAGCGAGCTTGGTCTGAACATGGACAAGCTGAATACCGAATTAGATCACGAAATCGATTCAATCAGTGAAGTTGAAGGCAGCAACGTGGCTTATGGTCAAAACCTGTCGCCGGACTTGTACCGTCTGCTGCAGAAGGCCGATGAAGTGCGCAAGGATCTGGGCGATGAGTACGTGGCTAGCGATACCTTGGTGCTGGCAGTCGTTCAAATGAGCGGTAGCCGTTTTGGTGACTATCTCAATGAGCAGGGGTTGACCTTGCAGCAAGTGAAAAACAAAGTGACTGAGATTCGTGGAGGTGAAAAAATCACGTCAAAAAATCAAGAGGAAGGCTTTAAAGCCTTAGAAAAGTATGGCACCGATTTAGTCAAAGCCATGCGCAGCGGCAAGCGGGATCCCATTATTGGTCGGGATGAAGAAATCATGACGGTGACCCGGATCCTGTCTCGAAAGACTAAAAACAACCCCGTGTTGATTGGCGAACCCGGTGTCGGTAAAACCGCCATCGTGGAAGGTCTTGCCCAACGGATCGCTCGCGGTGACGTACCGGAGAACCTGAAAAACAAGTCGATTTTTTCCTTGGACATGGGGTCGCTGATTGCTGGCGCCAAGTACCGTGGTGAATTTGAGGAACGGCTGAAGGCGGTTTTGAACGAAGTCAAGAAGTCTAACGGCGATATCATCATGTTCATTGATGAAATCCATAATATTGTGGGTGCTGGTAAGACGGAAGGCAGTATGGATGCCGGTAACTTGTTGAAACCCATGCTGGCTCGTGGTGAACTGCATTTGATTGGCGCCACCACTACGGATGAGTACCGGCAGTACATGGAAAAGGACCGGGCCCTTGAACGCCGATTCCAAAAAGTGCCGGTGGCAGAACCTTCCGTTGATGACACCATTACCATTTTACGGGGATTACGGGAGCGGTATGAAATCCATCATGGCGTGCGGATTCACGATAACGCGTTGGTGGCTGCGGCTAAGTTATCCGACCGCTACATTACTGATCGCTATTTGCCAGATAAAGCGTTAGATCTAGTTGATGAAGCATCGGCATCGATTCGGGTGGAAATGAACTCAGCACCTACCGAATTGGATCAGGCTCGGCGTCAGCAGATGCGGCTGCAGGTGGAAGAAGCTGCTTTGAAGCAGGAAACGGATGAAGCTTCTAAAGACCGCTTAAAAGAAGTCCAGAAAACCTTAGCTGACGTGAAGGAAACGGTATCGAGTTTGAACGCCCGCTGGGAAGATGAAAAACAGTCCTTGGATGCTTTAAGTCAGAAAAAGACCGAGTTGGACAAAGCCAATCACGATCTTAGTGAAGCTGAAGCACAATATGATTTGGATAAAGCAGCGGTCTTGCAGCACGGTACCATTCCCCAATTGAAAAAAGAACTGGCAGCCATGGAAGATAAGGACCACTCTGGTGACTGGCTGGTTGAAGAATCGGTGACTGAAAAAGAAATCGCGGCGGTTGTGGCTAAGATGACCGGGATTCCCGTTAACCGCTTGGTTGCCACGGAACGTGAAAAGCTGCTGCACTTGGCCGATAATCTGCATAAACGGGTGATCGGTCAAGATGAAGCTGTTCAGGCCGTCTCAGATGCCGTTTTACGGTCGCGTGCGGGCCTTCAAGACCCAAGTAAGCCACTGGGGTCATTCCTGTTCTTAGGGCCTACTGGTGTGGGTAAAACCGAACTGGCGAAAGCCTTGGCGGAAAACCTGTTTGATTCGGAAAGCGAAATGATTCGGATCGACATGTCTGAGTACATGGAAAAAGAATCCGTTTCCCGGTTAGTAGGGGCAGCTCCCGGCTACATTGGCTACGAAGAAGGTGGCCAGCTGACAGAAGCAGTTCGTAGGCACCCATACTCTATCGTGTTGTTTGATGAAATTGAAAAGGCTCACCCAGACGTCTTTAACCTGTTGTTACAGGTATTGGATGATGGCCGTTTGACGGATAGCCAGGGACGCACCGTTAACTTCAAGAATACCCTACTGATCATGACTTCTAATCTGGGGTCGGATATTTTGCTGGAGGGGACGGATGCTCAGGGCCAAATTTCAGACGATGCCAAAAAACAGGTGGCTAGTTTATTGCAGCGGTCATTTAAACCGGAATTCTTAAACCGGATCGATGACACGATCATGTTTAAGCCGTTGACCATGGCAGATGTTGAGCAGATCGTCGGTAAGCTGATTCAGCGGTTGTCTGCACGATTAGCTGAACAGCAGATTACATTGACCATTACGCCAGAAGCCACCAATTGGTTGGCTAAGCGCGGCTATCTACCAGCCTATGGCGCCCGGCCGTTGGAAAGAACCATTACCAGCGTTGTCGAGACACCGTTAGCGAAGTTGATTATTGGCGGCAAAGTCAGTGCGCAAACCAGCGTTGAACTGACGATGAACGAAGCGGGTAACGGGATTACCTTTAAGACCAGTTCAACTGTCAGTGATCAGCACGTGGATAGTGAAATTAATTAATTGAAACGACAAAAAAAGCGGCAGTCTCAATAATGGGACTACCGCTTTTAGTTATGGTTAATTTTTTGCTTTTGTATCTGAGTTTGCAACTAATTTAACGCCATTGGTGAAAATCAAGGCAGCGATGGTGGCTACGATACCAATCTGTGCAGGTACGTAGGTCATAACTTCCAATTGGCCACCGATGTAGCCGATGACTTCAACAAAAATGACTGCCCAAAAGATAACAACCAAGTTTGCTTCTAATGCTTTCATTGTAGACACCTCGCAATCAAAAGAAATTTTAGCATATTGTCAGCAAAAATGAAAGCTTTAAAATGAACCACTCTGTTATAATGGAGTTCGAAAGTTTAACGAGAAAGGAAGCCGATGAACCATGGCGTTTGTTCCATTACAAGTCATCAGCAGCTATAGTCTGCTGCAGAGTACCAACCAGTTGGAAGAACTGGTGAAAACCGCGGCTCAGCGGGGCTATCAGGCACTGGCACTGACTGACCGCAACGTCATGTATGGCACGGTTGAGTTCTATCAAATATGTCAGAAGTACAACGTCCAGCCCGTGATTGGTTTAACGGCTGACTTAGCGGGAATTTTTGCTAGCGAGCAGACGTTTCCAATAGTTTTACTGGCTAAGAATCAGACTGGCTACCAACATTTGATGGCCATTTCGTCTTATTTGCAGACGCGGCCCGACCAAGAACCGGTAACGGTGGCGCAAGTTAAGCAGTGGTTCGCCGATTTAATGGTGATTTTACCCAGTGAAAGTGAGTTGCAATACTGGCTTGATCAGGGGGAGCAAGATAATGCGAATCAATTATTGGCGCGGTTAAGTCAGATCGTTGATGTAGATAGTTTATTGATCGGCGTTGCGCCCACTCAGTCGGCCACCGTCCGTCAGTTGCTGACCAAACTGGCTGCTGAGGCGCGGGTCAAAGTTGTAGCGCTTCCTGAAGTTCGCTATTTAGATGCCGATGACCGGTTTGCGGTTGGCGTCTTAAATGCGATCAAGGACGGTACCACTATCAGTAATTTAGCCGATGCGCAGAAGAAGACTGGCCAGTACTGGTTACGACCAGCTGCTGAATATGCCAGTATATACGAAGAGCTGGGGTTAAAAGCAGCGGCTGAGCTAACTGAAGCAGTAGCTCAAGCCTGTCAGGTGCAGTTAAAGTTTCAGCATCCCCAGTTACCCAAATTCCAAACGCCTGATCAGCAGTCAGCTAAAACTTACTTACTGACGCAGTGTCAAACAGGGTTAACCCGACGTTTGCGGGAAAATCAGGTGACGGATGCTAAGCCTTATGAAGAACGTTTGGCACATGAATTAGATGTGATCGACCGTATGGGGTTCAACGACTATTTCTTAATCGTCTGGGACGTCATGCAGTTTACCAAGCGGGCGCAGATCACCACTGGCCCCGGTCGTGGTTCGGCAGCTGGTTCACTGGTGGCTTATGTACTGGGAATTACGGATGTGGATCCCTTGCAATATCGGTTACTCTTCGAACGTTTCTTAAACGAAGAACGGGCGCAGATGCCTGATATTGATCTGGATATTCCCGATAACCGCCGTGAAGAAGTCTTAGAATATGTTCACCAAAAGTACGGTCATGAACGGGTGGGTCAAATCATCACGTTTGGGACGTTAGCCACCAAACAAGCGATTCGTGACGTGGGTCGGGTGTTCGGTCTGCGTCCCTATGAGCTTAGTGAATGGAGCAAAACGATTCCCAGTGTCTTCCACATTTCCTTGAAGGAAGCCTATCAGCAGTCTCAGCCACTGCAAAACTTAGTGGCAGATTCAGCGACGAATAAACTGTTGTTTGAAACGGCATCTAAACTGGAGGGGCTGCCGCGGCATTATTCTACTCACGCAGCGGGGATTGTGTTAAGTGACCAGCCACTGACTGAGATCGTACCGGTTCAAAACGGGTCGGAAACCATGCTGATGACGCAGTATACCAAGGACTACGTTGAGCAGGTCGGTTTGCTGAAGATGGATTTTCTGGGGTTACGTAACCTTAGCCTGTTAGCTGCTGCGTTGAAATACGTTAAAGTGCAGACGGGACACGATTTAAATATTAGCCAAATTAATTTGAATGACGCTGACACCTTGGCACTCTTTCAAAGGGGCGATACCAACGGCGTGTTCCAGTTTGAATCCAGCGGCATTAAAAACGTTTTGAGACGACTGCACCCAGATAATTTTGAACTGGTGGCAGCTGTCAATGCGTTATACCGACCAGGCCCAATGGAAAACATTGACCACTTTATTAAACGCCGGTTTGGGCAAGAACCCGTGACTTATCCGGACGATTCATTAAAGGGGATCCTGGCGCCAACCTATGGCATCATCGTTTATCAGGAACAAGTTATGCAGGCGGCCTCGGCTATGGCTGGGTTCACGTTAGGTCAGGCCGATTTACTGCGGCGGGCCATGAGCAAGAAGAAAAAAGCCACCATGGAAGCCATGCGTAAACGGTTCATTGATGGTGCCGTTTCCGGTGGGCACAAAGTTGAAGCCGCTGAGGCCACCTTTGATTATATTGACCGGTTTGCCAACTACGGCTTTAACCGGTCACACGCGGTTGCTTACAGTAAAATGGCTTTCGAGCTGGCCTACCTAAAGGCGCACTATCCGGCAGCCTTTTTTACGGCCTTATTGAATTCAGTCTTAAATAATAGTGCCAAGACAAAATTATATCTAATGGAGGCTAAACGGCATCAGGTCAAGATCTTACCGCCTAACATTAACCATAGCGGTGCATATTTCCGGTTGGAAAATAACCAGATCCGCTTTGGTTTAGCTTCGATTAAAGGGATGCGCCGTGACCTGCTGCAAAGTATCATGACTGAGCGTCAAACCAATGGTAGTTTTAAGTCAATGCACCAGTTTTTGCTGCGATTAGATCCCAAATGGCTGAAAGCCGACCTCATTGAAGGATTGATTTACTCCGGTGCTTTCGACGACTTTGGTTATAACCGGGCTGAATTAATTGCCAGTCTGCCGGAATTCTTAAGTAGCGTGGAACTTTCCGGCAGCAGTATGGATCTGTTTGAAGCACTGGCACCCAAGATCAAGCACCAGCCGGATCTGCCGCTGAACGAACGGTTGGAAAAGGAAAACGAGTATCTGGGTGCCTACCTGTCAGGCCACCCAGTTGAGCAGTATGCTGATTTAGCTCAGCAGCGCAGTGCGGTTTCGGTCGGTGATCTCAGTGTTGATCAGCACGTGACGCTGGTGGTTTACGTGACGCGTATCCGGACCATTAGAACCAAGCACGGAGACCAGATGGCCTTTCTGACCGCTAGTGATCTGACCGGTGAAATCAGCATTACCGTTTTTCCGAATACGTATCGTCGCATTGCTACTTGGCTGGCAAAGGAACAGGTCATCGTGGTTACCGGCAAAGTGGAGACTAACCGTGGCAGTCTCCAGGTGGTGGCTGATTCAGTCACTCAAGCAGCCGATGTCAAACCTTTAAAACCGGAACAGTCCACAACTAAAGCGTTGCAGGGGAGTCGGTGGTTTTTGAGGCTAACTGAAGTAACGGATGAAATGGCGACCATGAATGAGTTGAATCAATTTTTAAAGTCACATGACGGTCAGACCCCGGTGATTATTTACCGGGTAGCGGATGACAGTAAACGGATTTTAAATCAGCAATATTGGTTGCCAGCCAGTGAGCAATTAGTGGCACCATTAGAACAAATTTTAGGTGACCATAACGTGGTCTTACAGGTGAAAAATTAAAATTTAGCGTTAAGTTTATCTTAAGAAAAGGCATGAAAACGCTTTTATGACGGAAATGTTCAGTTTTTGAGAAAACACCGCAGACATTAAATTTGAAAAGTGCTAAAATAACAAACGGATTCCAAATTGGATTGGTTTAGCTGTGATAATTATCACAAGGGTAAATCAGTCTTAAACTCAAAGGAGAGATTTTTCTTATGAAGAAAACCAAGATCGTAAGTACACTTGGTCCCGCTAGTACCGATGTCGACACAATCGTAAAGCTTATTGAGGCTGGCGCTAACATTTTCCGGTTTAACTTTTCTCATGGTGATCATGAAGAACATTTAGGCCGTTTGAACAACGTCCACGAAGCTGAAAAGATTACTGGTAAGACTGTTGGTATCATGCTTGATACTAAGGGTGCTGAAATTCGGACTACTGTTCAAAAAGACGGTAAGATCCAGTACCATACTGGTGACAAGCTTCGGATTTCTATGGACGAATCCTTAGAAGGTGTTAAGGATAAGATCGCGGTCACATATCCTGGTTTATTCGATGACGTTAGTGTTGGCGGTCACGTCTTATTCGACGATGGTCTGCTTGACATGGTTGTTGATGAAAAGGACGACGCCAACAAAGAATTAGTTGGTACCATGCAAAACGATGGTGTGCTTGGTTCACGTAAAGGTGTTAACGCACCTGGCGTTTCAATCAACTTACCAGGTATCACTGAAAAGGATGCTTCAGATATTCGTTTTGGTTTGGATCACGAAATCAACTTTATCGCTGCATCATTTGTTCGTAAGCCACAAGACGTTATGGACATTCGTGAATTATTGGAAGAAAAGCACATGGAACATGTCCAAATCTTCCCTAAGATCGAATCACAAGAAGGTATCGACAACTTTGACGATATCATCAAGGTTTCTGATGGTTTGATGGTCGCTCGTGGTGACATGGGTGTTGAAATTCCAACTGAAAACGTACCATTGGTACAAAAGCGCTTGATCCGTAAGTGCAACGTTTTGGGCAAGCCAGTTATCACTGCTACTCAAATGTTGGATTCAATGCAAGAAAACCCACGTCCTACTCGTGCCGAAGCATCTGACGTTGCTAACGCCGTCTTTGATGGTACTGACGCAACCATGCTTTCTGGTGAAAGTGCTAACGGTGAATACCCAGTAGAATCCGTTGCAACTATGAACCGGATCGACATCAAGGCTGAAAATGCTTTGAAAGACTTTGGTACTGACCACATGGACTTAGCCAATGCTGACGTTACTGAATCAATTGGTGCTTCAGTTGCTCGTGTTGCTAAGAGCTTGGGCGTTAAGACCATCGTTGCTGCTACTGAATCAGGCTACACTGCTCGTATGATCAGCAAGTACCGTCCAGATGCTAACATCTTGGCCGTTACTTTCGATGACCGTACCCGTCGTGGCTTGATGGTTAACTGGGGTGTATACCCAATCGTTGCTGAAAAGCCAGCTAACACCGATGCTATGTTTGATTTAGCAGCTGCTAAAGCTGTTGAAACCGGCTTAGCTAAGGAAGGCGACTTGATCTTGATCACTGCCGGTGTTCCCGTTGGCGAACGCGGTACGACTAACCTGATGAAGGTTCAATTGATCGGTTCAAAGTTAGTACGTGGCCAAGGTGTCGGCGATGACACTGTTATTGGTAAAGCCGTATTAGCAAGCAGCGCTGAAGAAGCTAACAGCAAGACTACTGAAGGCAGCGTTTTGGTTACTAAGAACACTGACAAAGACTACTTGCCAGCTATCGAAAAGGCTAGCGCCGTTATCGTTGAAAACGGTGGCTTAACTTCACACGCAGCCGTAGTTGGTATCTCAATGGGGATTCCAGTTATCGTTGGCGCTGAAGGTGCCTCAGAAAAGATCTCTGATGGTGAATTGATTACTGTTGACTCACGTCGCGGTGTCGTTTACCACGGTGCTTCAAACGCACTTTAATCAACTTAATTAGCTGATATTGAAAAAGTCTAGCCCTTGTGGCTAGGCTTTTTTAGTTTCCATAGGGGCACTGTGTTGAGAATAAACTACCACCACTGGTCAATATGTGCGATAATATCAAAAGATGTGTAATATAAGAGAACGAACGGGGATACTAAAATGAATGATGAATTAACCCAGTTGCTCGGCCGGATTATTAGTGGCGAAGTAACTGATGAAAACGACAAGGAATATTTTGTCCAAACCAATGGCCTGACTTTTCGGCTTGATAAGGGTGAAATCAAGAAGCCGTTAAAACTGGGTAGCCAGTTTAAGGGTTTTGCTTACGAAAACGAACAGCACCAATTGCAGATCACACGTGATGCGCCTAAAGTTCAAGTGGATCATTATGGTTTTGGCGAAGTGGTTCGCGTGCAACGTGGACTGGGCGTGTTCGTGAATATCGGTCTACCTAATAAAGACATTGTGGTGTCACTGGATAATTTACCGGAAATTGCTAGCTTATGGCCACAACGCGGTGATCGTTTAATGCTGTCCATCACCCTTGATAAGAAGGGCCGGATGTGGGGCGATTTAGGCGACGAAGCGCTCTATCGGGTAATCTCACAACCAGTAGCCACGAAGTCTAAGTTAATCAATAAAGACGTCGTTGCTACTGCTTATCGTCTTAAGCTCACTGGTACCATGGTGCTCACTAGTGACTATAATCTGGGATTCATTCCACCAGAAGAGCGTGATGAAGAACCGCGCTTAGGGCAACAATTAAATGCCCGAGTGGTAAGTCAATTCCCAGACGGCACCTTAAAGTTATCCTTGCGGCCACGGGCTTACGAGGCTATTCCAGAAGATGCGCTTATGCTGCTGGCAACCCTGCAACATGCACCTGAAGGCAAAGTTGCCTTCACGGATAAGAGTGATCCGGCTGATATCAAAGATTATTTTGGTATCAGTAAGGGTCAGTTCAAACGGGCAGTGGGACACTTGATGAAGCAACGGTTCGCCGAACAGCACGACGGTTACTTATGGTTGACTGAAGCGGGACGTGATCAAAATGGACGAGCAGATTGAGGATTTTCTGCACGATTTGCGGATTGAGCGTGGTCTAGCGGCCAATACCATCAGTTCGTATCGTTTGGATTTAAAAGAGTTTCACCAGTTTTTGACGAAACAACACATCACTGACCTGAACAAAGTGGATCAGCTGACGATCCTTAATTTTTTAAAGCAGCAGCAAAACAGTGGCAAGGCACGAAATAGTGTCACCCGAATGGTGTCGACGCTACGTCACTTCTTCCAGTATTTGGTTCAAAATGACCAGTTGGCCATTGATCCAATGGCAGAAATCAAAGCACCGAAAAAGGGACGGCCACTGCCTCAAGTGTTGACCGTTGCGGAGGTTGATGCCTTACTAGCTGCACCGGATACTACCAATAAATATGGCATTCGTGACCGGGCTATTTTAGAAGTGATGTATGCCACTGGCCTGCGGGTCAGTGAACTTGTCCATCTGAAAATGGGTGAACTTCACCTTGAGATGGGGCTGATTCAGACCATTGGTAAGGGGAATAAGGAACGCATTATTCCCATTGGTGATGTGGCCATTGACTGGATCAACCGGTACTTAAATCAAAGCCGACCATTACTACTAAAACAGCGCACGTCACCCTATTTATTTCTCAACGCTCATGGTAGCGGTCTGAGTCGGCAAAGCATCTGGCAAAAAATTCAGCGCTATGTTAGTGTAGCTGGGATTCGCAAACACGTGACACCGCATACGCTGCGACATTCATTTGCTACGCATATTCTAGAAAATGGTGCCGATTTGCGGATCGTTCAGGAACTGTTGGGTCATTCAGACATTTCCACGACCCAAATTTATACGCATATTTCAAAGAAACACTTAACAGAAGTTTATCGTAAAGCTCATCCAAGAGCGTAACGTTACGGGGGGATCAATTTGTTACTTAAATATCGTAATGATTATGAAAAAGTGGCAATGGGGTTGCTCTCTTTTGCGCCCGCACTCAAAAAAATTGACCGGCTGCAAGCAGAATTGCAGTGGTACCAAAATAGTGACGCCAGGCAGCTGTTGCTGTGGAAAGACGTTAACCAGGATTTCTCTGGCATTGTGGGGGTTGAATTACGGCCCCATTTTGTGGTGATGCGGCTGATCGCGCTAACACCCGCGGCTCGCGAAGAGGATCAAACCAATACGATCTTAGACGAACTCCAGGACATGTATCCGGATCAGCGCATCATGGGCACACTGGAAACAACTCGAATAGTTGCTAAATGGGAGGCTAGTCATGAGTGAACAGCCAGTATTGATTCACGTGCAGAACTTTGACGGTCCCTTAGACTTGTTGCTGCATTTGATCAAATCCGCATCCATTGATATTTATGACATTCCCATTGTGGCCATCACCGATCAGTATATGACGGCTTTGCGCCAGATGCAGGATCATCAGCTCGACGTGGCTGGCGATTACTTTGTCATGGCTGCCACTTTGATGAAGATGAAGGCTAAACTTCTTCTGCCGGTAGAAGAAACACCTGTGACGGAAGATGAAGAACCTAGTCTGGAAGAAATGCAGGATGATCTGGTCAATCGGCTAGTGAAATACCAGCGATATAAACAAGCAGCTGGCTGGTTCAAACAGCAGGCGGCTGCTCGGCAAAAGTTTTATACCCGGCCTGAAATGGCGGTACCAACAGGAATTAAATTAGGTAAATTAGCACCGGGACTGACTGCAGCTGACTTACAACGTGTTTTGACGGCACTAACTGAGCGTCGCCGGCAGCCAGCATTACCAATGCGGCTGATTCACGATGAGCAGTACACGGTTAAAGGCCAGATTCATACGTTGCGTTTTAAGCTCAGTAAAGTTCGTGCAGCGGTACCTTTTGGTCAGCTATTTGACAAAAAGCCTGATAGAGAAGAGCTGGTGACGACTTTTCTGGCACTACTGGAAATGACTAAGCAGCATGAAATTGCCGTGGATCAGCCCAGTCGTGTGATGCCAATCACCGTTAAACCGGCAAAATTGGGAGAAGAATGATGACTAAGATACAACAATTAGAAGCGTTACTGTTTGTGAGTGGCGAGTCGGGACTGACGGTTCAAGAATTAGCGGATTTAACGGACTCAATGGTACCAGCAGTCAGCCAATCATTATCAAAATTAAATCAGAAGTATGCTAACGACCCAGATTCAGCACTGGTGATCTTGAAGAGCAATGACACGGTTCGCTTAGCAACGAAGGCAACACTGGCAAACATTGTCAGCCAATATTTCGAAGCCCCTAGTTCCACTGGTTTGTCACAAGCGTCACTAGAAGTGTTAGCCATTATTGCGTATAATCAACCCATTACTCGAATTGAAATTGACGAGATTCGCGGTGTGCAAAGTTCTGGCACGCTTAATAAGCTGATGTTACGGCAACTGATTACAGAATCGGGTCGTAAGAAGGGGCCGGGCCGACCTAAACTGTATAAAACGACGGATTATTTTATGGACTACTTTGGGCTCAAACAGTTGGCAGATCTGCCACCATTGCCTGAAGCGCAAACGGTACCAGATGATGAACAGAATAGCGATTTATTTTTGAAACGATTTAATGCACAGATAAACTCGGAGGATAATTAATTACATGGAACGATTGCAAAAAGTTATGGCACATGCGGGCGTTGCTTCACGGCGCAGCTCAGAAAAACTGATCACTTCTGGTCACGTTAAGGTGAACGGCGAAACGGTGACCGAATTGGGCGTCAAGGTTGGTAAGCACGATCGTATTTTAGTAGATGAAGTTCCTATTCAAACTGAAATGCCAATCTACATTTTAATGAACAAGCCACGTCAAGTCGTGTCAACGGTTTCCGATGATAAGCACCGGAAGACGGTGATCGATTTATTAGACGATGAAATTAAAGAACGGGTCTATCCTGTTGGCCGGTTGGATTACGATACAACCGGTTTAATTTTACTCACCAATGACGGTGAACTGGCTAACCAGCTGACTCACCCAAAGTATGAAGTAGATAAGACTTACGTGGCGAAGGTTCAGGGTATTCCAACCAACGAAGAGCTGAAAAACCTGCGTAAAGGGGTCAGCCTCGAGGGTAAGCGAACAGCACCGGCTCACTCAAAATTGCTGTCCAGTGACGATAAGCGGAAAACTGCAATTATCTCACTCACGATTCACGAAGGTAAGAATCACCAAGTTAAAAAGATGCTGCAAGCAATCGGTCACCCGGTTATGAAGTTGAAACGTGAAACCTACGCATTTTTGACGCTTAAGGGCGTTCAACCAGGTGAATTCCGTGAACTGAACCCTGAAGAAGTTAAGGAACTCAAGCGGGTAGCCAAGCTAGACAAATAACTTGCATTCTTGAAGTTTACCTTGTACAATAATCACAAGTAATTGAATAGCGTGGTTCATCTTCAGGGCAGGGTGCAATTCCCGACCGGCGGTAATAGTCCGCGACCTACTTTTCGAAGTAGTTGATTCGGTGTGATCCCGAAACCGACAGTAAAGTCTGGTATAAAGAAGATTGGGTTAATACAAGCGATTGTGAGACCGAATTGATTTTCCTCTGAAGAAAATTAATTCGGCTTTTTGTTTACGTTTTCATTTGAAGATGACCAGTTTTGGGAGGGTATATCCAATGGAACATAGTCAATCATTTAGCATTCGTCAAGTTGTGATTATGTCACTGTTTGCTGGTATTTCGTTTTTGCTCTACTTTATTTCATTTCCAATTCTACCGTTTGTTTCCTACATGAAAGTTGATTTTTCAGACATTCCGGTTTTGTTAGGAATGGTCATGTTTGGACCGTTGGGCGGGATTTTAATTGCCGCCATCAAGGGACTGCTTTACTGGTTGATGACGGGTGTTGACATTGCTAATTTTATCGGTGTTGCTGCGAGTTTTGTTGCTTCAGTTAGCTACTTGCTACCGGTTTATTTCGTTTTGAAGCACGTTAAGAAATATAAGACGGTGACGCGTTTAGTCTTAGCTGTCATTGCGGGTACCGTTAGTCTATCCGTGATTATGGCATTGCTTAACGTCTCCGTCTTGATTCCAGTTTACATGGCAGTGCTGCACATGAAGATCACCATTCCGCTGTCACAGATGGTATTGTTTGGTGTTGTACCCTTTAATCTGATCAAGGGCATATTGGTTGGTGCAGTATTTATTATTGTGGCCGACCGAATGAAGTCTTTCCTAAGACAACAGTCCGATTTGCTTTAAAAACTGACATTTAAGATATTTCGTAAATAATGAGTAAGGGGATGGCTGATGGCCATCCTTTTTCAATGTCCTAGACAGTTAAATGACGGTGTGGGAAAATAAATAAAGACGATTAAGGGGGCTAAAAACGATGGATGCAACGCAACTGATGCGATTTTTATCACCGACATCCCCAAGACGCCTTCGAGTCATCGAAAATATTTTAGTGGGCAAGCGAACGGTTTCTACCCTTTACTGGGGCATGAGGTATCACCAATTATCCTGGTTAGGATACGAGAAAAAACTCAGTCGCGAAGTAATGGATCAAGCGGTTCACAACTTACAAACTGAAGGATTGGTGACGGTTGAACAGACTAATGCTCAGTTAACGCAGCAAGGGGCAGTTGAGCAGCAAAAATTGCTCCAGAACAGTTATCAACCACAGCATTTAAAGATTAGATTGGTCGTTGATGTTGAGACCTTTTGGCAACGGTTATTATTGGCAACCCAAGTGGTTTCTGAACAAAGTTATCAGAATCGTCAATATTATCCACTTCAGACGTCCTGGCAGGTGAAACAAACTGTTAAGCGCTGGTTTCGTCAGTTTCACGGAGCTGATTTGCAAACCGTGTTTTATAATTTTTGGCAGGATGTTTTCGCTGACTTGCCCAGTGACCAGGCTTCGTTTATGAGTCGATTGCTCGTTGGTCATGAACGCCCAGGAGACACACTGCAGCAAGTTTCTCGGGATTTCCAGATGAGTGAAACCGAAGCTAGACTGATGGAAGTCGATTTGATTTGTCAGTTAGCCAAGCTCGTTTCTCAAGCAGCAAACAGCAGCATTAACGCCTTACTGGCTGGTTTGAATCACTCGCTGGTGAGCGCCAGCGCAAATCAGACATTGCGCAGTTTTATGGCCGGTGAGTCACTAGAAGTCATTAGTCGAAAACGGTCGCTGAAACTGAGCACTGTGCGGGAACATTTATTGGAGGCGGCTATCATGCTGCCGTTGGAACAGTTTGATTACCAACGGATTTTAACACCAGAATTAGTTGCTCAACTGGAAAGTCGATTAAACGGCTTTCCGCTCGATGAATGGCAATTTAAACAAGTTGAAGATTTACCGGTAGATTTTTGGCAGTTTCGGCTTTTAGAAATTTTAAGGAGTAAGAAGGCAGATGATAAGCACTGAACAACTGTATCAGACACTTCAACAGCGGTTCGGCTTCAGTCGTTTTCGGCCAGGTCAGCTAGAGGCGCTGACGGCGTTAACCGCCAAGCACAATACGCTGGCTGTTTTACCCACCGGTGCTGGGAAAACGCTCATTTATGAATTGTATGGGGCGATCACCCAGCAACTCGTGCTGATCGTCTCACCGCTGATTTCATTGATGCAAGACCAAGTCACGACGTTGAACGTTAAGGGTGAAAAACGGGCGGCAGCATTGACTTCAATGATGACTTATTCAGAGAAAAACTGGATTTTGCGACATCTGCATGAGTATCATTTTATCTTTATTTCACCGGAAATGCTCAGTCAAGATCAGGTACTGAGTGCGTTTCAGTCCACTCAGATCGGGTTGCTGGTGGTGGATGAAGCCCACTGTATTTCGACCTGGGGGCCAGATTTTCGACCTGAATACCTGTTACTAGGGCAAATCCGACACCAATTGCATGACCCGTTAACACTGATGGCTACTGCTACGGCTACTGAGCGGGTTAGGGAAGATATTAAACAAAAATTACAACTCCCCCAGGCTACGGAAATCGTCCAGCCGGTAGACCGGCAAAATATTTTTTTGAGTGTTGAGCGTTTCGAAGCTCAGACGGATAAAGAAGAGCGTTTGGTTGAGCTTGTCGCTAAACTAAAGAAGCCAGGAGTAGTGTACTTTTCCAGTAAAAAGAAGGCCAACGAAATGGCGGAACTGCTTGCTGCTAAAACGGACTGTAAAGTGGCCGCGTACCATGCGGATCTGGATTCAGAAACCCGGTTTAAAGTTCAGCAGCAATTTATGCAGGACCAGTTAGACGTGATTTGCGCCACCAGTGCTTTTGGGATGGGCATCGATAAGAACAACGTGCGGTTTGTGATTCACTACCACGTTCCTAGTGATGTTGAGTCTTATTGGCAAGAAATTGGGCGTGCTGGTCGGGATGGTCAGCAGAGCGTTGCTATTTTACTGTATCAAGCTGGTGACGAGCAGATTGCAGCCTTTTTAAGTGAAGAAACGGTGCCCCAGGAAAATGAAATTCATTATTATTTTCAGCAGAATGCCCCCCAAGTGGCTGGTGATGAAAAAGCCAATTTGATTTGGTTTTATAAACAGCACGGCTATAGTGAAGCGCAAGTTCAGAATAGTTTTGCTAGCCGGCGTGAGCAGCGGGTCACCGCGTTGAGAAAAATGATGGGCTACGTGCGTACACCTGATTGTAAGCGACAGTATATTCAGCAATATTTTGATCAGGTGCAGGATGTGGCAACGAATCCTGAGCATTGCTGCAGCAGTGACGAAGCACAACTTGATTTTGGTGTCTTAGGGCTGCTGGCAACTGCGACGCCTGCTCAAAGTGATCAGTCTTCAGCGGAATGGCCTGCCATTTTAAAGCAGCTCTTTAATTTCTAGAGTCATGAGCCGGGGACCATTTAAAAAAGTTCCCACTCTAGTGCTAGCTATGGTACAATTCGTAATGAAAGTTTTTGAGGAGGTTACATGATGGATCCAAAAAAGGACGATCAATCATCTGAAACAAAACCTTGGGATCAGTCTTTTGGGGATGATCGAGACGACCAAGGTAATTTGTCCCGGACTAAGCGCCACCGACAAAGTCATAACAATCGATTGATCACGATTATTTTAGTTGCAATTATTATTATCATTGCAGTAGGGGCTTTGGTTTACGGCCTAGCACGTCAGAGTGCCATGAATAAACCCGATAATTCAATGAGTGTTTCCAGCGAACAGACCAGTTCTGTTAGCCAAACACACCGAAAAAAAGCTGCCAAGTCTGCATCAGAAAAGGCAGCTTCGTCTGTTTCTGCAAAAAAAGCAGCGTCTAAAGCAAGTTCAAAGACACGCGAAACCAGTGAGACAGCTGATTCGAATGCCACTTCGACCTCACAAACACAGCAGCAGACAAGCCAAGAATCAACCGTTGCTAAGCAGTCGTCTACAAGCACGGCATCTACGAAGACGGCCTCGTCTAAGCGGTCAACTACGAGTTCCACCTCTAGTTCGAAGTATGCCACTGTTGGTCAAGGACAAGGCATTTACCGGGTGGCTGTCAACAACGGTATTTCCGTTGAACGGCTTAAAGAACTCAATGGTCTATCTGGGAACCCGACGCTGACCCCAGGACAAAAATTACGCGTCAAATAAGTTGATACGGGTGAACAAAATGTCAAAAAAAGAGTTACAGGTTGCAATCGATGGACCAGCCTCTGCTGGTAAAAGTACGGTGGCTAAGAAAATTGCCCACCGTTTTCAGTATGTCTACTGTGATACCGGTGCAATGTACCGAACCGTTACTTTGAAGGCCATGCAGCAAAAGGTTGCTTTGGACGACCCGGTCGCTTTAGCCACCATGCTAAAAACGACTAAAATTGAATTTAAACCAGGAAATCCCGAACAATTAGTTTTTCTTGATGGCAAAGAAGTGACCATGGCGATTCGCCAACCAGACGTGACTAATAACGTTTCCACAGTTGCGGCTCAAGGAACCGTACGTGAGGATCTGACCGAGCGTCAAAGAGAAATCGCCGAAGCTGGCGGTATCGTTATGGATGGCCGTGATATTGGTACCTCGGTGTTACCAAAAGCCGAAGTTAAGATTTTTCTGGTTGCCAGTGTTGAAGAGCGGGCACAACGCCGGTTTAAAGATAATGCTGAAAAGGGCATTCACACACCAATCGACGTGCTGCGGGATGAAATTCAAACCCGGGATCATAAAGATTCAACGAGAGCGATTTCACCGTTAACTCAGGCGGACGATGCGGTGCGATTAGACACTACTTCGCTAACAATTGACGAGGTTGTGGACAAAATTAGCGACATAATTGTCAAAAAACAAAAAGAATTCGCATAAAGTTCGTCATGCTACTGGTAATATTGTTAATTTTCGGATAAAATATAAGTTAGAGTTGTCGCAAGGAGGAAAAGTTCGTATGAGTGAAAACAATAACAATGAGAACAACGATTTATTAAATGCTTTAAATAGCATTGAAACGGTGAATGTTGGTGACGTCGTTAAGGGTGAAGTATTGGCCATTGATGATGACAAGCAAGCTATCGTTGGTATCGAAGGCACCGGTATTGAAGGTGTGGTACCACAAAAGGAACTTTCAACAAAGCCAGTTTCAGATATCAATGATGTCATCAAGGTTGGTGACACCCTTGATTTAGTTGTTATCTCAAAGATCGGTAACGACAAGGAAGGCGGCAGTTACCTATTATCTGTACGTCGTCTTGAAGCCCGTAAAGTTTGGGACGAAATTCAAAAGAAGTATGAAGCTGGCGAAACCATTGAAGCCCCAGTTACCCAAGTGGTTAAGGGTGGTTTAGTTGTTGATGCAGGTGTTCGTGGTTTCGTACCTGCTTCTATGATCAGTGATCACTTCGTTGAAGATTTGAACCAATTTAAGGGTCAGACGTTAACCTTTAAGATTATTGAAATCGAACCTAGTGAAAACCGTTTAATCTTGTCACACCGTGCCTTGGTTGAACAAGAAAAGGCTGCTAAGCGCGAAGAAATCATGAGTACCCTTAAGGCTGGCGAAACAGTTGAAGGTAAAGTTGCTCGTTTGACTAACTTCGGTGCCTTTGTTGACCTTGGTGGTGTTGACGGGTTGGTTCACGTTTCTGAAATTGCTTACGAACGTGTTGAAAAGCCTTCAGATGTTTTGAAGGTTGGCCAAGAAGTCAAAGTTAAGGTCTTGTCAGTTGATCCAGATCGTAACCGGATCTCACTTTCAATCAAGCAGACCTTACCAGAACCATGGGATGGTATTGAAGAAAAAGCACCAGAAGGCTCAGTTCTTGAAGGAACTGTTAAGCGTTTGACTAGTTTTGGTGCCTTTGTTGAAGTCTTCCCTGGTGTTGAAGGCTTAGTTCACATTTCACAGATTGCACATGAACACATCGCTACACCAAATGATGTTCTGTCAACTGGTGAAAAGGTTCAAGTCAAAGTTCTGGAAGTTCACCCAGAAGCTCACCGCTTAGCACTTTCTATCAAAGCTTTGAAAGAAAAGCCTGCTGGCAGTGAAGACCATGAACAACAGCAACAACCAAAGCAACGCGCACCTAGAAAGCAAGCTGCACCTACTCAGATGTCAACTGACGATGACGATGCTGGCTTTACCTTAGGTGATTTGATTGGTGATCAACTGAAGAACGCCCAAACGGGTTCAGATTCAGACAACAAGTAATCTAATCAATGTTTCAAAACCGAAATTTTCATTAAATTAAAATGTCATTTTGAAACGGAATGCCAGTTTCAAAATGACATTTTTGCTGTTATTTAACCGTTATGAACTTAAGAACAGAAAAGAGGGATGTTGTATGAGTATGCCAACAATTGCTATTGTAGGCCGACCTAACGTTGGAAAATCAACTATTTTTAACCGAATTGCCGGTGACCGAATCTCCATTGTTGAAGATACCCCAGGTGTGACTCGTGACCGGATTTACGCTCACGGTGAATGGCTCGGAAACACGTTCAGCATGATTGATACTGGTGGTATTGACATGGGGGATGAACCATTCTTAAAACAGATTACGCAACAGGCTGAGGTGGCCATTGATGAAGCTGACGTGATTGTTTTCGTAGTCAGCGTTCGGGAGGGAATCACTGATGCTGATGATAAAGTTGCCCAAATTCTTTATCGCGCTGACAAGCCAGTTGTGTTAGCAGTCAATAAAGCTGATAATCCAGAACTGCGGCAAGATATTTATGATTTTTATTCACTGGGATTTGGCGATCCGTACCCAATTTCAGGTGCTCATGGTTTGGGCCTTGGCGATTTATTGGATGCCGTGATCAAAGCTTTTCCCGATAAAGAAGGCGAAGTTGACGATGACAGTATCCGGTTTAGTTTAATCGGCCGCCCAAACGTTGGTAAGTCATCGCTAGTTAACGCCTTACTTGGTGAAGACCGGGTGATTGTTTCAGAGATTGCCGGCACAACTCGTGATGCCATTGATACGAAGTTCGTGGCTGATGGTACCGAGTTTACCATGGTTGATACCGCCGGGATTCGAAAACGTGGTAAGGTTTACGAAAACACGGAACGTTACAGTGTCATGCGAGCGATGAAAGCCATCGATAATTCTGATGTGGTTCTGTTTGTACTGAACGCTGAAGAAGGTATTCGCGAACAAGATAAGCGGGTTGCTGGATACGCTCATGAAGCTGGTCGTGGAATCATCATCGTGGTCAATAAATGGGATACGCTGAAGAAGAATAACCAGACGCTGCATGATTTTGAAGTTCATGTTAGAGAAGAATTTCAATATTTAGCCTATGCGCCAATGGTGTTTGTTTCAGCTAAAACCCATCAACGATTGAATGAATTACCAGCCATGATCAAGACCGTTGCTAGCAATCATGCTAAGCGGATTAAGTCTTCTACACTTAACGAAGTGATTATGGATGCCATTGCCATGAATCCAACGCCAAATGACAACGGCCGGCGTTTGCGGGTTTATTACGCAACACAAGTGGCTATCCAGCCACCAACTTTTGTCCTGTTTGTGAATGATCCAGACTTGATGCATTTTTCATACGAACGCTATATTGAAAATCAAATCCGGGAACACTTCGATTTTTCAGGGACACCTGTTCATCTGATCGAACGGCACCGAAAGTAGAGTTAAACACTGATTCAGCTTGATTTCCGCTCATTTTTCAGACTTGTACGTAAAAAAAGGGCTTTTTGGCATATTTATTGGCCATAAACCGCAAAAAACCTTGCTATGATAGGCTTTGTGTGCTATCTTGGAAACAGAAATGATACGGAATGCCGTTATTATTTCAGTGGCCTGATTGACTTGTTGATCGGCTAGATGAGATGATTTTGTACTCATCATATATTATCCAAGGAGGCGAATCATTCATGGCAAATAAAGCACAACTTGTTAACGATGTCGCAGCTGCAACCGGCTTAACTAAGAAGGATGCAACTGCAGCAGTAGATGCAGTATTTGACTCAGTTCAAGCAACTTTGGCTAAGGGCGAAAAGGTACAACTAATCGGCTTTGGTAACTTCGAAGTTCGCGAACGTGCAGCTCGTAAGGGCCGTAACCCACAAACGGGTGCCGAAATTCAAATTCCTGCAAGTAAAGTACCAGCATTCAAGCCTGGTAAAGCTTTGAAGGACGCTGTTAAATAATTATTTATTGACGGCAAAAGCCAATCCCGTGTGGATTGGCTTTTTTTGTGCGTGACAAAATTCGGTAGATGCCATCATCTGTGTTAAATGGTCGGAAGCTGAGTTTTGGAGCGCTACTAGGCTATATTGACGCGTCGAATCAAGGTACAGTGACAACCAATTTTAACTAAACAATCAATTGAAATACTAACCAACAATTTTTTACGTAGGCGTTGTGTTTGTTAGGTAGTGCCGAAAGTGCTATCATATACTTTCATGAATGAACGAAACGGAGGATCAAAATGACTAGTTACTCACAGCAAGCGCTTGACCAGCTAGAACGCGGTCAACTTGATCAATTTAAAAAGGCTTATGCCAGTGCGTTACGCCATGATGACGACGATACGCTTTATAGTCTCGCTGAGGAACTGTATTCGCTGGGTTTCTTAAACCAATCAAAACGCATTTACGAAAAACTATTGAAGCAGTATCCAGACGAAGATGATCTTCGAGTCAACCTGGCTGATGTTTTGATCGATGATGATAAAAATGATGAAGCGTTGACACTCTTAAACGAAGTGTCTAAAGATTCGCCGGCTTACGTACGCTCATTAATGGTTGCTGCCGATTTGTATCAGACTCAGGAACTGTTTGAAGTCAGTGAACAAAAGCTGCTGGAAGCCATGCAATTAGCACCTGATGAACCGGCTATTCAATTTGCGTTGGCGGAACTTTACTTTGTGATGCGTGAATTTAAAAAGGCCATTCCGCTGTATCTTGATTTGATTAAGCAGGGGATTCCCGAATTTAGTTCGGTCAACTTGGTAGAACGAATCGGCGTAGCGTACGCGAATGCTGGTAAATTCGAGCAGGCGGTGGGTTATTTGAAGCAGATTCACTCGGGTGATATGACTCCTGACGTGAAGTTTGAAACCGCCTTTACGTACCTCCAGTTAAAGGATTATAAACCAGCCATTACGTTGTTTGAAGAATTAAAAGAAACCGATCCGCAATATACGAGCCTCTATCCTTATTTAGGGCAAGCACTGGTCGCTGAAAACCGGTTAGATGATGCTTTAAAGGCGTTACAGGAAGGGCTGGGTGTTGACCAGTATAACGAAAAACTCTGGTCATACGCAGCTGATATCGCGGCTAGAGTAGAGGATGAGTCGTTGACTGAAACGTATCTGAAAAAGGGCCATGATCTGGAGCCTGATGACTTGGATATCGTGATCAAATTATCCAATCTTTACGTTAAACAAGGACGTTTCCAGGAGACAGTGGACTTTCTTGCTGACTACGTGGGTCAAGATAACGTGGATCCGCAATTGTACTGGAATCTGGCGACATCGTACGCTCGGTTGGAAGACTACGACCAGGCCAACCGGTATTATCAAGCAGCAGCGCCATACTTTATGGATCAAGCTGACTTCTTAAAACCGGCCGTTTACTTCTTCCGTGAAATGGGGGAACGTGATCAGATGCTGAAACTGCTGCACGCTTACGTCAAGGTGGTGCCTGATGACACTGAAATGGCTGAAATATTGGAAAACGAAGAAGAAAATGATTACTAAGCACTACGGAGGTCGTCGAGAAGGCGATCTTTTTTTATTGAGTAAAAAAATAATAAGTTACTTTAACTTATAAACAAAAAATAAAAACACACCCCTAATGAGCGTGTTTAAAGAGGCCATGAGTCGGCCGGGAATAAGTAAATCCTTCGCCAATCGCTTCATTAACATCAAAAATCGTCATAAAAGCATTTTCGTCCAGTTCACCAACGATGGTTTGCAGTTCGTGTAGTTCACTTGGGCTGACAACGATATAGAGCATTGGACGGTCCTTGTGTGAGTAACCACCTTCGCCGTGTAGAATGCTAACACCACGCTCCATGACAGTCATGACCTGATCGATAATTTCCTGTGATTTTGTGCTGACAATTAAGACACCCTTAGCTGCGTAAGTACCACTTAAGATAAAGTTTACGAGACGAGAGAACACGTAGGAGTATAGAAGCGTATAAGCCATGTGACGAATATCAATATAAACCAGTGAGACGAACAGCACTAAAATATCCAACCATAATAAGGTTTGTCCCATTGGAATACCGCGAAAGCGTTCAAAAATTCGGGCGATAATATCCGTTCCACCAGTAGTACCGCCAAACCGATATACAAGGCCGCTACCAGCACCACCCGTGATACCAGCAGCCATGGCCGCTAAAAATAGATCGTGATGCAGAGCGATGTTAATTGGTACTCGCTGCCAGACCCATAAGAACAAAGACAGCATTAAAGTACCATAAAGCGTGTAAATGATGGATCGGCGACCTAAAAAACGGTAACCAATCATAATCAGCGGGATGTTGATGATGATGGTTGAATAAGCTGGATTAAAGTTAAATAATCCCTTTAAAATCAGCGTCACACCACTGATACCACCGTCAGCCAGCTGATTGGCGATGTTAAACGTCACCAATGCAAAGGCATAAGCTGCGCAACCAATGGTGATCATCAATAAATCAACGAAATGGATCTTTTCTTCAATTTTATTTGACAAACCGATCCCCCCTAATAAATTAATCCGTAGTAGGATTCCTCAATCATCATAGCATATTCAGATGAAGTACAGTTGGTTATGCTAGGGATATCTGGTAAAATTGAATAGACTGAAATCAAATAAAAGGGCCGATCAAAATGAGAATTGAAACATTACCAGAAGAATTTATTAAAGCACAGCCAATCATTGATACGATTGAAGCCGCTGGATATGAAGCCTATTATGTGGGCGGTTCCGTTCGTGACACCCTATTAGGGCTGCCAATCCATGACGTGGACATTGCTACCAGCGCTTATCCAGAAGAGGTTAAATCGTTATTTAAACGGACGGTGGATACTGGTATTGAACATGGTACCGTGATGATTTTGGATCATGGCACTGGTTATGAAACGACCACTTTTAGAACGGAATCAGGTTATCAAGATTATCGTCGACCAGATTCAGTGAAGTTCGTGAGATCGTTAAAAGAGGATCTCAATCGGCGCGATTTCACCATCAATGCCTTAGCGTTAAAGACTGACGGGACAATCATTGATTATTTTGATGGTTTGAGCGATTTAAAGGCACACCGGATTCGTGCAGTGGGTGACCCAGAGAAACGGTTTAACGAAGACGCCTTGCGCATGATGCGAGCGGTTCGTTTTGCCAGTCAGCTGAACTTTACGATTGATCCCGAAACGATTACCGGTATCAAACATCATGGTAGTTTGCTTACTAAGATAGCAGTGGAACGGATTCACGTGGAATTCGTTAAGATGCTGTTAGGTCAGTGGCCAGCCATGGGACTTGACGTTTTTATGGATACGGGATTATACCAATATTGTCCGGACTTTAAGCCGTACAAAGATCAGCTTGAGCAGCTACGGTTGCAGTTAAAGAGTGGATTAAGCAGTGAAACAGCGGTTTGGACGATCCTTTGCGCTGTCTTTGGTTTATCCAGCAAACAAGTTAATCGGCTACTCAAAGACTGGAAGTCCGCTAACCAGTTAATTGACGATGTTCAAGTTGCTGTGAAAGCTGTCAAAGCTATTTCAGAACATTCGGTTGATGCTTGGCTACTTTACCAGACTGGTAGTGAGTTACTGCCAATTGCCAATGAGGTGGCTAATCAATTGGGTGAGTCACCATATGCGACAGCCACTTTACTGGCGCAGTATGATGAACTGCAGATCCATTCTAAAAAAGCGTTAGCCATTACCGGTCAAGATTTGATGTCGGCTGGCATTAAACCCGGACCGCAACTGGGTCAGGCGTTGAATTATCTGGAGCGTCAAGTGGTAGAAGGACAGTTGAAGAATCAAAATAACATGCTGCTCAGTGCAGCAATTAAATATCTAAACGAGAAAGCGTGACCAAATGCAAACCTTAAGAGCAGAAGGATTGACCCGAACTTATGGTGAAAAAACACTATTTGACAAGGTCGACTTCATTATTAACGAAAATGATCGAATTGGTTTAATTGGAACTAATGGTAGTGGGAAGACCAGTTTATTGGATACTTTAGCTGGGCTGGCTCAATATTCGGGTGACATTATTACACCTAACGACTATTCCATTGCGTACTTAAAACAAGAACCAGAATTCAATGACGAACAGACGATTATGGATGCTATTTTTTCGGGTTCACAAAAAGTCTTTAAGATTATCCGGCGTTACGAGGACACCTTAGCGGCTTACAGTGAGGACCCTGAAGATCAGAAGAAGCAGCAACAATACATGGATGCGGAAGCACAGATGAACGAAGCTGATGCTTGGAACGCCGAAAGCGACGTTAAAACCATTTTGACGCAGCTGCACATCATGGATTTGAATCAGCAGATGGGAACACTATCTGGTGGTCAGCGTAAACGGGTTGGTTTAGCACAAGTGTTAATTCAGGCGCCTGACCTCTTATTACTGGACGAACCGACCAACCACTTGGATTTTGATTCCATTGACTGGCTGGAAAACTATTTAGCTAACTACAAGGGTGCTTTACTAGTTGTTACCCATGATCGTTACTTCTTGGATCAAGTTGCTAACCATATTTGGGAGTTATCCTTTGGTCGGCTATTTCACTACGACGGTAACTACCAAGATTATGTGGGTCAAAAAGCCGAACGGGTGGAGCAGGAAGCCAATGCCGACCATAAGCAGCAGCAACTCTACAAGCAAGAACTGGCTTGGATGAAGGCTGGGGCACATGCCCGTTCAACCAAACAGCAGGCACGGATCAACCGGTTTAATAAGATTAAAGAAAATCTTGGTACCACACCGACGGAACAGGATGTGTCGATAGATTTGGGACAGTCACGTTTGGGCAAACAAGTGATTGAACTCAAGGATGCCAATTTAAAATTAGATGATCATCTGATTTTACAAGATTTTAACCTGTTGATTCAGGCTGGTGACCGAATTGGTATTTCCGGCGAAAATGGGGCGGGAAAATCCTCGCTCTTAAACGTTATGGCACAGCGCCTACCTCTTGACTCAGGTACGGTAACGATTGGTGAGACGGTCAAAATGGCCTATTATACGCAACGTACTGAACCGATTCCAGACGATAAGCGAATCATTAACTACCTCAGTGAAGTGGGGAATAATGTGACCGACAAAGATGGCCATTCTGTTTCTGTGTCAGAATTATTGGAACAATTTCTGTTTCCAAGGTTCATGCACGGAACGTTGATTCGCAAGTTATCTGGTGGTGAGAAACGCCGGTTGTACTTGTTGAAATTACTCATGGAACAGCCCAACGTGCTCTTTTTAGATGAACCGACTAACGATTTGGATATTTCCACACTGACGGTGCTGGAAGATTATATTAATCATTTCAACGGAACCGTGATTACCGTTTCTCATGACCGTTATTTCTTGGATAAGGTTGCAGACAAGTTACTAATTTTTGATGGCAACGGGAAAATTGAACGCTACAGTGGTCAATTTACCGAGTATTTAGCTAATCAAAAAAAGTCGCAGCCAAGCGGGAAAAAGTCTGCGCCTAAGCCTAAACCCGTTTCGGAAGCACCCGTCAAGCAAACCAAAACAAAGCTGACTTACAAAGAACAGCTTGAGTGGGATGGTATTGAAGACGAGATTGATGCCTTAGAAAAGAAAAAGGCTGACTTGCAGGCAAAAATGAACCAGAACGGCGATAATTATGATAAATTAGCTACATTACAGGCTGACTTTGAAGCCACGGACAAGAAATTGGACGAAAAAATGACGCGGTGGGATTATTTAAGTCAGTATGTTGAATAAAGAATGAGAGGTTTTTTCAATGCTTGAAGACGCGTATTTAAATTTGGAACGCTACGTTTTGAAAAATGGGCATCGTAAATCTGACCGGACGGGAACGGGAACCATCAGTGTTTTTGGCTATCAGATGCGCTTTGACCTCAGTCAGGGATTCCCGTTACTGACCACGAAGAAAGTGCCCTTTGGGTTAATCAAAAGTGAATTGCTCTGGTTCTTGCATGGGGATACCAACATTCAATTTTTACTCAAACATCACAACCATATTTGGGATGAATGGGCCTTTCAAAAGTTCGTTGAGTCCAGTGATTACCATGGGCCAGATATGACCGATTTTGGTCGTCGTTCACTGGTTGATGAAGCGTTTAATGAGACTTATAAACAAGAAAAAAAGGCCTTTTGCAAACGAATTGTTGAAGATGACGCGTTTGCTGCCCAATATGGCTCATTAGGTAACGTATATGGGGCGCAGTGGCGAGCATGGAAAACTAGTAAGGGCGAAACCATTGACCAACTAGGAAACGTTATCGAAACACTGAAAACTCATCCGGATTCACGGCGCATGATCGTTTCGGCCTGGAATCCTGAAGACGTGCCTGGCATGGCACTACCACCTTGCCACACTATGTTCCAGTTCTATGTCAACGATGGCAAGTTGAGCTGTCAGTTATACCAGCGGTCTGCCGATATTTTTCTTGGCGTGCCGTTTAACATCGCTAGCTATGCATTGCTGACCAATTTAATTGCTAAAGAAGTGGGCTTAGAACCTGGCGATTTTGTCCACACCTTTGGCGATGCTCATATTTACAGCAATCACATCGAACAAGTTAAAACGCAGCTTTCAAGAACGCCTGCTGAAGCACCTAAATTAGTTTTGAATCCTGACAAGTCCAGTATTTTTGACTACGATATGGACGATATCAGTGTGACTAATTACCATCCGGCACCAGCAATCAAGGCACCAGTGGCCGTTTAGGGGTGATTTCATGATATTTATCTGGGCGGAAGATCAGCACCATGCCATTGGGTATAAGGGACAGTTGCCGTGGCATCTGCCAGCTGATATGGCGTTTTTTAAGCAGCATACCATGGGTAACACGCTCATCTCCGGCAGCCGGACGTTTGCCAGCTACCGAAAACCGTTGCCACACCGAAAAAACATTGTGCTGACCACGCGAACTGCCACTGATTATCCCAGTGGCGTTGAAGTGCTGCACAGTGCAGCCGAAGTGGTGGCTTACGAAAAAGCACATCCGGACGAAACCGTGATCATCAGTGGAGGCGCCAGGGTCTTTGAAAGTCTGTTGCCTGACGTTGATACGCTGTTGCGGACGCGCGTGTTACACACGTTTAAGGCTGATACTTATATGCCTGAAATTGATTACAGCCAGTTTCAGTTAGTTGAATCGATATCTCACGAGCCAGACGAAAAGAATCCGTATGGCCTAGTTTTTGAACGCTGGGAACGACGATAAAAATCGCTCATTATGATGACCTGCTAGTCATTATACTGAGCGATTTTTATGTTAACTGGACTGTTTTTTAAAATGAGCGCATTCTCATAATCTTATTTTTTAAAATGAGAGATAAATATTAAAGAAAAAATATCAAAAAATATTTTCTTATAAACGTTGATTTGAAGCTATTTAGAGAGAAAATCATTAAGTGAATATGCCATCAAATCATTAAAATTTAAAAATAATTGTTGACGAATTATGAGTTTTCAATTATAGTTACATCATTCACCAAGTACAAAAATTCTGACAGGAGGTTACATCGCATGAAAAATTCAAACGTTCAAAAACTTAATGTAACTTCTGCTCGTCAGAATTTAGTCTTATTATTAAAAACTAAGGACGCAACTATTAGCTAGTAGCCAAGCTACTGCTTAAACTAAGTTGAGCCCTTATTAATGCGTTTTTAATGATGAGGGCTTGATGATTAAATTCTGACTTCAAACCTCATTCATTAAACTGAATGAGGTTTTTTTATTGCTTTGGCACGAGGAGGGAAGTTAGTCAGGCAAGTCGTATCACACATATTACACATAAATTATATAGGGAAAGTGGGAAATACTTATGAATAACAAAATGATTAAACGAGTCACAGGAATTGCAGCAATTGCCATGTCAGCCGTCATCTTTGCGGGATGTTCAACCGCTAAGACAACCAGTCAGGGAAATGATCAAACAGGAAGTACCGTAAAAATTGGGGTCAACCTAGAACTTTCAGGAGCTGCCGCAGGTTACGGGAACCAAATGAAACAAGGGGTTCAGATGGCTACTAACGAAATTAACAGCAAGGGTGGCGTGAACGTTAACGGTAAAAAGAAGAAGATCAAGCTGATTATTAAGGATAACAAGACTTCCACGAGTACTTCAGCTTCAGTTGCAGCACAGCTGGTTAATAACGATAAAGTAAATGCCATTATTGGAACAGCAACCACTAACGCCGGTACTGCCGCAATTCCTAACGAAACAAAGGCTAAAGTACCTGCATTGAGCCCATCCGCAACTGATCCAAACTTCACCCTTCAAAAGAATGGTAAAGCTCAGCCATACGTTTTCCGGGCATGTTACCAAAACAACTTCCAAGGTGGTACAGGTGCTAAGTTCGTCTACAACAATTTGAAAGCTAAACGCGTAGCCGTGCTTGGTGACAACTCAACTGATTATGGGACTGGCCTTGCGAAATCCTTTAAGAAACAGTTCAAGGGTAAAGTTGTTGATACTCAGTACTTCTCAGCTGGGGACAAAGACTTCAATGCTATTTTGACTTCATTCAAGAATAAGAAAGTTGACGCTATTTACGCACCAGGTTACTACTCAGAAATTGGTTTGATTATCAAGCAAGCTCGTCAAATCGGTTTGAACGTTCCAATCGTTGGTTCTGATGGCATGGCTGATGCCAAACTGGTTCAAATCGCCGGTGCTAAGAACGCTTCAAACATTTACTACACCACACCATTCTCAAAGACAGTTGCAGAAAAGAATCCAACTGCTGTTAAATTCATGAACGCTTACAAAGCACGTTACCACACCGATGCACCAACTTTCTCAGCATTGGCATACGATTCAACATACATGATCAAACAAGCTATTGAAAGTCAAAAATCCGCTAACTCCGTTAAGATCACTAAGGGTCTTGCAAACATCAAAGACTTCAACGGTGTTACAGGTAAAATCACTATCGATAGCAAGCACGATGCCAACAAGCCAATCGCTGTTGAACATCTGAACAATGGTAAGGTCGTTGGTTCTACTCAAATTCAATAATTGATCACTGGAGCTTCCCTTTAGGGGGCTCTCGTGAACGGGCTAGGATGCCTGCTGACGAGAGCTTCCAAGCTGGAAATCTAACTACATAAAGGAGGGTGACATCTTGACAACACTCTTTCAACAACTTATAAACGGCCTTTCGCTTGGAAGCATTTACGCTTTGCTGGCACTGGGCTACACCATGGTTTATGGCATCATTAAACTGATTAACTTCGCGCATGGGGACATCTATATGTTAGGCGCCTTTTGGGGCTACTACACCATTAACTTCTGGCACTTTAACTTTATCTTTGCATTATTATCAGCCATGGTTGTCTGCGCGGCAGCCGGGGTAATCATTGAGTACTTTGCTTACCGGCCACTGAGACACGCGCCACGCATTACGGCTTTGATTACTGCCATTGGTGTTTCTTATTTTCTTGAAAATGGCATGTCGTACTTGTACGGTGCCGACACTCGGAATTTTCCTCAGGTCATCAAACAAGTGAACTACAACCTTTGGGGGGTTCGGGTCTCAAACATTCAGATTTTGATTTTGGGAACAGCCTGCCTGTTGATGATCTTGCTGCAACTGATCATTAAAAAGACGAAAATGGGTCGCGCTATGCGAGCTGTTTCAGTTGATCCTGATGCAGCTGAACTGGTTGGTATCAACATTAACCGTACGATTTCGTTCACCTTCGCCTTAGGGTCATCCATGGCTGGTGCAGCCGGTGTTTTAATTGGGCTTTATTACAACTCAATTGATCCGTTGATGGGAATGACGCCAGGGATCAAAGCCTTTGTTGCTGCCGTTGTTGGTGGAATTGGTTCAATTCCAGGTGCATCTCTCGGTGGGTTCTTGATTGGTATCTTGGAAACAGCCGTTCAATCCGTTGGCCTTTCAGCGTACAAGGATGCCGCGGTTTATCTGGTCTTAATTATCATTCTTCTGGTACTGCCAGCTGGTATTTTCGGCAAAAACGTCAAAGAAAAGGTTTAGGTGATGACTTTGAAAGCAAACTTGAAATATAATATTTGCTGGTTGATTTTGATGGTCGCTGGCTTTTACTTGATGAACACCTTGATCTTAGCAGGGGTAATTGATTCATTTCTAGAAAACATGGTGGTGACTATTGGGATTAACATTATGCTGGCTGTTGGGTTGAACCTCATCATTGGTTTTGCTGGTCAGTTCTCCCTTGGTCACGCTGGGTTTATGGCGGTTGGTGCCTACGCCACTGCAATTATTATTAGTAAAACACCGACCGCAGGGGCCCTTTACCTCTCAATTATTGTTGGGGTGATCATCGCCATTATTGCGGCATTGATCGTAGGAATCCCAACGCTGCGTCTGCGCGGTGATTACCTGGCTATTGCCACCATGGGTGCTGCTGAGATCATTCGAATCATTATTAATAATATGAAAATTACTAACGGACCTTCGGGGATGTTTAATATTCCGCAATTTGCTACTTGGCCCGTGGTTTATATCATGGTTTGTGTGACCACCATTATCATCGTGAACTTTATACATAGTCGTGGTGGTCGGGCAGCTCTAGCTGTTAGAGAAGACGAGATTGCCGCAGAATCAATGGGAATCAATATCTTTAAGTGGAAATTGGCTGCTTTCGTATTAGGTGCAGCAACCGCTGCTGTTGCAGGTTCGATGCAGGCTTCATATCTCCAGACCATTGCGCCAAACAACTTTAACATCATGGAGTCAATCGCCATCTTGATCATCGTTGTTCTTGGTGGCGTTGGGAGTATCACGGGTAGTTTCGTCGCTGCCATTATCCTGGGGGTTGTGGATACCGCTCTACAAAACTTCGGTGCGCTGCGTATGGTGATTTACGCCGTGGTACTGATCCTGATCATGATTTTCAAACCATCAGGGATCATGGGTTCTACAGAGCTGTCATTTAAACGGCTCTTTAATCGCAAGAATAAGAAGGTGGGTGCAAAATCATGACAACACTTTTGAATGTTGAAAATCTAGTCAAAAACTTTGGTGGTCTGACTGCCGTTTCTGATGTGAATATGCACCTTAACGATGATGAATTAGTTGCCTTGATTGGCCCTAATGGTGCTGGTAAAACGACTTTGTTTAATTTACTGACCGGCGTGATTGTTCCAAGCACGGGTTCAATCACTTTTCGGGGAACTGACGGTGTAATTCCACTGAACGGCATGAAGACCTACAAAATTGCCAATCTTGGAATGGGCAGAACCTTTCAAAACATCCGTCTATTCAAGGAGCTATCAGTATTAGATAATGTGCTTATTGCGATGACGGCTCATTATAAGGAGAATTTTATCCAGTCAATTTTCCGTTCACCAAAATTTTACAAAACAGAAGCTCAGATTCGTGAAGAAGCCATTGAACTGCTAAAAATTTTTGATCTGCAAGACGATTTGGATAAACAAGCGAAAAACTTGCCTTACGGGATTCAACGACGGCTAGAAATCGTCCGTAGTTTAGCAACGAAACCGAAGATCCTATTTTTGGATGAACCGGCAGCAGGCATGAACCCCGAAGAAACGGCTGATTTAACTCGTTTGATTCGCCAGGTTCAGCGTGATTTTCACATTACTGTTCTGTTGATTGAACACGACATGTCACTGGTCATGAACCTGGCCTCAAGGATTTATGTATTGGATCACGGTTCATTATTGGCAGAAGGTACACCAACTGAAATTCAGCAAAATGACGCTGTGATCAAAGCGTACTTGGGAGAGGAGGAATAGCGATGACCATGCTTGAAGTTAAGGATCTCGCTGTAAATTACGGTGTGATCAACGCGGTGAAGGGCGTCAGTTTCAAGATTAATCAGGGCGAAATTGTTTCGCTGATCGGTGCTAACGGTGCTGGCAAAACCACCATCCTAAAGACGATTTCGGGTCTACTAAAATCGGTGGGCGGCACTATCACTTACGAAGGTAAAAATTTGCAAAAGCAAAAAGCACCTAAAATTGTGGCTGCTGGTATTTCACAGGTACCAGAAGGTCGTCATATCTTCCCTGGAATGTCTGTACGGGAAAACCTGCAAATGGGCGCGTTCCTTCAAAATAATCGGGCAGAAATTGATGCCAGTTTTGAGACCGTCTATTCACGCTTCCCGGTGTTAAAAGAACGGCTCAATCAGGATGCCGCCACGCTTTCAGGTGGTGAACAGCAGATGCTAGCTATGGGCCGGGCACTGATGTCTAAGCCAAAGCTACTCTTACTGGATGAACCTTCAATGGGGCTGGCTCCGATTTTTATTAATGAAATTTTCGATATCGTAAAAGCAATTAAGGAGCAAGGCACCACGGTACTGCTCATTGAACAAAACGCTAAAAAAGCACTGTCGATTGCTGACCGTGGCTATGTATTGGCCAGCGGTGAAGTAAAAATGACGGGGACGGGCCAGGAATTGTTGGCTAATCAAGACGTCCAAAAAGCATATCTAGGAGGTTAGACGATGAGTGTTGCAGATTATATGACAGATAGGGTGATCACGGTATCACCGGATACAAAAATCAATATGGCAGTGAACGTGATGAAGGATAATCAAATTCATCGGTTACCGGTGATTGACGGCGATAAATTAGTCGGCATCGTCACAGAAGGGACCATTCAAGCAGCTTCACCGTCTAAAGCCACCAGTTTATCGATCTACGAGGTCAACTACCTCTTAAACAAGATGACCGTGGGCGAGATTATGGAAAAAGAGGTTAAAACCATTTCCAAAGACGCCCAACTAGAGGATGCCATCTCAACCATGCGGCACCATGACGTTGGCGTGTTACCGGTGATGGACGGGGAACAAGTTGTGGGCATCATTACTACTAATGACGTGTTAGACGGCTTCCTAGATATCACCGATTACTTCGTGGATGCTACCGTGGTACAAGTGATGATCGAACATGACCGTAAAGGCGTTATTTATGAAATGGGTAAGATTATGGCCGATAATGGCTTCAACATTCAAACGTTAATCGTTACCCGTAATCTGGGACCAATCATGATTGAAATGCACGTGGATAAAACCGATGGTGTTGCCGTTAAAAAGGCACTGGAAGATGCTGGCTATTCGGTACGGTTAGTGGTAAGTCAGAAGGTAAAATAAGCGTGTGTTACAAGTCGATACTGGTAAGTATTTCAATTAATTTTTTAAATAAAGTTGGATTGTAAGTATCCTTTGGTTCGATACGTCAACATAGCCTACTCGTGCTCCAAAACTCAGATTCCGGCCATTTAACGTAAAAATTAGGCCTATCCCGACCAAGTTCGCCGGGATAGGCCTAATTTTTACGTTAAATTCTGGAATCTACCAAGTTTTGTCACACATTTATTTAGGCATATAGCAAGATTGAGAAGTACATTAAAATCGTCCCTAACAGCACAAATAAATGCCAGATGACATGACCAAATTTGATGCTCTTAAAGCTATAAATCACTGCCCCTAATGTAAAAGCAACTCCGCCCAATACTAATAGCGTGAAACCGCGAACGCCAAGGCCGTAGAACAATTGCTTGAAACCGAGGACGCAAAACCAGCCCATGATTACGTAGATCACCGTGGATAGTTTCTGGAATTTACCCAACCAGAGACATTTGTAAACCACACCAAGGATTGCCATGGCCCAAATAACGCCAAAAATGACCCAGCCCAGCGTACCTTTGATGACCACCAAACAATATGGGGTATACGTACCCGCAATCAATAAGTAAATCGCACAGTGGTCAAAGATTTGGAATAAGTGACTGGCACGAGTGAAGTAGAGGCTGTGAAAAAGGGTTGAGGCTAAGTAAAAGATGACCAGCAATGCACCGTAGATACTGTATGCAGTGATACGCATTGCGCCACCTTCATGAACACCACGAATGATCAGTAACACTAATCCGGCGATGCTCAACCCGACCCCAATACCATGGGTAACCGAGTTGAGCACTTCATTAATGATTTGGTACTTTCTGGAAAATTCCGGCTTTGTTTTTAGGTGTTTGGATTGAATCATGGGGCATCCTCCTTGATGAAAATTTTGAATAAATCAGCATGAATGGCTCGTTAATATCTTTTAAATATGCTGTTAGCAAGCGCTTTAACGCCTTGTTACACGTTGGTTCATCTGCTATACTATTATCGAATCGTTTTCATGCACTAAAATTAATTGTAGCATGAAAACACCTACAATGGGGAAGAAAGCGTGGTTATAATCAATCATGGCAACTGTCAAAATAGTCACTGATTCATCTGCGGGTTTAACAGATGAAGAAGTTGAAAAATATCATATTACAATCGTGCCGTTAACGGTCATGATCGATGATGTGGTTTACGTTGAACGCCACACCATCACTAATGAAGAGTTTATTAATAAAATGGAACATTCAAAGGTGTTCCCAAAGACGAGCCAGCCACCACTAGGCGATTTCATCAAAGTTTTTGATGAACTGGGTGCTGATGGTAGTCCAGTCGTCTGCTTGAATATGCTGGAAGCAATCAGTGGTACGGTACATACGGCAGAACAAGCTGCCAAGATTTCGAAGTCTGATGTTACCGTTGTTGATAGCGGCACTACTGATCGGGCACTGGCCTTTCAATGCATTGAAGCTGCTAAGGCCGCTGAAAAGGGTGCATCCGTTGATGAAGTTGTGGCTATTACCAAGAAGGTTCAGAAAAACACCCGTCTATACATGGGTGTGATGACCTTGGACAACCTGGTTAAGGGCGGCCGGATCAACCGAATGACGGGGGCAATCTCATCATTATTGAATATCAAGATCGTGCTTCAGGTCGGTGATGGTCAATTAAACATCCGTACCAAGGGTCGCGGCATGAAGACCATTGACCGATTCTATGACAAGGTTTATGAACAAATGAAAAACACGCCAAACATCAAAGCCATCGGTATTTCTCACGTACACGCTGAAGGCATGGTTGACGACATTTTAAAGCATCTTAAACCCATGTTTCCTAACATTGATATTTTGGTTCGTGAAACGGTACCAATCATTGCGACCCATGGTGGACCAGGTGCCTTCGCGTTAGTTTACTATTTTGATGACTAGCGTTGTGACAACGGAAATTTAACTAAAACTTAGTCCGATAACGGCGGTTGGCCGTATAGAATAAATGAGATGGCCAGATGACCATCTCATTTGTCATTTTAAGTCATGTAACTTATAGAATAATGCGTATACGCTTAATGAAGGGGTTTTGACATGCATCGATTTTTAAAGTGGTTCTCGGCGTTATTAATCTTGATAGTGATCATCGGTGGCGGGTGGTTTTGGCTTCAGCATCAGTCAGGTTCCAAGAGTACCCAGCAAAAACGTCCTATTGTCCTGAAAACGGTTAGGGTCGTGGGGGTCGGTGATTCATTGACCCAAGGGATCGGCTATGATCATGATCATTCAGGATATTTACCGATTTTAAAGCAACAGCTTAGCCAGACCTATTACGTTAAACCGCAAACCGCAAATTACGGGATTGGTGGCGAACGCAGTGATCAAATCGATCATCGCGTCCAAACCAATCAGAAGTTACGTCGTTCGTTGCGTCGAGCGGACGTGATTGCGCTGACAGCGGGTGGCAATGACCTGCTGCAGTCCTTAGAAAAAAACATTATGGTGAACAGTGATGCTCAGATGACTCAAAAGATGGCGCCACTGAAGACTGAGTATCAGCAAAAACTGACGCAATTGGTCGCTGATGTCCATGAAGTGAACCCACGTGCCCAAGTTTATTTGTTCGGCATTTATAATCCAGTGTACGTTTACTTTACCAATGCCACGATGATCAGTTCATCCGTTGACCAGTGGAATCAGGTCAATCAAAAGGTTGCTGAAAGTCAGTCACGGACGCATTTTGTCAACGTCAATTCAACACTTTCTCACGGTCAGTACCAGTCGGCTAGTGCGCAAGCTAAATTGAAGACGGAAAACCGGCAGAGTGATCAGGCCTTCGTGGATCCAGAAAAAGTTGAACAACTGTTAAAGACGCAAGATAGTAAGGAAAAGAACGCTTACTTATCCACCGAAGATCATTTTCATCCCAACAAAAAGGGTTATAATGTGATGGCGACTAAGTTAAGTCAAGCCATTCAAAATAATGTTAATTGGCGTAAACGATAGATTTTGAGGTGATGTTTTGAACACAGAAAGTCGACAAGAACATACAGCAGCAAAGAAAACCATTAATCCCTGGAAATGGGCGTTTATTGCGTTGATAGCCATTATTGTACTGGGGATTGGTACCATGGGCGTTAAGGTGTTTTCGGCACCGAAAGAAAATACCACACCCATCAACGCCTCAGCAACGGCAGCCAGTTTTAACGTGAATCTGAATAAAAAACAGTTAAACGCTATGGCCGCTTACTATTTAGGCCAGTTCCAAGATCAAAGTAAACAAAAAGTTGATTATCAGTTTGAAGTCCACAACGATGCCGTTTTAACTGGTCAAACGAAGTTACTGGGTCTGCCGGTGAACTTTGGGCTGACGTTAAAGCCAACCGTATTGGCTAACGGCAACGTTCAACTTAAGGCTGGCAAATTGGCGGTGGGACAGTTAAACGTTCCCGTCAGTGCGGTACTCAGTTACATTAAGGCACAGTATAATTTACCAAAATGGGTCGAATTAAACGTCCATCAAAAAACGATTACAATGGACCTGCAACGTTTTAGAACGAATGGCGTTCAGTATCGTGCCGAAAAAATTGATATGAACGGTGCTGGCAAATTTGAGTTTAAAGTGTTGATTCCAAAGTCTAAATCCTAAAGGAGGGGTCGTTGTGAGACAAAGTTTCTACCAATTTTTAATGACGCAGCGCAATCCCGAAGACTACGAACCCGTGGCTGAGTTTGCCAACAATGCGTTTTATGATCAGGCCTTTCCAAAGCAAGAGACGCAGTTTGACGTGTTATCCAAGTATCTCGAAGAAAACGCCAGTTATTTACCGTCCATGACGGTGTTTGACAAAGCTTGGCAAATGTATTTAGAGCAAGATTAGAGACTGGCTGATCTTTTAACTAAGTGTTATGGTAATAGTCAGAGTAACTGAACTACAAATCAGAACAGAGGCGCGCATTTAACAATGCAAGATGAAACAAATGAAGAACTTTACAACCGCTTATTTGGTCGTGGCTGGTCGTGGTTTATGCTGAAAACGGCTGCACTCAGGGAGCTAAACGAGCGGTCTGATGATGGCGACATCGAGGCTGCCAGCTACTTGCAACTCTATGAAGATGGGGTGCATATGCCTAAACGGCCGAGGATGATCATTAAATACAAGTTCACCTTTTAATCGTTAAGGGGTAAACTAAAATCTATAATTTGATTTAAATCGAAAAAACACTTGGACCTCAACTGGCCTAAGTGTTTTTTTTCGTTGTTCTCGTCGAAATATTGTGCTAACATAATCGTTAGTCAGCTAACGAAAGGGTTTGATTGAATGGAAACGAATTACGGTCGATTGATTAAATTAGCGGACAATCAGTTGATTAGACAAATGGATGAATATGCGCGTCAGTATGATTTAACCGGTACCCAAATGTCGATACTAGAGTTTCTCGCAAGTACTGAAGGTGTTTGCCTTCAACGTGATATTGAGGCGGAATTCAGCATTCGTCGGTCTACAGCCACAGTGCTGTTGCAACGTATGCAGGCTCGTGACTTGGTAAAACAAGCACGCTTCGCTAAAGATGGCCGACAAAAACAGGTCACATTGACCACTAAAGGAAAGCAACTTCAACAGGCTACACAAGCCTACATGGACCGTATTCAGGCGGGATTTGTTGAACAGTTTACTGCTTCTGAGCGAGCTGATTTTGAACGTATGCTGCAGTATTGGATCAAGGGGGTTGTAAAATGAGTGAGGCGCGAATTGAACCTCGCGTAATCGGAGCAATTTTTGCCACCGGATTACTGTCTTTTAGCGGTGTCATTGTGGAAACTGCCATGAACATTACTTTTCCCACGATTATGCATGAATTTAGTGTGAACACGAGCACCGTACAGTGGCTGACCACACTGTATCTGTTGATCGTGGCAGCGGTGATTCCGTTATCCGCGTACCTTAAACGGACGTTCAAGATGCGACGTCTCTTTATTGTCGCTAATTTATTGTTTATGCTAGGCCTGATTTTAGATGGCAGTGCCCCGGCTTTTTGGGTGTTACTGCTGGGACGTGCTGTCCAGGGCTTAGGTACTGGTATCGCTTTGCCATTAATGTTTAACATCATTTTAGAGCAGGTTCCCCGTTCGAGAATTGGTGCCATGATGGGGGTAGGGACGCTGATCACAGGGATCGCTCCAGCAATTGGTCCCACTTTTGGCGGTATAGTGACCACGTATTTGAGCTGGCGGTATATTTTTGTTTTCTTAATACCAATTCTTCTGATTTCGTTGGTATTAGGCGTTAGCTGTATTCGGCAAAAACAGCCATTACAGCCAAGTCAGCTAGATATTTTAAGTGTCGTGTTATTAATTTTAGCTTTCAGTGGTCTTATTTTTGGTGTGAGTGAATTTAATTCAAATACGATTTCGCATCTCTTCGCCTGGACTGCTTTCATAGTGGGCGTAATCGCGTTGGTCGTATTTGTTCTAAGAGAGCGGCGACAAACACAGCCCATTTTGGATTTAACACCCTTTAGTCGTGCCAGCTTTTCTCAGCACGTTTTCGCTTTCTTAATGTTTCAGATGATGGCGTTAGGACTGTCGTTTATCTTGCCGAATTATTTACAGCTTGTTAACAAAGCCACCGCATTACAAGCTGGTTTGATTGTGCTCCCTGGTGCAGCGCTTGGCGCAGTGCTAGCACCCATCAGCGGGCGTTTATACGACCACTTTGGTCCACGCCGGCCAATCTTGATTGGTACAACGATTGTGTTCGTTTCGATGATTGCGTTCGGATTATTCCGTATGCCATTGAGCGACGGTCAAGTCATTGGTTTGTACGTAGGCTTTATGTTGGGAATTGGACTGGCCTTTGGTAATGTGTTGACTGATACGCTGAACCAATTATCAAAGCAGCAACAAGCTGACGGCAACGCCATTATGAATACCCTACAGCAGTTTGCGGCTGCGCTGGGAACGGCGATTGCTTCAGCCATTGTTGCTAGCGGTCAGAAGGGACGGCCACAGGTAGCTGGTACCATGCTTGGTAGTCAGTGGGCGCTTTGGCTGTTACTGATCTTTAGTGTGATTGCATTGATCATGTTAGGTTGGACGTTGAGAAAACAGCGAGAATAGATTAGCAATCTCGATTGTGTATTTTGAGTATGGAATAATTTATGCTGGTATTTAAATCTATCAGTATTACAAGCTAAACTTGAATTTTACTTAAAAAGTCTGCTATTTTGGTAGGCTTTTTTGTGATACAAGATCACATTTATTTGTATCACTCCTTTATGCAAATATCTAAAAGTGACCTATAAATACCGATTTTTAGTTATGTTGGGATGCTGTCACATTAGTCTTGCTTCAATTTAATAGAACTATAAACCATAACCTAAATTTTCATTGACTTATAAATTAATAGAAGTAAACTAAAATTGATTCATAAGAATTTGGTAAATCAAAAGAAGGGATTTTGAATTGTCATTTTCTTATTGTATTAGAACGATGTTTTAGGGGGGAACTGTATATGTGGGAGAAAAATAGTCGGGCAGTAGCATCGAGCATCTTAATAATATTTATTTTTAGATTTAATGCTATCAATAATCACGTGAAGGGAGTGTATACCTAAGGAATCAAAAGGGAATCATAAGTTAAGTTCTGATCTGCTGGTTTGATGTTAATTTGTAAATTCATCTGAAATCGGTTAGCGCTGGTAGTGCAGCACAGATAATCAGAAACTGGATTCTCGAGTTATATGAAAATGCTTTCTCAACATTGCTGTATGGGATAAATCAACCAAAATGCTTACGGGCAAGGTTGATGGCAGGAATATGTTGATATAAAAGTAGTTTTTTTATTTAAAGTTAATTAAATAAGTTTAGAGGGTGTAAACATGAAATTTAAGAGGATACTTGGTGTTTTTTTAGCAACCATGTTCGTATTTATGGCATTTACGACCCAAGCGAATGCAAAAGTTTTGAAGTATCGGACAACTTCATCTAATTCTTTCAGTTACACAACTTATCATCAGGCGTTCATGTACGGTGGTTATGAAGGAAAAGATACACAGCTGTACACAACTTTATGGGCAGCTGCGCACCCTACAACTGCAGCAAGCGTTTCAGGATTTTATGGTGTATTTAGTGATCCGGGTTATGAAAAAATTTTTTATGCTCGCAAGGTCAAAGGGTATCCGAAAGTAATGCAGTTAAAGTACGGTAAAAACACTTGGTACGTTAGTCTTTTGGATGCTAATTTATATCGTTACAACACTTGGCGATCGGGTCATAAACTCATCTCGTTGTTGCCGCCTACTGATAAAAAACATGTTATGCTCAAAGCGCATACGCATGTTTATTCGAGTCAACCATGGTGGTATAACTGGGCTTTCAAAGCTCATCCTTATTATGATAAGTATCGTTATTCTAGTTCGCATGGGTGGTATGTATATGACTAAAAATGAGTTACTGTTTTACAAACGAGGATGTTGGGAAAATTAAGTTCAGCGGTACAGATTGTGGTAATTTTAGCTAATCAGGGGGGAATTTAACATGGATAACAATAACAGTAATAACGACAGCATGTCGAAAGAGACTAAGACAAAATGGATAATTGCAGTAGTGGTAGCAGTTCTGATTATCGGTTTTTTTGTATTAAAGCCTAAACATTTAAGTGGTAGCTATTCGCACACAATAAATGCATTTTTCACGAAATCCACAGATACGTTGAAATTTAATGGTGATAAAGTCACAGAGTATGCTGATGGAGAAAAAATGAATACTGGCACTTATAAGATTAAAAACGATCAGCTCACTGTAAAGTTTGGGCGGTTCCAGATGAATGCTACTTTATCAGACAATAAAAAGTCTTTTGTTATCACCTCAGCTACTGGTGCGAGTGACTTAGCTAGTGGTTTTAAATATACCAAAAAGTAAATAGTGAAAAGCCAACGCTCGTGTGTTTTACCAATGATGTGATAGCCAGCAGGGATAATTATGTCGTACGTTGTCTATTATTTTTGGAGATTTAGGGGTTAACATGGTTTAGAAATTTATTCTGGAATCATTGTGAAATTAGGAACAATGATTGAAGACAGGGGGAAATAATCATGAAAGTTAAAAGCATTATGATTTCAGCTGTAACGTTTTTAAGTGTGATGAGTTTTGGAGTAACAGGGGCAAAACTAGACCATACTGATACAGCTTTGGCAAAGAGTAAGACTGCTAAGGTCGTTAAGACCACAAACTACAAGTCAAAACATAAGGTTCACGTTGGGGGAGGATGGATGTATTCGAGTTCCAAACTAACCCATAAAAACCACCATATGACAAATTATTTATACACAAAGTTTTATGCAACCAAAAAAGTGACCATCCGTGAAACTAGTGGTCATACAGCTACGTTTAATTACCTGGTGTCTAAAGACGGTAAAGTAAAAGGATATGTTCCTACAAGCGATGTTTGGAATAAATGGGGATATGGTAAGTATAGTGTATCGGCATACCGAAAACAGGCCATTTCTAGCATCAATGAAGAACGTGCTAATAAGGGCTTATATGCTCTAAAAGAAAATACTAAATTGGACAAAATTGCCCAAAAGAACAGTGATCGTATGCTGAAAGATGGTAAAAAGTTTAAAGTGAACGTGGAGGGTACGCCACATGCTGGTTGGATTGTCGATAGCTATATTGCGCCAAAGTCACTTCCAATTGTTGATTATAGAAATGGTACTCAATGGGGCATGGGATCCGTTTATTCTTGGATGCGTTACACGGATCAGAATCGAGATATTGGTGCCATACCTTATATTCTCAGTAAAGATCATACGCAAATTGGTGTGGGGGGAACACAACATGGTGAAGCAATCTATATGTTCGTTCTTTTCTCCCATAATTCTTAGTGATCTAGCTATTGAAGAGTGAAGTTTCTAGGGGAATTTTTAAACATTAATATGCATGTTAGACTTTTTACAACTGCAATATATCTCCTAAATAAAGTCGTCAGGTAAGTCGGAAGATGATCCCTGGCGACTTTTATTGATATGGTGGACAGAAAGTATATCAAAATCAGAATTTTTATTAGCATGAATTAATCCAAAAGTCGATTAATTCTTAATTGCTTGCAGTGCCTCACTATCACTTGTTAATTTAAAATTCTTATAACCTATAATATCTATTATCTAATGGTGAACGGGCACTTATTGACTTATAAGTCCCTCTAGAAGTAAACTAAAATTGATCCTATAGGAAATTTTGAATCTGGGGAAATAATGTTTGAAATTGCTTACCGGAAAGAATAATTGGGAGGAAATAGCTTATGAGGAAAACAGGGAAATCAATGTTGGTGCTGGTTGCACTAGGGACAGCGTTTTTTGGTTTTAACGGCGTTAATGCGCAGGCCAAGAAAGTGACTTGGCATAAAGGGATTCCAAGTACTTTTAAAACCCATAAATATTGGGTGACTAATTATAAGGTTAAGACGGAGTATGGTAAGAACTATTACGGCCGTAAATTTATTTCATTTAGTTATAATACTGGTATTAAGGCATATGACTTTGATGAAATTAATAAGATGTATTACAAGAATGGCAAGGGTTACATTACTGATAATTTCATCAATTATGATAGCAATGGGGTCTTTACGCCTTATTTATCCTATGCAAAAACCAGCAAAAACACGTATGAATTTAAACGGACAAAACAGATGTCCGGATGGCCAGAGGAACATATTAGATTTCAAAAATCTGGGAGTTCATACAAAGTATCGACCAAGGCACTTTGGAACCATATCGATCCGAATATTGGCGGTAACCGGAGTGAGAAAAAGTGGACTAAGCTGGGGACTTTCTCGGTCTTAAAGCACGCTACTAAAAAATCGATGGACAAGCTTGACCAAAAAGATCCGCTGCGATAGGTTATGCAAAGTTTAGAATGATTGTGGCTGAAATATCAATAAACCAAAATTTTGAAATTAGGCACGATCTCTAAGGTTCAAGCGTGGTTCCACTGTCAGAGTAGCTGATGGTTATTAATTGTTTAAAATCAGCTAAGTTGGAAAGAAAAGGATCATTGATCGGTTACTTTAAGGGGAGCAAATTAAAATGAAAAATAATTTGAAACATATCACTAAAATGATGGTAGCGGCCGGTGCGGTCACGTTTGGTCTGACTGGTTTAGCAGCTACGGCGAATGCCAGCACCGTTTATCATCGGACTAGTATCAAGAACGTTAAGTCCACGGCTATGTACAGTACCTCTAATAAGGGCAAGACGTATAGCTTTAAGGGCAGTGCTGTACATTTCACTTTAAAGAGCAGTCATAATTTGAAGAGCTATCACAATTCAACATGGACTAAGGCTAAGCAGACAACTATTAAACATGGCCGTCACAGCAGCACTTATTACTATGTTAAAAATGCCAAGAACGGGGCGTCTGGCTGGGTCAACAAACTCTATATGAAGACGGGCCGTGATTATCAGCTGAGTAATCCGAAGAACGTCACCAGCAAAGATTACATTATGAAGTCTAATGGTAAAGTTTATCAGTTGAAGGGCAATAATAACTGGTTCCAGTTCAAGAGTGGTCAAAGTTTAAGTGATACTGCTACCTATGCTGTTACCGCGCAACGCAATGTTTACAAGAAGGGCAAGGCTTCTATCTATTACTATGTCGTTGGGACTGATGGTACTAAGGGCTGGACTTGGCACGGTTATCTGACTGCTGGTGATCATAAGTCAGCTACTCAAAATAATATCACCAGCTCAACTGGTAATTCTGGCCAAGCTGCTGATAGTGATGGTTTCATTCATGTTGATAATGCCAGTGAAGTTGGCTCAAAAGGGCCTGGTGTTTATACCTACACTGAAAATGCTAATGATAGCTGGACAAAGAGTGGTAATGAATGGTCTGATAAAGTGAAGAAAGCCATTGATTCATATGATATTGAAAATAAAACTGCTGCACAAATTGAAAGTGATTATAGTGGCACAATTAATGCTTGGGGATAATTTTTTCTAAGTAATCAAGTTTCATCGTTTCACGCAGATATGTGGTGTAATTGGCAGCACACGTTGTGACCTGGGTTCGATTCCCAGCATACCTATCAAGTTAAGCAAAGATCATCTATTTGATATAACAAAGCTTACTGCATGCTGTTAATAAAAAGTGCTGATACATCAGATTAGTGAATGCCCATTATGTTGCAGATATGGCGCAATTTGGGCACATTTGATAAAATTATAGACGAATGAGACGTTTGAAACCTTGTTTGTAAAAGAGTTAGACAACATGGCAACTATTCGATGGTTGAACGGTAGGCATTAATAAAAATACAATAAAGAATGAAAAAGATTTTCCATTTATAGAAGTCAAAAAAAGAGCCCGCATTATTGCGGGTTCTTTTTTATTTAACATTATTTTCTAAGCACATCATTTTAAATAAAAATGCATATCAGCGTGATTGAGCAATAATGAGCAGATTTTGTTCCTACCAAATATTGAATTGTACCCTAGGAAAGTTAAAGAATATTTACAATCGGTCTTTGGGTATAGATTGGCTATTTAACAGTTTATTGTTGAAAAAGATTAAACGCAGGTCGTTAAAAATCCTTTGATTTTAACGACCTGCGTTTGAATAAAGAAACTTAAGTCAAAATTGTACTTATGTGATGCCATTAGCATCATCTGACAATGACCTATGATTTATTTAATTTTTAGCATTAATTTAGATTTATTCACTAATCGTTGGTGCTTTGTGACGATTCGATTTAATAGTATAAGCAGCGTTAACGCAAATAGGGCGTATATTGCGGCCCCAAAACTAATTTTGGTAACACCAACAGTCCCTACTAAAAATGATGCCGTTGCAGAGCCCAACGAAGTTCCAAAGTTAAAGAAAATCGAGCTTAAAGATGATGCTAGTAGCATTGACTGTGGGTAGTCATGTTCTGCCACATCTAAAAAGTGAAGCTGCATTGATGCACTAAACAACGTAACTAGCATCGTAATTAGCATCAACATAGAAAATCCAATGAATTTATTCATAAATGCTGAGGGCAACAAAATTAAAATTATCACATCTGTTACATAGTACTTCGGCATTAATTGGAGACCACCGTGCACAGCAATTGTGCCCGAAAAACGGTTGCTAAAAACGCTGGCAATTCCCAAAGCAAAGAGCAATAAGTTTAAGTATCGCGTGTCAAAACCTAGTACTGAAGTTAGTAACGGTCGAATATACGTATAATAGCCGTACTGAGTTGCAGCAGTAAACAAAACAACTGCAATTGCGATGTATATTCGTGAATCTTTCAGTAGAGATAATTGATTCAAGATACTTCCCTGAGTTTGAGCGACACGGCGGGGCAATAACCAAATTAAAAACACAATAGTGATCAGTGAGATGATTGACACTGTGAAAAATGCATAACGCCAACCATAATGAGTGCTAATGGTAGTTCCAACTGGGATCCCAATAACAGACGCAATGCTAAAGCCGGCATAAATCCACGAAATTAAATTAGCACGTTTTTTCTCTGGTGCAATTTGATTAGCAAATGTCATAATGATTGAGATAATTCCTCCCGAAACACTAGCCGAAATCACCCGCGATGCAACCATCATCCAGTAATTTGTTGCCAGACCACTTAGAGTGTTGCCAATCAAAAAGATGCCCATTAATGTCAATATTGTTTTGTAACGATTATATTTGCTCGTCAAAATAGTAATAATTGGTGTGCTGATTGCATAAACAGTTGCAAAAATTGTGACCAAGTAGCCAACCATAGCAATTGAAACATGCAAATGGTTCGCAATATCGGGTAAAATCCCGACCACCATAAATTCATTGCATCCTGACATAAAAGCGACTAAGACGAAAACAACTGCTTGTAAACGATATTTGTTCAAAATAATTCTCCTTTTTACTGTTTTAATTACCACCTCCAATCGAATTTGAAATACTGATTTTTTTACACAGTTTAATAGTCATTATTTTGGCTCCTTACCAAAGGCAAAGTTATAGAAATACAAGTTAATTTTAACACCTCTGCAAATGACATTAATTGGCACAGCAATCGGACTATTTGTAAGACTACTTTCAGTTGGATTTGAAAGTGATCAATCTAAACTTAGAACTGTGGTAAAATTAACATGCTAAGCGTAATACAGTGGATTCTTTTAGGGTTAAGCAACGAAATATCATTAAATATTTTGAAATCTGACCGCCTGTTGACGTATCAATCTAAACGTAACTTGCTTGAAAAACACTGATGAATAAACAAGAAATGATAGAATTGGTTCTTGCCATTCTTAATTTCATGAGTATGGTTAAATGATGCGTAAAAATAGGATTATTCAAAAGAGTTTCTCCCAACAGAAGAATATCAAGAAATTAGGGTCTTAAAACCCTTACTATAAAAGGAGATAAAGCATTATGGCAATTATTCAATGGTTGAACGGTAAGCACTTATAAAAATACAATAAAGAATGAAAAAGATTTTCCATTTACAGAAGTCGAAAACAGCTGTGAACTCGCATTGTTGCGGGTTCTTTTTTTTAACATTATTTTCTAAGAGCATTATTTTAAAAGTCATGTCAGTTTTATTGAGCAATAATAAGCAAAAATAATCAAATTCTGTCCCCAAATTTGTCCCCACCAAATATTGGATTGTACCCAAGGTGGTTCGGTTACAGTTCAACTGTAGTTATGGGGAAAAATTAGAGTGACAAACGAGAGCACCACTAAAATGAGCGAAATAGAAAAATGGCGATTGTTAAAAATACGGAAGTCTAACATTGGTTTGGCAAATTGCAGTTCGCAATGAATGAAGATCACAATAAAGATCGCTCCAATTGCGATAAAACACGTTCTCAGTGTCTGATTTTGGTTAAAACTGCCAGTGCTATAGAGGAGTACATCAAGATCCAAGATTGAATAGACTACTAAAGGGTAATCAAGCGAATTATTTTGTTGCTGTGGAGTGTCGACATTTTTCTAGTATTTAGCGGAATGGGTTTGAGCTATTTTTGAGAGACAAGTATAACGATCGAAGATAAATAATAAATAGTGCTTGCCTTAAAGTAGCTTTAAGGTTATATAATGAATTTTGAAAGGAGTACTTATGAAAATTAATGAAGTTGCCACATACCTAGAACTGCCTTCAGAAACTCTTCGTTACTGGGAGAAAATTGGGATCATTTCCAAAGTTAAGCGAGATAAATCAGGTTACCGTCAATTCGATCAAGATGATGTGAATTGGATTCGTTACGTGAAGTGTATTCGCGAGGTTGGTATTCCCATCGCGCAGATTAAGGAATACACCAATGTTGCAAGGAAAGGTGGGAATGCTATCCTACGCAAAGAAATTTTAGTTGCTCAGAAGAGTAAACTGAAAGCCAAAGTCAAAGAAATCGAGTTGGCGATACAGATGGTAGATTACAAGATAGACCATTACAATAGCATGAGCATTGGTTCGGATGAATGAGTACTCAATACAAGATGAACTATAAGGAGAAGAATGTAAATGAGAGAAGAAATCACCTTTAAGCGCAATGGATTGACGTTGTCAGGTCACTTATTTACACCAGCAAGCTTCAATGCTGACGAAGAATATCCGGCGATAATCGTACAAGGATCACTAACATCAGTAAAAGAACAGATGGCAGATGCTTATGCGGTAAAGTTTGCCAGTCAAGGGTTTATTGCTTTAGATTTTGACTACGCACATTATGGTCAAAGTGAAGGTCAACCAAGACAGCTTGAAGATGCTGAAGAAAAGTTGAAAGACTTACATGCCGCAGTAGACTATCTTGAAGGTCTAGAGTTTGTTTATGGAATCGGCATGGTCGGCGTATGTACTTCCGCAAGTAATGGTGTGTACCTAGTTGCGTCAGATTCAAGAATCAAAGCTTTTGCAACGATTGCTGGCATGATTGTAAAACCAGCAATGTATCGTTCAATCATGGGTGAAACTGGTATTTTACGACGACTTGAAGCAGCAAAGAAAGCGCGTCAAAAGTTTGAAGCTACTGGTGAGGGGACGTTGATCGCGGCCTATAGCGAAACCGATGAGACCGCATGTAACTATAATCCAACTTCAGGGGCCTATGATTATTACACCAACTCGAAGCGCGGAAATGTTCCAACTTATCGTAATGCATTTGATGTTAGTTCATGGGGTTCATGGTTAACATTAAATCCATTAAGCCAAGCAGCTAAAATCAAGACGCCAACAATCGTTGTTGAATCTGATGGATGCGCATTTCCTGACAATGCCAAAGAATTATATGAAACCGTCAAAGGCCCTAAAGAATTGGTGTGGTCAGATGGGATGCACTTTGATTACTATGATTCAGACAAACAAATGGACAATGCCGTCGCAAACATCAAACGTTTTTTTAAGGCGTATATATAAGCTCATCAATACAAGCAGATAATAGTTCATTATTGATTGGAATTTAGAGAACTTGATGAATTGAGAGAAAACAAACGTTACGCAAGTCCATATCAAAAATAATAAGTGATAGGGTTGGGCTAATTGCCGTTAACCGACAGGGAAAGCGGGAAGAAGTAAAATTTGGTTTTTTGTCAAAGAAATTTCGTTAAGTAATAACTTGTTAGAATTGCAATACATTGATGGGTAATAAACTTTTTTACGCTAAATGAATAAAGAATAGTTACTAAATGTGGGAAAATGGCGAACACAAAGTAGCATTTTTTGTGTTTAATAAACAAGTGGACAGCAAGACGGTCAATAACCTGGTGGACGTGACCAAGAAGAATAATGTATCAGTGCTTCCAGTAACCGAAACACTGCCTGCAAACGAGGACTATGCTGAATGGATGACAAATCAGTATAAACAGTTTGCACAAATCTTGCATTGATGAGAAATACCAATAAGTTGATTGCGAGTGAGTCATGTTAATGTTTATTCTGTGGCAGAAAGTGCAGCTGAAATATACGCAGTACAGGTAAAGTATATTTCCAATCATTCGTTGAATACCCAGTTGGAAGTAGGGGCCAAGCAAGTTGCAGGACTATCGTTTAGTGTGCTTGTTTAGATTGCGTGGACTTGAAAATTGCGTAAGCAAAAGGGTTAATCGACTTTGCTAAAAAGATAGGCGAAATAAAGGATTAGATGGTAAAATAGAGTCTGCTCATTGAGATTCTGTTTTACCATTTTTTTGAATTCAGAATGCTTACAAACGAGAGAAATAATCAAATTGCTTGGGCGAGTTTTGATGGCTCACGCATATATTTAAAATTAATGAATGAGGATCCAAGGATTCTCGGTATTAAAAGGGGTTAAAATTATGGCAACTATTCAATGGTTCCCTGGTCACATGGCGAAGGCCATTCGCCAGTTGGAAGAAAATTTACACGTGGTAGATATTGTGTTTGAATTGGTTGATGCTCGAATTCCACAATCGTCACGAAATCCAGAAATCGAGCGGATCATCAAAAATAAGCCACATTTAGTGATCATGACTAAAAGTGATTTAGCGGATCCGGAACAAACCAAAAATTGGATCAAAAAATTCAAAGCTCAGGGTCTGCCAGCGATTGCGGTGGATTCTAAGGCAAACATCACCACCAAAACGGTGACCCGCATTTCGCAATCTATTCTGGCGGATAAACTGGATAACGAGCAACAAAAGGGACTGAAAGAACGGCCGATTCGTGCAATTACTGTGGGTATTCCTAACGTAGGTAAATCTACGTTACTAAACCGGTTAGTTAACAAACGGGCTGCTCAAGTGGGCGACCGTCCTGGTGTGACAAAGGGGCAACAGTGGTTACGGTCATCTTCCAAACTGCAGTTGCTGGATACGCCAGGTATTTTGTGGCCAAAGTTCGATGACGAAGAAACCGGTCAGGCACTGGCGTTGACGGGGGCCATTAAAGATCAGCGTTTCGCTAGTGACGACGTGGCGCTTTACGCCTTAAAGTTCTTTCGGCAGTACTATCCAAAGGCACTACAAGAACGCTACAAGTTGACTGAAGATGATTTCGATCTTTCAGACGTTGATCTACTGTTAAAATTAACGAAACAGTTTGGCATGAAGGATGACTATGAACGTGCTTCTGACCGACTGATTTTAGACATTCGTAAGAGTAAATTAGGTCGCTACTCGTTAAACCGAACGGACGGTGAGGCAGATGCCTAAAGCACCTTCAATCCGTGAACTTAAACAGCTGTTTGATCAAATTACGGACGAGAACGATTCGCTATTTACTGAATATGCCGATGATCCGCGTGCGGGTGTTCAGAAATTGATGGCGACCACTCAGCATCGATTGGCTAAGCTAATCAGTGAAAAGCGCGCTTTTGAGCAGCGCTTTTTTTATGAACGGCAATTTCGGCAACAGGGACATCAACTGATTGCTGGCATCGATGAAGTTGGTCGTGGTCCGTTAGCGGGTCCCGTGGTGAGCTGCGCGATTATTTTGCCTGACGATTTTGATGTGATTGAAGTCAACGATTCTAAGCAACTGTCTGATCATCAGCGAGAGGAACTCTACCCGCAAATTTTGGATCAAGCAATCGCAGTGGGAATTGGTACGGCTTCAGCTCAGCAAATTGATCAGTTGAACATCTATCAAGCCACCCGTGTAGCCATGTTAGCGGCAGTGAATCACTTGCAGCCGCAACCTGATCAGTTATTGATCGATGCTATGCAGATTGATAGTGACATTTCGCAGTTAAAGCTGATTCACGGTGATGCGAAGAGCGTCTCAATTGGGGCAGCAAGTATTGTGGCTAAGGTCTTTCGGGACCACCTCATGCAAAGTTACGATGTGCTTTATCCCGGTTATGAATTTTCACATAATGCGGGTTATGGCACCAAGGCGCATTTACAAGGTTTAGCTGATCTAGGACCGTCTAAAATTCATCGGCGAACGTTTGCGCCCGTTTCAAACTATTTCAAATAATTTATCGTAGTTTGCTGAAACTAAGGATGAGGTGAACTATCGTGAATTTGAATCAATTTTTACTCCGTTTACATTTAACACCGGGAATCGGCTTGAAGGGCGAGTATCTCGTTGCCCAGTGGCTAACGAATCATCCGGGGCAATTGAGAAACTTGCTGCCGTCGGAAATTAGTGAAATTGCCAGTGTCTTACCGCAGCATCGGCAGAAATTTGAACAGAGTTTTATGAGTGATAAGGTAAGTCAGGCATTGGCACGACACGAGAAAGAGTCGCAATACCTGACTTTTTTTGATGCGCAGTATCCTGCGTTGCTGAAAGAAAGTTGGTTGCCACCCGTGGTACTGTTTTATCAGGGTAATCTTGAACTACTGAACGCACAGCGGCTGTTGAGCGTGGTGGGCAGTCGAAAGCGCAGTGCTTATTCAGAAACGGTATTGAACAGGCTCATGCCAACACTGATTGAAAATCAATTGGTGATCGTTTCCGGACTAGCAGCTGGTGTCGATAGCTTGAGTCACCAGCTCGCCTTACGCAACCATGGTCATACCATTGGCGTTATCGGTACTGGCTTAAACTTGAGCTATCCAGCAAGCAGTCAAAAATTACAGCAGTACATGGCTCAACATGAATTGGTGCTGTCAGAATATCCCTTGGATGCGGTGGGGAAGAAGTACCATTTCATCGAACGTAACCGGCTTATAGCGGGCTTAAGCCAAGCAACGCTAGTGGTACAGGCCCAAGAAAAATCCGGCAGTTTGATTACTACCAGTTTAGCGCTGCAAAATAATCGTGATGTGATGGCTATTCCAGGGAGGATTGATGATCCGCTCTCCTGCGGGTGTAACCAGTTGATTCAAGCGGGAGCTAAAGCAGTTTTAACAGCTCAAGATATATTGGATGAATACCCGTCATTAAAGACTAAATAACCAGCATTTACCCGTATGTATTTTACAGAAACGACATCCATTTGCCATATAATATAGTAGCTTTTGAAATCTTTTTCAGTTGACAATCTAATTTTTATGAAATATGATGTGAAAGATTTAGTAATCTTATAGCATCAAATATTTAAAACTCACCAGAAGGGGTAATTAGATGGCAGCAACAACTAAGAAACCAAAAGCTACGAAAACTAAAACAACTAAAACTAAACGAAGAAAACCACAAAAAAAACTAGTTATCGTTGAATCACCAGCAAAAGCGAAAACGATTGAAAAATATCTTGGGCGTACTTACAAAGTGATGGCCAGTATCGGTCATGTGCGGGACTTGCCTAAGAGTAAGATGGGTGTCGACGTTGACAACGATTACGAACCGCACTATATTTCCATTCGCGGTAAGGGTGACGTCATCAAAGAGTTACGCTCTGAAGCTAAAAAGGCCAAGCAAGTTTATCTGGCAGCTGACCCGGACCGTGAAGGGGAATCTATTGCGTGGCATTTATCACACTTGTTAAACTTAGATCCCAAAGAAAAGAACCGGGTGGTCTTTAACGAAATCACCAAAGATGCTGTCAAAGACGCTTTTAAAACACCGCGGACCATTGATATGGATCTTGTGGATGCTCAGCAAGCTAGACGTATTCTTGACCGTTTAGTGGGATATTCCATTTCACCACTGCTCTGGAAAAAAGTTAAAAAGGGGCTTTCAGCTGGTCGGGTGCAATCCATTGCACTGAAGCTGATCATTGACCGAGAAAACGAGATCAAAGCTTTCGTCCCAGAAGAATACTGGACGATCGATTCTGAATTTAAGTTAAAGCGGTCTAAATTTGATGCCAGTTTCTGGGGCCTTGATGGAAAGAAACACGCTTTACCTGATAACGACGAAGTGCAAAAGGTTTTGGCAAAGCTTGATCGTGATCAACCTTTCAACATTACAAAAGTAACCCGTAAGGAACGAAAACGGACGCCACAGCCCCCATTCACAACTTCCGCTATGCAACAAGAGGCTAACAAGAAGTTAAACTTCCGAACGCGGAAAACTATGATGGCTGCTCAACAGCTCTATGAAGGGATCAATATTGGTAAGGAAGGTTCTCAAGGACTGATTACCTATATGCGGACCGATTCTACGCGAATTTCGGTCATCGCAAAGCATGAAGCCTCTTCCTTCATCCACGAAAAGTATGGTGCAGAATACGCCGCTACTAAGCCACTTAAGGGTAAGTTACCAGAAGGCGCTCAGGATGCCCATGAAGCCATTCGGCCATCATCCGTTTTTCGGACGCCAGCTGATCTGAAACAGTATTTAACCAACGATCAATATAAATTGTATTCATTGATCTGGAACCGGTTTGTGGCCAGTCAAATGACCAACGCAGTCATGGATACCATGGGCGTCACCATTGAACAAAACGGTGTTACGTTTAGGGCTAACGGCTCAAAATTGAAGTTTGATGGGTTCTTGAAGATCTATAAAGACGGTAAAGAAAAGGATAATCTGCTGCCAGATCTTAAAGAAGGCGACCAGTTGACCTTGACTAAGACCGATCCGGCACAACACTTTACTCAGCCGCCTGCACGGTTCTCTGAAGCTAACTTAATCAAGGCTTTGGAAGAAAACGGTGTTGGTCGGCCATCGACGTATGCGCCAACCTTGGATACCATCCAACGTCGCTATTACGTAAAATTAGTTGGACGTCGATTCGAACCCACTGAACTGGGAGAAATCGTTAATACCATTATTCAAGATTATTTCCCAGACGTTGTTGACATCAACTTCACGGCTGATTTAGAGAAGCAGTTGGATGGCATTGAAGAAGGCAACCAAGACTGGGTTAACGTCGTGGATACTTTCTATAAGCCGTTTTCTAAAGAAGTGAGTCACGCTCAAGATACCATTGAGAAGATTCAAATTAAAGACGAACCAGCTGGTTTTGACTGTGATATCTGCGGTGCACCGATGGTCATCAAGATGGGCCGTTATGGTAAGTTCTACGCTTGCTCACGGTTCCCAGACTGCCGGAACACCAAACCAATCGTCAAAGAAATTGGTGTGGTTTGCCCGAAGTGCCATGAAGGCCAGGTTATTGAACGAAAATCAAAGAAAAACCGCTTGTTCTACGGCTGTTCACGTTATCCTGATTGCGACTTTGTTACCTGGGATAAGCCAGTGGGCCGTGATTGTCCGAAAGATGGTCACTTCTTAGTTGAAAAGAAGATCAAAGGCGGCGTACAAGTCGTTTGTCCAAACGGCGACTACGAAGAACCCGTTCAAAAATAGTTATAAGAAGTTTAAGTTTGACCAACCTTGACCAAATGTGTTGCATCAGGGTTGGTTTTTTGATACATTACAATCATGGAGGCGATTCTCATGGCAACACCAGTTGAATTGTTTATCACCTACCTGGAAAGTGAACGACAGTATTCACCTGAGACCGTTAAGGCTTACCGTGAGGATCTGGCTGCTTTTCAAAAGTTCTTAGTCGATACCGGTGACAACACTGATTTACTGTTAGTGTCGAAACTGGACGTTCAAGTTTATCTTAGTCAGCTGTATGACGAGCATAAGGCGCGAACGACCATTGCACGAAAAATCTCCAGTTTGAGGTCGTTTTACGATTTCTTGATTCGCGAAGATCTGGTTAAGGTCAATCCGTTTGCCTACGTGACGCTAAAGAAGCGTTCACAGCCACTGCCCAGATTTTTCTATGAGAAGGAAATGACGGCACTGTTTAAAGCAGCGGGTGAAAATCCAGATCCCGTGTTAGCAAAGCGGGATTCTGCGATTCTTGAAGTGCTTTATGCCACTGGCATCCGTGTCAGTGAACTATGTGGGTTGACCTTAAACGCCGTCGATTTTGACGGTCAGCTAATGTTGATTCATGGTAAAGGCAATAAGGAGCGCTACGTGCCTTTTGGCCACTACGCTAAAGACGCGCTGCAAACTTATCTTAAGGCTGCGAGAGAGCCATTGATGCAAAAGTACCATAAAACACATGAGGTGGTTTTCATCAATCATTATGGCGATCCAATTACATCTACGGGTGTGGAATACGTCTTGAATCAAATGATTGATCGTAGCAGTCTGACGGGTGACATTCATCCGCATATGCTGCGGCATACCTTTGCCACGCATTTATTGAACCACGGCGCGGATTTACGAACCGTGCAAGAGCTTTTGGGCCACAGTAGTTTATCCACAACTCAGATCTACACTCACGTGACTAAGTCGCAGCTTCAGCGTGACTATCGGCGTTACTTTCCGCGCGCCACTCATGATTAAAGAAAGCAGGGGTTAACACATGCCAGTAAAATTTGAGGCAACAACCATCGTTGCCGTGCGTCATAATGGGCACAATGCTATGGCTGGAGACGGTCAAGTTACGATGGGCGAAAAAGTAATTATGAAGGGTACTGCACATAAAGTACGCCGCATTTACAACGATAAGGTAGTCGTTGGCTTTGCGGGCAGTGTGGCTGATGCCTTTAAACTTGAAGAAAAATTCGAAGCACGTCTGAATGAATTCTCTGGCAACCTGGAACGGGCTGCCGTAGAACTGGCTCAAGACTGGCGTTCAGACCAAAACTTACAAAAACTAGAAGCGCTATTGATCGTCATGAATGATAAGGATATGTTGCTGGTTTCTGGTTCCGGTGAAGTGATTGCACCAGACGATGACATTTTAGCCATCGGTTCCGGTGGTAATTTCGCTCAAGCAGCTGCCACAGCTTTGCACCACCACGCTAAAGACATGAGTGCTAAAGAAATCGCCGAAACTGCCATTAGCATTGCTGGTGACATCGATATCTTTACGAACCACAACATCATTTCCGAAGAATTATAACCCAACAGAAAGCAGGGATTTGTTTGGATCCAATTACAAAAACACCACGTGAAATCGTTTCGCTCCTTGATCAGTACATTATTGGCCAAGACGCTGCTAAAAAGTCGATTGCGATTGCTTTACGGAATCGTTACCGCCGCATGCAGCTGTCAAAAGACATGCAAGAAGAGATCACACCTAAAAACATGTTAATGATCGGACCTACTGGGGTTGGTAAAACCGAACTGGCACGTCGATTAGCTAAAATTGTAAAGGCACCCTTCGTCAAAGTTGAAGCCACGAAATTCACCGAAGTTGGTTATGTTGGTGGCGACGTTGAGTCCATGGTGCGTAACCTGGTTGACGTTTCCGTTAAGATGGAAAAGGACAACGAGTTTGAAAACGTCCGTGCTGAAGCCACTAAACGGGCTAACAACCGGTTAGTGAAGTTATTAGTTCCCGGTAAAAAGCCGAAGCAAAATCAACAAGCCGATTTTTCAAACTTGATGAACATGTTTTCTCAGATGCAAAAGGGTGACATGCCAACTGCTGAGCAGCCAAAAGAAGAAGTTACCGACGAGGTCAAGAATCAGCGTATGTCGGTTTCTGATCAACTGGCTCACGGTTTATTGGAAAACTCCGAAGTTGAAATCGAAATGGATGATCCACAACAAGCCATGGCTGGCAATAACCCGATGATGAATCAGATGGGTATCGACTTAAGCTCGACTTTAGGCCAAATGATGCCTAAGAAGCGGATCAAGCGAACCGTTCCAGTTTCTGAAGCACGTGAGATTTTAATTCAAGAAGAGTCTGAAACCTTGGTTAACGACGCGGATATCAACCACGCTGCCATTGAACGGGCCCAAAACACGGGGATTATTTTCATCGATGAAATCGATAAAATTACTTCGAAATCTGACAAAAACAGTGGCGAAGTTTCCCGTGAAGGTGTTCAACGTGATATTTTACCAATCGTTGAAGGTACTCAAGTTCAGACCAAGTACGGTGCCATTAATACTGATCACATTCTGTTCATCGCTGCTGGGGCCTTTGCTGAAAGCAAACCCAGTGATTTGATCGCTGAACTGCAAGGCCGTTTCCCAATTCGGGTTGAACTGGATGAATTAAGCCAGGAAGACTTTGTTAAGATTTTGACGGAGCCTAATAACGCTTTAGTTAAGCAGTATATTGCTTTAATTGGCACGGATAACATTAAGGTGACCTTCACCATTGAAGCCATCAACCGAATCGCTGAGCTGGCTTACCAGCTGAACCATGAGAACCAAAACATTGGTGCACGACGGTTACACACGGTGCTTGAAAAACTGCTGGAAGACCTGCTTTATGAAGGGCCAGATATGCAGATGGGTGACATTACCATCACTGAAAGTTACGTGAATGACAAGATCGGCAACATTGTTAAGAACAAGGATTTGTCACGTTATATCCTTTAATTTGACAATCGCATCAACACAAAAATCTATGATATAAGTCTATATTGATAAAAATGTTATTTGGCTTCTTGACTTAAAGACAACTTAAAGTTTACTTTTGCTCAATACTTTAATCTAGTCTAAACCTGCGCCACAACACAGATTCCGGCCATTTAACGCAAAAAAAACGTATTCCGACAAAGTTCGACGGAATACGTTTTTTTGCGTTAAATTCTGGAATCTACCGAGTTATGTCACACTCTAATCTTCACCAATCTTCAAAACACAAGCACCACGAATATCGCCCTTTTTAACGTAGCGTAAAGCTTCATCCGCTTTGTCAAAGGCATATGGTGTGGTTTCTGGATGAATATCTAACCGGTCTGCCAGTTTTAAGAATTCTTCACCATCAGACCGAGTATTGGATTCAACACTAGTCAAATTCTTTTCGTGAAAAATATGATCTTGATAGTTTAACTGTGGAATATCGGTTAAGTGAATCCCGGCTAAAGCCAAGGTGCCACCAGGAACCAACCCTTCAAGTGCCTTGGGGACGATGTCACCGACTGGGGCAAAAATAATTGAAGAATCCAGTTTGACAGGTGGCAGATCATAAGCTCCCGCGGCCGATTTAGCACCTAATGATAGAGCAAACTTCCGGGCATCTTTACCACGAGTTAAAACGTGGACTTCAATGCCTTGATCAATGGCCAATTGAGCTGTGATGTGAGCAGAACCGCCAAAACCGTATAGTCCAAGACGGCCACCAGCCGGCACGTTAGCCCGGCGAAAAGCCCGGTAGCCAATAATTCCCGCGCAGAGCAGGGGTGAAGCGGTTTGCGAATCGAACCGTTCTGGAATACGGTAGGCAAAACCTTCAGGCACCGTGGTGTACTCGGCATAGCCACCATCATGATCCCAGCCGGTGTACAACGAATTGGGACAGAGATTTTCTCTACCGGAACGGCAGTATTGGCAAACGCCACAGGTCCACCGAAGCCAAGGCACCCCGATGCGGTCACCCAGTTCAAACCGCTGTGCGTCAGGGCCAATTGCAACCACTTCTCCGACGATTTCGTGACCGGGGGTAACGTGTTCTTGATGAACAGGTAAATCGCCCTCAGACACGTGAAGATCCGTGTGACAGACGCCACAAGTTAACACTCGCACTAAAACTTCGCCTCGTTGAGGAGTAGGCACGGGTTTCGTCGTAAACGCTAGTGGGCTTTTCTTACCATCGATGGGACCTGGCTCAGTAACCGCCCAAGCTCGCATGGTGGTTGGTAAATTAGAAACTGCTTTAGACATATTTATCGCCTCTTGTGAAAGATTAGCTTTCAAGTTAATTTCATTGTAGTCAGGTTCAGAAGACTTCGCAAGCTGATGGCTTTGCATTAACCTCTAGATTAGTTAAACTGAGCTCAGTTATTGAAAGGGGCCAGCTAATGGTCTATACTAATCTTGAAGACTGATCAGAAATGGGGTTTAAGCAGTGATTGAACTTAAAAATGACGAGTTACAGGTTAAGATAAACGAACATGGCGCTGAATTGACCAGTGTTAAGAGCGTCGATGATCAGATTGAATATATGTGGCAAGCGGATCCTAAATTCTGGGGTCGCCACGCACCGGTTCTCTTTCCAATCGTTGGTCGACTGAAGGATGACCAGTACACCGTGAACGGTCAGACATACCGTATGACTCAGCACGGTTTTGCGCGGGACATGGATTTCATGGTTATCGAACACGAAGACGATCACGCTGTTTTTCAATTGGAAGCTAGCGACGAGACTCGGGAGAAATTTCCCTTTGATTTCACGTTACAGGTCACTTTTACCCTTGATGCACACATGTTATCGGTTCATTATACGGTGACCAATCCTAGTGGTGACGTGACACTGCCATTTTCAATCGGTGGTCATCCCGCATTTAATGTACCACTAGAACCTGGTAATGGAGATTTTTCAGATTACTCCGTAACGGTTGCGCCTAAGAAAGCTTATCAGCAGATCCCATTAGTTGGCCCGTACAACGACGTGAAGCACGAAAAAACGTTAAATTTAACTACACCAATGGTATTGGATCACGATTTATTTAATCAGGATGCTTTGATCTTGGACTTAGATCACGTTGAGACCACGTTGATGCTCAGCACAAGACTTAACGATCATGGTGTGGCACTGACGCTGCAAGATGCCCCATACGTTGGCATCTGGTCACCTTATCCTAAGCGGGCACCGTTTGTTTGCTTGGAACCATGGTGGGGGATTGCGGACAACGTTGATAGCGATGGTGATTTCATTCATAAGATGAGCATCCATACTGCAGGCCCTAAAGAATCATTTAACGTCGGTTTTCAGATCCGCTTTTTCTAAAATTTTACTCAAAAAAAGAGCTATGCCAAAAAATCATTTTGACATAGCTCTGCTTTTGCTTATAAGATAGTATCTGTGATGCAACGATCATCAGTCCTTATTTTGTTGCTGACGTTGTCGCCGCTTGTTTCCTAGACCAAATGAAACCATGTTTTCCGTGCCATTCAAGATTCGTTTGATGTTTGACCGATGACGCCAATAAACAAAGATAGTCAAGCAAACTGCCAATGCAGATAGGTACCAATCCTGAATCACGAAGCATAAAATGGTGATAATCGTAAAACTAACCATTGACGCAAGGCTAACCATGCTGGTTAAATAGATAAGGCTAACAAAACACACTGACGCGATTACAAAGAGCAGTGGATTGTAAGCGAGTAACATGCCCGCGCTGGTGGCAACGGCCTTGCCACCCTTAAAGTGATCAAAGATCGAAACGGTGTGGCCGAGAATCGCCATGAAGCCGAAGAGCAAAAGCATGGGCGAATGCTGACTGAGGCTGATATGCAGGAACCATACTGGTAGTAAGGTTGCTACCGTTCCCTTTGCTAAATCTAAGATTAAAACGGCGGTGCCAGCAATCGGACCTAATACACGGTATGTATTCGTGGTACCGATGTTGCCAGAACCAGCTTGTCTGATATCGGTGTGAAAGAATCCCTTGCCGATCCAGACACCGTTTGGAATCGCGCCTAAGAGGTAGGCAATTAATAATAAAAGTGCGAGTTTCAAGTTTCATTCCTCCATTGTCATGATGACGTGTCACGGCTAATATTTTAGCATGTTTCCTACTGCATTACAGAATAATTTTATCGTTATCATGAATTCTAAGTCAAAATCGTAATTAAAAGTTGAAAGGAGTCTTTTTGGTGCCGAGAAAAAAAGCAACTTATGATGATTCATCGATTCAGGTTCTAGAAGGACTTGAGGCCGTTCGAAAACGCCCAGGGATGTACATTGGTTCTACTGATGCTCGTGGACTGCATCATTTAGTTTACGAAATAGTCGATAACGCGGTGGATGAAGCTTTAGCCGGTTACGGGGATGAGATCAGCGTGGTCATTGAAGCTGATAACAGCATCACCGTCACCGATCATGGTCGTGGTATGCCAGTCGGGATGCACGCCTCAGGGAAACCAACACCTGAAGTGATCTTAACGGTGCTGCATGCTGGTGGTAAGTTTGGCCAAGGCGGCTATAAAACCTCTGGTGGCCTGCACGGTGTTGGGGCTAGTGTGGTAAACGCACTGTCTTCAGAATTGACCGTTAACATTGTTCGTGACGGCAAAATGTACGAACAGCAGTTTGAGGATGGTGGTCACCCCATCACAACCTTGATCAAGAAGGGCAATACCCGTAAACCAACTGGAACGAAGATTCATTTCAAACCAGACAGTTCTATTTTCACTACGACCGTATTTAACTTTAATACGCTGTCTGAACGGCTTCGGGAATCTGCTTTTTTGCTGAAGGGTGTTAAAATCACGCTGACGGATAAGCGGCAGAATCAGGAACGCGAAGAAGTCTTCCATTACGAAGAAGGCATCAAGGAATTCGTTGCCTACTTGAATGAAGATAAGGAAACCCTTGGCGACATCATGTACTTTGATGGCAGTAAGCAAGGTGTTGAAGTCGAAGTTGCCGCTCAGTATAACGATGGCTATTCAGAAAACCTGCTGTCGTTTGTTAACAACGTCCGTACGCCAGATGGTGGGACTCATGAAGCTGGGATGCGCAGTGCGTGGACGAAGGCTTTTAACGAATATGCCCGTAAAGTGGGCTTGTTGAAGGAAAAAGATAAGAATCTGGACGGTTCTGACGTTCGTGAAGGTCTTTCTGCGGTGATCTCACTTCGGGTACCAGAAGAAATCCTGCAGTTTGAGGGCCAAACCAAAGAAAAGCTGGGGACGCCAGAAGCCCGGGCCATCGTTGATAACGTCGTCAGTGAACAACTCGGCTACTACCTGATGGAAAACGGTGAATTTGCGCAGATGCTGGTTCACAAGTCGTTGCGTGCTCGGACTGCCCGTGAAGCTGCCCGCAAAGCTCGGGATGAATCCCGTTCTGGTAAGAAACATAAACGTAAGGAACGGCTATTGTCTGGTAAATTAACACCGGCACAATCTAAAAATGCAGATAAAAATGAGTTATTCTTAGTCGAAGGTGATTCTGCCGGTGGTTCAGCTAAGCAGGGGCGTAACCGTAAATTCCAAGCAATTTTACCCTTACGTGGTAAAGTTTTGAACACGGAAAAAGCCAAGTTGGAAGACGTCATGAAAAACGAAGAACTGAATGCCATGATTTATACCATCGGTGCTGGCGTTGGCTCTGAATTTAACATTGAAGATGCCAACTACGATAAAATCATTATTATGACTGATGCCGATGATGATGGTGCCCATATTCAAATTTTACTGCTGACCTTCTTCTACAAGTACATGCGACCAATGATCAATGCCGGCCGCGTCTACATTGCTTTACCACCACTGTACATGATCCAAAAGGGTAACGGTAAGAAACAAGTTGACGAATATGCTTGGACTGATGAAGAACTGGCTACTAAGACTAAGGGATTAAAGGGCTATAAACTACAGCGGTTCAAGGGTCTTGGTGAAATGGATGCAGAACAGCTCTGGGAAACAACCATGAATCCTGAAGGCCGGACGCTGGTTCGGGTCCGGATCGATGATGCCGCATTAGCTGAACGTCGAGTCACGACCCTAATGGGCGATAAAGTTGAACCTAGGCGTAAGTGGATCGAAGAAAACGTTGCGTTCACTATGGAAGAAGACGGCAGCATTCTCGATAGTAATTTAGCAAATGAAGCTCATAACGAGCCAGCATCAACCAAATAAGGTATGAAAGGAGTCCTTTGAGTGGCAGGAACTAAGATTCAAGAGCTCACATTAGAAGAAGTCATGAGTGATCGATTTGGTCGCTATTCAAAATCAATTATTCAAGAACGGGCACTGCCAGATATTCGCGATGGTTTGAAACCCGTTCAACGCCGTATTTTATTTGCGATGAATAAGGATGGTAACACGTACGACAAACCATTTAGAAAATCCGCTAAGGCCGTGGGTAACGTCATGGGTAACTTTCACCCCCATGGTGATAGTTCCATCTACGAAGCCTTAAACCGAATGAGTCAGGATTGGAAAGTTCGGGAACCATTGATTGAAATGCATGGTAACAATGGTTCTATGGATGGTGATCCGCCTGCTGCCATGCGGTACACTGAAGCTCGCCTCAGCAAGATTGCTGGGGAAATGCTACGAGACATCGATAAAGAAACGGTCGATATGGTGCTGAACTTCGATGATACGGAATATGAGCCCACCGTTTTACCAGCCAAGTTCCCTAACTTATTAGTGAACGGTGCCACTGGGATTTCAGCGGGTTATGCAACGGATATTCCACCGCACAATTTAGGCGAAGTTATCGATGCGCTGCTGTATTTGCTGGATCATCCCAACACTGACTTAGAGCATTTAATGCAGTTTGTTAAGGGTCCTGATTTCCCAACGGGTGGCATCCTGCAAGGTGTTGATGGTATTAAAAAAGCCTATGAAACCGGCCGTGGCCGTGTCGTTGTCCGCTCACGAACAGCTATCGAAGATCTGCGTGGCAACAAGCAGTTGATTCGTATCAGCGAGATTCCTTACGAAGTTAATAAAGCATCGCTGGTTAAACGAATCGATGAATTACGCTTAAACAAAAAAGTTGATGGTATTTCTGAAGTGCGTGATGAGTCTGATCGTGATGGGCTTTCAATTGCTATCGAATTAAAACGAGACGTTGATGCACAAGGAATCTTGAACTATTTATTTAAGAATACTGACTTGCAAGTCACCTATAATTTCAACATGGTGGCGATCAACCATAAACGACCAGAACATGTTGGTCTAAAGACGATTTTGGCGGCATATTTGGAACACCAACAAGACGTTATTACTCGCCGGACTAAGTTTGATTTGGACAAAGCAGCCAAACGTCAGCACATCGTTGAAGGCCTGATTAAAGCGTTGTCTATTCTGGACCAAGTCATTGCCACTATTCGGGCAAGTAAAAATCGTAAAGACGCCCGGGATAACCTGGTCACCACTTACGACTTTTCTGAAGAACAAGCAGACGCGATCGTGGCGCTGCAACTCTATCGTTTGACCAATACCGACGTTACGGCGTTAGAAAAAGAAGCAGCTGAATTGGCCAAAAGCATTGCAACTTATCAAGAAATCTTGGCTGATCCAAAAGCTTTAAACAAGGTGTTACGAAAAGAATTGCGGGAGATCAATAAGCAGTACCGCAACGACCGACGAACTGAAATCCAAGCGGAAATTACACCACTGAAGATTTCCACAGAGGTTATGGTTCCTGATGAAGACGTGGTTGTCATGGTCAGTCGTGACGGTTATCTGAAACGCAGTGGCGTTCGCTCTTATAACGCTTCTGATCCGGAAGACAACGGGCTTAAAGAAGAGGATTACCCGATCTTCACTGAAAAACTCAGTACACTGGATCACTTGTTCATGTTCACCAATAAGGGTAATTTGATCTACCGGCCAGTTCATGAAATTACTGATGCCCGTTGGAAGGATACTGGTGAGCACATTTCCCAAACTATCGGTCTTGCCGATGACGAAGAGATTATCGCCACCTACGCGTTTAATTCTCTCAAAGCACCTGGTGAGTTCTTGATTGCTACGGACGACGGATACATTAAGCGGACAGCCTTTGAGAACCTGTTGCCAGGACGTACCTATAAGTCCAGTGCCAAGGTGTTTGAAAAGTTAAAATCGGATCAGGCCAAAGTCGTTAACGTTACTTATTTGCCACAGCCTGCTAAAGCGTCAGTATTGCTGATGTCTCGATTAGGCTTAGCGCTACGCTTTGACCTAGCCGAAGTTTCGATTAACGGTGCCCGGACCACCGGCGTTCGCTCGATGAACCTTGGTGAAGGGGATTCAGTGGTTGATTTGCAACTGGTTAACGATGATGACACCGTTGCTTTAATTACGCAGCGTGGTGCCTTTAAGAAAATGTCGGCTAGTGAACTGCCAGTGACGAGTCGGGCGCGGAAAGGCGTATTAGTTCTGCATGCCCTAAAGTCACAGCCGCATGAAGTGGTTGATTTTATTAAATTACCTGATGCCTCGTCACCACTTGAAGTAATCACGGATCGGCGACGGTTGCATGATATTTTGCCAGCAGAGCACCCAATGAATAATCGTTATTCGAACGGTTCATTTGTCATTGACACAGAATCGGAAGGAATTCCAGAAGTGTTGCGGAGTAAACCAACTATTTTAACTTTGTCTTAATTTTTATTAGAAATTAGTTATTTTCGGATTACAATAATTGCGTATTTGTCCGAAGATGGTTATTATAGTTTTGATAATAAAACATTAAGGACAACCCAAATAGGAGGTTCCCACATGAAAAGTAAGCAAGAAAGTATTTTTTCATCTAAGACATTGACTTATTTTCTTCAATTGTCTGAAACGATGAATTATACGCAAGCCGCTCAAATTTTGGGTATTACCCAGCCTGCGTTAACTCAGCAAATTAAAAAATTGGAACGTACAGTTGGTGCTCGTTTATTCTATTCCGTTGGTAAGAAGTTGCGTCTAACCGATGCTGGTTATACCATGCTGGATGCCACACACCGGATTTATGATGTGCTAAACAGTGCTACTGATGAGATTCAGCAATCAACTAGTGCCACTCAAGGTGACATTAATATTGGGATGCTATCATCAGTTGAGGACAGCGTTTTTGAAGACTTTGTAATTCAATCTTACCGGGAAAATCCGGATGTGAAGATTACATTGCATATGCTGACCCGTAAGGAAATTTGGGATAAGCTTGAAAACAACCAAATTGACCTAGCAATCATGTACTTACCAGATGAATCAATTAAGAATTGGAAACCATACGAATCTAAACGTATCATTAGCGATGACTTACTCTTTATTCACCATGATGAAAAGCTCAGCAAGAAGAAACGGATCAAGTTTGCTGATACGCCTAACAAACCATGGGTCACTTATCCAGTTGAGTATTACTTGAATCACGTTATGCGCGAATCCTTTAAGAACGCAATGGTTGACTTACCAACCAGTGTGGCGCAGTTTACCACACCAAGCCAGCTACTTCGGTTCTCTGATGCGACTGGCGCATATACCGCATTACCTAACTCATTTGTGGTTGGACAAGGTGAACAGCCTGATACTTGGACTGCGCGTTTTGAACCAAACATTCGCTTTGAACTGGCCTTCGTCTTCAGAAGCGGGAAAGATAAGATTCCACGCATTGGACATTTTCTCGCACAATTTGATCAATATCTGAAAACTAAAGATTATTTGGCACGTTTACAAGAAATTCAGCAAAATTAATAGTATGATTAGTATGTAAAATCATTATTGATATGAGGAGCGATAAATTTATGTCAAAAGAACTCGTTTTTGGACACAAGAGTCCAGATACCGATGCCATCGTTGCTGCAATGGCATACGCATATTTACAAACAAAGTTGGGCTATGATGTTGAAGCCGTCGCACTTGGCGAACCTAACATGGAAACTAGTTTTGTGCTGAAGCACTTTGGTGTGGCTGCACCACGTGTCGTTAAGACTGTTTCAAACGAAGTCGATTCCGTTATGTTAGTTGACCATAACGAACCACAACAATCAGCTGACGATATTGCTGATGTTACAGTTACTCACGTGGTTGACCATCACCGGATCAATGGCTTTAACACAGCTGCACCACTATACTACCGTGCAGAACCAGTTGGCTGTGTTAGCACCATCATTACCAACATGTTTGCGGAAAACAAGATTGATATCCCAGCTCAGTTAGCAGGGTTAATGCTATCAGCTATCATTTCTGACACCTTGTTGCTTAAATCACCAACCACCACTGACAAAGATCGTGAAGCAGTTAAAGCACTTGCTGAAATTGCTGACATCGACTATGAAAGTTATGGCATTGAGATGTTAAAGGCGGGGACTAATTTAGCCGCAAAGTCTGACGCTGAATTAGTTTCAGGCGATGCTAAATCATTTACCATGGGTGGCAAGAGTATTCGTATCGACCAGATCAACACGGTTGATTTAAACGATGTCATCAGCCGTGAAGATGGCATCAAGAAGGCGATGAACGACGAAGCCGCTGAAAAGGGCTACGATTTGTTCCTCGTTTTGGCAACTAATGTATTGGACAGCAACTCCGAGTTATTCGTTGTTGGTGAACCTAAAGACATGGTTGAAAAAGCCTTCAAGACAACTTTGAAGAATGATCGTGCAAACTTACCAGGTGTTGTATCACGTAAGAAGCAAGTGGTACCACCATTGCAAGAAGCTTTCGAAGCTTAATTGAATGGTAATCAAAAGAAGCAGTCTAAATTATTGGACTGCTTCTTTTATATTATTTAAGCAGAAAAATGCAGTTGCTTGACAATAACAAACTAATCTTGTTTAATTCAAGTGTACCGAAAATATCGTTTTGTGGTCTGGGGTGCTGTTTGATCAGCTGAGACATACCCAAGGAACCTGATGCAGTTAGTACTGCCGTAGGGAGAACCATTTGCCTTTAGTCGAATTTAACTTTAATTGACTAACAGCCCACTCGTATCATTGAGTGGGCTGTTTTCGTAAACTCAGCTAATTTGACCACCCCGGACCCCAAACAAAAGGGGTGTTTGATATGTCATTTTCACAAGAATTAATTAAAGCCAGTCAGCCGTATTTGATTGCTAATGAGCAACATCCGTTTATCCAGTCTGTTCTCCACAACCAAGTGGATGCAAAAGCGCTGGCATACTATATTCAACAAGATCTGCAGTATGCTAACGCTGAAACGATTGTTCAAACAGCTTTGATTGCTAACAGCAAGACGGTGGACGATCAACGATTGTTTGCCGATCAGCTCAGTCGACATTTAAAATCTGTGAGCGCTTTGTTCCAGCAGTTATCACACAACAATCATAATGAATGGTCACAACAGTATGATGCCGCAGTTCAGCCAATTACTTTTTTGTATCGGCAACACATTCTTGCACCGCTATCATCCGCTAATCTGCTGGCAATTTTGACACCGTTTGAAGCCGGTATTTGGCTATATGTTGAACTAGGTAAGTTCCTTAGTCAAAGTGATCAAGTACATCAGGATAACCCATTTTATCCGTGGGTTGACGAATTGCAGCACGGAGAATTTGCTGGCAAAGACGGTATTTCGGACAAGTTTATGGCTATCATTGACCGAGAAGCAGCTCGCACAACAGAGTCGCAATTAGCTGCTGCAAAACAAGCTTTTCTTAGAAGCTGCTTATTGGAATGGTATTTTTGGGATGCTGCAACTAAACAAATATCCTGGGCGAGTTGGACAGAATCGGCACTCGATGGGCAGGCAGGTGAACTCTAATGAAAAAGGCGACTCGTTGGGACATTAGAGCCATTATTTTAGTGACTTTGATTGGTATTTTCTGTGGCATTATCTATACCTATGTGATAAATTTTTTCTACAATTTGGTTAAAGTAGCTGTTACGCCGACTGGGCTTGGCCCGGTAGTTGATAGTGCCTTCGCCGGCCTTTGGTTCATCGCGGCACCATTAGCCATGTATTTTGTTCCAAAAATCGGAGCGGGGGTTATTGGGGAAACTTTAGCGGCAGTGGTTGAAATGTTTCTTGGTGGCCAGTGGGGTGCTATGACCTTGTTGTACGGTATCATTCAAGGAGGCGGAAACGAACTGGGCTTTTTCCCGAATCAGAGTAAGTATCAGCGGTTTAGTTGGTCCAGTTGTCTTTGGGGAGCCTTTGGTGCCAGTATTGCAGCGTTTATTTACAATTACTTTGTTTACGGTTATCAGCAGTTTAAACCAGGATTGCTTGTTTTAGTTTTCGTTGTGAATATTATTTCCGGTCTATTATTTGATGGTGTGATGGTTAAGTTGATTACTTTACGATTTGATGCAATGCAGCATGCGGTTAGTAAGACTAATATCACTGAGTAATTAGGAAAGGACGTCATATCTAATGAATAAAATGATGCATTTAGCAACTGTTCTGTTTAGTTCTGGGCACCACGGCGCTGCCTGGCGTCGACCAAATTCAACCATCACACAAGTGGGTGATTATCGTTACTGGCAGCGTTTAGGTCAATTAGCTGAGAAGGGCTGTTTCGATGCGATTTTCTTTGCTGATGGTCAAGCCATTATGGGTGGTTACTACGGTGGGGTTTCTTACTATCTAGAACCAATTACGTGTATGACAGCCGTTGCAACTGCTACTGAGCATGTTGGGCTAGTTCCCACAATTTCTTCTACTTTGTATGATCCATACAATGCTGCTAGGCTGATTAGTAGTCTTAACCACATTAGTCATGGTCGGGCAGGGGTTAATATTGTCACTTCAATGTTTGATGAAGAAGCGCAGAATCACGGGTTTGAAGCACTGCCCAATCACGCTGATCGCTATCGGCAAGCTGATGAATTTATCCAAACGTTAAATGAATTATGGGCATCATTTCCAGCAACCGCTATTATTAACGATGCCGAACATGATCGCTGGTTAGACACTGACCAAATTCACCCAATCAACCATCATGGTGAATTCTATGACGTTCGTGGCCCGTTAAACATTCCAACTTCGGCAACAGGCAGGCCCGTAATTTTTCAAGCCGGTCAATCTGAGCAAGGAAAGGATTTGGGCGCTAAGTATGCGGAAGCTATTTACTCGGTTGCCTGGGATCGGGCTGAATCCCAGGTGTACTACGATGACGTGAAGCAGCGAGCTCAAAACTATCACCGAACGGGAGATGTACCCATCATTTTACCTGGATTGGTACCATATGTAGGCAGAACCTATGAGGAAGCCGCCGCTAAGCAGAAAAAGCTAGACGATGCTTTGCCGATCGCGGATTCGGTGGCACAACTAAGCGATTTCTTGAACTTACCAGTAGCGGATTGGCCCTTAGATGGTCCGGTGCCATCATTACCTGAGGTTGCCGATTTTCAAGGACCTAAAGGACGGTTTGAAGTTATCAAACGGATCGTCGAAACCGAACAGCCAACCGTTCGGGAACTCTTACAACGGTTGGCTTGTGCAGGAGGGCACGCAACTGTGGTTGGCTCTGCTGAGGAAGTTGCTGATATGATGCAAGATTGGTTTGAGAATGGTGTGGCTGATGGCTTCAACTTAATGTTTCCAACTTATCCAGAAAGTATGACCGATTTTGTTGAACTCGTGGTTCCAATTCTTCAAGAACGAGGCTTGTTGCGGACTCATTATGAGCAATCAACTTTGCGGGGTAATCTGTATGACTGATTTTAATGTCATTTAATTCAAAAACCAGTTTATCAGTTCACCAAGACAACAATGGTTACTGATAAGCTGGTTTTTACATAGTTGTTAAAGAACCTAAATATTGCTAAAAATGGTTAAGTAGCCTACAATTTAAATTGTACACAACCTATTATTTATAATTGATTAATCAAGGAGTTGGTAAAAAATGGAGAAAGACGAGCAAAAGTTACGGAAACAATTGTCCCAAACAGCTTACGAAGTCACTCAAAATGCCGCAACTGAAGCACCATTCAGTGGAAAGTATGATCAGTTCGATCAACCAGGTATCTACGTTGATGTTGTGAGTGGCGAACCACTGTTTAGCTCACTAGATAAATATGACGCCGGTTGTGGCTGGCCGTCATTTACAAAACCAATCGAAAAGCAATCTGTTAAGCGGCATTTAGATACATCACATAGCATGTATCGGACAGAAGTGCGTTCAACTGAAGCAAAATCACATTTGGGTCATGTTTTCACTGACGGTCCTCAGGATGCCGGTGGATTAAGGTACTGCATTAACAGCGCAGCTTTAAAGTTTATTGCGGCGGATCAGCTTGAACAGGCTGGTTATGGGCAATATAAAACGTTGTTTGAGTAATAACTTCTAGCAAATCGGTTGCAAATCCCTAGAAATCACCGATAATAGTATATATACGTACTTTAGGGAGTTGTTCGCTTTGTATAAAAAATATGCTATGACATCATGGATCACCGCAATTTGTCTGTGCTTAATCACGGTAATTTCTGCAATGAGTAAGCATAATTTATCATATCAGGTTTTGGTGAGCGTTTTAAGTTATATCGGTGTATATGCCATTTCGCTGTATTTAGCAAAACATAACGGGACTGAAAAAATCGTTCTGACATTTGTTAACATTTTAGCTGTTGCGATATTGGTAGCAATGATTATCAATGCAACGAGAAAGTATTCGGGTTTTGTTGTGGTGTTGCTATTAGTGATTTGCGTTGTTGGAACTGTGACAGGAATCATGGCAATCTGGTTTAATAATCGATTTGAGAAAACAAATTCTGCAGATTCAAAAGAGCACTAGCAAATGCGGTGCTTTTTTATTTTGGAATTAAAAAAGAATGGAATTGTTCAGGAAAGTGAATTGGATAGAGATCTGTGATTGTAAAAATGATGGCTTAATTTCTTTGATTAACTACTTTGAATAATATATATTATGTAAAGTAGAGAAAGAAAACAGAAGTAGACCTGTAATTAACGTTAAAAATACTCCCCTGTTTTATTGATTGCGTTTATTTAAGTTATCGACTATCAAATTACGATAACAATCAAACCGGCTGACTAGTTGAATTAAATTGGCGCAACTGAGAACATCATTCGGACAACTACACACCAGAATGAACGAACGTGTGTCGTATGAACGCCGAACAATCACCTACAATCATCTACGTAGTTTGATTGTTAACTTATTGTTGCTACTGAGACCAGTTTCTTGTTTTTGTAGATAGTTGTTAAATTACAACGGATTCTATAAATTACATTGTTTTGTATCGTTTATCATTAGATTGAAACAATCAGGTACTAGTTTAGTCATCGTAGTGTCCATCTAGCAAGACCAAGACATCGAATATATTGGCTGTTAGCTCAATTTTCAATTCAAGATATACAGTTTAACGATCCTGATGTAAATTGTGCTAATTATTAGTGCAATTGTTGTATGAGTTTGCTCTTAAATGCTATATGAACGCTGTTTGCGTCGACAAACAGCTGCTTTTACAGTAATTTAGTCACTTTTTGGCGTTTTAAATTCACAGTTTGGCTTATTATTATGCTTAAAACATCGTAAATTCAGGTTTTTAGCTGTTTGAACCACTTTCAAATCAGCTTTTTCGCCATATTTTACTGTATTTTTGGGTTTAATGGCCTTTGTTTAGCTATATTCTTCATGGTATTAACTCCCCTCAGAACGTTATTTCCGCGAGGGGAAGATTAAATTGCGTTTTTTAAGTAAACTTAATAAAACCTATATTTTATTAAGTTTACTAATTTAGCCTTCTCTATCGTCATTTTTCCATAGTACTCAAGCATGATCTGGTCCTACTAAAGAAAGCGGTTGCAAAATATTCCTAGCATGCTAAGATATAAGTAATGAATCCTAGCTAGCTAACTATTTCATTAACAATCTGCTTTTGGGGGGTAATGACTTGCTGAATCAACGGAACCGGATCGGAATCTATCTCAAAGAGGCTGCAATTGAGTTTGATAAGAAGAGCAATGTCCTACTCGCTCAATTTCAGCTTACTCAACCGCAGTTTAATCTTTTGTCTTGCCTAATGGTTAATCAAGATCGAGCTGTTAGACAAGTTGATTTGGAAAAGCAATTCAAGCTTTCCAGCCCCACTGTTACACGACTTTTACATCAGTTGGAAACAAAGGGATTTGTTAAGCGGATTCCGAATCCCGATGATGCTCGCAGTAAGCAAATTGCACTAACAGCGAAAGCCTTGGCTAAACAAGATGTTCTCCTTGATTCAGCTGACCAATTAGAAACGGATATCAGAACCGGGTTAAGCGATTCTGAGTTGAAATCGGGAATTAACTTCATGAAAAAAGTTCTGAAGAATCTCGAAAACTAATTCAGTCTAGGAGGAAGTTATTATGTTACTAATTACAAGTGCATGTGGATCTGTTGGTCGCCAAATCGTTCCCTATTTGGCACAACATGGTGTTGATATTCGTGCTGTGGATATTAATCCTAAAGTAGCTGACTATAAGGCACAAGGTGTTAAAGAAACAATGGTCATTGATGCTACTAAAGCTGATCAAGTTGAAAAGGCCATGAAGGGTGTTGACCAAGTTGTCTATATCCCTACCCTCTTCTCATTCCAAGAATATGTGATGGGTAAAATTGCGATTGACGCTGCCATCAAGGAAGACGTTAAGCAATTTATCGATATTTCAGTGCTCTTCCCTAACTTGGATACTAAGTTGCACCATATGATGAAACAAAAAGTTGAACATTACTTGCTATACCGTGGGTTCGAAAGCCACATGTTATGGACTGTTCTACAACCATCTGGGTATAACCACGATGTCTTCCTAGAACAGTTCTACAAGTTGGGTAAGTTTCCTAACTACACCCCGCTTGATAAGCGAATGTCATGGTTCGATGCTCTCGATGAAGCCGACGTTATCTTGAAGGTTCTTGATCGTCCTGAATACTTCGATAAGGGTGTTTACCAACTGTGCAACGAAAAGCTAAACAGTTATGAAGTCGCTGATATGATGACTGAAGTCACTGGCAAAAAGATTACTGCTGAATACGTTGACGAAGATCACCTTGCCGACTACTTCCCACAGTACTTCCACGGTGGCGACAGTTATTCATACGAAGCCTTTATTCGTTTAGTCCGGACCATGCGTAAATGGGGCTGGGACAGTTCTTCATTTACATTGGAAGCATTATTGGATCACAAGCCGCGGACCATGCATCAATATCTGGAGCGTGAATCAAAGCGCTTAGGTATTTATAAAGGTGCCGCAACTAAATAGTCATTAAAAAGATTCCTCAACATACGTTGACTGATTGATTAAATCAGCTAGCGTACGTTGAGGAATCTTTAGTTTAATTACAATATTGGCGCAAGTAAGCGTGAACCAGCCTGTTTGAAACGTAGCCACAGTGACATATTTTGAAAGTCAGCGGCCGTAATTAATTGACTTTCTTTGATATCATTCTCAAAAATATCTCGAAGTTCACGGGAAATTTTAAAATCGTAAACAAAGGCGTTTGCCTCGAAATTCAGTTTAAAACTTCGAAAATCCATATTAGCGGAACCCACAGACGAGATGGCGTCATCAATCATCACAACTTTAGAATGGATAAATCCATTTTGGTAGAAATAGATTTTCGCGCCATCTTCCGCTAGTAACCGCGCATAGTATTGAGTCGCCCGGTAAACAAAGGGGTGATCTGGCATATGAGGAACCATGATTCGGACATCGACGCCAGATAAGGTGGCGCTCCGTAATGCGTTTAATACACTGTCATCTGGAATCAAGTAAGGTGTTTGAATATAGAGCCTTTTTCTCGCACTGTTGATCATACGCAAATACCCTAGTTTAATTTGTTCAATATCGGAATCGGGTCCACTGGTCACAATTTGCATCATTGTTTTACCAATTTCATCACTGGCTTTGGGAAAATGCTGCATGGTACGTTCCAGTTCATTTTCAGGAACCGTGGCATTCCAGTCAGAAATGAAGTGTTCTTGGAGAGCTAAAGCTGCATCCCCCGTTACCTTCATGTGGGTATCGCGCCAATGGCCGAATTTCTTTGAACGTCCCACGTACTGATCACCGATATTGAAACCGCCGATATAGCCAGTCCAGCCATCAATGGCAACAATTTTACGGTGATCCCGGAAATTTAGACGGAAATCGCGCCAGTTTGAGTGGATGCCCAAGAATGGTTCAGCAAAACCACCAGCATCACGCAATGGTTCAAAGAAATCGCGCTTAGTCCCCATTGATCCCCAAGAATCGTACAGTACGCGAACTGTAACTCCTTCTTGAGCTTTGGTGGTTAAAGCACTGAGCATTTGCTGTCCAAGCTGGTCGTTGTAAAACGTATAAAATTCAACGTAAACCACGTGTTGGGCATTCAGAATCTCTTGTTGCATATTATTAAATAACGTTGTACCGTCTGTAAAAATCTCAGTTTGATTATTTAACGTCACAAAGGCGTTATCAACGTTTTGGAATAAGCGAATCATGTTCTTAACGGATGATTCCTGGTGGGTATCACCTGAAGAATATGGTGGTAACGAGGCCTGTTGCTGTGACAAGGCGTCCGTTAATTCAGCGTCGGGTTGACGTTGCACCTTATTTAACTGTCGATGGGTTAATTTTCGCCCAAGCAAAGCATAAATTAAAAACCCAATGATCGGCAACAAGTTCAAAACTAGCAACCACGCCCACGTTGCAGCAATATCACGACGTTCTCGGAACACCGTAAACACTGCTGCAGCGGTGTTTAAACTGAATATAACAAAAACAACCAAATAAAATAGCGTCCAGTTCATACATTGTCCCCCAATTTTATAATACTTTTACATTACCGCAAAAGTGGATTAGAAAACAGGGGAAATTTGTTTTAGACAATGAAAACTGGACGCTATATGTTATATAGTTTTTACTTAACAGGTTCTAATGCTCGATGATTAGCGACTTTGGTGAGTTCAAGGGTCTGCTGCATGAGCGACGTAATCGTCATAGGGCCAACCCCACCTGGGACAGGCGTGATGGCGCCAGCAACTTCTTTAGCTTGATCATAGTCGACATCGCCCACTAATTTACCGTTTTCGTCCCGATCCATCCCGACATCGATTACAGTAGCACCAGGTTTAATATCGTCTGCTTTGATTAAATGAGCGACTCCGGTTGCCACAATCAAAATATCGGCTGTACGGGTAAATGACGATAGGTCCTGCGTTAGAATATGGGTATACGTTACCGTTGCACCAGCATTCAGCAGTAATGCACCCATTGGCCGTCCAACAATGTTAGAGTCACCAACAATCACGGCATGCTGGCCTGCTGGATCAATCTTGTAATGTGCCAGCATCGTCATAATACCCTTGGGTGTGCAGGAAACTGGGTAATGTTCGTGACTATTGCTGAAAAGTTTGCCGACGTTTTCGGGACTGAAGCCATCAACATCTTTTTCAAGTGCAATAGCGCGAATAATCACAGATTTGTCAATTTGTTTCGGTAATGGCAGTTGAACTAAAATACCGTGAACAGTATCGTCTCGGTTGTACTGGTCAATTAATGCCAGTAATTCAGCTTGGGTAAAGTCTGCGGGCCGACGTTCAATGATTGAAGTAATACCCAATTTGATAGCTTTGCGGTGCTTGTTGCGGACGTATATTTGACTGGCGGGGTCGTTACCAACAATAATCACAACCAGTTTAGGTTCAATACCTTCTTCGCGGAGTGCTTTGACCTCCGCTTTCATGCTGATATCTAACTGATTGGATAGTGCTTTACCATCTATGATCAATATTCTCTCCACCCTTTCGGATTCTACGGGAAATTTAATGTCTCTTATGCTGATTAACGAATAGACTGTTATAGAATGGGAACACTATGAACAATCTATTCTACTAATATTCGTATTATAACCGATTTGTTGTGAAAATTACCTGTTATCATCCTAAAATTTTTTTAATTTTTATCTTCAAAGCAGCCTTTTTTGACTGTTTTAGTCTACTATTAAATTGTTCGCGTGTCATTTATAATGTTTCCAAATTACATTTAAGGGTAGTTGCTGTTAAAAATCTAATCGATGGTAATTTTCACAATTCTTATTGATTGAAAAACTGAGCGCCATATAAGATTATAGCTAAAACAGGACTACGCATCATTATTTTACAGACTGGACTTGATATTATGCGTATACGACAGCAAGCAAACCGTTTTTGGTGGGGAGTTGCTATGCTGACTTGGTTAAGTTTTCTAATATTAGCAATGGGAGTTCATTTTCACGCCAGTTGGATCGGTGATTTTGACGCTTGGGGACAGCAATTGGCAATTGGCGTTAGGCAACCTAGTAGGACCATTTTTTTTAAATGGTTTGCGCTCCTAGGCACCCCATCCGCCAACACGATCATTTGTCTGCTGATCTCCCTAATTCTCTGGTTGCGTCGTCATCGCTTTGAGGCAGGCTGGGTATTGACCGCTCAAGTTGGCATTAACGCACTAATGGCTATTTTTAAAATGATCATGCAGCGGCCACGGCCACTAGGAAAACTAGTGGCTCAAGCGGGCTATAGTTTTCCTAGTGGACATACCACTTCAACTGCGACGATGGTATTGGTCATCCTTTTGATCGTGATACCGCTATGTCACTCAGCATCCGTTCGTTTCTTACTTGGATTGATCAGTCTTTTCTGGCTAGCAATGATGGGCTTTGATCGCATCTATTTATTTGTTCACTATCCCAGTGACGTGTTAGCGGGATTGTGTCTGTCATTGGGTTGGTGGAGTGTTTTACGCCTGTCATTTAGCCACGTGTTATCAAAGCAACGGGAATAATCAAATTATTAAATTAACTAGGAGTTTCTCATGCGAATCAGAAAAATTAGTATTACTTCAGTTTTAGCCTTAATATTAGCTTGCGCAATGCTGATAGGAATCATCTCCAATATTTTTGTGCCGCTTAATCTTAAGGCCACTTGTTTGGTTTTAATTGGGTGTTTGGCTATCTGGTATTTAAAGCCGCTCTATTTAAAATGGACGAGTCAGCTTTCACAACGAACGGTTAATTGGATATTAGCTGTGATTATCATTTTGATGATGGTAATTCAGCTACTGGTACTTCGTTTCTTACCGGCTTCTGTTTATCATGATCCATTTCGGGTTCTCGTGCAGGCTGAACAGCTCAGCCACGGTCATTTAAACTGGAATGATTCACTTTACTTCCAGCGGTTTCCAAATAACGTTTCGCTGACGGTACTCATGAGCGGATGGCTTAAACTAACGAACTTGCTTCATCTGGATACGTATTGGGGTATCCATTTATTATCCTTTATTTTGCTTGATACTTTTATTATTGCTATTTTACGTTCAGTTCGTCGTTTGAGTCACCAAAACAGCGCTGCTTTGTTAGCTGCCCTGTTCTTCTTGGTCAGTCCGTTTGCCTATACGTATTACTTACAAGTCTTTTATTCCGATTTGCCTACCCTCGTTTGTCTGGCTGTGGTGTTTAACGTTTTAATCGGCTGGTCTTCTTTTAACCAAACCAAAAAGGGACTCACGGGAGCCGGCTTACTCATTTCGGTGATTATTGGTGAAGTGGTCAAACCTAATCTGATCGTTTTGCTGGTGGCGGTTTTGTTAGTCACGATTTGGCTACTGTTTAAAAATCGTCAGCAGTTGAAAGCCATCCAAACACCGTTCCTGATTATCATCTTGGGGTTCGTTCTAGCCGTACCAACGTCTGCTGGGTTGAAAGCTGCTAGTCACTATCACGCTGATAATGAATATGCCTTTCCAGCCATGCACTGGGTCTGGATGAGTTATAATCCGCACAACGCTGGTCGATATGATATTAAAGACGTTGAAACACTCAGCTCGATTCAGGGTAAACAAGCTAAGCAGGATTATTTAAACAAGGCGTTACCGGAACGGCTAGCAAAATTAGGTCCAGTGGGCATCGTGACGCGCTGGATCGAAAAAGCCAGCATCCTATTAAACGTTTCGCTCATGCCTAAAGCCTACACTGGTGGCTACGTTGCTGCACCGAAACTCTATCAACGATTTGAGTTGCAGTTGTCTTCTATGGGTATGGTGATCATGCGAATCGGCTTTGTCTTACTTTACGCCGAAACCTTGCTGCGTTGTTTGCGCTTATGGCGGAGACGTTCAAAGTCAACGGATGATCCACGAATTATGTTAACTATTCTAACCGCTTTAGGCTATATTGCTTTTCACACCCTATTATGGGAAACAGAAAGTCGCTATGGACAAGTCATGATTCCGTTGCTTGGGATCCTTTGTGCCGTACCAAGTTTGGCACTCGTTTCCGAGCGACGGATTAGATTGCGCACTAAAAATGAAGGCTGGGTTGCCCTCGTAGCGGTCGTTGTCTTAGTAGCGACCTATGCTTCAGCTCCTCATGCACTATCTACTACCAAGGGGCACGATGTGGCTGTACAGCAAAGTCAGTTATCACTGCAATTTGATGCCAAGAAGACCAAAATCAAACCGTATGGTACGCTAAGTCAGCAAGTTCAATTAAATCATAAAGCTAAGCGTTTTGAGATTTCTTTGGCACCGGCAGCTGAATTCAGCGGTACTTTGATTAACGAGCAAACCCATCAGCACTATGAACTTTACCGGACATTTAAATCACTGATGTTGAAGCGGACGCTGCCAGTTGGCAAATATCGGATTCAGCTTAGAAATGATTTGCAGCGCTCACAGTCCGTGCTGATTACCAAGACGTTATCGTATCGTTTGGCACCGTACCCACTAAAAATCGATCAATCTCAGTATCCTTACTGGTCATTCGTTTATACCTTCTCACGAGCCCGGTGATTCATGGTATAATTAGAACACCTGTTCCTAATCCTAAAAGGGGGTATTCTAGTGGACCATTCAGCCTATGTTGCACATAATGAACAGTTGGTGAATGAACTTCCTGACTACGTTGGTGATTACTATTTAGCGAAGTCTTCCGTGCCGTTGTCGCCAGCGACTTTATATCAGTATCTGAACGAATTTAAACGCTTTTTTGAATGGCTGATTGAAACGGGAGTGTCCTCTGCCAACTCGATTAAACAAATCAGCCTGCAAGATCTTGAACATTTGAAGAAACAAGATATGGAGTTGTATAAATCCTATTTGCTCAATCGTGGTAAGCAAACCGCACAGCATCCGCAAGGCGCGTTGTCGCACCGCACCGTTAATCGTTCTCTAAATGCCCTGTCCGCCTTGTTTCGGTTTTTAACAGCTGAATCTGAAAATAGTGAAGGTGAACCTTACTTCTACCGCAATGTGATGAAAAAAATCTCACTGGTTCAAGATAGCGAAACCTATGCGACTCGAGCCAGTCATATTAAAGATCAGCTGATGTTGGGTGATCAGGATAAAGCCTACTTAAACTTTATTCAAGATGAATACGGCGAGCGCTTGGATCAGAACCACTTACGCTACTACCAGCGTGATCGTGAACGAGACGTTGCTATTAATGCACTAATGTTAGGTACCGGTATTCGAGTCTCTGAACTAACGAACATGGATGTGGGCCACCTTAGTCTCAAAGCCGCTAATGTGACCGTTCGGCGTAAAGGTGGTAAGTGGGATTCGGTGCCAATTGCAAAGTGGGTACTGCCTTATTTAGCCCGTTACATTAGCATCCGTCGTCCCCGTTATCATGCCACTGCTAATACGCCGGCGCTGTTTCTTACTATGGGTACGGATGAACCTCGCCGAATCAAGCCAGCAACGGTGGAATTATTGGTGGCAAAATACTCCACTGCCTTTAATCACGTGCGAATCACGCCGCATAAGTTACGTCATACTTTGGCTTCTAAGCTGTATTTAGAAACCAAGAACGAACACCTAGTTGCTACACAGTTAGGTCAAAGTTCGACTTCGGCCACTGGGTTGTACACGCATATTATTGATACCCAGCAGCGGAAAGCGTTGAATCGATTGCATGAGGATAATCATAATAAGGATAATAGATAAGATAAGTAAAAAAAATTTCGATGGTCAGATAAGTAAAATAGTATAAATAATTTTTCTCAATGAAAATGAAAGATAGAAAAGCCAGATTTCCTTAGACAAGAGACAAGGGAATCTGGCTTTTATTAACCCTATTTTGAATACTTTCTATTAATGGATTGAACTATCTGGTGGCTGAGCTTACACACTAACTTTATTAAGCAATTCTCAGGTAATCAATCAATGATTAGCAGGTCAATTTAATCGTGTTTCTTAAGAGCAATTAGTCTTGAAAAACCAGCTTCCCCTAAAAGGAAAGTTGGTTTTTTTATTTTTAGGCTGATATTTACTTAACTAACCAAAATCCAAGCAGAGCCAACCCACCAGCCCCTATCATAAACAGCAGCATGGTAACAACCAAAACAACTTGATCTTTTATTGTGTTGCGCAGACGTTCGTTTTCATCGATGACTTTATTCTTTTCGAAGGCAACAATCTCACTATAGGTTTTCAGTTGATGCTGTCCCTTCCAGCGCTCTATTTTAATTCCAGCATACAGCGAAATATTTATCAGTAAAACAGGTAACACCAAACCCCACCAGCCCCAAAATTTAACGGATGGTCCAATTGACAGTGCGCTTAATCCCAGCATGACAGTCATTAGCCAGGCCCATTTGTTGGTTCGTGCGTAGTTTAGTTCATGTTTCATCACCGCCACGTCTCCTTTCAGTAAATCATCCAGAGAAACATCAAACAAAACACTTAACCGCAGTAGATTTTCTAAATCCGGATAACTGTGTGCCGTTTCCCAGTTAGAAATCGTTTGTCGCGACACATACAGCTTTGAAGCAAGTTCATCCTGTGTTAGCCCTAATCGTTCTCGGTTAAGTTTGATTTGATTATGAATGTTCGTTGTTACCACCTCCCGTTCAATATTAATGTAGCGCATAACCGATATTATTTCAGCCAAATTTAGCTGTCATTGGTCATTTAATGGTGTCAAAATGAGTTGACATCGCTTTAAAGCCAAGTTTATTCAGAGATTGACTAGCCTCGACATACAGCCGAAACGACTCGAGAAATTTTGAGAAGTTTTGGCTGTCTTTTTATCAATTATAAATTTTCTTCAGAAAACAAGCCTAATTTAGCAAGGTTTAATCGATCAAACTAAAAAAAGCTCAGTTTTTATTGAGTTTTTATTGGTAGTTGACAAAGTTCATATCATTTACGCTTAATTCATCATGAAGTCATGATACTACCCGGTTTTCGATGGCTCCGTATGCGAGTGATTAGTGGTGTACATAATCAATTAATAGAGGAGGTTAAGAATTACTAGAAGCCACCAGTTCAAAACCATAGAGCAATGATAAATCGTCAACTTGGTTTGGCTTTATCCCAACAATTTTATGTAGGAGTTTCTGATGCAATTTAAAAGGATAAGTATTACGTCAATTTTGGCTTTGATATTAGCTTTTGCAATGGTGATTGGCATCATTGCAAACCTGATTAAACCCCTGAGCTTGAAGTCCGCTGCACTAGTCATTATTGGCTGTGTGGTAGTTTGGTACCTCAAGCCGCTTTTCTTAAAGTGGGTTAAAAAACTTTCGGAAAAAAATATGACACGTATCATTTACGCGACGATGGTCGCAATCATCATCATTCAGGTATTAGTCATCCATTTTTTACCCGTTTCGGTTTACCATGATCCATTTCGGGTACTTGTTCAAGCAGAGCAACTTGCCCATGGTAATCTGAGCTGGCATGGTTCGTTATATTTTCTGCGCTTTCCCAATAACGTTTCGCTGACCGTTTTGATGGCATTTTGGCTCAAATTAACGAGTTTAGTCCATTTGAGTACCTATTGGGGCATTCATTTATTATCAATGATCTTGCTTGATGCTTTCATCTTTGCCATGCTGCGGTCGGTTCGCAGATTAAGTCACCAAAACGACGTGGTATTACTGGCCGCACTCTTCTTCCTCATCAGTCCGTTTGCCTACACCTATTACCTTCAGGTGTTCTACTCTGATCTGCCATCAATGGTGAGTTTGGCTATTGTGTTCAACGTTTTAATTGGCTGGCAGTCATTTAAACGGCCGAAGAAAATTTTAACCGGTATTGGTTTAGTTCTCTCCGTGATTCTTGCTGAAGTGGTCAAACCGAACTTGATTGTGTTGCTAGTGGCGGTATTATTGGTGGCTATCTGGCTATTCTTCAAAGATCGTGCACAATTAAATGCGGTTAAGATGCCATTTATTCTAATTGTTTTAGGCTTTATTCTAGCAATACCAACGTCAGCAGGTCTAAAAACTGTTAGCCACTACAAAGTCAATAATGATTATGCTTTCCCAGCCACTCATTGGGTTTGGATGAGTTACGATCCTCATGGAAAAGGTGGGTACGAATTCCGAGACGTGAAGAAACTGAGTGCGATTCCAGGGAAACAAGCAAAACAAAAGTACCTCGATAAAGCACTGCCTAAACGTTTAAGTAAGTTAGGGCCCGTTCGTATCGGGGAACGCTGGATTGAAAAAGCAGGTATTCTGTTAGATGTTTCCACCATTCAAAAAGCTTATACGGGTGGTTTTGTCGCCCCACCAAAGGCCTATCAGAAAGTTGAAATCCCGTTAGCCGCTTTAGGGATGGTCGTCATGCGAGTTGGGTTTATTCTACTTTACAGTGAAACCCTATTACGTTGTGTACGTTTGTGGCGGAAACGTTACGCCGTTAGAAACGATGATCCGCAACTCATGCTGACAATCTTGACAGCACTGGGTTACATTGCGTTTCATACCCTGCTGTGGGAAACCGAAAGTCGCTATGGACAAGTGATGATTCCATTACTGGGGATTCTTTGTTCAATTCCAAGTTTGGCCTTGCCGGATGAACGACGGACAACCCGCAGAACTAAAACTGAGGGGGTGGCGACCGCTACTATCTTGGTGCTGGCACTAGCCATTTTCGCGATTGCCCCCCACGGCCATCTTGCGACTAAGGGCGATCATGTTGCCGGTCAAGAAAGTCAGTTATCGCTCCAATTCGATGCTAAAGAAACTCGAATTCAGCCTGGCAGTACCTTAACACAGCAAGTTAAGCTGAATCATCCTTCGCGGAAATTCAAGGTGTCTTTAGCCCCTGGTGTAAAATTCCGCGGTATTTTAGTTAATGAACAAACCCATCATCGGTATACGCTTGTACGGACTAAGAAAGCATTTAAGTTAAAACGAAAGTTGCCCATGGGTAAATACCAAATTGAATTAACCAATAATCAATCACGGACACAATCAATTCTGTTGACCAAGACGTTATCGTATCGGTTAGCGCCCTACCCGTTGGTCATTAATCAAATACAACACCCTTACTGGTCATTTGTTTACACTTTTTCGCGGTAGTGTAGCTGCGAAACGAATAATAACGTCACGATGGTGATAAAAAGAGGCTGCGATATAAATCGCAGTCTCCTTTTTATCGATTTCATTTGATTACGGTGAATTTACATTGATTTATCATCATGATTATCCGGAACGTACCGAAGACTATTACCCGGTTGGCAGTCTGAAACCTGACCGATTTTTCCAGCCTACCAAAGCGGATGGCCCTGATATTACCATTCCCTGCAACTAAAAATAAGCTTTGATAAATAACGTGATACCTAAGCCAAATGCGGCTAACGCAATCAAGGCACGCAGTATGGTGATATTGATGTGGCGGACGATGATTGGCCCCACATAGCCGCCGATAAATAACCCAATGCCCATGGGAATCACGAAATGCCAAGCAATGCGAGTGCGGAAGATAAAGACGATGGTGGCAATCAAATTACTGGCAAACCCGATGACATTTTTCATCGCGTTGACCACCAAAAAGTCGTCATCGGTGATGATCGATAACAAAGACAGTATCAAAATACCAGCACCAGCACCAAAATAGCCTCCATAGGCGCCAACAAACAAAATACCAAAGTAACTGGCTACTTGAATAATGGCATGCTTTTTGGGGTGCATTTTAGCAGCTTTAATTCTTTGCGCGGTATCACCGGTTCGCCGGCCCGAAGAAATCAACAAAGCCCCTGCCAAAAAGATCAAAAACGGCACAATTTTTTCAAATGAAGATTCCGGCGCAAGAATTAAAGCGAGACTGCCAATAATCCCACCGACTAAAGCCAGTGAGACATATAACGTTAATTGGCGCCAGTGTCCGCGTAGTTCTCTCAGGGAGGACACTGTGGAGCCGATGCCAGTAAAAATCAGTGATGTGGTGTTGGTGACATTAGCAATGACCGGTGGCAGTCCAACGGCCAGTAACGCAGGATAAGACACTAACGAGGCTAGTCCAGCGGTGGAAGCCAGTATCCCAGCAAGAAAACCAGCACCGATTAAAAAGAGAATTGTAAGAACCATATGTATGACCTTCTTAGTGGTAATTTTAGATAAGTGTAACAACTAATATTATCATAATTAGACCGAATATGTTAATTGCTTGCCAGACTATCCTTACTCAGAGAAATAACCTACAATAATGGATGATTAACCAGTTAATAAACATTTAAGATTTCAATTAATAATCTATTAACATTCGGCCCTTACTCTAATAGTGTCAGGAGATGATGACCATGGCAGCAATCTTACAAATGGAAAATATCACCAAAAGCTTTGGTAAACAACGTGCTCTAAATCACGTTAATTTAACTATTCAACCGGGCGACATTTACGGTCTGATTGGTCGAAATGGTGCTGGTAAAACGACGATTTTAAAAACGATTGTTCAATTACTGTATGCTGATCAAGGGACTATTACGCTATTTGGCGCAACATACGGTAAAGATTATACGAAACAATTGAAACGAACAGGTAGTGTTATTGAAACGCCAGTGGCTAACGACCAGTTAACGGCTCAGCAGAATCTCACGTACTACTGCAAAATTAAAGGCATCGTCGATAAAGATGCTATCGATGACGCGCTAAAGTTCGTGGGGCTTACTGATACTGGGAAAAAGAAGTTTAAGGATTTTTCGCTAGGCATGAAGCAAAAATTGGGTTTGGCAATTGCCCTACTCAACAAACCAGATTTCTTGATTCTGGACGAGCCTATCAACGGTCTGGATCCCATTGCCATTGCTGATTTCCGTAATTTACTGGTGAAAATCAATCAGACTCAGGGCATGACGATTCTTATTTCCAGTCATATTCTAGAAGAACTTTACCAAATGGCGACCCGTTTTGGAATTATTGATCACGGAACGATTATTAAAGAACTCACTAAAGACGAGTTCGATGCTAAAAGTCGCGAATACATCAAACTGCAAGTTGATCAGCCTAAACTGGCGGCTACAGTGCTTAATAAGATGGGGATCGAAGATTTTAAAGTCATCGATCAGCATACGCTGAATATCTATGATCTGTCGCTGGATAACGCGGCATTGGTGGAAATGCTCGTGGCTGCCTCAGTCAGTGTCACCACTATCGTCCGTGAGCACATTAACCTTGAAAACTACTTCAAAACAATTGTCGCTGAAAACGAGGTGACCCCAAATGCTTAATATGGCAAGGGCTGATACGTATCGTTTATTTCGTTCTAAAGGCTTTTATATCACCCAAATTCTGATGATCATCGTTGCGACCATTAGCATCCTTACGTCAACAATTGGTATTATCGGCGGTGGTTCTGATGCCCTTTCCAATTTTCAGGCAGCTAATCAAAGAGTTGTCTGGACAGGCGTCCAATGTGTTAAAGCGATGTCTAGCGAAACGAGTGCACTGATTTACTTTATTTTGCCCTTATTTATCATGACAATTGGTTTCGAATTCTCGAGACAGATCTATAAAAATCCGCTCAGCAGTGGCATGACGCGGCTTAACTACTTTATTTCCAAGTACGTTATCTTCCTGCTGATCTCGGCTTGTCAGGTGATTTTCTATTACCTGTTTATCTTTCTAGCCGGCGGTTTTAAGAATGGTTTCGGCAAAATTACCGGTCATTTCTTAGTTAAATTACTTCAAACTTCAAGCATTCAATTATTAGAACTGAGCGCCATTTTTGCCATCTCAACGTTAGTCATGTACCTTTTCTTTTCAACGATTACTGCGGTAGTGACAACCATCCTTTTCCCTTTGATCATCACAGTTCTGGTACAGATTTTTACCAAGCAGCATTGGTTGAAATATTTCAGTTTTCAAAATAACGTTGATTCTGCTTACTTTACCCACTGCACATCTGGTCAAATGAGCCAGTTACTTTTGGCAGGATTCGGAACCATTATCGTTTGTTTGGTCTTAGCCTTCTTATCCTTTAGAAAACGCGATTTGTAAACAGCAAAAAGGGTGAAGCCTTGCTTTAGGCCTCATCCTTTTTTGCGTCCGTCAACTTAAACGTTATTTGAATCTGAAATTGTAGATTCTTGGTATTCAAGCTAACTTGACCGCCCTGCATCCGTGTTAGTTCCGCAATAATGTACAGCCCTAACCCAGCGTTTTGCTCACGATGAGACAGGTCTTCTGTGTAAAACCGATCCAACAGCCGGTCAAAGTTCTTGATAGGCGTGATTAACTGATTTGTTGCTGTCAGCTGAACCCCTTGATTAATTTGTTTGAGTTCGATGGTTGCTTTTTGATAGCCATGATCCAAAATATTACCTAAAATATTCTGTAAGATTCGAGTGGTTGCTTCCTCGTCCAATTGCCACATAATGTTGGGCTTAATCTTTAAATCCGTTATAATTTGTTTTTGCTGCAATGCATCGTAGTAATTCAGACAAGTCTGTGTCAGCAGCTTTGACAGATTTAACTGCTTGGGAATAATCGTGATCTGATTTTCTAGTAGTCGGTTATATAGTAATAGCAGATTAAGGTGTTTCGATAATGTCTGCAGGTTTTGATTCAACTTGCTGACCTGCTGGTGTTCAGTTTCAGGTAAATTTTCGTTTGTTAATAACAACTGCGAATACCCACTAGCAACTGTCAGTGGCGTTCGTAGGTCGTGTGAAATATTATGAATCGCCAGGTCTAACTGCTGTTTGGTTTGCACCGACTGCTGATGAGTGGCTTGCTGTTTGGCAATCAACTGATTGATTTGCTGAGTCAGTGCCACGATCACTGGATTACGGGTTTTGACTTTTAATTGTTGATTCGTGGTGTGCTGATTAATGAATGTTAACTGGTTGATTAAAGCCCGTAGATCCATCATCATTAACCAGAAATAAGCTAAAACAGCCACTATCAAGATAATCATCGCTATTAGTATCATGCTAACCGCACCCCAATTCCCCAGATGGTCTCAATATAGGTATGCTCTGAGTCTAATTTTGCTAACTTATTTCGTAAATTACTGAGGTGAACATTGATCGTATTTTCATCCCCTAAATAAGGCGTCTGCCAAACTTGTTCATAGAGTTGTTCTCGAGTAAAAATTTGTTGCGGGTTCATAAATAGTAATTTTAAGATTTCACATTCCTTTTTCTTCAGTGAACAGCTGGCAGTGCCACGTTTCACCATGAACTCATGTGGGTACAGTGTTAACTGCTGGTAAGTAAGGGGTTGTTCATCAGTGATATCAGTCCCTGTTGGCCGTAGCTGTACCATAATCCGAGCTTTCAATACATTGATATCAAAGGGTTTCGTTACATAGTCGTTGGCGCCTGCCACCAATAGATCGGCGATATCACTGGCTTCATCTAATGCCGTCAACATGATGATAGGCACTTGGGAAGTCTGACGAATGATTTGCAGCACCTCATCCCCGCTTTTTCCAGGTAGCAAGCGGTCTAACAGAATCAACGATACGGGATACTTCTCAAATAGCATCAAGCCCTCAGTACCTGAATACGCACTCACAACTTGGTATTCAGCTGACAGCATACTGGTTAAGAGTCCTTGCATGTCGTCGCTATCTTCAACAATCAGAATGGTTTTCATGGTGCTCACCTCCACTTCTTAACTTAAGCTTATGGCTTGAGGTTTGCGGAAACAAGGATTAACTGTTAAATTCCATCATAAAGTCTTGGCAAGAATAACGTAAATTCCCGCCATACCGCGGATGCAAGAAACGCTGTCGTGCTGTAACGACTGCTTGCTAGTATAATAGCATTAATGAATGAATAATAGAGGTGAGGATGAGCATGTTAAAAGATAAGTTAAAGGCACAACGCAAATCATTGGGTTTAACTCAGTAGCAAGCAGCCGAATTACTCAACGTCACCCGCCAAGCCATTTCAAACTGGGAAAACGGCAATAATTATCCGGACATACCAACCCTCATTAAAATCAGTGAGTTGTACCATATTTCACTGGACACTCTACTAAAGGGGGATCAAGATCTGATGACAAAATTTCAGGCAGATTCACAGGATTTACACTATTTAAGAATGGTTCGATATCGGTTTGGGATTATAGGTTCTTACCTATTCGTTCATTTTGGTCATCATTCGAAATGGGGCAAAGGTAATTTTATTTTTTGGCTGTTTACACTCACGTTTGCAGTATACATGAATCTCATGTTATTTGTTTTGCAGCTTGCAATTAGCTACATCTTTGACCATAATCTGTCTGTTAATTATCTCTCTGAACTGTTTATCGCTACTTTTACTCTGGGGTTAAGCCCTGTCTACGGTTGGTGGGCACAGGACTTTTTAAAGAAGTAAATCCATTTGTGGTTTCGATTGTGTTAAAAGAGCCATAGCAGACATAACTGCTATGGCCCTTGATGTATTTATCTAGCACAACTTTCTGATCCGGCAAACACTTAAATTTGCCATTTGGTGATTATTTACCGGCTTTTGAGTCATGTTCTTTTTCAATCTGGCGTAACTCTTCTTCAGTAGTCGCCATGTGATCATCATAGTGATCCAACTTGTAATGCAAATGGTCAATGGCTACTTGAATATCGTCCCGCCTTTCTTCCATTTCAGTCAGTTGTTCTTGCAGCAAATCAATTTGCTCCTTGGTGTTATCTTCCTGGGCATCGAATAACTGAATATAGCGTCGAAGATTTTCAATCGACATCCCTGCTGAGCGCATTTGTCGAGCAAATTTGATCCGTCTTATAATCCGCGCGTCAATGTCACGGTTACCAGTATCAGTCCTATCAATCGGTGGGATGAGACCCTCTTTTTCGTAGTAACGAATTGCTGCGGATGAGACTCCAGTTTTTTCACTCGCTTCTTTAATGTTCATTTTAAATCCTCCTATTTCTTTGTAAAGGCAATATTGATCGTTGAGAGCAACGCAACCACCATGAAGGCAAACATAATCATCAGTGAATGGTTATAAGAAATGACGGGATTGTTGATGCTTGCTGTCAACATCGTGATAACCGATAGCCCAGCGGAACTACCGATCTGGTGTACCGTGTTGACGACTCCGGAAGCTGATCCGGCAATTTCTGGATCTGTGTTTGCTACCCCGGAGACAGTCAGGGTGCTTAATGCGAACCCCTGTCCGATTCCAATAATGACCATCGGAATCGCAATAGCTAGTAGGTACCCACTTTGAACCTTCATAATGGCGGCCATTAATAATCCAATGGTGGTGATCAATGTTCCAGCAATCATAATTTGCGTATTTGAGAAACGCGCGTTCAAACGCGAGACCAGCGTGGCAAAGATAAATTGAGGTACCGTTTCTGGCAAGAATCCCAGTGCGGCTAGCAACGGTGTAAAGTGATAAACATTTTGCATGGCCTGCGGTGTTAAGAAGAAGTACGAAATCATGGCGCCGAGAAAGAAGAATCGCGCCAGATAAGCACTACTGCGCTCGCGGTCTTTGAAAAGCTTGAGCGGCATTAATGGTTCGACAGCTCGTTGTTCTTGCCAGATGAAGGCCAGCATCAAAACAACGCCAATCACTAACGTTGGCACTGGATAAGTGGCGCCATTAATACTGTAAATAATAGCCACAATTCCGAGAACTGACAAGATAGCACCCAACCAATCGATTTTACCATTGGATGGTTCGCTTTTCGGCACGAACTTAATGGTTAAGATGGCCATTAAAATACCGATGGGAACGTTTAGTAAGAAACCAATTCGCCAGGAAAGATAACTGGCAATTAAACCGCCAATGACGAGACCAAAACTAGCGCCCAGACCACCAGTTGCACCATAATACACAATGGCATGGGTTCGCATCACGCCGTTATAGCTGTCCATTAGTAGTGCTAATGTTGTTGGTGCTAAAATTGCGGAACCGGTACCTTGTAGAGCTCGCATGGCAATTAACATTGCACCGTTGACTGATAGACCAACCAGTAATGAGCCGATACTAAAAATTACGAGGCCAACCAAGAAAACCTTCCGTCGACCAAAAACATCACCAGCACGTCCACCAAGCAGTAATAAACCGCCAAAAGTTAACGCATACGCGTTAGTAACCCAAGAGAGCGTTGGGGCATCCAAAGATAAGTCAGCAGCCATTTTGACCGTGCTGGTAAAAACGATTGAGTTATCCAAAAGAATCATAAAATAACTGATTAAAATAATTGGCAATACAATGCCAAATCTTGCTTGTTTCATTAATTAAACCTGTGCTTTCATCATTTTATTTGTTAAGTACAAAAAATGATGTTAGACCCTTGAAGTAACTTCAAGGCAAGCATAATTTGCAAAAAATTTAAATAAATTGAGTCGTTAAAGCTTCCAACTTCGTATTATATTAAAACCGGCAAATTTATCATCTGCCGGTTACATGTTTCTACTATCTAGCTTTACTCGCTCACGATGACTAGTGATTTAATGGCTTCACGGTGATCCATGGCCTCATACGCAGATTGAATGTCATCCAATGAGAAGCGTTTTGTGAAGACCTTGCCTGGGTGAATGTCACCCTTTAAAACAGCATCCAATAATACTTCTCGGTCGTAAGTCGTGACAGCAGCGATGCCACCACGTAAACCGATGTTGTGCCAGAACAATTGGTTAGTATTCATGTCTGATTTTTGTGGTACACCAACGCGACCCACAACCGCACCTGGACGGCCTACTTTAACCGCCGTATCAACAGATTGTTCAGTTCCAACACATTCCAGCACGGCATCCACACCAGCACCATTGGTCAGATCCATCACTTTAGCAACGGCCTCATCACCACGCTCCGCAACAATATCAGTAGCACCAAATTCACGTGCCAGCTTTTGACGATCTTCATGTCGGCTCATGGCAATGATCCGTGTAGCACCATGTAACCTAGCTGCAATCACACCACATAGACCAACCGCACCGTCGCCCATTACCACCACCGTGTCGTTGGGCTTAACTTCAGCCATGTGAGCAGCGTGGTAACCAGTTGCCATGACGTCCGCTAAGGTCAATAAATCGTTGAGTTGTTCATCTGTGTAATCGGAAGGTTGACCCGGGATTTTTACCAAGGCCCATTGTGCGTTCTTAAACCGTAGATATTCGCTTTGGTAACCGACAACTTCTGTATCAGTCCGATTAGTGCAATCCCCATCAAAGCCTGCTAAACAAGCCGCACAATGTCCACAACCATGAGAAAATGGTGCGATAACAAAGTCCCCAGGCTTCACACTGGTGACTTCTGAGCCCACTGATTCAACCACGCCGATTGCTTCGTGCCCAACTGGGGTATTGTGGTCTCGGTTGGAAATACCACGGTACCACCAAAGATCTGAACCGCATACGCAGGCACGAACAATTCTAAGTACCGCGTCCGTTGGATTCTTGACAACTGGTTTATCTAATTCATAAATTCTGACTTTGCCGGGTTCTTCAAAGACTGCTGTTTTCATGTTGAATTCTCCTTTTAGTAGACTGGTCGGGTGGATCCTTCAGTATCTGGGTCGGCTAAGCCTAAGCTATCCTTGTTGCCATATGTCGGATCGGCAACCATCTTTAAAACAAGATCAGCAATACTTTGCCGGGATGCAGAAACACCAACGTAGGGTTCATCTTTGTGAGTCACCGTATACTTAACTTCATCCCGGTCGTTTAACCAGGGAATCCGGATGGTGGTGTAATCCAGACCAGAATCTGCAAGTAGTTTATCGGTACGTTGGGCACCGGCCATATCATTGACCAAGAAGTCCGCGTTCCATTTTCCAAATTCGCCGGGAACTTCGTTGTAAATGCCCAAGAAATTAGACGAGATGACGCGTGAAACACCATTATTATTCATTGCAGAAATGACATTTTGGGTCCACAAATTATTGTTTGAATGATCCACTACCGCCACAAATACCATGTCTTGTCCAGCCATGGCTTGATTAACTGCTTTGGCATCATCTAGACTGCCATCGATTAATGTGACACGAGGATTGCTGGCTAAATCGTCTAAACGTTCTGGATTGCGTAAAAATAACGTTACTTCAACATCGCTAAATTGGTCCTCATTTAAAATTCGTTGTTCTACAAGCTGCGCGATACGCCCGTTTGCTGCTAAAATTAATAATTTCATGTTTCTTAACTTCCTTTCAGTTGCAATGATATCCCTTTAACGCGCACGATTACGCGCGATTGATACCTAAACTGTCATGGGAATTGGACATCAGTATGAGTTCATCAGTCGTGTAATCGAGAAAATACCACCGAGTTACTCGACCCACTGAGCCAGTGGCACCAATGATAAGAACTTTTACCATATCTGATTTCTCCATTTCCGAAATGATTACCCTTAGTCTATTACCTTCAAGTTACTGCAAGGCAAGTAAATTTTAAATTATTTTTGGTAAATTCCCTTTTGGGCTGTTTTTAAACTGGTACCAAAATCTGTTCAGTGGTTACTGGGTCACGGTGGTCAAACTACTTTGGTCACGTTTAAGGGTCCAGAATTTTACCAGTTATCGCCTACATTTCGACTGATTTTCTGGGTCAAAAAAGCGTTTCAAGATAATCTTAATTGACTTCTTGAAACGCTGTTATAGAAATATAGGACATTTTTTTGTTGGTGCGGAGATATTGATCCCCTATGGTATGGTGGTTTTTGTGGTTTGGTTAGTAGGTTAAAGTAACTTTTCACTAGTTAGCCAAACAACCACTACTTACCTATCCCCAACACATTAATGTCCCACGATGACCTTTTTAACCAACTTCAAGCCACCAAAACGCACCATTATTTTGCCCTGATGATTATGATGGTCCAGAATTAATTTAACTACCGAACCTGCCCCGTCTTCTACTGAGCGCATGAAACGGTTGTCCATATGATGATTCAAATCAGTGGTAACTCCGCCTGGTACGGCACCAAAAATTTCCACTGGAATATGTTGAGACTTAAAACTGTCGCCAAACATCTTGGTCATTTGGTTAAGTGCTGACTTGCTGACGCAGTACGCAAACGGATGAAAGAACCGGTTACCTGTCGCTGGAATAGTCATATTAACGATTCGACCATGATTTTTCTGTAGAATCGGTGTAAATGACTTGATCAGTTCAAAGTTACCCGTTACATTCACATCTAAAGTTGCCTGTAGATCTGTTGTTTTTGTCTCAAGTGGTTCAGCTTCCATGTCACCGGGAATACCCGCGTTGTTAACTAATACTTTGAGTTCCGGATGAACGTTAGCAATTTTATCCGCCGCAACATGGATGGTTTCTAAATCGTTAAGGTCAATCATCACTAACTCCACCGTCACACCAACAGCCTGTAATTTATTAACGGCAGCTAATCCCCGCTCCTTATTCCGGGCACCTAATAGAATCGTCCAGCCTTTTTGTCCCAGCTGACGTGCAATCTCAAAACCGATACCCTTATTTGCGCCAGTAATCAATACAGTTTCTGACATTATTAGCCCCTTCTTTACGAAAAATGATAGTAACTATAGTTTACCATGAATCGTCGAGAAACATATAGACCAATGGACTAAAAAAGACCAATTCAAAGTGAATTAATCTTCATTCGGATAAACTAGTTTTCATAAACGCTGATCTACTGGTATCTCTGAACTAAAAATTGATATAGCGGGTGGTTAAACGGCATGTACTGAATAGCATCCGTAAAATCGCCAGTAACCATATCTGCATCCTGCCCTGCCTCTAATTTTTGAACCCAAGTTGGGTCGAACAACAGTTGCTGACCCACTGCCGCAAATTCAGCATTCTTCAACAAAGTTTCAACGTCATGGCGAGTTCGCACACCACCAACGCCGACTAATGGTTTTTGCCCAGCAATGTGTTGGTGCAAATAAGCCAAAATTGATTGTTGTTTATAGTCATCCGATTGTGCAACACGATCAAATGAATCTAAGGAGACGTGCAGATAATCCAGAGGTGTTTTGACCAGTTGGTCCACTAAGTAAAAGGTATCTTCTAAAGTGATCCCAGGGGTAGTAAATTCTTCTGGCGAGAACCGATAACCCACTACGAATGGCCGATCAGCATATTGCTTCACTGCATTAAAAACACTATCGAGAAGTTGTTTGATAAATGTAAATCTGCCTGTACGATCCCCACCATATTCATCGGTTCGCTGGTTGGACTGCGGTGAGTAGAATTGCTGAATCAAATAAAGGTTAGCACCATGAATTTCCACGCCATCAAAGCCAGCTTCAATTGCCCGTTTAGTGGCAGTTCCAAAGGCGTCAATTGTTTCGTGAATTTCAGTTAACGTCATTTCCCGTGGCGTACTCGTTTTTGGTGACCCGTCACGGTGTTGTGCTGCTACAGCACTGGCAGAAATCGCCTGTTGTCCGTTTAAGGCATCAAAGCGGCTCATCCGTCCAGCATGAAAAATCTGAACAAACGCCTTGGCACCTTGAGCTTTGATTGCACTCGCTAATTTAGTGAGTCCCGGTAAGTCTTCATCGTGAGCAATACTGAGTTCACCAGGCCATCCCTTACCCATGTCGGTCACATTGGCAGCACCCGTGATTACGGCACCAACACCGTGTGCGCGTTCGGCATAGTAATTGATTTCATCAGAAGTAATCGTACCGTCATAGAAACTTTGTAGGGTGGTCATTGGTGGCATTACTAGCCGATTTTTGACCGTAAAGCCAGATTGAAAGGTAAATGGTTCTTGATAATTCATTAACGTTGCCTCCTATGTATATAAAGTCATTATCTTTGTTTAAAATGCTACTAGCAGCTAACTAGGTGGCAATTTTTAATTCTGGTTACGAATAGTAAGCTACTAAATATTTATGTTACGTTGCTGAATCAACAATGTCAACTTACTTGCTAATCGACCAAACCCAAAAAGACCGAATACTTAAATCGCATTCGGTCTTTATAATTAACAGTTACCTGTTATGTTAAGAAAACAGTTTCTTAGTCGCCTTAGCCAGCGTCTTCCAATCTTTGTCGTACCGTGGCGTATGAACCAGCTTACTCATTGGAATACCAGCAAAATGATAAGCAGCAATTTCACCAGAACGTACGGCACTTTGTTCTGTGTAAACCATTTGATACGGCTGCTCAGCAAATTCACCCGTGAAAGCTAAGTTGGTACTGTGTTCAGGAATCACCTCTGGCCGATCTGTTTTAGCCCGGTTATTGAACAATGCTGAAGCATACGGCATGTAAACCGGAATACAGTTGATGATGCTATCCATGATGTCGGCCTTTTTGTCCATAATATTACCGGGACCAGGATCAACTTTGGAGAGCTGACCAATGAGTTCTGTAGCCATTTCCTTACCGGTCATTTTAACGTAAGGTTTGTCCACAAACTCACCGTATCGTCGTGGATACAAGAAGTACCCCCAGATCACTGATTCGTTCGGTTTTTGAGTGGTGAAATGCGGTTGATGGTGCACCACGATTGACATGTTAACGTCGTTTTGCCCTAGATCCGTAATGGGCTCAGTTGAGATAAATGAATTTAGCGCGTTACCCGGCACTTGAGTGGTGATTCGGGTAATTTCGTTTAGTAATAAATGATTCTTAGTGGTGAGTGTAAAACTGCTCCACTCACTGGCATTACGGTCCGCAAAGAATTTATCGGGGTTGCCAAGGTTATAGAAGTGTTCCGTTGCCTTTTTCCATAGCCCTGAGGCAGCGCCATAGTCCATGTTTTCACTAGCAGGCGTATTGAAATCGCCCATGGTAGCAGAATCCGTAATGGACCCGTTGGTGAAAATGACAGCGGTTTGTTCATCCACATCGACCGTTTCCTCTTCGCCGGTTTCTGTATTGGTCATCACCAGTCCAGTAACGGTAATTTCGTCTTGCAACGGCGTTTGTTTGAAGCGCCAATCCGTCACACGACGATTTAACACAAAAGTACAACTCTGATCTTTCAGATAATTGATCAGTGGCAGCATGATACTTTCGTACTGGTTATAACGTGTCCGGTTAACGCCCACTAAATGCTCGATTTGCGTAAATTCGTAAATCATTTGGTGCATGTAACGGCGTAGTTCTTGAGCAGAACTTTGAATTCGAAACGCAAAGGTGGTTTCCCACATGTACCAGAAGTTAGTTTGGAACATGTGCGGATCATCTTGAAAGTATTCGGCGATGGTGACGTTGTCCAGCCGCTCTTCCTGATCATCTGGCATTAAAATGAGTTTAGTCAACAGTGAACGGTCTTGGTTATTCAGGCCAAGCTTGCTACCGTTGACAATGCCCTTACCGCCCTGTAACAGGCGGGCTCTATCAAACGTTCGGTGATGAGCATCGAATTCTCTCGTATCAGCTGCAGCCGTCATCCCAGTTTCGGTACCTGATGGGATACGACTTAACAGATCCATTAAGTCGACGTAGGTACGGTAGTTGAGCATCCGTCCACCACGGGCAACGTAACCTTCATGATTTTCGGTAGGATGATTCTTATTCCAGTAATCATCTTTAGCGTACTTGACCTCATCACCGTCATTTGAACCATGGTCATCAATCGAATAAAACGTAATTTGATCACCGGACCAATGTGCCTCTTGAATTAAGTACACCGCACTTGCCATATTGGCTAAGCCCGCACCGATCATCACTGCTTTTGTTTTCACCATGCCAAAACCTCCTTGAACTTTATTTCTTATTCTTCCCCATTATAAAGCGCTTCCACTAAATACAAAACCTTTCTGACATGATTACAGAAAAAAGGCCCCGCAAAAACTGACGGGGTCGTAAAAACATATCGAATTATAATAGCAAAATTAAGCTTTATCAGTATCGATGAGCCAAGCTAAGGCTAAGGCTTTTTCTCCTAAGTGTGTCCCGATTACAGGACCAAAGTAACTGCGCTCGATGGGAATCTCTGGAAACTTGTTCTTGATCTGTTTCTGCCAGTTATCGCCACCCTCAGGATCGTTGCCATCAATAATAATGGCACGTAACGGATAATCGGCAGCTGCAACTGCTTCAGCAAACAAATCTTCCACTCGTAGCAACGCTTTTTTCCGTGAGCGAACTTTTTCAAAGGCCACGATTTCGTGACTTTCATCGTCAAAGGTTAATAGTGGCTTGATTTTAAGTAAGCTGCCAACAAACCCGGATGCGTTAGACAACCGACCGCCCCGAACAAGATTTTGCAGATCATCAACCACAAAAATTTCGTCGATGGTTGCCCGAACGGCATCTAAACGTGAAACGATTTCATCAACCGTTTTACCAGCGGCGGCGAGTTTCGACGCTTCAATCGCCAAATACCCCATGAGTTTCACGGTAATCTGCGAGTCGTAAACGACGACGTGAGTGTTTGTTAAGTTTTCGTTAACCTGTCTCAGTGAATTAACAAAGCCAGAGATTGTGCTGGCTAAGTGAATACTGATAATCGTATCGTAGCCTTCATCACCCAGTTGCTGGTACAACTGAATCATTTCACCCAGCGGTGGTTGTGACGTACTTGGAAAGGATTTCGAGGATCGTAGTTTATCCCAGAATTCTTCGGTGCTAATATCCACACCTTCATTGTAGGAACGGCCGTCAATGATCACTGGGATCGGAACGACGTGTATGTGATAGCGCTCAATGTCTTCTTGTGACAAATAGCTGGTACTATCAGTGACGACAGCTATTTTCATTGTAAACACCCGTTTCTTTTATCGATTTAACTTACCTGTCGTTTAAGTCTGGGATTAATTGTAACGAATCCGCGAAGTGAAAGCAAGCACAGACGAAAACGTAACGATTGTTTAAAGATTTCAACAGTCGTTACGAACCTTACTTCGAGTTTTCTTCTAAAATGCTGTCTGCGCGATCAATACTACGACTCAGCCGATTTAGCATGATTTTCATCATCTGCTGTTCATCTTCAGGCCAGTAATGAAAGACAGCGTCGATCAACGCATCGTAATCCGCATTAACGTGTTGTAGAGTATCACGCCCCATCGCTGTAAGTGCGTATTCCAGCTGCCGGCGATCCTTACCTACCGCCGTTTTAGAAACCAGCTCCTTAGTACTGAGATTTTTTAACTGTCGGCTTAATGTTGACGTGTCCAATTGTAAAGCTTCCGCCATGGCATCTTGAGTGATTACCTGACTTTCGATTTGGCGTAAGAGTCGCCATTCGGCAATGGTAACGTGGTAGTGCTTCGTAATTTTGGCCGTTTGTGCCTGCAACGATTTGGCAGCTAAACTTAAGTTATCTAAGATTCCTTCCAAGGTACGACTCCCCTTTCGCTGTGATTTACTTGTATTATACATCTTTTTTGCTAAAAAGCCTCTTATTTAGGCCATAATTTACAACCAATCTGCTTTACTAAGGGTGTAAACACCGTTATACTAGTATCCGTGTGAATAACGAACGAAGGAAGTGAGACCATGTCATTTGATGGTGCATTCACCCACGCAATGGTTGGCGAATTAAGCCGACAGCTTGTTGGCGGTCGTGTCTCTAAGATCAACCAGCCGTATAATAATGAGGTGATCTTAACCGTTCGGGCAAACCGTAAGAGTTTACCGTTATTGTTATCAGCAAACCCAACTTTTGCCCGAATTCAAATTACCGATATACCCTATGTTAATCCAGTAACACCTACCAACTTTACCATGATGATGCGTAAGTACTTGAGTGGTGCAATTCTAACCGGGGTCAGCCAGGCAGCTAACGACCGCGTGGTTCACTTGGACTTTACTAGTCGAAATGAACTGGGCGATCAAGTTACCCTGCGTTTAATTATTGAAATTATGGCCCGGCACAGTAATGTCATCTTGATTGACCTTGCTACGAGTACTATTTTGGATACGATCAAACACGTTGGTTCAGACCAGAACCGGTACCGAACATTACTGCCAGGTGGTCACTACATTAATCCGCCTGCACAGGATTTAATCGATCCCTTTCAACCGGATGCGGCTCACGCAGTTGAAAGCTTAGTCCGCGATTATCCTAATGAAGATGTCTTGACCCAAGAATTACGTCACACTTATCAAGGACTTGGTCAGGATACTGGTTTAGGATTAGCCAAAGCCTTACATCAAGCAGGTGACCCTGTTGACAATTTTACGGCCTTCTTTAAGCGATTCGATGATCCGGAGCCGGTTCTGGTGACTAATGATAAGGGCAAGACTGGCTTCAACGCCTTCCCTTATGGTCAAGAACACGTCACCAGCAAGAACTTTGATAGTTTAAGTGCCATGTTAGACTTTTACTATCAAGACCGGGCTGAACGTGATCGAGTCCAGCAGCAAGGCAGTACTTTGATTCACGTGGTCCGCAACGAACTCAAGAAAAACCGAACCAAGCTCAAGAAACTTCAATCAACTTTGAAATCAGCCGATGACGCGGATGAGTATCGAATCAAAGGTGAACTACTGACCACATACCTGACTAAAGTGACCCGTGGAATGACTAGTATTACCCTGCCGAATTTCTACAATGACGAAAAGCCACTGAAAATTGCCTTATCCAACCAAATCAGTCCTTCACAAAACGCCCAGAAGTATTTTAAGAAGTACAATAAATTAAAGGCTTCTGTCAGTTATGTCAACGACCAAATGGCGAAGACCAATGCTGAGATCGATTACCTGGATAACATCAGCTCACAAATTGAACTTGCAGCCCCAAAGGATTTAGCCGATATTAAAGCTGAATTGCAGCAGGGCGGCTATTTACGAGATCATGAGCACAATCAACGCAGTGGTAAAAAGAAACGGCGTCAAGTCTCTAAACCAGAAGTTTTTGCAGCCAGTGATGGCACCAAAATTGAGGTCGGCAAAAACAACCTGCAAAATGAGAAACTGACACTGCATAGCGCGGCTAAAACCGATATCTGGTTGCACGTTAAAAACATGCCAGGTTCTCACGTGATCATCCACGATGCAGACCCCTCGGACCAAACCTTACTTGAAGCGGCTAACATTGCCGCCTATTATTCCAAGGCGCGACAGTCTAGCTCGGTGCCAGTTGACTATGTTCAAGTGAAGAAGATTCGTAAACCAAACGGTACCAAGCCGGGTTACGTTATTTATGAAGGTCAAAAGACCCTCTTTGTCACCCCAGACAGGGAATTTGTTGAAAAATTAAGTACGCAGTAGCCATTTCCGTGTACATTAAAAGCCATGTTTTCAGTTTTGACTGGAAGCATGGCTTTTTGAATTCAATTTTACAACGTTTCAAAACTAATTCGGGCACCCACTTCTTGCGTTGTAAGGCCCAACTGATCTGGTAATTGCAGTTGTTTAAACGGAAATGTGCCCCGTACCTGCGAACGGCGATCAGAGTGAATATCCACGTCTAACTGCGCAATTAAATCTTCATTGATTTCTCCCAGTGCTTGGCGTACCAGCATGCGAATCCAATTAATGCCAGTGACCTTATTTAAGTACGCAATTGTGGTTAGCCGAGTTGGCCGGACACCCGCAAAACGCGGTGATTGTTTGCCATTAGTTGTATATAGCATTTGAACCATTCCAGTCCGCTTATGGTGTCCAAGATAGTCCTTGGCATGTACAAGAATCTCATTTAATTGGGCATCCGTTAATGTTGCTGGAGACCGCATCAACGTAATTTGATCTAACGTCGTAGCGATGCCTTGATCTGAACGTAAATCACTGACCAGAATGGGAACGATATGCCCTTCAGTCACAAATAAATCAAGGCCAATATTAGCATGATTGGTCAACAGCTCACTACGTTTTTCTTGATCCGGCGGCAAAATTGAAATCGAGTAATGTCGTCGCCGTAATTCTCGGGTCAAATAGTGCCGGTTGCCGGGCACGAAAATTTTCACGGGATGCTCAATGGCAATCACATTCATGATGTCCCCCAATTGTACCGGGTCAATGATCTGTTTATCACTGAGCGTTGCCGTTAGTGACCCGGCGTTGGGATTGGTATTCATGATGACGGTTTGATAGCCAGACTTCCGTAACTGTTTGAGCATTTCAGTCGTGAAATAATCGGCTGAGGCATTTGGCCCCAACTGATTACCGCCACGCCCTAGGACCAAGATTGTTTTGTCAGAAAGCTGCTGACTTTCATTCTCAAGCTCAAAGGTACTGTAATACGTTGTTGGTGAGTTCAGCAATTCACCAGCTGATGGTTCAACGCCTTTGTACGTTGGTGAAATGTGGTTATCATGCCCTAACTGACGGACAGTTTCAATGTCTGCCTGCCACATCTTCGCAATCATCCCGTCACCGAAGCCGTAGTATCGCCCCTCATGAAGGGCTTCAACGTCCATCGGGTGGGTCCTAATCATGGTTTCGATGGCAAGAATATGCTTTAATTTAACAAAATAAAATTGATCGATCTTGGTGAGTTCACTCAGTTCATCTACTTGGTAACCGCGCCGCAAAGCTTCTAGTAAGACTAAAATTCTGCTGGATAGCGGGTGAATCAACTGTGAAATAATTTGCGAGTCGGTTAAGTTACTCATTGACGGTAATTCATCTTGCGGACTGAACTGTGACGATCGGAGGGCTTTCAGAATTGCTTCTTCGGTACTCCTACCGATACCAATAGTTGACCCCACTGACTTCATCACCGTGCCTAAGTGTCGATCGGCATTTTTAACGTCTTCAAACGGCCAAAGCGGAATCCTGACTACCACATGATCCAAGCTGGGTTCCAGTAGCGCTGTTTGTTTAAAATGATAAATGTCGGGTAGATGAACATCGGTTAATTTTTGGTTCAAATATAAATTAGCGGCGACATACGCGATTGGATATCCCGTCGCTGCAGCTACCAGTGAAGTGCCACGGTCATTATAAGGCGTTACTTTAGTCACGTAAAAACGCTCACCATCTGCACGTAAGGCAAAGTGAGTATGCACAACTCCTGTAAATTGAAACTGATTATTAATGGCAAAAGCCGTGTCGCGCAGCATTTCGTATTCAGTATTGCTTAACGTCAAAGTCGGTGTAACGACCATTGAATCACCAGAGTGAATACCAATGGGATCAATGTTTTCGAGACCGGCGATTAACACTTGCGTACCCATGATGTCCCGCATGGACACTAATTCAATTTCTTTATAACCAACGATACTTTGCTCGATGACACACTGTTTGAAACGTGACCAAGTAAACCCTCGTGAAACAGCACTGAGCATGTCGCTTTCGTTTTCGCACAGTATTCGGTTGGTATCGATTCGCGGTGCAATCGGTTTGACGATCACCGGGTAACCAATATCATTCGCCACATTGATGGCTTCGTCTAAGGTACCCACGGTTTCTGAAGCAATGACTGGGACGCCAACGTTGCGCATGACCCCGTTGAGCCGATCAGGATTATTGATGTCCATCATGGCGTCTGCGGGAATGCCCAAAGTTTTCACGTTATTATCGGTCAACACACCATTTTCTTGTAACTCTTGAATCACACTGATAGCGGTGACGCCACCAGTAGTAGCCAAGATGGCATCAGGGTGTTCTTTTTCGATAATTCGCTGAACGTTATCAGCCGTTACCGCTTGAATGAACATATTAGTTGGCTGGACGTCTTCCAGCGCCGCAGAAAACGGATTATTGTCGATTAACAATGAACGAATGCCCTGTTTCTTAAACGCTTGAATGATTTGGACACAAGCAGCATCTAATTCGGTTTCATGGCCAATTTCTGTTGGACCGCCACCGATTATAAGTATTTTTTGAATTTCAGTATCCATCTCATCACTTCCGAGTTCCCATGATTTCAATAAATTCATCGAATAAGTCCACTGAATCGTTAGGACCAGGGGCACCATCAGGGAAAAATTGGACCGAAAATGCTGGATAATCTCGGTGCCGAAGTCCTTGAATGGAACCGTCAATTAAATCCAGATAAGTTGTAATCAAACGATCACGATTAACTGAATCCGGGTCCACAACGTATTCTTGACTCTCCATAGCATAAATAATTTCATTAGTAATAATTTTACGAATTGGGTGATTAGCCCCATGATGAGACAATTTTAGTTTGGTAATTTCAGAACCATTCGCTAACGCAAATAATTCGTGACCAAGTCCAATTGCGAATAACGGAATCCGTTCTTGAATTGTTCGAATCATGTCCAAAACACTCTCTGGGAGATCCAGCGGTGAACCAGGTCCCGTTGAAAGTAAAACGCCATCAGGATCCAGGTTAATCACATCTTGCGCACTGGCATCCCAAGGTAAGACGGTGACGTTGCAGTCGCGCTTAGATAATTGCCGTAAAATGCCATGTTTGAGACCAAAATCAATCACAACCACGTTATAACCTTGATTGGGGTTGGGGTATGGCCGCGGCGTTGCAACTTGAGCAACTTGCTGATTGGTCAGCACAGTGGCATGTAGTTGATCAAAGGCGTGATCATCAGCCACGTCCACAATACTACCTTTAATGGTCCCAGTTTGATTAATTTGCCGAATTAAATGCCGGGTATCAATGCCGCTAATGCCAGGAATATTGTGCTGTTTTAAAAATTGATCCAGAGACAATGAACGTTGGCGATTTTTGGAAATATCAGTGACATCTCTGACCACCATTCCTTTGGCGGTTGGTAAGATCGATTCATAGGCATCGTGAGCGATTCCAATACTGCCGACAATCGGCTGAGAAAAAACAATAATCTGATTGTGGTAGATCTGGTTCGTGACGATTTCTTGATAGCCCAACATACTGGTATTAAAGACAATTTCGCCAGTGGTCGTTGCTCCCGCACCAAAGCCTTGGCCTGGGTAGACCGAACCATCTTCCAATATTAAAAAACGTTGTGCCATTTACATCATTCCAATCTTGATTACTGTACTACCGTTCAATGATTTCGACACTGTCATGGCCGTCGATTTCACTGACAGAGACTTTGATCCGTTCTTGCTGTGAACTTGGAATGTTTTTGCCAACAAAATCGGCACGAATGGGCAGTTCACGGTGACCACGATCAACTAAAACGGCTAAATTAATCTGTTTAGGACGTCCCAGGTCCATAATGGCACTCATAGCAGCACGGATGGTCCGACCGGTATATAGCACATCATCGACGAGAATCACTTTTTTATCCGTCACGGGAAAATCAATCTTAGATACGGTTACCTGAGGATCAGTTTCTTGGCTATCATGCTCAATATCATCACGATATTGCGTCACATCTAACTCACCCACTGGGACGCTAGCATTCTCTAACTGTTTTAGGCGACTGGCAATCCGTTGTGCTAAATAGACCCCACGCGTTTTAATGCCCAGGATCACTAAACCATCGATTCCTTTATTGTGTTCAATAATTTCGTAAGTAATTCGTGTCAGTGCACGCTGCATTGCCATTGCATCTACAACTACTTTTGCCATAAGTGGCCTCCTATTTTTTAAAGTCTGGTTATCTCAAAAATCCTATAATAACTTTACAATATGCTGGAATAAATTGACTTGCAAGCGATTTTATCTCTAATGGGGCGTCTGTTCTCGGAGCCGATTGATCACCCGTTGGAAGTCATCTGGAAGCGGTGCTTCAAACACCAGCTGTTTGCCGGTAACTGGGTGCCTAAACCCCAATTTTTTGGCGTGCAGAAATTGACCGGAACCAGCAATCGTTTTCCGAGGGCCATAAAGTGGATCCCCAGCTAAGGGATGGCCAATCGATTTCATGTGTACCCGAATCTGATGCGTGCGCCCCGTCTCTAACCAGCAAGAAATCAACGTATAGTTCAAATAACGTTCTAACACCTGATAGTGGGTCACAGCATGACGGCCATCCGCTACAATCGCTTGACGCTTACGATCTTTTGGCGAACGGCCAATTGGCGCGTCAATCACGCCCTTATCCTGTTTGATAACACCGTGAACCAGCGCGATATACTCCCGTAGGTTGGTTTTATTTTTCAACTGAGCGGCTAAAGACCGGTGCGCGTTATCATTTTTAGCCACCATCAGTAGACCAGACGTATCTTTATCAATCCGGTGTACAATACCGGGTCGGTAAGTGCCGTTGATGGTTGACAATGGCGAATGGTATAACAACGCATTGACTAGTGTGTGATCAGGATGCCCAGGTGACGGATGGACCACCATTCCAGCGGGTTTATTGACCACAATCACATCATCATCTTCATAAACGATGTCCAGTGGAATGTTTTCCGGTTCCAAATCAAGTGCAACAGGGTCTGGAATCGTCACCTCTATTTGATCACCAGGTTGAACCTTATACTTCGGCTTTTCCACCTTTTGATTCACCAAAACACGCTCGTCATCAATTGCTTGTTTGAGCTGTGATCGACTTTCATCTGGCATCATGTCACTAACAACCTTATCCAATCGACCGACTTGATCTGTAATCACTAACTGTACTGTTCTAGGCATTTGGTGTCCCCACTTTATCTTCCATAAACAAAATTACCATGATCCAGATGACACCAATGGTCAAACAGCTATCAGCAAAATTAAAAATGGGAAAATTAACGAAATCAAGTTGGAACATATCAACCACGAAGCCGTTGACGAGACGATCGTAAAAATTACCTAATGTGCCGGCAATCATAAAGGCCAAGCCAATTTCATACCGCCAGTTAGTGCGATAGCGGACTAAAAACCAGATCATGACCGCTAACGCAACAACTGAAATAATCAGGAAAAACCACTGTTGACCAGCCAGCATACTCCAAGCAGCCCCGTTATTTCGGATGTACGTTAACGAGAGAATCCCTGGCAGAACGGTATGCGTACCGCCCAGTGCAATCGTTGCCACAACAAAATGTTTGATCCATTGGTCAATGAAAAATAATAAGATGATAAATGCTGTAATTAGCCCAATTAACACGTTGGCAACTTCCTTTACTTTAAAATGTATAAATTCATCTGCGCCAAAATAGCAGCTGTTCGTTTAAGTAACTTCCATTATATCAAAAAAGCGGCTGATAAACGTCATTGTTATCAATCCGCTTGAGTTGATTTTTTAAAACAGACCTGTAATCTTGCCATCTGCATCAATATCCATGTTCAAAGCGGCCGGATGTTTTGGCAGTCCTGGCATGGTTAATACGTTGCCAGTCATCGCCACGATGAACCCGGCACCTAATTTAGGAACGAATTCCCGGACATGAATCGTAAAGTCCGTTGGTGCACCAAGGGCTTTAGCGTTGTCCGATAAGGAATACTGGGTTTTGGCCATGCAGACTGGTAATTTATCCCAGCCATACTTTGCAAATCGCCGTAACTGACGTTTAGCTTTGGCTTCCAGTTCAACGTCCTTCCCACCATATATTTTTTGAACGATAGTGGTCATCTTGGCAACCACATCGTCATCTTGCTGATACAGTGAGTTAAAATGACTGGTTTCATTGGTTGCATCAACAACAGCGTCCGCAAGTTCAAGTGCACCGCCACCGCCATTTGCCCAAACCGTCGTGTCATATGCTGGGACGTGGAGTTCATCTTTAATGTAACCAAGTAACTGATCGATCTCCGCATCCGTATCAGAAGTAAAGCGGTTCACTGCAACAATCACTGGCACACCGTACTGCTGCATGCTTGCCACGTGTCGTTTCAGGTTTGCAGAACCAGCAGCTAAGGCTTCCAAATTCTCGGTTTCAAGATCATTCTTGTTAACCCCGCCGTTGTATTTCAACGCCCGGACGGTAGCAACAATGACCACTGCATCCGGTGTTTTGCCTAATACAGGCGTTTTGATATCCATAAACTTTTCGCCACCAAGATCAGCACCGAAACCAGCTTCAGTCACAACATAATCAGCCAGCTTCAAAGCCGTTTGGGTAGCTAGAACTGAGTTGCAGCCATGAGCAATATTGGCGAATGGACCGCCGTGAATAATTGCTGGTGTGTGTTCCAAGGTTTGGACGAGGTTAGGTTTAATGGCATCTTTTAACAGTAATGTGATGGCACCGCCAACTTTTAAATCAGCTACTGTGACGGGTTCTTTATCATAAGTATAACCAATCACGATACGATTGATTCGTGACTTTAAATCTGCGAGATCTTTACTCAAACAAAGAATAGCCATGAGTTCGCTGGCAACGGTAATGTCAAAACCATCCTGGCGCGGAACACCAGAAGTCCGGCCACCAAGACCAATCACAGTTTGACGCAGTGCGCGGTCGTTAATGTCTAATACCCGCTTCCAAATCACCTGGCGCGGATCAATATTTAATTCATTGCCTTGCTGAATATGGTTATCAATCAGGGCAGCTAAGGTATCATGGGCCTCGGTCAAGGCATGCATGTCACCCGTAAAGTGGAGGTTGATGTCTTCCATTGGAATCACTTGAGCGTAGCCCCCGCCAGTCGCACCACCTTTCATGCCCATGACTGGGCCTAAGGATGGTTCTCGCAATGCAATGGCGGCCTTTTTACCGCGACGTCTAAGGGCGTCACCCAACCCGACCGTTACCGTCGATTTGCCTTCACCAGCTGGCGTTGGGTTGATGGAAGTAACTAAGACCAGTTTGGAATTTTTGGCGTCACCTTTAACGGGTAATTTGATTTTTGCTTTTGAGGCACCATAAGGTTCAATCTGATCAGCAGAAAGTCCTAATTCAGCGGCAATTTCTGTAATTGGGTTCTCTTTTGCAGCTTGTGAAATTTCAATATCATTCAATTAAACAACCTCCAATTTATTTGAGTGCTTCTTCTTTGGTTTCACCAATGATATTACTCAATTCAATGATAGAATTCAATGGCATGATAAACGAATAAATCTTACCACCGTAGATAAAACCTAAACGGTACTTTGAAACGTGAAGTTCCTGAACATCCTTTAACCGAATGTGAACCCAGTTACGATTGATCACCCGGCTAACCCTGATGATACCATTATCCAAATAAATATGGCGATAATGAATTTGTGCCCAAGTCAACACCAGAAAAATAATTCCTAGTAGATAGGCGATCCATTGCAGTTTGGCCGAAACCTCTAACCCAACGATCAGGGCAAGAAAGAGAAGGCAAAATGTCCAGCTCCACAGAATAATACTGCTTAATGGCGCAGGTTGATATAAAAATTTTCGCTTTTGATTTATGATAGAACTACCTCATTTCGAAAGGTTTGATACCATGTATACGTTATACACAGATGCAGCAACCAACAACGATACCCAGCACAGTGCAGCTGGTATCCTGATCGTACACGCGGGCGAGCAACAGCAATTACGTACCAGTTTGCCTGACAGCGACAATCACCATGCCGAATTTCACGCAGCCCTAGCTGGATTCGAAGCGTTGCTGAAGCTTCTAAACGGGGAGGCCCAAACCGCCACCGTTCAATATTTTACTGATTCTAAAATTGTTGCCGACAGCGTTGAAAAGCGCTATGCAAAACATTACCAAGACTTGGTTGATCAACTACTAGCTAAGCAGTCAGCGTTTAACCTCGTTATCACTCAATGGGTGCCAGAAAAACAAAACCAAGGCGCTCACAATCTTGCCCAGCAAGCGTTGCACGAAAATGATTAGCTTAAATAATTGGTTAACGGTTTTTCATAATTTGACCAGTCAGGTGTGCCACCATAAATTAAGGTACCAGCTAATAAGCGACCTATAAGCGGACCGGTCGTTAATCCTGAGGCACCTAAACCACTTGCCACAAGCATTTGCGGGTAGGCCTTCAGGCGACCGAAAAACGGGGCAAAATCTGGCGTATAGGCTCGGGTACCCACTTTGGTGCGCGTAATATTATCCTGAGTTAGATAGTTGGCAAATTGTGTTGCGCTACTCAGTAAATCTTGGGTAGCTTCGGGGGTTACCGTTAGATTAAAACCAGCTTCATCATCATGAGTTGCCCCAACAATTAGCTTGCCGTGACCAAACGGAATGAAGTCCCGTTCACCTTCTGGCATCAGTACGGGCATGTTTTCTTGTGATTCATAATCGGGTACAGATAATTCGATCAACTGCCCCTTCTGTGGTCGAACCGCTACCTTGATCCCCAATGGTTCAACGAGTTCGTTCAACCAAGGACCAACTGCGATAATGACGTTGTCAAACCGTTGCGGGCCGGTTGGAGAAAGCAGATGACCTTGATGATCAAAAGTCACTTGTTGATGCTTTACGGTCAAATTGACTTGCTGAGCTTGCGCCAGTAATTCACTAACCAAAGCCTCACCATCAATTCGTGCGCCACCGCTAACGTAAATACCTGGCTGCGGATTGGTCAATAACGGTATGCACGCTTTAACTTCTTCAGCTGTTAAGCGTTCTATTTCACCCATATCAGGTGCTTCTTCATGACGTTTCTGTGCTAACACGTACAAATCATGAAGGTCCTTCTCGTTGGTTCTGGTAATGATGGTGCCAGTTTGCTGATAAATATCCGTTGAAAGGTTCGCGCGCCTTGCCAACGTCATTAAAGTCGTCGCACCATCTTTTGCTAACTGATACCACTGTTGATTTCTTCGTTTTGACAACCAGGGTGAGATGATGCCTGCTGCGGCCTTTGTCGCTTGACCGGCACCCTCGTCAAATAAGGTCACATCGATTTGGCTGCCTCCAGGTAAACTACTAAGATAGTATGCGGCACTTGCACCAACGATACCACCACCGATAATTGCAACTTTCTTGTTCATGCTCCAAACCACGCTCCCAAAATCAATTTTGTTTCATAGCGTAATTCTAGCATACTATCGCTTTCAAGATTAAACTAGAAATTTTGGAAAATTTATGGAAATCTATATTTTGAAGATTGATCTTATTTGTCTCAACTCAAATGAACGCCCAAAAAAGCCTGGCAGTTATCACAAATATTGTTGTGATCTGTCAGGCTTTTTTAAACCGAGCTTTAAATTTTATTTATAAAACTTACTTCAGTACTTTGAACCGATCTTCGTCAGCCATGAATTCCTTGTCGCCAGCAGGTGCTTCGATTGAACCAAAGTCCATTTCGGCACGTAATTGCCAGTTATCAGGAATATTGAACGCAGCTTTTACTTCTTCATCAATCAGAGGATTGTAATGCTGCAGGTTGGCACCCAAACCATTTTCAGCTAAGGCAGTCCAAACGGCAAACTGTGCATATCCTTGGCCCTGTTCAGCCCAGTCTTTGAAGTTATCTGCATAAAGCGCAAAGTCACTTTCAAAACGGTGAACGATAGCCATGTCCGTGTAGAACATGACTGTTCCGAATGCTGACTTGAAGCTGTTGATCTTTTGTAACGTCTTTTGATAAGCTTCTTCAGTTGGTACTTCGGACTTCAAACGTTTGGCAACGATGTCCCAAAGCTTTTCGTGGCTGTCGCCAAAGAGAATAACCGCACGGGTGGTTTGGTTGTTAAATGAAGTTGGTGCCCACTTGATTGTTTCCTTGATCAAGTTTGCCAAATCATCTTCACTGGCATTCACATTGCGGCCTAAGGCATAGATTGAGCGACGTTGTTTAGCTAAGTTTAAAAGTTGTTCTTTCATTTTATAAAGTCCTCCAATAAGTTGCGTTCATTTATTAATTTACAAGAACTAGTATAACAGCTTACTTTTTGTAAGTAAAGGTCTTTTTCGTTTTTTGCTTAAGAAGCGCACCATTATTTGTCCTTGCACTATGCGCATGCTACACTAAAAACAACGAATAACAATGAAGGACGTGACATCATGTTGCATCAACGAACAGGTCGTCAACTACTTAGTCAGTACGGCTATTTTTTTGTTTTATGGTTTGTCATACAAGTTTTTATCAACGTACCCATTATGAATTTAACAAGCGGCTGGACTGAGGAATTATTAACGGATGCCGTCAAAATGTTGATCTGGTTAGGTGTCGGTTTTTTCATGATTTTTCATACGAAAAAGGACCAATTCGAGGTTGAACGGCCCTTCCAGCTAAACTTAAAATTCAAACCACTTTATGTGACGCTTGCTGCAATCTTGGTTTACATGTTAGCCAGCGCATTTATTCAGCGACATAGTATTAGCGTTGTTGCTAGTTTTAAACCCACCATGCTGCTGCAAGATTTTTTGATTGTGGGTCTTTGTGAGGAAACCGTGTTTCGTGGTTATCTGCTAAATCGGTTACGCAAAATCGTTCCCACTGAACAGTCAGCACTCATTATTCAGGCAGTTTTGTTTGCGTTGATTCACCTGCCTAAATACCTCACGACTTATCCAGCGCTTTCGTTGATCACGATTATGGGGCAGTTAGTGACCGTCGCCATTCTTGGTTATCTGTTCGGTTGGTTATTTCTCAAGAGCCGTTCACTGTGGCCAAGTATTATTGTTCATTCTGTCTGGGATTTATTGATTGTCCTGCTGATTGGCGGTTAAGTGTAATTGGCCATTCATAGTCAAGGACATAGCAGAAACAGTTGTTGGCTCGGTAAAAATGGCTAACATTTCCATAAAGCTTTCCGCCGTATTTGATGCGTCTAAGTCGGCCAACGGCATCCAAAAGATACGCCCTTCGTCACTTTGTTTCAGAATGCCTGAGAAGTGACTTGTTCGGTACAAATAACCGATTTTTCGATAACCGGCTTGCTGATCGAACCACTCAACGCAGCCACAAGCTTCTAGCTGACTGATGTGCAGACCAGTTTCCTCAAAAACTTCCCGAATCATGGCATCCGCAACGGGTTCGTTGGGCTCAACGTGACCGCCGGGAAAGGTGTGACCAAACTTCCAGCTCACATCAGTTTTATCTTCCACTAACACTTGTTTTGTTTTCTCGTCGTAAATCATGCACATATTAACTAGTTCAACTCGTTGTGTGCGGTCGAGTCCCATGTTACCACCTCATTTACTTAGATGGTTCCATTATAAAGAATGAGTTCATTCTCGTAAACGGGCAGTTTGCCCCTTAAATTCGGTGGCATAGAGTTTCATATCGCTCTGGGCTTTAGCAACATCATCGCTAAGTTCAACCGTATAATCAGCTTCTTCGCCATGTTCGCCAATATCTAAGCCTAGCTCTTCTTCATCGGCGTCAACACGCATTGGCATGACAAGTTGCAGTGCTTTGATAAGGACAATACACATAATAGCAACGAAGGCGATAGTGCTTAAAGTGGCAGCAAGTTGAATTAAGAAAAGATGGACGCCCCCACCGTAAAACAAACCGTTTTCTGCAAGACTGCTATTCACTGATTTCGTGGCAAACAAACCCGTGGCAATACTACCGAAGATACCACTAACGCCGTGACAACCAAAAGCGTCCAGCGCATCGTCCACACCAATACGGTCCTTTAGAACGTTAACAAAGAAGTAGCTGCAACAAGTTGCAACTAAGCCAATCCAGAATGAGCCACCCACAGTGACAAAGCCGGCACCTGGCGTAATCCCAACTAAACCGCACAACGTTCCTGTGCAAACACCCACCAACGTCGGCTTACCTTTAATGAAAACATCAAGAAACATCCACGCCACCATTGCCGTAGCGGTTGCAACCGTGGTGGTTAACGTTGCTTGAACGGCTACCGTGTTAACGCCTAGAGCTGATCCAGCATTGAAACCGTACCAGCCAATCCAAAGAATGGTCGTTCCAAGCAAAACCCAAGGCAAGTTGTAATGGGTATGTGGAATGTCACCAAACTTTATCCGTTTGCCTAAGAATGCCGATAACACAAAGGCCGTAATACCGGCGTTGATATGAACCACGGTTCCACCGGCAAAATCAACTGTTCCCAGTTTAGCAAGCAATCCAGATGGGCTCCAAACCATGTGAACCATTGGGTAGTAAATAAAAATGGACCAAACAACTAAGAAAGTCAGCAAAAATTTAAATCTAATTCTGCCCACTACCGCACCAACGAACAGTGCTGGGGTGATAATTGCAAACATCATCTGGAATAACGAATAAAGACTTGTGGGAATATGAGTGCTAGTCAACGTATTTAGATTCAGGTGGCTCATAAACGGGTGGGCCCAACTGCCGAAGACACCGCCATGATCACCAACAAACGACAATGAATATCCAATTAGAATCCACAAAATAATGGCGACACCGGTCATGACAAACACTGACAGCATGGTATTGACTACGTTTCGTTTTGACACCAAACCACCATAAAAAAAGGCCAACCCAGGTGTCATGAATAAAACCAGAATACTGGATAGCACCATAAACGAGACGTTAGCAAGACTCATATAAAATCACTTCTCTCTTTGATTATGTTATGAATTCTAACATGGTTTAAAATACTATTCCAGCGGTATTTTAATGATGTCACCTCGGAAAAAGTAACAGTTGACCAGTAAACAGCGTGAACACTATCTGAGAATAAGATTAATTTTTTTAAGAATTTTCGTCGCAATGTTAGGTTTTAATACATCATTATGAATAAAAAGAGCTAATACGACTAGTCACTTCACTCATTGATTAGTCATGTCAGCTCTTTTTATTCTAGTTCGTTGAAAGTTTTCCTACTTATGTGAGCGATGTCCCCAATACTGGAAGTAGTCCGTTCTCAAGGCACCGTTGTATAATTTACGACGTTTTGTGGCCTTTTCACCATAAAACGTTTCAAACTCGAGGTCAGCAGTCAAAATATACTTTGACCAGGTGGTTAACGGTTTGAAGACTTGCCCCATTTGTTCATAGAGCTTACGGACACTCTTTTGATCACCCATCCGTTTACCATAGGGTGGGTTGGCGATGATGACACCGTCTTCCTTATCAGTCTTAAAGTCTTTGACCGCTACCTGTTTAAAGGTAATGTCATGTAACACGCCAGCGCCGTTAGCATTTAGCTTGGCGATATCGATCATTGAACCGTCAATATCACAACCGGTGATGTCGACAACATCGTCGTTTTGCTTAGCCTTTGCTTCTTCCTTAAGTTCGTTTGAAATCTTAAGGTTGTCTGGATGCCAGTTTTCGCATAGAAAATGGCGGTTGATCCCTGGCGCAATGTTGCGTGCCATGAGGGCTGCTTCGATTGGCAACGTACCAGAACCACACATTGGATCAACGAATGGCATATCGGTATGCCAGTTGGTCAGCATGATTAAGGCAGCAGCAAAGTTTTCCTTTAAAGGCGCCTCGCCCTTTTCCTGACGGTAGCCTCGTTTGAACAGACTATCACCCGTGGTATCTAGTGTCAGGGTTGCTTCATCCTTATTTAACGCAATTTCTAAGGTAAACAGGGCACCGGTTTCAGGAAAACGACTTTTACGGTGATAAGCACCCGCCATCTGATTGACAATGGCTTTCTTAGTGACCGCTTGAATATCCGGCACACTGAACAGTTTGGAGTTCTTAGAGCGGCCATTTACTGGAAATTTAGCATCCATTGGTAGCCATTGATCCCACGGCATAGCGGTAACAGTATCAAAAATATCGTCAAACGTAGTCGCCTTAAACGTTTTTAAAATAATTTTGATACGATCAGCCGAACGTAGCCAAATATTCGCCCGTAAAATATCGGTCATGGTTCCTTCAAAATAGATTCGTCCGTTATCGACACGCACGTCGTACCCTAAGTCCCGTAATTCTTGGCCAGCTAAAGCTTCTAATCCACTAGCCGTTGCTGCATATAATTGAAATTTATGTTCTGCCATGTTTTGCCTCTTTCTTTGTGGTGAGTGATTGTTTATTGGTTAAAGTAACAAGTTTCTAAAAGCACTGTCGAAACCCAGATTGTTGCCAAAGGTATGTGCCATCCCCGTTGTAGCCAAAATCTGGTAGCCTGGCTTTTGCTACTAACATTAACATCATTTTATAGGCAATTCATCACATTCCTGATGGGAACGTATTTTCTTGTCTTTAATTGCAAAAAAAAGGTGAGAGTCACCTCTCACCAATCCTGAACTGTAAATCTCTGTAAGCCATGTTCCGTACTTTATTAGATGTCAGGGACAGTCTAACAAAGCGGTAATCATCTATCTCAAGAGTAAAAACTCTTCCCCCACATTTAGTTCATTTCCAGATGTGAAGCTCCCCTACCATAGTTTGGGTTGCCCGCTCGAGGGGTTTACCAACGTTCCACCGTACCCGTTTCCGAATACGTCATCGTCGCTGTGGCACTTTTCAGGGATATTAACGCATAGCCGAAACCTTAGCGCGTTTTCCCGCCGTAACTTCTTGCGAAGTCCCCCGGCTTATTTTTTCACCGAGCACGAACACTACAAGCATCTCAGCTTGTGCGAGCATGGACTTTCCTCAGCCGACATAAGCCGACCGCGATTACCCGAGATTTACAAGTTACTATCAAATTATTAAAGACGGTGAGATGCGTTAGCACCACTGTCTACTTGAGAACCGAACACGTGGCGTTCCAAGTTAGAAAGACGCTTCAAAATATCCATGTTAGTCACATTAGTAGCTGGCTGACTTGGTTGGGCAGCGGTTGTGCCCCCAACGGATAACTGCTTCGTCAATTCATCAACTTTAGCACGCAGACGTTCGTTCTCGTCTTGGAGGTGCTGATTTTCCTTCGTGAATGTTTCGTAGTCCTTAATCACATTATCTAAAAAGCTGTCGACATCAGCGGGATCATATCCTCGCATCTTTTGTCTGAACTCTTTTTGAAGGATGTCTTTTGGATTATAATTAATGGTTGCCATTTAAATACACCTCATCATTTATTCAACACCAACATTTAAGATGTTAACAAATTTTAGTTTGAATTGAAACCCTTATTTGAATTTTTATCTGAATTTTCTCCAAATTCATACGAAAATTCCTGTAATTGATCGAAATCAATCATTTGCAAGGGGTAATCATGCTGCCCTTGCCAGTTTACAATTGCATCATAATCGTAACTCGATTTGCCTTTGTTGTCTACATCGTATACTAAAATTGCACCGTCAGTATGGTTTAACATGAATTCTTGGTAATTTCTTAACTGTTGCGGTGATGTATAATCATGGTTACTAACGCTAGCGTGAAAATCAACTTGGGATAGTAACGTCGCTAATTTGGCTTGGTTCTCCGGTTTCCAGTTACCACCGAAATGGGTAAATGGCGTCATCATGGCAACTTGCAGTTCAGGATATTCAGCTTTTAATGATAAACCCACTTGGGCAGCCCACTGTTCAATTCCCATCTGACCACCAGTAATCAGCCATGTCGTTCCATCGTCAATTGCCGCTTTGATCAGCTGTTTCAGTGCGTATTGCAGAACTAAAAATTTGGGTTCTTTATCGGAAAATACGCCTAATTCATAGGCACGGTACCCCGTTATCCAAACTCGTTGCATTTCTCATCCCCCTTTTTGTGGTATCATTTCAACCATGAGTGTTGTGCAAAAACTAATTTCTTACATAATACTTAAGTTAATAGTTTCATATTCCAGTTTTTATTCACGAAGCAACTTGGTATAATAAGCGTAACTGGGTACGGACTTTTTTTCAACATTTTACTATAGAAAAGAGATGATCCAGCCAGTGACAATCCATTATCCTAACGGGACAAAATACCAGCCGCAAGCAACTCAACATTCAACACATGCGCATGCATCACTAGTGAAGCACGGTGGCCGCGGTATGACGCTAGAACAGGAAATCAACGAAAGCAATCAGTATTATCTGGCCCACGATATTGCAGTTATTCATAAAAAACCGACTCCTATTCAAATCGTCAAGGTAGATTATCCTAAACGTAGTGCTGCGGTAATTCGGGAAGCTTATTTCCGGCAAGCCTCAACCACTGACTATAACGGAATTTATCGTGGCCGGTATATCGATTTTGATGCAAAAGAAACAAAGGAAACAACGCGTTTTCCTCTCGATAATTTTCATCAGCATCAAGTAGAGCACATGCGTAGTTGTTTAAAACAAGGTGGAATTTGTTTTGGTTTAATCAAATTTGCCACGCTTGATCAATTATTTTTATTAAAGGCAACTGATTTAATCAAATATTGGGATGCACAGGATAATGCGGATGGTCGGAAATCAATTCCCATGTCCGCATTTAAAACTTCCGGCATACCAATAAAATATTCTCTCAACCCCATTATCGCTTATCTTGATGCGGTTGATCAACTCATTTAACGCCTTAACCAAAGGAGTCTATTTATGTCAAGCAATCAATCTAATCCTCAGACACGCTCGGAGATACGAGCCAAACGAAACCGCGGTCCTAAGGGCCATCACACCATCTGGCGAATACTCAAATGGGCGGTCGTTGTTTTTTTGGCAGCTATACTATTAGGTGCAGTTGTCTTCTTCTATTACGCACAGGGAGCGCCAAACATTTCACAGTCTGCACTTGAAAGTGATACTTCAACGAAGATCTATGATTCTAACAATGATGTTATTTCAAGATCAGGTGCACAGAACCGTGATTATGTTAAATCGAAAAACATCCCTGAACAGTTAAAATCAGCAGTTGTTTCCATTGAAGACCGTCGTTTCTACAAAAACCACGGCGTTGACCCCATTCGAATCGTGAGTGCTGCTATGCACAACGTCACAGGTTCCTCGCTTGGACTTCAAGGTGGAAGTACACTGACCCAGCAACTGGTCAAATTATCGGTCTTTTCAACTGCACAGTCTGACCAAACTTTAAAGCGAAAATCACAGGAAGCTTGGTTAGCAATCAAAGTTGATCAGACATACAGTAAACAGCAGATCCTCGAATTTTACATTAATAAAGTTTACATGGGCAATGGTGTTTATGGGATGCAAACGGCGGCTCACTATTACTATGGTAAATCACTATCCAAGCTTAACCTGCAGCAAATGGCAATGTTAGCTGGTATGCCACAGAGTCCAACAAACTATGATCCCATTCATCATCCGCAATACGCGAAGTATCGTCGTGACCAAGTACTCGATGCCATGGTTTCTAACAAAGTCATTACCTCTGGTCAGGCTGCTGCTGCTAAAGCAACCAGTGTTCAAACTGGCTTGGCTAAAACGCATCCCGTTAGCACGGTCAATTCAGCTAATCAAAAGTACATTGATGCCTATTTAAAAGAGGTTTATGCTGAGCTTAAAAGTGAAGGTTATAATACCAACACGGATGGCCTTCGAGTTTACACTAACCTGAATATGTCAGCACAAAAACACCTCTATAGCATTGCGAATAGCAATAATTATGTGGCCTATCCAAGCAATAAATTCCAGATGGGTGCCACAATGGTGGACCCACACAACGGTCAAGTCGTTGCTATGTTGGGTGGCCGTAAAACGGGTAACGTTACTTTTGGTCTTAATCGTGCGGTTCAAACCGATCGCTCAAGTGGTTCAACGGCTAAGCCAATCGCGGATTACGGTCCAGCCATCCAGTACTTGAAGTACCCAACCTATCAACCGGTTCAAGATACGCAATACTACTATCCAGGTACGACACGTGAGCTTAACGATTTTGATAACCGTCATGAAGGCACTATCACCATGCGTAAAGCACTGGTAGAATCCCGAAATATTCCAGCGGTCAGAACTTTAGATGCCGTGGGTATTAACCGTGCAACTGACTTCTTAGGTAATCTAGGAATGACCTTTAATGATAAATTGACGTTGCAAAACGGGATTGGGCTTTACATTTCGACTGAACAGGAAGCCGCTGCATATGCCGCTTTCGCTAATGGTGGAACCTACTACAAACCCCATTTGCTCAATCACGTTGTTACCGCGGATGGCAAAACGCACAATTACGGTGTCAAAGGAAAGCGCGCAATGTCTCCGGCAACTGCGTTTATGATCACGGATATGTTAAAGGGCGTTATGACCAGTTCTAACGGATCTGGTACCGCGGCTAATATCTCCGGACTCTATCAAGCGGGTAAGACTGGGACAACTGCCTATCCTGATGATTACGCATCACAAGTTCCTGGTGACGCAGCCATGGATTCGTGGTTTACTGGATACACTAAAAATTACTCGCTTTCCATTTGGACTGGGTATGACAAGCAATTCCAGGCAGGTCATTACATTCCTGAGGCACAAACCAAGATAGCTCAAGAAATTTATCGTTCCGAAATGAGTTACGTCCAGCAAAATGCAAGTAATACTAACTGGACTGCCCCATCAGACGTGGTCGCTACACGCCGAAACGGAACAACTGAATATTACGTTTCCGGCTATCCGGGTGATGCATCTACCGCCACAAACGATGGTAGTAGCAGTAGCACGAATACCAATGACACAACCGGTAACAATGAAGCAAATACGAATAGCTCGTCAAGGCCATCCAGTTCCACTGAGAGTTCAAGCACCTCTACCGAACAGCGTCCAACTGGCGGTAATGGCGGTGGTAACGGAAATGGTAATGGCAACAATAACAATAACGACACGCAAAATACCAATTCAGCTTCTACCGATAGCACATCTAATAATGCTAACGCAAATTCTGGGACTGGTAAAAGCAACTCGTCAACCAAGAGTAGTCAATAATTAATAAAACTCAAAAAAGACCAGATTTCGATCAATCATCGAAATCTGGTCTTTTGCTGTTTAGCGTATCATCGAATCGGTAACGACGTTTAGTTATCTTTGGGTTTCTCACCAATCTTGAACATGGGAATATGAGGTAAATTTTTTTGCTTTTTAGTCCCATTATTAGCCTGATTTACGCTGGTAGCGCCCTGATTCTGCTGACGGTGCTCGCGTTCCTGCTGAACCTGTTCAGGCGTTGTCAGGTGCTTTTTTTGCCAGCTGAGCAGGATTCTGTCCATATACTTTAAGTTATAAACCTGATTCAGTACAGCCTCTTTTAAGGCTAACCGAATAATGCCCACCTGGTAATGATCTTTATCCAGCCACTGAGAAATCATTTCTAACTCAATGGGTGACAGCGGTCGACCAAATTCAGTCTCAATTTGGTTAAAAATCGTCTCACGATCATTATCCACCTGGCTGGTCACAGTCTCTGCTTCGGCCTTTTTAACGAACTGAGCGAGTTTTTCATACAGTAAGGTAAAATCATACGAATCTCGTGCTAATTGTCCCGGCTGTTGCACGGTATCAATCTGCATTAACCGTTTACCAATCATCGTGTGCAGTTCCTGAAAAATCTGGTTATCAGTCAACCCCACTGCTTTAGCAATCGTCTCAGTTTGTGGGAAACTAATGCCACGGTCGTTGTAACTCTTAATTTGCAGGTAAATCAGGAATTCAGTGTTACTCATCCCCAATTCACGATAATGCTCCAATAACAGTGTTGCCACCGTAGTCTGGCCAGATTTAATTAAGGTATTCGCAAAACTATCCATCTACTGACCTCCAATCTTTTGATGCAACTTTTAACGACAAGAAACTCCCCCATGCGCCCATTATCCTTAGGCTTTGGAGAAGTTCCTGTTTCAAACATATACGTTTACGGGTAAATACGGTTAAGCAAACGTGGGAACGGAATCGCTTCCCGAACGTGGTCTTCGCCTGTAATCCATGTAATAGCTCTTTCAAGCCCCAATCCAAACCCTGAGTGAGGAACACTGCCATACTTACGAAGATCTAAGTACCAACTGTATTCCTTAGGATCCAAACCGGATTTGATGATTTGATCGTACAGGTAATCGTAGTCGGTTGCCCGCTCAGAACCACCAATAATTTCACCATAACCTTCAGGCGCTAATAAATCCGCACAAATGACAACGTCTTTACGCGTTGGGTGTTCTTTCATGTAGAATGCTTTGATAGCCTTAGGGTAGTTTAAAACAAACACAGGCTGCTTGAATTGATCAGCTAAGAAGGTTTCTTCCGGTGAACCGAAATCAACCCCCCAGTCAACGTCAAAACCGTTTTGCTTAAGCATCTCAACGGCTTCATCATAGCTAATTCGAGGATAAGGTAATTGGGTATACTGTTTAAGCGTGTCGATATCACGGCCAAGTACTTCAAGAGCGTCCTTGCAGTGATCAATCACGTTTTGAACTAAGAAAGCAATGTACTGTTCTTGAATTTCCAAGCTTTGTTCCTGATGCATAAAGGCCATTTCTGGCTCAATCATCCAAAATTCAATCAAATGACGACGAGTCTTGGACTTTTCAGCACGGAAAGTTGGTCCGAATGAAAAGACTTTATCAAAGGCCATTGCGCCGGCCTCTTCGTATAGTTGACCAGATTGTGAAAGATAAGCATCACGATCGAAGTATTCCGTGTGGAACAAATCGGTTGTCCCTTCAGGAGCACTACCTGTCAAAATTGGTGCGTCGATTTTAGTGAAGCCCTCTTTGTTGAAGAATTCGTAGGTGGCACGAATGACTTCGTTGCGAATCACCATGGTTGCATGAGGACGTGATGAACGTAACCATAAATGACGGTGATCCATCAAAAAGTCGACCCCGTGTTCCTTAGGTGTGATTGGGTAGTCTTCACTTTCGCCAATGACTTCAATATCCTCTACAGCGATTTCATAGCCAAATTTAGAGCGGCTATCTTCATGAATGACACCCGTAATCCACATGCTGGTTTCTTGCCGGAGCTCTTTAGCAAGTTCAAAAACTTCTTCAGAAACGTTATTTTTCAGCACAACGCCTTGGAAAAAGGCGGTACCGTCACGCAATTGCAAGAAAGCAATCTTCCCGCTGGAACGCTTGTTTGTCAGCCAAACACCAATTTTAACTTTTTCGTCAACGTGGTCTTTGGCATTAATGATGTTAATCTGTTGCACAATGTAACCCCCAATGAATAATTAGTCTTTAAATTGTACCATGAAAGCCTTGATTCTAGCCATAGCTGTTTTAAGTGAATCTAAATCAGTGGCGTAACTGATGCGAACGTGGTTTTTGACGCCAAACGCGGAACCGTCTACCAAAGCGACGTGTGCCTCAGCCAATAAGCGACTGACCAATTCTCCAGAGGTAGCGATACCTGAAAGCTTTAACGCCTCGCTGACATCTGGGAAAAGATAGAAGGCGCCTTGGGGTTTAACTTTTAATTCAAAACCCGGAATATCGTTTAGTAACGGGTAAATCGTATTTAACCGTTCTTCAAAAGCCTTACGCATCACTTCAGTCTGAGTTTGATCACCGGTGAAGGCTTCCAAGAGTGCATACTGACTGACTGCAGTTGGATTGCCAGTAGCGTGAGACAGAAAGGCGGAAATTTTACTGATCAATCGTTCATCAGCGACGACATAGCCCATTCGCCAGCCAGTCATAGAGTAAGTTTTACTCCCACCGGAAATGATGATGATACGCGGATCTAACTCGTCACCTAACTGTGCAATGGAAGTAAAACTGGCACCGTTATATACCAATTGACCATAAATATCATCCGTAATAACCATCAAATCATGCTGTTTGGTCCATTCATTTAGCGCAGCTAATTCCTGTTGATCATAAATCACACCAGTGGGATTTTCAGGACTATTGAGCACAAAAGCGACGGTTTTATCCGTTAATTTAGTCTCAAGATCAGCTGTCGTTGCTTTGAAACTCTCATCCACTGGTACAGAAACAGGTACACCGCCAGCTAATTTGATCTGTTCGGAATAACTAACCCAGTATGGTTCTGGCAATAACACTTCATCACCAGGATCAAGAATGGTTTGAAAAGCACTGTACAGTGCCATTTTGGCTCCAGTGGTAATCGCAACGTTTTGTGCTGTGAGTCCTTGCAGACCATAGTCTCTAGTCGTCCGTTGTGCCACCGCAGTCCGTAATTGCGGAATGCCAGCAGCCGGAGTATAAAAGCTCGCCTTGCCTGCGTTAATGGCATTAATAGCCGCCTGTTCGATATTTTTAGGTGTTTCAAAATCAGGCTCACCAATGCCGAGGTTAATGACGTCGATGCCGTCAGCAATCATTTGTTTCGCTTGAGCAGAAACTTTCATAGTAGCTGATGGTTGAAGCTGTTGTGCACGCTGTGAGATTTTCAAAAGATAGCCCCCCTAGGTACTTATTAAATATTTTCGATAGATTGTAATACCTTACCAGTTTTAAAACTTAACGTTTCGTAACAGAGTTGTCCTTTTTGATTCATGTAGCTGATCACCCATGCAGGGTTACCATTAAACACACTCAGTGCTGCTGAGAGGACTTTTTTCGGATTTCGTTTTGACCAGACCTGACTTAATGCTTGGTCTCGGGACATGCCATTAGATTGCTGTAAGGCAACCACGTGTCCGCCTTTTTGGGGAACAATAATATATACTGACTGGTTTTGATTATTCTTGCCAGCAACTGTGTAATAGGTTTGGTCCAAATTGGTCCAGTAGAACCCATTATCAGTTTTCAGACCGGCATATTTCTTAGCAATTTGTACCGACTGAGCTTTCGCCTTAGTTACTGGGGAAGTCGCATGGTGGATTCCCCCAAAGATCAATAATAGCAAAACCACGACTATACCGAGTACGGTGAGCAAGATTCGATTGCCCAAACGTCGCCGGCTTGCATGTTCCCTTCTCATGTTCTTTAATACGCCTTCTTTCAGTTGTCACTGCCCATAATTATAGCAAAATCTTAGCTGAGGTGACCGATACTTTTGTGTTTTTTAAAAAATTTAGTGATATCGCTGAGTAATTGCGGTGTAGTTCCCGTCATAATGGGTAAACTAGCCGGTAATGTTTTGATAATCGTTTGACCATAATGACGTGTCACCAATCTGCTGTCCAAAACAATTACGACGCCATAATCCTGACGGGTTCGAATCAACCGGCCAATCCCCTGGCGTAGTCGTAAGGTGGCTTTGGGGAGTGATAGGTTATAAAACGGGTTTTTGCCCTTAGCTTTCATTCGTTCGTACTGAACCTTGGTTTCTAATTGATCAGGTGAATCAAAGGGTAAGCGCGCAATGATCAGCAACTGCAGTTTATCTTGCGGTAGGTCAATTCCCTCCCAAAAGCTGGCAGCACCTAGTAAAACCGCGTTATCTTCGTCCATAAACCGTTTGATCAGTTTTTCTTTTGAACCAGAAATCCCCTGTGCTAAAATCAGGCGTTCTTTGGGATGAATGGCATCGGTTAGTGCACCGTACACCGACTCGATTGCTGCTAAAGAATTAAAGAGTACCAATGTGGGCCGGTCGACCTTTGCCAGGGTCTTGATCAATGTTTGAGAGACATACTGGTTGTATTTATCCTCTTCTTTGATATCTGGTGCATCGTTGCTGATATACATCTTAGCCTGAGCTTCAAAATTAAAATCAGATTTTAACCGTCGCATTTTCACAGCACTTCTATCAAGATCTAACTGATCATACAAGTACTGAGAACGATTTGACGAAAAGAGTGTTGCTCCCGTAAACATTGGGGCTTGAAAGTGCGAATAAATCTGCTGTGACAGGAAACCTTCAACAGTCATTAAATTTGAAGCAATCATAATATGCGTCAAGTCGTTGCTAATGGTGAGCCAGTATAGGTAACTGCCCGTACCAGCCTCTTCATGCTGAGGTGCCAGCCGAATTGTAGATAGCGTATGCCATGCATCCGTCAAAGCGTTGACCGCATGGCTGAAACGCATGAACAATTCTTCATCGCTTTTTAGCCAACGGTTAGATTGCTGATAAAATGACTCCGTGATCTTAGCCAGTTTATCTTGGAACTTACCGACTAAAATATCTAATTGTTCAAATAAACCCTTGCGCTGATTAAGAAAACTCACCCAATCAGCTTCAGAAATCACGATTTCTTTATAGGGTTTAGTGAACTTACCGCCAAATTGAGTCTTAAAATGACTAGTCAAATAGTCGCTTAGGGCCTTCAATTGGCGATTGAATTCAATCAGCCAGCGATAAAAGGTATTTAAATCTTCATTTAAAGTTAAGCCATCAGTCGCAGCGTTTAAACCGTATTCATTATCGGGATCTAAAAGTTCCATCAAGCGACGGCCAGTAGAAAGTGAAACTTGAAAATCAAATTTCTGCCGCTGCGTTTTAAGTGCATAGTCAGCCAAATGCTGAGCTTCGTCAACCACTAAGTACGGTTGGCTGAAATCATCACCCAATAGATCTGCATGCTGTATTAGAAAAGCATGATTAACGATAATAAAACGTGTATATTTTAACCGTTTATAAAGCCGTCTTAGAAAATCATCTTCGTAAAAGGGATCCGTATCCGTTAAATCAGTCATACCATGATGGTAAACACTGTCTAAGTATGGCGGTTCGTTTTTAAAATGCAGTTCGTCTAAATCACCCGTTGACGTTTGGGTCAACCAAACTAGCAGCCTGAGTTTGATAAGCTGAGTCTGTTTAGAATGGTCTGCTTGGCTCAGGGAAACTTTAAACCGTGACAGATCCAGGTAATGTGCGTTCCCCTTCACCACTTCCGCGTGGATTTCAAAGGGCAGCATTTCTTCCAGCAAAGGCATGGTTTGATTGATAAGCTGATTCTGCAGTAAAACAGTATCAGTGGCAATGACCACTTGTTTATCGAATTTTTGGGCTAAATAAGCCATCGGTAAGGCGTAACCTAGTGTTTTACCGGTACCAGTAGGCGCCTCAACAATCAACGGCTGGTTGGCCGTTTCCGCATCCGTATACTGCCGGTAGACCAGATTCATCATCTTAGCTTGATCAGCTCGCCATTCAAAGTGCTTTGGGAATCGCTTTAGTTTATTCTTTTTGGTTCGAGGATAGGTGTACTCACGATCATCAGTTGCCGTTAGAACTGGGGTTTTACGCAATGCAATCCCGTGAGAAACGTACAGATTATCGGGTAAACTGCGCGGATTTTTACGAACTTCTGCGAGTCCCCATTTGAAAACTTCACCAGTATCTTGAGGTAAGTCAGCATCTTCTTCAACCATTTGCTGTAACGTCACGATTGGCAATTCAAGCATCCGCTTAAACAATACAATCAGCAGTTCGCCAGTTACCAGCGCGTCATCGTTAGCAGTGTGCGGATGATCATGTTCAATGCTGAGATACTGTGTCAAATCGTGCAGGCGATAACTGGGGACCGTAGGCAATAAAATCTGACTCAGGGTCACGGTATCGATAGCTTGAATATCGAGTTTGGGGTAACCCACCCGCTCTAACTCGGCATTAACAAACGGAAAATCAAAGTTGACATTATGTGCCACAAAAACCGTATCGGACAACAAACTGTAAATCGTACCGGCCACGTCATCAAATAGTGGTGCCCGTTTGACCTGTGCTTCGGTAATTCCGGTTAGTGCCTGAATGGATTGTGGAATTGAAGTTTGTGGATTAACGTCTGTATTAAAATGGTTAATAATTTTGCCATTTTGTACCAGGACGCACCCAAATTGAATCATTCGGTTGCCTTCAGCAACGTTAGTACCGGTCGTTTCAATATCGACAACGGCATAAATTGTATTTGCATCCATTAATTTCACCAAATTCTCTATGATCTATCTTTCTTCGTTTATCATACTACACTTGGTTCACAGGCGGAAGCAGACGTTTATAGATGAACCCGTTTTGAAGCGTCTAGAATGAATTTTCGAGCTTAACCGTTCTTAATAAAACATTAAATTTACCAAATTTACAACGGTGAATTTTCGCCTTTTCTTGTAACGATTACCTATTTGTCGTATGATACCATGTGTTTGTAATCATTTAAAAGGCATGATTTATTTGGAGTCTACCATAAAAACATGAGAGGGGAGCCTGTTCAGTGGACACACCGGCTAGTGGCAGCAGTCACGCAAAAATTATATTAATTGGTGAACACAGCGTTGTTTATCATCAGCCCGCAATTGCATTGCCGTTGCCAGCTGTTCGTGAAAACGTCACGATAACGTTACGCAAGGATAACGAGCAACAGCTGATCAGCCGCTATTATACGGGTGCTAGGCACGCCGGTCCGCAGCAATTAGCTGGCATTAACCATCTGATTGACGAACTGTTGACACGTTTTAATGCAGCCAATGTCGGTTTCAATTTAGCCATTAATAGTCATTTACCTGCTGAACGCGGTATGGGCTCATCGGCGGCGACTGCGGTGGCGATTATCCGTGCCTTGTACCGCTTTTTCGAACAGCCGCTCTCACACGAACAACTATTGTCTGACGCAAATATTTCCGAAAAAATAATTCACGGCAACCCCAGCGGTATTGACGTGGCTACGGCCAGCGCCAGCAACCCCATTTGGTTTGTGACGGGAACCCAGCCCAGCGCCATCCCGTTCCATCTGCACGGTTATTTAGTGGTGGCGGATAGTGGCATACATGGGCAAACGGGTTTAGCGGTTCAAGCAGTGGCCGAACTGCGAAAGCATGACTTGGCATCAGCTGATCACGCCATTAAGGGACTGGGTCAGCTGACCCACGCTGCTAAATCAGCTCTTGCTAACGACCGATTGGCCGAACTGGGAGTGATTTTTAATCGTGCTCAGGTTTTGCTGAGACAGCTAGGTGTCAGTCACCCACGGTTGGAGACCATGATCAACGTTGCTAATCAAAACGGTGCTCTTGGGGCTAAATTAACCGGTGGTGGCATGGGTGGCTGTATGATCTGTCTGGCACCCGATGAAGCCACAGCAACCCGAATTCGGTTAGCATTAGCTAATGAGGGCGTCAGTCAATCGTGGGTTCAGCCCTTAAAAAGTGAGGAAACTAAATAATGGTAATCGCAAATCATCCAATTATCGCGAAAGCACATACCAATATTGCTTTGGTTAAATACTGGGGTAAGTTAGATAACCAACTGATCATTCCGCAAAACGACAGTCTATCAATTACTCTTGATGAGTTCTACACACAGACTGCCGTTGAGTTTTTACCGAGCTTAACAGCTGACGAAGTTATTTTCGACGGCCAAGTCTTATCAGATCAGGCTAGCTTACGAGTACGTACCTTTTTAAATCATGTACGTGACTTAGCGGGCATCGATTATCGTGCGAAAGTTGACACGAAAAACTTTGTGCCAACCGCAGCGGGACTTGCTTCTTCTGCATCTGGTTTTGCCGCCTTAGCTGGTGCCGCAAGTCGGGCAGCGGGCTTAAACTTAAACCGGCGCGACCTGTCAAGGCTGGCTCGTCTGGGGTCTGGGTCAGCTACCCGCTCTATTTTTGGTGGCTTTGTTGCTTGGCAGCAAGGCCATGATGATGCGACTTCATTCGCTTACCCAATCGATGAACAGCCAACTTGGGACATTGCGGTTGTGGCGCTAGTTTTAACGGCTAAACAAAAGAAAATTTCCAGCCGCGTGGGTATGCGGTTAGCCGTTGAAACCAGCCCCTTTTATTCCGCCTGGATTTCAGCTAGTCAAGCCGATTTTAAAACGGTTAAGACTGCGATTCAAAATCAAGACTTTGAATTACTGGGACATACTTCTGAACAAAACGCCATGCGGATGCATGCATTAACCCTGAGTTCCGATCCTAACTTCACTTACTTTAATGCGGATAGCATTAAGGCCATGAACATGGTTAAAGACTTACGTTTGCAAGGAATACCCTGTTACTTTACAATGGACGCTGGACCGAACGTAAAAATTATCTGCCAAGGCGCGGATGCAGAACGAATTGCACAATATTTTCAAACTGAATTTGGTGAAGAACAAGTACTCGTTACCCGACCAGGTTCAGGTATTTCAATTTCAGATTAATAATTTGCTTTATTTATCAATTAGCAGTGTGTGACTTTGATCTGCTAATGAAAGGACATGATGTTTTGATTTCTGTGAAAGCCCCAGGCAAACTTTATATTGCAGGTGAATATGCTGTCGTAGAGACCGGCTTCCCTGCTATCATCGTTGCCTTGGATCAATTTGTGACGGTCACGATTCAATCCGCGGATCAAATCGGGAGTATCGTTTCTAGTCAGTACCAAGAAAACTCAATTTACTGGCGCCGAGAAGATGGGGAAATGGTTTTTGACAACCGGGATAACCCCTTCCACTATATTTTATCTGCCATTAAGGTAACCGAAGATTATGCCAAAACCCTTGGTAAAGATCTGGGTATTTATCATTTAACCGTAGAAAGCGACCTTGATAGCCAGGATGGCCGTAAGTACGGTCTGGGTTCCTCAGCAGCAGTGACTGTCGCAACCATCAAAGCACTTTGCAAGTTCTACGACCTCCCCGTTAATCATGATAAACTGTTCAAATTAGCCGCCATTGCCCATTTCCACGTTCAAGGAAATGGGTCTTTAGGTGATATCGCTGCCAGTGTTTACGGTGGCTGGATTGCTTATCATTCATTCGACCGTGATTGGTTGAAACTGGCTGAAAAAAACTATAACTTTGCTGAAATGCTGTCGATGGACTGGCCAGGCTTAGATATTGAATTACTGACACCACCCAAGAATTTAAAACTATTGGTTGGCTGGACTGGTTCACCGGCCTCCACTTCTCACCTTGTTGATCGAGTGGCGTTGAATAAAGCCAAACGGCAACAAGCCTATCAAGATTTTCTGACCAATAGTAAAGCCTGCTTAAAACGGATGATTGATGGCTTCAGAAATCAGGATCTACAGGCCATTCAAGCCGAAATCGCGGTTAACCGTAGACTATTGAATGAATTAGATCAGTTCACCCACGCGCACATTGAAACACCGCTGCTCAAGAAACTCTGTGATATTGCTGAAGAATTCGGCGGAATTGCGAAAACTTCTGGTGCAGGTGGCGGCGATTGCGGTATTGCCATCGTCGATTCTCATAAACAGTTAAATCAATTAATTAATAAATGGGCATCAAACAAAATTATTCCCTTAAAGTTTAACGTTCACGACGTAGAGGAGTGATAGCATGACCTCACAGCAGTCACATCGCAAAGATGAACACGTGTCGCTGGCTGAAAAGTTCCATCAACCTACTGATACCAGTGATTTCAGTCAGGTTCGAATTTTGCATCAGAGTTTACCTGAATTGGCATTGTCCGATATTGACTCGACGGTGATTTTTCAAAATCGTCGTCTCAACTATCCCATTTTGATTGAAGCGATGACCGGTGGCTCTAAGCAAACTGGTCAGCTTAACGCTCAGCTTGCGCAACTGGCTGAGGCAACCCAATTGCCAATGGCTGTCGGTTCACAAAGTGTTGCGCTGAAAGAACCAGCATTAGTGCCGACTTTTTCAGTCGTTCGAAAACGCAACCCCAATGGCATGGTAATTGCCAACATTGGTGCAGGACACAGCGTTGACGATGCTCAAAAGGTAGTTAATATGATCTCTGCCGACGCGCTGCAGGTTCACGTGAATGCTGCTCAGGAGATTATCATGCCTGAAGGTGACCGCGAATTTTACTGGTTAGATCAATTGGCTGCAATTGTAGCTAAACTTGATGTGCCAGTAATCGTTAAAGAAGTTGGTTTTGGGATGACTGCTAAGACCGTTCAAAAATTGATGTCAATTGGCGTCAAATACGTCGACTTAAGTGGACGTGGCGGTACGAGTTTTGCCAAGATTGAAAACTTCCGGCGACCCGAAAAAGAAATGACTTATATGGCGGATTGGGGGTTAACAACTCCTGAATCCTTACTGGAAATGCGGAAATTATCCAGTCGTCCAGTGATTATCGCTAGCGGTGGTATTAAGACCCCCCTAGACGCCATTAAAGCACTAGCCTTAGGCGCTGATATTGCTGGCATGGCCGGTGAGATTTTACACCACTTGATTACCACTGACTATGCTGCAACTGAAGCATGGCTAATCCATTGGCTTCGGGATTTTAAACAGTTGATGTTGCTGACGGGTAGTGAAACCGTTAAAGATCTGCGTAAACAGTCCATGGTTTTTTCACCAGAGCTGGAGTCGTTCGCTAGACAAAGGTTCATTTCATTAGAGTGATCAGTTGAACACAAAATAAAAAAAGTGTTTTAGCACATTTTGCGTGTTAAAACACTTTTTTATTTTGTGTTACTCAGCTTTAAACCGCAGTCCCTTTGGAAAGAAGTTCTTAACGGTTTGATTAACCACTTTAGCAAAAGCGACTGGTTGGCCATTGCAGAATAGTCGGACCCAGCCCTTTTTAATTGGCAAATCATCTCGTGTAAACGTATCGCCGTGAACCACTTGTTTCCAATCATCCTCAGAAATGGCTGATTCAAACTTAAACTGACCAGGTCGCAAGGCTAACGCCAGCGCGTAACTGGGTTCAAAGCGGTTCTTTTTAAAGGTACCGAGGTGCAGACCAGGACGAACCACCTTCATTTTTCTCAGCGAAGGTGTCCCTTCTGGCATCAGGTAGAGCTGGTCACCAAATGCCAGTAACTGGTGCGAATCTACTTTGAAATTTAAATATTGAGCAGCAAAATCTTCGAATAAATGAGATTGGTCACGAGACACATTTGAGGCCTGTCGCTGGAATTTGTGACCATCACCGATGGCTTCGTTCAGTCTTAATTTTGCGACAAAGTGGCCTTCGCCCCTCATGAGATGTGGAAACAGTCGCGCAGCACCCTTTAAACTTGGATCGCCATTGCCCCATTCCGGTTTGGCATCGATGATACCAGCCGTTTTTTCAATGGGTACCACTTCAAATTGGGGGTATGTCTCTAGGAGCCAGGAAACCATTTGTTCATCTTCCTCTGGCGCAAAAGTACACGTTGAGTAAACCAACTCACCCCCTGGTTTAAGGACTTTCACCGCCTCAGTCAGAATTTCTCGCTGACGTTTGGCACAGGCTACCGGATAATCGGTGGACCAATAATTAACCGCATCTGGATCCTTACGAAACATGCCCTCACCCGAACACGGTGCATCCGCTAAGACTTGGTCGAAAAATACCGGAAAAACTTTGGCAATGGTCGCTGGATCTTCGTTAAGCACTAATGTGTTGCTCAGCCCGAAACGTTCCGTATTTTCTGCCAAAACCTTAGCACGCTTAGACATGATTTCATTGCTAACCAGTAAACCAGTTTGTTGCAAAAAACTGCTAAGATGAGTTGATTTGCCACCTGGTGATGCGCAAAGATCAAGGACTCGCATACCTTCACTTGGATGAGCAACTTCGCCCACAAACATGGCACTGGGTTCCTGACTGTAAACCGCCCCGCTTTGATGATCCAGACTGTGACCGGACACTTTTCCGTAGTAACCCCACTGGGTATAAGGCACAGGATCAGTTAAATCAAGATCAGTAGGTATGGGTCGCATGGGGTTGATTCTGAAACCACTGTTTGCTGGTTGATCGAAGCTGGCAAAAAACGACTCTGCTTGACCTCCCAGTAATTTTTCATATTTAGTTTTAAACGCTGCAGGTAATTCCATGATTTATCCCTTTCATTATTTAAAAATTCTCTGAAAGCAGTATACCTTTTCAGAACTTTGCGGTCAATTGGCTTTCGTTGAAGCGGCCTTGCTCTTATCCTATTAACTGTGGTAAATTAAGTCTATTATTCGAAAGAAACGGATGTGTAATATTGACTCAAAAACTAATCGCACTTGATCTTGACGGAACCACCTTAAACAGTGAAGCGGTACTGTCTAACAAAACCATGACAACCATCCAAGCCGCTATTAAAGCCGGCCATATTGTCAGCATTGTAACGGGACGACCCAACCGGCTTTCTCAAAGCTACTATGATCAGCTGGGATTAACTTCACCGATGATTAATTTTAACGGCAGTTTAGGTCATATGCCTCATCAGCACTGGCAATTAGAATACCAGTATACGTTTGACCGTGAGATTGTCTTGGACTTGTTGAAACATCAACAGGAATTTAAGATTCAAATGATTGCAGCTGAAGGTAAACACCTCTTTTTGGCACATCAGAACGAATCAACTTCAGTTGGCTTTTTCCCCACAGTTTTGACCCATGACCAACAGCTAAGTCCCGTAACCTTAACCCAAAATCCAACGAGCATGACCATCGCCGTTGAACGGCCGTTACAAAAACGACTTCAGAAATATATCGAGAAACGATTCGGCAGCTTTGTCGACGTTGCTCCCTGGGGCGGACCTAATAGCGTATTGGAAATTGGGGCCAAAGGTGTGCAAAAGGCCGTTGGGGTTGAACGTCTCGCCAATTATTACCATATTGATCGACAAAATGTCATTGCATTTGGTGACGAACATAACGACAACGAAATGATCGAATACGCTGGTACAGGGGTTGCTATGCGTAACGCCACGGATCAGTTAAAAGCTATTGCTGACGACGTAACTGACCTTAATAACGATCAGGATGGCATGGCTGATTATCTTTCAAAAACACTTAAGTTAGCTTAAACGTGTTGACCTGAGTGCAATGATAGCCTAGCATTGTCTTCTTCAAACAATGCTAGGCTATCAACATTAATGTCATTAAGACCAAAGACTTTTTTCCACACGATAAATTTGGTTGACAGATTGATGATTTGATTGAGATTGTGATGCACCAAAGTAAACGTACTTCCCCAGAAGCATGATTCCTGTCAGTTCAGCATCTGCTGGTAAATCGACCAACTGATCTTGAAAACCGTTCTTTAATAGCCAAAACCCTTTGCTGACGGCTCGCTGGTCACCAAAACTTTTGGTTGCATAGATTGCGCGACCGTTGGAAAAAGCAATGCTGCGAATACTACCAATGGTTTCAGGAGCCAACTGCTTTTCAGTTGGTTTAAATGACTGGTAAACCGTAGCCATCAGCTTTAAATCTCCAGCCTCAATCGTTGTTTCACCCTTTTCCATCATTTGCCAAACTAAATGACTGACCTGCTTCATATTAAAAACGGTACACTGAAGGTGCTGAGCTTTGTCCAGTACCAAAACAGCTAGTTCGTCATGATTACTGGAAAGCGCAGAAACTGCGCCAATCACGGGCTCTGGCAGCGGCGTCCCCGTGATGTTAGCACTTTCTAGATGGGTTATTTTAAAAATAGTGGGTTGCTTTGTATGATCATCTTGATTAAGCGTAAGGTGCCATATCTCCGGTGCATTGACTTCGCCATTGGCATCAACTGGCTGCCCGCAAAGCATGAATGTGAGATTAGGTGTACTGGTGATTAACGATAAACTGTGTACATTGGTTAAATTTGGCAATATCAATCTATCGGACGTTGCTACAGCAGTGGCTTTCGACTCATCTAAGTCACACTTTGTAATCACTGTATCTTGATTAATGGTTTGGGCAACGTAACCCGTCTGAGCGTCAATACAAAAAGCGTTCACGACTGATTGTTGTTCCAACCCTGTTATCTCGTAAGCTAACGTTGACTGCATTAAAAAAACTCCTTTTTCTTTGCAAATATTTTCCTACTATCTGCATTATTACTAGGTTGATTATACCATAAGATATCAAAACAAATGGCGGTGACAAAATTGAGGCATAACAGGAATCGTTTTATGGATTATTTAATCGACGGACAACCAATCGTTCAGTCCGGGATTTTTAAACCTGACCGCTTTTTGATTAGTCGTAAATACCCAAATAGATTAAGCCCTCGAAGCGAGATTTATCCGGCTCACCACGCTATTACCTACCAAGGCAAAATTAAGAGTGACGGTCAATATTGGTTAGTGCTTGAAAGCGGCTATCTGTGTGTCGCTACGAATCAGCGACTTTTGTACGGTCATGATTCAAACCCCAATTGGGGATGCAAGAATAAACTGTCAGAAAAGCAGAAGTCGTCAACTAGATCACGTCATTTTGATAACCACTTTAATTTACGGCAATTTGTGGCTGCAGAACCGCTTGTTTTTCGAACATCACCGGAGTGGACAGCCTTAAGTAATCGGACATTGCTATATACAGGTGGTCAAATTGTATATAGCAATATCCGATCAAATCAAGGAATTGCTTATATTCAGACTGAACAGGGCTTTTTGCCCTACTACAACCAGCAAACGGGTAAAAAATATGGTGTGCTGGCAGGTTCGGACTGGAGTTCACAGCCGGTCATTCAATCTAAGAAAACAGCATTCTTTAAAATGAATGGTCGGTTCTGTTTTAATCGCCGTGCTGTCAACATCTATCAAACTCCCGATTTAAATTCATCCATTCTCGGTCACCTTAAGCGAAACTCGATCATTGATTACACGGGCAAGTTAGCTGACAAGCATCGTGGCTGGTTACAGCTTACCCATGCTGGTCGGCATAGCTACGTCCCTTTCATGAGTCGCTATCCAATTCACGACCACTATTTTGGTAAGGAAATCACTGGTTCTAAAAGTGTTTCTCGGCTACGTGAACCTTGGACTTTTGATCAGGTAAAGACATTGCCTGATCAATCGCCCAAGCCTTTAGAGAAAAAGCAGTTACAAAAAATTACCTCTCAACTTAAGCAGCTGCAACAGTCTGACTCAGTTGTTATCGGCCTAATTAACGATACTCACTATGATGCGCATCAATCTAGCGCTACCCAACGACCATTACGTGATTTAAAAATGATCAGTCAGCTGGCACGAGAACAGTTTTTTGACGGATTAGTGATGAATGGTGATCTAGTTGACGGTAATCAGCCCCTCAATCGAACCATCGTTGACACCGGCGATGCAATATCCGTACTGAAAAACAGTCACCGTCCCGTTTTTATTACTCAGGGGAATCATGATGATAACTCGGGGTTTGCTCGCTATTTAAATGGTTATCGCACTGAGCAGGTCGTGACGGAGCAAACCGCGTTGAACTTAAGAAATAGCCTTAACAATAGCTGGCTAGCTAATCAGCATAACTTCTATGGTAAATATCACGTACCTGGCACACCCGTAAGCCTGATCATGCTCAATACCTTTGACATTCGAGATTCGTCCTCAGACGTCTATTTTGACCGCGATTATGACGATCAACCAAATGGTATTCATTGGGCGGGTATTTTGCAAAACATTCGTCATAGCCGTTCGCGAATTGCTGAGCAACAGGCCGCTTGGCTCATTCACACCTTAGATCAGTTGACACCTGACGAACAAGTCATCATTTTTAGCCATGATTCGATTCGTTCTGCAACTGACAGACAAGCGGTTAAGCCGTTTTGGACTTATGATTGGTTTGCGAACAACCAGCAAGGTGATTATGCGCGCGTTTATAGCAGTTTAGTTAAGCACCGGCAACAAATCATTGCTGTCATGTCTGGCCACACTCACGTTGACGATTGGTCAAACCAGGATGGTATCAATTGGATTGCCACTACCAGTGATATTGCAGATCGTCGTAAAACTAACCGGTTAGACAACCCTGCTATTGGTGCTTGGGATGTTCTGATTATCAATCCCAAACAGCGGCAATTATTCCGTCTGCGATACGGTTGGCATGATCGTGCAGGTAAACTTCGTAATTGGCAATTTCGCCTATTTGGTGACGGGACTGATACAAAACATCGATCACTGAAAACAATTTTGAAACGACAAGACGCAAAGCCTTTGACCGGAAACGCACTTTACTACCAGAATCAAAATAAACAAGTTGATCAAGTTTGGCGAGGTTTTCGCGGTTATTTTGAATACTAAATTAAATACAAAAAACATTCCCATCATTTCCGTCCGATGAGAATGCTTTTTTGTATTTATGGTTAAAATATTACAAGTTCTTTTTTGGTTTAAATAACTGTGTCGCCTTCACCGCTGCCTGCCATCCAGAATAGCAGTTCTCACGGTCTTTTTCTGACATTTGAGGATCAAACTCTTCACTTGGCTTGTGCATCCGTTTGATTTCATCTAAATCCTGCCAAAAACCGGTTGCCAAGCCAGCCAAGTAGGAAGCCCCCAAAGCAGTAGTCTCAGCAATTGCCGCTCGTTGGATATGGGTGTTCAAAATATCGGCTTGGAACTGCATCAGGAAGTTATTATTGGCTGCCCCGCCATCCACGCTGAGCGTTTTAATGTCGATACCAGTATCTGCTGCCATGGTATCCACAACGTCTCTGGTCTGGTACGCAATGGCTTCCAGTGTTGCTCTAACGAATTGTTCTCGGGTCGTACCGCGAGTCAGTCCGAAGACGGCACCACGGACTTCCTGATCCCAATATGGGGCACCAAGGCCAGTGAAAGCTGGCACCACATAAACATCGTTCGTCGTCTTAGCCTCAACAGCCATTTTTTCGGATTCAGAAGCGTGCTTGAATAACCGCATGCCATCCCGTAACCATTGAACAGCCGATCCAGCCACGAAAATACTCCCTTCCAAGGCGTAGTTGACTTCACCGTTAATCCCGTAAGCAATGGTGGTTAACAGCCCCTTATTGGACAAGGTTGGTTGCGTACCCGTATTCATCACGATGAACGCACCAGTACCATAGGTGTTTTTGACCGAACCCTTTTCAAAAGCGGTTTGGCCAAACAATGCAGCCTGCTGATCACCGGCAATTCCGGCAATTGGCACTTGTAAACCAAAGAACGTGTAGCCAGCGGTATAACCGTAAGTGTAAGAAGATGGATGAACTTCCGGCAACAAGCTAGACGGAATGTTTAATAAGTCCAAAATTTCTTCGTCCCACTTTAAATCATGGATGTTGAACAGCATGGTTCGAGACGCATTGGTGTAATCGGTCGCGTGAACCCGGCCACCCGTGAGTTTCCATAAGACCCACGTGTCAATGGTACCAAACAAGAGCTCACCCTTCTCAGCGCGTTCACGGACACCAGGGACGTTGTCTAAGATCCACATGATCTTAGTGGCCGAGAAGTAAGAATCAATCACCAGACCCGTTTTTTTGTGAATTAAATCAGCGTATCCTTTTTCCTTTAATTCATCAGCAATCTCACTCGTTTGCTTTGATTGCCAAACCACCGCGTGATAAACGGGTTCACCGGTATTTTTATCCCAAACAATAGTCGTTTCACGTTGGTTAGTGATGCCAATGCCACGCACTTTGTAAGGTTGAATATGCGCGTCAATCACAGCGTCAGAAATGACTGACTGGACGGCGCTCCAAATTTCGTCAGCGTCGTGTTCCACCCAGCCAGGCTTTGGAAAGTGCTGTGTGAATTCACGTTGCGCCTGACCTACAATCTGACCATCCCGGTTAAATAGAATTGCACGCGTACTAGTCGTACCCTCGTCAATTGCCATTATGTACTGTTCGTCATTCATCGTTAAGTCTCCATTCATTTACGTTCTCAAGTTAGTTAATCCTCTATAGTATACCTAAGAACGGAGAATTAGCCAACTACATTTGTTTAAAAAGCATTCATAACAGCACTGTAATCGGTTACAAAAAGCCGTTAAAAAAAGGGTCAGCGAATTCCCGCTCACCCTCAAAAATTATTTTTCGTCGCTCTTAAGAACGCCACCAACACTGTAACGGTCCTTGGCCATTTCTCTCAAAATAACGTGAACGTGTTCAGCAGGTGCACCAGTATCCTTAGTTACTGCATCTGTAACATCTTTAACTAAGTTTTTCAACTGTTCTTGTGAACGGCCTGCAATCAAATCAATATTTACGATTGGCATTAAAAGTGCCCCCTTATTTAGGATGATAAAAGTATACCGTTTTTCACGTTTTCAAGCAAGTCTATTCGGATTGCCCCTGTTTAAACTTTAACTGCTCAGTTTCATCGTAGAAGTTACCCTCAATATCTACGGTGCTGACCAAGTTAACGAAGGATCCCGGGTCAACTGTTTTAACCACGTGTTCCAATTCATACAGTTCATAACGGGAAATGACCACCATTAAGACTGCCCCAGGACGTCGTTTATATGCACCTTGAGCTGGTAAAATAGTGACACCGCGAATCAGTGTTTTTTTCAATCCGTCGATAACGTCGTCCGGTTCAGTCGTGACAATAAAGGCAGTGAGTTTCTGGTGACGGGTATGAATCGCATCCACTACCCGAGACATGCCATATAACGAAATAATCGTATACATGGCATTTTCCCAGCCGACTAAGGTACCAGCAATTAACACAATCACCAAGTTGATGGCAATCATCAGTGTACCAATGGTTTTACCAGTCGTTTTTTCCAGAATTACTGCAATAATGTCCATGCCGCCGGTTGAAAAACCGTACTTCAGCGGATAAGCCACGCCGACCCCAGTTAAAATACCGCCAAATAAAGCACTCAACAACGGGTTATGAGAGAGTGTTTGAACCGGTAAGATCACCGCTAAGATCGAAGTTAAAAAAGAAGTAATGAAACTATAAACGGTAAATCCCCGGCCAATTTTTAACCAGCCTAACAAGCCGATGGGGATGTTGAATATCAGGATCAACCAACCCGTGTTAATCCGAACATGAAACCATTTTAGCGCCAGAATTGATAAAATTTGAGAAACCCCGTTGATTCCGGCACTAAAAATATTACCAGGAATTAAGAAAAAGTTCAGTGCAATCGCACTAATAATAGCTGAACCAACAATCAGCGCACACTTAATGGTAAAATCTTTTCGGTCAATGAGAGCCTGCATAAAGAATAACGTCCCTTCAGAAGATTTGAATCACAGCATTCATTTAATCATATTTTCTCGTATTTGCCTATCCTCTTTAGGCCATTTAATCGCTTCGGACTGCATTATAATAACATGTTTCAACTATATTTATGATAGAATGCTCTTATAATTGATTATTGGAGGGATTACGCATGTCAATGACACCATACTCTGCTTGTACCAGCATTTTAATTGGTAAAGCAGCATCCGTTGATGGATCGGTTATGATTGGCCGTAACGAAGACTCACGTCCAGCCTGGCCAAAACACTTTATCGTTCATCCAGCAACCGTCACCAAGCAAGCGAGTTTTGAATCAACTGATAATGGTTTTAAAATGCCACTGCCAGAGACAGCTTATAAATACACCGCGACTCCAGAGTGGACCGATAAGTACGGCTTATTTGAAGAAGATGGCATCAACCAATACGGCGTTGCCATGAGTGCAACGGAAAGTACCTATGCAAACGATCGCGTGTTAGCCGCTGATCCCCTGGTGAAGGATGGCATTGGTGAAGAAGCCATGATCACCGTTACCTTACCGTACATCAAAACTGCACGAGAAGGCGTGAAACGGCTGGGCACGATTGTCGCTCATTATGGGACTTCCGAGTCCAACGGGATTTTATTTGCCGACCGCACAGAAGCCTGGTACTTTGAGACCGGTTCGGGTCACTACTGGGTGGCACAACGGATTCCGGATGACAGTTATGCCGTGGTTGCTAACCAAATGGCGATTCAAACCATTGATTTTGATGATCCAAAGAACTTTATGTGGCATCCGCACATCCAAGAATTTGTGCAAGAACACGCACTAAACCCGCAACGTCAGGGGTTCAACTTCCGGGAGATTTTTGGTACTAATAACCAAATGGATGCTTATTATAATCTTCCACGCGTGTGGTACGGCCAAAAAATGTTTAATCCAAGTACGGAACAAACAACGAACAGCCATACTATGCCCTTCATTCGTCAGGCAGAAAAGTTATTATCAGTTGAAGACGCCAAGGATTTCCTAAGCTCTCACTTTCAGGAAACACCGTATGATCCGATTGGAGCCGGAAGTCTCGAGGAACGAAAAAAGTTTCGTCCAGTCAGTCTAGCAACAACGCAAGAATCACATATATTACAATTGCGCCAATATTCGCAGCCTGAACTGTCCGGTATTCATTGGTTAGCAATGGGCGTTGCGGCACAGAGCGTCTATGTTCCCTTCTATGCAGGTATCACGGAGACACCCGCTGATTACCACCGTGGATTAGGCACTTATAGTTCAGACAGCGCTTATTGGGTCTTCAAACAAACAGGTGTACTGGTCGATCCACATTACAAGCAATTTGGCGATCAATTAAACCAGGTTCAAAAAGAACTGAATCAGCAATTTACTCGTTCCGTTATAGAGACAGATCAAAAAGCACAACCTTTAAACGGCATCGAGCTAACCACACTGTTAACACAAGAAAGCATGAAAAATGCTGAATTAGCACTGAAAAAATATCGCGAACTATCGGCTAGTCTGATTACACAGGCCACTGCCTTTTCACCGTTAAGCTACAAACAGGATTTAAATTTATGATAGTGTGATGTCAGATTTGAGGATTTTGCGGATAATAAAAGAAACGTCATTCCGGTTCTTGGCGGAATGGCGTTTTTTTACGTTAAATGACCAGAATCTGAGTTGTAAACCCACTCACACTTGCAACAAGAAATAAATACCTAACACTAGAAATAATGCAAGCTCAAAACTGGTAGACAATCGTGACAGCCAATGCTTTTCAGAATACTGAAATTGACCAGTCTGCTTTTGGACCTTAGCCAGGACCGCACTTGACCCCCACTGAACCAGTATAACAACCAGCATTACCATTAAATTTCTACCGGTGAGAAAGCGAAAATTGGAGGATATCATTTTAAACAACAACGTCACCAAGACAACTAAGGCACTTCCCTGAATGACTAATTGCGTTTTTAAAAGTCGCTGCTGTCGTGAAGTCAATTGATGATCAGACATTTCAACCACTTCTTTCATTGAATTCTGCTTAATTTCAGCATACAGGCTCCATTCTTAGAACTCAAGTGTTTCGACCATAACAAAAAACGTCCAAGTCAGCAAAATAGCTAACTTGAACGTTTTTAGATAGAAACTGTCGACTACTTACGAGGACGACGAGCTTCTGGGATACGAGCTGCTTTACCGTGCAATGCACGAATGTAGTAAAGTTTAGCACGACGAACACGGCCGTAACGTACAACTTCTACTTGGGCAACACGTGGTGAATGAACAGGGAAAGTCCGTTCAACACCAACACCGTTAGAAATCTTACGTACAGTATACATTGCTTGGATACCGGTACCGTGACGCTTGATAACGACACCTTCAAACAATTGGATACGTTCACGAGTACCTTCAACAACCTTGGCGTGAACACGAATAGTGTCACCAGGGCGGAAGTCAGGAATATCGGTCCGTAATTGGTCCTTGTTGATCTTTTCGATTAATTGGTTTTGTCGCATGTTGTTTCTCTCCTTCAATCAACATTCATACTCAATCTCGACAGCGGAATATTGTTAATGTGGCTAAACAGCCATTTACTAGAATATCATATCTAATAGCGTGAGTAAAGCTTTATTTAAAACGATGATGATTCATCTGATTCCAAATCAATCTTAATATCACGAAGTTTACGTTTCTGGTCACCCGTTAAGTCTAATTGGTCTAAAAGATCTGGGCGTCGAAGCAGTGTCCGTTTAAGCGATTGAATCTCTCGCCACTCATCAATTTTTTGATGATTGCCACTGATCAATACGTCCGGCACTTTCATGCCGCGAAAATCAGCGGGTCTGGTATATTGCGGATACTCCAGCAAACCCGTGGAAAACGAATCTCCAGGTGCAGATGCTTCATTTCCTAAAACGCCGGGCAATAACCGTGAAATGGCATCGATCATGACCATGGCCGGTAATTCACCACCAGTTAACACGTAATCACCCATAGATACTTCATCAGTTACCAAGGTTCTGATGCGTTCATCGTAACCTTCATAGTGCCCGCAAATGAACGTGAGGTGATCCTCGCCCGCAAAATTCTCAGCCACTTTCTGGGTAAACGGTACACCAGCCGGATCCATTAAAATAACGCGACCCTTTTCGTGTCCTAACTCTTGCGCCTTTTTCTGAGTGGCTGCCATAGCGTCAAAAATCGGCTGTGCTTGGAGTAGCATTCCTGCACCACCACCGAATGGGTAATCATCAACGTTACCGTGCTTATCCGTGGAATATTGGCGAAAATCAGTTACTTCTACTTCAAGTTCATCACGGTCTAGTGCCTTCCCCACGATTGAATCGTGCAGTGGGCCAAACATGTCAGGAAATAAACTGAGGACATCGATTCGCATTACTCTAATCCCTCCATTAATTCCACAGTAACTTGTCCAGCCGCTAGATCAATCTTTTTGACGACTTGGTCGATAACTGGTAGTAACAAATCATCCTTCTCAGGCCGAGAAACCACCCAGACATCGTTAGCACCTGGTGCCAGAATTTCTTTTATGGTACCCAATTCTTCGCCGTCTTCATTAACCACCTTCAAGCCAATGATCTGGTGATAGTAGTATTGGCCATCTTCCAAATCGTTATCACTGAGGTTTTCCTCGGCAACCTTTAAAACCATGCCTTTATACTTTAAGACATCGTTAATATTGTCGTATCCGGCTAAGGTAATCAATATGAAACCCTTATGTTGACGGGAACTATTAATGGTAATCGTGCCAACCGGCTTAGTATCCTGCTCGTTTTTGAACAGGGCTAACTGACTGCCCTTCTTAAAACGCTGTTCAGGAAAGTCAGTAGTGGCAACAACTCTTAATTCACCACGGATACCGTGGGTGTTAACAATGGTTCCAACTTTATAGTACATTACGCACCTGCCTTTCAATTGGTTATTTATCTAAGGTATCAAAAAAGCTCCCGAGACCGAGTCTCATTTGGGAGCTTTAGACTCATCATTGATGACAAGCCGTACACGCTTGGGATCATTGATCCGTACGCTATATACGATTGTGCGAATTGCAGAAGCAACGTGCCCCCGCTTGCCAATTACACGACCCACATCGTCACCGGCAACCGTTAAGTGATACTCGTAAAACCGATCAGTTTCAACGCGTTCGATCTCAATAGCTTCAGGATGTTCAACTAGGGGCGTTACAATCGTGGTAATTAATTTTTTAAAGTCAGTCATGACTGATCACTACTTTTTTGAAAACTTAGCTTCGTGATACTTCTTCATGATACCTGCTTGGGAAAGCAATGTCCGAACAGTATCTGAAGGTTGGGCACCGTTGTTTAACCAGTTCATGATACTCTCTTCTTCAAGTTCAACTTGAGCTGGTTCAACAAGTGGGTTATAAGTCCCAACTTTTTCGATGAAACGACCATCACGAGGACTCCGTGAGTCCGCAACAACGATACGGTAGAATGGGCGCTTCTTAGAACCCATTCGCTTTAAACGAATCTTTACTGACATGCATGACACCTCCTGTTAATTCTTTCAACGGTAAATAATATACCAGTTATCTGATAGGTTGTAAAGGTTTTTTTCTTTACACCTGAAAACAAAGTGGCTGTAAGCCCGAATAACATTTTTAAAACTGATAACCAGAAATAAATTCATTTGAATGGCTGAAGCAAAAATTCTCGACTACCTGGAGCTAAATCAGCCTGATGAGCATGGACAAACGACATCACACTTGCGTAATCACTAGCGTCGGCAAACTGGTTTTCAGTTTGAAGGTCCTGCAGTGCCAACGCAAATTGTAAATCATTAACCGTCATTAACTGTCTTGCTAACGGATTTTGGTCATTAATATTTTGCCAGTCATTCTTCAAAATACTCTGTGCCCGTTTAAACGGCATGTTCTGCTGGATAACGGCACGTAATTGCTGAGCTGTCAGCATAAAGCTACTTCCTTTCACGAATCACGGTGACGACGCCGACTGGCCGTTTCACTGAAAGATCCGCCTTAGTGGTGGTTAATCCCCAAATCAAATTAGTCAGTCCATGAGTGATTACCTTATCTTCGCCATGCCCGTCGGTTAAAATCAGTACCAACGCATTTGTATCATTAACACCTTGTTTAACCAGCCAGTCAAAAATTGGCTGGTAAGCAGTACCTCCTCCAGCAACGCGTTGAAAGACAACTTGGTTGCTGTGAGAAATGGTCTGTACATGATTATCATACACGATCGCATCAAAGGGAATCACAGTAATTTTATCACGATATCGCTTTAAAAGCTGAACAATTTGGGCGAGAATATTTTGGACTTCTAAATCCGTCATCGAACCAGACTGATCAACAAATAAGTATAACTGACGAGTAGCTGCCCTTGTTAATCCAGGTAATTCAAGGCGGTAAGGCTGACGGCGGTTAAATCGATTATAAGCTGGTTCCTGACACTTTTGCGGGCCCTTTAAGCCCATCATGATCAACTGCCGCCAGTCTAGCGTCAACTTAGCAGGTCGGCGATTTAATTGGTGCTGAAGCCTACTAGGTAATAACCCCCGCTGTTTAAGTGGTGTTTCCTGCCAGGAATCAGCGACTAACTGATCTAATTGCATCGTGGTATCCTGATCTAATTGCTGCCAGCCAAGATGCGTTTCTGGTGATTGACCAATGATTTGCTTAACTTGCTTCGCCTTGGTGCCAGTTTTGTCTCGACGCAGTGTCAGTTTTAACTGTGTTAAATATTCAGCTGACCCAAGACCAGCAGTTAAATGCAGCCCTAACTTAAAATTAACGTGCTGCCGCGTGATCGCACCTGGGTACAACGAACTGAGACTATCATTAACGGCTATATCGGTGGCAATTTGAACTAACGGATCAGTGCCCTGATTTGCGTATCGTACGGGATGTTGCCAAGCTAAATGACCTACTACGTGCTGAACTATGCTTAATAGATCTTCATCTGAACGAACGATTTCATTCAATCGTTGAGGATTGATCAGTAAAACTGGTCTTTTAGCCGTGGTCAACATCACTGCTGATGAAAGTTCAGTATCGGCTTTTTTGTTTAACCGCAACAGTAGTTCACCATAGAAACGCTGACTATTAAGTAATTGGCTGGTAACTTGCTGAAACAAGATTTGCGTTTGTCGCTGTAATAGATTGGGATCTTTTTGATTGGCTAATTCATTCAACTGAGTATGAAACATGTTTTAAACCCTCTCTCAGCTAATGTCGTTTTTTAAACCAATTGCCGTCAGCTGATCATACAACTGCTTCACCAGCGGTTCATTCTGCGCTGCCTCATACAGTTGTTCTAATAAATCAGGAATTTCGGCTAGTTTGAGTGCCACCGCAAACTGTGCGTCAACCGGCATCAGGTTTAGTAATGTGGTAAACCGGCCAGCATAGGTTTCCTCCGTCAGCGGATAATGACCAAGTTGCTGGATCAAACTGTTCATAATAGACTGTTGCTGATCAATTCCAGCACCGTTAAAGATTTGAATGATTGCTGGATCTAATGATTCGCCAGCATAGATTTCCTGAGCGCTGATGCCAGTTTGCTGACGTCGAATAAAACGTTCAAAACTTTCCGCAACGGTAACGCCTAAATCACCCTTCAAGATGTCCAAACGAACTTGCTGCTGTTGATCAGCCGGCAGTTCACTTAAAGCCTGCAGATTTCGTGAAACGCGTTGCCATGCTCGTGGAGTAGGATATAAATCGGCATCGTGGTCGTTGGGTGCCAGTTGTTGCGGATTTTCTTCGATGAACCGACAAACACTTTTTATAATATATCCCTTAGATTCAGCCCACTGGAGCCAATCGGATACATCAGCACGCATTACCAGCCGTACTGTCCGGTCGTTGATGGCAGCATCACCCACCGTAACGCCATAATCACTGGTTTCAAAACCAGCCATGGTAGCATCAGGGTTTTCAGCGAGTACCATATGGACTTGGTCAGGTAGTCGCAAGCTATTAATTTGACGTTGTAAGACCAAGTTCATCAGTTCGCTTTGAACCGCTTGAGTCCCACGATTAAATTCATCCAAAAACCAAATGATTGGCTGTTTCGGGTGAGCTTCAGCCCACTGAATAATTTCAATCAAGGTATGGGTATAACCAAATTTAACGTCTGCCAGTTGGCCATACTTCGATGTTTTTACAAAGGCACTATCCGTCATCGGTGGGACGGGAATCGCCAGATCACCCTTTTCGGAGAGACTGACGACCGTGGTAAATAACTTGGCGTTCATCTTCTCTGCGACCGTTTGAACCAATGCTGACTTGCCAATTCCAGCTTCACCAACAATTGCTGGAACGTTGCCAGCTTTGATCACGACGGGAATTGCTGTCACTAATTCTTGATAGGATAACATCTATCCGCCTTCTTCCATTTTTCAAAAAAGAGTCCAGGGCTTTCACCCCCGACTCAATGAATGTTTCATTATTATTTACGCCGTCGCTTTAAATTGTTTCGACGTTTTTTGTTTTTCTTAATGCGACGTGACATTGATTTCATCGCCATCTGGCCCATCTTGCCACCAAGCGCGTTGCCCATGCCGGCATTGTTCATCATGCCTTGCATACCAGAGAAGTTCCCCTTTGAAACTTGATTCATCATCTTTTTCATTTGATTAAACTGCTTAATCATACGGTTAACTTCTTGGACGGGACGACCAGAACCAGCTGCGATTCGGCGCCGCCGTGATGGGTTGAGAACATCTGGTTCAGTTCGTTCCTGTTCTGTCATGGAGTAAATCACGGCCTTAATGTGATCCATATCCTTTGGATCCATTTGAGCGTTAGCTAATGCGGGATTATTCGCCATACCAGGAATCATCTTCATGAGCTGATCCATTGGTCCCATTTTTTGAATCTGTTCCATTTGATCTAAGAAATCGTTAAAATCAAATGAATTTTCTCGCATCTTCTCAGTTAATTCCTGAGCTTGCTTTTCATCGTATTCCTTTTGGGTTTTTTCAATCAGGGAAAGCATATCCCCCATACCCAAGATTCGTGAGGCCATCCGATCAGGGTGGAAGACGTCCAAATCGGACATTTTTTCACCTTCACCAACGAATTTAATCGGTTTCCCAGTAACCGCACGGATTGACAGTGCAGCACCACCACGGGTGTCACCGTCCAACTTAGTCAAAATCACACCGGTGACATCTAGTTTGTCGTTGAACCCTTGCGCAGTGGCGACGGCATTTTGACCAGTCATCGCATCGACCACCAGCATGATTTCGTTAGGATGGGCAAGTTCTTTGATTCGAGCCAGCTCGTCCATTAATTGTTCATCGATCTGTAAACGACCAGCGGTATCAATGAAGACGTAATCGTTATGATCTTCTTCGGCCTTGGCAAGTCCTTGACGAACGATCTCCACTGGGTCAGTATCCGTTCCCATTTCGAAAACGGGCACGTCAATTTGCTTCCCAACGGTGACTAATTGATCAATCGCAGCTGGTCGATAAACATCGGCTGCAATCATCAATGGGCGCGCGTTCTCATCCGTTTTAAGATGGTTAGCTAATTTACCAGCAGTGGTCGTTTTACCGGCACCTTGAAGCCCAACCATCATAATAATGGTCGGAATCTTCGGTGCTTTGTTAAGCGGAACTTCCGTCTCACCCATGGTTTTAGTTAACTCTTCGTCAACAATTTTGACGATTTGTTGAGCTGGATTTAACCCTTCCAGCACTTTAGCGCCGACTGCTCGCTCACGAACCGTTTTAACGAAATCCTTAACGACGTCGAAGTTAACATCGGCTTCTAATAATGCCAGACGAATCTCGCGCATCGTATCGCGTAGATCAGCCTCAGAAATTTTTCCTTTACCACGAAGCTTCTTCATGGCGTTTTGTAAACGCTCGGTTAGTCCTTCAAATGCCATTTATTATGCACCTAACTTTCATTCTTCTTCAGCTGATTCCAATTGGTGAACCAGCTGGTTAAGTTGTGGATCGTTTGGATATTGTTTCGCTACATAGCTCTGAATTTCATCCGCTAGTTGATTTCGTCTAGTGAACTCCTCGAGCAGATGCAGCTTTTTTTCATAGGTTTCAAGAATCTTTTCAGTCCGACGAATGTTGTCATAGACTGCTTGGCGACTAACATCATACTCCTCAGAAATCTCACCCAGTGAATAATCATCACCATAATAGAGCTGCATGTAATCGTTCTGCTTTTTGGTCAATAGTGGCTGATAAAAGGCAAACAGCGAATTGATCCGGTTATTTTTAGCTATCTCCACGTTGTTTCCTCCCATCCCATTTATTGACTTAGTTTAACCTAGCCAGTCTATTATACCAAATCCTAACAATAGCGATAGGTTTTCCTAAAAAAATTCAAAAAGTCGTTAAGCCCCGAACAGACTAACGACTTAATGTCATTATTTAACGTCAATTAACCCTTTAAACAGACCATAAACGAATTCGCTTGGTTCGAACGGTCGCAAATCATCTACTTGTTCACCAAGCCCAACGTACTTAACGGGTAAGTGCAATTCGTTTCTGATTGCCAGCACGATCCCACCACGAGCAGTACCGTCAAGCTTAGTCAGAACAATTCCCGTCACATCCGTGGCCTCTTTGAACATCTTAGCTTGATTTAAAGCGTTCTGACCAGTGGTCGCATCCAGTACTAACAGAACCTCATGAGGCGCGTCTGGAATTTCTCGTGTAATGATCCGCTTCATCTTAGCTAATTCATTCATTAAATTGGTCTTGTTTTGCAGACGGCCGGCAGTATCAACGAACAAAACGTCGTAATTTTCTGATTTGGCTTTTTTCAGTGCATCATACACCACTGCAGAAGGATCACTTTGTTCCGGCTTTTTAACAATATCGACACCATCACGTTGAGCCCAAACGTTTAACTGTTCAATAGCCCCTGCACGGAACGTATCAGCCGCTGCCAACAATACTTTCTTGCCTTGCTGTTTAAACAGGTTGGCCATTTTGCCAATTGTGGTTGTTTTTCCAACACCGTTAACACCGACAAAAAGAATCACGGTTGGCCCTTCTTTAGCAAAGGTGAGCCCATTTTTCTCTTCGGTACCAGCCTGGTCGTATAGCTCGATCAGTTTTTCAACAACAACGTTTTGAACGTCTTTTGGTTTCTTGACGTTTTTAAGTTTAACTTCCTCACGTAACTCGTCGCTGATCTTCATGGCCATATCAAAACCAACGTCAGCACCAATCAACGTTTCTTCCAAATCATCAAAGAAACTTTCATCAACGGACCGGAAGTTAGCCAGCAAATGATTTAACCGTTGTCCAAACGTCAACCGTGATTTTTCAAGTCCCTTGTCATAACGTTCAGCTTCAGTTGGTTCGGTTTGATCACCCGTTTTGGTTGTACCTGTTTGTTCATCTTGATCAGAGACAGGTTGAGATTGGTTCTCAGTAGCATCAACGGATTTTGATTCCGCTTGCTGCGTTTCGGGTACGGGTTCTTCAGACGTTTTATCAGATTCGACTACCTGAGCATTTTGTTGATCATTAGGTTCAGTTTCATCAGGCTTTATTGCTTCTGAAACAGCTTGTTCTGAATCCTCTGAAGATGATGTAACAGACGTATCAACCTGGTCTGAGACTTCTTCATCTTCTGATACGATTTCTGTCTTATTTTCCGTCCCAACTTCAGCTTGATCAGATTTCACTGATGTTTCAGGTGCCTGTGAATCAGGTTCATCCGGCTTGGCAGTCTTTTCAACGGCTTGTTTCGTTTCAGTTTCGGATTGCTTTTCAGCTGTTTTTTCTGATTCATCCTGTTTAGCACGCCGTTTGAAAAAATCAAATAGTCCCATAAAATCACATCCTTAATTTTATTAACTTTGAGCGGGTACTTTATTTAGATCAACAGAAACCAGTTTTGAGACACCCGATTCCTGCATGGTAATGCCATAGAGCCGATCAGCTTGCACCATGGTTTCTTTACGGTGGGTAATGATAATGAACTGCGTATCATCATCAAAATGGTTTAAGTAACTGGCAAAACGACCGGTATTAGCTGGATCCAATGCAGCTTCTGCCTCATCCAAGACGCAGAATGGTGCTGGTTGAACGCGTAGAACTGCAAATAACAAAGTAATCGCGGTCAAAGCTCGCTCACCACCAGACAATAATCGCATACTCTGCAGGCGTTTTCCAGGCGGTTCAGCCATAATCTCAATCCCAGTTGTTAATAAATGATCTGGATCCGTTAAGACCAGCTTCGCTTGACCGCCGCCAAACATCTTAACAAACGTCTCTTGAAATTGCTGATTCAGTGCTTTAAAAGTCGTATCAAAGCGTTCAATGACTTGCTGGTCCATTTCGTTCATGGTTTCCAACAAATTATTTTTTGAGGCGCTTAAATCTTCCTTTTGCTGAGTCAAAAAGTCGTAGCGTGACTTTACGCGATCATACTCATCGATACTGGAAACATTGACATCACCTAAATCATCTAAGCCACGTTTTAACAGCTTAAGTTTTTCTCGAATCTGATCAATTGATAACTCAACTTGATTCTGCTTGGCAAAAGTAAAACTCACGTGGTACGTTTCTGCGAGCGACGTTTCACATTGATCAAGTTGTGAACTCAATTTTGAACAAGCCAAATCTAACTTTTGAACTGCCAGCTGCTCACTATTTAGCGTTGCAGTAGCCAGTTGATTAGAACGTTCTAAGTCTGCCTGCTGGTCGTTAGCAGTTTCCAGATCCAAGTTTAACTGCTTTAAAGTATCCTTCAATTGCTGTTCTTTGTTAGCGAGCTGTTTCAGGGTCGTCTCATGATCCTGGGTTGACTCCCCAGTTTCTGAACGTGCTGCCTTTAATGCGTTGAGCCGCTTTTGCAGGAGACTGCTTTCATCCTCAAGGGCTTGAACCCGTTCTTGCTGCGCAGTCCGTTCCTTCTCCAACTGTTTAACCTGAACTGTTTTAGTGGTGACCACAGCTCGCTGGTCTTGATACTGAGCACTGACTTTTTGAACTAACTCACTGCGTTGCGCCTTTTGTTGCTTGAGAGCGGCCATTTGCGTTTTTAACGCCGTCAGTTTTTGTTCAGCGACATCTGTTTCTTTTTTATTATGCTTTAACTGTGCTGCAAAATCTTCGCTATCTTGGCTAAGTCCCCACTGCGCTTGATGAACAGCAATTTGCTTTTCGATTGAGTTCACGTGGTCGGACAGCAACTTAACCTGGCTTTCTGACCGTTGACGACTAATATCCAGTTCATTAAGCTGATTTTGATAGTCACCTTGGTTGTCGCTTTCTTGGACAGCTTTCAATTTCTTCAGCTCATCTTGCTTGGCTACCAGCTGGTCAGACATTTGGTCAACGCTGGCCTGCAGTTTTGTCAGTTCCTGTTTTTGACTCAAAATACCATGTCGTTCATGCCTATCTTTACCGCCTGACATTGCCCCGCTGGTAGAAATCACTTCACCCGCCAACGTAATGATTCGGTAACGGTGATGTATCAGATTAGCTAGTGCAACAGCGTGGTTCAAATCATCCGCAAAAATCAAGTTGCCTAATAGGTGATTCAAAACTGGTTTTAACCGCGCATCGCTCACGCGGACTAAATCGGCAGCCACACCCAAAAAACCGGGTGCCTGTTTGCAGTTTGATAAGGTTTCGGCAGCCACGTGGCTAGTCCTAATTTTATTCAACGGCAGAAAGGTACTGCGCCCCAGTTGATTTTGAGTGAGATACCGAATGGCGGCTTTACCAGCTGCTTCGTTGGTAACGACCACGTGTTGCTGCTGTGCACCAATAGCTGCTTCAACGGCCTTCGTGTACTTGTTTGGCACATCCAAAATCTCCGCTACTGGACCAATAATCCCTGAGAGTTGATCTTTCGCTTTTAAAACGGCTTTCGTCCCTTGATAAAAGCCAGTATAATTTTGTGCTAACTCCTGAAGACTCTTTAATCGAGCTTTAGCCTGTTGGCTGACTTCAAGAGCTGACAGCCACTGATTGTTTAACTGCTCGATTTGCGCTTGACGTTTCTCGTGTTCATCAGCCAGTGTTCGACATTGCTTTTGCAATTCATCATATTGACCCTGTTGTAACTGCAACTGTTGACTAGCTGACTTTAATTTGGCGGATTGCTTAGAAAGTTCCGTTTGCAGTTCCTGTAATCGTTGATCCGCCTGTTGATTCTCGGAAGTTGCCCGCTGCTGGTTTTTTTCCAAATACTGTTTTTGATTATGCAAAGTCGTGATGGCCTGCAGTTGATCAATATAGTCATTTTGAAGCTGATCGCCTTCATCAGCCAGCTTAGTCTCATCCAAATCATTTAATTGTGACTTCAACTGGTTAGCACGGCTACGATCCTGTTTTAGCGTGACCTTCAGCTTCTTATACTGAGATTCGGTGGCAGCTAACGTTTCCTGAGCGGTTTTTAAATCAGACTGAGCCCTCTTGATCCGCTCAGTCAGCTCACCCAAGGTCTGTTGCTGGTGTTTCTGACGTTCAGAATCAAGGGCTTGCGCACCTGCCATTTGCTGTTTACGGGAAGTCACTTCTAGCAACTGCTGATTGGTGTCATCCTTTTTACTCGTTAATGAGTTCGTTGTCTTACGAGCGGTGTCTAATTGGTTTGAATGATTAGCCAGCTGCCGTTTTGTATCAGATACCCGCAGCTGTTTTTCTTTCAGTTGTGCTTGTTGAATCTTTAATTTAGCTTGCAAGGATTCAATTTCAAGGACCAATCGTGTTTGATCTAATTTATCAAACTGCTTCTTTTGGGCAAGGTATTCCTTAGCTAAACTACTTTGCTGTGCTAATGGTTCGATTTGACTACCAAGTTCTGACATCAAGTCATTAACCCGATCAAGATAGCCCGCGGTTTGATCAAGCTCACGTTTAGCCTTTTCTTTACCCAGACGATACTTCGAAACCCCGATAAGTTCCTCAACGATGAATCGTCGTTCCTCTGGCTTGCTATTGAAAATCGATTCGACTCGGCCTTGCGAGATCATGGAAAAAGCATTATCACCGATACCCGAATCCATGAACAGATTTAAAATATCCTTTAAACGGCAATCTTGACCATTTAAACGGTAGCTACTTTCACCGTTACGAAAGAGCTTTCTAGTCACGTTGATTTCAGTATATTCAGACTTTAAATAGTGATCGGAATTGTCCAGAATCATGGTTACCCGAGCACGGTTCAAAGGTTTTCGCTTAGAAGAACCATTAAAAATCACGTCTGGCATCCGACTGCCCCGTAAGTTTTTGGCAGATTGCTCGCCTAGGACCCATCGGATAGCTTCACTAATATTACTTTTGCCACTCCCGTTGGGGCCAACGATGCCAGTGACACCGTCTTCAAATTCGATTTTGGTATCGTCCGCAAACGACTTGAAACCACTAATTTCTAGCGATTTTAGTTTCATAGTTGCTCCCCACTTACTTTCAGATTAGGCTTGGTCTGGTTCAAGCTTAAGTAACGCTTGTTTGGCCGCCCCTTGTTCCGCATTTTTCTTAGAATGGCCAACGCCCACACCAAGCTCTTTACCATCAATCTTAACCGCCACTTTGAAGGCACGATCATTATCCGGTCCATTCTCATCTAATAGTTCATAATCAATTGAAACGGGACCGTTTTTCTGTGCAACTTCCTGTAATTCCGTCTTGTGGTCAAAAAATTCATCAAAGCGACCCTCATCAAGTTTTGGAAAAATAACCTGAGCAGCAAATGCTCGTACCGGTTCCACTCCTTGATCAAGGTATAAAGCGCCAATAAAAGATTCAAAGATGTCGCAAAGCAATGAATCCCGTTCCCGAGCGTGCGCCTTCTCTTCACCCTTGCCTAACCGAATGTACTGGTCAAAGTGACATTCCCGGGCAAAGCTGGCAAAGCTTTCTTCGTTCACCATTGCCGCCCGCAGCCGAGTCAAACGACCTTGAGGCATCTTAGTGTAGCGTTTGTAAATATAATCCGAAACAACCAGCTGCATCACTGCATCGCCTAAAAATTCAATTCGTTCATAGAACTTTAAGTTTTCATTGGGATGTTCATTAACGTAGGAAGCTTGTGTAAACGCCTCATCCAGCAAACTTTTATCCTTGATGACAATGTTAAAATTCTTTTTGAGTAAATCATCCAGTCCTTTAATCAACTTCAATAACGCTCCTTTTAGTTTATAAAAATACAAGGAAAAAGGCTGTGACAAAACAAATCGTTTTACCGCAACCTTTCCGTTTATTAATTGACACTGCTATTTTTTGTCACCATTTGCTGCGATGTAATCAACAGCTTCACCCACAGTGTTTAACTTTTCGGCGACATCGTCCGAAATTTCAGCACCAAAGGTATCTTCAAGTTCCAAAATAAATTCCACGAAATCAATGGAATCGGCATCAAGGTCGGTTTTAAAGTTTAGGTCCATTGTGATCTTGTCACGCTTAACTTCAAAACGGTCCGCAATGATGTCGGCAATTTTATTAAAAATTTCATCTTTTGACATAATTTACCTCACCCTATTTAGTTCATCAATCAGTTTAGCACAAACTATTCATAAACGGTAGATTTACCTGTTTACTTCTGCATCTCAGCCTTGGCTGCAGCCATCTCTTCACTGTGATCATTGAAGTAAGTGACGACGTTATCGACTGAATGATTTTCCAGCATCGTCTTAATTTGACCAATCGTATTGGCAATAGTTTCTGCCTTAGCTGAACCGTGTGTTTTAATCACTGGCGCCTTAACACCAAGTAAAACCGCACCACCGTACTTTGAATAATCCATTTGAGTCTGAATATCCTTGAACGTTGACTTAAGCATCGCTGCACCAAGCTTACTTGTAATCCCGCCATTCATAATGCTGTGCTTGATCAGTTTCAGCATTGATAGTGCCGTACCCTCAGTATTCTTAAGCACTGCATTACCCGTGAAGCCATCGGTAACAACCACGTCTGCAGCACCATTTAATAGTTCACGTGATTCAACATTGCCGATAAAGTTCAGATCTTTAGCGTTGGCTAAGTATTCGTGAACGGCTTTATGGACCATATCGCCCTTATCGGCTTCAGTACCATTATTCAGCAGACCGATTCGTGGATTTTCAACACCCATAACGGTTTGAGCATAATACTTGCCTAAAATAGCGTATTGGTACAAATTAAATGGCTTTGAATCCGCGTTTGCGCCCACATCCAACATCAAAAATTGATTTTGCTCTGGATTATTGAGCACGGGCAGCGTGGTTGTCAAACCAGGACGGTCAATGCCCTTGATTCGACCAATGATCAGCAAACCAGCCGCCAGCAAAGCGCCTGAATTACCAGCTGAGAAGAACGCGTCATCTTTACCATCGCGCACTGCTTGAGCAGCCAGCACAATACTGGACTGCTTTTTACGGCGCAAAGCACGGACGGGTTCGTCTTCCATGGTAATGACTTCATCAGCTTGAACTAAAGTGATATGGTCCTCATTATTTAAAAATGGTTTAACTTTATCAGACTGTCCGTACAAATCAAATTCAATTTCTGGATAGCGGTCACGTGCCATTTCAATTCCCGCAACGACTTCTTTCGGGGCGTAGTCTCCGCCCATTGCATCAACAGCGATTCTCAATTTGTTCATCCTCTCTTAATCGAACATATAAGCGTGTTCTTCAGCTTGTTTTAGATAACTGACCAGTGCTTGGTTCTCCGGCATCGACTGCCAACCAGGTGTACTCGTCAATTTTTTGGCTTCATCTTGCGCGACACTTAGCATCGTGAGGTCGGCTATGGGATCGCCAACTTTAAAATCGGGTAACCCTGATTGCTTTTTTCCTAGTACATCACCAGAACCACGCAATTCTAAATCCTTTTGCGACACGACAAAACCATCATTAGTTTCCGTCATCACCCGCATCCGGTCAACCCCGTTTTTATTCTTGGGGTCAGCCACTAAGATACAGTATGATTGCTGGTCCGATCGACCAACCCGCCCACGCAACTGATGCAGCTGTGCCAGGCCAAAATGATCAGCATCGTAAATCAGCATCACGGTAGCGTTTTTAACGTCAACCCCAACTTCAATGACGGTTGTCGCCACCAAAACTTGGTACTGATTATTCTTGAACGCTTGCATAACTTCGTCTTTTTCATCGTTTTTCATCCGACCATGCAACAGGCCAACCTGATAGTGATGCGGTGAAAAATAGGCGGAAAAACGTTCGTAAATGGCTTCCGCATTCTTCATATCCACAGCTTCAGATTCTTCAATTAACGGTGTCACGACGTAAGCTTGGTGTCCAGCGGCCAATTCCCGTAAAACAAACTGAACAGCCGAATCAATCTGGGCACTTTTGATCCATCGGGTTGTCACCGGTTTACGACCAGCTGGCAATTCATCAATGACGGAAATATCCATCTCACCATAACTAGTAATGGCCAGCGTTCGGGGAATGGGCGTTGCAGTCATTGCCAACACATCAGGGTTATCGCCCTTCTGACGTAAGGCCTGTCGCTGTGCCACACCGAAACGGTGCTGTTCATCGATGACCACTAGTCCAAGACGATGATAATCAACACCTTCTTGGATTAAAGCGTGGGTCCCAATAATCAGATTAATCTCACCAGAGGCTAGCCGTGGCAGGATCTCTTTTCGAACAGCTGGCTTAGTCGAACCAGTAAGTAGCACAATATTAACCGGCAGCCCTTCGAATAAAGCCTGTAAGTTATTAGCATGCTGCTCTGCTAGGATTTCCGTAGGTGCCATCAATGCGGCCTGATAACCACCAGTAATTGCAGCGTACATGCAAATAGCTGCAACGACCGTTTTACCACTACCCACGTCCCCCTGGAGCAATCGATTCATGTGAATCGGGCGTTTCATATCCGCACAGATTTCATTAACCACCCGCTTTTGAGCATCAGTTAGCTCGTAAGGCAGTGTATGGATAAAGCGCTGCAAACGCTCGTTATCATAGTCCACATCGATGCCGGCCTGACTCTCATCACGCCGTTTAAGCATCTGCAGTTGCATTTGAAAGCGAAAGAACTCTTCAAATTTAGCCGATCGACGGGCAGCTTTAGCTGCAGCTAAGTCTTTGGGAAAATGCATGTCATGGATCATCTGAGCACGGTCAAGTAATCGATAGTGCGTTTTAATGTGATTGGGAATTAAGTCAACAATTTCCGTATGGTATTGCTCCCAAGCGGCCACTACTAATTGTTGAATGGTCTTTTGTCGAATGCCAGAATTTGACGGATAGACGGATGCCATTGGGTCATTCTTGCCACTGCTCAGGATTTTCATCCCGTTGAGTTGTTTACGGTTGGCATCAAAACGGCCATACACCATAATTGGTGATTCAACTTCAATGTTATTTTTTAACCATGGCTGATTAAAGAAAGTGACTGGCACCACATCCTGGCCAATCAGCAATCTGAAATTCAGCCGACTTTTTTTACGACCAAACCGACTCAACGTGGGAGGTGCAGCCACAATTCCCTTTAGTGTAACCTGTTCCTGGTCGCCAATCTCGTTAAGTGCCTTTACCCGTAAGTCTTCGTAACGAAACGGATAGTAGGTAAGTAACGATTCGATTGTTGTGATGCCAAGATCCGCCAAGGCGTCAGCCCGTTTTGGCCCAACACCTGGCAATACTGTCACGGAATCTGATAATCCCACGTGACTCCCTCCCAACCTAAGCAACTGATAAACAAAGTGCCGGTTCACTTGAGCCGCCACTTTTAAAAAATGAATGATTTCGACTTTTTGTCACCAATACATAACAACCAAGTTCATTATTCAATAACGTCATACATTATAATCGAAACCAGCAAAAAAAAGCAATGGCATTACTCATTATTTGGGAACTGCCATTACTTTCTAATTGAATAAAACTTTGTGTTTCACTATTAATTCAGTTCGAAGGCGGCGTCAGCAGTTTGCCAATCTTTCACCCACTTGGAGAAATCATCGCTGTCCAAGTCACCATCTAGCATCCATTCAATTTCGTATAATTTATTTGGGTCGCCGTTCAGTTTGTATCCCTTGCCATTGAGTGTTCTGATGGCCTCACTGACACCCATTACCGTACTTTCATAAATCTCACCGGTTGCGGGTTCGGTGACCACGTATTTAGTACCATCAACCGTGACGATTTGTTTATCATCCATGATTGCATTCTCCTTTTTAAAATGTTTCTTACATCATATTATAAGCACACGTGGCCCCACTTTGGCACCTAAAAAGCTTACGATACAAAAAGCGGAGAAACCCGAAAACAGGCTTCACCGCTTTATTTAATCAATTTTATTATTCGACACTAATTACAAACGGGTAGACAGGTTGGTCTCCTTCATGAACTTCAACTTCTAATTCATCATCCAGTTCCTCAACTGCGGCTTCAACGTGTTGAGCCGTTTCTTGGTTCGTATCTGCACCATAAATAATGGTGACGATCTCACTATCGTCATCGATCATCTTATTGACCATTTGAATAGCGGCTTCTTCCACGTTATCGGTGACGATGGCAATCTTGCCATCGATCAAGCCCATGAAATTGCCTTTTTTAATATCAAAACCATCGATTTGTGTGTCACGAATAGCATGAGTAACCTCACCGCTTTTAACGGTGGATAGATTGTCTTCCATAGCCGATTGATTTTCTTCAAGCGTATGGTCAGGTTCAAAACCTAATAAAGCAGTCATCCCTTGCGAGATAGTCTTACTATGAACGATTACTGCAGGAATATCAACAACCTTCACTGCTTGTTCAGCAGCTAAGAAAATATTGCCGTTATTTGGCACGATAATCGCCTGTTTTGCGTGGCTGTCATTGATGGCATCAACGATATCTTGCGTACTTGGATTCATGGTTTGCCCACCAGAAATCACCGTGGTTGCCCCAAGGCTTTCAAACAAGGTCTGCATACCCTGACCAGCAGCAATTGTAATAATGGCTGTTTCGGGTGCTTCAGCAGGTGTTTCCGCAGTTGCAACTGGTGTGGCTTTTGCAGCATCCTCATCATCTTTTTCAATAATGGTTTCCTGTTGTAAACGCATGTTGTCCACCTTAACCTTGGCTAAATCACCAAACTCTTGACCCCACGCAATGACTTTACCTGGGTGTTCAGTGTGGACGTGGACCTTAACGATCTCATCATCGTTGACGACCAACAATGAATCACCTAGTTTTGCGAGATAATCATAGAATGTATCGTAATCAAACTTTTGGTCTACTTGTTTGCCCTTACCGATTCTGACCATGATTTCCGTGCAATAACCGTAGACAATGTCATCAGGGTTTATTTTACCCTGTACACTGCGATGGTGTTCTGCATCGACCATTTCATCCATCTCGGTCGGATTCGGTTGATGAGCACCCTTTTGAGCCGTTTCGCGACCATTTAAGACGTCATCAAATGCTTGGAACACAAACGTTAAGCCCTGACCACCTGAATCCACAACACCGACTTGCTTTAACACAGGTAATAAATCAGGCGTCGTTTGTAAGGCAGCATCAGCAGCTTTATAAGTGGCATCCATAACTGCGACGATATCATCCTCACGTGCGGCAGTCTTCCGAGCAGCCTTAGCAGCTTCACGGACAACCGTTAAGACAGTCCCTTCAGTTGGCTTCATAACGGCTTTATAAGCAGTTTGAGCACCAGCAGCGAACGCGTCAGCCAAATCAGTAGCTGACAAAGTTTCTTTATCAGCGACATCCTTGGAAAAGCCACGGAAAATTTGCGACAAAATAACACCAGAGTTCCCACGGGCACCCATTAGCAGACCCTTAGCCAAGGCTTCAGCTAATTCACCGACCTTAGTGCTACTTGATTCATTAACGTACTTTAAGCCGCTATCCAACGACAAACTCATGTTGGTCCCAGTATCACCATCGGGTACCGGGAACACATTTAATGAATTAATGAATTCAGCATTTTGATCAAGGAATGCTGAAGCTGCCTCAATCATTTTGATGAATTCACGATTCGTTATTTCTTTCGTTTGCAACAACTTTATCCTCCGCTTCTTACTCACTCAACACTTGGACGCCTTGAACTGTGATATTAACAGCATTGGCAGTGATTCCAAGCATTGTTTCCAAATTATATTTTACTTTTGATTGAACGGTTCGGGAAACTTCCGAAATCTTTGTCCCGTAGCTGACAATAATATTCACATCAACAGCCACACCGTTATCTTCTTGACGGACGACAACGCCTTTGGCATAATTATTCCGATTCAAAATAACATTCATGTTATCACGAATCTGATTCTTGCTTGCCATACCTACAACGCCATATGAATCGGTGGCAGCACCACCAACGACTGTAGCAATGACATCATTATCAATATCGATTAAGCCATGTTTTGTTTTAATTTTAACGGCCATCTAAAGCAGCCTCCTTGCATACTAGTCTTCACGATAATTTATCTTACCACAAATTGTGCATTACCGTTATCATAATTAATCATCTTAAGTGCTGTCAAGTAAAATTACTTGAAAGAAAACTATTGCATTCCGATTGGGGTTATGATAAATTATTTTAGTGAGCTAAAAAGCAACGTTTTTTAGATAAGTCTAAAAGGAGGTAGTTACCAATGGCAAAAGATTTCATTAACGGCAAGCGCACCCGTTTCGGTAACAAGCGCTCTCACGCCTTGAATTCATCACGGCGTGCTTGGAAGCCAAACTTGCAAAAAGTTCGGATCTTAGTAGATGGCAAGCCTAAGAAGGTTTGGATTTCTGCACGAACTTTGAAGTCAGGTAAAGTGACTCGAGTTTAGTTAAAAAAGTTTGGCACCATTGCCAAGCTTTTTTTGTGAATTTTTTAAAATTTTTCTTTCAACCAAAAGAACCACTGACGACGATCAATTTCGCTGTCAGTGGTTTTTTTGTTTTTTCAGTTAGTTGTGACTGAGAACAATGATAGACTCGGGATTTCAATCATCCCTTAGTAATGGCTGTTTCATAACGACGAATCAGTTGATTGACCTGATGTTCAAACTTAACCATGAAGGCCTGTCGATTGTCTGGAAGCGAGCCGTCAGCTAAATGAGCTGTATCAGACGTTATAAATTGATCCAGGTAGCCACAACAATCAGTCACGTACTGGGTTAACGTTGTGTCATAAGCCCCACCAGAAACCCGGTAACTGTTTACCATACGAGAGCCATACGACAAGAGATTGCGTTGCATACTCGAAATTTGGCTAACCGTGATTGGATCACTTAGCTGAGCTCCTTGACCCTGAATATATTGCCAAAATTGCTTGAGTGCTTTTTTGGCAGCCGATTTACTGCCACCGTTGTGGGTTTTAGCCCCGCCAAAGTTATAGTGTGTTTGAAATGCCACGTTAGTCGCTCACTTTCGTTCTTAATGAGACCAGTACACTGTCTCGAAAATACCGTGTCATAGTATATTAATCTTTAAACAGATAGACACAGCCCCGTTTTAATCCAAAACTAGACGCCAATCCATAAGCAACATAGTGACCCTTTGGTAAAATATCAGGACGATTAATCGTGATTGACGTCATTTTACCATCGACCATGGCGGCTTGAGGTACATCCGTTTCACCGTCAAAATCTAACAGTTGGATATCTTCACCGTTAATTTCGGTTTTGGTTGCGGGATCAACTTTGTAATCATCGAATTCTGACATTGGAATAATTTGGATGTCCTGCTCTCCATCAGCACCGCCATTTGAAACTTCAATACGTTTGCCATCCACCATAAAGACGGCTATTTCTGACTTTGTATTTGTCACATAATGATCGTTAAAGACTTTCATTCTATCCACTCCTTGACTAATCTTTCATTAATATTGTTCCGTTATGATCAACTACTATTCTATCATATTTACGAAAACGGATTCAAAACCAGCGTTGACAGTCGCTGTCATATATAATTAAAAAGTTCTCGTCATATGATGATGACGGGAACTTAGAGAACATAATCAATCCTTACTTTGAATGACTGCAACCATGCCACTATCGAATGAAAAATGGCCGGTGTCACCAACAAATTCATTGCTGGCATACGAAATTGGCCGGGTCACGTTTTCGTCCTTCAGATTGTACTTTTCATCAGGCAGCGTGAGGTGACCCACATTTTCAAGTGTCACAAACGCCAAATATTTTTTGTCCGGTTCTTTTTTTATCTCATACGAACCTGGTGCAAAAAACGTAATGGTGTTTTGTTTATCGATAAAGCGAATTCGGGGTGCGTATTGCCGATACCGGGGTTCTAAAACCATCCAGAAATTAGCTAGGAAATGATCTAGGCGACCGCCAGTGGCACCATAAATATCTAATCGATCATATTGATACTCATGTAAAGCGACCGTTACGGCAAGCTGTGTATCCGTCTCATCTTTTTCGGGAACGGCCTGTCTAATGTCAGAAACGGCGCTCTTGACCAGTTTAAGTTCGTCTGCTGATAATGAATCAAAATCACCAATAGCAACTAACGGTGTAATGCCCATCTTCAACAGTCTTAATGTTCCACGGTCAACACCGATCCAATCACCGAACACCTTGCCGGCAGTCAGTTGGTCGGGCCATTCACTGGTAGGACCACCTACCAGCAAGTTTAAATGTGTCATGTTATTTCGTCGCATCCTTTAAGGCTTGGACTTTAGCAGCAGGATCAACACCATCAAAGACGTATGAACCGGCGACAGCAACTGTTGCACCAGCTTTTTGACAGTCTACGATCGTATCGTTCTTAACGCCGCCATCAACTTCGATGTCAAAATCGTAGCCTTCAGTTTGTTTCAATTGGTCTAATTGCTTGATTTTCTTTAGCGTTTCGGGCAGGAACTTTTGACCACCAAAACCTGGGTTAACCGTCATTACTAACACTTGGTCCACCATGTAAAGCAATGGTTTGATAGCTTCCACAGAAGTGCCAGGGTTGATAACAACTTCCGCTTTTGCACCAGCATTTTTAATCAATTGAAGTGCACGGTGAATATGTGGCGTTGCTTCAACGTGTACACCAATAATATCAGCACCGTTTTCAGCAAATTGTTCCACGAAACGTTCAGGATTTTGCACCATAAGATGAACATCCAGCGTCATGTTGGTAATTGGACGAATGGCCTTTAACCAACCTGGACCGTAAGAAATAGCCGGTACGAATTGACCATCCATAACGTCAATATGGAGGTATTCAGCTCCTGCTTTGTCCACTTTTTCGATATCCTGTTGAAGATTAACATAATCTGCACTTAAAATAGATGGTGCGATTTTCATACATAGTCCCTCATTTCTCAGATTTGCGATAGTTTGGTTTTTGATTTTTCAGAGCTTGATACAGCAGTAAATAATTATCGTAACGACTTTGCAAAATATCGCCTGACTCGACTAAGGCTTTAACAGCACAGCCAGGCTCATTGACGTGGACACAACCTCGAAAACGACAGTCAACAGACGCTCTGCGAAATTCACGGAAATATTTGCCTAATTCCCGTGCATCAAGCGAAAACGTATCATAGGAGGAGAATCCCGGTGTATCGGCAATCAAGCCACCTGCAACTTCCAGTAACTGTACTCGCCGCGTCGTATGCTTTCCACGATGCAAACTGGCTGATATTTCACCAGTCTCAAGCTTTAAATCAGGCGCAACGTGATTCAGTAATGTCGATTTACCAGCACCCGTCTGACCCATGATGACGCTGACTTTACCAGCCAGTAAATCATCCACTTCTTGAATAGCAGCTGCTGAAAATGGTTCCGCCGTATAAACAACGTGATAACCAATCTTGCGGTAGTCATCCGCCAATTTGGCAAACTCATCCTGCTCAGCTGCAGTCAGCAGATCCGTTTTTGTCAGATAAATGACCGGCTCAATATCTGCGATTTCCAGTGCTAATAACTGTCGATCTAGTAAATTAGTCGAAAAGACCGGCTCACGCACGGCAGTCGCCACGATTGCCTGATCAACGTTAGCAACCGGTGGTCGAACCAACGAATTATGCCTTGGTTTAACTTCCAAAATATAACCTTCACGATCGTTCGGCGCATCGATCACAACCCGATCGCCGACCAATGGTGTAATCTTCCGGTTACGAAAATTACCCCGTGCACGTGTGCGCACCAGTCTTCCTGAATCCGTCATGACATCGTAAAAACCACTTAATGATTGTCGAATTTGGCCTTCCGCCACATCAACGCCACCTTTCTAAGTTCTGAATAATTAAAAACCAGTCCTTGTTTATTATAAAAGAACTATTGGGGTTAAGTCCATTGATTTAACAGGGTTTACCAAAAATAAATCAAAATTGGCTTCTATTTTGGCTTACTAATCTAAAATTTCCGGGGTGGATAGCTGTATTCAACAAAGGGCTATAACATAAGTCGATACTGGTATCAATAAAACCTATTCCGAAAAGTTCGTCAGAATAGACTCTACTGAGTAATAAAAGGTTGCTACCTTTCTGTGACGGATAGATAGTGAGATAATTATCGTTGGAAGGAGACGATTAGCTTGAATAACAATGAACCTGATTTTGATAAAGCTTCTAAGGCACTACATGCTTGGGTCGACAGTTTGGTGTCAGACACCAAGGATGAAACTTCTCGAGATATGGTTAACTTGGTTGCTAATATTTCAGCCAAAGCGGCAATGGTCGCTCTGCACGCTGCGTTCAGCGATCAGAAAAAGGATTCTGATCAGTGAACCGTTAAGAAGGATTTACAAGTTATAGATTTCACTGACTATTGCTGAAACTAGTAATCATCCAAAAAAGAGGTTGTGCCCTAAGTTTATACTGGTCAGCATTTCAATTAATTTTTCAGCAAAAATTAGTGATACCTGCCTTTGGTTCAATGCGTCAATATGACCTAATATGCGCCAAAACTCAGATTCTTGCCATTTAACGCAAATAAAGCCTATTCCGAAAGTGCATTGGAATAGGCTTTATTTGCGTTAAATTCTGGAATCTACCAAGTTTTGTCACACACTCGATATCTTATAATCAATGCGCGTTTTTGGTGACATTGTTATCAGCTAAAATCACTTTGCCATCTCTAACAATCTTATAACCGCCACTCTTACCGGATTCAACGGCGAAGGGAATCGTGACCTGCGTATCTTGAGCAATGGTCAACTGTTTATAGACGGTGCCATAATCATGATCATGGTCGCGAATATAAATCTGAACGGTATTGACTCCTGAAGTTGAAGAGACACTCGTTTTACCTGAACCGCTAGTCTTAGAGCTGTTTGCCTCAAAAGGAATACTAACGTCAACGTTGAAATCCTCAACTTTGGGTTCAGATTTCGAAACTGGCTTCTTCCCCCTGGACAGCGTCACAACAACGGTGGAACCTTCTTTCACCATACTACCGGCAGCCGGATTCTGATCGATTGCTGTCTCTTTAGTGGCATTATCATAGCGATATTTGAACGAAATATTGAGCGATTCTTGCGTTGCATAGCGCTGAATCTGGGCTTTCTTTTTACCAATTAAGTTAGCCAACTGCAATTGCCGCTGACCGGCTGAAACGGTTAACGTCACCGTAGTCTCCTTTGGGTTGATACGCTGACCGCTCTCGACACTTTGCTGCATCACGCTGCCAATTGGCACCTCATTAGACGATTCGTTCTGACGTCTAACAGTTACTCCCTTGGCTTTTAAAACTGCTGCAGTACGTGTATAAGATTGACCAATATAGTTCCCAATTCTTACCATTCGTGGTCCGGTACTAACATAAAGCTTGATTTTTGAATCTTTTTTAGCGGATTTTTCCGCGGCGGGCGATGTTTTGATGACCAAATTTTTCTTAATGTCCGCACTGGATTGCCGCTTGATTGAACCCGTGTCTAAGCTGCTATCTGAAAGTTTTTGCTGGGCTTCATCAATGGTTAGACCACTGACATCCGGCACCGTCACGGTCTGTGGGCGACCAAGCCAAAAGGCTAAACCAACCATGGCGATTAAAACCGCAGCTAGGCCAAACAAGACGTAAAGCCAGTGTCGCCGTCGATGCCGCTTTTTGGGTTTCGACGGAGGGACATCATCTGGTTTTGGCTCTTGATGAGCAACTTCAGAGTGTAAGGCCGATTTATCTAAAACCTTGGTTTCACCGTTATCAGCATCTGCGGCCGGTACAAACTTAGCTTCCGATGCTCGCCGAGGTGATAAAGAAGTTTCTAGGTCATTCGCCATATCAGTAACCGTTTCGTAGCGGTCTGAAGGCCGTTTAGAAGTTGCCTTTAAAACCACGTTCTCCAATGCTTGAGGAATACGCGGATCAAATTCACGCACAGAAGGAATTTCGGACTGAAAATGCTTGATAGCGATTGAAATCGCCGTTTCGCCTTTAAAGGGGACCGTTCCCGTCAGTAGTTCATAGAGAATGATTCCTAACGAATAGATGTCAGATTTTTTGGTTGCCATGCCGCCACGGGCCTGCTCGGGCGATAAGTAGTGTACCGAACCTAATACCGTATTCGTCTGTGTCAACGCGTTTTCTGACATGGCCACCGCGATTCCAAAATCGGTAATCTTAGCAACACCCTTGTCGTCAATCAGAATATTTTGCGGCTTTAAATCACGATGAATAATGTTATGGGCATGAGCCACCGCCACTGCAGACAGGACCTGTTCCATAATGTTGATCACTTCTTGGTAGGGAATGGGAAAATGCTGTTTGATATAGGCCTTTAGGTCCATACCCTTCACGTACTCCATGACCATGTACTGCATGCCGTTTTCTTCGCCCACATCATATACGCTGACGATATTTGGATGGACTAATTCAGTTGCCGCCAAACCTTCGCGCTGAAATCGTTTGATGGTGTGTGGGTCATCTCGAAGATCAAGTCTCAATAACTTCACTGACACATCACGGTCTAAAATGAGATCATGAGCCAAGTATACGTTGGCCATTCCACCTTCACCTAAGGCCTCGGTGATTCGGTATCGGCCACCTAAAACGTAATTTGGTCGCATTAGTCAGCCACCTCCGATCGGTCATCGATTAAGATCACACTAATATTATCCAAACCGCCAGCATCATTGGCCAACTTAATGAGTTGATCACACTTCTCCTGTACCGTAGCGTCGTTTTCAAGCACAGTTTGAATCTGATCATCATTCACCATATCACTGAGCCCATCCGAACAAAGCAACAACATATCGTTGTCAGTTAATTCAAGAAAATGCATGTCAATTTGAACAGCCTTCTCTATCCCTAACGATCGCGTAATCACGTTTTTCTTCGGGTGCACACGTGCAGCCTGTTTTGAAAGTTCACCACGTTTAACCAACTCGTTTACCAGCGAATGATCCTCAGTCACTTGAGAAAAAACGTGACCACGCAACAAATAACCTCGACTATCACCAATATTGCCAATCAAAACCGTCTGTTTGAAAATAACAGCTAAAACAATTGTGGTGCCCATGCCTTTGAGATCAATAAATTGTTCCGAACGGTTACGAATGTCCTGATTTTCAGAGGAGATCTGCTTTTGCAGCCAATTTTTAGTTTCGTCAATGGTTTGGGCGTTGCTTGCTTTAAATGAATGGCCAATATGAGTTACGGCCATCTCAGAAGCGACGTCACCACCCTGATTACCACCAATACCATCAGCGATAATAGCAAGTTTTACACCCTGCTGGTTCGTAAAGATACCGACGCTATCTTCGTTATCTTTACGACGCTTTCCTATTGCTGTTCGATAAGCAATCTGCATCTGTATCCTCCACTAACGTACCCGTTTGAACTGACTGATGAAGAAACCATCAGAATCATAATCGTCAGGGTAAATTTCAAGATAATCAGTTGTTCGGTCTGGTTTTAAATCAAGCGCTGTTTCGACTCGCTGTGATTCAAATTCTGGGTGATCAGCCAAAAAGGCCGCCACCACGTCCCGATTTTCCTGATTAAGTATCGTACAAGTACTGTAAGTTATTATACCGTTAATTTTTACTTTTTGAGCAACCGCGTTTAAAATATCTAACTGAATTTTGGACAGCGCCTGCACATCTTTAAGTTGCTTCTCGTAACGAATCTCAGGCTTCCGGCGTACCAAGCCAATTCCAGAACAAGGAGCATCTACTAAAACCTCATCGAAAGTTTGGTCTTCAAACACGTCTTGAATCTTACGCGCATCAATGGCTTGCGTAACGACCCGGTCGTTGACATGCATCCGCTTAGCATTCTGCTTAACTAGCTGCACTTTATGTTCGTGGATGTCTAAAGCCACTACCTGACCGCGATCATCCGCTGATAATTGACCTGCGATTTGAACGGTTTTACCGCCGGGAGCTGAGCAGGCGTCTAAAATCATCATATCTGGTTTGATATGCATGCTTTCAGCCGGCAACATAGCACTTTCATCTTGAATCGTAATCTGACCCTCATGGAACAACTTAGCTTGATTAGCGGGTTTGCCTTTAAGGACAAAGCCCTCTGCGGCAACTTGGCTCTCGCTGACTTTATAGTCTTCAGCTTCTAATTCAGCTTTAGCATCCGCCATTGAAATTTGATCAGTCGCCACGCGAATAGACTGGTTAGCAGGATGGTTGATACTCTCTAACACACTAACTGCCTTTTTAGCACCTAATTGGTCATTTAACGCATTGATCAGCCATTCTGGAACGGAATAGACCAAGCTCTGACGTTGGATTGGGTCGTCAATATCGGCTGGGTCGTTGATTCCAACCCGGTCCATTTGATGCAGTACGCCGGTGACAAAGCGCCGAATTCCTTCATGACCACGGGTTTTGGCAATCTGAATCGATTCGTCAAAAATAGCCCGCTTGGGAACGCGTTCCAAATACTGCATCTGGTACACAGCCGTCTCCAACAGGATCATCACCCAGTCAGCGACCCGCTTTTGATTTTTGATAAACGGTGCCAGTTGGTAGTCAATCGTCAGTCGATGTTGAATAACGCCATAGACAATGGTCGTCATTAAACCAGCATCTCGTTGTGACATGTTTGATTGATCAATCATCTGATTTAATTGTAGATTTGAATATGCACCATTTTTAACACGAGTCAGGGCTGTAACCGCTAATGACCGTGGATTGTTATCAATCTTACTCATAGTTTAACCACCTGTTCGCCCTCTGTTAGGGCATCCTCAGTTCCGTTCAGAAAGTCTGTAATACTTTGTTTTGGTTTGCCAGCAGGCTGTAATTCGTTGATTTGCAACGTGCCGTGGTCGCCGGTTGACAAGACTAACCGGTGTTTTTCGTGTAAAACAACTTTTCCAGGTGTCAATTCAGTTTTATCGGGTAAAACCGTCACGTCCCAAAGTTTCGTTCGAGTTCCTGATAAAATAATATATGACGTTGGAAATGGCCGTAGACCGCGAATCTTAGCATCAATCATTTCAGCTGACATATTAAAATCAACTTCTTCTTCATCCGGTTTGATAGTGGGTGAGAAAGTCACTTTTGATTCATCTTGTGGTACCGGATTTACATCACCGTCAATTAACTTCGGCAAAGTCTCCAGTAATAAATCTCGGCCAAGTAAACTTAACTTATCAAACATGCTACCAACATCATCCGTTTTTTCAATGGGAATCGCACGCTGACTGATGATGTCACCAGCGTCCATTTTTTTGATCATGTAAATAATCGAAACACCAGTCTCGGGATCGTTGTTCATGACGGCATAATGCACGGGTGCGCCACCACGATACTTTGGCAGTAGCGAAGCGTGCACGTTAATTGCCGCTGTCTTTGCCGCCTTTAACAATTTAGTGGGTAAAAATTGACCAAAGGCTGCGGTAACAATAAAATCGGGTGCAATCTCAATCACCCGTGCCATTTCATCACTACCGCCAATTTTTGCTGGCTGTAACACTTCAATCTGATGTGCCACCGCAACCTTTTTCACTGGCGATGCTGTCAGCACGTGTTTGCGTCCAACAGGTCGATCCGGTTGGGTCACAACCGCTTTAACATCGTAATGATTTTGAATCAGTGCTTCTAAAATTGGCGCTGAGAACTCTGGTGTTCCCATAAATACAATTGAAGTCATGTTTTTTTCTCCTTCGTTGCTTACATAAAACTCATTGGATTTCGGTCAATGGCAATTTGTAATCCGCCACGACTCTGCTTTTGTGCCTGCCCCAAAATATTGAACAAGGCAGCATCCAGTTTGGGTTCGCGTTTATATTTGATTACCAACTGATAATAGTAACGTTTGTTCACTCGTGCAATAGCTCCCGGTGTAGGGCCGAGGACAATTGCTTGTGGACTCAGGACCGTTTTCAACTGGCGAACAATTTTAACCATCGCTTCAGCAGCTTGACGTTCGTCCACGTCGCTGGCAGTTAACTTAACCGCAAAGTAATATGGCGGATAGTTTCCACGATGACGCAGCTGCATTTCCCTAACGAAGAACTGCTCGTAATTTTGGGTTTTGGCTAATTGAATCGCATAATGATCCGGATTATAGGTTTGAATAAAGACTTGCCCTGCTTTTTCAGCCCGGCCTGCCCGACCACTGACCTGAGTGAGTAGCTGAAATGTCCGTTCACTAGCACGAAAATCAGGTAGTCCTAGCGCCGTATCGGCATTTAGCACGCCAACTAACGTCACGTCAGGAAAGTCTAACCCTTTAGCAATCATTTGTGTCCCCAGTAAGATGTCTGCTTTATGGTCACCAAACTGCTTCAGAAGTCGTTCGTGAGCACCCTTTCGACGGGTCGTATCCACATCCATCCGAATGACGCGAGCGTCAGGTAGCAGTTCAGTCAACTCTTGCTCAACCTTCTGGGTCCCCGTACCGTAATAACGGATATGGTGACCATGACAGCTAGGACAAACATGCGGAATGGGTTCTTCATGACCACAGTAATGGCACTTCATGGTCTTCGTGTCCATGTGAAGGGTCAGTGAAATATCGCAGTTTGGACACTGCAACACAAAACCACAGTCGCGACACATAACAAATGACGAATAACCACGCCGATTCAACATTAAAAGCGACTGTTCACCACGGTCAAGCCGTTCCTTCAAAGCCTGCAGTAAACTCCCAGAGAAATTGCTTTCTTTGTGGTGCCGCAGTTCTTCAGTCATATCCACAATGGTCACATCCGGCAATTGCTGGTGATTGACCCGATTAGGCAATAATAATCTAGTATACACGTTCTTTTCAGCGCGTGCTCGACTTTCTAATGAAGGTGTAGCACTGCCTAAAACAACGGGACAATGGTGGTAACGGGCACGCCATAGTGCAACGTCTCGTGCATGGTATCGCGGATTGTCGTCTTGTTTATAGCTGCTTTCATGTTCTTCATCAACCACGATGACCCCTAGATGAGTCAGTGGTGCAAAGACAGCAGAACGAGCGCCGACCACGACCTGCGCTTCACCGCGTTGGATTCGGCGCCATTCATCAAAACGTTCTCCGCCAGATAGACCGCTATGTAAAACGGCTACTTTTTGGCCAAAGCGCCCCCGAACGCGACCAACGATTTGCGGTGTCAATGAAATTTCAGGGACTAGCATCAGTGCTTGCTTACCGTGTGACAGCGCGTTGGCAATTGTCTGAAGGTAAACTTCAGTCTTACCGCTCCCCGTTACACCTTCTAACAGAAAAGTTTCTGGTTTTTCTTGATCAGTGGCAGCGCAAATTGCACTCACTGCTTTAGTTTGATCCGGATTTAAGTGTAACGGTTGGGTTTTAACCACAGCTGTCTGAAAAGGATCACGGTAAACTTCAACGGCTTTGCGAGTCAGCCAGCCGTTTGCTTCTCCCGTTTTTAAAATACTGCTGGAAACGTTGATTTTGCGTTCTAATTCGATTTGACTGATTGGTTCGGGATGATCCATTAAATAATCAATCAGTTCTGCTTGTTTAACTGCCGTTTTTCTCAGTTGCGTTCTTGCAGTCATCAAATTCTCATGACTCGTGATTGGTTTAACCATCATCATCGTTTTGACCTGCGATTTACTGCTAACTTCATAATGAACGTTAATCAAGTGCTGACGATTAAGTGCCAGTAGCTGCTTCACAATCTCAGTTGACAGTGTATCATCCCATAACAATTTCTTTTGCTCGCCAAATAGACGAGTCCGGATATCTGCAGGCAACTGATCTGTGGGACTCACCCACTTTTGGTATTTCGCTTTAAGTGCGTTGGGGAGCATCGTTTGCAGACACGTGATAGTAAAAGCATACGTAGTGTTTGCTAACCAGCCAGAAAGCTGCATCAGTTCAGCGTTAACAACTGGTGCGGGATCCATGACGGTTTCAATCGCTTTTAACGTCACCTCGGGATCAGGTGTCGCGTCAGTCTTAATTTGCCAGACAAATCCCTGAACTTTACGACCACCGTTGCCGAAGGGGACTACTACCCGCATACCAGGCTGAAGTTGATCGACTAAGGCAGCCGGAATTTCATACGAATAAGGCGTATTGGTCTGCATCGTAGGTACATCCACGATGACCTCAGCAATTTGCGTCATACTATCCCTCTTTTTGTACTAGTTGACTAATTTGGTCAACCACTTGTTTAGCAATAATGTGTTTATCAGCCAGCTTAGTTTTAATTGGTGCCTGTCCAGGTTGCAAAATGGTAACTTGATTGGTATCGCCATTAAAACCGACCCCAGGCTTTGAAACATCATTTGCAATCAATAGATCAAGCTGCTTGCCGACCAGTTTCTGCTGAGCATTATCCAGTAGATTTTGTGTCTCAGCAGCAAAACCCACGGTAATTTGATTCGGTTGCTTTATTTTGGCAACTTGTTTTAAAATATCAACTGTTTTTGTTAATTGAAGTGTCATTTGATCATTGTCAGCCGATTTCTTAATCTTTTGATCCGCACTGTTAAGCGGTTTGAAATCGGCAACAGCTGCTGCCATTACAAGAATATCGGCTTGCTTAAAGAACTTGGTAACAGCTTCGGCCAAGTCTTCAGTGGTCAATACGGGTACCAAGTTCACCCCAGTTGGAGCTTCTAGCTTGGTGGGCGCAGAAATCAATGTCACGTCAGCACCCTTGTCTTGCATTTCTTCAGCAATGGCATACCCCATTTTGCCGGAAGAATCATTCGTAATAAAACGCACTGGGTCGATTCGTTCACGGGTACCCCCGGCTGTCACAACCACCTTTTTACCGGTTAGCGGCGTGGTATGCTGCTTTAAGTTTTTAACAGTTTGCATAATTGCCTCGGGTTCAGGCATTCGTCCTCGACCACTATAACCCTCAGCCAAAAAGCCACTGGCAGGCGTCATAACGGTTATACCGTCTTGCTTTAGGGTGTCAAGATTGCGTTTAGTTGCCGCATTTTCCAACATATGCTGATTCATAGCAGGAACGACTAGTTTAGGCGCAGTCGTTGCCAGTAAAGTCAGACTGGCCATGTCATCTGCAATACCATTAGCTAGTTTGGCAATGATGTCGGCAGTTGCCGGTGCTACGACAGCTAAATCGGTCCAGTCGGCCAACTCAATATGGTCCACGGCTTTGACCTGTGCGCCGGCAAACATCTCAGTAACCACGGCGTTCTTCGATAATATTTGAAAACTTAGCGGTGTGACAAAAGCTTCAGCAGCCTTGGTCATCACCACACGAACCGCTGCCCCGTCCTTAACAAAAAGTCGGGTCAACGCTAGTGCTTTATAGGCCGCGATGCTGCCAGTTACGTATAATGCTACGTGTTGTTGCTTAGCCATTTAAATTCCCCCAGACATCTCATCAATTTAATTCTCATTGTACCAGAGTAAATGGCACCTTGTACAAACAAAACCGCCATCTTAACCCAATTTATTAAGGGTCAAAACAGCGGTCCTGAAATATTAAAACTAGCCAAGTGGATCGGTTTCATCTGGGTCGATAATCACTTTACCAGCCGCGATTTCTTCAAGTGCACGACCAATCGTCTTTGGTGATTCATAACTGTCAAGCATTGGCTTGGCACCAGCCTCTAACTCATGTGCTCGCTTACTTGCAAGCATAATCAATGAATAACGGGAATTAACACGTTCAAGTAACTTATCTACTGATGGATATAATAACATTTTATTCGTCTCCCTCTAATAACATCTGTTCGTAATCTGGCATCACGCGTGTAACCCTCAAACGTTCAGAACGAATGATGGTTCTGATCCGTGCTACCGCGTTTTCAACCTCATCATTAACAACGGCATAATCATAATTACGCATCATTTTGATTTCGCCAACCGCCTTTTTGATTCGCGCGTTGATCACGCTCATCTCTTCGGTACCACGATTGATCAATCGGTGCTTCAATTCCATTAAATCAGGTGGGGTCAGGAAAACAAAGACTGCATCTGGACAATTAGCCCGAACCTGCATGGCACCGTTAACTTCAATCTCCAAGAAAACGTCCTTACCTGAATCTAAGGTCTCATTTACATATTTTAATGGCGTACCGTAGTAATTGTCAACATACTTAGCATATTCGAGCATTTCACCATTCTTGATGTTTTCTTCGAATTGCTCTTTTGATACAAAGAAATAATCAACGCCATCCTGTTCACCTTCACGTGGTTTACGAGTCGTCATGGAAATGGAGTACTGAAAATCAGTGTCTGGTTCGTCAAACAAAGCCTTACGCACGGTTCCTTTGCCGACACCGGATGGGCCAGATAGCACAATCAACATACCTCTTTTAGTCATTACTTGAGATCCCCTTATTTAGTTTCAGAGTGATAATAAAAACCATTATCGCACGGGATACCGCGCTTTGACAAGCTTTAGCGAAGATTTTTCAAAATTATCGAAACTTATCCTTGCAAAAGCAAACACAGGTTCGTATAATAATAAATGCAAACAAATGTTCGAGGTGATTAAAATGTCCAATCAAGTATCTGCAATTAAGAAAATATCGTCCCAGTTAAACGATCGTTACCGTCAGTTTTTAGTGATGGACGATGCTGAACCTATGGGAATGCCGCAGGAACAACGAGATTACTTTTTGGCCCAAGCCCTAACCCGTCATTATCATGTTACCCTACATCTTCGTCAATCAGGCGAAGAACAGGCACTAATGTCGGGTTACCTTGCAAAGGGACCCAAGGATACATTGTTAGTCACGAATGTCAGTCAAAACATTACTCAGGTCGCACATTTGAATCAGATTATGTTTGTGGAACGTAACGATTACCGTTAATCAAAAATCAATTAGCTAAAGTGTGAATATTGAAGGCGCGCTAACAGTTCGAAACTTGGAACTGCTAACGTGTCTTTTTGCATTCTTTCAGTAAATATCCTTAAGCACGTTGGTGTTTTTCCTCAGTAGCCATGTCTAATAACTCTTTCGCATGGTCTAAGGTAAGCTCTGTGACCGTTGTCCCAGCCAACATCCGGGCTAACTCTTTGACCCGGTCTGATTGATTCAGTTTCTTAATATGGGTAACGGTCCGCTTACCTTTGACTTGCTTATCAATGAAGTAATGGTGATCACTCATGGCAGCAACTTGAGGTAAATGCGTAATGCACAGTACTTGCGACTCGTTAGCAATACCGCTAATTTTTTCCGCAATCGCTTGTGCCACCCTGCCGGAAACACCAGTATCGACTTCATCAAAAATAATCGAGGTAACGCCTTGTGACTTGGAAAAAATGGTTTTCAGTGCCAGCATCAACCGTGACAGCTCACCACCAGAGGCAATTTTAGCCAGTGGCCGAATTTCTTCACCGGGGTTAGGCTGAATGTAAAACTCAACATCGTCCATGCCAGTAGCAAAATACTGCTGATCATTGGTTGGCTTGAATCGTACCTGAAACACCGTTTTTGACATATATAAATCTTTTAATTCCGACTGAATCGCCTTTTCAAGTTTAACCGAGATCCGCTTTCGTTCTGCAGTGAGTTGCTCACCATACTTAATGAGCTGCTGTTCTTTTTTATCCAGCTGTTCGTCCAGATCACTCTCATCGATCTCAGCAGCTTCCATATCAGCCAGTTCTTTTTTAATCCGAGCTAAATAGTTCAAAATTTGCTTTTCCGAATCACCGTATTTCCGTTTCAGTTGGTGAATGACATCCAAACGAGCCTCAATTTCATCCAGCTTGTTATCATCCCATTCTAACTGGTCAACCTGCTTGGAAATCTCACCTGAAGCGTCCTGCAACGCGTAGTAAGCAGACTGCAAAGAATCCGACAATTGCTTAAAATCGGGATCTAAATCCGCAATCGAAGATAGCGAATCCATTGCTTTACCGCTTAAATCTAAAGCACCGGTAACTTCCTCATCACCGTTTAAGGCCAAATAACCTTCTTGAAGCGCCGTATTGATCTTTTGAAAATTCATCAGACGATCACGTTGCTGACTAAGATTGGTTTCCTCATCAGGTTCCAGCTGGGCATCTTCAATTTCCTTAACTTGAAAACGTAACATATCCAAACGTTGGGCCCATTCCTTTTGGTGAGTGTTGCGAGACACCATTGAGTGATGTAAGTGCTGATAATCTTGATAAGTGCTCTGGTACTTGGACTTGATTGCTAGTAACTCATCACCACCAAACTCATCCAGTAAACGCAGATGCTTATCCGGCTGCATTAATTCCTGATGTTCGTTTTGACCGTGAATATCAACAATGGTTTCGCCCAATTGCTTGAGCGTATTGGTGTTCACTAGCATCCCATTGATACGACAAACATTGCGACCACTACGATAAATCTCCCGTTGTAAAATCACCGTGCCGTCGTCATGATCGATACCCAACTGGTCAAGCTGATGATACGTTTGCCCGTTTTCGGGGAATACAAATGCCCCTTGGATGATGGCTTTATCAGCACCTGTTCTCACAAAATGCTGCGAACCGCGGCCACCGGCTAACAAGCCAACAGCATCAATAATAATGGACTTCCCAGCACCAGTCTCACCGGTCAGAACCGTCATACCATTTTCAAACTCAACGTCCAAGCTAGCAATAATCGCAAAATTTTTAATTGAAAGTTCCTGAAGCACTGCACTACCCCCTGTAAGTTGTCTAGACTCATTATACCTGATAACGGAAAAACGAGCTAGACCACACCCTTAGCGTCAGCCTAACTCGTATTTATTCTAATAATTCATTAATGACTGATTGTAGTTGCAATGCACCATCATCATCCGTGCAAATTGCCAAAACTGTTTTATCATCACCAATGGTGCCAAAAACAAAGTCAAAATCCATCTGATCAATCAACGCAGAAGTCGCTGGACCATTACCGGGCAAGACCTTGATGATCACATCCTTACCCTGAACAGCCACGCTGACGTATGCATCCTGCAATGTTCGCTTTAATTTTTTCTTCGTATCCAGCGTCTTTTGAATTGGCATATTGTAGCGATAACCACCAGAAGCCGCGGGGACCTTAACTAACTGCATTTCTTTGATGTCTCGTGAAATTGTGGCCTGGGTCACGTGAATATTTTGTTCCTCCAGCAAACGAACAAAATCTTCTTGGCGTTCAATATCCTGTGAACTCAATAATTGACGAATTAAGCGCTGTCGGTCTTGTTTCTTCACGTCACACCATCTCCAATCGGAAAAATCATTTAAATACATCATACAGCTAAGATCCTCATTTTAAAAGCAAAATGCGATTTTTATGCAGTTAATATGCGGTGAGCTGATTCAACGGTTTCCTTAACGTTAATTTCAGGCCCAACTTCTGGCGTACCAGCAACGGATTTTAAATGAATCAGAAATTCAATATTGCCTTCGCCACCAGTAATCGGTGAAAAATCCAGATGCAATGGGCTAAAACCACTCTTCACAGCAAGTTGAATTACCTTTTGAATGACGTTTTCGTGGATTTTAGGATCCTTCACAATGCCGTGTTTACCAACGTGTTCACGACCTGCTTCAAATTGCGGTTTAATTAATGCCACGACTTCGCCGTCTGTTACCAAGATGTGTTTCAGAGGTGGCAGAATTAAACTCAACGAGATGAACGAAACATCAATTGAGGAAAAGCTTGGCTGGCCCTGAGTAAAGTCTTCAGGCTTACTGTAACGGAAATTGGTGTGTTCCATCACGACCACTCTTGGATCTTGACGCAGTTTCCAGACGAGCTGGTTGCTGCCAACATCTAGCGCATAGGACATTTTAGCACCATTTTGAAGCATCACATCCGTAAAACCGCCAGTTGAAGAACCAATGTCTAGCACGATTCGATCAGTCACATCGATGTCAAAAACTTTGAGTGCTTTTGCTAACTTTAAACCGCCCCGGCTAACGTAGGGTATCGGCTTACCTTTAATATGCAGGTCAGTATCCACGGGAATCTTAACTCCAGGCTTATCCAGCCGCTCTTCATTATTGCCTAGGACTTCACCCGCCATTACAGCACGTTTTGCCTGTTCACGGGATTCAAATAATCCTTGGGTTACTAGTAATACGTCAACGCGTTGTTTATCCATAATGACCCCTATTCCTTAATTTTAAAATAACTGCAAAAGGCGTTTAGCAACCGATAATCTCTGCCAGTTATCTGATTTAAATCCTTCAGCTGTGACTCAGCGGATTCAACGACCCGTTTTAACCGTTGCTTAGTACCTTCGACACCAAATAAGCCAGGATAAGTATTTTTTTCTTCTCCGGCATCCTTATGCGTCTTCTTGCCAAGTTGCTGAGCTGTGGAAGTAACGTCTAGTAAATCATCATAGATTTGGTACGCTAAGCCAAACTGATCAGCAAATTTTAGCAGGTCTTGCCGTTCTTCCTCATTAACATCAGCCATAATACAACCAGCTTCAACGGCATAGTGCAGCAACGCACCGGTTTTTTGACGATGCAGTTTTGCCAGTTCGTCGATATTTAATTGATGATGTTCGCTTGAAATATCTTGAGCCTGACCGGCAACCATTCCGGCCGGTCCCGCTGCATGGCTTAAAGCCCGCACTAGTGACAACTGTTGGGTTGCCGGAATATCGGCATTGCTCAACCATTCGAACGCCAACGTCAATAAACCGTCGCCAGCTAAAGTTGCCATTCCGGCACCAAATTTAACGTGATTGGTTGCCACGCCGCGACGCAGATCATCATTATCCATTGCTGGCAAGTCATCATGGATCAGTGAATAAGTATGCAACAGTTCTAACGCACTGGCAGCCATTAACTGGCCCTCAGTCAATTGAACACCATACGTTTTCAGCACGGCCAATGTCAGTAACGGTCGTAACCGTTTGCCACCAGCATCCACTGAATAAGTCATGGCTGACTGAAGAATCGACTGATCAATCCACCCCTCATTAAGGTGTTGTAACGTTGCATTAATTTGGGGAACGTATTCGGTTTCAAATTCTTTTAAAAGTGATGAAGCATCATTCATTCTTATCATCCTCAGAAATTTCAAACGGTTCAGTCTGATCGTCATCGTTCATCATTTGCGCTAACGTCTTTTCAGCTTCTGTTAACTTGACTTGTAAGTCGTGACTAAGTGCAACGCCTTGCTTAAATTGTGATAACGCTTTTTCCAACGGGACATTTCCCTTTTCAAGTGAAGTGACGATTTCTTCAAGTTGATTGAGATTTTCTTCAAACGTTGGTGTTTCTGCCGACGTCTTTTTATTCGCTGGTTTTTCACTCATGATTGGCCATCCTTTTTATTTGGTTGAATTGATTTGATTGTCGCATTTGCCTGTCCATTTGTCAGGTGCATGACCACTTCATCGCCCTGATGAAGTTGATCGACATCAGCAACCACCTTTTGATTGCTGGTAACATAGCTATAACCACGCCCCATAATTTTTAGTGGGCTAAGATAATCTAACGATTGCACTAATTCGGCTAGGCGCTGTTTTTGCTGGTTAAAATCTTGTTGCATACCACGGTTCAGCCGTGCAGTTAGATTCCGCCGATTTTGTTCTAATTGCGTCATCTGATTAGTTGGAGAAGCCACCTTCAACCGTTTATCAACCGCATCAATCTGTGCGTGAACCAAGCTAAGCCGATGTGACATAGTCTGCTGTAACTGTGTCGTCAACTGATCGACTTTTTGACTATAGCCTTCATACAGACGTTCAGGCTGCTGGAAGACATACGCTTCCCGCAACTTTTTGAGTTGTTCTTGATACATAGCTAGGTGATGGTGAAAAGCATGGTAAATTCTCACACGATCTTGATTGATTTCCAACAGAACATCGCTTAAAACCGGTACTGCTAGTTCAGCAGCTGCAGTTGGTGTGGCCGCCCGAACATCGGCCACCAAATCAGCGATTGTCGTGTCGGTTTCATGTCCCACCGAAGAAATCACCGGAATCTGACTTTCAAAAATGGCTCGAGCCACTGCCTCTTCATTAAATGGCCATAGATCCTCAATCGAACCCCCACCACGGCCAATGATTAAAGTATCGAAATGACCTAACCGATTAACGCGTTCAATTTGGCGAACAATGTCTCCCGCAGCCTCATTTCCCTGTACCAAAGCCGGAAATAAAACAATCTGCGCAATCGGGTAGCGACGACGAGCTGTGGTAATAATATCTCTAATCACTGCACCACTTGGGCTAGTCACCACTGCGATTCGCTTAGGAAAACGTGGTAATGGTTTCTTGGGTGCCGAGAAAATACCTTCTTGACTCAGCTTACGTTTTAACTGTTCGTAAGCTTGATAAAGCTGCCCAACGCCGTCAGGTTCCATATGATCGACATAGATCTGATAACTGCCACTTGGCTCATACAACGAAATACGCCCGGTAACAAGGACTTTCATCCCTTCTTCCGGTGTAAATTTAACCTTCGAAAAAGCCGACTTAAACATAATCGCACTAATTTTGGCGTGATCATCTTTAAGGCTAAAATACTGATGGGCGTTAGGTCGAAGCCTAAAGTTCGAAATCTCACCAGTTAGATAAACTTTCCCCAGATACGGATCAACATCGAATTTGCGTTTAATATAACTCGTTAATGCACTGACAGTTAAATACTCACTAGGTGCCAAATTATTCACTCCATTTTGCTAATTCAACGGTCTGTTGCAGTAGGGTTGCAATCGTCATTGGGCCCACACCACCTGGTACGGGGGTAATCTTACCGGCTACTGATTCGGCGCTATCAAAATCAACATCACCCGTTAATTTACCATCTTCATCACGGTTCATACCCACATCAATCACAGTGGCGCCAGGTTTAATATCCTCACCCTTAATCAGATGGGCAATACCTGTGGCAACGATTAAAATATCAGCCTCACGAGTATAAGCTTGCATGTTTTTAGTGTGGCTGTGAACCACGGTTACCGTTGCGCTGGCGTTAAGCAGTAACGCAGCCATTGGTCGGCCAACAATATTAGAACGACCGACAATCACAGCATTGGCCCCTGCTAGTTTCACCTGATAGGCCGCTAACATAGTCATAATACCTTTAGGCGTGCATGATACCGGAAAGTTAAGTGGTGAATTTGAATATAAGTTGCCAACGTTCACCGGATTAAACCCATCCGCATCCTTAGCTGGCGAAATGGCACGAGTGATCGCGTCTTCATCGATCTGTGGCGGTAACGGTGACTGAACCATGAGTCCGTGAACTGTATCATCATGATTATACTGATCAATTATTTCCAACAGTTCCGCTTGAGAAGTCTCTTCAGGCAACTGCCGAGTTTCAGAGATGATTCCCAACTGTTTTGCTTTACGGTGCTTGTTACGAACATAAATCTGACTTGCTTGATCGTCACCAACGATAATGACGATTAATTTGGGGCTAATTCCCTGTGCCTTCAATTGTGTCACGGCTTGTTGGGTTCGAGCATTGATTGTCTTCGCCAACTGTTTACCATCAATTAATTCTGCCATTACCTTCACTCTCACTATCTTTGTCAGTTTAATGATTTCTCATCACAATTTCACAAATCTACTGCATATTATTTTATCACATTTCAATTTGTTAAGCGCTACTGGTTCCGCTAAAAGAATGACTTATTTTTTAAAACTGTTAACCGTTTAACGATTACTATTTTGGCGTATCAAAAAATCGATAGCAATCATCACGATCACTACCGACTTATTTAAAAAACTATTTTTCTGGTTCAATCTCGTGTGATAGTACACCATTAATAAATCGGCGTGAACGGTCATCACTAAATTGTTTTGCTAGCTCCAAAGCTTCATTGACGGCTACCCGCTTAGGAATATCAGCTTGGTAATCCAATTCATAAAAAGCGATGCGCAAAATAACCAAATCAGTTTTCGCGATTCGTTGTAATGTCCAGCCAGTAGTCAAATACTTTTTGATTTGGGCATCCAGTTGATCTTGGTTTTCCAAGACACCGTCTACTAATTTCTCTAAGTATGCAGGAACATCTGCCGTTACACCGTCTTCATCAGATAATAACTGCTGGTAAATGACCTGTCGATCAGCTTCTGGATTAGCGTTCATTGCAAATAACGTTTGAAAGGCGCGAGTGCGGATTTGGTGTCGATTTAATTCTTCAGTCACTTATCCTCACCATTTTCACTTTCATCATTATCATCATCGAATAGATTATCGGGATCAACCGCCTGAGCCGTTTTTTCAGGAATCACGCCTTGAATATGGACGTTGACTTCATTGACATGTAAGTCAGTCATGAACAAAAGCTGCTGTTTGACTTGTTCTTGAATCGCCAAAGCAACCTTTGGTACTGACACGCCATAATTCAAGTAGACGTACACATCAACGTTAAGTGAATCGTCCGTCACAGACAGTTTAACGCCCTTACCGCGTTCCTTTTTCCCAAATAATTCATTGACACTGTTTGCCAGAGAACCGCGCATTCTTGCCACGCCGTCGACATCACTAGCTGCAATACCAGCAACGATTTCTAGCACTTGTGGTGCAACTTCAATTTTACCCAGAGTAGGCTCAGTCGCTTTTAAAACAATGTTTGTATCTTCAGCCAATTTTAAGCCTCCGTTTCGTGAACTACTCATTACTAGAAGAATAACGAGCTTCTAGGAACATCGCTACCATGCTCACCAATTTACGGTTAGCACGCAGTTGTTTGCTAAGGCACGTTCCATGCCAGCTGATGGCTTTTGGGAGAATAGTTGGAAAAGATCCAACGTATTCTTATAGACCGGGTCTAGTTGGCACGTGAAATGTAGGTACCATCTTGTGTGTTAATTGAAAGCTTGTCGCCTTCGTTGACAAAGAATGGTACTTGAACAACTAATCCAGTATCCATAGTAGCTGGTTTTGAACCACCAGAAGCCGTGTTACCCTTGATACCAGGTTCAGTAGCTGTAACCGTTAAAACAACGGTATTAGGCACTTCAATGCCTAAAGTTTCTGAGCCGTATTGGATAAGATTAACTTCCATGTTTTCTTGCAAATACTTCAGTTGATCCTTGATGGCTTCATCAGGAACTTCAATTTGTTCGTAGTTATCAGTATCCATGAAGACCCGTGAGTCACCGTCTTCATAAAGGTACTGCATCTTCCGAGTGTTGATTGGTGCTTGTTCCATCTTAGCACCGGCACGGAAAGTTTTTTCTTGAACGGCACCCGTCCGTAAGTTCTTTAACTTTGAACGTACGAAAGCACCACCCTTACCAGGCTTAACGTGCTGGAATTCAACAATCCGCCAAATAGCACCGTCAACCTCAATAGTTAAACCGTTTTTAAAATCTGCTGTAGAAATTGCCATATTGTGTTTCCTCCTAAATAATTCTTATTAATAATACCAATTAAGTGCAGGCAATTGCAAGCCACACCCGCAAATAATTAGGAATTACAAGACGACCAGGTCGGTTGGGCCGGTGGTCAAAATCTGATGACCTGACTCAGTAACCAAAATATCGTCTTCAATTCGAATCCCGCCAAGTTGGGGTAGATAGATGCCAGGTTCAACGGTAATCACGTTGTCAGGCATCATTTGATCCTCTGAGCGGGTAGACAGTGCCGGTCCTTCATGAATATCCAAACCGATACCATGGCCCGTACCGTGATTAAAGTAGTCGCCATAACCTGCTGCTGAAATAATTTGTCGACCAATTGTATCTAGTTGTTTCCCGGTCACTCCAGGCTTCACGGCATCAATAATAGCTTGCTGGGCTTGTCGCACGATATCGTATACTCGTCTCAATTCTTCACCCGGATCACCTAAAGCAACTGTGCGTGTCAAATCGGAAGTATAACCGTCAAACTCATAACCAAAATCAATGGTGATCATTTCACCAATCTGAACCATTTTAGAGGTGGCAGCACCATGAGGCAAAGCCGCACGCTTGCCACTAGCCACAATTGTATCAAAGCTAGCTTTTTCAGCCCCTAAATCACGCATGATTGCATCTAACCGATTGGCTAGGTATCGTTCCGTTACTCCAGGTTTAATCAGTGGCAGGAGCGCATTAAAACCCTTAACCGTTAGCTCACAAGCTCGTTTAAGCGTCTTTATTTCATCAACAGATTTGATCTCTCGCATTTTTTCAATTAAATGAGTCATTGGAACGATATCGGAGCTCATCAATTCATCAATTTGATCGTAGTCGTGAAATGGTAGACTATCTTCAAACCCTAAGACCGAAATCTGTTGTTTGCTAATCAGTTGGGCAGCCACTTCTAGGTAGTAACGCGTAATAACGACATCAAACTCATGATCTGAAGCTGCCAACGCTGTTTCGTATCTTGAGTCTGTAATCACATAAGTTTTGCTAGCTGTTACTAAGACTACACCATCACCATCAAAACCAGTAAGATAACGTTTGTTCACTGTATTTGTGACTAGAAATGCATCAATACGCAGTGTTTCAAACTTTGATTGCAACTGTTCAAGTCGAGTATTCATGAAAAGTCACCCTTCTAAACCTCAAAAAGCCAAATAAAAAAGGCCCCTGAGGGACCTTTTTATTATCTAGCTGCAACTTCTGTTACAGGATAAACGGAAACTTGGCGCTTATCACGGCCCTTACGTTCGAAGCGAACGACACCGTCGATCTTTGAATACAAAGTATCGTCGTTGCCACGCAAAACGTTAGCACCTGGGTAAATATGAGTACCACGTTGACGGTAAAGGATTGAACCACCGGTTACAGTAGAACCATCAGCAGCCTTAGTACCGAGACGACGTCCGGCAGAGTTACGACCGTTGGCAGTAGAACCGCCCCCTTTATGGTGAGAGAAGAATTGTAAGTTCATTTCTAACATGAGTTTCACCTCCATAAAAGATTAGTTAATTCGAATATAGTCCGAATATTGTTTTTCGACATCTAAAAGTCCATTTTGAAAGCTTTGTAATAATGCTTGACTAATTCGATCTTGAATGTAGTCATCAACCGGAGGCATCCGGAGACTTAAGAAGCCACCCTCCTCCTGTTTAGCAACCACTACTGGCTCAATAGAAGCCACAGTTGATAAACCGTTGACAGTACTAATCGATAATGCTGAAACTGCAGAACAAACGATATCGCTACCGTATGGTCCGCTATCAGCGTGACCAGTTAATTTAAAGCCAATAATCCGATTGTCATTATCATAGTCAAATGCTGCTTGAATCATAAATGATCACCCACAGAAATTATGCGTTGATAGCATCAATAACAACCTTGGTATATGGTTGACGATGACCAACTTTTGTGTGTTGACCCTTCTTAGCCTTGTACTTGAAGGTAACAACCTTCTTTTCTTGGCCTTGCTTTTCAACTGTTCCAGTAACTGAAGCGCCTGAAACTAATGGCGTACCAATCTTAGTTGAATCGCCACCAACAAAAACAACTTGGTCAAAAGTAACCTTGTCGCCAGCATTGGCACTAAGTTTTTCAACGTAGACTGCTTCGCCTTGTTGAACGCGGTATTGCTTACCGCCAGTTACGATAATTGCGTACATGTATGTGCACCTCCTTTTTATTTAACACTTAGACTCGCCGAGAACAAGCGCTGCTTAAACAGACTTAAGACTTGGCCCGTGCGGTTGCAGCTGTGGAAGCCCACAAATACAACAAACTGTATTCTACAAAACTTCCGGCCATCCGTCAACCCTTAGATTCGACAAACAACTAAAATCTTCTAAAGAAAGCGGCTCTTTTTTTAAGGCGATCGGCTACATTTTGATGACTTAAATCACGGATTACCCCCGTCATTTCAGTCTTTAGCGAACCGTCTGATAACATATTTTCTGGAATAACTCGGTGAATAGCGTGTTGCTTTAATAACCAGTCTGGTGTTAACCGCATCAACTCAGCAGCTTTATCAGCTAAATGAGCATCTTTCCACATAATTGAGGCAAATCCCTCCGGTGAAAGAACAGAATACATGCTATTTTCAAACATCCAGATTTGGTCTGAGCAAGCCAACGCTAGCGCACCGCCCGAGCCTGCTTCGCCGGTAATGAGCGTTAAGATGGGTACTTTAATTTTTAACATTTCACTGATGTTTTTAGCAATCATTTGGCCTTGACCAGAGGCTTCGGCATCCGCACCTGGATAGGCACCAGGCGTGTTGATCAACGTTATAATAGGAAAGTTTAACTTTTCAGCTAATTTCATCACTCGCAACGATTTACGATACCCAGCAGGTTCGGGACTACCAAAATGGGTAGCCATCCTGTCTTCCAGATTGTTCCCTTTTTGAGTCGCAACCAAGGCAACTGGATGGCCAGACAACTTCGCAAGACCCGCGACAATTGCAGAATCATCACCAGAAACTTGATCACCATGCATTTCAAAAAAATCCGTAAACAATTGATCAATCATTTCATAAACATTGGCTTTACGATCACTTCTAGCACCGGCAATAATTGATTGCGTATCTGTCACTTTGTGTCACCCCACTCCTTGGCTTCGAGGATTCCCAGTAGCTGGCTAAGCCGGTTAGGCAACTGCTCACGAGAAACGATTTCATCAATAAAGCCACGCTTGTAACTGTTTTCGACACTTTGAAAATCATCTGGCAGTTGTTTATTAATGGTCTGTTCAATGACTCGCTTACCAGTGAAACCAAACAATGCTTTAGGTTCCGCTAGGGTAATGTCTGCTTGACTGGCAAAACTAGCTGTAACACCACCCGTTGTTGGATCCATGATGACGGAAATATAAGCTAATCCAGCAGCCGAATGGTCATTTACGGCCTGACTAATTTTTGCCATCTGCATCAAGGAATAAATTCCTTCCTGCATCCTAGCACCGCCAGATGCAGTCAGTAAAACAACGGGCAATCGCTGTTCAGTCGCCTTTTCAAACATTCGGGCAATCCGCTCACCGTTAGCAGTCCCTAAACTGCCCATAATAAATAAAGGATCCATAATTCCTAAGGCAACCGGATACTCATCAATCAGTGCCTTGCCCGTCAAAACACCATCCTTAAGATGCGTGACTGTTTGAGCTTTTTTGATTTTATGCTCATAATCTGGAAATTCAGTTGGATCTTTAGTTTCCAAATCAGTATCCCATTCCTCAAAGTTTTTCGTCAACATTTTTAGACGACGGCGAGCAGTTACTCGAAAACCATAACCGCACTCAGGGCAAACCCGATATTGACCCGCACGCTTAAAGTAAAAGCTGGCATGACAATGCGGGCATTCCTGCCAAATACCGTTAGGCACTTTTGCTTGATAGTGTTTTAGCATCGACACAGAACGTGATGAAAACCGCTTAACGTGTTCCCCAAACGATGACATCTAAGACACCTCCCGAATAGCGTGACTAGCAAATTTCGCCATGAACTGCTTCGTCACATAATCCGTGGTGGCGGTTCCTTGCTGAACGATTGGGTCAGCTAACAAGTCTTCCAAAAAGCCTTGATTAGCACTAATACCCTCCAACTCAAATTCGTCTAGAGCATCGATTAGCTTTTTAAGGGCCTCTTGATACGTTTTCGCGTGAGCGATGATTTTAACGATCATCGAATCATAAAACGGTGAAATCATATCTCCAGACTGAATGCCACTATCAACACGAATGCCGGGTCCTCCAGGTAGTTTAAGCTGTTTAACGACACCTGCTTGGGGCATAAAATCCAGCGATGGATCTTCTGCATTAACCCGAGCTTCAACCGCAAATCCTTGAGGTTTAAGATCCTCCTGATCGAAGGACAGTGCCTCTCCTGAAGCTACTCTGACTTGTTCTTTTACCAAGTCGATGCCGGACACTGCTTCGGTGATTGGATGTTCGACTTGAATTCGGGTGTTCATTTCCATGAAGTAAAAATGATGCTCCTTATCCATCAAAAATTCAATCGTACCCGTATTCAGGTACTTAATCGTTTTTGTGGCTCGAATGGCGATTTCCTGTAAATGCTGACGTTCTTGTGGTGTCATTACCGGGCAAGGACTCAACTCTAATACTTTTTGCTGTCTCCGCTGCAACGAACAATCCCGCTCTGGAAAAGCCGTCACATGACCAAATCGATCAGCAAAAACCTGTACTTCAATGTGCTTAGCCGGCGCGACAATTTTTTCCAGGTACATTCTCTGATCACCAAATGAAAGTTGGGCTTCTTTAGTGGCTGATTGATAAGCCTCGCGCATTTCACTTTCGTTCTTAACGCGGCGGATACCCTTACCGCCACCACCAGATGCTGCTTTTAGCATCACGGGGTAACCCACTTCATTGGCGACTTTAACGGCATCAGTCTCATCCTTCAAAAAACCGGTACTTCCTGGAATCACTGGGATGTTACCCGCTTGCATTTGAATTCTGGCGTTTGCTTTATTTCCCATCAATGAGATCGTGTCTGGTTTTGGACCAATAAAAGTAATATGACAGGTCTCACAAAGCTCAGCAAACTCCTCATTTTCCGACAAGAAACCATATCCTGGATGAATTGCCTCGGCACCTGTCAGTACCGCCGCACTCACAATATTTTGCATATTCAAATAAGAGTCAGCCGGTTGAGGACCGCCCACGCAGACAGCCTCATCTGCCAATTTTACATACTGAGCATCCGCATCCGCGGTTGAGTAGATTGCCACTGACTGAACGTTAAGTTCTCGCAGCGCCCGAATAATTCGCACCGCAATCTCGCCACGGTTAGCAATTAAGACCTTTTTAAACATATTATTCACCTACCCAATCATAAAGGTGAGATCTCCTGAACAAACCTTTTTACCTTCGACGTATGCTTCACCGTGACCTAGGCCAGCGTTGCCGCGAATCTTTTCCAGAGTAACTTCTAATTTCAGAGTATCACCAGGTTTAACCATTTTACGGAATTTAACCTTATTCATACCGCCAAAATAAGCTGTCTTTCCTTTAAATTCTGGCATGGTCAACAGTGCAATTGCACCAGCCTGTGCCATTGCTTCAACGATTAAAACGCCTGGCATTACTGGATTACCTGGAAAGTGACCTTGGAAAAAGGCTTCATTAACGGAGACGTTTTTCTTCGCAATCACTTTTTCACCTGGTACATAGTCAAGTACCCGGTCAACTAACAGCATCGGATACCGGTGTGGTAAAATTTTCTGAATCTCAACGACGTCTAACTCGTGTGTTGCTGCTTCTTCTGACAAATTTTGTCACCTCATTTAGTTACTTCAAATAGTGGTTGATCATATTCAACCACTTCTTCATTTTCAACTAGGATCTTCGAAATGGTGCCGTCCACTTTGCTCTTAATTTCGGTCATCATCTTCATGGCTTCAATCACGCAAACTACTTCACCAACACTAACGTGATCCCCCACTGATTTGTATGCCGGCTTATCAGGAGAAGGCTGCAAATAAATCACGCCAACGAGTGGCGCTTTGATTGCCGTTGCTTCTTTTGCCGCTGGCTTTGGCGTCTCTAAATCAGGCTGGGATGCTTGAATTGGCTGCTTAGGCTCATCAGCTGACTTAGCAGAGACCGATTTTTGATCAACAGCCTCATTTTTTTGATGGCTAATTTTGTTTTTGTTGAGATAAAGATGGATATCTTGATAATCAAGGTCAATTTCACGAATATCACTATCGTTGATTTGACGAATAATGGCTTGGATCTCTTCAAGTGTCATTAGTCCGCCCACTTTCTAAATGCCAAGACGGCGTTATGTCCCCCAAAGCCAAATGAATTACTGATGGCATATTCAGTTTCATGGTCACGGTTAGCGTCATTTACCAAGTTGACCTGGCATTCAGGATCTTGATTGACAACGCCAACGTTTTCTGGCAGCTTACCGGTCTGCAGTGCACCCACTGTCGCAACAGCTTCGATGGCACCGGCTGCTCCTAATAGATGACCAGTCATGGATTTAGTGCTAGAAACTAGCACATCACTGTCCTGTCCAAAGACGGTATTGATTGCCTTTGATTCAGCGCTGTCATTACCCATAGTGGCAGTCCCGTGAGCATTAATGTAGTCAACATCAGCAGGCTTAATTCCAGCCTCATCAATGGCTAGTTGCATGGCACGTGCTGCTTGGGTCCCTTCAGGATCTGGTGATGTCATATGGTAAGCATCTGAAGTCGCACCGTAACCGACGATTTCAGCCAAAATGTTAGCACCGCGCTTTTGAGCATGTTCCAGGGATTCGAGTACCAAAGTACCAGCCCCTTCACCCATAACGAAGCCCAACCGGCCAGCATCAAACGGCAGGGAAGCTTTCTTCGGATCAGTAGCTTTAGATAACGTCGATAGAGCAGCGAAACCGGCAATCCCAATTTCGTTAACTGAAGCTTCAGAGCCACCAGTCAGCATAACTTGTGCGCGGCCTTCCTTGATTTGGCGGAACGCTTCACCAATGGCGTTGGTTCCCGAAGCACAAGCAGTCACAATCGTTGTACAAATATTTTTGGCATGATAACGAATGGCAATGTTACCGGAAGCCATATTTGAAATCGACGTTGGCACGAACATTGGAGAAACCCGCTGAGGTCCCTTGTCATGCATCTTAATGACCTGCTCTTGAATGGTCGTCAAACCACCAATCCCTGAACCATAGATAACACCCATTGATTCCGGTTCAGTATTCGTTTCATCAATACCTGCTTGTTCTACGGCTTCTGAAGCAGCATACATTGCGTATTGACTAAAAGCATCCATTCGACGTAAGTCTTTCTTGCCAAGTCGTTTTAACGGATCGAAATCATGTAATTCACCAGCTAAAGTAATACCAGTTTCACTGGCATCAAAATGTGTAATCGGTTGAAAACCAACCTTCGAAGCTAGTAGACCCGCTTCAAATTCTGAAACACTATTACCAATCGGTGTTAATGCACCCATTCCTGTAATCACTACTCTAGTCATACACTCGCTCCTTATTGCATTGTTAGGCCACCATCAACTGTGATGGTTTGACCTGTAATATAGTCATTTTCTGCTAAAAAGATGGCTGCTTGGGCAACTTCTTGGGTTGACCCCAGACGTTTTAACGGGATTTGTTTTAAAATTTCCGCTTTAACTTTATCGGACAATTGTGCTGTCATTGCGGTATCAATCATACCTGGCGCAATCGCATTACAACGAATACCCCGCATTGAAGCTTCCTTAGCTACTGACTTAGTCAAGCCGATAATTCCAGCCTTACTAGCAGCATAATTAGCTTGACCGATGTTACCTGTCAAACCGATAACACTTGCCATATTGATGAAAGCCCCACGGCGAGCTTTATACATTGGTCGCAGACAGGCTTTGATCACGTTGAACGTACCGGTCAAATTGGTGTTGATCACCTGACTAAAATCAGCTTCGCTCATTCGATTAAGTAACTTATCATTCACAATGCCGGCATTATTAACCACAATATCAAGCTGACCAGCCTTTTCATAAATGCTGTCGATCATCGTTTTAACAGCATCCGGATCAGTGATATCAGCCGAGAGGTCCCAACACGTGACGTTTTCCGCTTGGATCGAGGAAATAACCTCTTTTGATGCCCCATGGCGACCATTAATCACAACGTTGGCACCCTGTTTTGCAAAAGCTTGCGCAATAGCAAGTCCGATACCCTGTGTACTGCCGGTCACTAAAACCGTTTTTCCTTTTAATTCCAAACTTACTCACCCCTTAAAGCTGTCATCGTTTTATTAAGGGTATCAACGTCATCAATATGATAATAATCAATCCCCTTAACTGTTTTCCGAGCAAAACTCATAAGGGTCTTACCAGGCCCTAATTCTATGACAGCATCAACTTGACCATTCAACTGCTGAATGGCATCCGTGAATCTAGTGGTAGATATCAGCTGATTCGTCAGTGTTTGTGTTAATTCATTGGTTTTAAATGGTTTACCAGTCGTTGTACTGATTACCGGAAAGTTACCCTGTGTCCAGTTCACTTTTGTTAATGCATCATGCAGTTCTGACTGAGCTGGCTGCATGAGAGGCGTATGAAAAGCACCGCTGACTTTGAGGGGTACCATGCGTTTGACATCTTTTGATTCTAAGTAACTAACTGCCGCATCCACTGCCTCAACTTCACCGCCAATCACGACTTGTTTAGGCGTGTTGACGTTTGCAATTGAAACCAGTCCATTGCTTTTGGCTGCATCGCAAGCTTCTTGAATCATCTCAATTGGCGTGTTCATGATTGCGACCATTTTACTTGGCTGTGCATCACTAGCCTGTTGCATCAAACGACCACGCAGTTGAACAAGTTTCAATGCCTGTGCAGTGGTCATAAAGCCACTGGTTGCTAAGGCACTGTACTCGCCCAAACTAAGCCCGATGCCAGCTACAACGGTCGGTAGTTGTTCTTTGACAACCTCGTAAAGCGCACAGCTCATTGCTACGATTGCAGGTTGCGTAAACCGTGTTTCAGATAACTGATCTGCAGCTGACGAATCAAAATATAGTTTTGGTAAATCAATATCAAGTGTTTGACTAGCCTGGTCGATGGCCGCTTTATAAGTTGCGTTTTGCTGATACAGCTCTTCACCCATACCCGTTTTTTGCGCACCTTGACCGCTAAATAATAATCCAACCTTCAGTTTAGACACCACCCATCAATTTTGTAGCTTGTTCATAGACATCAGCCAAAATTTCCGCGGCAGGTTGTGCCTGTTTAACTAGTCCAGCCACTTGGCCTGCCATATAGGCACCGTTTTCACGATCACCCGTTAAAACAGCGGTCCGCAAACTACCATTACCAATTTCTTCAACTTCGCCAAAATCAGGCTCAGTTTTAGCTGCCTCAGCCTTTTCAAGCCGAATAAACCGTTTTGCCATCGGATTCTTAAGAACACGTGCAGGATGACCAGCGTATTCACCAGTAATTACCGTGTCGATGTCCTTGGCCTTAAGCACCGCTTGTTTATAATCGGGATGAACCTTGGATTCAGCTGCAACGAGGAATCGAGTTCCCATCTGAACGCCTACTGCACCCAGCATGAAGGCAGCAGCTAAACCGCGTCCATCGGCAATTCCACCAGCAGCAATTACCGGAATGTTAACGGCATCAACTACTTGAGGAACTAAAGCCATCGTCGTCAACTTGCCAATATGACCACCTGACTCCATACCCTCAGCTACGACAGCATCAGCGCCCACTCTGGCCATCCGTTTAGCCTGCGCAACCGAAGCCACTACCGGAACAACCTTAATATCAGCAGCTTTAAACATCGAAAGGTATTTGGAAGGATCCCCAGCACCAGTAGTGACTACCGTAATGCTGTCGTGCGCCTTCAAAATAACATTTACGACATCTTCCACATGTGGAGAAAGGAGCATCACATTCACACCAAAAGGCCGGTCAGTTAGTGACTTAGCCCGTTCAATTTCCTGAGCTACGACCTCACCAGAGGCATGACCAGCACCAATAATTCCCAGTCCGCCAGCGTTTGATACCGCGGCCGCCAAACGGCCATCTGCGACCCATGCCATACCGCCTTGAAAAATCGGATATTTTAATCCTAATGACTGCATAAATGGATCTAATTGCATAAGCTTGTTTTTACTCCTTGTCAGCTAATTGTTTTTCAACAAAGGTAACCAAATCAGAAACGGTTTCAATCCCCTCTTCAGTTTCAATCTTAATGTCGAATTCATCTTCAATTTCATTGATTACTTCGAAAATATCCAGGCTATCAGCGTCTAAATCTTGTTTGATGTTGGTCGTCATAGTAACCTTTTCTGCATCTTCACCAGTTTGATCTACAATAATTGCCTGTACTTTTGAAAAAATTTCGTCGTTAGTCATAATATTTGAGCTCCTTAAGCTATCATTTATTTTTTGTGTTTAGTATTTGATAATTTGTGTACCAACGGTTAATCCGCCACCAAAACCGCTCAACGCGATGATTTGACCACGTTGAATGGTGTCGTTTTGAATAACTTCATTCAGTAAAATTGGCACACTGGCTGCCGACGTATTGCCGTAATCAGCCACATTAGTCAGAAACTTGGTACTGGGTTGATCCAACCGCTTAGCGATTTGATCAAGAATTCGCTGATTTGCCTGATGTAAAATAAAATAGTCAACGTCCTGAACCAACAGACCGGCTTTCGTTACCGCGCGTTGAATCGATTCAGGCACCTGATGTGTTGCAAACTTATAAACTGCCCGACCATCCATTTCAAAATAACGCTGGTGCGGGTCAGTCGAATCACTGGCAAAAACAGAGTTAACAGGCTGATAACCAGCCGTCAGCTTATCACCTAAATCACCAATGGTCTGAAGGTCTGAGGCTAGAAACGCTGACTCAGTTTGCTTATCATTAGCTAACAAAACACCCGCTGCACCATCGCCAAACAAAACTGCAGTCGAGCGTTCGTGCCAGTCAATTAACTTGGATAAGACTTCGCCACCGATCAACATGCCTCGCGTACCTGGAGTCTGCAGTAATCCCTCTGCCACTTTTAGTCCGTAAATAAAACCCGAACAAGCAGCGTTTAAATCAAACGCAAACGCTTTTTTGGCACCAATCCGCCCTTGAACAATGGCGGCTGTTGCAGGTGTCATATAGTCTGGAGACATGGTGGCAACAATGATAAAGTCTAAATCTGAAGCTTGCCAATCAGTTTGATCCAGCAACTTCTGTGCGACTTGAGTACACAAATCGCTAGTGGTCTGTCCAGTTGAAACATGTCGTTGCTTGATCCCCGTTCGCGTGGAAATCCATTCGTCTGAAGTATCCATGTAGGCATTCAGCTCGTCATTGGGAACTACCCGTTCTGGGACCGTACTAGCACTTTGGACAATTTGAATACCTGTCATTAAGTAACCCCTCACTTATTTGGAGTTGGTGAAGCGAATTCGAGAAACGCTTCCAAATTTAACAGTGCTCTTTCAATGATTTTAAGTTGCTCATCATCCATACCCTTAGCAAGGCTTTCAACCATTTGCCGATGAAAAGACGCATGAGCACGATAAACTAAACGACCACGACGCGTCAGCCCTAGACGGACAAAACGTCGGTCATCATCGCTTCTAAGACGTTTAACATAGTCTTTTCTAACCAAATGATTAACCATAGTTGTCAAAGTTCCAGGAGTAATTCGTAACTCACGAGCAACTTCCGAAGTGGTCTTATGTTCGTACATTGAAATCGCGTCTACAGCGTGCACTTCTTTGAGGGAAATATCTTTAAACTGACTCGTTCTCAGAGCCAATTCCTCCACTCTCACAATATCGCCATATACCGTTGTTAATAATTGGTTGACCCGTTTGGCCGTAGAATAATCCATCTATTCATCACCTATTTTGATTCGCAAATGATCTCATTTCCAAACAATACCAGTGAGAATTTCGGTAGTTAACGTACGGTTTCTTCGGGTTCAACGATAAACATCAGCTCAGCCTTCAAGACAACTTCTTCGTTAACCACAGCCTCACACGAAACAACGCCCATATTATCACGCTGTTTTTTCATTTTGACTTTAAGCTCTAACTGATCTGAAGCGTGAACGTCCTTCAGAAATTCAGCTTTAGAAATCCCGCCTAAGTAAGCAGTTTTATGCTCAAAAGCCGGCGATTTCAAGATCAGAATCGAAGCTGCCTGTGCAAGTGATTCAACAATCAACGCTGGCGGCATCACGTATTCACCTGGACGATAGCCGTTAACAAAGCTTTCATCAGCGGTGACGTTTTTGATAGCAGTGATTGATTCGCCAGCAACAAGTTCTTTAACGCCATCCATGTAAAAAATCGGGAACCGGTTAGGAATAAGCTCTTGAATCTCTTGAGAAGTTAATTGCATAGGTCGCAAAGCACCTCCTTCAAAACTATTTCAAACATCAAAGTATTTGATGGCGTTATCATATTCTAAAATCAGAGTCACTGTCAAGTAATTTTCCAAAATTGACTACGTACGACCCACTTTCTTACACGTATCTGCACTATTTAAGAAAGCGTTTCCAATCGTTTTAATAGTTTGATTATCAAACTAATTAACCAAATGATGACTAAAATGATATATGTTATAATAATCACATCTTGGAGGTAAAACAATGAACGACGGGGATATTGAAAACAAGTTACGCGATCGAACGAAAACTAAAATCAGCTTATTGCACGTTGACTCAATCGGTTCAACCAATCAATATGCAAAAACATTAGCCCAGCAAGAGACCATCCAAAATCCCTGTTTGATATGGGCTGACCAGCAAACGGCCGGTGTCGGCAAGCGTGCTCGTCGCTTTTACTCGTCCGCTGGTGGTCTCTATTTTTCATTGGTTTTACCAAGCTTAACCGTTGAGCCTGAAAAAACTGGCCTATTTACTACGAGTCTGGCAATGGCCATCGTCAAAGCGAGCAAAAAATGCTTTAACCTTTCAGTTCAGGTTAAATGGGTCAATGATATTTATCTAAACAACCGTAAAGTTGCTGGCATACTAGTAGAGCAAGGTGCCAACCAGTCAGTAATTATCGGTGTTGGCATCAACTTATACCAGCCTAATTTTCCTCAAGAACTTGAAACAATTGCTGGAAATCTGCTCATACAACCACCTACGCCATTTGATCGTACAAACTTTTTAATTGAATTAGCCAGCAATCTATATTACTCAAGCACCACCTATACCAATTCGAAATTTATTGGTGAATATAAGCGTCTTTTGATCCTGATGAATAAGCGAATTCAAATGCAAATTGGACACTCTTCAGTAACCGGCAAAGTCATTGATGTCGATGCCTTAGGTCAGTTAGTTATCGTTGATGAAGCCACTGCCAAGAAGCGCATCATTCGGGCTGGTGAAGTTACGAAGATTTTACTCTGATCAATTTGGTATTTTCGAATCATTCATGATACACTGACTTCAAATAAAGGGGGTATTCACGTGTCAGAAATTATTGTCACAACAACTGAGCAAATTCCTGGTAAAGAATACGAAATTATTGGTGAAGTTTTTGGCTTAACCACGCAGTCAAAAAACGTTGTCAGAAATATTGGCGCGGGCCTGAAAAACATCGTTGGTGGTGAGATTAAAGACTATACCAAAATGTTGATTGAGGCCAGAGACGTGGCGATTGAACGACTGAGACAAAACGCCGTTGAACTTGGTGCAGATGCCGTGGTCATGATGCGCTTTGACTCCGGTTCAATCGGTACTGACATGCAGTCCGTTGCCGCATATGGTACAGCTGTTAAATTCACTCATCAAAACTAGATTTAAATTTTCAATCTTTAAACTAAAAAAGAACGCTGAACATTCAGCGCTCTTTTTGATGTAACCAATAGTCAGTTGTATTAACCCAATTTTTTACTCAATTCTACATAGCTGTTTGTGGGTTCTTTTTTGATTTATGCCAATATACTTTTTCTGCTTCTTTGCGTGCATCAATTGCTTCTGCCTTAGTTTCAAAGCTTTTAAGCAACACATAGTGTCCCTGATACATCAAACGAGCCAACCAACGATCCGTGGTCTTATCATAGGAAACTCCGACCACCCCAGATGTGTTGCGCTGAGACTCTTTAATAGAAGAAACCATAATGCCATCACTAGTGCGTAAATTCTGCGGATTTCCCATGTTTTTGGTGAAGCCCTCATTTTTTGTATATCGTTCACGCGCTAGTTCCCGACGCAAACAACCGCAGCTTCTGACATAGCCTCCACGGAGACGTGAACCATCCACTGTAACGATATTGCCGCAGCTGCAACGACATTCCCACAATAAATCAGCATTCTTTGGATCCTGACCGTTTTGGCGAATTACTGTCAAACGACCAAAGTGCTTGCCTTTCATCTCAATCATTCTACTCATAACGTTTCCCCATCCTTTAATAAAAGTGACGTCCCTCCATTAATCAAATCACTTCACTGAAATATAACTGCCTATTCCGTACAAATATCTAATCTGATACGTTTAGTCAATCAAAAAATTAGAATCTGAAATTAAACAATACTCCTCCAAAAGTATGATTAATTCCAGCTGATCAACTTGTCCCTATTTTATCAGGAGTGCTACAGTATTTCAATTGTATTCGATTAAATTGTAAGAAAACGCTACCAATTATTTAAATATATTGGAAATTTGTCCAGCTTTCTTTAAGCTATCGCTAAAACACAGTTGGAAAAACTGATTTAATAATTGCTGACATCAGAATCGAATAAATATTAGTTTTAGTCACCAATAAATCGCTTTTGTGATTGACTTAACCCCACTATTCACATATAATTATACGTGTTGTTTCATTGTTATGCGGCAATAGCTCAGCTGGATAGAGCAACGGTCTTCTAAACCGTAGGTCGAGGGTTCGAATCTCTCTTGCCGCACTATTTAATTAAACGATTAGTCTTTTCTAGGTAAACTACCAGTGATGATTGTTTTGATCACGTGGATTTAGTTTACCTAGAATTTTTTTTGCAAATTTTTATCAATTAAAATTAATTTTAATGGATAAAATCAGCGTCAATAAAGATGCTTTACTGACGTGTTATTGTACGATACAAATAATGTTTTAAGAGGTATCTGCCCCTCTCAACCAATTGTCTGTACACCCAAACTTTTTGAATAAAATAACTTGCAAATTCGATGTCATAAAACCATAATGTACTTGTAACGTAATTGAAATCTAAGTTTATGGGGGGATTGCGATGATTTTCATCTCATTTATTATCGGCTTGTTTGTATTTGCAGGCGTATGGGAATTGTATCTCAGCGCAAGTCGTCAGCGTGCTCAGTCAAAGCATTTAGGTTCATCACCGAAGCGCGCTTACGTGCAATTATTTTTCAAATTACTTCACATTAGTTAATCGTTTTTAGATTCAAAAAAGGGATTGTTTATCGAGTTGGATAAACAATCCCTTTTCTTTTATTTATTAGTTTTTAAGTAAGCGGTTTGGATTTGTTCCTCAGTGAAACCTAAATCAACAAATCCCCATTTTAAAATCAAATGCCAAGCATGTTGGAAGGCCGCTTGCTGCCGATCAAAAAACGACTGATCAATAAAATGAGAAATTGCCAAGTATTGTTGGCTTAAACTCTTAGCCGGCCGTTTTTGCTTTAAAGCCTCTAAATCATCCGGTGTCATCACAATTAAGTGAGACCACGTCTGCCTAGCAGCAACTTGAAAGGTATGGTCAATCACCTCAACGTATGCTTTAAGCAGCCCATCAGGTGAAATAGCAGGCTTTTCTTGTCCCAACTTAAACCAACCCATTAAATCGGCTAAATGACCTAACGAGACGTGCAATGCCACGTAATCAACCCGTAACCCCTCTTCAGGACTCACTGCAACCTGATGCTCGTAATTAAACTGATTACGCCGTTGAATAGCAGTTTGTAATAAATTAGCTAAATCTAACGTCAATATATCACCTCTAAAAAACTAAGTTGTCTGAACGAATCTGCAAGTCATCAATATTTTCAAGATACCACTTACGCAAGAAAGGATATTCTAACAAAACTTTGAACCAGGAAACCGTCTGATCTTCATCAGAAACATACAGTCCCCAGGCTGCTCCCCCAGTTGCGTTATGACTGGCTATCTTAAGCTTGAGGTCTGGCGCCAATTCCAACACCGCACCGTCTTTATCGTGCTTCAACATGTAATTTTCTGATGCCGCAGCCACAAATAGTTTATCGACGATTTCGCCGGATAGATTACTAGTTTGAAAGGCGTAAAATTCGTTATTACTTGTATCTAACAAGTTGAAGTCAACATCGAAGCCGAAGTCAGTTTTAAGCGCTTGCCCAAATGCAATTAACAAGTCAGTTGCCGACAGTAAATGTTCTTTTTCAAGCTTGTCCGCATACGTTTCAATAAACAATTTTGTAATCGCACTACTATTAATACGCATCATTCGACGTTTGAGATTCAGGTAAAACAGTGTTTCACCCGTGACTTTATCTTGATAGTAAACGCCACCAGTATTGTCATTAGCTGACACAAAAGCAAACACACCCAGATCACCTAACGCTGAAATTTGCTGAGTTAAGTGCTGATTGTCCTCGTGCGAGTCTAAGGTGATTGCTTCGCCTTGGTCATGTAATTCAAGCAATCGGCTCATAAAGACCAAATAGTAATCGGCATTATTGTACTGGTGAGGAAAAGTCACGTAATCGCTGTCAAGTTCAAAAACCGATAACGTTTGTGCGGCAGCCACCAATTCTTTAGGATCCTTAGTATTGATCAGTTGGTCCATTAGTTCGGTGAATTGCTGACCAATCTTTAATCCCTCTTTAACTGCATTATTGTAGGATAGTAATCTGCCGCTTGTACTTAGCGTCGATGGATCATTCTCGTTAATCATCAACATTCACCTGCCCTTTACCAATCAAACTCGTCAGGTAGTCCGTATACAAACTTTGATTATGAGATTCAAAGTGTGAAAAATCTTCAAATCTTTGCTGAATGCTCTGTTTCTCATACGTCAAAATGGTATCTTCTTTTGACAGACTCAGAATTTTTTCATCGTTTTCCTTGATCTTCTTATTAGCATTGATTGCTTCTTCGTCATCATCAGCTAATTTTGACAACTGATCCACAATGGTTTGACGTTCTTCTTTAACTTTACCAGAATCCCATGGCAACGTGCTCTTTTGACTAACCTCTTTAAGCTGCTGGCGAAGCGTTTCTTTTTGGTGGTCACGTTCATCCTGACCATCAATGAGTTTTTGAAGCTGAGCGCTGTTAGCAGAAATCTCAGCGATATTATCGGTATTGTAACGCTGATTAAGCGCATCCAACTCAAAGGAGCGTTTCAGCTTACCATATTCAGTTTCGTCAAATTCAAAGGCAACATTTAAGACGTCCAATTTACCAAACTTACGGCGATCCCACCAATTACCAAAGTAGATATCAAACTCACCATTACGAACTTCATCATAATAGAAAAATGGGTAAGTTTTTCCGAGATAATCGATTAAATTCTCACTTAAATAATGACTGAGTTGTTCATGATCATCGGCTACCAAGTCCGCCAAATTCTGAGTCTTAGTTGTCGATCTCGATTTCTTAACTTCACGATCATAACGTGGCTTATCGATCAATTCATAAATCTGACGATCATCGTGTTCATGTAACGCGGACTGCAGTGTCTGCAAGTATTTAATTTTTTGAGTAAGTGACGAATCAAGCTGAGCCTGACCCGGCGTTACTTCCTGATTTGTTTCTTCATTATTATTCGGCATATATTTATCCCTCGATTGTTATTTCTCGCTGTATATACTTAATCTTAAATGATAATTTACGATTAATAAAGCAGTTTTAAAGAAAAAGTCGATATTTAAAAGAAATCTTCATCCCTAGCAACTGCACAGCACCCAGAAGAACCGCTAAACTGTTATTTAACCGTCAAAATAGCCTGTCTACCAATCATATCGACTGGTAAACAGGCTATCCGTCATTTTTAAAAAATCAGAGATTCATTAATATAATTCGAGGTACTGATCGCGTTCCCACTTAGAAACTTGAGTACGATAAGCATCGTATTCCAAGTTCTTAGCTTCAATAAAGCTAGGATATAGATGTGGACCCATAGCTTTACGCATCACTTCATCAGCAGATAAGTCCTTAAGTGCGTTGTGTAATGTATCAGGCAAATTAGTGATATGACTGTCACTACGTTCTTTGTCATCCATCCGATAGATGTTACGATCAACACTCTTCTCAGGCACGATCTTGTTCTTTAAACCGTCTAAGCCGGCTTCCAAAACAGCAGCAATGGCTAGATATGGGTTAGCGGTTGGGTCAACACTCCGGAGTTCAAGACGAGTTGATAAACCACGAGAACTTGGTACCCGGATCAATGGTGAACGGTTTGAACCTGACCATGCAACATAGACTGGTGCTTCATAACCTGGAACTAACCGCTTGTACGAGTTAACAGTTGGGTTGCAGATAGCTGTAAAGCTACGTGCATGCTTCAGCAAACCACCTAAGAAGTAGTAAGCATCCTGTGATAATTGCAAATCACCTTTTTCATCGTAAAAGGCGTTACCATCTTTATGGAAGAGTGACATGTTCAGATGCATCCCTGAACCGTTAATACCAGCTAATGGTTTTGGCATGAAGGTTGCGTAAAGACCAAACTTACGTGCAACCGTCTTTACAACCAATTTGAAAGTCTGAATGTTATCAGCAGCATGTAGTGCATCAGCGTACTTGAAATCAATTTCATGTTGACCAGGTGCCACTTCATGGTGAGCAGCTTCGACATCAAAGCCCATGTCTTCAAGGGTTAACACAATTTCACGCCGGCAATTTTCACCCATGTCCATTGGTGCCATATCAAAGTATGATCCTTGATCGTTTAAATCAGTAGTTGGTTTACCATTATCATCCATCTTAAATAGGAAGAATTCTGGTTCTGGTCCAATGTTAAAGTCGGTGAAACCAGCTTTACGCATATCATCCAACACACGAATCAAGTTGTTACGTGGATCACCAGCAAACGGTTTGTTTTCTGTCGTGTAAACTTCACAAATGACACGTGCGATTTTACCACGATCACTACTCCAAGGGAAAATCATCCAAGTTGATAAGTCAGGATACAGATACATATCACTTTCTTCAATGCGGACGAAACCGTCGATTGAAGAACCATCAAACATTAACTTGTTGTCGAGTAGTTTTTCCAATTGAGAAATTGGTACTTCAACATTCTTAATCGTTCCAAACAGATCCGTAAACATTAACCGTAAAAATTGAACATTCTCGTCCTTAGCCATTTGACGAATATCGTCTTTGGTGTAATCGTGTTTTGGCATAAAATCGCTCCTTGAATGATAGATTGTGTTAACAGTCAGTAATTGTGGTTATTTTAGAGGTCGCTGTGAATGCAATGAAGGACCAGAATTAGGTTCGAAACCGCTGATATTGAGAAATTCATCATGCAAAATCCGACGAACATCACTATCAGTCAACGATTCGTTCTTCATATCATCAGCTCGCTTCTTCTGCTGCGCATAAATTGCTTTGATGCCAGCCATATTGATACCGTCATCCAAATAATCTTTGATTTCGAGCAACTTATCAATATCGTTTAAAGAATACATCCGCCGGTTTCCGTCGGTTCGTTGTGGAATCACCAATTCTTGTTCTTCATAATAACGAATCTGACGAGCAGTCAAATCGGTTAACTTCATGACTGTACCAATTGGCAAAACTGACTTAGATCGCTGTAGTTCTTTTTCTGCCATTGCACTCACCTCCCTCTAATATGTTTAATCATACCACTATCTGTTTGCCTGTCAACACTTCATGTCATGTTTTATCACATCATTTTTCAAGCCACTCTGAAACTGATGTACCAATCTCGCGTTTGATGCCTGGATCAGCAATGATATCGTACCAATGTACAGGAATTTGATGTCGGAACCAGGTCAGTTGCCGCTTTGCATAGTGCCGGGTATCCTGTTTAATTTTCTCAACGGCATTATCCTTTGAAATTTCACCCTTAAAGTAAGGAAACAGTTCCCGATAACCAATGCCTTTCCCCGACTGCCATTGCTCACCCCCAGCCTCATATAAACGACGTGCTTCATCCACTAACCCTGCGTCAAGCATTTGATCCACTCGCTTGTTAATTCGTTCGTACACTTTGCTCCGGTCGGTATTAAGCCCAATCACATACGCATCGTACCTTGGTTTTAGGACGGTCTGCTGTTTTGAAAATAACGTCCCCGTTCGCTCGTAAACTTCTAACGCACGTACTACCCGACGTTCATTGGTGACCGGAATATTTTGAGCTGCATCCGGATCAATCTGGTTTAAATGATCCCACAGCGCTTGCTGACCGTGTTGTGCTGCATAATCATGCCATTTATTCCTAACTTTTTCTGATGGCTCAAAATGGTCACCACCAAGGTTCAAATCATACAGTAGTGCCTTTAGATAAAAACCCGTACCGCCCACTACCATGGGTAATCCACCACGATTGGAAATTTCGTCAATCAAACGTTGACTTTCTGCCACAAAATCGGCGACTGAGTAACGCTCATCAATGTTTCTGATATCAATTAAATAATGCGGAATATTTTCTCGTTCCGCAGGCATAATCTTTGCAGTGCCAATATTCAAACCACGGTAAACTTGCATGGAATCGCCGGAAATAATTTCACCGTGAAATTGTTTGGCTAATTCCAATGATAAAGCGGTTTTACCCACCGCCGTTGGCCCAATAATGGCCAATACTTTTTTCAAACTGATCACTCCACTATAATTTTGTTAATGACTGGAAATTTAGCCCTAAAACCTGCATAATGTAGGTAACAAATCATATTTTAACCTGTTAGGGGGCCTTTAACAATGAAGCATTTCATCAAAGGATTTTTATTTGGCACTGTAGCTACTATTGGCGCAGTCGCAGGTGCAGCACTCTCATTCAAGAAAAAAGTTGTCGAACCAATTGAAGACGAAGAAGAACGGTTTGAAGAAAACCGCAAACGGGCAGCTCGTAAATCTCGTTCGGCTCACCACTAAGCTTTCATCCTACAATCAATGTCCATTTAGATATCCCATAATGATTCGCAGTTCAAATCATTGTGGGATTTTATATTGCATCTAAATAAAAAACTCATAGCCGAAAATTCCGTAAAGTATTGTAACGGAATTCAAGCTACGAGTTTTTCGCTTATTGCATCAAATCAGTCAGCTACTTGATAACAATATCTGATGGTTTTACTTCTTTACCAAAGTATGGCTTCAATTGAGAGTTGTAGTCTTTGTCAAAAAAGCCTTTATTATTCAATGATGTTACTTCTTTATTCGTCCAGTTTAGGAGAGACTTGTTCCCCTTCTTAACAGCTGGTGCGATGTATTGCTTTGGTCCAATTGATTTGATACCAACAGTGTATTTAGGCTGGTCCTTAACCCAAGCGTAAAGATAAGAGTTATCATCCGCCAGTGCAACCCCACGGTTATTCTTCAACGCGTTGAATTGCTGGGTCTTAGAATCAAATTTTAATAACTTAACATTGGGTTGCTTTGAAGTGAAGTAGTTTTCAGCCGTGGTACCTTTAGTCACAATGAGGTTCTTGCCTTGAAGCTGACTAGCTTTCGTAATCGGCTGAGATTTTGGTGAAACGACCCCAACAGAAACCTTCATGTATGGTGAAGCAAAGTCAACAACTTGTTTCCGTTCTGGTGTCACGGTAAAGTTAGCCAACACAAGATCAACTTTATTAGAGTTCAAAGCATCCACTCGGTTATTAGCATTAACTTGCACAAACTTTGGCTTTACCTTGAGATCTTTAGCAATTTGGCGTGCTAAGGTTAAATCATAACCAACACGCTGGCCTTGCTTATTAACCCAGCCATATGGTGGTAAATCACCAAAGACGGCAATCCGAATCGTCCCACGCTTCTTGATTTGTTGGACGGTACTTTGACTGGTACTCTTGGTGGAACTTGCTGACGAACTGCTCTTACTACTGCTACCACAGCCGCTTAATACCAACGCTAAACTAGCAGCTATGCCCAAAAACAGTCCAAGTTTCTTAAACCCAAATTTCTTCATCTATGATTCCTCCCTAAATATGATTGGTTTTATAAAAAGTCTGGTTAGTAAATTAATAAACGATGTTTTCTCAAGCTGAATCAAAACGAAATGACCAGTTCTAAAAATTAAAAATCCATGCTATCCAAGAATGCCTTAGCCCGATCAGTTTGTGGTTGTTCGAAAAATTGGCTACCCTTGGTTTGTTCCAAAATTTTGCCATCTTCCAAGAATAAGACGCGATCTGCAATCTGTTGAGCAAAGTTCATCTCATGCGTCACTACGATCATAGTCATGTTAGAATCTTGTGCTAGATTTGAAATAATGTTCAGAACACCGCGAACCATTTCTGGATCAAGTGACGCGGTGACTTCATCAAATAGCATTAATTCAGGATTCAACGCTAACGCCCGGACAATCGCGATCCGCTGTTTTTGACCGCCCGATAATTGCCGCGGGTACGCATTTTCATACTCGCGCAAGCCAACTTGATCCAGTAATTTTTCAGCACTAGCTGTTGCCGCCTCTTTGGATTGATGTTGAACTTTAACGGGTCCCAACAAAATATTGTCCAGAACCGTTAAGTTAGGGAATAGATCGTAGCTTTGAAACACCATCCCGATTTTTTGACGAATCTTTTGCCAATTCTTTTCTGTTGGTACAATTTTTTCGCCATTGAAGGTGACTTCACCTTGTTGATAAGGTTCCAAACCGTTCAAGCAGCGAATCAATGTACTCTTACCTGAACCAGAGGGTCCGAGCAGCGCAACGACTTCACCTTCATTAACTGAGAAATTAATGTCGTGCAACACGTGACGCTTTTGATAGAACTTTTCCAAATGTTCGACTTTGACGATTTCTTTAGCCATTTGCCCGCTCCAATCTCTTTTTATCCATCCGTTTTGCCCACCAAGATAGTGGGTAGTCGATTACAAAGTACATCACGAAGATGATACCGTAGACCCAAAAGACGCCAGTAGGATATTTTTGATTATTGGCTTCAACAACTTGTTGCCCGACGTTAATAACATCCATTACACTGATCAGCATCAGCAACGAGGTTGTTTTAATCACACGGGTAACTAAGTTGATGGTAGCTGGTAACTCCAGCGAAACTGCTTGAGGAATCAGCACATAACGATAAAGTTGCCAGCGACTGAGGCCAATCGCCATACCGGACTCGCGTTGGTGTTTTGGCACCGAAATTAAAGCACCACGGACAATATCGCTCATCTCAGCGGCTGTCCACAACGCAAATACTAATGTTGCCACTTGATTTGCAGGTAGGTTAACACCCATTTGCTTTGGCAGAATATAATAAAACAGGAAAAGCAGGACAACCGTGGGAATAATTCGGAAAAATTCCAAGTATAACCGCAATACAAATCGCAACAGACGACTAGGAAAGGTTCTTAAAACCCCAAGAACGACACCTAAAATTAGGCCCAACACTAACGCAACCGCTGCAATTTCGACCGTCGTCCATAATCCGCCAAACAAACGAATGAGGTTACGGCCTTCAAATAAAACGTTAATTCCCGAATGAGCCATAACGAACCCTCTTTTCCAAAATAGTGAGAATAATTGACAATGGAATCAAAATAATAGCATACCCAACAACTAGCATGAACAAATATTCATTGGATCGGTAATACATGCCAATCAAATCAAGTGCAGTGTTGGTTAACTCCGGAATTGCAATAACCGTAAAAATCGAGGTTTCCTTGATCAAAAAAATCATGTTAGCCGCTAATGCCGGAACACTCAGTGTAAAACCTTGAGGAAAAACAACGTAGCGAGCTAATTGCAAACGCGATAAACCAATTGCCTTACCCGTTTCAACTTGGGTCTTGCTAACACCGTCAAAACCACCATTGAATCCCTCAGCCATGTAACTGCCGCCCAGAAAGATCAAACCAACGATCCCACACATTTCCGCATTCAACTTAAACCCAAAAACTGGAAAAGCGTAATACAGAAAGAAGAGCTGTACCAAAAGCGGTGTATTTCGGGAAATTTCAACGTAGATGGCGGCTATCTTACCAAGAACGGGTACTTGGAAATACTTCAGCAAACTGCAAATCAGACCAACGATAATTGATCCAATAATGCCAATCAGTGACAGCCAAAGTGTTAGAACGAACCCCTTTTCAAAAAGCGGTAAACTTTGCTGGATAATTTGCCAGCTACTCATGTGATTTTGCCTCCTGCCCTAAAATATTCGTTTTAATTACTGACCTATTTGAAATCGCAATGTTCTGAAAACAAAAAAGTCCCCATCAGTTTATTTCTAAACTGATAGGGACGATTAAAATCGCTATTCCACCCTGTGTGATGTGTGCTTACGGCTCGTTTTCAAGCCTGAGGACGATAACGTGTCCTGACGATTTGCCATTACGCAAATAGGTCTCAAAACAGACGCACTTCCTTAAAACGCTAAGGTCCCTTTTCATCAACTGGAACTTTCTTTGCCTAGCGGATTTAAGTACTCTTCCTGCTCGTAACCTTTATAAAACAAGATTAAAATGTAATTAAAATGAATTTCAAATGACGCCAATCAACAAAATGCCAATTTAGAAACACTGCATTTATATCAAATACGCCATCAACAAATCCCATATTACCACACTTTGTGAAAATGGCAATGGGTTTGCTTACTAATGTTTAGAGAATTTGATTCTGAGAGAATAGTTAGTAAACATAAAAAGGGACTTAATTGCTATATTTAACAGCAATTAAGTCCCTTTTTTCATACACGTTACTTCATAAAAATTTGATTACACAACGATTCGTCACACACTTAGGATTTTTTAGTTTTACCATCCCAACGTGCGTACCCCGTTTTTAAAATGTAAATGTCTTTGTAACCGTGTTTTTTTAATAAAACCGCACTACGAGAACTCATAGCCTTACCCTGATCATACAGATAAACGGGCAAATCTTTACGAATTCCCTGGTAGTATGCACGCATTGTCGAATAGGGAATGTTACGAGCACCAAGAATATGGCCCGCGTCAAAGTCTTTTTTCTCCCTAACATCAATGACTTGTGCCTTACGCATACCTTCTCTAAAGGTTTTTTCGTCAATTAAAGTTGCTGCTTGATTACGTTGATAGATACCATATAGATACCAAAGCAAGTAAGCAATCAGTAAAACGACCAAAATGATCGTATAAAGTTGCGATGTTGAAATTGCTGCAATAACCATCTGTCTCGTCCTTCCAAACTAATTATGCGCCTGCGTTTTCAAACCGGAGTGCTAATGATGAAGCACCGATTGCACCAGCATCATTACCAAGCTGAGCAAGCTTAATCCGTGTTGAGTCACGGACAGCAGGGAACGTGTTTTCTTGGAAGTAACGGGTAGTTGGTGATAATAAAGTGTTACCAGCTGCTGACACGCCGCCACCAATAATGATGTTAGCTGGGTTCAAAATATTAGCACAGTTAGCTAATGCCAAACCAAGGTAGAATGACACACGGTCAACAATTCGGCTAGCCAAAATATCACCGTTATCAGCCAAGTAAACGACCATCTTTGAAGTTACTTCTTCGTTATTGTCGAAGAGTTCCTTTAACCGTGATTTACCAGTAAATTCAGCTGCCATATCCTTAGCAACATGGACAATACCAGTTGCTGAAGAATACTGTTCGAGACAGCCGCGCTTGCCACAAGTACATAGGTAACCATTTGGCTGAACGGTAATATGACCAAGTTCACCAGCACCACCATTAATACCGTGCAGTAATTGGCCGCCAGCAATCACACCGCCACCAACACCGGTACCGAGTGTAACGAAGATCACATCAGAATCCTTTTCACCGGCACCCTTCCAAAATTCACCAAGGGCAGCGACGTTTGCATCGTTTTCCAAAACGAGCTTCAAGCCCACGCCTTCCTGAATCTGGTCACGCACACGTTGGGTAGTTGTCCAATTTAAGTTATAGGCACCAATAACAGTCCCATTTTCAATATCAACAGCACCTGGCGTCCCCATTCCAATACCCATAAACTGATCTTTGGTATAGCCAGAGTCCGTCATTGTCTTCTTAAGTGAAGCAATAATATTAGGGACAATATGCTTACCGTTTTCGCTTATATCAGTTGGGATGCTCCATTTTTGCATGATATCACCCTCTTGAGTGACGAATGCAATCTTAGTGGTTGTACCACCTAAATCAATACCAATCAAACTCTTTGCCATGAACTTGTGTCCTCCAGACTTATTTCGTGTTCTCTCGCGTTTCTTCGAGACGGTGCTCGTGTGTCAAAACCAACTTGGCATGTGCAAACGTTTTATGATCAATTACATTGGCGTCATGAAGATGATCCAATTCCAACGCCATGACCTCAATATCCCATAAGCGTTTCCCTACGTAAACGTATATACCAAACTGTTTTAACAACTGTTGTACATCATAGAGCGTTTTCATTTCGATATCCTCCGAAATTTCACACAACTACTTTATTATTTTACAACGTTATACCGGAATAGTATAGCCCAATCATGATAAGAATGGCAACGATTACAGCTAAAATTCTTTTTACGGTACTAATTTTTCCTAGCTTCGGGACACCAACAATATATCCTGCCAAAAAACCAATGACTAACCCACCAATATGACCCTGAAGATCAGTACCAGGACTGAATAGACCAAAGGCCAAATTAAGAACAATGAACAGGACAAAAGTTTTGGTCATCTGCCGAATATAGGGGTTTTCCCAAAAGGACTCCCCAAGCATCAGAAAAGCACCGAATAACCCAAAGATGGCGGTACTAGCACCAGCAGAAATTGAATTAGGGTTAAATGCGAAGCTAGCTAAGTTACCGCCAATTCCAGACAATAAGAAAATCGCTAAATAGCGCCAATGCCCGAAAATGGCTTCAATCTGAATACCAATAAAATAAAGTGTCACCGTATTAAAAAGAATGTGTTCAAACCCCATGTGCAAAAAAATAGGGGTTATAAAACGCCACCACTGTCCTGCAAGAATCAAGGGGTTATATTTAGCGCCAAAATTTACTAGTACCTGAGCGTTTTGACTGCCACCAGCCAACGTCATGGCACCATACACCAAAAACATCACAACGATCAAGCCTACGGTGATGTATGGCCCAGATAACCAGCGTTTGAGTTGTTGCTGCATTATTTGCCCCCTTAGTGGCTCGTGATGACATGTTGGACAAGTACGTCAGTATCGGCGACTTGCCAAGTTGGTTCTTTAAACATTTGGGCTTCAAATGCAAGGGTAACGGTTCGTCCTTGGTAATCGGCTAAGAAGCGATCATAATAACCACCGCCAAAACCAAGACGTGCTCCCTTTTTAGTGAAACCTAGGCCAGGAACAACAATTAAGTCAATTTGATCTTTCGGTACTGCAGTGCCATTTTCTGGTTCCATAATACCAAAGTTGGATTCTTTCATCACCGTTTCGTCAGTTAACGGTAAAAAAATCATGCTGCGATCAGTATTAAATGTTTTGGGAATAACAATCTCTTTTCGAGCCTGTTTAGCAGCCTCAATGATGGGCTGGGTATCCAACTCAAAACCAGTCGACAGTGTAATTGCAACTGTTTGACTGTGATTCCACTCTTCGGATTCAAATAATCGTTCATATAACGTTCCAGCTTGAAAATGACGAACATCATCAGGCATGGCGTTCAATGCTGCAATAATCTCTTCACGAACTGCTTTTTTTGTTGCCATCTGGTCGTTTCCTCCTGTCTTAAATAAAAAAGGCGCAGGCTCATCGCCTATGCCTTTATTTTGTTTCTTTGTGTAACGTCACCTTGTGTTGACGTGGGCAATATTTCTTAAGCTCTACCCGGTCAGGATTGTTACGACGGTTTTTACTTGATAAGTAGTTTTGTTCGTGACATTCGGTACATTCTAATGTAATGTGTACGCGCATGGCTTGTGACCTCCCTACGTTTTTATGATTTGGCAAATAGCCTTAACTCGTAGTATTTTATCATTTATTCAAAGTAATTACCAGTCTAAATGTTATATTTGTTAAGTAAATTTACTTTACAGGCAAAATTAAAACTGATAGAAGTTTAGTTTCCTGCTGTGGCAGTGTTGGTCGTCGTACTACCAGACTTCAAAGTCGATGTCGACTGAACCGAACTCCAATAGGCCTGATAAATTGACTTAGCCAACTTCATGTTATTATCTTCAGCGTTGTAATCCAAGTTGGGCATTGCTAAAGCAACGACCACTTGCGGATGCGTTGAAGGTGCATAAGAAGCCAAACTCAAGGTAACGGTTTCAGTCCCTTTATAATAAGTTTGAGCTGTCCCAGTCTTGGCAGAGATCTCCGGCTTAATCGTATCCAGTTCACCACCGGTCTTCCAGGTGTTAGTCCCATGGACAACATCATAAAGCCCTTCAGTGACTAATTTACGTTGAGCAGGCGTCATGTCAATGTGGTTAAGCACCGTTGGAGTAACTGAATCTTTAACCGTTCCTAAGCCGCCATTTTTATTGGTGCCACGAATGGACGATAAAATATGCGGTTGAATTCGATACCCACCGTTAGCGATGGTTGACATGTACTGCGCAACTTGAATCGTGGTGTACGCATCGTAGTTCCCAAAGGCCTCATCTAACGCATTCCCAATATGCGCTTTAGACGTTGAACCTTGAATACCAGTAGTTTCACCTGGTAGATCGATCCCGGTTTTGACACCAAGTCCAAACTGGTTGAAGTAGCCACGCATTTTGCTGAAAATACTAGAATTCATGGTCAGCGCTGCGCCTTCAGAATACTTAAAACCGGCTTCCTTCATTGCCAATTGCATCATATATGAGTTAGAAGAAACTTCTAGGGCAGTCGAAGCATTAACGGCCATATTTTGACCACCGTTTTTGTTGAACCACGATGCCTTCTTCGTTCCCCCAACAGTAATTGGCATATCAGTCAAGGTGTTGTTCGTTGGTGTGATGACACCATCCATTAAAGCACCAGAAACCATGGCACCTTTAACCACCGATCCCATAGTGATGGAATTATTGATGGCGCCCAGCGCGTTATTAGTGATTTTTTGCGTGCTTGGATTGCGGTCAACACCCGCCATCCCAATAATGCTCCCATTATTAGGGTTCATCACAACGGCATAAGTCCCAGTTGAAACACCACCGGCACCACTTTCAGCTTGCCGAACTAATGACTGCAACTTCTTTTGGAAACCAGCATTGATGGTCAGCTGCAGATTATCACCTTTTTGACCACCATAACGCTTAACTTCCTTCATGATCTTAGTCCCGGAAACTTCCACATCAGTCTGCGATTTACTCCCTCTTAGAACTGGTTCATATTGCTCTTCAAGGTAGGATTGACCCACTGAATCGTTTCTGGAATAACCTTGAGCCAGATACTGGTTAACCTTATTATCTGGTAACCCAATCTTCTCTGAAGAAACGGTCCCTAAGATACTCTTGAGTGAACTGCCATAAGGATAATCACGAGTCCAGCTTGTACCAACTTTTACACCTGGCATTTCTCCCAGATGTTCGCCGACTTCAGCTAGTTCCTTACTGGTCACACCCGTTTCCTTAATATAAGTTGTTGACAGTGAATACGCCCCGCTCATTCGAGCGTAAATCATGGCATCATTCTTCTGCTGTTTGGTTAACTGAAAATCAGCAGGATGAGCATACAGATATTGAAGCTCCTTATCATAAGCATCCGACTGCGCGGCATTTTTGATTCCCGGAATATTTGCCTGTACCTGCTTCGCCCGCTTTGAGGAAGCTAAGAAATAATCAGCCCTATTCCGTCGAGTCAATGATCCGGTTGGCACTGTTAGGTATTTTCCCAAGCGATTAGCTATCCGATACATATCCGGAGCCATAACGTTAACTCCCTTAGTATAACTAATTGCTTGATGGGTTTTATTACCAACTAAAACACGACCAGTAGAATCAAAAATCATCCCCCGCTGAACGTTGTTCGTTTCAACGGTACTATCCGTCCGGCTAACTTCAGCTTTAAGCTGGGTACCGTGGAGAATTTGTAAATATGCTAATTGTGCAATTAACGCTGCAAATAAGAGTCCTACAATAATGAATAGAAAATTCATTCTAAATGGAATTTGAGCTGTAGTTGACGTCTTACTGCGAGACGCTCGGTGCTGGGTAACTCGACTAAAGAAATTTTTCAATGTCCTAAACGCTCCTTATCTAACTTCATTATTCTACCAGAATTTCAATAGCGAAACCATTAACACTGAACGGTTTTAAAACTTTTTATGATTTTGAATCCGCGCAATCAGCTCATTGTTTTTAAGACCTGTTTAATTGCGCTTTGTTTGCATTGTTTGTCAATCAACATACGGTATAATTAACTACATGCGATTACGCAACTTAAATGACCAGAAACTTGTCACTAGATTACCATGGATATATCAATACTTACATACTCGTAAATGGATGCCATTCTACGAGGCTATCGGAGGGTTTTATTCTTGAGATTATTTGTTCAATGGGTGCGTCAACACGAAAAATTATCACTACTGTTTTTAAGCTTCGTTATTCCAGCTGCTATAATGGCGGCTTACTTTTGCTATCGCGGGATGGGACCATTTGGCAAATCGACATTACTAACAGTCGATCTTGGCCAGCAGTACGTCGATTTTTTTGCTTACTTCCGTCACACTTTACTCAGTCATCCTAGTGGCTTTTTCTACACTTTCCAAAAAGCATTAGGCGGTGAGATGTTTGGTGTTTGGACTTATTACCTGATGAGTCCGTTTAATTTTATCCTACTCTTATTTCCTGATAAATCACTTCCAAGCGCCATCTTCTGGATTACGGTCCTTAAGTACGGTGCTGCAGGATTAAGTTTTGCTTGGCTGCTAATGAAAACCAAAGTTCAAAAGCACCTGCCAGTTTTGGCTTTTTCAACCAGCTATGCCTTAATGGGCTGGATGATTGCTAATCAACTTAACTTAATGTGGCTGGATGCTGTCATTATTCTGCCATTAATTGTCTGGGGCATTATCCAACTGGTAGACACAGGCAAAATCAGAACCTACGTTGGCTGGTTAACGGCACTTCTCATCATTAATTATTACATGGCTTATATGGTTTGCATATTCGCGGGACTATTCTTCCTGTGGTACTGGCTGTCACAATCCCATTCAGGAAAGGCTGCCCGTTCTTCTTTGCTTCGTTTTATCAGTGGATCACTACTAGCCGCCGGTATTTCAGCTGTGACGCTATTACCAACTTGGTACTCATTGGGAATCAGTAAAAATCAGTATACCCAAACAGACTGGTCGGCAAAATTTGAATATTTTCCACCCAAAATGTTAGCTAAGTTCTTTCTAGGCAGTTTTAATTTTAATCAAATGCCGAAGGGAACCCCCAATCTGTTTATTGGTAGTCTAATGGTTTTAGGTGCGATCTTCTATTTTTTGCAAAACAACCATTCGCGCCGAACAAAATGGCTAGCCTTAGCAGTTACCGCCATTTTAGCCCTATCACTGTGCTTTGAGCCATTAGACCTGCTATGGCATGGCATGCAATTTCCAATCTGGTACCCCTACCGTTTCTCGTTTATTGTCAGTTTTTGGCTCATTTGGCTAGCTGCTAATGCGCTGCAGCCTGAATTTACACCAACGCTAAAACAGCTGATTGTCCCAATTCTCATCTGTATGGGAACAGTGCTTTATGTCTGGGTCAACGTGAACCACTTTTCCTTCTTGAGTCAAAATCAGATACTGATTGGTACCCTTCTATTAGTCGCAGCATTTTGCTTAATTGCATTACCCAATAAGCAGCCATGGTTTTATCAGACCGCTTTCGTCCTGTTCGCTGTGATTGAAATGACCAGCAGTGCCGCTACCAGCTTGAATCGGATTAGTTACGTCACTAAACCTGAATTTCAAAATTATCAGCAGGTCTTAGCCTCACAATCCGCCAAAGTGACTGATCATGATAGCGGTTGGTACCGAATGACACCGACTTTCATGCGGACTAAAAACGATCCGCTGTCTGGGCAGTTCAATGGTGGCTCCGTCTTTTCGTCAACTCTGGAAAAGGACATGCCAACCTTCATGGGTGCCATGGGTAATCCTGATGGCGACGGTTTTGTAACCTACACAAATGGGACCCTTTTAAGCGATTCATTATTTAATATGAAATACGTCATTGACCGACAAACAAATTCAGGTACCCTAGGTTCAAATATCGTCAATCCGGTTTCTACTCGTGCTGACCTTACTGATTATCAACGTGTTCGCAAAGATGGTTTGATTTCAACGTATCGTAATCCCTATGCCTTACCAATTGGTTTTCTTGCCAGCAATAAAATTCGAACTTTGGATAACACGACAAAGGATCCAACGCAATATCAAGCTAACCTGTGGGCCAGTTTAACCGGAAACCCTCAGGACGAACATCTATTTAGCGCTCAGAACTTCGATCACGTCATCTTCCAAAACGTGAAACAGCAAACGAAACTGACTGGTGCTATTTTACAAAAGAATAATTTAATTAAACCTGGTATGATCACTTTTAACTTCACGCCTAAAACCAACGATGCATATTACCTGACGTTAGGATCAAACCTGAACGATGATAACGTCTCAATCAACTTAAACAATCACCCGCTGGCACAATATCCTACCTACCGTAATACGATTGTGGTTAACATTGCTGATCACCAAAAAGGCAAACCCGTTAAGCTACAACTCACTTTAAAGAAATCGACCTTGTGGCTGCAAAACTTTACCCTTTATCAATTCAACAATCAGCAATTCATCACTGGCCAGAAAAAGCTTGCGGCCAGTCCGCTAAAAATCACACAGCACAGTCAAAGCAGCTTGACTGGTTCAACTAATGTTAAACCCAAAAGTGCTACTTTAATGACGACCATCCCCTACAGCAAAGGCTGGCATATCACCGTTGATGGTCATTCAACCAAACCAGTTAAAGTAGCCGGTATCTTCACTGCGTTGAAACTACAGCATGGCTATCACACGATTCATTTTAAATATTGGCCACCAATGCTGAATACTGGTTTGATCATTACCTTAGTCAGTCTTGGTATCTGTTATTTCACGATTTACAAACAGCGACGAAATGATTAATTAAAAATACAAAATAAGGATAGCTGAATTATCAACACGATAACTCAGCTATCCTTATTTTGTGTCCATAGAACTGTTCTACTGCAACTCACTATTTTCAACGTAATTGTATTTCGGCCCATCAACGCTCGGATCATAATTAATGATCAAATCATAGCCCTTGAAAAACCAGCGGTCATCTTCTTGAACAAAATAATTGACACCATCTTTTTTGGTGATCGCATATGGCTTTTCAGGATGATCATCTGGCGTCATAGCTAATGAAAAGCCCTCATGCACAGGTGTGTTGCCGTAAACCTTGCCATAAAACCTAACCCCACGGCCATCTGATAGCCCCATTTCGTTATGAAACCATTTACTTGCCTGATCAGTAATAATCATTTTCATGATGCGTGTCTCCTTCATTTGCAACAAATTGTTTGCGCTTTCATTCAATTCATTTATACCCTAGATTTCACAAAAGTGCAAGTCTTTATCCTCACTGCTATGAAATCAAACGAAATAAAGCGCGTTAAATTAACAAAAGAGCTACTCCACTGGGGAATAGCTCTTTAGCATGATGATTAAAAAGTTTGTGAAATTATGAAGCACTTTCAACTTTTAAAATTTTAACTTTCATATCGCCTGCAGGAATTGCAATGGTGATTTCCTGATCGATTTTGTGACCCAACAAAGCCTTTGCAATTGGTGAGTCGTTAGAAATCTTACCAGCCATTGGATCAGCCTCAGCTGCACCAACAATGGTATATGATTCAGGTTCTTCATCGGGTAATTCTTTGAAAGTGACTTTTTTACCAACAGTCACTTCATCTTCAGCCGTATTATTATTATCAACCACATCAGCGTATTGCAGCATATGTTCAATTGTCTTGATCCGGCTTTCAAGCATACTTTGTTCGTCCTTAGCAGACTCGTATTCGGAGTTTTCTGAAAGGTCCCCAAAACCACGGGCAATCTGGATACGTTTGATTACTTCCGGACGCTTGTTCATCTTTAAATCTTCTAATTCTTGTTCCAACTTAACCTTACCATCGGCAGTCATTGGATATGATTTTTGTTCAGCCAAAATAGCACCTCATTACATTTTTTATAGTTTACTGTCGCTTACAATAGCATGCGACAGTCTTTCACGCAAGCTTTAAATTCGAATATTAGAATTAAATATTGGGACGGCCGTTTTTCTTTTGAATCAAAATTGAACGAATCTTTGTGGTCAACAAGTCAATGGCAACCTGGTTTTCGCCACCTTCTGGCACGATTAAATCAGCATACCGCTTAGTGGGTTCAACAAACTGGTGATACATTGGTTTAACCGTGGTTAGGTACTGTTTAATAATGCCATCTAAGTCCCGTTGACGCTCTTTAATATCTCGTTCAATCCGACGAATGATCCGGATATCATCATCCGTATCAACGAACACCTTGATATCCATCAGATCACGTAACCGTTCATCGTCCAAAATTAAAATTCCTTCAAGGATGATGACGTCCTTTGGTTCTTGGTGAATGGTTTGCGAACTACGCGTATACTGCGTGTAATCGTAAACTGGCTTTTCGATTGCATGATTATCACGTAGCTGTTTTAACTGTTCAATCAGCAGATCAGTGTCAAAAGCCAATGGATGGTCGTAATTAACCGCCTTACGTTCAGCCATAGGCATATTAGCTTGATCATTGTAGTAGGCATCTTGCTGCAGTATCATAATTGATTCGTTTTGTAACTGGTCGTAAATTGCACGGCTCACAGTCGTTTTCCCACTGCTAGAACCGCCGGTAACACCGATGATGACTGGTCTTGACTGTTGTACTGACATGTTTTAGTTGATCCCTTCAATATAAAATAACTAATTATTAACCTTAGATAGTGACGCAACACGCTTATTGTGCTCAGACAGCGTCTTTGAAAAGTAAATCTTACCCGTTTTTGTATTAGCAACGAAATACAAGTAACCCTTAGATCGGTCAGATGGGTTTAAGACAGCCTGAATCGCTGACATACTTGGATTGTTAAAAGGCCCAGGACCATACCCAGCAAACTTATAAAGATTATAAGGTGAATTGGATTGAAGATCCTTGGTAGAAAGATGCTGTTTATGATGCCCAATGGCATATTCGACAGCCACGTCAGACTGAAGTGGCATCCCTTGATCGATTCGATTGAAAAAGACACCAGAAATTTGACGTCGATAAGACTGACTAACACCTTCACGTTCAACTAGTGAAGCAAGTGTCATAACTTGTTGAACGGATAGTTTCTGCTTTTTTATTTTTTTGTAGTACGGTGTCAGTTCAGCATTAGTATGCGCCACCATCTGGTTAACTAACGACTTTAGCGACATCTTCTTGTTTACAATATAAGTTGCAGGGTATAAATAACCTTCAAGGTGATAACGCACATCTTTAGATGCCATTGATGATGATAACAGTGATGGATACTGTTTCTCCAAGGTCTTCATGTAAGATTGATTCTTCATGAGACTTAAAAATTCAGCCTTACTAAAGTCGGTAGTTGAAGAAATCTTATCCGCAATGTCTGCGATGCCGGCACCCTCGGTAACAAGTACTTTTCCTTTTGTGGATTGAATCGGTTCGCTGGTCCCACCCTGCTGCAAGCGTTTAGCAACTTGGTTCAACGTCATGGAAGCATTTAGCTGGTAATAACCTGCCCTGAAATCAGAGTAGTTATGCGATTTGACATAGTAGTTAAAAACCGAACCACTTTTAACGATTTTCTTTTCTTGTAAAATCGACCCAATCTTTTTACTAGAAGCCCCCATTGGAATATCAACCTGAACAACTTCTTGACTCTTAGGATCCAGTGGCTTTAACGCCGACTGGAAGTAATTATAGAAAACGACGCCACTTATAATTAGCAATAGCGCTAAAATACTGACGACTCCCGCAATAATTTTTTGTCCGGTCGACATTTTTTTCTTCCCTGGCCGTTTGGAAGTGGGCTGCTTGTCGTTATCCAAAGTATTTCCTCCGTTCCATTTTTCAATATCTGCCCCATTATACAAGATTTTAAGTATCAATGCAGTAAAAATATGGTGAACTTAAGAATTTTGAAATAGACTGAATCTCGTTGACCATCCACTGGCTGGCTCAAAGCAAAAAACGTTAGAACAGCTTTCTAGGCAAGTTCTAGCGTTTTTTGAAAAAAGACTGACGAAGCCCTATCTAATCTGAGCTCCCAGTTCGCTGGTCAGTGTCTTTTGAACCTTTTCAAAGGCCTGGTTAACTTCATCATCAGTCAACGTTGCATTGGGATTTTGATACGTCAACGTGTAAGCCAACGACTGCTTACCACCTGGTAAGTTTTTACCGTCATAAATATCAAACAGTTCAACCGACTTCAAGTATGCGCCACCCTTTTTCTGAATCTGTGCTAATACCTGTGCATTAGTTACCGATTTATCAACTAACAAGGCAACGTCACGGGTAATCACCGGATACTTGGAAATTGGTTCAAACTGGTTCATATCCTTTGGCATCTCAATCAGGGCGTCCAAATCTAATTCAAACACGTAGGTCTGATTGATCTTATAAGCCTCAGCGATTGTTGGGTGAACTTCACCAATAAAGCCAACGTAATGACCGTGAATATTAATGTCAGCCGTCCGGCCAGGATGCATTTCTGGATAACGATTCGTTGCAACAAACTCAACATCACCTTTAATGGCTAAATTATCCAAATATTGTTCAACGATTCCCTTGAATTGGTAGAAATCGACGGCATTATGCTTGGCGTTTTTTAATGGATCAACAACCAATTGTCCACTGACTGCACCGGCAATATGTTCGTGCTCGCTTGGCCGTACCTGATCAGCTGAGTCTTTGTAGAAGACCCGACCCTGTTCGTACAGTGCCACATCTTTGACACGACGAGCATTATTATAGGCCACATCATCCAGCAAACCACTGATTAAATTCATCCGTAGCGTCGTGTGGTCAGCCGTCATTGGCCAGCTCAACTCAGTTTCCGAACTTTCACGCATCATAAATTGATTTGCTTTGGTTTGAGTTGTCAACGCATAAGAAATCGCTTGGTTGAGGCCTAAAGCTTCCAGCACGTGACGTGAATCACGAATCAGTTTTTGTTTTTCAGTTAAAGCACCAACCGTGGTTGGACCACTCGGCAACGTAACTGGAATCTTGTCGTAGCCATAAATTCTAGCAACTTCTTCCAGTAAATCAGCTGGAATATGAATGTCCCAACGGGTGGAAGGAACGCTCACGGTATAGGTTTCACCATCAACTTGAACGCCAAATCCTAGTCGTTTGAAAATGTCTTCAACTTGGTCAAGGGTCAATTCAGTACCCAGCACGTGGTTCACACGTGATAACGTCACTTCAACCACTGCGTCTTTAACGTCATAGCTTGATCCAGTGACAATCCCCTTCAAGACATCACCATCAGCAAGTTCATGCATCATTTGAGCTGCTGCGTTAACGGCTTCTTCAACTCCGCCACGGTCAACACCACGTTCAAAATGTTGTGATGCATCAGTATGCAAATTTTGACGCTGAGCAGTTTTCCGAATCAGAGTTGGTGTGAAAACAGCTGATTCAATGGCAACCGTTGTAGTTTGGTCATCAATTTCAGAATTGAGACCACCCATGACACCAGCCAACGCAATTGGCTTTTGGTCATCAGCAATCACAATATCTTTTTCGTTTAATTCGTGCTCTGCTTCATCCAAAGTGGTGAGCTTTTCACCTTTTTGTGCATAGCGTGCTTTGATGGTTGATCCTGAAACCTTACCGTAATCAAAAGCATGTAATGGTTGACCATACTTCAATAAAATGTAGTTAGTGACATCAACCACGTTGTTGATTGGCCGCATGCCAGCATTCCACAATTTAATTTGCAGCCATACAGGACTCGGTTGAATCTTCACATTTTCAACGATACGCATCTTATAGATTGGCGCTAAATCTTTATCAACATCAAGTGCAACCTTATCAGCAGCGGATGTTGCTACTTCTTCGACCTTGGGATGATTTAATTTTGGCGTCTGACCATAAATCGCACCTAAATCTCGAGCAACACCGTAAACACTCAGCATGTCACCACGGTTAGGCGTAACATCGACGTCAATAAGATGATCATCCATTCCCAGATAAGGAAAAACGGGATCACCAATCTTAGCATCATCAGGTAAGAAGTAAATACCATCTGCCCATTCCTTAGGGACAACGTCTTTTGAAAAACCAATTTCGTCAAGGGCGCAGATCATGCCGTTAGACACCACGCCACGCATCTTAGAACGCTTGATTTTAACGTTGTCACCAATTCTTGAACCGGGCAAAGCCACGATAACTTTCTTATCTGCTGCAACATTAGGGGCACCACAAACGATTTGGGACAATTCGTCCTCACCGATGTCAACGCTGCAAATCTTCAAATGATCTGAATCAGGGTGTGATTCCATGGATACAATTTTACCAACGACGATTTTCTTTAAGCCATCGCTGGGTTGAGTAACAGAGTCAACTTCAACTGATGAACGTTCAATTTTTTCGGCCAAATCCTTAGGCGAGACTTGGAGATCTAAATATTCTTGTAACCAACTGTAAGAGATTTTCATTTTGGCTGATTATCCTTTCTTTGAGAATTGAGTGAGGAAGCGAATATCATTTAAGTAGAAGTTCCTGATATCATCCACACCATATTTCAGCATTGCAAACCGATCAGGACCAAGGCCAAAGGCAAAACCACCGTAAACTTCGGCGTCTACACCAGCCATTTCGAGAACGTTTGGATGAACCATACCGGCTCCTAAAACTTCGATCCAACCAGTGTACTTGCAGACTGCACAGCCCTTACCACCACAGTTAAAGCAGGTAATATCCGCTTCAACTGAAGGTTCAGTAAATGGGAAGTAGCTTGGTCGTAAACGAATGTCAAATCGGTCACCAAAGAGTTCATGTGCAACCAGCTCTAAAGTGCCCTTCAAATCAGCCATAGTGATATGCTTGTCGATCACAATTCCTTCAACTTGATGGAATTGATGTGAATGAGTCGGATCATCGGTATCACGACGGTAAACAACACCTGGTGAAATCATTTTTAAAGGTCCCTGACTAAAGTCGTGCTTTTCTAGCGTTCTCGCTTGCATCGGTGAAGTTTGCGTCCGCATGAGGATCTCTTTTGTAATATAGAACGTATCCTGCATATCACGAGCCGGATGATCTTTGGGCAGGTTCATCATTTCAAAGTTATATTTATCCTCTTCAACTTCAGGACCAGATAAAACTTGGTAGCCCATCCCAATAAACAAGTCCTCAATTTGATCAATAATTTGTTGAATGACGTGAGGCTGGCCTTGAGCAACTGGCTTACCTGGCAACGTCACATCAATTTTTTCGTGCTCTAGCTGCTTATTGAGCATGTCTTTCTTTAATTCATCACGGCGGGTCTCAATGGCACTTTGCAGTTCATCTCTAACACTGTTAGCGAATTGACCAAAACTTGGCCGTTCGTCAGCAGGTAAATCGCGCATTCCTCGCAAAGCCTGCGTAATCGGGCCCTTCTTACCTAACAGTTCCACTCGTAGTGAATCCAGTTTCTTTAGATCGACTACGTCTTTGATGTCTTCTTTTCGTTCTTGCCGGATTTTATCCAGCTGGTCTTTCAGTGTCATGTCTGATCCTCCTTAACAAAATAAAAAAGCTTCGCCCCTAACATAAAGGGACGAAGCTTTCGCGGTACCACCCTTGTTTACTTTAATAAAGTACACTCGGTAATTTGATAACGGTCATCAACCGGAAGATTTTTTGTTACCTGAGTAACGCCCAACCTCTGCTTAAAGAGTGAATTCATTCTTAACAAACTGCGGGTTTCCACCAAACACCCGCTTCTCTATGATTGTGTCGGAAATACTAATCTCTCGTCATTGCATTTTTCAATTTGCACAATCACTAGTTTACAGCGGTTGGTGACATTGGTCAACCTCTGATGTGGTTTGATTGTCACACCATTTTTCCGACCAGCCATGAATTGACCGCATCACGTTTGCTAAATCCTGACCCTTTTCCGTTAACGCATACTCAATCAAAGCTGAGTTACGGTAAGTCTTCCGCATAACGATGCCGTCACTTTCTAATTCCTTCAGGCGTTCAACTAATACCCGATCAGAACACCTACTAACCTTATTGGCGATGTCCTTAAACCGTTGTGGCCCAAGGTTTAATAAAACATCAATAATCAGGCCGTTCCATTTTTTCCCTAAAATTGAAAACGTCCATTCAAACTTCGGACAAAGCTCAAAGTCAATGGCGTCTGTTGTCTTTTCTGCAACTTGATCCATATACGCACCCCTAATCTAATCCAACTTACTTGTCTAATAAATTCAATACACGGTCAACATTACGTTTCCGCCAAGCCATGGCGCGCTTTTTCATCGGTGATAAAAATTCCACAACAGCATCCTTATCATCCACCAAGCTAACAACAACGCTTTCGCGATACTTTGGTAGTGCAGCTGTTGCACCCCACATATGTTTAAGAATAATATCTTTTTCCATAGGGCTAAGTTCCGTTAATTTCTCTGCGTTTCGTAAAGCTACTCGCGGATGAATGAAGGCGTGAGACCCCAAGTTAAACTTGGTTGTCCGCCAATCATAGTAAAATAAATCGTGGAGCAAGCCCGCCCGTGCAGTCGCACGAACGTTTAAATGATGCTTTTTAGCAATTAAATAGCTATCGTAAGAAACGGAGATGGAATGATCTAACCGATTGGAGTGATGATGCTGGGTATAATTAGCCAATTTTTGAACTTCTGGCTTAGCCAACAAATCAGCAACTAAAGCAACGTATTCCGAGTCTTGGCGCCAATCATTTCGTGTCATACAACGCTTCCTTTACTTTTTGTAAGTTTATCTGAGTAAACTATACTGAATATACCATTATATTGCAAGCAAAATACTCTAAAGACAAAGATTTAAGCTAAATTTTGATTTAATTTAAACATTAGTATACCCGCGGCAACCGCAACGTTCAACGATTCAGCTTGACCTTTGATTGGAATGTATAGATTAGTTGTTGTTTGCGTCATTAGTTTTTCAGACATCCCCTGACCTTCATTGCCCAAAATTAAACCAAATTCTGATTGTGGCGTAACCGTACTATAATCTTTGGCCTCCGCATTGAGCGCTGAACCATAAACTGGGATTTTTCTGGCTTCTAAAGCACTTACCCATTCTTCAAGGTTACCGTGAGTGATTTGAATGTGAAATTGACTGCCCTGCATTGCGCGAACAACCTTTGGCGTATACTGGCTAGATGTACCATTACCAAATACAACGCCTCTAAAACCGGCTGCATCTGCCGTTCGCACCATTGTTCCAATGTTACCTGGATCTTGGATACGGTCCAATAACAGCCATGCACCAGTTGCCGTTTCAGGATCAACGTGCTCAGCAGCCAAAATATCCAGAACGGCAAAAATTCCCTGCGGTGTCACCGTATCGGATAGTTTTTTGGCAATCTCATCCGTAATTTCAAACGTTTCAACGTTTTCCGGAAATTGATGTTGATGCAGGTTTAACTGTTCAGCAGTTGCGATGATTTGAACCACCGGCTGTTCAGCTGTAATGGCATCGCCAACTATATGCCAACCTTCTACCAAATACTGATGATACTTTTGATGCCCCTTCTTAGTGGTTAAATGTTGCCATTTTTTAACCTTTGCATTTTGAGTTGATGTAATTTCTTCAATCATGAACTGCCTCTTCTTTCCGATTTTTGATACTATTATATATAGTATCACGATTAGGGAGTGTAATGATGAAATCAGTAACAATTTCAATTCATGGGCGAGTCCAAGGTGTCGGTTTTCGATGGACGACTGCTCATTTAGCTAACCGAATGCACGTCGTAGGCTGGGTCAAAAATGAACTAGATGGATCCGTAACGGTTCGCGCACAGGCTGACGATAATAGTCTAAACGCTTTCATCGAGGCCATAAGACATTCACCAACACCTTACGCCCGAGTAAATGACGTGAAGGTTACTCTTAGTAATATTGAAGACTTTAAGAAATTTACCATTACCGATTGAAAAACCCTTCCATATCAAGTAAGATTTATCTTGTTGTCATCTTTAGAGAACTTCGCTACTATATTATAAATCATGAATTTGTTTAGAAGGGATTTGAGTAATAGTCAATGAAATCAAAAAAGCCTTTACAGTTAGGTCTTGTGGTGGCTGCACTGCTACCACTGCTAAGCGGCTGTGTGCAACGAACCAAGAGCGGTAAGCCATACGGGATCGTGTATGATTACCTTGCTGTTCCAGGACAGCACGTTATGGAATGGTTAGCCAATATGTTAGGCCATTCATACGGTTGGGCCATTATTGTCGTGACTGTGGTCGTTCGAATGGTACTGTTACCACTGATGGTAAGACAGTTACGTAGCTCAACGATTCAGCAAGAAAAAATTGCGGCTATCAAGCCACAAATGACTGAAATTCAAAAACGTCAAAAAGCAGCTACCACTACTGAAGAACAAAACGCTGTTGGTCAAGAAATGATGGCACTTTACCGGGATAACGGTATCAGTATGACTGGTGGAATCGGCTGTTTACCATTGCTGATTCAAATGCCGATTTTTGCAGGATTGTACGCTGCGATTCAATACTCACCAGAACTATCATCATCAACTTTCATGGGTATCCCACTTGGGAAGTCTTCAGTTTTGCTGGCCATACTTTCGTTCTTAGTCTATCTTCTGCAAGGTTACCTCTCGATGATTGGTATGCCCGCTGACCAGAAAAAGACCATGCGGATGACCATGATTGCCAGTCCAGTCATGATTTTGTTCTTCACGATTTCGACCTCTGCTGGCTTAGGTCTCTACTTCTTCATCGGTGGGATTTTCGCCTGTGTCCAAACGCTGATCATTAATCTCTATCGGCCACGGATTCGTCGCGAGATTGAAGCCGAAATGAAAAAGAACCCGCCAAAGGTTGTTAAACCTAGACCGGTAGTTGCTGCAGAAACAACCTCAACTACTAGTGCGAAGTCGACGGTTCAACCAAGTACCGTTTCTCAGGATAACCGTAACCGGAATCGTAACGCCGGTAAGCAACGGCACCATTAATAAACGTGCATCAAACAAAAAACTTTCCTCGTAATTGGGGAAAGTTTTTTTGGTTCTAAATCATTTTTTGCGGGGTAAGCAGATTTTTCACGATGCCCAGTCCATAAAAGATCGCTGCTAACCAAGGCAAGAACGGCATTAAAAACGCGCCAACAGCACTCACTATGGCTCCCGCCGATGTCGCAGTAACGGTATCTTGATACATAGCCACAGCCAATAGAATGGTTAATACAGCGGTGATTACTCCCCACCGCTTGAATTTCTGTCCACCAAAGGGATGGTGAACCATTGATTTGACTAAACCACCAAGAATCATGGCAGTCGCAATGCCTAAAACGCCTAAACTAATGAAATAAACATCAGCAGTGGTTCCTAGGCTAGTTTGATTAAAAATTTGATCAATTTGAATGCCACGCTTACTGATGAGTTGTTTAGCCACTAAATAGCAGACTAAACTAGGAATAATCAAGATACTCCCTGTTTGAAACTCAAGATTAGACTTAAAATGAAAACGACCTGATTTAGCTGGTTTACGAAACTGAGTCTGTTGCGCTGTCGTCTTCGATTGATTCTTGACTACTTGTTCTGGTTCATCAAACTGCTGATCAGCAGGGACGTCTCGGCGTGATGGATGACGTTGTGGGCGTCCAAAAGAATCTTGACCAGTCAATAACGGATACAAATAACTGCTCAGAATAAACAAAGCAAATATTCCCCAGCGCCATTGATTGAATATCAAACTGATCACGTAAATGAATAATAGAAACCAGCCGTTATTAACAATGAACCGACCAACCCGTTTTAAATTTGTTACGTTAGGAATCAATCGTCTCTGCCAAGAATTAGTTACCCGCTGACGCCGATGTAGCTGAGTACTCTCCTCTTCAGCTAAACGTGATGACCTGTGTGTTTCATTTTCAGTTAACTTAAAGCCACAATCCGGGCAGAATGTTGATTCTGTAGGAATTGAGTGGCCACAGCTTGGACAAATCATTGTTGCCATTTTCGTCACTCCGATCTACGAATAGGTCATTGAATCTACAAATACTATAAGCAATTTAAACAGTTGATGAAACTAAAAGACGGAAAATTAAGGGAAACGAAAGAGTCTAACTAGTGACTAAAGGACTGTGACATAAGTCTATATTGATAAAAGTTTTATCTAGTTTCTTTACTGAAAGATAACTAAGAATTTGCTCATGTGCACCACTTTAATCTAGCCTAAATATGCTCCACAACTCGGTAGATTCCGGCCATTTAACCCGAAGAAACGCCATCCCGACAAAAAGCATCGGAATGACGTTTCTTCGGGTTAAATTCTGGAATCTACCGAGTTGTGTCACACGTTCTTCAGTTTAATAGCGATCGTTTTGACTACAACTTATCATTTTCTTGCGGCTTAGCTACTGGTGACTGAATCATGCTTTTCAACTGTTCACCAACCTGAGTGCGCTGAAATTTTTTGTAGGCCATCCCAATTAGTAACGGAACAGCCACCGCTATCAGTGCCTGAACCCAAAACGAACTGACAACCTGGGTAATATCTAAAACATCTAAAACGATTTTGTGCATATACATAATAATTAAAGTGTGATTGCCAGTAACGAACAATGTTTTAGCAATTAATCGAACGGGTGACAACACAATCTTTGCAAATAACTGGGTGAATCCTAATGAATACGCAATTATTCGACTTATCCCAAACACGGTCAGACTACAGAAAATTGGCACAAGGCCAACCATTAAGGCCAATTGAACATGAGTGAAAGGCACGTTTTGATAATAGCCAGAAAATTGATGGCTACGCATAAAAAGCCCAAACGCCAGTCTAAGTGTCTTAAGCTGAATGAACAGCCAGCCTACGATGACGAAAGACGGTAGAAAAACGTACCATTTGGTCAAATAATGTTTCCCAAAGTAAAACATATTGTAGCCAATCAGCATATAAGCCATCACCAACACAGCAACATCCATATCCCAAGGTGCCGTCACCACACCAAACGCTTTAAAACTCGTTAACTGCGTGTAACTGGTAGACCAGTAAACAAAGTAAGCTGCAATAATGAGTTGCAAGGGTTTAAATCGGATAAGACTAATAATGACGGTTGTACCGATAATCCCTAAAATATAAGTTTCTGGATACCAGAAAATAGTGGTGTAATGGGTTAAAGTTTTACCACCGTAAAACAGCTTTAGGACATAAATCAAACTATATGTAATCGACTTATTATGAATAAACTTATATCCAGTAATCAGTAAAAGACCAGCGATAAAATAACTACGTAATAACGGTGTAACGCGTTTTTTTAAAAAGGCAATGACCCTTTGAATATCCCTCAAATTAATGGGCTTTAAGAAAAAACCGGCAATTAAAAAGAATAGCGGCATATGCCACCAATAAAGAAAATCGTACCAAAACCGATTTTCTTTAACGTGCAGAACATAATCTGGCATGTTATGCCCAAAAACCACCGCAATCATGGCAATTCCTTTAGCAATATCCAACCAGATAATTCGTTTCCGCTTCTTTTTGATAGGATGCTGATCAGTCTCCTGATTTGAATCACTGTTACGTTCTAATGATAAAAATTGATGTTTACTATCTAAAGTAGGATTCATAATAAGAAATTATTCACCACCATATACGCTGCCCACCCATAACGGTTAGGTAGTTAGATTAAATTATTTATATAATAAAAAGTCCTTAATTAAATGATTAACTTTCAAATTATTATAATGTAACAAGCTGTGTTGCGCTTTTGGACCAGTAACTTGGCTTTCCTGATAGCCAACTTTGACGTGACTGGTTTTAACTAAATAACCTAAAGATCTGGCACTAGTCGTTGTCACAAGCCCATCACTGTCGGTACCATCTTTCAAATTACCATAAATATTCAAAATATCTAAACCAGCCGGCAGACGATGTTTATACTTTAAAAGATGCTTAAATTCCGCTCGTTCGATTTTCGGACGGCCATTCTTATCTAAAGAATTTTCGCCTACTTGGTCATCCCATAAACGACCAACTTTTGATTTAAATATTGGCTGATCAGGTTTGTGGCGGTCTAAAATACCATTAAACGGCCCCGCAATTGTGACGACACGATGTGGCTTGATCTGAGCAACTTGTTTTGGATGGGTTTCAAAATAATTGATCCAAGCATACGAACCCATCGAATGCCCCACCGCATCATAACTCTTAATATGATATCTCCGATTAAGCCTCGGCATAATCTTTGCTAGCATCGCACTATAGTAAATCTCACCGGCATGATTATTCTTAATGACAATGGGGATAACTACTTTATGACTGGCACTTGGTTGATATTTACCAATGAGGTGGATACGACTAGACCGATCCACATAAACCATTAATTGCTGCTTTGCCAAATGTGTTTGAACGAGGCTGGCCGAAATATACCTCTCTGAGTTATACGAACCGCCAAAACCGTGTAGCAGTAAAATTGGTCGTTTTGAATTCTGTGGCACTTTTGAAGCAGGTTCTTGAATGGACTGCCCATGCGTTGCGGCAACCTGATTTTCGTGTCTCAAACTCTTAATCGCCTGAGACAGCTCTCTTTGAATGCGCATTTCCTGCTTGTGTAACTGATACTGATAAGAAACACCGAATAGTACACAGAAAAACAAAATACCTGATAGTGAGATAAACCACCTTTGTTTTACTAATGAACGACCAATTTTTTTGAGATGGGCAAAGCGGCCCTGCCCCTGAAATTCCCCCTTATCCTTTGATTTTTGCGAAATATTTTCTGCTTTGGTCGGGGTTAAGTGGTAACCGCAATTTGGACAGATAGTAGAACTTTCAGGGATTGATTTACCACAATTTGGGCAAATAATCGTTGCCATTTTTTTCACTCCGATCTGCGAATAGCTTACTAAATATATTACCACTATCCCAAATTTTTGTGTATGATGGCATGAACAGTTAATCTATTTGAAATATCAAAAATTTTGGTAAGAAAAAATAAATTGTAAGCCAGCGATATTAAACCGGTTGTTTGATAACTTCGAATCTACCGGCCTTGGCTAATTGATATTGTTTAAAGAAAACACCAATGATGAGTGGTATTGCAGCAGCAATGAGAACCTGTAACCAATATAAATCGGTCACATGATTCACATCAAGCAGATCCAAAATCATTTTATGCATATACATCATAATGAGCGTATGATTACCAGCCACTGATAAAATCCGGGCAATCAATCTCACCGGAAATAAACCGACTTTTGCCACTGAACGTGTGACCTCCAAAGGATAAGCAACAATCTGACTCACCCCAAAAATCACTAAACAGCACAACACTGGGATGATTCCTACCATTAACGCTAACTCATTGTGACCTAGCGAGAGATGCTGATAAGCACCAGAAAATTGGTGACTACGCATGAACAGTGAGAATGACAGTTTTTGATTTTTCAACTGAAGAAATAGCCAACTAACCGTCAGTAAAGCCGGTAAAAAAATATACCATTTTGTCAGGTACTGTTTACCGAAATAAAACAAGTTGTAACCAATCAGCATATACGCCATTACCAACACAGCAACGTCCATATCCCAAGGTGCTGTCACCACACCAAACGCTTTAAAATTGGTCAATTGCTGATAGCTAGTCGACCAATAAACAAAACTACCCGCAATGATAAGTTGTATCGATTTCAAACGAATAGCACTAATAATAATCGTTGTTCCCATTACACCTAATAGATAAGTTTCTGGATACCAGAATACCGTGGTGTAATCACTTAAAGTTTTGCCGCCATAAAGTAATTTTAAAAGATAAGTCAAACTGTATGTGACAGACGTTTTATGAATCAACATATACGCGATGATAAGCAACAGGCCAGCGAGAAAATAACTAGATAATAATGACCTAACCCTTTTCTTCAAGAAAGTAGTAACCGTTTTAAAATCCAGTAAATTAATCGGTTTTAAGAAAAAACCACCAATTAAAAAGAATAACGGCATATGCCACCAGTAAATAAAATCGTACCAGTACCGATTAGCTTGAACATTGAGAATATAATCGGGCATGTTATGTCCGCAAATGACTGCAAGAATCCCGATTCCTTTGGCAATATCTAACCAAGTTAACCGTTTATGCACCGAATTTTTTGATCGTTGCTTATCAGTTCTGGTATAAACACCAATCATTGAATTAGACGTTAAATAGCGATTTTTTCGATTAATGCTTAAATCCATAACGAGAAGTAACTCACCCCACTAATTATCCGAATTGTTTTTCATCCTTTAGAAATCAGACCAGCCGGTAAACTACCGACCTTTTATCTTCTGCTTTCATTGCATAAATGTGATTGTAGACGACTTAAATTAAACGAACCTAAAAAAGCAGGCTCCTGATTACAGGAACCTGCTTTAATGGTTAATTCGTATGATTTTGTTAATGCGTTGGCTTGGACTCATCATCCTGCGACTCAGAACTATCCGGTTTAGATGGTTCCGAGTTGGTTTGATCACTAGCGCGATAAACGCCTGGGATAGCCAATGAATCAGTTGGGTTAGCGCCTAAATTAGTGGCTAAAGGATCACTAACCGTTCGCTCCTCTTCGTCTTCTTCCTTGGCGTGATCCAGTTGGATCTTGATATCTTCTGAAATCAACGGCAATTCAATCTGAAAAATTGAACCATAGCCAAGTGCACTTTCAATACTAATCTTACCGTGATAAGCCTCTACCAAACGTTTGGCAATGGACAGTCCTAAACCGTTCCCACCTTTATTTCGACTACGAGCCTTATCCACCCGATAAAATCGGTTAAACACTCGTTCACGGTTTTCTTCGGAAAGGCCTTCGCCAAAGTCTTGAACAGCAATTTGAGCAACGTGCCCGCTAGATGATAAGGACAAGTGGATTTCCTTACGTTTAACCGAATATTTAACGGCGTTATCCAGTAAAATAATCAGTACCTGTTCAAGGTGATTCCGGTAAATCTGCGAATAGGCGTGTTTTTTGACGTCGTCATCTAAAATGAACGTAAAGTCTGGATGAATCATCTTAAAATCGTTGAAAACTTGGTTCACAACTTCTTTAATATCGGAAGTTTCGTGATTCATCGTGATTTGAATCTGTTCAGCTCGGGTCAGATCCAGCATTTCGGTAACCAGACTCTGCATCCGCTTGGTTTCCTGCATAGCCGCTGAAAGTGATTCATTCAGCACTTCAGGATCATCTTTCCCCCACCGCTGGAGTAATTCAATATGTCCCTGGATAACGGCAACAGGCGTCCGCAGTTCATGAGAAACATCACCAACAAATTGCTGTTGCTGATCGATATAACGCTGCATCTGATCCAGCATATCATTAAACAACTCGCTTAAATCAGATAGTTCGTCATTTCGACGCGTTTCAGGCACCCGTTCATCAGACTGGGGGTCTGAACGAACTGCCTGCATGGTCTTGTTGAGGTCAATGATTGGTTTTAGCAATAAATCTGCTAAGAAATAACTGAACACAGAAGCTGCGAACACAACCGAAATCACAAGCACAATCAGGATCAACGAGAAACGGTGACGAGCAGCTTTGTACTCTGTCATGGCATTAGCCACTTGTACGTAGCCAAGTAGCTTATGTCCACTCTGACTATAAATTGGTGCTCGTCCAACCAGCCCATCAAAACTGCGGGTCTTTTCCATTTTCATCTCACGTTTTTCCGACAATCGACTATTATCAACGTGCGAATTACGAGAATTAAAAATTTCTTTTTTCTGAGCGTTATAAACAGAAACCCCCGTACTATCACGAGACAAATCTGTGATCACGGAATTTTGATAGATATTTGCGTGATCCGAAACTGATCCGCTGGGTTGATTCAGATTAGGTTGCAAAGCATTACTGACCGAATCAGCCGTAAAATGCCCCTGCAAGGTATCGACTCGGCTAATCACCGTGTCCAGCGTACTGCTGACGTGCGTTCGTTCCTGTTGAAGCAAGACCCCTGATAGGCCTTGAAACATCAACACGGAAAAAACGACAAAGATAACAAAAACGCCGGTTGCACTACCCAGCGCCCACTTCCACTTCATCGATAATCGATGATGCTTTTTTAAAGTTGATTCATTTTTGTTAACTGGGGTATCTGTTTCATTCATGAACGCATCACGTACCCAGTACCACGAACCGTTTGAATGTAACTCTTTTCACCCGGTCGATCAATCTTATTACGTAAGTAACGAACGTATACATCAACCACGTTAGTTTCAACTTCTGATTCGTAGCCCCAAACTTTGTTCAAGAGAACATCGCGGGCAAGGACAACGTTGACGTTTTCCATCAAGGTCAATAGCAGTTCGTATTCACGTTTAGTCAAGTTAATCACTTCATCGCCACGACGAACAACCCGATTTTCCTTTTCAATAGTTAAATCTTTGTAAGTCACCGTGGTTTGCTTAAAGTCTTTTTGTTCGCTTTCAATGTGAATCCGACGAAGCAATGCCCGAACACGCGCTAATAGCTCTTCAATCGCGAAAGGTTTAACAATGTAATCATCAGCACCATGATCAAAACCAGAAACCCGGTCAATAACGGAATCACGGGCGGTCATCATGATAATTGGTGTATTCTTCACTTCACGAATACGGCGAGCAACGTCAATACCGTTAAGTTCAGGTAACATCAAATCCAGTAATATAACGTCAAAATCTTCAGCCAAAGCAGCATCTAAGCCAGTATTACCGTTAAACTGGACCTCGGTATCGTAACCTTCATGCTTTAATTCTAGCTCCACGAAACGGGCTAAGTTCTTTTCATCTTCAATAATTAAAATTCGACTCATTTTTAATGAACTCCTCTTACTTATAATTTTCTTATTTACGTTTAGAAAAAACTTCTGGCACATCGCTAATAGTGTACCATACTGTCAATCAAATTACTTTTCCATCTTACTATATAAATTAAAATTTGGCGAATCTATTCTGATTCATTGAAAAAAATTATCAGTAAAAATACTTAGTGAAAAAATTTTTATCAACAATCAAATTTATAAACAATTCAAAAAATCGCCATGGTACCGGATAATCAAGCTTTCTTATTTGAACATGATTTTTGCAAACATTTGCAATTGCTCAAAAAATCACTTGAACTTTTTGAAACTGTGTGTTTAAATTACATTGTGAAAACATACACACATACGAAAGAGGTAATTGTAAAAATGAAAGCTGCTGTTGTACGCGACCCAGTTGATGGGTATGTAGATATTAAAGATGTCAAGCTTCGTGATTTAAACTATGGTGAAGCCTTAGTTGACGTTGAATACTGTGGCCTGTGCCACACCGACCTTCACGTTGCTGCTGGTGACTTTGGTAAAGTTCCTGGCCGTATCATTGGTCACGAAGGTGTTGGGATCGTTTCTAAACTTGGCGAAGGTGTCGAGAACTTAAAAGTCGGCGATCGTGTATCTATCGCTTGGTTCTTCAAAGGCTGTGGCCACTGTGAATATTGTTTGACTGGCCGCGAAACTCTTTGCCGCAATGTTCAAAACTCTGGTTTCACTGTTGATGGTGCTATGGCACAACAAGTTATTGTTGACGCTAACTACGCTGTTAAAGTACCAGAAGGTTTGGATCCAGTTGAAGCCACTAGTTTAACTTGTGCCGGTGTTACCATGTACAAAGCTCTTAAAGTCGGCGAAACAAAACCAGGCCAATGGGTTGAAGTTGTTGGTGCCGGTGGTTTAGGTAACTTAGCTATCCAATATGCTAAGCACGTCTTTGGCGCACACGTTGTTGCCGTTGATGGTAACCCTGATAAATTGAAAGCTGCTAAAGAAATGGGCGCTGATATCTTAATCAACCGTAAGACCCAAAACGTTTCTGAAGAAATTCAAAAACAAGTCGGTGGCGTTCACAATGCCCAAGTAACAGCTGTTAACGATGCAGCATTCACTCAATCAGTTAATGCGCTTCGTCCAGATGGTCGTTTAGTCGCCGTTGCCCTTCCACAAGGTAACATGGAATTAAACATTGCTAAGACTGTTTTGGATGGCATCCAAGTGGCTGGTTCACTTGTTGGTACCCGTCAAGACTTAGCTGAAACTTTCCAATTTGGTGCTGAAGGTTTGGTACATCCAATCGTTCAGACTCGTCGTTTAAGCGAAATCAATGATATTATTGACGAAATGAAAGCTGGTAAAATCACTGGCCGTATGGTTGTTGACTTTACTAAGGAATAAACTAGTTCAATCTTAATCGAACAAGAGGAACTGGAGATTTAATTATCTCCGGTTCTTTTTTTCGGTACTTAATCACACATCACTAATAGATACAAGTAAGAAACGTCATAATTACCTTGTAAATGCTCATATGCACTATCCTGATGTTTTCCCTACTGACAAGGCTAAACCGTATCAGACAAGCAATTTGACCCTCTTGATTTGATTACCAGGCTATAAATAAACAAAAAAAGAAGCATCCAGAGACCGCGGTTCTCTTGGATGCTTCTTTTTTTATTAACTAGTTGTTAGTCTTAACAACCTGACGACCATCATAGAAGCCGCAGTTAGGGCAAACAACGTGTGATTTACGTAATTCACCACAGTTTGGGCAAGCACTCAAATTAGGTACTTGCAACTTAATGTTTCCTCGACGCATACGTTTCTTCGTCTTAGAAGTCTTACGTGCTGGTACAGCCAATGGAAACACCTCCTTAAATTTAAAATTATCCACTAGTGAAAGATTTTTAAGTCCTACTGTTCATCGTCTTTCGACGAATCATCAAAGAAGTTTTTTAACTTAGCAAGACGTGGATCAACAGTTTTAGAATCTGACTCCTCAGCTTCGCCTTCAATGGTTACCTGCCAGTCTTGACCTTCGGGTAATTCATCTTCAGACTGTTCAGCCTTCGTCAGTACTTGCATCGGAATCTGTAGTAACAGATTGTCAGCAATTGCTTTGTCTACATCAATCACATCGTCCTCTACCACGAGAACCACGTCGGTTTTTTCGTAACGGGTTAAAGCTGCCTGAGAGGCAACGTAAAACTCGGTAACATCAAAATCCGTGGGTAACTCAACCGGTGTAAGTGAACGTGTCGACGGTACCGTCAATGTAGCCGAAACGTGAGTATAAAGCAGCACGTCCCCACCATCTTCAACACTAACCATCCCATTGATGTGAACTGGTGTTACGTCAAGCACTTCGTCAGGATAACGATCCATCAGATCTGCTTTCAAATCCAGGGCTTCATCGAATTTGAGTGGTTCATGCCGGTACTCTTTTTGTAACTCGGATAACGACAACTTCAATTCAGTATCCTCCTAACGCAACTTTATTATTATAACTATGGGTTGTGACGATGTCAAGGGAATTTACATGACACGTTGAAAACAACTTCAAAGTCATCATAAAAAGTTGATCTTATTCAAAACGGACAGGGCAACTATACAATGACGGCATGCTGTAAGCGATCTTGATCAACTTTAGTCAGCATTTGACGCATTAGACCCGCCTGATAATCAAGCCGGTACGGACCATTGATCCAGTCATCCGTCACACGCGATATTAAGGGCAGTTTAGAGCGTTTTTTTACCTGGTTCAGGTACCGCTGCCCCAAGCGGTCAAAACCCAGTACGTGCGCATATCTGACTTCTGTTGGTAGCTCCACCCGATTGACCTGTAACAAAATGTATACACATAATCGTTGCAGTCGCGCATAAGTAAACCGTTTGGTCTTTGCCGCACGCAAAAATTCATCAAAATTAGTGCTGGTTAACGCAGCCTGCTTTAGCCGATACTCAATACCTTCGCTCATTTGGTAAACCTCATGCAGATCAGCCAGCGAAGTTGAAAGTAACTGGTAACGTAAATACGGCCAATAATCGCTCCACGTCACCTGCTGATTTTTTTGAAGTGCGGCTAACGTCTCAGCTGGAACCATACGTGCAACTGACGGCCAGTCACCAGATTGGACGGCATAACGGATCGCTGCTCCACTAGCAACCGTTGCCTCTGAATCAAGTTGCGTCTCCTGGTGGGAACTCCCCCGTCTTTGAATCGGCAAGATTTCCAACGGCCGTTCTAATTGACGATTAGCAGCAACGTAACTAAACCCTAAGATATCGTTTGAAGCGCGCAGATTCATACCCGTCTGTGCCTGCAAGTAATCATTAAACAAGGTGGGATAAGTCTCATCAAATTGCTTAAAATGGCTACTAGCATTCGTTGGCTGATTAGCTACCAAGGTCTCAAAGTCCAAGTCCGGGTGTTCAGCACCGAAAGCAAGCGTCGTACACCCTAACGCTGACAGCAGCTGGATAGCACCCTGAGCAAATAAATGAGCAGGCTGGACCGCAAACTGAAAGGGCAATTCGATAACCAAATCAACACCACCAAGAAGCGCCAGTCTAGTTCGCTGCCACTTGTCTATTAAAGCGGGTTCACCGCGTTGCATCCAGTTACCACTCATTACAACCACCGTCACATCGGCTTGCGACTGCTGCTTAGCCTGTCGCAATTGGTAGGCATGACCGTTATGAAACGGATTATATTCTGCAACAATGCCCAAAACAGTTGCCATCATGCCACCTCCGTAGGATCAAGCTTAATTTTACTTACTGCAAACGAAGAACCAACGCGTTGTATCAGCCTGAATATCAGACTTACCAAAATCAGCACTCACCTTAACCTGCTTAAAACCAGCAGTCTTCAGTAACCGTTGATACGTCGATAGCTCATAGGTTCGTTCATGATGTAACTCAGCCACCTCATCATAAGCATCTTTAGCTTCATTATAGGTAAAGAACGTCAGATCATGGTCAACTGAATGCGGTTCTTCCCCTGTCTCGCTAGACCAGAGAAAGGCACGATCAGCATCACGATAGTTGTACATATAGCCAGGATAAACCCGATCCGTTTGATATGGTGAAATCACGTCAAACAAAAATTGCCCATCATCATCCAGATGACGTGCAACTTGTTCAAATGTCGTTGACAGTGATTCTTCGTTGGGTAAATAACACAGCGAATCAGCGAAACAAGTCACCGTGTGGTACGTTTCCAAATCACTCAAATCAAGCATATTGCCCTCGATTAAGGGTAACGTCACGTCTGCTTCACGCGCATGCTGATCAGCTAAACTTAGCATCTCATCCGAAAGGTCAAAACCACTCACATTATAGCCGTCTTGCGCTAACAATACGGCTAATCGGCCAGCACCACAGGCCAGTTCCAACAGCGGTTGCTGCTTATCAGTGACCTGTTGCTCAACAAAGGACCGCCATTCAAGATACAATTCACTGTCAAACAGCTCATCATACAATTTGGCGAAAGTTTGATAAATCATGCTTCTACCCAGTCATCAACGTTAACTAAGGGTGCTTCTGACCACAATTTTTCCAAATTATAGTGAGCCCGTTCGTCCTTCTGGAAAACGTGCACCATGACATCACCAAGGTCGATTAAAACCCAGCGAGCTGAGTCACGACCCTCAATTCGTTTAACTGGAATATCAGCCTTTTCACATGCTTCTTGAATGTTATCAGTAATCGCTTGTACTTGACGGCCAGAGGTGGCGTCGGTGATCATGAAATAGTCCGTAATCAAACTAACATTCTGCATGTCTAGGGCAACGGTATCTTCCGCCCGCTTATCTGAAGCAGCTTTAACAGCAACTTCTAAAATATCTTTACTATTCATTAAATACCTCCATTAATCTTTCAATCCGCTTTGGGGAACCCAAGCGTTATACGTTTCAATCGTTTTCGGGTAAACTCGTTGATTATTCTCCAACAAGTATAGCAAGGTGTGTTTGGTTTGGTAAGCCACCGCCAGTTCGAGGCTTTGTGAAGTGAGCAACCGTGCTTTTTCCACCCCATCAAAATCACGCGCTGGTTCAATGTAGTCTGCCATATAAATAATTTGCGCTAATTTAGTCATATACCGGTTACCAGTCGTATGATAACGAACAGCATTCAAAATGTCTTCATCATCGATACCCAGCTCGGCCTTGATGAGTTCAGCCCCAACTACCCCATGCCAAATGGCGTTGTTCCAATTAACCAAATCAGTATCTAGCTGATAGTGGTGAATGGCGGCAATAAAGTCCTCATCAGGTCGTTGCTTGGCGTAATCGTGAACTAAACCAGCAATCGAAGCCTTTTCAACCTCGACGCCATACTGTTTTGCCAGTTGAATAGCAGTTTTCTCCACCCGTTGCACGTGGGCAAAACGAGCCGGTTTTAACTGCTCTGAAATTTTGGCCAATAACTGGTCACGACTATCAGTAGTGTAACGGCCAGTATACGATACTTCTTCATTCATGATATAACTGTCGCTCCTTAATATACTTCGCTACTGGATCCTTCACAAAGTATCTGATTGACTGTCCCTGTCTGACTCGGCTGCGAATCATTGAAGAACTAATATCAATCGAGGGGATATCGACCCAGAGAACTGGATACTTAGAGGTTACTGGATAGTCTTCACGACGAACACCAACAAACTGCACCAGTTTAATTAAATCGTCGATTCGATACCATTTTGGCAGGTAATCAACCATATCGGCACCAACAATAAAATAATATTCATTCTCAGGGTGCTTGCGTTTCAATTCCAACATCGTGTCGTAGGTATAACTGATACCACCCCGCTGAACCTCAGCCAGTTCGATACCAAAATTGGGATTGTCCGCAATACTGTCTGCTACCATCTTAACGCGGTCGGCAGCGTCAATGGCTACTTTCCGGTCAACGTGTGGTGGATTGGCATCCGGCATGAACAAAACGCGATCAAGTCCCAACTGCGTCATGACTTGGTCCGCCATGATCAAATGCCCAATGTGGGGTGGATTGAACGTTCCGCCGAGAATACCAATTCTTTTTTTCTTGATAGTGGCTGCCAGCTGTTCAACAACCTGTGTCTTCGTCTGTTCAACTACCTTAACCATCGTGATTTCCCCTTATTTCAAAATGATTATGCTAATTTTGCTACTTGTAATGAAAGATCTTGATATTTTTCTTCAGATGCTGGCTGGAATAAAACCAGTACCCGACCAATGGTTTGGACAACCTGAATCTGAGTGTTGTCTTCAATGTAAGCCTGAACTTCGTCAACCGTTTCGTCAGCACTTTGCTGAAGATTGATTTTGATGAGTTCGCGCTTTTGAAGCGCACCATCTAATTGAGCTAACCAGGTTTGGTTAAGCCCGTTTTTGCCAACCGAAAAGATTGGGTTCAAATGGTGTGCTTGGGCACGTAAAAACCGTTTTTGTTTACCTTTTAAATTCAAATTAATTTCTCCTTATATCATTGCTCGACGAACCACAACACCAACACCTTTAGGCGCATAGCCGGCAACGACTACACCAGCAGGTACGGTGATCCAACCAAGCCCTTCAAACACTAAATCACTTTTGTCAGTAATCTTAAATTCGTGTCTTTCTAAAGGCGGCAGATCATTATCTGGGCTTTCAGGTGGTGTCAACAAATCGCCAACGTGTTTACTGTAAAAGTTATCCGCATTTTCCAGCTTAGTCCGATGCAACGGTAAGTTGTTTTCAACGTACACCGTAAAACCATGTTTAGGGCCAGAAACATAATCAAAACGCGCAACACCAGCTAAGAAAATGGTTTGCTGATCATTTAACTGATAAACTTTTGGCTTGATTTGCTTTTGTGGTGTCACAATTTTTAATTCTTTACCCGATAAGTAATGGGCCATCTGTGATGGATGGATAATTCCTGGCGTATCCACTAACACGTGATCGTCATCCAATGGAATCTCGATCTTGTCTAACGTAGTACCTGGGAAACGGGACGTGGTGATCACGTCCTTAGCCCCAGTACTGCGACGAATAATTTGATTGATCAGTGTTGACTTCCCAACATTAGTAACACCAACGATGTAGACATCGCGGTTATCACGGTGTTTTTCAACTTTATCCAAAAATTGGTCCACTGATTGATTCGTTTTAGCTGATAACAAGGAAACATCGATTGGGCGAATTCCCTGTTCATTAGCGCGTTGACGTAACCAATCACGCAGTTTTGAACGTCGCAGAGAACTTGGCAGCAAATCTTCTTTATTACCCACTAACATTACGGGATTATCACCAACAAAGCGGTGCAGTCCTGGAATGATTGAGCCGTTGAAATCAAAAATATCAACAACATAGACGATCAACGCATTTGCATCACGAATTTGAGTCAGCAGACGCAGAAAATCATCATCCGTCAGACCAACCGGTACGATTTCATTGTAGTGTCGCAGTCTAAAGCAACGCTGACAGTATAATTCACCCGTTTCCAACCCTTTATCTAAGGCTGATTTCGGCGTGTAACCAGGCTTGTTTTTATCCGTGGTCTGAATCTGTGCACCACAGCCAATACAAAACACGGCTTCACCGTCAACTAATACTTCATCTTTATTTGTTTCGCTCATTGATTAAGTCCTTTCGAAACTTGAGTTCTGGATGTCTTTTACGGATTGCGTGCATCACAAATCGTTCGAAAAACCGATTGATTTTGGTGTTCCACGCATCGCTTTCAATAATTGGTTTGACCAAGATACTAGAGATGCCACTGAAGTTTGCTGCAGCCACATCCGTCAATAACTGATCACCAACCATCACAACTTCATTTTTACCAACATGGTATTGACGCATCGCCCGCCGAATACCACCCGAAAATGGTTTAAGCGCGCGTGAAATAAAGGGAAGCTGCAAAGTCGCCACCGCCTTTTTAACCCGCCGGTGAGAATTGTTCGACACAACCACCAACTGGATGTTCTCACGTTCTAGTGACATCATCCAGTCCCTGAGTTCTTCCGTCCCATAAGGATTATTCCATGCAATGAGGGTATTATCAAGATCCGTCAAAACAACTTTGATCCCCAACCGTTTTAATTGTTCGGGGTTAATGTCATAAGTTGCGTCGATCATCCAAGTTGGTGTAAATTGCGCTAACATTTACTAACTCCTTTATCCTATACTGAGGTTATATTATACGAGATTTTAGCCAACATTACTATGATTATGGCGTATCTCTACTGAATCAAACAAAAACGAGGTTGGAAGTCTTCATCCAGCCTCGTTTAGGTTTAAATTATAATGCCTTTTTTGCTTCGTCAGCTAATGCCTTGAAAGCATCAGCATCATTAACAGCTAAGTCAGCCAGCATCTTACGGTTAACTTCAACGTTAGCTTGCTTCAAGCCAAACATCATCTTGCTGTAGCTTAAACCGTTTAAACGGGCTGCAGCGTTGATCCGTGCGATCCAAAGACGACGGAAGTTACGCTTGTTGGCCTTACGATCACGATAAGCGTATTCGCGGCCCTTCATTACTTGGTCCTTAGCAACCTTAAACAAACGGTGCTTTGAACCACGGTAACCTTTAGCTAATTTAAGAATCTTTTTGTGACGTGCGCGTGTTACTGTTCCACCTTTTACTCGTGGCATATTGAATTCCTCCTACTAATACTTACGGTTATCATCGTTTTAACAGATTAATTTTTGAAACAGCTTAGCGAATTACTTTTGCAGTAATTGACGATAAGTTTTCTTAATCGTGTTTGATTTCATCATTGAAGTCCCACGTAATTGACGACGTTGCTTCTTAGTCTTACCGTGGAAACGGTGACTCGTGTAAGCATTCGCACTCTTAATGCCGCCCTTAGCAGTTACTTTGAAACGCTTGGCACTGGCGCGGTTTGTCTTCATCTTTGGCATAATCGAAAATCCTCCTCAAATACTAAACAACTAGTCTTCTTTTTTTGGTGCAAGCATCAAAAACATGCTCCGTCCGTCCATCTTAGGACGTTGTTCAACGGTCGCAAAATCGCTTGTTTCTTCAGCCATCCGGTTCAAAACTTGGCGGCCAATATCTTTATGAGTAATTGCCCGACCCTTGAACCGAATTGAAACCCGAACTTTTTCGCCCTTGCTTAAGAACTTCTTAGCGTTCTTAAGTTTCGTATTGAAATCGTTCGTATCAATTGATGGACTTAAGCGAACTTCCTTAACGCTAACGACCTTTTGCTTCTTACGAGCTTCACGCTGCTTCTTTTGCATCTCGAACCGATACTTCCCGTAATCCATGATCCGGGCAACCGGTGGCTTCGCTTTCGCTGCCACCAAAACAAGATCCAAGTCCGCATCTTCAGCCAGTTGAAGCGCATCTCGCTTACTCTTAATGCCCAGTTGTTCGCCATTATTACCGATCAACCGTACTTCACGAGCGCGGATTCCTTCGTTAACCATCATATCGTTTGCTATGGTCATTCACCTCCGAGTGATTTTGAAAACAATGAAACGTAAGTCTTACCCAAACAAATAACGGGCACGCAATGCGCACCCGTTAAATATCCAAACCTTCTCAGGCTCGGTTTATTTACGTATCGGCCAGGCAGCGTTAACCACGAGGCGAGAAGCGGGTGCTTCTACTTACATTTTTTCAACTCCACTAATATACCATGACACGATACATTAGTCAAATCACTTGGCTTTAAGCTCACGAATAATAAGTATAGCCTATTTAATTCATGTGTCAAGCCACTTTTAACAATCTAGTTATTACTGTAATTAGCAATATCCTTCAAAATTTCGGTTTCGAAATCATCGGCACTCATAGACTTGCTGTCTTGTTCACCGTACTTACGAACACTGACGGCCTTATCAGCGACTTCTTGATCACCAACAACCAACGTATATGGAATCTTGTGAGTTTGCGCATCACGGATCAAGTAGTTCATCTTTTCACCACGGTGGTCAACTTCGGCACGAACGCCAGCAGCCAGCAATTGTTTGCTTAAACTCTCAGCATATTCACCATGCTTATCATCACTAACTGGGATGATCTTAACTTGCTTTGGCGCTAACCAAGTTGGGAAAGCACCCTTGTAAATTTCAGTCAAGTAAGCGATAAACCGTTCCATAGTACCAACGATCCCACGGTGAATCATAACTGGACGGTGATCTTCACCATCGGCACCGACGTACTTCAAATCGAAGCGGTCTGGCAACATGAAGTCTAATTGAATGGTTGACATCGTTTCGTCGTTACCTAAAGCAGTCTTAGTTTGGATATCCAACTTAGGACCGTAGAAAGCAGCTTCACCTTCAGCTTCGTAGTAGTCCAAGCCAAGGTCATCCATGGCACCCTTCAACATGGTTTGGCTACGGTTCCACATTTCGTCATCATCGAAGTACTTTTCTGTATTCTCAGGGTCACGATATGAAAGACGGAAGCTGTAATCGTTGATGTTAAAGTCCTTGTAAACGTCCATGATCAACCGCAAGATCTTCTTGAATTCGTCTTGAACTTGATCCAAGGCAACGAAGGTGTGACCATCGTTCAAAGTCATTTCACGAACACGTTGCAAACCTGATAAGGCACCTGATTTTTCGTAACGGTGCATCATCCCTAATTCAGCGATCCGTAATGGCAATTCACGGTATGAACGAATGTGGTGGTTATAAATTTGAATATGGCTTGGGCAATTCATTGGCCGTAATTCAAGCATTTCGCCATCGCCCATGTCCATTGGTGGGAACATGTCTTCGCGGTAGTGAGCCCAGTGACCTGAAGTCTTGTAAAGGTCAAGGTTAGCAAGAACTGGTGTGTAAACGTGCTTGTAGCCGTCAGCCACTTCCTTGTCGATGATGTAACGTTCGATGGTACGACGAATGGTAGCACCGTTTGGCATCCAGTATGGTAAACCGGCACCAACTTTAGGATCAACGAAGAACAAGTCCAGATCGTTACCAATCACACGGTGATCATGTTCGCGGGCTTCTTGACGAGCTTGTAGATCAGCATCAAGATCAGCTTGCTTGTAGAATGCGGTACCGTAGATCCGTTGTAGCATTGGGTTAGATGACTTACCTTCAAAGTAAGCACCGGCAACTGATAACAGACGGAAGAACTTGATGTCACCAGTATTAGCGAAACTAACACCACTAGCTAAGACAGAAACGCCATCAATTTCGTAAAATGGAAATTCTTCTTCATCGCTGTCTTCAACAAGCTTGGCTTCGTATGAAGTACCTTCAAGCTTCTTCAAGGCATCTGCTTTGCTTAAGCGAACGTGCTTAATCGCCAATTTTTGGTTGATGAATGCTTGTACTTTGTCAGAAATAGCTGGTAATGAATCAACACTGACCTGGCCGTCTTCCTTATCGGTATCAACGTAAAAGCCGTTTTCATCGCCGACTTCTTCACCAAATTGAATTGATGGAAAGCTTTCCTTTAAAGCAACCTTAGTTAGTAAGGCAACGGATTGACGTAATACAGCCAAACCATCTTCGCTGTCCTTTGTGACGATTTCAATCTTGCCATCGTGCTTCAAAGGTGCGTTTAAATCAATCAATTTACCGTCTAACTTACCTGCAACAGCCTTTTTAGCTAAACTAATAGCGATGGACTGTGCGACGTCTTTGGTAGTTGCTTCGGCATCAAACTGTTTCTTTTTACCATCTGGGAATTCAATCGTAATATCTGCCATTCTACTCTTCTCCTTATATATTCATTACTTTAAACATTGAAAGCCACCGAACCGTGAAACTAAAAAATCCCGGCATGCACATTACTGTACATACCGGGACGTCTCTACGCGGTTCCACCCGAAATTCATCTGATTCACACTGCGAACCAAACCTTCATTCAGTGATAACGGGACAGCCGATGCGATATTATCCATCGCACATTCGAGAAAGTGGTAACTCAATATCGCTCACAAAGCACTTCCAGAAGTGGTGCTTCTCTCTTGGAGAGTTCAATTAAATCTTGTCTTTCAAACATTTAAAATTCTTTGAATTTGATTACAATTCACATTAAACCACTTTGAAAAATAAGTGTCAACACTATTTTTGCCGACGGTTCTCACCAATCATCTCAATTTCTTGAGCCAAGAAGCGAATCCGCTCCATCAGACGCTTAGCTTTTAAAGGCTCTACATCACCCTTTTGCGTCTCTGCTAAATGCTCAGTTTCTAACTGCTGCATCGAGAAATTAGACGAAAAGAAAGTTGGTAATTCATTTTGCATCCGATATTCCAAAATCACGCCGAGAATATCATCGCGTACCCAAGCGGACATCGCATCCGCGCCAATATCATCGATCATCAAGATCTGCGCCTGCTTAACATCGTCTAGACGACCAGCAACTTGATTACTAGCAATGGCATTCTTCATTTCCACCGCAAAACTCGGAAAATGCACTAGGGTTGTTTTCACGCCCATATCAGCTAGTTGATTGGCAATAGCCCCGAGTAAATAAGTCTTACCCACGCCAAAACTGCCATACAGGTAGAGTCCCTGGTGGAAATGCTTCGAATCTTTCGAATACGCCTCAATAAACGCCACTGCAGCTTGTAGTGCCTGCGCTCGATCGGGGTCGTTGATAAAATGATCAAACGTCGCATTCTTAATCAGTTTCGGCATCATAATGGCATTGACTCTTCGTTTCAAAGCAGCCTGCTTCAGCTTTGCTTTTTGAGCATCGGTTGGCTGATACGACACTTCCACCAAGTGGTCATTTAAAACCAGCTTAGGTTCATATCCTGGGGCAAAAGTCGTTTCACCAGCCGCCAATTTATTGCGTTCGTTAACGTATTCGTATAATTTGGCCGATGAACGGTCAATCTGTTCGGCGTTTAACTGATCAGCATTGGCCTTTAAAAATGCCTGAACATCAGCATCTTGATACACACTATTCATCAGTTTTTGGTAATTAGCATTAAGTTGGTGTTGGTCCATATAACGTTTCATAGACTCGCTGATATTTTCCATACTAATCACCTCCATCCCGCAGTTTTTTAAGTTTATTTAATTGTTCGTTAAATTGATCCTGGTCAGACTTGGACAACGTCTTTTTCTTCTTTGGCTGATAATCACTTTTCGCCCAATCCGGTAATGTTTCTTTGATATTCTTAGTGCCGCCACGCCGCCGAGTCGTTTTGGGTTTCGCCCGGTCTGCTTTAAATTTACGAATACTTGCTAGCGCATCTTCTGGCGTTTTGACACCATCTTGCGCCCAACGATTGGCAATAGTATCGGTGAGTCGCTGAGTAATCGTTGAATTATTCAGATCAATCAAAACCTCGTAAATCAGCATATTAATCACAGAACTGGAAAAAATCTGTTTACTGGCAATTTGCTCAACGATACGTTGCTCGCCACTAGCGACATAACCACCCTGCTGCTGACGAATCTGGGCTAAGAAAGCCATTGGTTCGTACTGTTTAGCAGTATCAATCAGGGTTGCTTCTTCCTGACTCTCACTGGCTTTTTGAGTAGTAACCGTTTTTGGGGCTGATACTACCGGTGTTGTTCCACCTTGATAGGCAGCAGCGATTGCACGTTTAAACTGGTTGGCATCTAACTTATTCGTGGCTAAATTAGTGGCATCACCTATGTAGCGTGCCATTTCCGTTTCATCAATACCGTACAATAAATGTTCGTTAATAATCAACTGACGATATTGCCGCAAATCGTTCAAGTCAATGTATGACCGCTTCAGCAGTTCAGAAAGCAAACCAAAGTCAAAGTCAGGCGCCGTAGGTTGTTCATGTTCTACAGTGGTTTCTTCCTGATTAAAAGCTGCTTTGGTTGCCTCGATCAATTTAGGTGGTGCCGCTATTAGTCGGTTATCCAGTGAAAAAACGTCTAAAAACGACTTGGAAATTTCGTGCCACCTATCCCGTTTAAGTTGCCGTGGCAAGAAGGCTTGCCGCAGTCGTTCAAACTGCCGCTCACCTACTACTTCCAGTAACAGCAAGCTTAACAGGTCATCTTTAAAGAACATTTCACCACTAACGGGTTGCTGTAATTCATAGATCAATTCTGGTAATCGATCAGGCTGATTTTCAAAAGTCCGTAGTAGTCCCGCAGCCTCCAGCCGTTGTCTTGAGTCTTGAAGCGTCACCATACTAATATTGAGCAGTGCCAATAGATCAGTATGGGTCACTTCGACTTTTAAATCAGCTGTCAAAGATACTTGTCGCCACATCACTGTTGCTAGACTGTAGGCTGATACGCCTAAAATTGGTTGGTAAAGCAAGTCCAACACCCGTCGCCGCTCTTCTTGAAGCCGCGTTGTGGTGACAATTGCGACAGATGTTTTAGGCATCAATGGTTGCTTTGACTCCGCCATGATCAAGCCCCGTTTCATTTCTTTTTATCAGAGGAAGCCCCTTTTTTCTTATCCTTATTCATCACATCTTTGAGTTCTTCCAAAAAGACACTCATGTCCTTGAACTGACGGTAAACACTGGCGAAACGAATATAGGAAATCTCATCGATATCTGCTAAGCGCTTCATCACATATTCACCGATCAATTGACTGGAAACTTCATTTTCACCCAGTGAACGGACTTCATTTTCAACCTCATCAACCAGTTTGGTCATGACATCCATACCAACTGGGCGTTTTTCCGCTGAGCGAATAATTCCCCGTAAGATTTTCTCACGATTGAATTCTTCACGAGTACCGTTCTTCTTGATGACTAATAATGGTGTTGCTTCGATGCGTTCAAACGTTGTGAACCGAAAGCCGCAATTTTCACATTCACGGCGCCGTCTAATAACCCGACCCTCATCTGTTGGCCGACTATCAACAACTCGTGAACCATTATGGTGACAGTGTGGACAATGCATAGTTTCACCTCTTATCCTTATCAAACATTTTACTTTTTAACCTAATTAGATTTATCTGTTATTAATGAGCCAAATCCGGCTTCATTCAGCCATCTTACCACTTGCGCTTTTGTTTTATCAACTGAATCACTATTATCGATCACCACATCAGCCCTTTTTACCTTTTCAGCTAATGGCATTTGCGCGTTGATTCGCTCCAATGCTTCTTTTTTAGACAAGTGGTCACGTGCCATTAATCGCTGAAGCTGTACTTGATCCGGTACGTTGACGACCATAATTTCGTTCATGCCGGCTGCACCATGGGCTTCAAAAAGCGTGGGCGCATCGTAAATCACCAGCGGCACTTGACGCCTTCGGTAACCCCGTAATTTGCGCACTACGGCCTTTTTAATTAATGGTCCGGTAATACTGTTTAACTGTGCTAACTTCTCGGGTTGGCTGAACACCAAGGTACCAAGTGCATGGCGATCCAAAGTACCGTCCGGCTGAATCATCTGCCAACCAAAAGTGGTTTGAATTTCTTTCAGCCCCTTGGTTCCCGGTTCAACAACTTCTCGGGCAACTTTATCAGCATCAATCACCGGAATCTGATAGGCTTTGAAAAATTCGCTCACAGTTGATTTCCCTGTAGCAATACCACCTGTTAGTCCTAGCACCATGGTCACCCCAGGGTCCTTACGCAAGACCTGACAGTCTGGGCAAAAGTGCGTACCACGTTGAGCAACCTTAGTTTTTTCAATTGGTGTATCACACCGAAAACAAGGTTCACCCTTACGACCATATACCATTAAATGATTCTGAAATTCACCAGCTTCGCCATAAGCGGTAGAGAAGGAATGCACCGTCGTACCGTGCCCTTCAATTGCGCGCTTAATTTCCGCAATAATATTCTCACGCAGCTGACGAATCTGAAATTCCGGAATCGTGTTGGTGGGTTGTTCCGGATGAATCCGGCTTAACCACAGCGTTTCATCAACGTAAATATTACCCAAGCCGGCAATATTGCTTTGATCTAATAAAAATGGCTTGATGGCCTTTTTACTCTTGCTAAAAATCTGCTTCATATATTCCACAGTCAGCGTTTCTGGTGTGGGTTCCGGCCCCATCTTTTTCAAACCGGAAACCAGCTTCGTCTCGTCACCCGTCTTTAACAAGTGCATCCGGCCAAACTTCCGGGTATCGGTATATCTTAAATCACGGTGATCATCGAGGTGAAACACTACATGCGTATGCTTAGTAATCGGATTACCATCTGGTTGCACGTCGTACTTACCTTCCATTCTCAGATGTGACACCATAGTCAAATCATCATTGAATCTGAACAACAGATATTTTCCTCGCCGGTCGATCCGTTCAATCGTTTTGCCAGCAAGCATTTTTTTAAATTGATCAGCCTCTGGTGAGACCATTTTTTCATAGTAAACATCAACGGACGTAATTTTAGCGTTGCCGACTAAGCGCGTCAGGCCACGCCGAACCGTTTCAACTTCGGGTAATTCAGGCATCCTTAGTGCCTCCTTGTATCATTACTTTGCTTCGTACCAGGTATTGCCGTAATGAGATTCCACTTTCAGCGGAATTTCCAGTTTCACGGCTGAATCCATGACACTTGGCACTAATTTTTCCAGTGTTGGGATCTCTTCAGCAGGTGCCTCAAAGATCAATTCATCATGAACTTGCAACAGCATCGTAGCCTGCAAGTCTTTAATAGCATCTTCCATTTTGATCATGGCAATCTTAATGATATCAGCGGCACTGCCTTGGATTGGCGTGTTCATCGCTGTTCGTTCAGCAAATGATCGTTGATTAAAGTTCCGGGCGTTGATATCTGGCAAATAACGGCGACGATGTGCAATCGTTTCAACGTACCCCTTGTCCTTAGCGGAAGCAACGATATCAGTCATGTACTGCTTAACGCCGGGATATTCCTCGAAGTAGGTATCAATGAACTGACGTGCTTGCTTGCGAGTAATTCCAATATTTTGGGACAAACCGAAATCACTGATCCCGTACACGATACCAAAGTTCACCGCCTTGGCCTGACGTCGCATATTCGGATCAATTTCAGCGTCTGGACCTAAATGGAAAATCCGACGAGCGGTTGACGCATGAATATCATCGCCCTCTTTAAAGGCTTCCTGCAAATTCTTATCATGAGTGATATGAGCCAACACCCGCAATTCAATTTGTGAATAATCAGAAGAAAAAATCTGCCAGCCCTTATGACTAGGGATAAATGCCTGACGAATCCGCCGGCCTTCCTCAGTCCTAATAGGAATATTTTGCAAGTTAGGGTCTACTGAAGACAAGCGTCCAGTTTGCGTCAAAGTTTGCAAATAACGGGTATGGACCTTTTGATCCGTGCTGTGAACCACTTTTAATAAGCCTTCAACATAGGTGGATTGAATCTTTGAAATTTGACGATACTTCAAAATGTTTTCAACGATTGGTGCTTCAGCTGCCAATTTTTCAAGCACGTCAACTGAGGTAGAATAACCAGTCTTAGTTTTTTTGATTGGGGTTAACCCTAATTTTTCAAACAAAATATGCTGTAATTGTTTGGGTGAGCCAATATTGAACTCTTCGCCAGCTTCTTGAAAAATGGTCTGCTGAGTCTGAGCCAATAACTCGGTGAACTCGCTTTGCATTGCTGACAAACGGTCCGTATCCACCATAATTCCCGCAATTTCCATGTGTGCCAATACATAAGCCATCGGCAACTCTAAGTCGCGGTACAGCTTAGTCTGCTCGTTTTCATCCAACTGTTTAAATAACGATTTCTTCAACGATTCAATCGTAATCCCTTTTCGAGTTAAGTGTTCAAAAAAGAGTTGATCATCATCTGGGATCGCCCGTTTGGCACCCTTACCATAGACCTCCTCATCAGATTGAATCTGATGGTAACCGTGCTGAAAAGCTAAACGGCCGAGGTCGTTACTATTTTCATTGGTATCCAGTAAATACGAAGCCAACAACAAATCAAAATCAACGTTACTTAGGTGAATGCCCAGTCGATTTAAGCCAACGTAAGTCCGCTTCAGGTCGAAAACATCTTTTTGAACCTTATCACTGGTTAATAAATCTTTTACTGGAGCCTGCTTTAGTAATTCCACGTCACGACTAACAAACCACTTATCGCCCTCACCAATCACAAACCCTGCAAAAGTTGACGTGTGATAGTTTGCGTCTGGCATTTCCAAATAAAATGAAACGTGGTCTTTGAACTGCGCTAATTCATTTAAATTATCGGCAGTTAAAACGGTGAATTCGACGGGCTTTAAGCCAAGAACGTCCTCGTCACCCGCATCTGTATTCATTTTATTTAAATATGACTGGAAGTTCATTTCCTGATAGAACTTAACTAGTTCGTCTTGCTGATCTCCCTTGTAAGTCAAGTCGCTTAGCTTGATTTCAATCGGGGCATCCCGACGAATGGTTGCTAAATCACGGGATTGAAAGGCTGAATCTTTGTCTTCAATCAAATGTTCCTTCATTTTTTTAGCAGTAATCTTATCCATGTTTTCGTAAACACCATCAATGGTGCCATACTTCTGAATCAGTGAAACGGCGGTTTTAGGCCCCACACCGGTTACTCCCGGATAATTATCTGAAGTGTCACCCTGCAGCCCTTTGATTTCAATGATCTGGTCTGGCCGAACCCCAAGTTTTTCCTCAACGTGTTCGGGGGTGTAGGTTTCTACTTCAGTAACACCTTTTTTAGACACAGCAACACTGGTCTTGTCAGACGTCAACTGAGTCAAATCACGATCCCCGGTAAAAATGGTCGTTTCGTAACCAGCAGTTTCAGCCTGCTTAGCCATCGTGCCAATGATATCATCAGCTTCATAATTCTTTAATTCATAAGATTTAATGCCTCGTGCGGCTAATAATTGACGGATCACTGGCATCTGTTCAGAAAGTTCTGGTGGTGTCTTTGAACGACCACCCTTATAATCAGCATATTTCTTGGTTCGAAAAGTCACTTTACCGGCATCAAAAGCCACTAATGCGTCCGTCGGCTTAACATCTTCTAACATAATATCCAGCATCCGGTTAAAGCCAAAAATAGCATTGGTGTGCAAGCCGTCTGCGTTTGTCATACTATTCAATGCCGTGTACAGCGCGAAGAAGGCCCGAAAGGCCACACTGTTGCCATCGATAAGTAATAATCGTTTTGATTCAGTCATTGATAAGCCTCCGCAATTTGTATTACCTCTAGTTTAACAGAGAATTTAGACAATTAAAAATCAGTTTAACAGTAAATGCGGTAGGCGCTCACGTCGCTAGTTATTGCTCCAAAAATAATTTCCTGCAAAACAAAAAAGCACTGCCCAGCAGCGCCTTTTTGATTCACAAACTACTATTCTCCTGTGCCACAACCGTAGCCGCAAGCTTATTAGCCATACTGATTGCATCCACTAAATTCATCCCGCTCGCGAGTCCAGCTAAGAAACCACCACAATGGGTATCACCCGCACCAATGGTATTCACAACCTTGACGTGATGACTGGGAATGATGTCAGAACTTTTACCATCGTAATAAAAGGTTCCCTTAGCACCTAGTGTCACTAACACTGGACTTTGGGTTTGCTCAAAAATTGATTTTGCAATTTCATCCACCGGTTCTCCAGGTTTTCCGAAATAGCCGATTTCATCTTCATTGCAATGAATAATCACGTGTTTGTGCAGGAGCCACCGCACCGTTTTGTCGGTTAAATGGCTCATTCGCGGGGAGGCATCAAATAGCACATAAGCATCCGCATTGCGTTGCGTTAATCTGCCCAGAATCTGATCAGCAATGTGTTCATTCTCGATTTGATAGCCGCTCACGTAGAAATAACGATAATCCGCTAAATTAATACGATCAAACCAGTCATCCTGCCAAATCTGATCAATGCCAGGAATCGTTAAAAAGCTTCGCTCACCAGAAGGTTCCACCATAGAAATGTCCCAGCCGTTGTCCGCTTCCGTCACTGGTAATAATTCTGGGATTTGCCGGCGTTGCAATTCTGCGCGCACAATATCCGCGTACTGGCCTTTGCCCACTGGTACAAACAGGTCTGCATCAGCGTGGGCGGCATGCATGGCACCATAAACATTGAAGGCTGATCCGCCAACAATGTCATCTTTCAAATCTCCTGTGACATCACCACCTGAAAATGGTAGCCGTGGGACATTAATGATCACATCGACGTATGCCGCACCCAAAATCAAGGTTTTGTTCATTATGCCACCTTCTCACGTTGACCGCCCTTAATCAGTTTGACAACGAACATGCAGATAATGGCCAAAATAGCGGATATAAAGACCCCTAAACTATTGTTAGCAAAAATTCCGTGTGCAAAAGGCCCCGTCCAAACCGCGTTATTAGTGAAGAGGAAGCCGGTAATCGTGGCAATCAGCCAGGAAATAATTCCTCCCCAGTTATAGTGGGTGCTAGATTGCGGATCGACCAACTTGGTATCATAACCATTTTTCCGAAACATCACACTGTCACATAGGAAAATAGCAACCCAACTTGCTAGGCAAATTCCCAGGAAGTTAAGGAAAATCTCAAAATTACTGAGAAAGTTACCGGAGATAAACAAAACGTACACCGGAATTAAAATAACGATTAAACCGTGAATAGTCAATGAAGTCCGCTGCGATACATTAATACCAATTGTTGACAAGTTGATTCGTGCCGAACGCAGTGAAACGATACATTGAGGAATGATGCCACCAGCTGCCACCAAGAAATAAATCACACCGATCCAACTTGGCAAAGCGCTGTACATCACATCAAAAGGATTACCCGTAGTGGCAAGTTTGGGTTCAATGGTACTCAGCAAAACACCACCAGCCATCAGCACAAATAGTGGGACAGCGCCACCCATCGTGGTGTTCCAAAAAGTAGCAGCTGGTTTTGTATTAGGCTTAACGTATGCACCCCAATCAGCAGCAGCCATGGACCAGGAAATTCCGGATCCGGCCGCTACGATACTAACAGCAGGTAGAAAACCGGTGATCCAGCTACCGCTTGGTAAATCTAAAGCTTCCTGCCAATTTGCTTTCATCAGAAAAATCACCAGAATGACAGCTGTTAAAACACCAAAGATCCAACTCAACCAAGTTTGAATCTTCGCCAAAGTTGCTTCTTTCAGCAGTCCAGAAAGTAAGACCAGTCCCCCAAAGATAATTAAAGCAATGGCAGTCGTCAATGTATTTTTCTGAACGTGAATCACTCTGAATAAGGAAGTCAGTAACAACGTTCCGGTAATAATGTTAACTGCCAGCCAGCCCACCATGTTGAACCAGGCAATGGCGTTGGGAATCTTATTGCCATACGTCCCATATGCAGCCCGGCTCAGCTTGAAGGTGGTAATACCCTCCCGTTGACCAACCATAGCCACCCAGCCAGGAACCAGAAAAGATAATGCGCCAACTAAGGAAGCCGCAATGGCTTGCATAAAAGATAAATGATAGCTCACAATAATGGCGCCGTACACAAAACCCATGATTCCGATGTTAGCTGCAAACCAGTTATAGAATAACTTACCAGGTGTTAATGTCTTATCCGCCTCAGGAACTTTAATAATCTTATCGTCCATAATGTTATACCGTCCTATTTTTTGGTTGTCCGAAACTGCAACATTTGCTCAGCATATTCTTCAAAATGGTGCTGTGGATTCTTAGTATCAATTAAATGGATCCATGATTGGTCAATTGATGAAGCTCCATTTTTAGCACCACAAATTGCCGTTGCCATAGCACCAATCGTATCGGTATCACCACCTAAATTAGCACAAAGCAATGCTGATTTATGGACCGTTTTGGCGTAATAAGCAATGGAAAGAGCTGCCGGAATACTTTCAGAAATCATGGTTCCTGTGCCAATCACGTTATAAATAGCCTGGCTGAAACGAACTTCATCGCTTGGATAACGGTTTGCCAGCTCAATGCCCAATTTTAGCCGCTCATGAGTCTTGGCAGCCCAAGTTGGAGCACCCATTTTGAACCCTTGATCATTACAATTCAGCGCGAAGTCAATAATTTCATCCCACGAGTAGTCAGCCACGGCGGCCGTCACCGCCCCCGCAATCATAGAAGCCCCGCTCATTGCCACGTCGCTGGAATGCGTCACTCGGGTAACTTCGTAAACCATTTTGATCAGCCCACTCAGTTCCTGCGGGCCAAACAGTGCACCGATGGGAGCAATTCGCATGCCGGCACCGTTAGTCAATGCCTTGTCGGTTACCGGACGCGGATCCTCACCTTTTTTAATAGCGGTCAATGCCGCTTTACTGCTGGGTCCCAGAATGTTATTCTCCCAGGCACCCACTTCATCGGCCCACTTCATAATGTGTTGAACCAGATTTTCCTGATTCGGCTGCCAATCAGTTTCAATCAATGAATCTAAAATGGCTAACGCCTGATTGGTATCATCCGTATATTCACCCTTAGTAAAATTCACAGCGATATCATTATTTGCCGGTCCGTCTAAAAACGTCGTGATCCGACCGTTAAATTGTTGCCGAATCTGTTGTACCGGCCATAATTCAGACGGCATGCCCATGGCATCCCCGATAGCTTGACCGTACAGTGTTCCCAAAATTTTATCTTTAATGATCATTCAAATGAGCTCCTCCTAAAAAATTATTCAACGCTTAACCGTATATTAGCAATTAATCTAGTCCCCTCTCCTCATTCAAAAGTTAATGCCGTTAACGATATTTTAAAGTTAAAAATACTTATAAAATAAAAGAATAAGCCGCTTTTCAAACGTATTGTCTAACTTCGTCGCTAAAGCACTTAAAAAGATGGTAAAACATCAGCATAGTTACGTCAAGGTCTTAGAACAATATATGTAAAATATACTTATTTTTTGCTGTAACTTCAGACTTTTCATTTATCTAATAAAAAACGAAATTCGTACCCAAAATAAAAGAGTCTGATTAACAGTCAAAATAGTACGACTGTTAATCAGACTCAAATTTAATCATTTTTATATGTCACAATTATCTTTTTTAATGATTGATTTTAGCCACTTTAATCCCTGTCACCCATGCCACCAAAAATCTGCAGTAATAAAATAAACAGGTTTACGAAGTCTAGGTAAAGCTGCATCGCACCGATGATGGCTAAACCAGTGGAACTGGTTGCACTACCATCACTTTGCAAATACAAGCGTTTCATCTTTTGGCTATCTGATGCTGTTAAAGCAGTGAAGATAACCACTCCAATAATAGAAAAGACAAACGCAATCATTGAACTCTTCAACCAGATATTAATCAAGAAGGCAACGATTAACGCAATCAAAGCAGCAGTTGCTTGTGCACCCACTCGTGACAAATCACGTTTCGTTGCAATCCCATAAACGGCCATTGCAATGAAAATCGTTGCGCTAGAAGCAAATGCGCTCACCATGGTTGTTCCCGTGTACACCAAAGCGTACATTGACATAATGCCACCGGTTAACAACCCATAAGCCATTAACAGCACAAAACTAACCGATGGCCGCTTCATTGCTTGACCACTAACCAGGAATGGAAAGACAAACCATACAATGATTGGTACGATTCGATATGAACCCGTAAAAAGTGACATCAAAGCTGGCGTGGTTGAAACGTAGAACGCTGCAAAGGCTGATAACAACACGGCTACTGCCATCCAACCATACATTTTGGTTAAAAATTTGTTCAAACCAACATCCGCATTGATTACGCGTCGTGGCTGTTCATCGTAATTGTTCATTAAGGTTCCTCCTTTTTATATCCCTCATTAAGAATACATTTTAACAACCTTAGTGGAAAAAGCAATGAAAAGCGATTTCTTACGGCTTGAATAAGTTACCTTTTAGAAAATATTAATAATTAGTTATCTTTTAATGACAAATGGCTCAATAGCTCTTCATAAGCACGTTCGTACTTTTGAACGTCACCCGCACCCATGAAGACCACAACAGCATCATGATAGTCCAACAATGGTGACATATTATCTAGCTTCAAAATTTCGCCGCCCTTGTTAATCTTCTTAGCAAGGTCTTCACTGGAAACCTTACCATTCGATTCACGAGCTGAACTGAAAATGTCAGTCAGATAAACCACATCCGCGTTGTTTAAAGCCTTCGCGAAATCATCCATTAACGCAATCACACGGGTAAACGTATGTGGCTGGAAAACAGCAATCACTTTTTTGTCAGGATATTTTTGACGAGCAGCGTCCAAGGTTGCCCGAATTTCTGATGGATGATGAGCGTAATCATCAATAATGGTCATATCAGCCACTTTACGTTCAGCAAACCGACGCTTAACACCCTTAAAGCTCAATAATTCATCTTTGATGGCATCCAGATCAACGTCTTCAAAGTATGCAACAGCAATCACAGCCAAACTGTTTAAGACATTGTGTTCACCAAACAGCGGTACATGGTAGTTCCCTAAAAATTCATCATGATAGTAAACATCGAACTGAGAACCCTTAGTTGTTCGCTTGATATTGCGCGCCTGAAAATCGTCCCGGTCACTGGTACCATAGTAATAAATTGGCACATCAGTCTTTAACTTACGTAAGTTCTCATCGTCGCCCCAAGCAAAGATGCCCTTTGTCACTTGGTTAGCAAACGTTTGGAAAGCACTAAACACATCATTGATATCCTTGTAGTAATCAGGATGGTCAAAATCAATGTTAGTCATAATTGCGTAGTCGGGTTTAGTGGCCAAGAAATGACGGCGGTACTCATCGGCTTCATAAACGAAGAACCGCGCATTTGGCGTACCCTTACCAGTTCCATCACCAATGAGATAACTAGTTGGTGCGATGCCGGACAACACGTGCGAGAGTAATCCAGTGGTACTGGTCTTACCATGAGCACCGGCAACCCCAATACTAGTATAGCCTTCGATTAACTTACCTAAAAATTCATGATAACGGTAAACGGGTAAGCCCATTTCCCGTGCTTTTTTGATTTCTGGATGATCGTCGGTGAAGGAATTCCCAGCAATGACCGTTAAGCCTTCGTGAATATTCGCTTCGTCGAATGGATAAACCGGGATCTTAGCCTGTTCAAGGCCACGTTGCGTAAACGTGTACTGTGTAATATCTGATCCTGCTACCTTAAAGCCTTTGTCATGAAGAATGAGTGCAAGTGAGCTCATCCCTGATCCTTTGATTCCAACAAAATAATAAGTGGTTGTGTTGTCCATCAAAATCCTCTTTTCATCGTTTCAATGATTTAATTTAGGCCGACTATTGCTGGTTAATCAGCCATCATTGGTCCATATCAATATTTTAGCAGAGCAAACACATCTTGAACAGTGCATTTTCTGCACTGTAACATGAGTGGTTTTCACCTTTTAATCCGTTCTGGGTGCTCGCATTTCGGCGAGTTGTTTTTCAGTGAGAAAAACGTCCCGGGGTTTAGAACCATTTTGGCCAGAAATATATTGCTTGTTTTCAAGGGTATCGATCAAGTTCGCTGCCCGATTGTAGCCAATTGAAAAGACCCGTTGCAGTTTCGACGTAGAGACCGTCTTTTCCTGAACAATATAGTCCAAAACCTCCGGCATCAATTCATCCTGACTTTCTTGAACCTGCTGTTTTTCTAACAAGCCATCTGGATCAAAGGCATAGTGTGGCTTACCCTGAGTCCGTACGAAATCAGTCACCCGATCGACTTCCTTATCGACAAAAGTACCTTGCAATCGAAGTGGTTGCGAAGCGCCATTGCCTAAGAACAGCATATCGCCCTTCCCTAGCAAGCGTTCCGCACCAGACGTATCAATAATCGTCCGGGAATCTACCTGTGAAGACACCATGAAGGCTACTCGAGTTGGAATATTATTTTTAATGGTTCCAGTAACGATGTCTACGCTTGGCCGTTGGGTAGCAATCAGCAGATGAATCCCGGCTGCACGTGCTTTTTGCGTAATTCGGACGATGTAGTCCTGAACCTCGCTGGAAGCCATCATCATCAGGTCAGCTAATTCGTCGATCACAATCACGATGTATGGCAGTTTCTGCGCGTAATCACCAGTTAACTCAGCACGGTCGTTATATTGTTCAATGTTCCGTACACCGGCAGCCGCCAATCGATCATACCGATCATCCATTTCCTTGACCGCCCATTTGAGTGCGGCAGCAGCGGCCTGAGGATCAGAAATCACGGGTGAAAGTAAGTGTGGCAACCCATCGTAAGGCGCTAATTCAACTGCTTTAGGATCAATCAACAATAATCTCAGCTGAGCTGGTGTCGCTTTGTAAAGCAACGAAATCAGCAGACTGTTAATAAAGACTGATTTACCGGAACCCGTAGCCCCAGCAATCAACCCATGAGGCATTTTCCGAAGATCAGTCACTCTTGGTTGGCCGAACAAGTCCACCCCAAGTGCAACCGTCAACGGCGAAGTGCTGTCTTTAAAGGCTTTTGATTCCAACACTTCTGATAACATTACTGGCCGTGTCTTGGGATTAGGAATCTCTATCCCCACCGTAGTCTTGCCAGGAATGGGTGCTTCAATCCGGATATCCTTAGCCGCCAACGCCAGCTTTAAATCATCTGTCAAATTAGTAATTTTGTTAACTTTAACTCCCAGCGCTAAATGAACCTGGAACTGGGTGACGGTTGGACCAACTGTCCAGTCCACCACGTGTGCGTCCACGTGGAAAGCCTGCAAAGTTTCATCCAAAACTTCACCTTGATGTTCGATCCATTCATCCAAGGCGTTTTCATCCGTAACAACGGGTGGTGTTAATAAAGAAGTAGCCGGAAATTGATAACCACGGGTACCTTGATCATTCTCACTTACCGGCTTGGCAGTGGGTTTATCCTGAAACAGCGCCAGTTTATTCATCTGTGAACTGGTATTTTCCTCCTGCAGGATATCGCCGAGAGAATGGCCTAACCCATGTTCCAGCTCAGGCTTTGTTTCTGGCTCTGACGATTGCTCGATACTGTCTTGCTTTTCATCATCAGTTGAATCAACGACATTATCTTCCGGCATCGTGTCCGCAGGTGCCATGGTAACATCCGCCTGATCGTCAGTAGATTTAACATCCGCTTCGTCCTGTGACGTTGCCGGATTAGTCTCAACCCCTTGCACTTCAGGCTGTTGTTCAGTAACTGAAACAGGTTGATTTGTATCTTCCGTCTGCTCAAGCAGTTGCGGCTTATTTTCAGATTCGTCCGTTGTAAGACTCGAACCTGTCAGATCACTGTCATGTGATTCTGACTGATCGGATGCTGACGGTGTTTCAACAACACTCGTTTCGGAATCTTCAAGCGGTTCTTGAACCGTCTCAGTTTGCTGTTCGCTATCAGGTTCAGGATGATTGGATACTTCTGTGTCGTTCTGAGTCGATTGCGGTGCCTGTGTTGACTGATTAAACTCAGGCTGTTCAGTGGCTGTTCCCGTATCAGTACTGTTATCCGTTTCAAACGCTAACCGTGGTTGCTCTGCCATTACCGAATCAGTGGTCACTTGGGTGCCATCGTCAAAGACCAGCACATCACCATCATCTTTTTGAAAGTATTGCTTCATAAGAGCGGTGTAATCAATTTTGGGTTGGTGGATCACCCTTCTATTAAGTTGTTTAGGTACCTGTGTTGGTCGAAAAGGTGTTGAGGAACGCCAGTCATTGCTAACCGTTTGCTTAGGTTCTGGCTTTGGCCGCGTTTCAGGTCGTCTGTTGATCTCACGCCGTGGAGTCTCTTCGTGGCGTAGTTCTTTTCGTTGAAAAATTGCGGGTTCTTCATCCGCCTGTTTTGACCGTTTACCAGGCACTTTAAACTGTGGCGAAACTGGCTCTTTAGCCGATTTCTCCGGTCGGCGATATCTCCGGTAAAAAGCTGGTCCATCATAGTGATTCATATTTAGTCATCCATTCAGTATTCAAGTTAGTTTAGTTTGATTATTTTATGGCCGAGGGCAAAATAAAAAGGAGCCGAGGCCCCTTTCACGTCGTTCATCTAACTGAATAAAGTCTGTGCCTTGTTAAAGTCAAATGGCGTTCCAACTTCGTAATCATCAGGTAAAATCAACGCGCCCGGCCGATCGGGTGCCCCAGGAATCTTTAATTCTCTTCCTGATGAAATCATACCATCACTTTCAACGCCACGCAATTTACCAGGCCAAATAATCAGACCATCTGGCATCATTGCACCAACTTCGGCCACAACCACTTTGATATCAGCTTGCATGTTAGGCGAACCCGACACGATTTGCAGCGTTTTGCCATCTTGAACCCGCGTCTTGGTCACCAATAAGTGATTAGAATCTGGGTGCGGCTCTGCTGATTCAACATAACCCACAATGAATTTCGGCGTTAAATCGGCCTTTAACTCTGGCTCAAAACCAGCATCTGACAGTGCCTGATTCAAAGTCGATACCTGTTCTTCCGTTAAAAAGACCTGACCATTTTGATTAATGGGTCCCAGGATATCTGACACGTGAGCCACGTTGTAGCCCAGCGTGGTATCAGTTTCTGGATCAAAAATACGGGTAAAATTACCCTTAGTAACAACGGATTGTTCTTTGACATCTGGTGCCACGTAGATAATCATCACGTCGCCAAGTGCCTTTTGATTATAACTAGAAATTAACATGGAGCATCCTTTCAAAAGCAGAAGAACTACAGTGCATTAATAAATTCTTCCACTTGTTGTTTTGTTTTGCGGTCTTTGTTTACGAAGCGACCGATTTCTTCACCATTATTATACGCAATAAAGCTAGGAATGCCTAATACGTTTAATTCTACAGCAAGATCAATGTTTTTATCACGGTCAACGTTGATGAACTTAAAGTCTGGGTATTCGGCTTCAATAGCTGGCATTGAAGGCTTAATGAACGCGCAGTCAGTGCACCACGTTGCTGAGAAAAACAGCATGTAGCGACCATCCTTAATTTTTTCAAGTAGTTGATCCTTTGTCATTTGAGGTAATTTTTCCATTACTATCGCTCCTTACTTACTTTTATTCAGTAAATTGATTATACCCTGTTTTCAGAAAAAGTACATTAATGTGGTATCAAAGAGAGATTTGAGCTAACATAATACTAAATAGCGTAGGAGGAAAACGCGTATGGAACTAAACATCAAAGATTATCAACAACTCAGTCTACTATCCCTATTAAGTATTTTATTTGGTTTCCTGATGGGTAAATCAGCATTTAACCGTCAATATATGACGCCCAATGATATTTTAAACAGTGTTAAACAAGCCTTCAGAAAAGAATCAACCATTGAGGGTGCCTGGATCAATGAGCATCCGTACAAGCACGCACAATTTGCCATTCACACTATGGTTTATTCCGGTGGTCTTTCCCGCATGGAAGACAATAAGCTCGTATCATATGAGTTTATTGCAGATGCTAAGACCGGTAGTATTCTAAAAATAAACCGCCTGTAAAAAAATCGTTAAAAATATATCTAACCCGTGTCCCGATTGCAAGTTAATCGGGATTTTTTTATGCCGGATTGCTATCAAAATGAGCTACTAACTTATAAATTGGTCCTTTAGCACTAAACTTCTCTTCATACTCGGTTTGAACGTTGCCTTCGTTGCCTTCACTGTTGTGCAGATCTAGCCAAACTTCGTCAAAAACCATGCCAAAGTTGTTAAAACTCGTTAATGAGTATTCAAACAGACCACGGTTATCAGTTTTGAACTGAATCCGACCATCTTCTTTGAGCACTTTTTGATAGTGAGTTAAGAAATTAGGTGAAGTCAGCCGACGCTTAGCGTGTCGCTTCTTAGGCCACGGATCCGAAAAGTTAAGGTAGAGCTTATCGATTTCGCCTTCAGCAAACAAGGTATCTACAAACGCACCGTCAGTTTCCACCAACTGGACGTTAGGCAGCTCACTTTCTACTAATTTACGAAGTGCTGTGGCAATCACTGATTCTTGAATTTCAATCCCTAAAAAGTTGATCTCTGGATTCTGTCGTGCCATTTCAATAATAAACTGACCCTTCCCAATTCCAATTTCAACTTGAATGGGCTGGCGACTAGGAAAACGTTCCTGCCAATGACCTAACTGTGATTCAGGCTCCGTCACAATTAAATCCGAATGATCCTTAATGTACTGTGCTGCCCACGGCTTCTTACGTACCCGCATGTTGTTCCTCCGATTTCCATTATAAAACGACGAACTTGATACAAGCCCGTCGTTTAAGATTACTGTTCATTTTAGGCAAACAAACCAATTGAGTCAACTGGTTTTTACTACTTCTTCTTTCTTAGACGTAACGGCAAATAGTATTGAACCATCAAAACCACTTCAACAAGTTCAACCGCAAACGCAATCAGTCCAACCATCCAATCTTGATTAGCAACGAAGATCATCACCAAGAACAGAATCGCGGTGATGCCAATTAGCGAAAACATCAGGCGTCTAAAGCTGTTCACTCGTTGTTTTTCCTCAACAGGGTATAGATGAGTAAAGACAATATCATCAAACTGCCAATAAAACGGAATCAGCTGGAAACCAATCAGATAGAGGAATAGCGCAGCCAACGCCACTGGCAGCCACGTTCCACGAACGAAGTAGAGCAAAATCATTCCCAGAATCGTCAACCGGGAGTACAAGCCACTGAACTCCCCACTACGAACGATGCCACGGCTGTAAAGATAGAGATACGTGTTCTTTGGCGTAATCTTGACAATGTTCAATAACCAGTCTAAATAACGGCGCCGTTTGGCCACCCCTTTGAGCATGGGAACGTTAGTGAATAAGTTAAAGAATCGGTAGACGCCCATCATTCGATTATTCTCCAACGTAATGGCTTGCCACCAGTCAAACGGTACGGCATTATAACGTTTGTCCGCTACCCGTAAACATACTGCCAAAACGAGTGCCAGCAACGTGCCAACCATCGGCATCCCATACACACTGGCCACTAAAATAATCAACGGTACCACCCATTTAAACCAGACTGATTCTTTTAACCAAGCTGATTTAACCTTAAACCGTCTGGCAATTGCTAAACTGAACAAACTATCTTTTAAGAGTAGTTGTGCAACCGCAATCAAAGCTAAATCAAACACTGGCATAGCATCCGTCACCTGAATGAACGGGAGTAAAACGAACATACCAAACAGCTCGTAGACAACTGCCAAACTTTCGCTGTATGTACGAGCGCCACTCAAATACTGACGAACTTCAGCTTCTTTTGGCAACAGGAATACCACATCAGCGTCCTGAAACAGCGTCGCAAATCGTCCTAACTGCAGCACCAGCAGCAACACGATAACGATTACCGGCTTGGCCCACCAAAGATTCGGCTGCAATTCCTTCAGCCCATTGGAGTAGGCATATCCCAAACCACCAATAAAAATCAGCAACGCAAAAACAAAGTGGTCGTTAAACACCAGCCGCAGGTATTTAAACATTTCTTTTAAATGACTAGACAAACGCTGTCGGTATAAATTATTCATGCTGATCCGCCCTCGTCATTGACATGTAGATATCGTCCAAGGATTCACCCGCATCCGGCAGAGCTTGGCGTAACTCTGGTAAGGTCCCTTCCGTTTTAACTGTGCCATCATGCAGCAACACAAACCGGTCGCAGTACTTTTCAGCGGTGTCCAAAACGTGAGTTGACATCAACACACTGGCACCCTTGGCCTTTTGTTCGTCAATCAAATTTAACAGGTCATGTACCGCCAATGGATCCAACCCTAAGAACGGTTCGTCAATGATGAACAATGGTGCTTCCGTAATAAAGGCACACACGATCATCACCTTTTGCTTCATCCCCTTAGAAAAGTTAGCTGGAAACCAGTCTAGCTTGTTATCTAGTCGGAAAATGCTCAGCAAATGATTGGCCTTTTGCCAAGCTTTATCACGGTCAAGGCTGTACGCCATCATGGTCATTTCCAAATGTTCTTTTAGCGTTAATTCTTGATAAAGGATCGGTGTTTCTGGAATATAAGCAATTTGTTTTTTATAGCCATTTTTATCTTCGTTTAAGGTAAGTCCGTTAATCTTGATTTCACCCTTAAAGGGCGTTAACAGCCCAATAATGTGATTGATCGTGGTTGATTTACCCGCACCATTCAGTCCAATTAAGCCCACAAGCTCGCCATCTTGAACATCAAATGTCACTTCTTTTAAGACGGGTATTTGTGAATAACCGCCGACAACTTTGGTCACCTGAAGCGTCATGAACATCCCTTCATTTCTCTGTAATTTTGGTCAATTGTTTTCATTATATCATACGCCGGGGTGTATGGAATTTTGGAATAATGCGTTATACTTAACGTAACTTTTATGATTTTTAAAGGAGGATTTAAAATGGTTCATAACTATGATGATGATTGTATTTTCTGCAAAATTATTAAGGGTGAAGTTCCAAGTTACACCGTCTATGAAGACGATGATGTTAAAGCCTTTTTGGATATTTCACAGGGTACCCCTGGCCATACTTTAGTTGTACCTAAGACTCACGTTGCGGATATCTTTGCCTATGACGCTGATTTGGCAGCCACTGTTTTCAGTAAGATTCCCGCAATTGCTCGAGCCGTGAAGAACTCTAATCCTGAGATCAAAGGTCTTAACATTTTGAACAATAACGGTAAAGTGGCTTATCAGTCCGTCTTTCATTCTCATATTCACCTTATCCCTCGCTACACCGACCACGATGATTTCGGGATGACCTTTAAGGATAATTCCAGCAAATATGATGAAAAAGCTTATACCGATATTCAAAATGCCATCAAGTCACAATTTTAATTTGAGGTGATGATATGAAACGATTTTTAACCAGTGCCTTATTCACGGCTGGTGCTTCGTTAGCTGTTCACCTTTACCGTAAACAGCAGTCGCCCATGGCTTTTGTTCAGGAAACAGTTGAACATGTTCGGGCTCGTAAGACAGCGCTAAATAACGTTAGACAACAGGCCGCGGTAGTTCAATCACGTTTGGCGAATCTACAAACTGAACTCAAAAAGGCACAGCCAGCCATTGATAGTATCGAATCGGCAGTGGATCAGTTTCAGTTCAAAATTCAACCACATCTGGATGCGATTAATCAGCGTGCAGCCGGTCTAGAGAGCACCGACTCAAATAAATAGAAGTATTCAATTTTTATTAAGTTCCCTTTACAGCTGAAAATTATTTTGAGTTTATGTTATATTAAGTAAGATGTCCCAACGGGATGAAACTAATCTAAAGAAATGGATGTGTTTTCAGATATGAAAAAATGGTTCGTTGCTCTTGCAGGTGTCATGTTAAGCTTGACCCTTGCAGCATGTGGTAGCAAAACAGTTGCCACCACTTCAGGCGGTAAAATTACGGAAAGTCAATTTTACAGCAGCTTGAAGAACACTTCTAGCGGTAAGCAAGTCTTACAGCAAATGATTTTGAACAAAGTGCTTGATAAGCAATTTGGTAGCAAGGTAAAAGATTCAGACGTTACCAAAGAATACAATAGTTACAAGAAGCAATATGGTTCATCATTCAACTCTGTTCTTCAGCAAAGCGGTATGACTGCTTCTCAATTGAAACAGCAAATCAAAAGCAACTTACTTTTGAAGGAAGCTGTTAAGGCTGATACCAAAGTTACCGATGCCCAACTTAAAGATCAATTTAAGAGTTACCAACCAAAGGTCACTGTTTCCCACATCTTAGTCTCTAAGAAATCAACTGCTGAAAATGTTATCAAGCAGTTGAACCAAGGTAAGAGCTTCGCTTCATTAGCTAAGAAGTACTCTACTGACAGTGCTACTAAGAACAAGGGTGGTAAGTTAGATCCATTCGATAACACCGATACTCAGTTGGACTCAACCTTTAAGAAGGCTGCCTTCAAGTTGAAGACTAACCAATACACCAAGACGCCTGTTAAGACTTCTTATGGCTATCACGTCATCAAGATGGACAGCAATCCTGGTAAGGGCACTTACAAGCAACACGAAACTGAATTGAAGAACCAAATCTATGACAAGCGTATGAACGATAGCGCAACCTTGAAGAGCGTTGTATCTAAGGTGCTCAAGAAGGGTAATGTTTCAATTAAGGACAGTCAATTACAAAACGTTCTTGCTGACTACTTGACTTCAAGCAGTTCATCAAAGAGCAGTAAGTAATTCTGCTTTAACCAAAGTATTAAAAAGGATTGAAATCCCTGACGAAAATCAGGAATTTCAATCCTTTTTGTTTTGAGTTATTTTTGATCCTCTTGACCGCCAACTTGTGGCTGATTCGGCCGATAAAATGAACGGCCATCCATGGCAAATAACCGTTCACCGAATTCGCCTGGCGTTGTCTTTTCTACTGCGTTAGTCACCATCATGATTGAAGCATCCAGTTCATCCAATTGGTGCAAAATTTCGGCTTCTAATAGACGTGGCCGAACTGGCGAACCATACTCCAACAAGCCGTGATGAGCTAAAATCATGTGTCTAAGTAAAACGACATCTTCGTTATTTAAATCGAATTTAAGTTCGTTGCAGGCAGAAACAATCTCACCATCCACAATACTAATATGGCCCAGCAAATTTCCCTCCACCGTGTATTGAGTAGAAACGGGGCCGGACAGCTCAATCACTTTTCCAAGATCGTGCAATATGGCGCCCGCATACAGCAACGGTGCATTGATCGATGGATACTGATTGACCACGCTGTGCGCCAATCGCAGAATCGACAGCGTATGGTATGCCAGCCCACCTTGAAACGCGTGGTGATTATGTTTGGCAGCCGGATACGTAAAGAAAGCATCACGATGCTTAGCGATTAAGTAGCGAACGATACGGTTCCAGACCTGGTTGGTGATCTCAAATACCACCTGATTTAATTCGTCTTCCATTTCGCTAGCTTTCATTGGCGCATGAACCACAAACTCATTGGGATCATTGGGTTCATCCGCGTTTGCCAATCTTAAAGAACCAATCTTAACCTGTGGGGAACCCTGGTAATTCTCCCGTTTACCGGCCAGCCGAACCACCCGACCCGCTTTATAACGCTCAATATCAGCAGTGCTGGCATCCCAAAACTTACCAGTGATCTCACCAGACTGATCTTCAAATGTCAGATCAAGGTACTGCTTACCATTTTTAGCCACCCGAACGTTCACGTTTTTCAGGAGCGCCATCAGATTCATCTGTTCACCAACTGCGTAAGCCATTAATTGTTTTTCTGCCATGGTTAATCCCCCTTATTTACACTAATTCTACAGTTTTTCAAACTGACTTTCCAGCATCCAAACGATAGACTTCACTCTCATCTACGAACCCAAGATTATCGTGGTTCGCCGTTAAATAAATAACCTGACTTGTTTGAGCTAATTTTCTTAGCATTTTCAACGCTAACTGTGTCCGCTGACGATCAAAATTCACAAAAGCATCATCAATGATGATTGGCATCGCGATCACATCTGCCATCACTTTAGTGAACGCAAACCGTAACGCGACGTATAACTGTTCTGCTGTACCACTGGACAATTCACCCACGTCGAAGGTCAAATCATCATGACGGATAACTTGAACCGTCTGATCAGTAAATACCATTTGCTTATAACGACCATCAGTTAATTCTTGGAAGAACTGTTCAGCAACCTTAATGATTTGCGGCTGACGTCCCTGTGACGCGTTAATTAGTGTTTGATCGATCCAATTGATCAGAAGCTTCTTTGTTAGCCAATCATCAGTTAATGAAAGAATTTCCGCCTGTAAATCAGCTTGCTGCTGGAGTAAATTCTGATACTTATCACTGGATGCTAAGCGTTCAAGTTGATAGTGTTGCTGACTGGACTGATTTAATAAGTCGGTTTGTTTTTGCTGCTTGAGAGTGGTTTGAGTCTGGATACTCTGGCTGAATTGCTCCAATGCTGCTAAAGACTCAGTGTCATCCAGAATTTCTCTGTCAGCCTGCGTTAACTGAGCATTCAGGACACTCAATCGCTGATCCTGTTCAGCAGTTGCCTGATCTTGCTGGTACTGGCGCTCAAATTCAGCAAATGTTGCAAGGTGGTACTGGACCAATAATTGACTTAACGCGGCCTGCTGCTCATCTAACTGCTGTTGAAGCTTCGTTTGGCGTTGTGTACTAGCGGTCAATGACTCGTTTGCCCACTGCAGTTTCTGACCTTCATCGCGCCTCTCCGACAAGAATTGATGAATTTGCTGCAATTGATAAGCCTGACTGCCTCCCAAACTAATAATTTCACCGGCAAATTGCCATTGTGCCAAAAAGGTACGAAGATTTTGATTAACCTGATTTTGTTGTTCCTGAAGCTGAATTTGCTGGGATTTAGCCGCTTGAAATTTACCAATATCAGCTTGTAAATCAAGCCACCGTTCTGGTGCAAACCCCTGCAGTTGATGTTCAGCACCAAACTGCGTTACTTGGGCATCAGCATCGATCAGCTGCTGATCTAGGCTGGCTAGTTGCTGGCGATCTTGATCTAACTGAGCCGACAACAGCGCCATTTGAGAATCAATAGCGGATTGCTGGTTCCCTGAAATAATCGGTTTAAAAATACCGTAACCCGCAATCAGCATACCAAGGATGCCACCAATCGTCCGTGCCAAACCACTTAGGACAAACAAAGCAACCAATACCACACCCACGCCACCAATCAACCACTTAAGATCCATTCCAGAAGTCGAGTCTTTATCTGCTTGTTGTCGTAACTGCTCAAACGTTTTTTGATGTTCCAGCCGTTGATCAGCACGTGAATCCCGTTCGATACTTAAGTGTTGCTGCTGATCGAACAATCCTTCAATTTGCTGCTGTTCACTGGGTGTTAACACTCTAAGGTTGGCCAATGAAGCCCCATATTGCTGGCTTAATATTTCTAGCTGCTGTTTTACAGCCGTAAGCTGATTTTCATTTTGCTGTTGTCGCTGTTCCAGTTGTTCCATGGCTGGCATCTGGGCACTCAACTGATCAATTTGCTGTTGATGACTGATATAAAATTGCTGTGCTTCGCTGGGCATGTGTGCCTGACGCTGCTGCTTAATCGTTACTTCTTGAGCAGCTAAATCTTGTTTCAATTGTCTGATAGCCGTTGCCAGTTGTGTAGCCTTCTGCCAGTCGGTACGACTGATTAACATGGTTGTTTGAACTGGTGAACTGTTTTTTAGTTGCTGATATTGTGGATAGAGCTTAATTAAACGCTGATATTGATTCTGTTGATCCCTGAGCTTTTCAAGTTGCTGTTGAATTTTCGACAGTGTTTTAGCCGTTCTTTGCGCGTCGACTTGTAATGTCTGATACTGTTGGAACTGAGTTTTGGCCGTTTCAATTTTATCAGCCATTTCATCGTATTCCCGCAATAATCGTACTAGTGGCTGAACTCGGCCGCGAGGTTTATATAACTCCCCAGCCGAAGCAGTTAGCTCCTGCGTTAATCCAATCCAGTTTTCACTGCCAATGGCGCCAATTCGCTGGATTCGCTTCACTAAATCAAAGCGGTTCAAGTCGAAAACGGCCTGCAGCTCCCGTTCGCCAAAGCAAAAAATTTGGTAAAATAATTCCTTATTTAAGGGCTGCAATAACTGCGTGAGATCTTCCTTAGATAAGGGCGTATTAGTGGTTAAATTACGGAAGGTCACTTTACCACCGTGAGTACCATCCACTCGTTTTAACCAATAATCATTTTGATTATGGTTAAAATAAAGTTCACCGCCATATTGCGACCCTTGCTTAGGCTGATACATCGCGTAACGGTGTTTTGCAGTTTCAAACCCGAACAACATACTGGAAATGAAAGCAACTAAAGTCGATTTTCCAGCCTCATTTTCACCATACAGGAGTGAAAAACGCTTCGACAGGTCAATGGTTGTATCATGAAACTTACCGAACCCGTAGATTTTAATCGTCTTGATCTGCATCGTTTTCTTCCTCCAAACGGGATTGGGCTAAAAGTTCGTTTTTGGCCCAATCAGTCAAATGACCCGTGGTTTCTGGATTACGCAAATGGTCTGCAATAAACGAATACTGCATGAGTTTACCAGCAGTCATCTCCACGTTATCTTGCGTAAAGACTGTTTTCTGGGCATCTTGCCAATATTCAGCGTCTAGTTTTGCATACTGTACTGGCCGACTAGTTGGCAACACATTAACTTCATAGACCCAAGCTTGATATTGGCGATAACCTTTTTTCTGAGTTTGGTCAAACCGCTCAAGCCAGGTACCATCGTTTAACCGGCTCAGCATACTAGCAGACAATTTTTCAATCCCGGTTAGTCTTAAATCAATTAATTCGAACACAGTCGCTTTTCGCTGCGTCAATGCTGTTCGTACGGCTTCAATCAGACTGGTATCCGTTGTATTCTCATCCACTGCCAGAGTTAGTGACGACCATCGAACTTGATCAACGGGCACAAATTGGCTCTGCAGACGTTTTTCTTGGCTGGTCACGAGCTGGTAACCATGTTCACCGGTTTCCAGTTTATGACGACCCTGAATGGTACCAGCGTAGACTACAGGGGGGGTCTTAGTTAGTACGCTGGGTTTATGTATATGACCTAATGCCCAGTAATCGTAATGCGTCGCCGACAGTTCACTGACCGTAAATGGCGCGTAATGATTAGTGCTACCTTGCTTAACCGCCCCATGCAACATGCCGATTTGAAAGTCAACGGATCCGCGTTCTGGAAACTGCGGGACAACGTCTTGCTCCAGCCATCGGTCAGCATAACTAAAGCCGCTGATAGCAACTCGGGTATGATCTGCAGCTGTCAATGTTTTAGTGGTCACGTCACTGCCAAAAACAGTGACACCGTCAGGCAAATCAAGCTGCTGATCCCCCGTCAAATAATCGTGATTACCAAATGAAACAAAAACAGTGATGCCTGCATCTACCAGACGCTGCAATTGTTCATTTAAAAACACCTGAGCTTGAACACTCTGCGTTTCACGGTCAAATAAGTCACCCACTAATAATACAAAGTCTACTTTTTGTTTGATTGCATCGTTTACCATTGTTTTAGTGGCATTGAACGGTGCTTCGTGAATTTGCTGCCACAACGCTTTGGGTAATCGCTGCAAACCTTCAAAAGGACTGTCTAAATGTAAATCTGCTGCATGAATAAATTTCACAGTCGTCAACTCCTAAAAAAACGCCGAAGAAAAATCTTCGACGTTTTTGATCTATTAACCAACGATTAAACGCCTGTTTTAGTTTTCGTACAGGGCTTGGATTGGTTTTGTAATTTCGCTGTTTAATTTAGCCAATAACTGGTTGACGTCTTTTTCTTTGTCCATCAAATCTTTAATGGCGTCCTTGTCCCTAACTTTTCCGGCAAGGTCCTGTGCCTGCTTCATCTCATCTTCATCAGGCTGTTGTCCCTGCATTTGTTTTTGCTGTAACTTCAACTGCAGTCCCTGAAATTGTTTGAACAAATCATAGGCCTCTGCATCAGCCTTCATCTTGTTATAAGAATTTTGTAAAGCTGTGAATTCGTCAGAACTAGCTAACTCATCGCGTAACTCACCAGCGGTTTTTAAAATGTCTGCCATAAAAGCATCCTCCTGTCTTCAATACTTTCATATTGTATCATGAAATGTTAGAGGGGGAAAGAACGCTGTGTGAGTTTGAGGGTGAGTTTTTAACGGTTAAACATTTCCAACGTCTGTTTATTTTTCTCTAAACGTGTGTCGTGCGGCAGAGACCTGCATATAGTGAAGCCCCACCACAAACCCAAGTTCATGGTTTATGGTGGGGCTTCACTATACTCCGGTCTCTAAACGCCTTACTACACACTCTATTGTCCAAACGTACTCTGCCACCACTTTTTAACGGTGTTCGCAGCGTTATTGGCACCCTGTTGAATCTGATCTCCGACGCTTCCTGCGCCCTGTTGGACGTTATCCCAGAAATTATTATCTGATTTCGAAGCCTTCGCCAACGTTGACGCGTCCTGCGTGTCAAATTTGGTTTGTTTAGTATACGGCAAAATTTCTTCCATTTCAGTCTTAAACAGTGGTCCAACTCCCGTGCCGCTTAAATTTTCCAAATGGTGATCCTTGTTCGTACTGTCAAAACCTTCCCAGGTGGTTAAGACAACATCGGGCGTGTAACCCACGATCCATTTATCACGGGTGGCATCACCGTCTCCCGTATCATCAGCTTCGGTACTCCCAGTTTTACCAGCCACTGAATACCCGTAAGGCTTGGCATCCACACCCGTGCCGCTGTTGAAGACTCCCAGCATCATACTAGTCATCTGTTTTGCAACCTTGGGTGTCATTACCTTATGCGTTGAGACTTTTGGATTATCAACAATGACGTTACCGGAAGCATCCACGATTTTACGAATGTAGTGGGTATCGGTTCGCGTCCCATTATTGGCAAAAGCAGTGTATGCGCCCGCCAATTCCTGAGGTGAAACTCCCTTACTCAAACCACCCAGTGCTAACGCCAAATTTTTGTCCGACTTCGTCACTGGGAGGCCAAACTTTTTAACGGAATCATAGCCTTTATTGACACCAATCTTGTTTAAAAGCCAAACTGCCGGTGCATTCACACTGTTCGCTAACGCTTCATACATTGGCATCTTGCCAGTATAAACATTATTATAATTTTTGGGCGTGTAATGATTACTCCCGTATGAGGTTTTCTTATTTTGCAGTTCTGAATCATAAAAATAGCCGTTTTCAAGTGCTGGCGTATAAACTGCCAACGGTTTTATGGTTGATCCCGGTTGCCGTTTGACCTGTGTCGCCCGGTTATAGCCACGGAACACATGCTTGCCACGACCACCAACAACAGCCATTACACCGCCATTATTCGGATTAATGGCCACTGATGCTGCTTGAACTTTGGTACCATCAACGGCATTTTGAGGGAATAAATAATCACTCTTAAAGTTTGTTTGCAAGCTGGATTGATAATTTTGATCCAAATAAGTGTAAATTTTATAACCATGATTCATAATATCTGATTCGGTTAACCCATATTTGGAAATTGCTTCGTCGATCACCGCATCAAAGTAATATGGGTAACGGTACGAATCCTTATACTGATACGTATCCGCTGTCGCCAAAGGAGTTTGCTGAAAACCTGCTGCTTGTGATTTGGTGATGGCCCCCGTCTCAGCCATTAACCCAAGAACCACGTTGCGACGATCCTTTGATGCCTGCGGATGATCAATTGGATTAAAACCACTAGGTGACGTCAGCATTCCCGCCAAAACAGCAGACTGGGGAACCGTTAAACTCGCAGCATTCGTTCCAAAGTATTTATGGGCAGCATCCTGAACACCCCACACGCCATTGCCAAAGTAGGCGTTATTCAAATACATGGAAAGAATATCCTGCTTGGAATATACGTTTTCAACTTCAATAGCCAGAAAAATTTCCTTTAATTTTCTTGTCATTGTTTGTTCCTGCGTCAAAAAAGCGTTCTTAACCAGCTGTTGGGTCAGCGTACTCCCACCACCACTAATATAGTCTCGATGAAGGAGTTTATTTTTAGCTAACAAGTAAAACGCCCGCGCAATCCCTTTTACGGAAAAACCGTGTTCGTGGTAAAAATTACGGTCTTCTGTTGAAATAACCGCTTTTTGAACGTTAGGCGAAATCTTACTCAGTGGTACATACGTTCCTTTTTGAGCGTACAATGACCCCGCTTTATGATTACTCTTATCGTAAATATACGTTGTTTTTTCCAACTGGGCTTTTAAATTACCGACATTAGCCGTTTTAGCCTGAAAGGTCAAAGTTGCACTAACAACGAAGACCAAGGCCAAAACAATGACAATAAGCCATCGTGTTAACTGATAGCGATGCCAAAATTTGCCAAAATATCTTTTAAAGCTTTGATAGTATGGTGATAACCAAGCTCTAAAGCCCTGTTTTGATGAATTTCCCCGATTATTATTCATTCGTTTCCCTCAACAAGTAAAAGATTTGCACTTTTAATTCTATCATATTATATAAAGATGGCTGAAAAAGCCGTAAATTTTTAACGGAGCTTAAAAAACAAAAAGGCTGTGCCATAAGCCGATATTGGTAAGTATTTCAATCAATTGTTAGCCATAATAGTGATCACTGTCCTTTGGTTCTATATGTTAATATGGCCTAATTACGCGCCAAAACTCAGATTCCGGCCATTTAACGCAAATAATGCCTACTCCGCAAAAATTACGGAATAGGCATTATTCACGTTAAATTCTGGAATCTACCGAGTTTTGTCACAGCTTGTTGATTTATACCTACAAAGCGTTAGTGAACAATGTCAGGATTCATATTTTTGGCAATTTCCTCGTTCAACTGCTGAGCAACATCGGCATTTGGACTAATCACCAAAATTGTATCATGGCCGGCCAATGTTCCCACAACTTCAGGTAATTTTAAATCATCCAAAATCGCGGCTAACAGGTTGCCATTACTTGGCAGCGTTTTGATCACGTTCATAAACTCAATCTGTGTCAACCCAATCACAACTTCATTAATGGTCTCACGCAGATGTTCTTCTTCAGATTTATTTCCGGGTTTGAAAATTGTGTAACGCAAGTGTCCATGGCCATCCTGGGCTTTGACAACCTGCATCTCGCGAATGTCACGTGAGATTGTTGCTTGCGTCGCCTTAATCCCAATTTCATTTAGATGACGCATTAGGTCTTCTTGTGTACCAATCGGATACTGATTGATCAATTGTTCAATCCGTGATTGACGAATACTTTTCTTCATCCTAATGCAGCCCCCTTACTGTATAATACGTGATTATTATAACAAAATGAAAAAAGAAAAGAAAGCTCAATTTTAAATAACTATTCAAAGTGAGCATAAATTGGAATATAAATTAACCATCTGACATTCAAAAATTCGCTAATAGTGCTAAAAGTATCACTAACACAATTAATATTAATGCAGGAATCTTCTGGATACAATCAGTAACCAATCATTTAGAAGTTAATATTTTTTTAATGTTGCCTGCACACCAATTATTTTTTAACACGAATTATAAGCCCATCCTCAACGTTCATCAAGTCGCCTTCAAAATAAAAAAAACGTCTGGAAATTAATCCAGACGCCTCATGATTCATAATCTATGGCTTACATTTCATCCGGTGCTTGAACACCCAATAAGCGGAGTGATTCCTTCAGCACAGTTGAAACACTCTTAACCAATGCTAAACGAGCAGGCTTTTCTGCGTCATCAGCCAAAATCTTCGAGTGAGCATAATACTTGTTAAATGATTTAGCCAAACGAATAGCGTATTTAGCAATATCTGAAGGTTCGAATTCCTTCAGGGCTTCGACCACTGTATCAGGGAAGTCAGCCAAAGCCTTCACAGTCTCCCAAGCTTCTGGATCAGAGATCTTTGCACCATCCGTTGGAATGGTAACATCAGCTGCTTTCCGCAAGATACTTTCGGCACGAGCATGAGCATACTGAACGTAAGGACCCGTTTCCCCTTCAAACTTTAATTGTTCTTCAAGGTTGAAGTCAATACTATTCATCCGTTCGTTCTTCAAATCACCAAAGATGATGGCACCGACACCAACTTGTTTGGCAACTTCATCTTTATTAGGTAAATCAGGGTTCTTAGCTGCAATCTGTTTTTTAGCCATATCGATGGCATCATCCAGCACTGCATCCAATAGGATAATCCGGCCAGAACGAGTTGAAAGCTTCTTACCATCAACAGTGATCAAGCCGAATGGAATATGGTGCAAGTCCTTAGCGGAAGGTAAGCCCATTTCCATCAGCACAGCCTTTAATTGTTTGAAGTAATAAGTTTGTTCAGAACCAACAACGTAAAGGTTCATAGCTGGGTGATAAGTGTTCTCCCGATAAACAGCAGTGGCAATATCACGTGTAATGTAAAGTGAGGCGCCATCACTCTTCAAAATCAGGGCTGGATTTAAATCGTACTTTTCAAGGTTAACGACTTGAGCACCTTGAGATTCTTTCAACAGGCCCTTTTCTTTTAAGGTATCAATAACAGCTTGCATCTTGTCGTTATAGAAAGCTTCACCATTATAGGTATCGAATTTAACACCCAACTTGTCATAAATCGCATTGAAAGCCTTTAATGATTCGTCACGGAACCATGACCAAAGATGATGTGCTTCTTCGTCACCATTTTCCAGTTTTCTGAACCATTCACGGGCTTCGTCATCCAATTCTGGGTGTTCCACGTCTTCTTTATGGAACTTAACGTAGTACTTAACCAAATTAGTGATTGGGTCCTTCTTAACGTCTTCTTCGTTACCCCACTTCAGGTAAGCGGTGATCAACTTACCAAATTGAGTTCCCCAGTCGCCCAAGTGATTATCTTTGATTGGGTTATAGCCGTTCTTTCTCAGAATCTCGGCAATTGAATTACCAATCACCGTTGAACGCAAATGACCCATTGAAATTGGTTTAGCAATGTTAGGTGATGACATGTCAATCGGCACGTTACCGTTATTACCAGATTGGTTTTGACCATAATCGGCACCTTGTGTCAAAACGTCATTCAATACTTGCGCACTAAAAGCCGTTTTATCCAGGAAGAAGTTCAGGTAAGGACCAGCAACTTCAACTTTTTCAAATTTGCTGGTATCAATCTTTTCGACCAAGTCGGCAGCAATCTGCTGAGGGGCCTTTTTGAACGTCTTGGCTAACGTGAAGGCTGGAAAAGCATAATCACCTTTACTCGTGTCCTTAGGCCGTTCGATTTTTTGATAAATATCCTCTGCTGAAAGGACGTCTGTTAATGCTGGTGCTAACGTATCAGCAACAAATTGTTTGTAATCCATGAAATTAACTCCTCACATATTAAATTCTGACTGCTGTTATAACCGACTACTGTGGATCTTTGGGCAACAAAAAAAGTCCCTCTCCTACAATAAAAAATGTAAGAGACGAGACTACCCGCGGTACCACTCTTGTTGATATTACTATCCACTCAACTTATAAAAATGTTATTCTAAAAAGCGCGCTTCATCAGATCGGCTGTTTGGCTTCCATCACTCCAAACTCGCTGTGAGTCGACTCACTGACTACTCTTCTTTTATCATCGAACTGGGTTACCGTGGTAACCTCACTCATTGCATTCTATAACAACTGGATATAAAGCACAAGGTTAATAGTTGTTTTTTGATATTTACTAGTTGGAAAAAATCATTTTATTAAAGCAATTCTCATTTAAATTCACTTTTCATTAAAGTTTGATGTATAATAGGATATTATATTCAATTTTTAACATTTTATTCATTCATGAAAGGAGTTTGAAAATGAGTCAGAAAAAGAGGGCTTCCACACTTTTCCTTCGTAAAGATATCAAAACTGATCTTTATAAGAAAACGGGGCTCGAAAAATCCTTAACAGCTTTTAGTCTAATCACCATGGGCGTTGGCGCGATTGTTGGAGCCGGAATCTTCATTACACCTGGTATCATTGCAGCAAAATATGCCGGTCCTGGCGCGTTTCTTTCATTTGTCGTAGCCGCTGTCGTTTGTTCTCTGGCTGCACTATGCTATTCTGAATTCTCTTCGACTATTCCACTAGCTGGTAGTGCATATACATACATATATGCTGTTTTCGGAGAATTTATCGCCTGGATATTAGGCTGGGCATTGGTATCAGAATATTTATTCTCCGTTTCAGCAGTTGCAGCAAGTTGGTCATCGTATTTCCAAAACATTTTAGCGGGTTTCCACTGGTACCTGCCGGAAGCGCTTCGTGCGGCGTACGGAACTGCTGGAATGCCACATGCGATTTTCGATTTACCTGCCTTTATTATCATCATGCTGCTTTCGTTCCTACTAATCGGTGGTGTACGCGAGTCAGCCCAAATTAACGCCATCATGGTAATTTTAAAAATTATCGTAATTATCCTATTTATTGTTGTGGGTGTGTTCTACATTCGTCCAGAAAACTACCATCCCTTCTTACCATTTGGGATGAAAGGCATCGTCTCCGGTGCAGCGGTCGCTTTTTACGCTTATATCGGGTTTGATGCTGTTTCAACTGCGGCTGAAGAAGTTAAGAATCCGCAGAAAAACGTGCCACTTGGGATCATTGGTTCGTTGGTCATCGCCACGGTGCTTTACATTGCATTGTCGCTGGTTTTAGTCGGCATGGTGAAGTATACAAACCTTAACGTTGCTGATCCCGTTGCCTATGCGCTTCACTTCATCCACCAAAACTGGGTCTCAGGTATTGTTTCACTGGGCGCCGTCATTGGGATGACCACCGTGTTAATGGTGTTCTTATATGGTGGCACTCGGCTGGTTTTTGCTATCAGTCGTGATGGTCTGTTGCCACGAGCATTCAGCCGTCTGAGTCCGAAAAGTCACGTGCCAGTCACTAATACTTGGATATTTGGTATTTTAGGTAGTTTCTTTGCTTGTGTTATTCCAATCGATAAGATTACCGAACTGGTAAATATTGGGACACTATTCGCATTTGCGATGGTTTCCATTGGTATTGTTTTCTTACGTCGAAATCCTGAATTTAAAGAACTTGACTCAGCCTTCCGGGTGCCTTTCTATCCCGTTCTACCGATTGTTTCATTTATTCTTTGTATCACGTTAATGTTGGAATTGAAATCATTCACATGGATTGCCTTCTTCATTTGGCTGGCAATCGGGCTAGTATTCTACTTCAGCTATGGTTACCGTCATAGTGTGGTTCGAAATCGCCACAACGCTGAACAATAATGGGTCAAAAGGTTGTGCTATAAGTCTATATTGGTAAGTATTGCAATCAATTTCTCAGTAAAAATTAGTGATGCCCGTCTTTCGGTTCAATGCGTCAATATTGCCTAATCGTGCTCCAAAACTCAGATTCCTGCCATTTAACGCAAATAAAACCCATCCCCGACAAAAATCGCCCGGGATGGGTATTTATTTGCGTTAAATTCTGGAATCTACCGAGTTTTGTCACACACTCTTACAAAATTCGAATAACCATTACACCAACGATCATGATCAGCAACCCACCAATTTGCAACAACGTCACCGGGTTCTTCTCAGAAGCTAGCCAGCCAAACTGATCAATCAGGAGGCTACCAATCATTAAACCAATCAAAACAATAATCACCGCAAAACCAGTTCCAATAATAGGCACCAGATAGACGTTGCCTAAGACAAATAACGCACCTAGAATACCACCAAGCCACATCCACCACGGTGTATGACCATTATCTCGCTGAAATTGTAATGTAGGTCGCACTACTAATACGATCACAATCAACGTCAGCGTACCGATCAGAAATGACACGTACGCTGCCTGAATTTTAGAACCCAAAACTTCTCCCAGATGGCCATTCACAGCAGTTTGAGTTGCACTGAGGATTCCCGCTAATACCCCAAACAATCGCCATACCATCAAATGCGCTGTCTTCGGTGTTTCATTACTAACCGTTTCCAGTCCGGCTTGGCCAGTTATGCGTTCCATCCAGCTATTACCAGCAACGGTAACCATCACACCGAAAAGCACTAGCAAGGCACCTAACCCACGGACTAATGTCAGCTGACTAACTGGCGAATAGAATAGACCCAAATCATCGATCACGAGACCAGCAAGAATTTGCCCTAGCACTGGAAAAATAACGGTTTGAACACTTCCTAACTTAGGAAATAAAATAATATTGCCAGTCAGATAGATAACCCCTAGTAAGCCACCTAACCATAACCAAAACGGCTGGGCACTGATCAAAGAACCACTGATCAATAAGCCACGATGATCGATGAGGGTCATGACAGCTAGAAAGATTGTGCCGATCCCAAAAGATACCAGCGAAGCTAAAAAAGGTGAGCCTAACGCTGCTCTTAGCCGTGAATTAATACTCGTCTGCATCGGTAAACCAATGCCAATCACTAATCCAATTAATATCGCTATCAAATCCATCACCCCCTAATTAATGCGGGTAGTATGCCCGTTCATCAAGTTAAAGTCAACTAACTTCACTTCTACTGCTCTCTCCAATTAGCCGATGCCTGTCCTATTTTGTAAAACGGTCAATTGGAACTGCCTTAAAGATCACCGAAATCAAAAAGCTGTAAATGACAAACGAAATTAATTCTTGCGGGATCCGGGTCGCAAACAGCACGTTCCAAGTCATGCCATACATGATATGAAGCCAAAGACTATTTAATAGTAGATTCCAACCCATGGTCACAATGAAGGAAGCCAATAAAATGCGCCATAAAACAACTGGTTTTTGATAAAATAATTTGCCAAACGTATACCCGGTTAAACCAGCAGTAATGAGAAAGCCAAAGAAAAAACTAAATTTAGGAAACAATAACATCCCAATCAAACTTGACATGGTAGTTGCAGCAGCCGTTAATTTCGGTGGAAACAAGCGCGCCATAATAGCCGTTACAATAAACGAAAACGTGATTTTCGTGATTAAAAATTGAATCGATAAGAAACTGCCTAAAACCACCTGCATCGCAATCAAAACGCTCATGGCAGCCACAACGTACGCAGAACTAAGTCTCATCTCTTTCAAACTGAACCAACCTCTTCTCTCAAAATTAATAACCGTATGCCAACAGTCATAATCATATTTAACTATAATTCAACGCACATGCCAACGGATTTTGAGAATTGGGACAAAAAAAGCGGTTTGCACCGCTACGAGGCCGTTAACTGAATCACATATGGGCCATATTTTTCAATATTCACAATTTTCACGGGGAGTTCAAAGGCGTTACTTAACAGTTGTTCATTTAGAATTTCGTCTGCAGTCCCTGCTTTAACTAATTGGCCCGATTTAACGAGCCAAATCTGGTCGCTAACTTTCAACGCTTGATTGATATCATGTAAAATCATCACCACCGTCAGTTGCTGCTCTGCATTCAGCTTCCGAATCAGTGCCATTAACTCATTTTGGTACCGAATATCTAAATACGTCGTGGGTTCGTCTAAAAACAGGTATTGCGGTTCTTGCGCCAATGCTGCGGCCAACCAGACCCGTTGCTGCTGACCACCTGAAAGCGACGATAATGGTCGATTCATGGCATCCGCTAGATCAACAACCCTTAAAAATGGCCGAACTTCATCATCAGAAATGGTAGCTAATAATGAATGAAACGGTAATCGTCCCGTTTTGACAACTTCTTTAACCGTCATTTCATCATAAACTTGGTGTTGCTGAGTGACCAGTGCAATTTTTGCTGCTCGTTGTCGCTTCGACAACGTTTCAATCAACTGACCGTCCAATTCAACCGTTCCAGTATCAGGTGAAACTGAGCCCATCAGTAATTTCAGCAAAGTTGATTTTCCAGCACCATTTTGACCAATAATCGACAGAATTTTCCCATTGGGTACCGTAGCCGTAAAATCTTTGATTAATTTTTCTGATCCTGGGTAGCCATAATTAACGTGTTTTAATTCCATGGAATCCCCCCCTTTGAACCAAAATAATCAAGAAAGGACCGCCAATAATTGCCATAATGGTGGCAGCCGAGATTTCACTGGGTAACACCACAATGCGACCAATGGTATCCACCACAAGCAATAACCAAGCACCGCTTAACATTGAAAACGGCAAAATTGTTTGATAATCATGACCAACAAAATACCGGGCAACGTTTGGCACGATAATACCAATAAACGGAATCGTCCCCACGTCGGCAGTAACGTCAGCGGACAAATAAACGACTAACGCTAGTAAGCCTAGTCGCATGGCCGTTACTGGAACGCCGACTGAAGATAGCTGTTCATCTGGCAGTTTGAGATCATTTGCCCATGGTGCCATCAGCAAAACGGCGACTAACCCCACGAATCCGGTGATTAATAGCACGTAAACCGACGACCAGGTAATGCCGTTAAATCCTAACGAGGTACCAACGTTGATTCCTTTGGTAAATAATTGCGTTAATGCCATAAACGTCAGGTTCAGTGCAACCCCAACAATGATCAGCTGGTACGGTTGCCGTAAGGTTTTTCGGTTGGCTAATAACGCAAAGGCAAACAAACCACCCATGAGCGCAAAAAACTGTTTTTGAAAATTAAAGGCAGGTAGCAGCATCCCGCCAATCAGCATGAAAAGTTCACCGGCACTAGTCACCCCTAAAATCGTTGGGTCGGCCAGCCGATTACGAAAAACCGCCTGACTAATTGCACCAGCTGATGCCAGCATCCCGCCTGTCACCATTGCTGCTAAAATCCTGGGCAGACGAAAATTGAGTACCGTCGACAAAATTTCCGGCCGGTCGCCCATCAAAGCTTGCCACAGTTGAACCACCGAAAATTCTTGTGTACCTAGCATTAAAGCAAATATGGCGGTAATGATAAGCGCCATACAGATTAAAATGTAAGCGACACGTTCCTTTATCATCTTATTGACTCCCTGGATACAACCACTGCGACACTTCACCTAACGCTTTTGCAGCATGCATGTTAGCCGTAGCATCAAAGTCGGGTTCCCGTAAATCGTATACTCGCTTTGACTGAACTGCTGGTGTCTGTCGCCAAAACGATTGCGTTTTAAAATCACTATTGAACTGTTCAGTCACCATTGCGGGCATGGCGTGTTCGAGACGCAAAATGACTTGTGGCTGCGCCTTTTGAATCGCCTCATCACTAGGTTGAATATACTCTTGATTCTTGGAAGTAAAGACGTTCTTTCCACCTGCTAGCTCAACTAAATTACCAACATAAGAGTGGTTAGTGGCAATCATATAACCGGCACCGGGCAAGCCCATCAGCACAAGCACCCGTGGCTTTTGCCGATGATTCGCACGTTGTTTGGCTTTAGAAATAGCCTGATTAATTTCTTGGTTAGCGGCCCTAGCCTCACTCTTGCGGTCATATTGATTACCCATTGTTGTCACCACGTGCTGTAAATCACTAACACTTTGTAAATTCAAAAAGTAGGGTTTGATGTGTTGCTGCTTAAATGATTTGCCAAACTGGTCCTTTAGCGTCGTTACGCTGTAAACTGCTGTGGGTTTAACTGAGGCAATTTTTTCCGCACTAGGATTCATTGGACTCCCAATTTTGGTCACGTTTTTATATCTTGCAGGCATTTTATTGGCCGTATTCGGCACGCCGACCAAAGGCAATTTCAGTTTATCAGCAATTTGGACCACGGCATAGGTTGTCGCCACGATTCGCTGGTGATGACGCTGCTTAGCCAACTGATGGTTAGCAAAATAGCCACCAAATACCCCTACGATCAGCAACACAATAACGACGATTAAAGCTGTTCGTCTTGGCGATTTCAAGATTGCGCCCCCTATTCCTTCTTTTTCATGACAATTAAGCTACCACCAATAACCACGACCACAATAACGCCCACGCCAACAATCAAAAACGGCAAGCGCGATGTGGCATTACTGTGATCTTTTTTATCTGTCGAAGTAGTTTGAGGCTTAGCTGACGATACTTTAACTGCACTTTCACTAGACGCTTTACTTGATGCAGAGGACGAATCAGCAGCTGGTTTTTGACTGGTTGCCTTTTTTTGACTACTTCGGTTATTTGGTTTATGACTGTCTAACTGATTAATATCCTTGTTTTGAGCCGATTTACTGTCATTGGATGGTTGCCCGGTTTTAGTTGAGGACACCCCTCCTGTCACTTTTGCTGTGGCGGCAGTGGCAGCCGCCTTACCTTTTAAACTTGGTAGCCCATTTGTACTGAACTTAAACGAAATGAGATGAGTCGCCTTATATACCTTAGGCACGTTGATTGCCAATTTAGCATTGATTCGTTTCTTTAAATTAGTTGTTGTAAATGAATAATACAAATTTGAATTTCCAGCACCATCCTTTACCCGACGAACATTTTTAGGTGACCCACCGTTAACTGAGAGCACTTTAACGGGATACGAGGTCAGCTTCTTAGCCGTTCGAATGTGCATTGTCACAACATACTTATGGTGAGAGACTGTGACGCTGGCCGGTTTAACAAAGTAGCCACTAGCCATGGAAGTTTGGTTGGTATTATATTTTAGCGCTTGATAATTCATCGATTTTGCTTGCGCTGTTGCACCGCTGGCCACTAAGCCAAGTCCAAAAGCAACGACAGCCAATAATCCAACTAACCATTTCACTCGTTTCATGATTTCCCCTACTTCCTACATCTATTTTTCCTTACTAACAGTCACAAAGACCATCCCAGTTTAATCACACCTGAATGGTCTTGGACTAAAATCATTAGACTCGTTTTCTTCTATAAATTGCAGTGATAACAATCATAATCAAACTAACGAAACCAACAACTGCGATAGTCGCGTTTGGAATTTCGCTTGTTTGTGGCAATTTACTTGATGCCTTTTTTGAAGTTGCAGTCACAGCTTTAACAGGTGTTTGAGAACTGTTACTTGGTGTCTCTGCGGCAACTGAACTATTGGCGTTAGTCGTTCCGGTGCCATCAGAAGCAGTCGCACCCGTGAAAAGATAGTAAATATCAAAATCAGAACTAATATCCATCGTTGGAACTGAGACGTGAATCGTTCCCTTAACTGGTGCCTTCGTCAACGCATCGAGGTTAGGTACAGTAAAACTAAAACTGGCAGTATAGTCTTTGTCAGTTGATCCGTAAGTCACATCAGATACCTTTTTGCCATCTACAGTTAGCGGAACAAAACCTTTAGCTGACATACCCGAATTTTTACCATACTGAACGTGCATGGTGACTTTGTAGGAACCGTTGCTTAATTTTTCAATGCTGGCAGCATGAGTATAGTACTTGTTTGCCTCAGAAACTGAACTACCATCAGATTGTAAAACGGTATAGCTAAGTTTAGAAACGTCAGCTAATGGGGTGCTTGGATTACTTGAGTTACCTGAGTTACTTGATGAACCTTGTGCACCATCCGGAACGGTTGCAACAACGGTGCCGTTAATAATAATCTGATACCCAGTAATCCTACCCTGGGGATCTTTAACTTCAGTAGTCGTTGGAGTTGTTCCGTTGTCAACGGAGTCAACCTTGACACCATCAACGTAAATATCATAGCCACTGCCGTCATCTTGGGGCTTAAATTCTGGGATTTTACCATTAGCAACAGCAAAATTAACAGCAGCTTGATCTGATGAGGCAATGGTAATAGTCGTACCGATTACCTTACCTGAAGTATCTGTGTGCGATATTGTCGTGACTTGGGGAAGAACATTTGCATCAGTTCCGTTATCAGTTTTGTCTTGTAAATTTGTACTCGATGCCGGCACTTGTGAACTAGATTGGTCTGACTGTTCACTTGTTCCAGTAGACTTAGCATTCTCCCAATCAAATCTTTCATAAGCTGAAGGTGACATATCAATCAATGGTTTAGCAATACCAGGCACAGCTACAACAATATGATAATCCACTTGAACCTGGGGTGTTTCACCTGACAGCTTAAAAATTAAATTTCCACCACTTAAAATTGAAGAACCAGACATGGAAGCACTTTTTAAAACATTTTGCCCTGACCCCGAAATTGGTACCGAAACCGTATAGATACCATTGCTTACGGTCACATTACCAGTATTACCCAAATATGCTTGAGAAGCACTTGTACCGCCAGTATCCTTGTTAATTGAACTAACTGGTACTGTATATGTGCCATCAGCCAAAGCATTAGCTCTAACCTGCCCCGCAGCACTGACACTCACCAAAGTCACAACAACTAAAAAGATTCCCCCGAATAATTTCTTAAACCAGTTTTTCTTCATAAATAATTCCTCCGATACTAAAACAATTTATTGATACCAGAATAAGCAATACTTCCTGCTCCAGTTACTCCTCCAAGAACAAATAGAACAGTTCACAAATTAGAAAATATATAAAGTGCCTCTACGTTGAGAATTATACCTCTAAAGCAATCATAAATAAAACAAAAAAGCGTAAATTCGTGTATCTTTTCACTAATCAAATGATAAATATATATTTGCTTATCAGCTGATAGTAAAGGGTTTTAACGGTTTTATTGGTACAATTTGGAAAATGTTGTTATCTTCAACTGAATGTAAAATTTTATAAATTACATCACAGAATAGTGCTGGAAACCATCTAGTATACATTATCGGAAAATTTTAATATTCTATTTTTATATAAATAGTGTAAATAAAAAGCCCACCGAAGTGAGCTACTTAAGAATCATCCTAATTTAAATGGTGTTGAAATTGTGACGTTGATGGCCTGATGACCATTTGCCACACAGGATTGTGCCACGTGACTCAATAAATGATGAGATTGAACGTAGGCTCTAAACTCAGTCAATTTAGGCACCTGCAACTGAAGCCGGTTAGCGGACTGATCAACTTCAATACGGTCTAACTGACATTCCTGATTAAGTCGTAAAATGACGGTTTCAACAATTCCCAACACAAACTTACTATTCGTCAGGTAGTTAATGTTGGCCGTTTCCAAATTAAACTTCATGGAACCAGTTGTTAAATCTTTATGCTCACCATCCACCGTAGCCCGATAAGTCACCACAATGTCGCGGGTAGTCACCTTATTTCGAATCTTTAATGTATAAGCAATCACTCTATCATCCCCTGTCAACAGTCTGACGGACCCATACTTCATCTAAACATCATCATCCTAATAACCGGTCCCACCAAAATAATACTCCTACTGCTGGCTTACATCTATTATGTTACTAATTTCACAGCTTGATTACAAGTGTTTATTTATCGATACGATTCGCTATTTTGAATATATGTGATTTCATCGAAGGAAATACGCTGCTGTAGTTTTTCAGCCAGATCAGCGGAAATATCACCTTTGGCAATAGCGCGCTGTACAAGTTCATACTCGGCATGAAACGCACGCATAAAGAGTTGATAAACCATATTAGGATCGACATCACCACCGCGAATTCGCCGGTGACGCGTACGGTAGAAGCGACGAACAAGATTGGTCTCAACCCCATTTTCACCGCTGTTTTGTTTTAAATAATCCATGACTGCCTCAAACCCAGCATTTTCGATTGGCAAAATATCCTCACCGTGTTTTTCGAACTGTTCTCGCCAATAAACTTCCTCTAGTGCAATTGGAGCGGTTAAGAAAGCTTCCTGCGCCCTATGCAAATCTTTATAGAGAGTACCAATATGCAAACTAAACCGAATCCTCAACCAAACGTTCTTCCAAACTTTTTCATCAGCGGAAAAGTGATTCAATTGCAAAAAACGATTATAGTAGGTCATCTCATCTTTTGTGATTTGACCAGCTTCATACATTTCCCGAATTTTTTGACTTTCTACTCTATGCGTTTGTCGTCTAATTTGACGTTCAATTCGCAAATTAGGTGTCGCATCCAAAATCAATTGCTGCTGAAGGGAATCAATGACAATTTGAGCTTCGCCTGGATAGTCCTTTTCGCCCATTAAATCACTGATTCCCGCTTGAATCATTCGCCGGACCCACTTGAATTTTGGCTGAGAGGACTCCTGACTCGGTAATAATAACGGTACAAAAATAGTTGGCAGAATCAAACTGGTTAAAATCACCACGGCTGCCAGAAAAATTAACGGTCCCCGCAGCAAAAACGGGTGACCATTCACCATCGTGGGAATTGAAAATGCCAGTGACAACGTAATCGTACCGTTGGCGCCACTCAAAGCCATGACCAAACTGTCACGCCAAACGTGATCCGTTTTTGTTCTACGCTTGAGTAAAAAGCGCGTCCACAAAAGTCGAATAATTCCCTTTAGCGCATAGAGAAACAGTCCCAACGCCAGTAATTTAATAATCGTAACTTGCGCATTGGTATGGGCGTTTAAAGCCCGAATAACATCTGGTAACGATAACCCTAAGAGTACAAACACCGTTCCGGATAAAACACCACTAACAATTTCCCAAACGTTACTGGTAACTAGCTGCATCCGTGACGAAATGAGTCCTAATTTATCCCGTTCTGATCCTTGAACCAAACCAGCAGCGACAACCGCCAAAATACCTGACAATTCCAATTTTTCCGCCAGCAAATAGACCAAAAATGGCGTTAATAACTGAATCAATACCATAATCAAGGGCGTATCGTCATTATGGCGAATGAGAAATAATCGCGTACTAACAACTATCACGCCAATGATGGCACCAAATAGTAACCCGCCTAAAAACTCCCAAGCAAACATGCCAACAGCTGCTTCAATGGAAAATTGACCCGACATATATGCTGCCAGTGCCATGTCAAAAATAACGATACCGGCAGCGTCATTAAATAGCGACTCATGCTGTAACGTCTCTGCTTGTTCTTCAGCAATGGGGTTAGCTTCGAAAATCGAGTTAACAGCTGACGCATCGGTAGGCGCCACAATTGCAATCAAGGCAAAACTGAGACTCAACGGTAAAACTGCGTATAGCGCATGAATACTGGTTCCCACAACCAACACTGTCACAACCACCAAACCGACAGCTAACGACAGGATATTCGTAATCGATCTGCCAATCCAAAACCGCGAACTATTCTGCGCTTCATTGAATAACATCGGTGCAATAATTGCGAACGCAAACGTTGATGGATCCAGATGAAACCCTGAATAGGCTGGCAACAGTGCCAGCAACAGGCCCAAGATAATCAGAAAAAATGGTAACGGAATAGCTGTAACATGTCGCGCTAGAATATTGGCAAGTACCACTACTGCCAAAATAATAATTAATAAAAGTACTTGATCCATAATTTCCCCCTCATCCTCAGACTTATATGATTAGTATAGCGATGAAGATGGGTTTTGCCACAAATTTTGTTTGATATCCAAAATACTACAGATATTTAGCGTCACGTTTCGGATCCTGAGAAGTCAAAATTTTGGGACCATCTTTGGTAATGACTAAGGTATGTTCAAATTGTGCTGATGGTTTGCCGTCAGCTGTCACGTAATATTCCCAAGAATGATCTGCGGTTTCCATAGCACGAATCTCGCGGGTCCCCAAGTTGACCATTGGTTCAATGGTAATGGTCATTCCTTCACGTAGACGTAGCCCTTTACCTGCTTCACCATAAGCTGGTACATCAGGTTGTTCATGCATTGTCGGCTGGATACCGTGTCCAATGAGTTCACGGACATCACCCATGTGGTTTTCGGTTTCCACGTACTGCTGAATAGCAGCACCAACATCACCAAGTCGGTTACCAATCACGGCTTGATCAATTCCGCGATACAAAGATTCTCTAGTAACATCAAGCAGACGTTGATTTTCGGCTGAAATCTCACCAACAGCAAATGTTCGGCAAGCATCACTTAAAAAACCGTTTAAATTGACAACTAGGTCCACTGCCACAACGTCACCCGCTTTTAAGATCAATGCTTTCCGTGGCGTGGCATGCGCAACTTCATCGTTAACGTTAACGCAAGTCGCGTACTTATAGCCTTCAAAGCCTTTTTCTTCCGCAGTAGCACCGTGATCTTCAATATAGGTATTGGCAAATTTTTCAATTTCCCAGGTTGAAATTCCTGGTTTGATAATCTCTTCAAGCCCATTTAAGACACCTGCTAATACAGCACCAGACGCCTTCATTTGTGAAATCTCTCGGGGTGATTTTAACGTAATCATTACTTAACTTCCTTATTTTATATTTGATGCATATTTATTTTGCGTTTTTCTAATCAATAGACAATCCATTATACCTTACCCTCATAGCAGGTTTAAAACGAATATTATTATTTTTGGCTTACCACTCCACTATGGTAAAACGACTTGGGCCACCGATTTACCCTGACCCGTTGGCTGAACCTGAATTTGGTACGGAATGGTCTCCTGCAATAGTGTGACATGGCTAATAATACCGATCATGCGATTACTGCTTTCCACATTCTCCAAAGCTTTCATGGCTGTGGATAATGATTCCTGATCCAGTGAACCAAACCCTTCATCGATAAACAATGCATCAATGCTGATACCACCCGACTCATTTTGAATGGACTCGCCCAGGGCCAGTGCCAGACTCAATGCAGCAATAAAACTTTCACCACCAGAGAGCGTATGAACACTGCGGACTTGACCGACGTTGTCATCATAAACATCGATTTCCAACCCCGTATTTTTTTGATACGTACCGGCTTCCAAATGCAGCTGCATTGAGTAGCGACCAGAGCTTAATTGCTTCAAATGCTGATTAGCGATTGCGAGGATTTCAGCTAATTGCGCCCTTAAGACATAACGTTCCAGGCCAAGCTTATTGTCGCCGCCGCCAGCGACAGTTTCCACCAGCAACTGAAGTTCATTAAGCTCATCCAACTGGGTTGCGACTTGCTGAGTGGCAGTCTTTATTTGCGCCAGAATATCACCGTTAACAGTGACTTGCTTCTGTTTCTCATCAGTTTGTTTCTGAGCACCTTCCAGTTGTACATTGAGTTGGCTCAACTCAGCCTCGCTTTGACCCAAATCAACGGTGTGGTGATGACCCACTAACTGCTGATAAGCAGCAACATCTGCTTTGGCAGCTGTAATCGCCTGCTGATAAGTCTGAACTGACTCTGTTAGCTTAGCAATTTCACCTAAGTGATGAGTCAGTTCAACAAACTGATCCATCTGATTTGGTCCTAATTGCTGGGTAACTGATTGCATCAAAGACGTCGAAACTGCTGAAAGTTTTGTTTGCGTTTCCTGCAGCGACGTTTCCGTGTTGGCCAAGTTGGCCTGAATAGTGGCAGATGCTTCCCTGCTCTGTTGTAAAGCTTGGTTATTTGTTTGTACTTGTTGCTGGTGTTCGGTAACCTTATTTTGTTGTGCTGCCAAGAACTCATCAAGTGCTGCTAAATCCGCAAACTGATCCGGCAAGCGTTTTTGAGCTTCCTCCAACTTAGTCTGAATTGTTTTCTGTGCTAACTTTGTTGACTGAACTTGTTCTTTTAACGTCTGAATCTTTTGTTGCAACTTGTCAGTCTCAGTGCCGATTCTGTGTTGTTCATCAACGGCCTCATCAACCTCAGCTAATTGCTGAGTAACTGAGCTTACCTGCTGCCTGATCTGAGCTTCGTGGTTGGTGACTTGTTCAAACAGCTCGTCAATCGAAACATCGTGCTGAATGTTAAATTGATCCTGTAAATCAGCCTTTGAATTTTCGATAGTTTGCTCTTGTACCTTAAACGAATCTTGAAGATGACTTAAATCACTGTTGACTTTAGTCTGCTGATCTTTTAGTTTTCGTAATGACTTTTCTGCTAATTTCAAAGTCTGATTATCCACTGGTTTTGTTTCCGTGGCAGCATGTGGCGCTGGATGTTCAACGCTACCACAAACGGGACACGGTGTCCCCGGTTTTAGTTGACTAGCAAGGACAGAAATTTGCCCCGCCAGCCACTGATTTCTTAAATCATCGTAATCATTACTTTTTTGATCAACTTGTTGATTCAGCTCGGCCAACGCCGACTGGGTCTCCAATATGGTTTGTCGTTGTTTTAAAAGTTGAGCTTGCTGGTCGCGCAATTCATTAACCTGTTTTTTTACTAACGTCTGCTCATTTTGCGCGGTCATTAACTTAGCATGCGTTTTGAGTAATGCTGGTTGTTGGCTGATAAGGTCATTAAGTTGCTTAAGACGTGCTTGACTCTGTTCTTCCTCAGACTGAAGTTGAACAAGCTCATGATTCGTATTCGAAGAGGTCGTCATCTGCTGGTTCAACTGATCAGTTAACTGGCGAACCTGTTCATACAATGGTCGTTGTTGCACCAAGATGGCAATGTTTGACTGAATCTTCGCAACGTTATCATTAGCGTTTGCGAGTTGCGTTTGCTTTTCGGTTAATTGAGTAGTGGTTTGGTTTTGGGTTTTTAGGTTATCAGTTAAAGTAACTTTTTGATGTTTCAAAAGCGTTTGCTTCTGACTTAATTCCTGTTGCTGTTCATAATCATGTTTTTGACCATTCACCCAGTTCAAAGTCGCCAAACGTTGCTGTACTTGCTCGATTTGCGGCTGTTTTGCTTTAAGTTGCTGCTCCTCTTGTAACTTCTGGCTCAACTTTTGAATATTCTGGTTCATTTTTTGATCAGTTTCTATTTGTGTTGCTAAATGATTAACTTGCTGCTGTAAACCTTTTACCTCGCTCTTAGCGTCGCTCAATTCAGTCTGATCAATCCCATATTGTTCTTCAAGCTGAGCCAAATCATGTTCGCCGTCTTTTCGAGTCCAGCGTACCCGTTTCAACCCGCTATCAATAATCGATTGTGCTGATTTAATTTTGTCGCGCTGCTGATTCAACTGTTGTTTTAACGCCGTTGCCCACCGTTGGAATAACTGCGTACCAAACACTTTTCTTAAAATAGCTTCCTTCTCGCTACTATCAGAGACCAAAAAGCGTCTAAACTCCCCTTGCGGCAACAGAACGATTTGAACAAATTGTTTACGACTAATCTGCAAGATGTCAGTCAACTTAATGTTGATCTCCTGCATCCGGGTAATTTCATCCGTTTTCGTGCCGTTTTTATAAATCGTTAATTTCCCACTACTTGGATATTCACGAGTACCGGTACCCCGTTTCTTCGCTAATGTTTGCTTGGGTTGACGCATTACTTCATATTCTAGACCCTTATGTTCAAATCGTAAGGTTACTTCAGTGGGTTCATGGTCTTCCGCAAAATCCGACCGTAAAGCTGCAGGATCACGATCATCACTAGCACTTTCACCATACAATGCGAAAGTCATCGCATCAAAAAGAGTGGTTTTACCACTACCAGTGGGACCCGCAATCAGAAAAATCGACGCATCGTCTAACTGGGTAAAATCAATCGTTTGCTGAGCATAAGGTCCAAAATTAGTCATGGTAAGCTTTAATGGTTTCATGCTTGAGTCTCCTCTTCGTGTGCTGCTTTCAAAGCCGTTTTTGCCCATTTTTCCTGTTGCGGACTCAATGGCTCCTTAGCAATCTTTTGGTAAAAATCCCCTAACAACGCCATTGGTGATTTTTGCCGAATTTGCTGGCTGGATTCACCCTGATAGCGAACCTGCGCTTCAAAACCATCTGCTCGTCCCAATGTGACAATTCGGGGAAAAACATCGCGTAATCTAGCCATGACGTTAGGAATCGGCTGCTTATCGGTTAGCGTGATGCCAACGTAATTTTCATGGTCAATGCTTTCATCATCAGTGGAAGCCATCAGCTCATCAAAACTGCCGGTAACTTGTTTAACATCATGAATCGGTGTAATTGGCTTAAACGTTAATGCCACTGGAGATTTTTCCGTGTCAACGATCCAAACGCCCTTTTCTTGCTTCGCCTCTGAAAGCGAAAACTTAACGGGTGAACCACTGTAACGAACAGTTGGCGTTTGCAGAGCGTCTTTACCGTGTAAGTGACCTAAGGCAACATAATCAAAATCCGTCAATAAATCCGTGGGGACTGCTGCCAAACCACCAACGGTCAAATTAGTTTCTGAATCAGTAGTTGAACTGCCTGCCGCAAAAAAATGCGCAACTAAAAGATGCTTTTTTGCAGGATCAAACTTTTTCTTCATCTCTAACACAACTCGCTTAAAAGCTTGGTCCAAATGCTGCAGAGAATCGTCCTTAAAATATTGCTGAGCATCGAACGGTTCAAAATAAGGACATAAGAAAAGCTGAGTATCCGCCAACTCAACTGGGTTAAAAGCTTGACTCAACTCGGTATGCAGGTATAACTGAGTCGACTTAAACCAAGGTGTCCCCGTGGCTAACCTGGTGGCACTATCATGATTCCCTGACACCGCATAAATGGGTAACTGATCCACTAAATTTAGTTTCTGAAGCATCTCGTCCACCATAGCAACTGAAGCTTCCGATGGTAAACGACGATCGTATAAGTCGCCGGCAATAATCATGCCATCGACCTGTTCAGCTTGTGCAATACGTTCAATCTGATCAAACGCGTTTTGCTGTTCATCAGTTAAATCAAAGCCGTGCAGTCGCCGACCAATATGCCAGTCTGCTGTATGTAGTAATTTCATTTTTGCCAATCCCCGTTCGTTTAAGTTAGTTTTTATTTTAGCAAATTAACACCACCTGCGGAAGAGGAAAAGCGAACATATTTTCGATTTATTTTTAGTGACTTTACTGACTTTGACTTGCCAATTAGTCAAAATTAGCCTAATCTGCACATAATAACAGAAAGGAACTGATGATATGTTGCAAACAACTTATTCTTCGCCGCTTGGCAAGCTGATACTACTGGCGAATACCGACGCTTTGCTGGGCGTCTGGTATGTAGATCAAGCCTATCTGGGTGCCAAATATGATCTAGCAAAAATCGACCATAGTGGATCACCAATCTTAACGCAAACTACCGAGTGGCTAGACGACTACTTTAGCGGTCGTCAGCCAGCCATTAATCGATTACCACTTGCACCACAGACAACGCCTTTTCGTCAACAGGTCTATCAAATACTCACCACGATTCCTTATGGGGAGACCATGACTTATCAGCAAATTACAGAACGGTTGACTCAGTTAAATCATCATCCCACGGGTTCAGCGAGAGCCGTCGGTGGTGCAGTCGGCCACAATCCAATCAGTATCATCATTCCCTGTCACAGAGTCATCGGCAAAAACGGTAGCTTGACTGGTTATGCTGGTGGCTTGAACCGTAAACGGAAACTGTTAGCTTTCGAACAGCAGAATTAATCATTTGTTATACACATTGTTATATACATAATGCTTAATACTAATCTTCCAGGAGGTAGCAAACATGATTCAAAAAATAGCTGTTTATTGTGGTGCAGCTACGGGTAATTCACCAGTATACGTTAAAGCAGCCACCAATTTAGGACAATATCTTGCGGATCACCAGCTTGAGTTAGTTTATGGCGGCGGCAGCGTTGGCTTGATGGCCACGCTAGCCAATACAGTCATTGAAGCCGGTGGTAAAGTTCACGGTGTCATGCCCCAAAAGCTGGTTAACCGCGGTGCTGCAGCCACTAATATCACTGATTTAACGGTGGTTAATAATATGTCGATTCGGAAACAAACCATGTTAGATATGGCTGACGGCTGTATCGCCCTACCCGGTGGACCTGGCACCCTCGAAGAAATTGCCGAAGCCTACTCTTGGGCTCGAATCGGTGATAATGCTAATCCGTGCGCGCTTTATAATGTGAACCATTATTACGATCCCTTAAAAACAATGTTTGACCAAATGGTTCAGCAAGGTTTCCTAACTGCGGAGCACCGCAGTAAATTACTGTTTGCTGACAATTTACCCGATATTTTTGACTTCATGAACCGCTATACGCCACCAACTATTAGAACAAATTATCACAACTAACACAGAAGGCTTGCCAATGCTGAATTGACGAGCCTTTTTATTTTAAAAGTTTAAGGATTTTAGTTATAATCATATAAAAAATAAAGGTGCTGTAGAAAGGGGTTGTCTACCATGCTTTCCAATGTGCATTACTTCACCCAAGTACAAACGGACGTTTCTCAAGTACTCATTTCGTTAGATAAACAAGCCAAATGTCATGCCAGAGCAACCGGTTCACAATTAGCCTGCCTCGTTATTTTTCTCGCTGCAACTATCGGTGTCGTTAGTGTTCAGCCACTAGCGTCTATCAGTTATACGTCCGTTACGCTTAAGGAAGTTATGGCAGCCCCAGCTGAACAGTTATGCTTTAGTTTGATGATCGGTGCTTTTTGTATTTCGTGGATTTTCTGGCTGCGTGATCTCAAATACGAATCATTAGATTCAAAATACAACGAACTTTATCGGCAACACTCGGAATTAATTAAAACTTCAGCGTCACTGACAGAACTCAATGCCCACTACCATCACCTCATGTCGATTGCCACCCATTTTACGATTACTAGTAATGTTATTTTAGTGGCTTACGCTGCAGGGATTATTGTTTACCATCTCCAAGGATAACGCCAGTTGGTGACATCAAGCCAATTACTTGATTTTGTCTGATATCTTTGCCATACTCACCGTGAATTTAATCTTTGGAGGTGGGTAAGAATGCAAGTTAAACGTGACGTTACCTATGATGAGAATCGGCATCTTACACTGGATGCCTACCATGATGGTACCAAACCGTTTTTAGGCCTGATTATTGATATTCATGGCGGGGGCTGGTTCCGTGGCGATAAAGCCAAGGATGAAGACTGGGCAACTCGTCTTGCTGACCTTGGCTATATGGTTTTAGTACCAAATTACCGAATGACACCTGATGTATACTATCCAGAACCCTTATCAGATATGGCTTCGCTAATGGAATGGATCTCTCGAAGTGAATATAATCAAATGCCCATTGGCGTGGTTGGCTCATCTGCCGGCGGCAACATGGCAGTAGAAATGGCGATTAGATATGGTATTCCAGCCGTTTCTCTTTCAGGGATTTTGGATATCGATGATTGGCTGGCAAACCACAAAGATGTGGTCGCTTCTGAGGGTGATACCAGTGGATTCAATCAACAAGCCAGTGCAACCATCAACCAAGATGGTGCTAACGATGCCTTTTATAAGTGGTTCGTCATGAACTACTTTGATCAGCGAACAGACGAATTAACGGCTGCCACCCCTGTCCACCGCGTAACGAGCCAAACCGGTCCAATGTACTTAGCCAATTCGTTAAACGAATTTGTGCCCACCAGTGGCATCCTAGCAATGGCTCATGCTCTAACCGATGCTAACGTACCGTTTGAACTTAATATGGTGCCTGGCACTCGGCACGCAAAAGGTTATTTAGATGACGTCTTTAACGAAACAGTTGATTTTTTGAAACGTCACGTTTTGGTGGAACACGTTGATATGCTGTGAACAAAGGGTCTGAAAACTAGTCAACTGACTAACTTTCAGGCCCTTTGTTTGTGTTTAATGATATTAACCTACTTTGCCAAAGCTTCAACAATATCTGGTTCAATTTTTTCTGGTTTGGTTACTGGCGCATACCGGTCAATTAATTGACCATCACGACCGATTAGAAACTTAGTGAAGTTCCACTTGATACGTCCATGTCCGGCCGTATCTTTTAAATAGGTAAATAATGGATCTTCATCATCACCGTTAACCCGTACCTGCTTAGTCATGGGGAACGTTACACCGTAGTGCATTTGGCAATAAGCCTCAGTTTCTTCGTCAGAATCCAGTTCTTGATGAAACTGATTTGATGGCAACCCAATAACTTCAAAGCCCTGATCATTGTACTGTTTATACAATTTCTCAATGCCTTCTAGCTGAGGTGCTAATCCACACTTGCTGGCAGTATTAACAATCATTAAAACTTTACCGCTGTAGTCGGCTAAATTGATTGGCTTACCACTCATTTCTGTTTCTTGAAAATCATAGATACTACTCATTCTCAAAAGCCCCCTTCTCAAACTAATTGTGTACAATCAATATACCGCTTTCACGATATACTTGCAAGCAGAGACCCAACTAAAAAGGACTAATGCCCTCGTCAAAACAACGAAGACACTAGTCCTTTTATTAATGGAACAACATTAACTTTGTGATGCACCGGTTGTTGCGTCCGTATCAGTCGCTTCTGGTTCGGGCTTAACCTCTGGCTGCTTGGCAGGTGCTGAATCTTCCGTTGCAGTGTAATCAGTGGTCGTTTCCTCAGAAGCACCAGTTAAAGCATCCGTATCAACGGGTTCTTCTGCAGCTGCGGGTGCAGCCTCTGAACTTGATTCAGAAGCACCGCTAGTAGCATCAGTAGCTGGTTTTTCGACTGGCTTTTCAGCTGATTTAGAAGCTGAAGCCCCACTGGTGGCATCCGTTGCTGGCGTTGAATGAGCTGACGCACCAGTAACAGCGTCCAACCCAGTAATTGGTGACATTGGCACGGCATCAGGATCCTTAACTAACTTCTGACCGGTAGCTGCCAAGTAGTATTTCAGAATTGGCATGATGTCAATCACTAATTCGTTGACACCACGATAGCGCCGGTTTTCATCACGCATGGCACGATAGTAATGCATAACGTGTTGGTTAGGACCAGTTTGTGCTGGCATAGAAACCACGTCACTTTCACCTGTCCGCAATGCATAGAGTACTTGCTTAACGTGTTCAACGACACGGTCTGGGTGAACGGCACTTAACGGATCACCAACTTGATCAGGTGTTCTGCCTGCTAACATATGAGCGCCATCAGCATTGTGATTGTAGTAAATGAACTGGTTGTTATCATCCGCAAAGGTTAATTCACCAGCCATGGAGTTCAAGAAATAATTCAACTGATCAACGGTTAAGAGGCCCCGATCAAGTTTGACGTAATCACCACCACTGGCAGCGTGGGTTTTTTCAGCAGCCTTTTCAACCCATTCTGGATCTGTCATGTCAACATCTTGAACAGTTGTGTTCACTGGATGCTTCGAATCCATATCTTCCTCATGAGCATTCTTGGGATCTGGCGCATCCATCATTTCAATCACCTTCATAAATGTCAAAAACTTCTTCAATACTGACTCAAGGAAACTAACTGTTCTGGCATCCTTCAGATTGCCATCCGCATCAAAGGCTTCTTTAGCATTACTCAACAAAAATTCATTTCCGGGCATCACGTAGGCGTTAACCCCTGGTGATTCCAAGATTTGCTTCAAGTGTAATTGTGCCCGCGAAGAACCTTGGGTATGATACGAAGCACCCACGATCCAAACCGCTTTACCGTCAAGTGGATGAACATTGTTTGATAGCCATTCGATGATGTTCTTCATCGCTGCTGGCACTGTGTGGTTATGTTCTGGTGTAGCTAAGATCACACCATTGGCTCCCGAAATCTTACGAGCTAATTCATGAACCACTGGGTTGTCATTATGATCTTCATCTTCATTAAACATTGGAACATCATTAATGTCCAAGATTTCAATATCAACTGTTTTTTTGAAATGGTCACGAATAAATTCCAACAACATCCGATTATATGATTGTTCACCGATTGAACCGGCGATTGCAACTAATTTAACCATTATTTATCATCTCCCGTTGTGCCGTTGTCCCAAGTAAAGTTAGCCGCTTCTTGTTCATGTAACTTCTTCGAATTATCGAGCTGCTCAGTTAAAGCAACAAATTCCAAAAAGTCATCGAATAAACCATCTAGCTTCTGTGACTCAGTGGCTGAAACTAAATCGCCATTTTCATCAAAAGCCTGCAGTGAGTGCCCTAGTAAAAATTCGGAACTAGGTAAAACAGTAGCCTTTAATTCAGGAGAATCCAAAATCTGGCGTAACTGGGCTTGGGCTCTAGAAGCTCCCAAAGTCCCGTATGACGTTCCAACAATCATCACAGGTTTATCCATTAATGGATGAATACCATAAGACAGCCAAGCTAACGCGCTGGATAACAGTGCTGGAATGGAATGATCGTATTCTGGCGTCCCGATAATCACACCATCAGACGCATCGATTTTTTCAGCAATGTCGCGTGCTTGTTGCGGAATGAAAACTTCTTCGGTTTTTTTAAAAATCGGCAAACCCTTCAATTCAACAACTTCAATCTCAGCGTCTTCCGCGTACCGCTTTTGCATATACTTCAATAACTTACGATTAGTTGATTTAACAGTATTGGTACCAACAAGTGCCACAAACTTTTTCATCTGTTTATTCACCCTTTCTAACGGCCTCAGAAAAATTCATTGAGCAAATAAAAGTAATCATGGTTGCTCAATTGCAAGGACCTTTTGTGAAACAATATACATACAAATTCAAACCTTTACTTGTCTAATATGATAACACGAATGGGCCAATATTTTAATTAAAATTCTCTTTATAAAGAAAATTTTATATATTTTTGGAATGACTGTTTATTGCAATATTAACAAGTCATCTCTTGAATGAAATATTGTTCCACTTAAAAGTTTTTCTTGCATCATATGTCTATACGACCTATACTCGATAAGTCGCTCTGACCTATAGGAGGTATTATGTACGAATTACTAGTCCTTGGCATGCTCATGTCCCGTGACATGTCGGGTTACAAACTACGAAACGTCTTAGGCAGCGCGCTGGTTCCGCGGCGCAAACTTTCAAACGGTGTCATGTATCCGCTGCTTTCAAAATTGGCAGACGAAGGCGAGATTATCTATATCGAAGAACCAAAGGATCCACGAAATAAGAAACTTGCACGTATTACTGAAGCTGGTAAAACGCATTTCTATGAATTGATGCAGCAGCCGGTACCAGATAATGCCCGTAACGAGTCCATTTACCGGTTTAAGTTTCGTGGTTTGTTTGCGGTTGATACAAAAGAGCAACGGCAAATTTTACAGGATTACGCGAATAAAGTTCAGGAAGATCTCAATATTTATAAAGATGTTCATCAGCACTTATTACAATTATTAACGGCAAATGAATCCAATACAGCAGCTATTCATGCTGGTATTCGTTCAATCGAGCTGAGTATTACCATTTGTCAGGCTAAGCAAACCTGGATCACTAAATATTTAGTAGAAATTCAAAATAAGGAGCAAAAAAATGACTCAAAAAACTAGTGTCAAACAATGGATCGCCCTAGCGGCCATGGGGCTTGGTGTCTTCATGGGATTGCTAGACGTAACGGTAGTCAACGTTGCATTACCAACCATGGTTCGTGACTTCAATACCACTTTTACCGATTTACAATGGGTTTTAAACGCCTATACCCTAGTGTATGCTGTCACCCTCATGATCATGTCCAAACTGGGCGACATGTATGGTAGAAAGAAAATCTTCTTAGGTTCATTAGTCTTATTCGTATTAGCTTCAGCCGTCAATGGTATGGCTTCTAGCCTCTTAATTTTGGATATTGGTCGAGGTGTTCAAGCCATCGGTGGCGCCGGCATGATGTCATTATCAATGGCGCTGGTCGCTTCTAACTTTGAGGGTAAAGATCGCGGGTTAGCCCTTGGCATCCTTGGATCAATTATCGGTGTCTCATCTGCCTCTGGACCATTGATTGGTGGTTACCTAGTAGAGCATTTCAGTTGGCCAGCCATTTTCTACGTGAACGTCCCCTTCGGCATCCTTGCGGTAATCCTGACCGTGATTTACGTGAAGGAAACCCCGAGTTACGGCAAGAATCAAAAAATCGACCTACTTGGGATGCTGCTCTCAGCAGCTGGGTTATTTGCTATTATTTACGGATTGATCGTCAAAGAAGGCCATCCACATTGGAACTGGACGGATCTTCGTGTCAGTGGCTGGCTAGTTGGCGGCCTGATTGTGATGATCATCTTTATCATTGCTGAAGCTAAGATCAAGGATCCGATGGTCAACCTTAGTATGTTTAAGAAACCGCATTTTATTGGCGTGGTGATTGTCGCCTTCGCTTTAGGCTCTGGTATCTACGCGTACAACACCTTCTTAACCGCACTGATGCAAAATTACATCGGTTACTCAGCCACCCAAACTGGTTTGCGGCAATTAACTATTAGTGTCTGGTCACTGATTCTCGGTCCAATCGTTGGCATTTTAAGTGCCCGATATTCGAAGAAGTGGATGATCAGTATCAGCCTTTTCATCGGCGGTTTAGGCTTTTGGCTCATGGCGCGCGCAATCAGTCCGACAGTCAGCTTTGTTGATCTTTGGCCTGGCATGGTTTTGATGGGAATTACTAACGGGATGGTCAACCCGCTACTAAACACAGCTGGTATGGAAGGGATTCAGGCAAATGAAATGGGCATGGCTTCGGGCCTGCTAAACGTGTTCCGTCAACTAGGAACTACCATCGGCGTGGTTGGTCTGGGATTGATTCAGGATAATCAATACGAAACTTACTTGAATGGTCATCTTTCTTCACTAAACCTCCCTGTTCAGGCACTAAGCGGCCTTAAAAAAGCACTCATCGATGCCGGTCCATTTTCAGGGCATGGAATTGCTTTTCCCAGTCGAGTTAGCCACGCACCGTTTGCCCATGATTTCCAGCAAATCGTCATCAAAGCTTATGACAACGGTATGACGGCCGTAGCAATTGGTTCTGCAATCATTGTTGTCATTGGTGGTATTGCTGCAGCTTTGCTCTTGCAACGCAATCCTAAGTCGGCAGATATTACGATTAGAAAACAGGATTAAACCTTAAAGGACTTGAATATCAGCCTATTGCTGACATTCAAGTCCTTTTTGTTTACATTAAATGAACACCATTGTTACAAAGTACAGCAAGTATTGGGGATTATTTTGAAACTCCCCGCATAAAATTTTACTATCCTTCACTCACACTAACTTTCACAACCGCTTTCGAAACATCAGGAACCTTATCTTCCAATACATCAGCAACTTGTGTAAGTTCCAGCTCATGACTAATTAGTGGTAATGGATTAACTTTTCCACTGGCAAGAAGCGCAATTGCATCCTCAAATGCGTTTGGGTTAATGAATGAGCCTTGAATAGTCAATTGTTTTTGATAAACCTCATAGGTATTCATTTGGAAATACTGGTTAGGTTTACCTACTCCAAACATCAACACTTGTGCACCCTTACGAGTAGCCTCGACTGCTTCTTCTTGAGTCTGGGGCAAACCAACAGCTTCAATAACAACATCGTAGTCACTCGGAATTTTATCGCGTGTCGTGTTATAAATGTTGGTAACACCAAATTTATCCTTATTCAGTTTTAATTTAGAATCAATAATCCCAGCCAAGTCAACTTGGTAAGCACCATATGCTTGAAGAAGCTGAACAAACAACTGACCCATGAAACCATCGCCAATCACTAGTGTCTTTTGATACGGCGACAACTTTAAAAGTTGAACACCATGAACCGCACATGACAGGGGTTCAATAATAGCGCCAGCTTTTAATGACACACTATCAGGTAAATGATAAACCACCTGTGCTGGAGCAGTGAAATACTCTTCTAATCCACCGTCACGAGTGACACCAACAGCTGAAAGACTATCACATAATTCTGGCCGATCTGTTCGACAATAAAAGCACTTACCGCAGTATATGTTTGGATCGATAGTAACACGATCACCAACTTTAAAGTTTTCAACACCACTTCCTAAAGCTTCAACAATACCTGAATTTTCGTGTCCTAAAACGATTGGTGGAACTGCATTGGCTGAGCCTGGAAGACCGTTGTACAGAGCGTGGTCGGTCCCACAAATGCCGGCATAGGCTGTGTGAATTAAAATTTCATTCTCTTTGGGCTGGGGTTTATCATATTCCTTAATTTCCATTCTCTTAGTCCCAGTAAGTACTAAACTCTTCATACGTAATCTCCTTACAAAATTTCTAATCGGCTAACCCGATTAACCTCTTTCAAAGCTAAAGCAAAGTTACCAATTGTAGCAGAACCATTATTCTTCGCCAATGGCATAGTGATGTAGTCTTCCAAATCACCAACATCGATGTAATTATTCATTAAAACAGTGAATTCTTTACGAACCTTCTTCAGAAATTCTTCGCTGACGACCCCACCACCAAAAACAATCTTTTGTGGGCGAAGCTGCAATGTTGTCTGTAAAGCGGCCTGTGCAACATAGTAAGCCATAATGTCCCACACATGATCTGTTAATGGAATATCTTGGCCTTTCTTACCTAATCGTGCTTCAAAAGTTGGACCAGCAACCAATCCTTCTAAACAATCTCCGTGATATGGGCAGATGCCCTTGAAAGACAAATCATCCGGATGCCGCTTCAAACGGACATGACCAATCTCAGGATGGCCTAAGGTACCAATAAACTTGCCATCTAGTACCGTTCCAGCACCAACTCCGGTTCCAATAGTGTAATAGGTTAACGCTTCAAGTTTTTGATTAAGCCGCATTGCCAATATATACTCACCATATGCTGAACCGTTGACATCTGTTGTCCAATACATTGGAACGTCTAAGGCACTTCTTAACATGCCTAAGAAATTCGTATGAGACCAGCCAGGTTTGGGTGTATCTGTAACATAACCATAAAAAGTCGCATTTTTACGAATTTCAATTGGTCCAAATGAAGCAACTGAAATCCCTCGCAAATCAGAAAATTTCTTAAAGAAATTGATTGATTTTTGAATTGTTTCCCTTGGAGTTGTAGTCGGGTACTGTATTTTTTCTTGCACCTGGTATTGTTCATTTCCCACTGCAGCAACAAATTTGGTGCCACCTGCTTCAATACTCCCTAATAACATTCAATTCACCACTCTTTAAACTCTAATTTAATTCTGTGGTTGTTCAGTTTCAATAGCAGCTGAATAATCGCTGCGCTGCGCACACAAAATCGCCGAGAATTTAAATCCAGTCTCTCGACGATCTTTTGTTCGGGTTTATGATTTAGCTCTTTCATTTCTAAATTTAGGAACAAATTAGTTTAAAAGAATTAATCATTGATCAGATAAACTTTACTTTCGTATGGCCGTAACTCCTTGCCCTTATCATCATCGTAATTACTGATCACTAACTCATCGGCTTCTTGCTGACCATAATCGCGTTTAACAGTATCAGCAGTAAAGTTACTCATCACTAACAACGTCTTTCCTTGATAGTGACGACGATAGGCAAATACTTGCGCATCTTCGGGATCAATTTCTTCGTAAGTACCAAACTTGATCAAATCAGAATCATGACGGAGTTGAATTAGCTTTTGATAATGGTAGAAGACCGAATCCTTATCGTTAACTTCATTCTCGGTATTAATTTCCTTATAAGTAGGATTCAATGCAAACCAAGGCTTAACGTCGGAGAACCCGGCATTCTCACCATCATTCCATGGCATTGGCGTCCGCGCGTTATCTCGCGACATATTTGACAAATACTTCAACATCGTCGGTCCATCAACTAATTTCTTCTCGGTAACCAATTCACGGTAGGCGTTAATGGACTCTAAGTCTTCATACTGATCAATAGCTGTGTAATGTACGTTGGCCATCCCTAATTCTTCACCTTCGAAGACAAATGGTGTCCCCTGCATCATATGCAGCGTTGTTCCAAGCATTTTGGCAGCCCGAACACGATACTTAGGGTCATCGTTAGCAAATCTTGACACCGCTCTTGGCTGATCGTGGTTGTTCCAGTACAAACTGTTCCAACCTTTGCCATCTAAAGCTTTTTGCCAACGCGATAAGGCGTTCTTCAACTCAGGTAGTTTAACTGGTTGATCATTCCACTTACCAAGTCTTTTATCCGGATTCGGTTCCAAAGCAACGTGCTGAAACTGGAAGACCATGTTCAACTCATGACTGTCGAGACCAGTATAATTAATGGCATCCTCCGGCGTTGAACTTGGCATTTCACCCACTGTCATGACATCATAGTGAGAAAGTACTTTCTCGTTCATTTCTTGGAGATAATCGTTTAATTTAGGTCCATCGGCAACCAAGCCCTCGGTTAACGGATAAGTGCCGGGTTCTGGTGCATCAGGTAAACCAGCTGGCTTCGAAATTAAGTTAATAACATCCATTCTGAAACCATCGATTCCCTTATCCAACCAGAATCGCATGATATCCCAAACCGATTCTCTGACCTCAGGATTCTCCCAGTTTAAATCTGGTTGACCAGGCGCAAATAAGTGCAAATAGTATTGACCACGCTCTGGCACATATGTCCATGCACTGCCGCCAAAAGCAGCGTGCCAATTATTGGGTTCATGGCCATCAACTGGATCACGCCACATATAATAATCGGCATATTTATTATCTTTAGACTTTTTACTTTCCTGGAACCACTGATGTTGATCAGAAGTATGGTTAACGACTAAATCCATCAGTAATTTCAAGCCGTGAGCGTGAACTGCTTTCAATAAATCATCAAAGTCTGACATTGTGCCATATTCTGGTAGGATCTTCTTATAATCCGCAATATCATACCCATTATCTTTTAACGGCGATTGATAGATTGGGTTTAACCACAGCACATCAACGCCTAATTTTTTAAGGTAAGGTAACCGTTTAATAATCCCGTGCAGGTCACCAATACCATCATTGTTACTGTCTTGAAAACTTTGTGGGTAAATTTGATAAATTACGGCATTTTGCCACCATTTATTTTTAGTCAATTTAATTCCTCCTAAAAGGTATTATTCATTTTATAGAATCATTCATCGCTAAGCTGCTTGATCACTAATTCTTGAATGGATGAACCGAACGGAAAATGCACCCAGAATTAGCGAAACACCGCCGACCAAGAACATTGCGGGCATTGAGTGCCCAACCATTGGGAAAATGAAGAAGCTGCAAACTGATGCTACAATTTGTGGCAAGCAAATTGCACAGTTGAATAATCCTAAGTACGCACCTTCATTTTCACCATTCAAAGCTTCAGTTAACAAGGAGAACGGTTGAGTGTTCATTGTGATGTAGGTAATCCCAATCAAGCAAAATGGTAATACCAGTAACCACTTACTGTGAATGAAGAAAATGAGGATGAAACCTAAGGCACCAGCAAGAAGTCCAAATACGTACCAGTTCTTTCTGTGCTCTGGTTTCGTTCGGGCTTGAACTAAAAGACCAAATAGAACCGAGGCAACCGCCTGAATACAAGTGAGAACCCCATACCAGTTACCAGCAGCTTGATAACCTGCTGATGATGGGTTTGAAGTGTGCCATACATTTAGTGAAATTGCGCCAGCCGCGTAGGTCCAAGAGTATAGAATGGCAAACCAAGTAAAGAATTGAACAATCGAAATTTCCCAGAATACTCGAGGCGCTTTTTTAATCAAAGTCCAAAGACTTGGCTGTTTCTTCTGATTGGCTAAGTCAATGCCATGATACATCGCATATGTTTTGGGATCATATTCGTGTACTTTAGCAATCGTGTAAATTGATGTAATTAATAAAACTGCCGCTGCCAAGTAATAAGCCAACTTAACGGTGATAGGCACTTCACCCTTTGGCGCAGTATTCGATAAACCAATAAAGGCTAAGAAGAATGGCACCAGACTTGCTAACACACCACCCATGTTGGAAAATGACTGCTGCCATGACCAAGCCATGTCTTTCTGGTCTTCATTGACCATATCACCAATGACCATCTTGAATGGTTGCATACAAACATTGGAAGAGAGATCCATGAACAGTGTTGCGATGGCTGCAAACCAAAGAGCTGCTGTTGACGCATAGCCAAATCCAAATGAACCAGCGTTAGGAAGTAAAACCAAAACAATTGCTGCAACTGGAGCGCCAACTAATAGATAAGGCATTCTTCTTCCGAAACGGGTCCAAGTTCGATCTGAATATTTCCCAATTAATGGCTGAATGATCATTCCGGCCAAGGGCGGCAAAATGAAGAAAAATCCTAGATTGTTGGGATTAGCTCCTATAGTCTGAAAAATTCGACCCATTTGGGATTGTTGCAATGAGAAAGCCATATTGACCCCGAAGAACCCAAATGTCATTGCGAAAATAGTACTCAGTTTTAATTTTGGCAAGTGAGAAGTGACATTTTTTGACTCGGTTTTGACATCATCGTTACCCGCCACTGCGTTTGTTTCCATTGTATTTCCTCCTCAAATTATGGATATCAAACATGGACGTCGTTAGTAGTTGATCCACAAAATTTATTATAAAGTAAACGTTTACATTTAATATGCTAACATCTTATGCAATCGTTTGCAAATACCATTTATAAAGTGTTTGTACTTATACTGGCATAAAATGTATTGATTATTAAAAAATTATAATAGAAGTACTTAATAATGCATTTTATACATTCCAAATGTCATTGGGTTTCCTTATATATCCGGATTATATTTCCACTTAGCAGAAAACAAGATTGTACCATAAGCTCTGTGCGGCTTTAGTTTCACTTTCAGTGTAAATAAAAAGTTCTGATATCGCTCGATTTTCATCGATTAATATCAGAACTAATCTTAGATTGTTTCGTTATTATTTCTTACTCAACGCCCTCACAATCAAATCCTCAATGGTTTGCAAATCGGCATCTTCATCAACTGTCATATCAGGCAGTACAATTTGACGCTGAAGAAAATAAATCATCAGTTGACCAGCAATCGTCCGCAGAACGGCTGCCGGCGTCAAACCGGCTTGTAAATCTCCGCTCTTTTTAAGAGTGTCATAAACATAATCGATAAACATTGATGCTGTTTCACTGATAAAATGATTAAACGTTGTTCTTGTATCAGTGTTGGTCATCACCTGCGTGAAGAAAATCATGACCACCTCTTTGTTTTGCTTCAAAAAGGCATATCGATCACGGATGAGAAAACGAACGGTTTGTCTTAACGTCGTGGTTTCAGGAATATCAGCCAAGAAATCTTCCCGATATTCAGGCAGCAAGTTTTTGATCATGGGTTCCAAGATAGCCTGTAATAGATCATCCTTGGTTTTGAAATACTTAAAAATCGTTGCTTGGCTAATTCCCGCATGTTGAGCAATTGCCATAGTTGATGTGCCATCGTAACCCTGTTTAGAAAACAACTCCAGCGCTGAAAGCATGGCTGAACGTTTCCCCTTAGGCATGTCCTGTTCCTTTAACCAGTCACGGTAACTGGCAGAAATTTCTTCTTTCAAGCTGATTCCCCCTATACTTTACGATAGCGCTTGAGACCTCTTACATTTAAAAAGGTTAGCACAACTAAGAAGATAAGCAAGACGCTAATATCAAGCCCGAAGGAAAACAGGCTCTTCCCCTGCATCATAATGCCGGTCACAGCATCACCGGAATACTTGATCGGAATAATATAGGAAATATCTTGAATCCAACTGGCCATGGAATCCATCGGAATGATACCGGAGAAAAAGACTTGAGGAATGATAAGTATCGGTATAAACTGCATCATCTGGAATTCGGAATTGGCAAAAGTCGATAATAGAATCCCAAATGCCAGCGCAACCAACGCTAATATTAGATTAATCACAATAATGCTGATCACACTGCCCACAACTTCCACTCCCAGCAACCAAATCGTGGCCATGACAATGAGGATCGTTTGGAAAATTGCTAAAATACCATAACTGGCCATGTAGCCAAAGACGATTTCTGATCGTCTAACTGGCGTTGCTAATAGCCGAGATAGTGTGCCACTAGTCCGTTCTTTTAAGAGTGCCATACCTGAAATTAGGAAAACGAAGAAGAAAACAAAGAAGCCCATTAAAACTGGTAGCATTTTATCAAAGAAGCCAGTACTGGAATCACCGTAAACATAGTGATTGGTAATTTGCGGAGTAGTTGCCTTCTTTTGAGTTGGCATTTGACTCTGTAGCTGTCTTTGAGCCTGAACTGGCAACGTTGCTTGCAACTTACCAATGGTCTTTTGGGCAACACCCAACTGTGACTTCATTTGATTAATATTAGTTTGTGTTAACGCTGATTTAAACGCCATTTTGACAGCCGAAGTCTTGCTGGAATCGGTATTGGCGTACGTCAAACTATAATCATTATCGGTTTTATGGATAATAGCATCGATTTTGTCAGCCTTCATCGCTTTTTTAGCGTTTGCTTCATTTGCGTAATGATGAACGGTGACATGCTTAACTTGATCTAAATTAGTCGAAACACTGGAAGTAACACCAACGGTTCCTACTTCTACGTTTGTAGTGGAGTTAGCGGTAAAAATAACACTCATTAACCACAACACTAGGATTGGTGCCAGAAACATCAACGCTAATGACCGTTTATCACGAATCATCTCAGTTAAAACCCGTTTCATAATTGCAAATGTTCTCATTGTAATTCACCTTCCGCTTTTAAGAATACGTCTTCAATCGAATCCACTCTATATTGAGTTTTAAGGACTACTGGTTCATTAAAGGCAATCACTTTGCCACCCAGCAATAACGCTACCTTATCAGTCAATTCTGCTTCATCCATCACGTGGGTGGTAATCAGGATGCTGCGACCTTCATCACGAATACTACCCAGTTCTCGCCAAATTTGACGGCGTAAAGCTGGATCAATACCGACAGTTGGTTCATCCAAAACTAACAGCTCAGGGTTCCCTAATAGCGCAATCGACAGTGACAATCGCCGCATCATCCCCCCAGAATAGCCACTCACCCGTTTGTCCAGGTCATCCTGCAGGTCAACCACTTTCGCGACGTGTTCAATTGAAGTCTTTATTTCAGATTTCTTGATGCCTTTCATTTGAGCAAAAAATTTAAGATTTTCTCGACCCGACAGCGAATCATACAGTGCATCCGTTTGAGCCATATACCCAATCCGCGATAGCAGCTTTCGGTTAGGCATCACCTGACCAAAGACCGTTGCGCTGCCGCCATCCGCGACTTCCATGCCCAACGCTGTTTTGATAACCGTTGATTTACCAGCGCCTGATGGGCCGATTAAACCCACGATTTGTTTGGGCATAACCGCTAAATTAACATCCTTTAAAACGGTTTGCTTGCCAAACTTTTTAACTAAGTGTTTCAAATCAATAATTGCATCCGCCATTTTGATTCCTCCATTCAAGGTAAGTGATTGATTACTCACCAGTGAGTATACACTCACTTTCAAAAAAAGACAACTAAAAAAGTTCGTTGATAATACACCTTTCCCTTGGTCATGACTCATCGATTCAATCAAAGCATCTGAGAAGCACCTCTCCGTGGCCAATCAAAGGGGAATCGCAAAGTACATAAGTTGTCCAAAATAAAAGCAGTGCATCCGGAATTCCTACCGAATGCACTGCTTGATGTAATCCTGTAATGAAATAATGGTTAACCCTTTAAGTTTACAACGCACCTAAAGCGTACTTGTTTCTAGCTTGCCCCTTATACAACCAGTTGGAATAACTCTTGATAGTACCCAATTGCATTTTGGTTGCTTTGCCCTTTTTATTTAAGGTTAAATAAGTCTTAAATCGTAACTTTTTGCCACTTAATTGAACTTTATAGTAAATAACAGCATCTGCAGTACTCTTGACGTAATAGTATTTTGAGCCCTTAACATGATGGTAGGCTGCTTTGTTTGTCCATAATGGATTGCCTGTTTGACGAACAATTACAGTTAAATCAGACTTTCCGCCAATGAAATATTGCTGAATCGTCTCAGTATCACCAAATGCAGTTGGTCCAGTATAGTTGGTCTTTGAACGCCATTTCCCTTGCAATGCAGTCGGTACACCTTTTGTCCATTTTGTTTTAGCGCTTGCAGATTGTGAAGTTGCGATTGCACCTGTGATAGCTATAACAAAGACTACTAAAATGATTTTGAAATTTTTTCCTAATTTCATAGCTAATAACTCCCTTTCATTCTAATTTAACTCAAACACCGTGTAATATTTACTACCTGAATGAACAGTACTAATACCAACCACCTCATAATTGTTCCAAGTGACATCAAAACTGTCACCTTTTAACCATAATTGCAGATTTTTAGTTGCCGCTTCCTTGTTAGTATTATAGAGATAACTTCCAGCTCCCCATAATTCTTGATCTAGGGATAGACCTAATTTCTTTGCTAAAATTCCTGCCTGAAAGTTTTTCTGAGACACAAAGTTACTTGGATTTTTTGCAAATTTATTAGCTTCAGGAACAGCAATTTTACTTTGGAGATTAGCATCAACCTTTAGCGGCAGTTGTGCATTCTTCTTACGAAGAGAATTAATTTCATTTAACAAGTCGGCATTATACTTAGCGACACTAAATTTTTCTTTCGGTGTAAACTTTTTGAAATAACCATGCCAAGCCCAACCCGTTTTTCCATTTGCTGTTTCAAATTTGTAATATACCGTCTTTTTACCATTTTTTGTTATGTGTGCGGCATAATAACCTGTAACCACTTTACCAAATGACTTCATGGTCCCTTTTTTATGAGTTAGTTTGCCATTCGTATAGACCGTCGCTTTTTGATTCACTGTGTACGAAGCATCCTTAATATTCGAATATGAACGTAACTTAGTGCTGGCATTCCCGACAGTTGGTGTAACAGCCAATGCTGCAAATAAAACGGCCACACCTAATATCATCATACTTACTCGCTTAAACAAATATTTCTTCATTAAAAACCAAACCTTCCCAAATAGATTTATTTTACGTTTATGAAGGTATCACTCACGCGCGACAAGCAATGTCGTTTTAAGAACAACTTATCTGCATGACATCATTATTTCGTTAAGATATCCGTCCAATTACTGTCTTGGCTGCCGAATCCCCATCCAAACTCTTTTGTTTTAGCGTTTAACAATAAACTTTGTGTAGATAATTCTAGGCCATCAGTAAAGAAACTATCTATGTCTGTATAATCCAGAAAAATTGGGTCTACTCCAAACGTAGAACCCTGCATACTTTCTTCCACACCGCCGACATCTACTCCAAGTGGCTTGGCAGAATCCTCTAAAGTCGTATTTTCCCAAGCAGTCTCATTATCCATAAGTAATGTTCTGACATCCGCAAGTTGATCTAGCTGCGCATTCAGTTTAATTTGTGGTCGATTCTTTGCTAACCTTTTTTTATTAATATATTTGAGCATGACATTTCTAAAACGATTTTCATTTCCAGCTTTCCCTAAATCTTTCAGAAAGTTGCCACTCCAAGCCCAAGCAGTCTTACTTGCTTTTCCATATCGATACTTGTAATAAATTGCTTTCTTACCATTCCTAGTGACGTGCACAGCATAATACACCGTAACGGCATCGCCTGCATCCATTGTTCCTATCTTGTGACTTAACTTGCCTGTTGAATACATATTGCCATAATCAGTAGTAAAGTACCTTGCATTCTTAACATTCTGATAGTACCTTACCGTAGTTTTTGCGCTAACTTGAATATTGGTTATTGAAAACAATGCAATGGCACTCAAAAAGACTGTTAATGCTAAAACACTAAATCTTGACTTCATGACAACTCCCACCTTTCTAATACTTTATACTAATAGTTATATCACTTGTGCCTGACATCTAGTGTCGTTCTGGAAATAGAAATTCTTTTTCATTAATTATTTTTATTGGTCAAAAAAAGAACTTCAATTGATCTGAAGTTCTTCATTCTGTTACTTTTTCAGCCGCGAATCATAAGCTCGCTTAGATTTATACCCTGCCTTAAAAACCGTCTCCATCACTTCAATGTGCCGAGTTTTCGTTGCTTCGGCTTTTGCACCGAAAACAAATCGCGCCCACTCCCGCTGATACCCAGGCGTTAAGTCATTGAAGAATTGTTGCAGTGCTGGTTCTCCAGCCAATATTCCTGCTACGGCCGGAATATCTTTTTCGTAATCCGCTAATGGTTTTTGCGCCATTTTGATTCCTCCTCCGCTTTAACAATGAATTCAGTATATCATTAATTTCAAATTAAAAAAGAACCCAGCGTATTGGGCTCTTTGACATACTTACGGTTAGGAATGACATTTACTTAATGCATCCTTAACCGCGTTTTTGATTGCACGACTAGAAGACGATGCACCCGAAACTGCATCTACATCCGCAGTGTTTTGTGCCACGATTCGTTTAGGTAATTGTGTCAGTGCTTCAGTTGCAACGTCACCACTTTCATGCTGGCGAACGATTTCAACGTCATTGATACGCGCATTTTCCACCGTAACTCGCACAACAACCTGACCGCCAATTCCTTCATTGCTTTGACCCAGATACTGATTTGATCCTAAATCAATACTAGCTAAATCATCATTTTCGGCAATATCATTATGTCCAAATTTTGGCAAAGCACGTTTTAGTTCAGTTTGACTTGACGTCTTAGATTCCGCTGCATTTTCACCAGCAATCTTTCCAAAAATCAAACACTCAGCTAAGTTACCGCCTGCTTGATACATATTCGCGTTAATCCCGCCAAGTTCACCCGCACTGTATAAATGTGGAATAACAGCACCATTGGCAGCCAAAACTTCAGCCTTGGCATTGCGTTGCGGTCCACCCTGCGTATTTAAGACATCGTGATTTACCGCCACTGCATAATACGGACCTTGATCACTAAATGCACGCAGCGAATCCTTATCACGGCCAAACTGAAAATCTTCTCCCGCGTCAGCAAACTGGTTAAACTGATGAACTGTTTGACTTAAAATTTGCGGATCTGCATCAATCCTCTGTGCTAATTCTTCAATTGTTGACCCAGAAATGACTTGGTCGAACCAATCAGTGTACGGACTCTTATCATCAGCTTTAAGTGCCTGCCACTGTGCGTCATCAAACACGAGGTGCGGATGTTCGTTCGGACGGACAACGTGCCACTGTCCCTGTTCGTAAACGTGACCGTGCCGGTTTTGTTCATCTTCCTTCGTGTATCGGCTCCCGTCATCACCAGCTAAAAAGATGGCACCCGTGAACAATTTCGTATACGTCGGGTTAATATAATGACCGCGTTCACCATCTGGGACAGTAAAGACCATTCCGTTAAGGATTCCTAAAGCTTCATAGTTGCTCATGTGCCACAATTTCGCACCGATTTCTTCACCCATACGAATACCATCACCCTGGTTATATAACGTTCCCAGCGGAGTTAAGTGAGTCGCACCCAGGAAGTTTTGAATCATATCACGATTGTTTTCAAAACCGCCAACCGTCAATACAACACCATTTACGGCTCTAATATTCAACAACTCGCCATTCCGTTCAACTTGCGCACCCAAAATCATCTTCGAATCTGGATCTTGAATTAAGTGTTTAGCTGGTGAATTCAACCAAATATCAATCTGCTCCTGCCGATCAAGGACTTGCTGCCTTAATACTTTCCACAGCGATGCATCAAAGATGCCTTTATGAACTAGTGTGAAATCAACCGTTTCGTGTCCTTCAAATTCAGGATATTCTGGTAACGTATAATTGATCAAATGCAGATCATTCTTTGCTGATACTGGCTTAACATTAAGGTATTTTTCTAAATATTCGGGTAACTGCGTCATTCCTTTAACGTAGGTTTCTAGCATCTCTTCATCGTAATCTTTGGGTGCATATAAAGACTTATAGTAAGCGAGAAGTTGATCATAATTTTCACCGCTATTCAATAATTGGGCGGCATAACGAGTATTGCCACCTTCATGCCCCAATGGTGCAGCGTCGACTAATAGCACTTTCGAACCGTTATCAGCGGCGAATCGAGCAGCGGTTGCTCCGGCACCCCCAAAACCAATCACTAAATTATCGTACACTGCATCCCACTTAATCGCATCAACCAGATCGCCACCTTGATGCGTAACCGTCTTAACGTAGTCCACGAATGCAGTTACACAAGTTGCCATCCATTCAACGCTTTGAGTATCCTTCAAATCACCATTTTCATTAAAGGCATCCGGCGCATTCGATAATAAGAATTGGTGTCCTGGCATAATAAAGGCGTCTACCCCAGGTGCGTCTAGTACTTGGCGAATGTTAATCTGGGCTAAATCCGTTCCTTGTCTACCCAAAGAAACTCCAACAATCATTACCGGTTTCCCAGTAAATGGATGCACGCTATACGATAACCATTCGATAGCACTCTTCAGTGCAGCAGTCATCCCATGATCATATTCTGGAGTGGAGATAATCACACCATCAGCTTCCTGGATAACTTTTGCAAATTCCGATACCACTTTTGGCGTTTCCGTTGACGATTCATTGAATAACGGCAAGTCTTTGATCTCTAGAATATTAATTTCAATCTCTGAAGCGTAATAACGTTTCATAAAGTTCAGTAAAATTCGATTATAGGAAAACTCGGCATTAGTACCGACAATAGCAGCTAGTTTCATTTTATATCCCTCTTTGTTATTGATTTCACATATTATTATCACTGGTCAAACGGCCCTTGTAAAATGCCTTTTAAAAGATAATAATATTACTATTCAGTTATTGAAAATGTCCATTTTTAAGAACTATCTTCTTATACCTAACCTTGTCAGAACAAAAAGGACTGGAATATCATGAATTCAAACTTATTATTCTTTTTACAAGCCATTCAAGAAACTGGCAGTATTTCGGAAACAGCGCATCAATTATACGTGACGCAACCCTATGTCAGCCGTATCATCAAAGAAGCTGAGAAGAAATACGATGTGACGCTACTGGTGCGTGAACATCACCCCATAACGCTAACCATCGCCGGACGTAAACTACTGGAATACCTCCGCTCCTCTCAGCAACTTCAAAAGAATATGCAACGCGAAATGGCTGCCTTAGCCAAACATCAAACTGACTATCTGACGATCTGTACCAACGCTTCGTTTGGTCACGATTGGTATGCTGAAATCCTACAACACTACCTGGCTAAACAGCCCAATACGGTGCTCAAAACGGTTGAACTTCCCTATCAGGAAGCTGAGAAGCAGTTACGTTCTGGGATGGTTGACGTGGTCATCGATAAGCCAATTAACGACGAGCAATTTAAATACCTTCACATCGTAGATTTTTCAGTGCTTTTAATTATTCCAGCAAATTCTCCTATATACAGGCCTAACTGTACTTGGCGGGATTACCGAGTCTTAGACCTCAAACAACTTAATAATCAGTCATTCATCAACGTTAATGAAGGCTCATCTTTTCAACAAATGGTCGATACAAAATTGCTCACACTAAATATTGCTATTAAACCAACTCTGCAAGTAACTAACTTACAAACGGCTACAATTCTAGCTTTTAATCAGTTGGGAATAACTTTCGCACCCGATTTAGTTCTGCGGACTTCTCAACTCATTCCCGAAAATAACGTGAATATCATTCGGATGCCACGAGAAGTCATGTTCTTTGACTTTGGTGTCAACGTCCCTCAACGAATGGTCGATAGTCCACTAATAAAGAGCTTAGTGTCGGCAATAAAAGAAACCATTCAACTCTAAGCCATTATCCTCATTAACCATCACTATCGCTTACCAGTACCGGTACCACCGTCTCTGATTCAAAGGGCGTCTTAAATAAACGATCCCCCACTTGATTCGTAATCAGATCCTTGTTAGCGGTACTAGAGGTTATTGCCGGTGAATTAATAAAGTACTGGCTTGCAGGAATACTGTACAGATTCCGAACATTCTTTACATCAACCGGTTGTACACTGACATACCGCGTTGTTTTGTACATCACACTTTGCTTACTGGGATTATGTGCTAGACCCATTGCGTGACCCAACTCATGCTCAGCCACATTCACCCGCTGACTAGTGGTATACCCGTTACTTTTCAGTAGTGTGTGAACAAGGTGGAGTTTCACACTGATAATCCGCTTGGTATTATCATGGTCAACGTACGCCACACCGACAAAATTTTCCTTGATCAGTGTTGCCTCGTTACTCTGAGCCGGAATAATGGTGATTTGAGCAGGTCCTGAAACAATCTTAAATTTAAAGACTTTTTTGGAATTCCACGTATTAATGGCTCGAGTCCAAACTTGAGAATAATATGTTCCAACTTTGATTTGGACAGTTGCCTGATTAGTTTCAAACCGCCACGGATTGACGACAGGGAGACGCCCCGAGGGCAACCCTACTGAGACTTAGCATGGTCAGAATCAGAACAATGCTAGTCATAACTATTTTTTTGAGCATCATTTTCACTTTCTCTCTTTGCTGGTCACAAGAATTCAATATACATTACTGAATACCTCTGGCAAACTATATTTTACTTAATTTAAGTGAAAAGTCCAAAAAATAGCTTGAAAAAATCAAGTGCTTTTGTTTGCAGGTAAAATTAAAAATTGATAAAATGCAGGCGTAATCAATTCAGTGGATTGATTACTCAAAGACAGTAGTAGCCTGCTACTTCTCTTTCATTTTACTAATCTGTGCTACTCCCCCCATACAGTGACCTCTTACGTTGATACTGTTTCTAGCATGGATTGGCTAGTTGACGTTTCCAAACTACTGTCCCAGTTTGGAGCATTGACTGAATCATAATCTTTCAGCATTCTCGCTGAGACGATATTTAAGCAACTCGCCTCCCTATCCCTAAGACGAGCTGCTTTTTATATTCACAAATGATCCTCTTCTAATAAAATAATTAAATTTTTAATCAATTTGCCATTTACTTTTAATTTTCACTCTGGTATAGTTTCAATATTCTCTAAAGTCGAGGTCGCCTAATTCTTATCAACTAGCCATCCCCGATTTTTTTATGGAAATCTGCAGAAAGGAATCACAACACATATTGTCAATGAATTAATCACCTAAATTTAGGAAACTGGAGTGACATACATATGGAAAATACAACACCAGCGTTAACAAGCTCTACTAGTACCACTATCGAAAGAGATCCAGTAAAAACCGTTATTTTAGCGTCAATGATTGGTACTGCCATTGAATTCTTTGATTTTTACGCTTATGGCACCGCTGCAGCGACTTACTTTCCAAAGATTTTCTTCCCAGAAGTAACCCCAACCATTGCCATGATTCTGAGTCTTTTAACCTTTGGTGTGGCCTTCGTCGCTCGCCCATTGGGTTCCCTGATCTTCGGCCACTTTGGTGATAAATTGGGCCGCAAACGTTCACTGGTGGTTTCGCTATTATTGATGGGTGTTTCTACCGTCCTCATTGGTTTCTTGCCAGGATACGCCTCACTTGGCATGGCCTCCATCGTTCTACTCTGCCTCTGCCGTTTCATCCAAGGCATTGGTCTTGGTGGTGAATGGTCAGGTGCCGTTTTAGTTGCAACTGAAAACGCACCTAAGAATAAGCGGGCCCTCTTCGGTGCCTTCCCAGAACTAGGTGCCCCAATCGGTTTCTTCTTGTGCAACGGGTTATATTACATCCTTGAAACGGTTCTGACACCAACTCAGATGGCTGCCTTTGGCTGGCGCGTTCCTTTCCTTGCATCCGCTGTCCTCGTGGTTGTTGGTTTGTGGGTTCGCCGTCGGATGCAAGAAACACCCCTCTTCCGGATGGCTCAGGAAAAACAAACTGTTACCAAAGCACCACTGGTTCAAGTATTTCGTAAAAACTGGCGTCAAGTTTTGCAAGGTACTTTGACCATGTCCGTTTCATACACTTTTTTCTTCCTATTATCTACTTGGTCATTGAGCTATGCGACCACTGCATTAGGTTTCTCCAACAAGGAATGGTTATTACTCTTAATGGGATCCATCATCGTCTTTGGTGCGATGATCCTTTACTCATCAATCATGGCGGATAAGTTTGGTCGTAAGAAAGTGCTGATGCTTGGTACTGGCCTCATCGTGGCCTTTGCTATTGCCTTCCCATTCTTCTTGAACGGTCAGCATAACTTATTTGGTAGCTTATTCTTCTTAGTTGCTGGCTTCCTCGCAATGGGCGTTGTTTACGGTCCTGTGGCAGCCTTGTTACCAGAACTCTTCCCAACTGCCACTCGTTATTCAGGTGCCGGTATTGCTTATAACGCTTCTGCTATCTTAGGCGCTGCCTTCGCGCCAACGATTGCTTCGTGGCTGGTTGGCCAATGGGGCATTCACGCGGTTGGTGTTTACCTCGCATTAATGGCATTCGTTTCATTCTTAGCTTTAGCAACTACTAAGGAAACAAAAGAAATGGATTATACAAAATAAGCATAAATGAAAGTCGCGGCACACCTTAAAGGTGGTTCGCGGCTTTTTTAATTGCGTGCAGTTTAACAAATTTAATTATAGCCCTTTCAAATGACCCTTCATTTCGCCGTAATTACGCAGTAGCATCGGGGTTTGAACTAACGTTAAATTTGACAGAAAGCGTGATAAAATAGACTCATTCATTAACATCTTGGAGGTGTTTTAGTGGAAACTCAAAAACTGCAGGCTTTCATCACCGTAGCAGCTACCAGAAGCTATACTGAAGCCGCTGAACGTCTATATACCACGCAAGCAACCGTTTCAAAACAAATCTTATCCCTTGAAAAAGAATGGGGCGTCACCCTCTTCTCTAGAGCACATCACCAAGTTCAGCTCACTACTATGGGTAAAACGTTGCTACCAAAAGCTCAAGCTGTAGTAACTGCTGCTAACGATCTGAATGCCTTGATAGCCAAACAAGATGAGTCTCTCAAACTCATGACGATACCTTCCATTTCAGGATATCGAGCCTTCAACCGGATTGCTAGTTACCACCGCCTTCATCCGGAAGTGAACTTGCAACTGACCGAAATTGAAAATGATGCCGTAGATAATGCACTAAAAAACGACACTGCTGACATTGTTTTCACACGGTTGTTTGCCAAACCAAACGAGTATGTTGAATCCTGTGTCAGTGAAACTGATGAATTTTGCGTCGTATTGCCGAAAAAGTCACCCCTTGCTGGTAAAACGACACTTCAAGCCATCGACCTTGCTAACAGCGACTTACTGCTACTGGGTGAGTCTACCTATACCTATCAACCCATCCAGCAACTCTTTGATGAAGCTGGAATAACCCCCAAGATCACCTATAAGGGTCAGCGAATTGACTTGATTCTCGGCATGATCAGCCGAGGGTTCGGCCTATCCATTATGATGAAAAAGACCGTTGACCTTACGGATTTCCCAGATTTAACTACTATTAAATTAGTCCCTACTGTGAGTTCTCAATTAGCCTTTTTGCGAAAATCCGGTCGCCACAGTCATGCTAGTGACAGCTTCTGGAACTTTATTCAGCAAAAATAGCCTCCCATTTTTTGTTATCCAACGACTATTCCAATTTGGCATACTCAGTCATCTATTCTGAATTGTTCCACCTCCTCACTCCCCATATAATTTAAATATAAGGAAACGGAGGAATGAACGATGTCAGAAAAATATGACTTACGTAAAGTGCTAGATGAAATGAAATCAATTCCAGGACAATATCATGAAACCAATAAAGAAATTGATCCTAACGCTGTTTTAGCAGGTGTTTATCGCTACATTGGCGCCGGTGGTACAGTTCAACGACCGACTCAAGAAGGCCCAACCATGATGTTCAATAACGTCAAAGGTTTCCCCAAATCTCGGGTACTGATTGGCCTGCAGGCTTCCAGAAAACGAGTTGGTAAGATTTTACATCACGACTACCACACTTTAGGACAGATGCTGAATGAAGCTGTGTCTCACCCGGTCAAGCCGGTCGAAGTGACACACGAAGAAGCACCCGCTCAAGAAGTGGTTCATTTAGCTAGTGATCCTGACTTCGACATTCGTAAACTCCTAGCTGCGCCAACCAACACTCCCGAGGATGCGGGTCCCTACATCACAATGGGGGTCGTTTATGGCCACAGCCCAGCTGATGATAAAGAAGACGTCACGATTCACCGGATGGTTCTAGAAGACCGCGACACCATTGGCATGTACATCATGCCTGGTGGCCGTCATATTGGCGCATTCTTAAAACAATACGAAGCAGAAAATAAGCCAATGCCAATCACCATCAACATTGGTTTGGATCCCGCTATTACCATTGGTGCGACTTTCGAGCCGCCGACAACACCACTTGGCTACAACGAACTGCAAGTTGCTGGTGCGTTACGAAATCAGCCCGTGGACGTTGTTCAAGGCACCACGGTGGACGCTAAAGCGATTGCCCGCTCAGAATGGGTCATTGAAGCTGAGATCTTACCCAATGAAAAAATGCAGGAAGATATCAATACTAATACTGGCTATGCCATGCCGGAATTTCCAGGTTATAATGGCACCGCCAATCCAGCGGTGAACGTGGTTAAAATCAAAGCGGTCACCCACCGGAAGGATAACCCAATCGTTCAAACGACCATTGGCCCGTCAGAAGAACACGTTTCGATGGCTGGCATTCCAACTGAAGCTTCCATTTTAAGCTTAGTTGACCGCGCTATTCCAGGAAAAGTGAAGAACGTTTATAATGCACCAGCTGGTGGTGGCAAGCTCATGACCATTATGCAGATTCATAAAGACGACGAAGCTGACGAAGGCATTCAACGTCAGGCCGCACTTCTGGCATTCTCAGCATTTAAAGAATTAAAAACCGTTATTTTAGTTGATGACGATGTGGACATTTTCGATTGGAATGACGTTATGTGGACGATCAACACCCGTTTCCAGGCAGACCGTGACATTATGGTGCTCGAAGGCATGCGGAATCACCCACTAGACCCTTCTGAACTGCCAGAATACGATCCCGCTCGCATCCGCGTTCGTGGGATGTCGTCAAAATTGGTCTTGGATGGTACCGTGCCATACACCATGAAGCACGAATTCAAGCGAGCTGGCTTCAAAGAAATGCCAAATTGGCGAGATTATTTAAAGTAACATGAGTTTTGGTTGATCAAGGAGGAATTTAGATGAAGAAAATTGTTGTTGGCATTACTGGCGCTTCTGGAACAATCTACGGTATCCGTCTGCTCGAAGCACTAGCCCAAGACCCTAGTGTCGAAACTCACTTAGTCATGAGTCGGTGGGCTAAGGAAAACTTAGCCGTTGAAAATACTGGCTACACCGAAAAAGAAGCTCGTGAGTTAGCTAACGTGGTCTACGACGATCGTGATATGGGCGCATCAATTGCCAGTGGCAGTTTTCAGCACGACGGCATGGTCATCGTTCCAGCTAGCATGAAAACCGTAGCTGGCATCGCAACCGGGTTAGCTGATAATTTGATTGCTCGAGCAGCTGACGTCACCCTAAAGGAACGCCGACCACTACTGTTAGTGCCTCGTGAATCCCCCTTCAACCAAATTCACCTCGAAAACATGCTTAAACTTTCACGGATGGGTGTAGAAATCATTCCACCGATTCCCGCCTTCTATAACAATCCTCAAACAATTGACGATCTAATCGATCACAATACGATGAAATTGTTAGATCATTTACACTTGAGCAACGATTATAGCTCTCGTTGGCAAGGGTTAACGGCAGCTAAGAAAGCCAACAGACAGGTGGAACATCATGCCTGAGAAAGTATTCAGGGTAGCTCAAGCAGGTTTTGAGATGAGTGCGAAACTATCCCGCGAAAATCAAGATGTCCTGTTAGAAATTACTGGCGGTGACGTCCCACATTATGGTGTTGTGACCATTGTTAGCCCCCATCAAACCACACGGACAATTGCGTTGCCAAGTCGGCCAGGACACCATCACCAAGAAGGCGTCCTCACCGAACGGATTGCTAAAATTATCGCACCGGTTTTACAGAACAACGCCTTTATTATTGGCGGCCTGCACGTTAATCGCATTACTCCCCAACAAATGGCCGCAACGGCTAACATGGCACAACAATTAGGTGAACAGATCCGTGATTATCTGAGCAGTCATCCCCGAACCAAAATAATCGAAGAATTCTCGTAATCAAAAAATGACTTCAAGTTGCCACTAAGGCACCTTGGAGTCATTTTGTTTTAGACGAACATGCTATTCATTATAATCCATGCGAATAATTACTGGGTCAGCCGTCAGAAAGTCACCAACCCCGCTCAAAAATGCTTGAAAATGCGGTGTATCGTTGTGAAAGGCTACGGCATTAGCGTCTTGCCAGTGCTCAATAATCTCATAATCCGTATCACTACCAAGTTTCTTAAAATGATCATAACTCACATTACCTGCTTCGTTACGTGACCCCTGAACCAATTTGTCAATGAAGGCTTCGTATGCCGTCTGCTGTCCTGGTTTAACCGCTAATTCCACGTTAATCACTTTCATGATATGACCTCATTTCTCATTTGATAACCTTATTATTGAGGATTTAATACCTTATTTCAATCAAACCGACTTCTTTTAAAGTAAATGGCTGTGAGCCCATTGAAGAGATCACAGCCACTTACTGCTTGATAAATTACTATCAAGATTAATATACCACTAATTTGCGAAGGCACAACTCGACGACAAATAATCATTAGACTGGAGATCAAGCCAGGATAGACATAGCGAATTTTGCTATTGCCCTCCCCTTCAGAATTTAAGAGAAGTCCAATTTGCAAATGAATTGGACTTCCTTTTTGTCGTTCTAAAACAATATAAGATCAGTTACTTAAACCCACAGCCTTCATACTGAAATTCCAAAGTTCACGTTGTGCCTGTTTATCATAAGATAATTTTGACGATGGCACCGGCTTGTCACTGCTGCGGTCGTAGTACTTAGCGGTTCCGTTAGCAAATTTTTCAGAACACACCAGGTCCGTAATCATCTTTCCAGACCCTTTAGCGGTGCCCATGATATTTGCAAACCGTCTAAAGACCGCCGGATTAAAATGTGGTCCGTGTTTCATCAGTCCAGTTTCTGGCATCAGTCCTGGATTGACGGTGTTAACGGTAATTTTTTTACCAGCAGCTTTTAATCTCTGATCCAGTTCATAACTGAACAAAATCAGACATAGTTTGGAAAACGAGTAGCTTTGACGATCCACCTGTCGATTCTTCCCTGGGTATGCCAAGGCTTCTGCACCAGGCCATGCCACACCCTTTAACGGTGTATCATGGCGTTCGCTACTAACGGTGACGATTCGCCCATCAGGTGCCATTAATGGCAGTAACAGTTGTGTTAACAAAAAATGACCCAGATAGTTGGTTTCAAAAATATGGTTGAAGCCATCATCCGTTTGATGAACGTTTCTACTCCCCATCCCAGCATTGCAGATCAAGCTATAAAGCGGTATATCGAGTTTTTTAAACGACTCAACAAAGGCGCGAACTTTGCCCAATGAAGAGGTATCTAATTCAAGACAAATGATATTAGCGTCTGGAACAGCTTGTAAGATTTGTTGGCGGGCCGCTGTCGCCTTTTGCATGTTGCGGCAGGCCATGATAAGTTGGTAGTCCGCCCCTTTTGCTGCAATCTGTTTAGTTGTTTCAAACCCTAATCCAGAATTGGCACCGGTAATAATCACGGTTTTAGTCATGTTTTTTTCTCCTTATCATATATAAAAGCCCAATATTTCAGTAAGTGTGACACTGAAAATATCGAGCTTCAAAAATACTTTGGTAAATTTAAGTTTTAAGCGATGGGTAATGGTGCCGGCAACTGTGGTCCCAACCCGCGTCGAGCCAAAATCCAATCGTCACCGTTCCACATCTCTGTCTTTTGACGGTTAGTTGAAAAGTCCCAATAGCTTTCCCGTTCAAATTCGATGACTTGGCCATTTGGTCCAAAACCAACCCATTCATAACTACCCGAGTCGACCAGGTTGGCGTACTTGGCCCACTCCAACGGAATCTTGACCGTTTTTCCGGCTGCATTCACATAGGTTCGTTCCTGACCCGTCAATAAGTGTGACTCTTCAAGCTGTTCCCGGTAATCAGGGTCAATCTCTTGCCAGACCCGCTCTGCTTTAGCGAAGGCCTGCTTTTCATTTGGCAGCGCCCCACTTAACGGCTGAGTCAGCGCGTTATAGGAATAGAGGTAACCCCCGTCACCATAAATAACAGTGACGTGTTCGCGGTTCAACGCTTCTTGGGGTAAATCGGCAGGCTGATATCGATTCAAATGAACCTGCTTGCCGTTTCGGGGAACTAACTTATCCACAACCACTTGATAATCTGCTGGTATCATTAAACTTGGATAGATGTGCCCTTCAATTATTAATGCTGGCATTAGTAGCCTTCTTTCTTTTTGAATTACTCAGCATCCAGTTGTGCAATTTGTTTGAGGATGGCGACAAAATCAGCTTGGCTTACCCGACCATCCGTTACAGACAAGCATTGACTTAGTACCGTTTCCTGCTCATCCAGTGCAGCTTTGATCTTGGGATACAAGGCTTCACCAGTCGCTGTCAGTTTAAGTTCATACCGTCGGCCATCCGTTGCTGACTGCCGTTTATCCACCAGCCCCATTTTAGCGAGCTTCGCAATTTCACGATTAACATTGCTTTGATGACGGCTGTCAGAGCGTACCAGCTGATCCTGTGTAATGCCAGGATCGTCGTGGAGTTTAAGGATAAAGAAGAATTGTGCCTGATTGACACCATACGGTTTTAACCTTTTTTCTAACACTCGAATGGCCATATTAGAAGCTGTATGCAGCTGTTTGCTGATTGTATTATCGTTTTTATCTGCAATCATGCAATCACCACCTAAGCATTGACAACGGCAAACTGCTGACGAATGTGTTTAGGTGTTTCGATTTCGTCTAACAAAGCAGCAGCGAAGTTTGCGAAGGATACTTCTTCTTTTCCATCGGCACTAGTAATAACTTCATCGCTACCTAGCTTATAGCTGGTCTTGGGGCCGTCAACAAATTCAGTTGATGGCGTAATCACGGTCCAGTCCACGTCTTCAACCCATTTAATAAAGTCATATTCGTGATCTTGTTGAATCATACCATCAAGCCAAGGTTGGCCAGCGTACTTTTTAAGCGTGTCAGCAAGTAACGTTTCGCCGGTTTCATCGTGAAGAATTGAAGCACCAACAACAAACGCTAAACGAGTGCTGGCATCTTCCCTAAAGAAACTCACTAAACGAGCTGCTAAATCAAGGTGTTGGTAAGGTTTGGTGGAAGCAAAAGCGTCAACAACAACATCATAGCCAGCTAAATCATCGTGAGTTAATGTCATGGCATCTTTTTCAACAATTGTGACGTCATTTCCCAGTAAGTTCTTAGCCTTTGCGCCATCACGAACGAGCGCTGTAACTTCATGTCCCCGGTTCATAGCTTCTCGAGTGACAACTTGACCAACGTTACCTGTAGCACCAATAATACCAATTTTCATAATAATCGTTCTCCTTTTTAGTTAAACCTTCTATTTAATTTCAATCTTCTTTACAACCAATTAATTCTGATCCAATCTTGCTTACAAATTAAACAGTTTTTCAGCAGTACCATGAGCGATTGCTTCTCGTTGCTCGTCCGTCACTTCGGCTTGTTCAAGAAATTCACGAACCGTTTTACCTGACTGAACGTATGGAAAGTCCTCTGACCACATGATGTGATCTGCACCCATTTCGGTGAGTGCCAACTGCATTTGGGGCGCAGTAAACATTCCGGATGGTGACAAGTAAACCTGGCGTCTGTAGTAATCTGAGAATTTCAATGGTAAATCAGTAATGATCGGGCTGAAACCATCGATTCGTTCCACGAACATGGGAATGAATTCACCCCAGTGGCCGGTCGCTAACTTGACATTCGGGTACTTTTCCAACAAGCCGGCTGTGATAATCCGCAGTACCTGAATACCGGCTTCCATGTGCCAGCCCCACATTGCGCCGGCCATCATGGTTGCACCTAATGCTGAGTAAGCCTTGCTGTCATACAACATGGCCTTTTGGTCATTGGAAATGACACCAGGATGCAGATAAAGTGTGGTGCCAAGCTTGTCTGCCATGGCAAAAATGGCTTCAAACTTGGGATCATCCAAGAACTGTCCGTTGATACTGCCGCTGATGATGCCACCCTTCATGCCTAACTTAGTTACAGCGTATTCTAATTCTTCAGCAGCTTTATCTGGCACGTTAGCTGGCAAAGTTGCTAAACCAGCAAACCGGTCTGGATACTTGCTGATGTTTTCAGCTAAAGTTTCGTTTTGATCATGGGCGCCAGAAACGGCGTATTGATCAGGCAGCACCTGTGGTGAATTACCAGCATCGGAAATCACTTGCATGTCAATGCCGTTCTTATCCATGTATGCAATCTTGTTGCTGAAATCTACTAGGTCAGGCCTTAACTGATCCTGACGCGGGTTATTATTTTTGACTTCTGAGTACTTGTTGAACTGACTGATATTTTGATCGGTATCGTAATGTTCTTCTACTGTAATAAGTTTCAAGATAATCCTCCTGTAACTGCTCACCTATTTGCGAGCCAAACCTTTAAGTGAAATGAGTGTAGCACATTTATATGCACGTGCATAGTTTTATTTAAAATTTTTTCAGCCAACTACCTGTCGACTGTTCATCTTAAATCTCAAAACAATGTCGTTTAACTTTTGAACCAAAATGAGTATAGCATAAATATATGCGTATGCATAGTTTTTCTCTCGATTTTTTTAAATCCGTAAGTGTATGCCCCTATAAAGCCCATAAACATGGTATTTTCACCAAAAAAATAATCACCACTCCAATAAAGTGTGATGATTATCGTCAAAATGAGTTTAATTTTTAAAACTAAAAATTAATCTGATTACCAGGCAACCTTACCGGCTTCTTGGGTAAAGGTCCCGTTAGCATCATTCTTAGGATCACTAGCCATTTCGATTCCTCGACGGGCACCATCAGCAACTGATTGGGCACCGTGTTCCTCGAAGGCTTTCTTATTGAGCAAATCCGTTGCCGTCATGCCGGGGTCGACAGAGTTAACAGTTACACTAGTACCCTCAAGCTCCTTGGCAAAGGAAACGGTGATCCAGTTAACAGCACCCTTCGAAGCAGAGTAGGCAAATGAATTCAAGTGGTAGAACAACGAATTCTTATCCATAGCAGCAGTCAATGAACCCATTTCACTGGAAACGTTCAGAATTTTACCAAACGGTGCCTTCTTCAATAATGGTAAAGCTGTGCGAACCATCGCTGTCGTACCAAAAAAGTTGGTATCAAAAACCTTCCGCAAAAATTCATCTGAAGTTTCGGATGGTTTCTTCGGTGCACCACCAGAAATACCGGCATTATTTAACAGAATATTTAGGTAGCCAAACTTCTTGTCAATGGCAGCCATGGTGTTATCAATAGTGCTTTGATCCGTGATGTCACAGTGAACCAGGTCAACAGCAATTCCTTCTGCACTCAGCTCTTCTTGAGTCTTTTTACCGGCATCCATGTCATAGGCACCGATGAAAATGTGCTGACCCTTTTTACCTAACTGTTCAGCGTATTCGCGGCCAAGCCCTTTTTCTGCACCAGTAACCAACGTAACGATCGTATCTTTCGACATCCTCTATTCCTCCGTATCTTCTAGATTCACAAATTGCATTTAGATAAGCTAAATGCTACATTAAAATGTAACTACTAACATCGAAAAGAAGTGATCCTTTTGCAAGACTCTGTCAATTATCCAGCGACTACTGCGCTTTGGCGGATGACCAGTGGCTATCGGTCATTAGTCACCAAACAGTTGCGTCAAGTCGGTATTTATCCTGGCCAAGAAAATGTTTTGGTTGAATTATTAAACTATGGCGAGCTGTCACAAAACGACCTTGTCAAACGGTTGGTTGTGAATCATTCAACGATTGCCAAAACCGTTTCGCGACTATTGTCATCTGGCTTGGTATCGACGGTGAAATCAGCCGCAGATGGCCGAATTACCTTGGTCTCCTTAACGGATCAGGGTCAAATAACGGCCCAACAAGTTAAGCAAATCCTCGATCACGCGGAATCAACCTTGTTAAGGGGACTTTCCCAGAACGACCAGGAGGCCTTTGTTTCAATGGCCAATCAAATCAGCTCTAACCTTTCAACTGAAGCTAATGGTAAATAGTCGATATTAGTCACTTCAGAATGATTGCCAAGCATGCTCACTTAATAACTTGTTACCCGAAAAAAACTTAATTTTGTTCTTGCGGTTTCTGGTCCAAATCTTTATCTATTAGCACTTACAATTTAGAGCTTATCACGAAAATATGTGGCTGGCAACACTTTTATGTAGTTGGCAACATATTTTGCTGTTACCTTTCCAATCTACTATTGGTTCATCTTCTTCAGCAATCGCACAAATAATTCACCGGCAACACTTAATTGTCGATAAGCGTAAATTGCGGTTAGTTTGGGTGCGACCATGTCTGTCTTAATGGTGACTAATTGCCCCGAATCCAGTGCATCTTGCACACAAAACGTTGGTAAAAAGGTTACCCCTAATCCCGAGATAGTGGAATTACGAATTGTTTCAATACTCCACAGTTCCATCTCTGGTCTTAAACGAATCCGCTTTTCGGTCAAATATTGATCAAATAATTCTAAATACCGCGCGTGTGGGTCATTCATCAAAGCACACACGTCCTTATCCTGATCAGGAGTAATGAAGTCCTCATCAGCCAGTTCTGGTGCGGCGACTAATGACAACGAATAATCTTTAATCATTCCTGTATGAATGGTGGTGGGATAATTGCGTACATCATAATGAATCGCAATATCAGCTTTGCCATCAACCATTTGTGAATAGATATCGTAGCAGTTTAACACTCGAATCACCAGTTCTACCCCCGGTGCTTGCTGCTTAAACTGTTTTAAAACACCCTGCATCTGGTAAGTCAGCAAAGTCTCTGGCACTGCTACAACTAAGCGACCCACTGGTTCATTTGTATGATCAGCAAAACGTTCAAGCGCGGCAGCATCCGCCACCAATTGGTTGATCAACGGCATGGCCGCGGTACCTTGACTAGTTAACACCATTTTGCGCCCTACTTTAGCAAAAAGGCTAATGCCAAGTTGCGCTTCAACTTGCTGCACCTGGAAAGTAACCGTAGAAGGGGCGTAGTTCAACAACGTCGCAGCTTTTTGAAAACTACCCGCAGTCTGAATCGCTTGGATTGTTTTTAAATATTTCAGATCCATATTAAAACCTCTTTATTTTAAATATTTACTTCAATATTATTGAAATAATGGTTCAATCATTTCGACTAGACTGAACAATCAATCAACTATATACTAACAGACATTAGTAGAAATCAGGAGGTTTTTTATGCAAATCAAACCCTTTAAATCTAATCCTAACGTTGTCGCCGAACTAGTCGACTTAATCTTATACTGTCAAAATACAGAAGCTAGCTTGGGTATCTCCATGGCAGAACAGCCCGATGTTTTCGAAATCCCTGATTATTATCAAAACCGTGGCGGTCAATTTTGGGTCAGTTTTGATAAAGGCGGCCACGTGGCAGGATGTATTGGCCTTTTACGGGTATCCGATACCACGGCCGTTTTGAAGAAATTCTTTGTTTACCCACAATTCAGGGGCCGTCCAGTTAGTTTGGGTTGGCAACTCTACCAAACTCTCCTAGAAGAAGCCAAACGCCGTGGGTTCCAACGATTAGTACTCGATACGCCAGAGGGCGAGCACCGTTCCCATCGTTTTTACGAACGACAAGGTTTTGTTCAATGTTCCTATGAAGACTTAGGTGTGGAATACGCCTTCCCAGATCGTGATAGTCGGTTTTATCAGTTGACGCTTTGATTATAGTTAAAAAATTCACCCTATTTTCATAGAGTGAATTTTTTTAATAACAAGCTTTTAAACTATTCGAAGATCATCATCGGTACTTGCAAGAGTCGATTTTTGATTACCAAACGAACAGGCCAACTAAACCAGCAGATAATAGCGAAACCAAAATACCGGAAAGTAACATATAACCCACATTTTTTGCCACTAGGTCGTTCTTTTCCTTATCTACCAAACCTTTAAAAGCACCGATAATCATTCCGGTAGTGCCAAAGTTAGCAAATGACGTTAAAAAGACGGTCATTACAGCACGTAAATGCGGCGTGTAACTGTTGATGACGTTTCCAGCAACCTTGCCCATCACCACAAATTCGTTGGTAACCAGTTTTAAACCCATATCCTGTGACAAGGTCCAAGCATCGTGCACGGGAAAACCTAGTAACCAGGCGAACGGGAACATGATGACCCCTACGATATGTTCCAGTGACAACGGGTGCCAGATCAATCCCAGCAGTTTGTCTGCTAACGCTGCTAAAGCAACGAATGCGATGACGTTTGCGGTAATGATCAAAATCAAGCGGCCAGCACCCAAAATCGAGTCCCCCAAGTAAGAGAAGAACGGTTCCCGCTTGTTGTCTCCACCTTTTTCTGGATTCACGGTGGCAACGATGTCTTCTTCTGGCGAGACCTTTACTGGATTCAACAAATTAGTGACGATAATCGCATTTAAACAGTTAATTGGCACCGCTGTTAAGACAAACTGTCCGGGTACCATTTGGGTATAAGCGCCAAGGATTGAAGCGGTGACACAACTCATGGACATCATGGCCAGTGTCACGTTTCGGCGGGCACTCATTTGACGCAGTTGCCGGCCGGAAATGGCAAGAACCTCTGTGTTTCCCAGAAACATCATTTCAATAGCGAAAAATGATTCAAACCGTGGTTGCCCGGTGATAAAGGACAGCCCGCGACCCACCCACTTGATGATCCACGGTAAAACACCGATATACGTTAAAATATCAAACAATGGTACGATCATCAGTACGGGTAACAGCGCACTAGTAACAAAATTCATTGCTTTAGCCGTTCCGCCGAATTGCGGCGTGACCCAGTTTGGCAGTGCGAAAACGATGCCTTGATATGACACTTGAACCAGCCAGTTAAACCCGTCAGCAGCGGCTTTCACTGCTCCGCGACCAGCTGAGAAACTCGTAAAGAACCACGCCATAGCTAAATTAATGGCTAGCATAATACCAACGGAACGCCAATTAATGGCCTTTCGATCTTGAGAAAATAGCAGTCCAATCGCGACAAACACAACCAGGCCAATCAAGTTAATGACAACGTACATAATAACCTACCCCCTCTATTGTCGATTACTTATAGGTTTTAATGCAGTCCGCCACTAAGTCAAAGAAGCCATCCCGATTAATTTTCTTACCAACCTTAGCATTTGGTGTCTGCTTTAACACGTTTAATTCATCACAAACTGTCCGGCCATAACATGGTCCCCGGTTGATATCAACTTCAACAAACATGTCCTGCATGTCAAACAGGGTTGGGTCAATCAAGTAACCAATGGTAGTTGCGTCGTGAATTGGGCCAGCTTCTAGGCCGAACTCTTCAAACTGCGTCTTCAACGTAAAACGCATGAGATCACCGAATAACTTACCAGCCTTGTTGCCAATACCTTCCATCCGTTCAATGACGTCTGGCGTGCAGACTGTTTGGTTGGTCAAATCGAGGCCCATCATGACAATTGGGGCACCTGATTTGAAGACTACATAGGCTGCTTCTGGATCCGCGTAAATGTTAAATTCAGCTGATGGTGTAAAGTTACCCGTTCCATAAGCACCGCCCATCAAAACGATTTCCTTAATCTTAGGAATGATCAGCGGTTCCATCCGCATGGCAGTGGCAATGTTGGTCAATGGACCAGTTGGAACCAAGGTGATATCGCCATCGCTAGCCATTAAGGTATCAATGATAAACTGAACACCGTTCTTTCCTTCTGGTTGGCGCTTCAATTCTTCAAATACGGGGCCATCCAAACCGGTTTTACCGTGGACATTACCAGCAACAACCTGTTGACGGACCAGTGGTTGAGGCATCCCTGGGTAAAGTTTGATGTCCATGTCTAATAATTGAGCAACGTTCAAACCGTTATGGACCGTCTTCTTCAACGTTTGGTTGCCAGCAACAATGGTGACACCAAGTAAATCAATGGCTGGATGAGCGTAAGCCATCAGCATAGCAATGGCATCGTCATGACCCGGGTCACAGTCGAGAATAATTTTTCGTGCAGTCATAATGAAATTCCTCCTAGAGTTATAATGTAAGCCCTTACTTACAAATTGAATTATAACGGTGGAATTGCTACACTAAGTATGAGAAATCTCATACTAGGAGTAAAATAATGCAAAAAATTGATGATGACGACTTAAAACAGCAGTTTATGTCTGAGTGCAATTATGAGTTCCTATTCGGCTCTGACATGGCGCAACACGCGGAACTACTGCATTTCAAAGTTCAAGAATACATCGTTGAAAACCTCGTCCGACCAAAATACTTATTTTATTTGGTCAAGGGTAAAGCTAAGCTCTATGACTCGCTAGCTAATGGCAAAGACGCCCTCATCGACTTTTTCACACCGCCCTGCTTTATTGGTGAAATGGAATTACTGGATGCCAAAAGCGCCCCCTTTAGTGTCCAAGTCATTGATGATTGCTACTGTCTAGCTTTACCGGTGGCGAAATATCAAGCTCAACTGTTAGCTGATCCCACTTTTTTGCGAAACGTCTGTATCTATCTGTCACGTAAAAATGCCCGCAATATCAAAACCGCATCTAGAAATCAAGGTTTCACGCTATCCCAACGATTGGCAGCATTTATTTTGCTCACCGAACACGATGGCTACTACAATGAAAAACACACCCAAGTATCCGAATACCTGGGTGTGTCCTACCGCCATTTACTGTACGTACTTGCCGAGTTTGTGAAAACTGGTTACTTAAAAAAGGACAGACAAGGCTATCACATCATCAAGCTAAAGCCACTACAGCAATTGGCTCGAGAGGTGACCTCGTCTAATAGTTAGAATCACAACTAGTCAATAGTTTAAATCACACTATTGTTAATGCTAACGAATCGTGCTATAACTATCTTTAATTTCACAAACAAATTATCCAAAGAAGAGTAACCAGTGTCACTGACTATAGAGAATCCGGTCGATGGAAAAGGATGTCAGTCATCTGGTGAAGATGAACTTTGTCACGATATCAATCTGTTCACGCAGGTTGATCGGTAGGAACCGTTAGCTTCCCTGGTATCGACTTTGTTGGTACCGATGAGGCATTATGTTAATAGTGCGAAATTGGGTGGCATCACGGCGCATTCGTCCCTTGTTTATGGGGACGAATGCTTTTTTCTACCAAAAGTCAAGCGCTTCAAGCTTTTTCATTGCTTATTGAATGGTAGGTTGTTAAATATTGGATACACTTAAATAAGCCTATCC
>NZ_BCMJ01000002.1 GCF_002583405.1 Secundilactobacillus silagincola | reverse complement strand
AAAAGCTTCCGTAAGTTTAGGGCAAGAGTACTTTATACCTTGCGTATTAAGACTAAAAAAGTCCTAATCACGAAATAGTGATTAGAACTGATTTAATAAATTTACCAACAACAGTTGTCAAAGAGCCGCTTATTTTGTCTATCTATAAAACTGAAGACACAAAAAAATCACTACCGAATAAATGGTGCACGGACAAAACCGCATTCAAGCTAGACTCGAATTCATCATCATCATAGCGCTTTATACCATAAACTCGGTGTGATTCTATTGCGATCAGCAATAGAGCTGATCACGATTACTGCTTTAAAGCTTTAATACTACTTAATTAGTCAACAAGTTGCAGAATAACCATTTGTGCGCCATCGCCACGACGAGGCATGGTCTTCATGATACGAGTATAACCACCATTACGGTCAGCATACTTAGGAGCAACTTCGCTGAATAACTTTTGCAATGCTGTAGAGATTTGGATGTTATCGCCATCTTCTTTAACATCAGCAACTACATCACGAAGGAATGCTGCGGCTTGACGACGAGCGTGCAAGTCTCCGCGCTTACCTAAGCTGATCATTTTGTCAGTAGTAGAACGTACTTCTTTGGCACGGGCTTCAGTGGTCTTGATTTGGCCATGAATTAATAATTCAGTGGTAAGATCACGAAGTAACGCACGACGTTGTGAACTTGTTCGTTGCAATTTACGGTAACTCATTACTGGATACCCTCCTTTTTATATTTATACTAGTCTTCTTTACGAAGTGATAACCCGAGATCGTTGAGCTTTGCCTTGACTTCTTCCAATGACTTCCGGCCTAAGTTACGAACCTTCATCATGTCAGCTTCAGTCTTGTTGGTCAGCTCTTGAACAGTGTTGATTCCCGCACGTTTGAGACAGTTGTATGAACGGACTGATAAGTCAAGCTCTTCAATCGTCATTTCAAGCATCTTTTCCTTGTGGGTCTCTTCTTTTTCAACCATGATTTCAGCGTTCTTAGCTTCGTCAGTTAAATCAACAAACATTGCTAAATGTTCCGTCAAAATCTTGGCAGCTAAACTGATTGATTCGCTAGGAGTGATTGAACTATCGGTCCAAACATCCATGGTCAGCTTATCATAGTCAGTTCTCTGACCAACCCGCGTGTTTTCAACCTGATAGTTAACACGTTCGATTGGGGTATAAATAGAGTCAATAGGCAAAACGCCAATTGGCATATCTTCCTTAGCCTTGTTTCGGTCAGCTGAAACGTAGCCACGACCTTTATTTGCAGTCATTCGCATGTGGAAGGTTGCCCCTTCTGCGACAGTCGCAATGTAAAGATCAGGATTGAGAACTGTGACATCACTGTCAGCAGCAATGTCACCAGCTGTAACTTGGGCAGGTCCCTTAACGTCAATTTCCATTGACTCGATTTCATCATCAGGGCCCTCAAGCTTAAGCGAAATCTTCTTAGTATTCAAAATAATCTGAGTAACATCCTCAACGACACCTTCAATAGTAGAAAATTCGTGTAAGACGCCATCAATTTGAATACTTGTGACAGCAGCACCAGGCAGCGATGAAAGCAGAATTCGTCTCAAAGAATTCCCTAACGTAGTTCCGTAACCACGTTCGAGAGGTTCAACGACAAATTTGCCGTAATCGTCGCTTTCTTCAATTTTGTGAATGTTAGGCTTTTCGAATTCGATCATTCTTATCTTTTACCCCTTTCAAAACGCGTTGAGCCATATAAATAAGTCCCATCTTGTAGTCGTATGCCCACTAAAACAGGATACACTAAACTCGACGGCGCTTCGGAGGACGAGAACCATTATGAGGAACTGGAGTTACGTCCCGAATGGCAGTAACTTCAAGTCCAGTTGATTGTAAAGCACGGATAGCGGCTTCACGACCAGAACCTGGGCCCTTAACAGCAACTTCAACAGTCTTCATACCATGTTCCATAGAGTTCTTTGCAGCAGCTTCAGCAGCCATTTGTGCAGCAAATGGAGTTGATTTACGACTACCCTTAAATCCTAATGAACCAGCAGAAGACCAAGCAATTGCGTTACCTTGCATGTCAGTAATCATGACCAGAGTGTTGTTAAATGTTGAGTGAATGTGAGCAACACCAGACTCGATATTTTTCTTTACGCGGCGTTTGCGCGAAGTTTTTCTAGTTGCCATAAAATGTCATACCCTCCTTTTAGTAAATTATTTCTTTCTACCTGCAACAGAGGTCTTTTTACCTTTGCGAGTGCGGGCATTGTTCTTCGTGTGTTGACCACGAACGGGCAAGCCACGACGGTGACGCATACCACGGTATGAACCGATTTCTTGAAGACGCTTGATATCCAAGCTAACCTTACGACGTAAGTCACCTTCAACTTGGTAGTTGTCTACGGCTGCACGAATCTTGTCTTCATCTTCAGGGGCGAGATCACGAACGCGAACGTCTGGTGATACACCGGTCTCTTCAATGATTTTTTGTGCAGTAGTGTTGCCAATTCCGAAAATGTAAGTCAAGCCAATGACAATTCGCTTGTCACGTGGCAAGTCAACTCCAGCAATACGAGCCATTAAGTTGCACCTCCTATATTATTATGAATTATTTACCTTGACGTTGTTTGTGCTTAGGGTTTGCTGAGCAAATAACCATTACTCGACCCTTACGCTTGATAATCTTACAATGATCGCACATTTTCTTAACAGATGGACGTACTTTCATGAGAATCAAAACCTCCTATAGTCCTAATGCAAACCAAAAACCAACCTACTTAAACCGGTAAGTGATCCGGCCTTTGGTCAAATCATACGGCGACATTTCAACAGTAACACGGTCTCCAGGAAGAATCCGGATGTAATGCATCCGAATCTTACCAGAAACGTGTGCTAAAATCTCATGACCGTTTTCGAGTTCAACCCGAAACATTGCGTTTGGCAGTGTTTCAGTGACTTTACCTTCAACTTCGATGACGTCTTTTGCCACGAACGTACCCCCTTGAGTGTTTTATGACTATGATTAAATAATGCCCGGACTTGCCCAATAATAAATTGAGGCTAACCTGAGTTAGTTTACCACACCATAACTTTTGAAGCAAGAACTTCTATACTGAGGGCATTTAGGCAAGTTGACTAAGAACCGCTTTGATATCTTTGTAAACATCTTGGATGTCGCGATCACCATCAACGGTGTGAAGTAAACCCTTCTTCTGGTAGAAGTCTACCAGCGGCGTGTTCATCTTCATGTTAACGTCCAAACGATTCTTTACAGTTTCAGGCTTATCGTCTTCTCGTTGATAGAAGTCATGACCGCCACAAACATCACAAGTTCCAGGAACCTTTGTAGGATTATAGACCTTGTGATAAGTTGCGCCGCATGTCCGGCAAATGTACCGGCCAGATAGTCGTTCAATCAGAACACTTGGTTCTACGTGAATGTTGATAACAGCATCCACGTTCCGGCCAAGTTCAGTTCCAAACTGATCAAGTGCTTCAGCTTGGTCAATTGTTCTTGGATAACCATCTAACATGTAGCCCTTTGCGACATCGTCTTGGCCTAAACGGTCTTTAACGATTCCGTTAGTGACTTCGTCCGGAACCAATTCACCTTTGTCAATAAACTTCTTAGCTGCAAGTCCCATCTCAGTTTCATTTTTCATGGCTTCACGGAAAATGTCACCAGTCGAGATATGCAAGATATCGAAGTCTTCAACAATCTTCTGGGCCTGGGTTCCCTTACCGGCACCAGGTAAACCCATTAAAATTAAATTCATTGACATGTTTGTTTCCTCCTAGCAGTTCTCTTTAATGACAAGATGGTGTGCTGAACCAGGTCATCACACCATTACTCGTCTCATTCAGCTGGACGGGGATCTTGAATGAAACCAACGTAAGTCCGTTTCATCATAAGCCCTTCGACCTGTTGGATCGTTTGGATAGCAACACCGACTACGATAAGTAGACTAGTACCGCCAAGTCCAATCGATTCATTCAGATTCCAAACGTTTTGAGCAACTAGTGGAATCAAAGCAACCAACCCTAAGAATAGTGCCCCGACAGTACTCAAACGCATCAGTAAGTTAGATACGTAAACTTGAGTTTCATGACCAGGCCAGACACCCGGAATGTAACTTCCTTGTTTCTGTAAATTCTCAGATAATTTTTCAGGGTTAACCTGAACGAATGCATAGAAGAACGTGAACAAAATAATTAAAATCGTGTATAAGATTGTCCCGCTCGTTGTCTGCATGTTAAAGATATTGGTCAATACTTGATACCAGGTATCTTCAGAGTGGTTATTCGCAAACGCCATCAAAACAGTTTGTGGCGTCGCAATAAACGAACTTGCGAAGATAACGGGAATAACACCAGCGACGTTAACCTTTAAAGGTAGATAACTGCTATCTGGATCACCGGAAACACGACGCGTATATTGAATTGGAATCTTCCGATCAGCTTGTTGTACCCAAGTTACCCAAGTAACAATAAGCAAAACGGCAATTACGACAGCCAAGACAATCAATGCACCGATCCACCAATCAGAAGCAGATAAGTTTTGAAGGTAAGTTTGATATAACTGATAAACCCCGGTTGGGAACCGAGCAACGATACCCGCAAAGATAATCATTGAAACCCCGTTACCCAAACCATGGTCGGTAATCATGTCACCCATCCAAGTGGTTAACATGGTGCCACCAGTCAAAATCAGACCAATCATCGCATACGTTTTAACACCAGGGTTTTGCACCAAATTTAAACTACTTAAGGTGTTGAACCCAGCAGTAATCCCAATTGATTGCACAAACGCTAGGATAATCGTTAAATAACGTGTGTGTTGGTTCAGCTTACGCCGACCAACTTCCCCTTGCTTACTCCATTCTACATAACGAGGCACAATGTCCATTTGTAGAAGTTGGATCACAATTTGTGCGGTAATGTATGGCGAAACACCCATCGCAAAGATGGAATAGTTGGTTAAGCCACCACCACTGAACATGTTTAAAATGCTAACCAATCCAGAAGACGCAACGCTTTGTAATGCCTTTGCGTTAACTCCTGGCACAGTAATGTAGGAGCCAAGACGAAAGACAACCAAAACCATCAGTGTAAAGAGAATCTTATTCCGAATGTCTTTAACCTTAAACGCGTTTTTCATGGTCGACAGCATTAAATCACCTCAGTTTTACCGCCTGCTGCTTCGATTGCGGCACTAGCACTTGCAGAGAACTTTTGTGCTTTAACCGTAAGCTTCTTTGAGATTTCACCGTTACCTAATACTTTAACGGCGACTTTTTCGTTCTTAACAAGACCAGCTTTTACTAATGCTGCAGGAGTAACTTCTGCACCATCTTCAAAACGGTCGTTAAGTGTTTCAAGGTTTACCAATGCATATTCCGTACGGTTCATGCTAGTAAATCCACGCTTTGGAATACGACGGTACAGTGGCATTTGGCCACCTTCGAAACCAAGACGGGTCTTGCTACGAGCCTTTTGACCCTTTTGGCCACGGCCTGATGTCTTACCCTTACCAGCAGAACGGCCACGTCCTTTACGCATACGCGCTACACGTGATCCTTCAGATGGTTGTAATTCGTTCAACTTCATGAATGAAGGCACCTCCTTATTAATTAGTTTACTTTACTTCTTCTACTCTGATTAAGTGTGCAACTTGGAACAATGCACCACGGGTAGCTGCGTTGTCCGGACGAACAACAGAGCTATTAACCTTCTTTAAGCCAAGGGCTTCAACGATCTTACGTTGTTTAGGAAGACGGTGGGCAGCACTATGAATCAAAGTAACTTTTAAATCAGCCATGTTGAGATCCTCCTATTCAGCTAAGTGTTGAACTGAAACACCACGTAAATCAGCAACCTCTTCAGCACGCTTGAGTTGTTTCAAACCTTCAAACGTAGCACGAATGGCGTTGATTGGTGTATCAGAGCCAAGTCGCTTACTTGTAACATCAGCGACACCAGCTAATTCCATGACGGCACGAACAGCACCACCAGCAGTAACTCCAGAACCTTCTGCGGCAGGCTTTAACATAATCCGGCCACCATCGTAAGTTCCGAGAACTTCATGGGGAATGGTAGTACCCACGATTGGAACTTGGATTAAGTTCTTGCGAGCTGCTTCAACAGCCTTACGAATAGCTTCTGGAACTTCTTGAGCTTTACCAGTACCAAAGCCAACGTGACCGTTGTGATCGCCGACAACAACAAGAGCAGCGAAACGCAGACGACGTCCACCTTTTACAACTTTAGTGATTCGGTTGATTGATACAACGTTGTCTTCGAGATCCAACTTCTCAGGATCAATAAACTTTGCCATTAGTGGTTATTCCTCCTTTTTAGAAATTTAAGCCGTTTTCACGAGCTGCTTCAGCTAATGCTTCAACACGTCCGTGGTATAAGTAACCGCCACGATCGAAAACAACTTCGGAAATCTTTTTAGCAGCAGCACGTTCTGCAACAAGTTTACCAACTGCTTGGGCTTGTTCAGTCTTGTTACCTGCAGCTATTTCACTATCTAAAGTCGAGGCACTGACCAGCGTCACACCCGCTACGTCATCAATTACTTGAGCGTAGATGTTTTTGTTTGAACGGAAAACATTTAAGCGTGGGCGCTCTGCAGTACCAGAAATCTTGTTCCGGACACGCATATGACGCTTTTGACGTGTCTTGTTCTTATCTGGTTTCGAAATCAAAATAGTCACCTCTTTAAATTATTTGTAGAATGCTTATGCAGCATTATTTACCAGTTTTACCTTCTTTAAGGCTAATGTGTTCATTCTCGTAACGAATACCCTTACCTTTGTAAGGTTCTGGTGAACGAACGGCACGGATTTCAGCTGCGAAGTCACCGACTTCTTGCTTACTGATACCGCTGATGTTGATTGTGTTGTTATCAGGAACTTCAACCTTTAAAGTTGAAGGAACGTCGATTTCAACGGGGTTGGAATAACCAACACTTAAAATCAACTTACCCTTTAATTGGGCACGATAACCAACACCGACAAGCTTCAAGGTCTTAGCGAAGCCCTTAGTAACCCCTTCAACCATGTTGTTGAAGTTGGCACGAGTGGTTCCGTGTAAGGCACGGGTCTTGTTGTTGTTATCTGGACGATCGAAGTTAACTTCGCCATCAGAAACGGTCATGGTGATGATTGGTGAGAATGTACGAGTAATGGTACCCTTAGGACCTTTAACTGTAACATCGTTACCGTCGCGTTTTACGTCAACACCATCTGGAATAGTAACTGTCTTGTAACCAATACGACTCATTGAGTGGACACCTCCCTGCTTTTTAAAATATTACCAAACGTAGGCGAGTACTTCGCCACCGATTTTCTTTGCACGTGCTTCTTTATCAGTAACAACACCTTCAGATGTTGAGATGATTGCAATTCCTAATCCGTTAAGGACCTTAGGAACAGCATCAGATTTAACGTAGGTACGTAAACCTGGCTTTGAAATACGCTTCAAACCTGAAATGACGCGTTGCTTATCACGGCCGTACTTGAGGAATACACGGATGATACCTTGTTTGTTATCATCGATATATTCGACGTCGCGTACGAAACCTTCGCGCTTCAAAATTTCAGCAATGTCGCGCTTCATCTTTGATGCAGGAACTTCTAATGATTCGTGATATACCATGTTGGCATTACGGATCCGAGTTAAGAAGTCTGCAATTGGGTCAGTCATAGACATTAACGTTTATCCTCCTTTGTTATGAAATCTTACCAGCTAGCTTTCTTCATGCCAGGAATTTGACCCTTGTGGGCAAGTTCCCGTAAGCAAAGTCGGCATAAGTGGAATTTGCGATAAACTGAATGTGGACGACCACAACGTTCGCAACGTGTATAAGCTTGTGTCGAGTACTTAGCTGGACGCTGACTCTTAACAATTAATGATTTTTTAGCCACAATAATACCCTCCTTACTTAGTAAATGGCATGCCAAGCTGCGTTAACAACTCGCGTGATTCTTCATCTGTATTTGCAGTAGTGACAACAACAATGTCAAGACCACGAACACGGTTAACTTTATCATAATCGATTTCTGGGAAAATCAATTGTTCACGAACACCGAGCGTATAGTTACCACGACCATCAAAGGCGCGAGAACTGATACCATGGAAATCACGAACACGTGGTAATGAAACGTTAACTAACTTATCTAAGAAATCATACATCCGTTCGCCACGTAATGTAACTTTGGCACCGATAGCGTTGCCTTCACGTAAACGGAAACCGGCGATTGACTTCTTAGCTTTAGTAATCAAAGGCTTTTGACCTGCAATCAAGCCTAGTTCTTCAACTGCTTCATCCAAGTTTTTAGCGTTTGTAGTTGCATCACCAACACCCATGTTTAAGACGATCTTGTCCAACTTAGGTGCTTGCATGATTGAAGTGTAGTTAAACTTTTCAATCATTGATGGAACGATTTCTTTGTTGTACTTTTCTTGTAAACGATTAGCCATTAGTTAATTTGTCCTCCTTCCTTGATTATTTGTCGATGGTTTCGCCGCTCTTTTTAGCGAAGCGAACCTTCTTGCCGTCTTCTACGCGGAAACCAACACGGGTTGGTTCGTTGGTAGAAGGGTCAAGGAGCATCACGTTAGATACTTGAATTGGTGCTTCAGTATCAATGATGCCACCTTGAGGATTAGTTTGAGAAGCTTTTTGATGCTTCTTGATCATGTTGATACCTTCGACGATGACACGGTTTTGAGCATTAAGGGTCTTAGTAACAGTTCCTTCTTTACCCTTATCTTTACCGCTGATCACGCGAACTTTATCACCAGTTTTAATGAACATCCTGTTTGGCACCTCCTTATTTTCGAACGATTAGAGCACTTCTGGTGCAAGAGAAACAATCTTCATATAATCATTGTCACGTAGTTCACGCGCAACTGGTCCGAAAATACGAGTACCTTGTGGACTCTTGTCATCACGGATTAATACCGCAGCATTTTCATCAAATTTGATGTATGAGCCATCGGCACGGCGTACACGGGAAGTAGTACGAACGACAACTGCTTTAACAACGTCACCTTTTTTGACAACGCCACCTGGTGTTGCTTGTTTAACAGTTGCAACGATAACGTCACCAATACTTGCATAACGTCGCTTTGAACCACCCAGAACTTTAATAGTTAAAATTTCCCGGGCACCAGAGTTATCAGCGACTTTTAAACGAGATTCTTGTTGGATCACGTTAGTGTCCTCCTTTCACTTCTAAGTAAAACAGAATACGATAAATGTCGAAACTAGATAGTAACTGCCTTTTCAACAACTTTAAGAAGTCGGAAACGAACAGTCTTAGATAACGGACGTGTTTCCATGATTTCAACAAGGTCGCCCATCTTGGCTTCGTTGTTTTCATCACGAACTTTGTACTTTTTAGTGTACTTGATCCGCTTACCATATACTGGATGCATCTTGGTAGTTTCAACGGCTACTGTGATCGTCTTTTCCATCTTATCAGAAACGACACGGCCACGGTATGTCTTACGAGCGTTACGTTCTTCAGCCATTAATTATTCCTCCTTTATCGTATTCTTTACTTGTTTAACTCTTGTTGACGAAGCACAGTTTTAATCCGTGCAATATCCTTACGAACCTGCTTCAAACGAGCAGTATTTTCAAGTTGGCCAGTAGCCAATTGGAAACGAAGGTTGAATAATTCGTCTTTGTAGCTCTTTTCTTTTTCGAGCATTTCAGCAGTGGTTAATTCTTTAATATCTTTAGCCTTCATTTGATTCGCCACCTACTTCCTCGCGAGGGATGATCTTCGTACGAACTGGCAGTTTCATAGCTGCTAAGCGTAAAGCTTCATGTGCAACTTCTTCAGAAACGCCACCGACTTCGAACATCACCTTTTCACGTTTAACCGGTGCAACCCATCCTGCAGGAGCACCCTTACCATTACCCATACGAACACCAACACCCTTTTCGGTGTAGGATTTGTGAGGGAAAATCTTAATCCAAACTTTACCGCCACGCTTCATGTAACGCGTCATAGCAACACGGGCTGCTTCAATCTGACGGTTTGAGATCCAGCTTGAATCAAGTGCTTGTAAACCGTAATCACCGAAAGCAACTGACTTGCCGCCTTTAGCAGCGCCACGTAACTTACCACGATGTTCACGACGATGTTTTACTCGCTTAGGTACTAGCATTGTTATTTCCCTCCTTGCTCGTTATTTTTATTAGCATTAGGCTTGTCAGGCAAAATTTCGCCACGGTAGATCCAAGTCTTAACACCTAATGAACCATAAGTTGTGTGTGCTTCAACCCAGGCATAATCGATGTCTGCACGTAATGTATGCAGAGGAACGGTACCGTCTGAGTATGATTCAACACGAGACATATCTGCACCGTTTAAACGACCGGCAACTTGGGTCTTAATACCCTTGGCACCAGAACGCATAGTCCGTTGCATTGATTGACGCATAGCACGACGGAAAGCAACACGGCCTTCAAGTTGACGTGCAATGTTTTCACCAACTAATTTAGCATCCAAATCAGGTTTCTTGATTTCGATGATGTTGATGTGTACTCGTTTGCCAGTTAAGTTGTTTAATTCCTTACGGAGATTTTCAACTTCTGACCCACCCTTACCAATTACCATACCAGGTTTAGCAGTGTGAATTGAAACGTTAACGCGGTTAGCGGCACGTTCAATTTCTACTGTTGACACTGAGGCATCTGCAAGGCGTTTTTCGATATATTTACGGATTTTAAGGTCTTCGCCAAGGTAAGCAGCAAAATCTTTTTCAGCATACCATTTTGCTTCCCAGTCGCGAATAATGCCGACACGTAATCCGGTTGGATTTATCTTTTGACCCACGCGTTATCCCTCCTATTTTTCAGATACGACGATTGTAATGTGACTTGTCCGCTTGTTAATTGGTGAAGCAGAACCCTTGGCACGAGGACGGAACCGCTTAAGGGTTGGCCCTTCGTCAACAAAGGCTTCGCTGACTACCAAATCAGCACGGTCTAAGTCAAAATTATTTTCAGCATTTGCAACTGCTGACATTAACACTTTTTCAACGATTGGTGAGCCACCACGAGGGGTGAACTTCAAAATAGCAATCGCTTCAGCCACGCTTTTGCCTCTGATAAGATCAATGACAAGGCGGACCTTACGTGAGGCAATACGAACTGTTTTCGCAGTTGCCTTTGCTGATGTAACTTGTTCAGCCATTAGCTAATCCTCCTTATTATTTAGTAGTAGCAGTCTTCTTATCGTCGCCAGAGTGGCCACGGAAAGTACGAGTTGGTACAAATTCACCTAACTTATGACCAACCATGTCTTCTTGAATATATACTGGAACGTTCTTACGACCGTCATAAACAGCGATTGTGTAGCCGATAAAGCTAGGGAAAATCGTTGAACGACGTGACCAAGTCTTGATAACACTCTTCTTGTCTTGATCTTTTTGTGCATCGATCTTCTTCAGAAGATGTTCATCGGCGAATGGTCCCTTTTTTAAACTACGACCCATTAGATTACCCTCCTTACGAGTGAGATTACTTATGCAGTAAGTAGATTACTTTCTGCCTTTACGACGAATGATAAGCTTGTTTGAACGTGCTTTAGTAGAACGCGTCTTCTTACCAATAGTCTTCTTACCCCATGGTGATAATGGTGATGGACGACCGATTGGTGCTTTACCTTCACCACCACCATGAGGGTGATCGTTAGGGTTCATAACAGAACCACGAGATTGTGGTCGCTTGCCGACCCAACGGTTACGTCCAGCTTTGCCAACGTTGATCAATTCATGTTCTTCGTTACCAACAGTACCAATAGTGGCACGGTTAACAGCTAAGACCATCCGAACTTCGCCAGAAACTAAACGAATCATAGCGTACTTGCCTTCTTTACCAAGCAATTGTGCGCCTGCTCCGGCTGAACGAACTAATTGACCACCCTTACCAGGCTTCAATTCGATGTTGTGAATAGTTGTACCAACAGGGATGTTTTGTAATGGAAGTGCATTACCAACCTTGATATCTGCATCAGGACCTGATTGAACTTGATCGCCAACCTTAAGGCCTTTTGGTGCTAAGATATAAGATTTAGTTCCGTCAGTATAAACTAACAATGCAATGTTGGCTGTACGGTTTGGATCGTATTCGATTGCCTTAACCGTAGCAGTAACGTTGTCTTTTGTACGCTTAAAGTCGATGATACGGTATTGAGTCTTGTTACCGCCGCCACGATGACGAACCGTCTTCTTACCGCGGTTGTTACGGCCAGCAGTGTGACTCTTTGATTCTAGTAATGACTTTTCAGGCTTTGACTTCGTGATAACTTGACTGTAGTCAAGGCTAGTCATATTACGCCGACCATTACTGGTTGGTTTGTATACTTTAATCGCCACGTTGATTCCCTCCTATATTAGTATTTGTTATTCTTCGCCGAATAACTTAATTTCTTCTGAATCTGCTGATAAAGTGACAACAGCCTTACGACGCTTCTTAGTGTAGCCTTCGTAACGACCTTGACGCTTTAACTTACCCTTAACGTTCATGATGTTAACTTTAACAACCTTAACGTCAAAGATTTCTTCAACAGCTTTTTTAACTTGAGTCTTCGTAGCACGTACGTCTACGTCGAATGTATAACGCTTGTCATCAAACAAAGCAGTAGATGCTTCTGTAATGACAGGACGCAAAATAATATCACGAGCTTCCATTATGCGAGCACCTCCTCGATCTGAGAAAGAGCAGCTTGAGTTAACACAAGTTTGTCATTATTGATGACATCCAATACGTTAATCCCCTTGGCATCAATAACTTGAACGTTAGCCAAGTTACGAGCTGCCAATTCTGCATTCTTGTTGTCTTCCTCAAGAACCACTAAAGTCTTTGTTGAAACGTTTAAACTAGATAATGATTTTGCGAATTCCTTAGTCTTGGGTTGATCAAAGTTGAATGCATCAACAACAACTAACGAACCGTCAGCAACCTTCTGTGAAAGTACTGACTTCAATGCCAAACGCGTAACCTTCTTTGGAAGATGGTAAGCGTATGAACGAGGTGTTGGGCCAAAGACAGTTCCACCGCCAACCCATTGTGGTGAACGGGTAGAACCTTGACGAGCACGGCCAGTACCCTTTTGACGCCATGGCTTCTTACCACCACCACGAACAGCACTACGGTTCTTAACCGCATGAGTTCCTTGGCGTTGTGAAGCACGTTGCATCAAAACAGTATCAAACACGACGTTTTCGTTTGGTTCGATGCCGAAGATAGTGTCGTTTAAAGTAACGTCACCATTTTGGCTACCGTCTTGCTTAAATAATGTAACACTAGTCATTTACGTTTCCTCCTTTCTTATTTCTTAGGTGCGCGAACGGCACTCTTGATTTCGATGAATGACTTGTTGGCGCCAGGTACGTTACCCTTGATCAACAAGACGTTGTTTTCAACATCGGCACGAACGATCTTTAAGTTTTGGATTGTCCGAGTGTTGTTACCCATCCGGCCAGGTAATTTCATGCCTTTGAAGACACGGTTGATAATAGCACCTAATGAACCTGGACGACGGTGATAACGAGAACCATGGGTTTCAGGTCCACGTGATTGGCCATCCTTGTGGACGTTACCTTGATAACCGTGACCCTTTGTTGTACCGGTGACATCAACGTATTCGCCAGCATCAAAGATGTCTGCCTTAACTTCGTCTGCTACCTTGTAATCTCCTAGCTCAACATCTCTGATTTCATGAATGAAGCGCTTAGGAGTCGTGTTTGCTTTTGCTACATGACCTTTTTCGGGCTTGTTGCTCAAAACATCGCGTTTGTCTTCGTAGCCTAATTGAATTGCATCGTAACCATCGTTTTCAACTGTCTTAACTTGTAATACAACGTTAGGAGTAGTTTCAACAACAGTGACTGGGATCAATTCGCCATTATCAGTGAAGACTTGCGTCATCCCTACTTTTTTACCTAAGATTCCTTTTCTGGTCATGAGTACACCTCCGATATAATGTAATTTTTTTGTTCTGAATCTAAATTATAATTTGATTTCGATATCCACACCTGAAGGCAAGTCTAACTTCATTAATGAGTCGACCGTCTTTGGTGTTGGGTTAACAATATCGATTAACCGTTTGTGAGTGCGCATTTCGAATTGTTCACGCGACTTCTTAAACTTATGTGGTGAACGAAGCACCGTGTAAACTGTCCGGTCTGTTGGTAATGGAATAGGACCAGAAATTTCAGCACCTGTACGCTTTGCAGTTTCAACAATCTTCTCTGCAGATTGGTCAAGAATGCGGTGCTCGTAAGCCTTCAAACGGATACGAATTTTTTGTTTTGCCATTGGATTCCCTCCTTACGTCTATTTTCAAAATAAGACTAACTCCGTGAAAATTACCGTCACACCCCGTGGCAAAGCGGCCGGGTGTGCCGCAACCTTTCACATCATCGCTTTGCTATGCTAATCCAGGGCACACTTGCTCCCCGAAATACAGCACCTATATATAATACTAAATAAATAGCGGTTTGACAAGGATTATTGAGATGTTTTTGAAATTGATGTTAAATCCGTTAAATTTTTTTGTATAAAATTATCTTTTCCTGTTTCTTCTATAGTATATGTATGAAAAAAGACGCCGCAAAATTGCAACGTCTTTTTTGAAGAAATTAATCTTCGGCAGGAGTCCCGCCGTTCTTTTTGATAATTTCTGCTTGAATTGACTTTGGTACGGCTTCGTAGTGATCAAAGGTCATCGTGAAAGTACCACGACCTTGTGATGCTGAACGAAGAGTAGTAGCATAGCCGAACATTTCAGCCAGTGGCACGTACGAATGAATCATTTGTGCGTTACCACGTGCTTCCATACCGTCCACACGACCACGACGTGCAGTAACTTGGCCCATGATGTCACCCATGTATTCTTCAGGGACAACAATGTCAACCTTCATGATTGGTTCCAAGATAACTGGATCAGCCGTCTTAGCAGCGTTACGTAAAGCCATTGAAGCGGCAACCTTAAAGGCAGCTTCACTAGAATCGACTTCATGATAACTACCATCGTATAACTTGGCCTTCAAGTCAATCAATGGGTAACCGGCAAGAACACCGTTTTGCATTGATTCCTTGATACCTTGTTCAACTGATGGGATGTATTCACGAGGAACAACACCACCAACAATGGCATCTTCGAATTCGAATCCTTTACCCTCTTCATTAGGGGTGAATTCAACCCAAACATCACCATATTGACCTTTACCACCAGATTGACGAACAAACTTACCTTGTGCAGAAGTTTGCTTAGTGAAGGCTTCACGATAAGAAACTTGAGGTGCACCAACGGTAGCTTCAACCTTGAATTCACGTCTCATACGATCGATGATGATATCCAAGTGAAGTTCACCCATCCCAGCAATCAAAGTTTCACCAGTTTCAGGGTTAGTTTCAGCCTTGAATGTAGGATCTTCTTCAGAAAGCTTTTGCAGAGCGTTGTTCATCTTATCTTGGTCAGCCTTAGTCTTAGGTTCAACGGCAACCTGAATAACTGGGTCAGGGAATTCCATTGATTCCAAGTGTAATGGGTGATCAACATCAGTCAAAGAGTCACCGGTAGTGGTGTTCTTCAAACCGATAGCGGCAGCGATATCGCCAGAGAAGACTTCTGGGATTTCTTGACGGTGATTTGAATGCATTTGCAGCAAACGACCGACACGTTCACGCTTGTCCTTAGTTGCGTTCAAAACATATGAACCAGATTCCAAGGTACCTTGGTAAACCCGGATAAATGTCAAACGACCAACGTAAGGGTCAGTAGCGATCTTAAATGCTAAAGCAGCAAAGCTAGCGTCATCGTTAGCCTTCAGTTCAACTTGTTCACCAGTGTCTGGGTTAGTAGCGTTGTAAGGCTTAACATCCAATGGTGAAGGTAAGTAGTCCACTGTGGCATCCATTAACATTTGAACACCCTTGTTCTTGAATGCTGAACCAGCAAGTACTGGGAACAATTCAAGGTTCAAGGTTGCTTTACGGATAGCAGCTTTTAATTCGGCAACAGGAATATCAACACCATCAAGGTATTTTTCCATAATGTCGTCATCAACGTCGGCGATTTCTTCAATCATCTTTTCACGACGTTTAGCAGCTTCTTCTTTGTAGTCATCAGGAATTTCAACAGTATCCCATTCTGAACCAAGTTCGTCTTCGTCGTAGATATCGGCTTTCATATCAAGCAAGTCGATAACACCTTGGAAGTTGTCTTCAGCACCAATAGGCATTTGAACAGCTAAGGCGTTAGCTTGAAGACGATCTTTGATGGTTTGTACTGAGAAGTCAAAGTCAGCACCGATTTTATCCATCTTGTTAACGAACACGATACGGGGAACATCATAGTCGGAAGCTTGACGCCAAACAGTTTCAGTTTGGGGTTCAACACCGGCTTGGGCATCCAAGACCGCAATGGCACCATCAAGCACACGAAGTGAACGTTCAACTTCAACAGTGAAGTCCACGTGTCCTGGGGTATCGATGATGTTAATACGGTGACCCTTCCATTCAGCAGTAGTGGCTGCAGAAGTGATCGTGATACCACGTTCTTGTTCTTGTTCCATCCAGTCCATTTGTGAAGCACCATCATGGGTTTCACCAATCTTATGGATTTTACCAGTATAGTACAGGATCCGTTCAGTGGTGGTAGTCTTACCAGCATCGATATGAGCCATGATCCCGATGTTACGGGTCTTTTCTAGTGGAAAAGCTCGTGTATTAGCCATGTTAAATCTGTAACTCCTCTCAAGATTGTTCACATTTATAAAAAGGATGGCTAAATTAAAAAATAATTATAGCCATCCCAACAATTTTCACTATCAACATTTAGCTAGCTTGCGCGTAGCCCACCGAAGTGGTGCTGACAGCAAACAAATTTGCAAATTACCAACGGTAGTGAGCAAATGCACGGTTGGCGTCGGCCATTTTATGCGTATCTTCACGCTTTTTAACAGATGCACCAGTGTTATTGGCAGCATCCATAATTTCGCGAGCTAACCGTTCAGTCATCGTGTGTTCGCCACGAGAACGTGAATAGTTAACGATCCAACGAAGACCTAATGTTGACCGACGTTCTGGACGAACTTCGATCGGAACTTGGTAGTTAGAACCACCGACACGGCGAGCCTTAACTTCCAAGACCGGCATAACATTCTTCATAGCTTCGTCGAATACTTCAACGGGGTCGTTGCCAGTTTCTTTCTTAATTAAATCAAATGCACCATACAGAATTTGTGATGCAGTGCCTCGCTTACCATCTAACATCAAGTGGTTGATCAAACGGGTAACCATCTTTGAGTTGTAGATTGGGTCAGGAAGGACTTCACGTTTTTGAACGTTTCCTTTTCTTGGCATTACTTATATCCTCCTTGTTGGAACTTAGTGTTTAGGTTTTTATTCCTTAGGCTTCTTAGTACCGTATTTAGAACGTGATTGACGACGATCTTCAACACCGGCAGTATCCAAAGCACCACGGATGACGTGATAACGTACACCAGGTAAATCCTTAACACGGCCACCACGAATCAAAACAACACTATGTTCCTGAAGGTTATGACCGATACCAGGAATGTATGCTGTCACTTCGATTAAGTTAGACAAACGAACACGCGCGTACTTCCGCAAAGCTGAGTTAGGCTTCTTTGGAGTCATGGTACCAACACGAGTTGCAACGCCACGTTTTTGTGGTGCTGGGTTGTTCACTTGCTTCTTCTTGAAACTGTTATACCCGTAGTTTAAAGCTGGGGCATTTGATTTAGAACTTCTAGATTTACGACCTTTACGAACCAATTGGTTGATTGTAGGCATCTAAGAGTCCTCCTTCCTTAGTCTAGTTATTTTAAGTCCACACATCCAGGTGATTCATTTTTGGGCAAAAATAAAAGCGGATGTTGATCCTTTATCGTGCCATGTTTTCCGTCAGCATGTCTGCAAAGCAGAAACCGGTCTACAAAAAGCACCTTTAAAAGAATACCACGCTTCGTCGTTTAATGTCAACGCAAACTGTCAAACATCCGCAAAAACTCGCCTTTTTCTTAAAATGATTCCCGTATTCAAATCCGTAATTAACTCTGAGGTGATGAAATGTTATTGTTTCAAGCAATTTTGGGTGCCATCCTAGGTTCATTTCTATTTGCCAGCTATTCTCGGAAACAGACTGGCGCTAATATTTACCGGCCAGCCCGTTCTTACTGCGATCACTGTGCTGAAACGATTGCCTGGTACGACTTAGTGCCGATTATTTCCTATTTAGTCCTACGCGGTCGCTGCCGTTGGTGCGGTTTTAAAATTCCGCGAGCGTCACTTTACTGCGAAATCTTTTTCGGCAGTCTTCTGCTGTGCTGGCAACCCACTTTTTTGCGAACCGGCTACGTGATCATCGGAGGCCTACTATTCTTCATGGCTGTTAGCGATGCGCGTCATTTTAATTATCCCGCAACTTATGGTTACTGGTTAATGCTGTGCACGGCTACAGTATACACCCTATTTCGACCGCACCATTTCATTTTTATCTTCATTTTTATTTGTTGGTTAATCCTACAAGTTTATGAGCCAAAATTAGTTTGGCTGGGCTCTGGCGATTTGGATATTTTTCTCTGTTTGGTGGTGTTGCTTGGTCTAACTCCTTTTGCGTGGTTACTATTACTAAGCAGTTTTTTGGCGCTAATTGCCGGACAGTTATTGAAACAGCACCGCTTGCCTTTTATACCGTTTATTGCGGTGGGATATCTAGTGGTTCTTTTCTTCATTTGATAGATGGCATTGGTAATGCAGTATCTTTTATCTTCTTAATTGGAACACTAGCCAACCCTATTCTTACAATACCTTTCTCCTAGTTTAATCATGCCAAATAACCCAGATTCCGGTCATATCACAAAAAGCCCCGCTCCGACAAGGTACATCGGAACGGGGCTTCATTTGTTACATTCTGGAATCTACCGAGTTTTTCGGCACACTCTCCAAATTACTTAGCTTCTTCTTCCTTCATCCGGCGTTCCAACTCATTGATTGAGTAGACACCATCAGTTGAAGATCCGCCAACTTCCTTTGGCTTGATCTTACGGTAATCAGGCATCCCAGTACCAGCTGGAATGATCTTACCAATAATAACGTTCTCTTTAAGACCGACCAATGGATCGTTCTTACCGCGGATAGCAGCATCGGTCAATACTCGAGTTGTTTCCTGGAATGACGCAGCTGACAAGAAACTATTAGTTTCAAGGGCAGCCTTAGTAATCCCAAGGATAACTGGACGAGCAGTAGCTGGTGTGCCACCGGCGATTAACGTCTTGTAGTTATGATCACGGAAGTCATCGATATCCATCAAGGTACCAGGTAAGACATCAGTGTCACCTGGATCCATGATACGTACCTTACGAAGCATTTGACGAACCATGATCTCAACGTGCTTATCCAAGACAGCCACACCTTGCATCCGGTAAGTCTTTTGAACTTCACTCAGCAAGTAGTTTTCAGTAGAAAGAACATCACGAACTCGAATCAATTCCTTAGGATCAACTGACCCTTCGTTAAGTGCAGCACCACGGTGCACGAAGTCGCCTTCGGTCACCTTCAGTTGAGCTGTAATTGGAAGTGTGTAACTTCTCGTATCAGCTTCACCTTTAATAGTGATTTCCTTAGTCCGTTCTGCTGGGTTTTCTTCGATAGATTCAACCGTACCAGTAACTTCTGTAATCTCAGCTTTACCTTTAGGATTCCGAGATTCGAAGATTTCTTGAACACGAGGAAGCCCTTGAGTAATATCTTCGTTTCCGGCAACACCACCGGTATGGAAGTTACGCATCGTTAATTGAGTACCAGGTTCACCGATTGATTGAGCAGCAACAGTACCAACTGCTTCACCAACTTCAACTTGGTCACCAGTAGCCATGTTACGACCGTAGCAGCGTTCGCAAACCCCGTGAGAGGTGTTGCAAGTGAAGACGGAACGAATAGTAACTGATTCAATGCCAGCATCAATGATCCGTTGAGCAGTAGCTTCATCGATCATCTTGTTAGCACCGATGATGACTTCGCCAGTCTTAGGATCATTAACAGTCTTCATGGTATAACGACCTAACATCCGATCGTACAATGGTTCGATCATTTCGTTACCATTCTTGATGGCACGAATAGTCAAACCACGATCAGTGCCACAGTCTTCTTCACGAACGATAACGTCTTGAGCAACATCAACCAAACGACGGGTTAAGTAACCTGAGTTGGCAGTCTTCAAGGCAGTATCGGTCATCCCTTTACGGGCACCATGGGTAGAAATAAACATTTCCAAAACAGATAGGCCTTCACGGAAGTTTGCGGTAATAGGCAATTCCATGATTTCACCGTTAGGAGCGGCCATCAAGCCACGCATCCCGGCAAGTTGCGTAAAGTTAGAAATGTTACCACGGGCACCAGAGTCACTCATCATGAAAATTGGGTTTTGTGGATCGAAGTTATGGATCAGCTTGTCTTGCAAGGTATCCTTAGCATCGTTCCAAACACCAATAACACGTTCGTAACGTTCGTGATCGGTAATCAAACCACGACGGAATTGTTTAGTGATCGTTGCCACTTGTTTGTGGGCATCTTCAATAATTTGTGGCTTATCAGGAACTTCGGTAACGTCAACGATTCCGACAGTCAAGCCAGATTGAGTTGATTCGTCATAACCTAAGTCCTTCATCCGGTCAAGCAAGAGTGACGTTTCAGTCACTTTGTATTGCTTGTAGACTTCGGCAATAATGTCACTCAGGAAACCTTTGTTGAATGGCTTAACCACTTCAGCATTCTTCAGATAATCATGAATATCTTCACCCTTATCCAAGAAGTACTTGTCTGGTACGTAACCGTTCAAGTTGGTATCCGTTGGTTCATTCAAGTATGGGAATGACTGTGGCAAAATACCGTTGAAGATCAGTTTACCAACACTAGTAACCATGATCTTGCTCTTTTGTTCGTCAGTGAATGGCTTGCCCTTCAAAGAACTGGTTTGAATACCAACACGTGAGTGCCAGTGAACTAACCCGTTACGGTATGCGAGTACCGCTTCGTTAGCATCTTTAAAGATCATGCCTTCGCCTTCACGACCGGCTTCTTCCAAAGTCAGGTAGTAGTTACCAATAACCATATCTTGAGAAGGCGTTACAACTGGCTTCCCATCTTTAGGTGCCAGAATATGGTGAGCAGCAAGCATCAGCAAACGAGCTTCAGCTTGGGCTTCATCAGATAAAGGTACGTGAATGGCCATTTGGTCACCATCGAAATCGGCGTTGTAAGCTTCACAGGCCAATGGGTGTAAACGCATTGACTTACCACTTACCAACACTGGTTCGAAGGCTTGAATACCCAAACGGTGAAGCGTAGGTGCCCGGTTCAGTAGAACTGGGTGTTCTTTAATGACGTCTTCAAGAACACTGTAAACATCTTCGTCTTCACGGTCGATCTTACGCTTAGCGTTCTTAATGTTGGAAGCTAACCCGCGGCTAACTAATTCCTTCATGATGAACGGCTTGAAGAGTTCCATTGCCATTGGCACTGGCAGGCCCATTTGGTTCATCCGTAATGAAGGACCCACATCAATAACAGAACGGCCTGAGTAGTCAACACGCTTACCCAGTAAGTTTTGACGGAAACGTCCTTGCTTCCCTTTCAACATGTGTGAAAGAGACTTCAATGGCCGGTTACCTGGACCAGCAACTGGACGGCCACGACGACCGTTATCGATCAACGCATCAACGGCTTCTTGAAGCATCCGCTTTTCGTTTTGAACGATGATACCAGGTGCATGAAGGTCTAACAAACGCTTGAGACGATTGTTACGGTTGATAACTCGACGGTACAAATCGTTCAAGTCAGAAGTGGCGAAACGGCCACCTTCCAATTGAACCATTGGCCGTAAGTCAGGTGGAATAACGGGAATGGTATCCATTACCATCCATTCCGGCTTGTTACCAGAAGTAACGAAGGCTTCCAAAATGTCCAAACGACGAACGGCACGCGTCCGCTTTTGGCCAGTAGCTTCCTTCAAGGCTTCCTTTAATTCAGTAACTTCCTTAGTTAAATCAACATCGCGGAGTAACTTCTTAATGGCTTCAGCACCCATTTCGGCAGTGAATCCATTACCGTACTCAGCCTTCTTTTCACGATATTCACGTTCAGAAAGCAACTGCTTCTTTTCAAGTGGTGTGTTACCTGGTTCAAGCACAACGTATGAAGCGAAGTAGATAATCTCTTCAAGTGAGCGTGGACTCATGTCCAGCACGAGACCCATCCGGCTTGGGATACCCTTGAAATACCAGATATGAGTAACTGGTGCAGCTAATTCAATGTGTCCCATACGTTCACGACGAACTTTAGAACGGGTAACTTCAACACCACAACGGTCACAAACAACACCCTTGTAACGAATCCGCTTGTACTTACCACAAGCACATTCCCAATCTTTGGTTGGGCCAAAGATACGTTCATCGAATAGTCCGTCTTTTTCTGGCTTTAGAGTTCGGTAGTTGATGGTTTCTGGCTTCTTAACTTCACCATATGACCAGCTCCGAATCTTGTCAGGCGATGCAAGTCCAATTTGCATGCTTTCGAACTTATTGACATCGACCAATGGATCGACCTCCCTTTAATTAATCTTTAGCGTTAGTGTCAGCTTCATCTTTGCTAGCTGCTTGAGCTTCTTTAGCCTCAGTAGCCTTCTTTTGTTCTTCTTGTTGCTGTGCGAACTTACTCAAAGCGTCAACGTTCACAACGTCGTCATCTTCGTCGTCCATATCGCGCAGTTCGATTTCTTTGTTATCAGAACCCAGAACCTTCATGTCCAGACCCAGTGATTGTAATTCCTTAACCAACACACGGAAGGATTCAGGAACACCTGGCTTAGGAATTGGTTCACCCTTAACAATGGCTTCGTAAGTCTTAACACGACCAACAACGTCATCTGACTTGTAAGTCAAGATTTCTTGCAGAGTGTAAGCAGCACCATAAGCTTCAAGTGCCCAAACTTCCATTTCACCAAAACGTTGGCCACCAAATTGTGCTTTACCACCAAGTGGTTGTTGGGTAACTAATGAGTAAGGTCCGATTGAACGAGCATGGATCTTATCGTCAACCATGTGGGCCAGTTTCATGTAGTGCATGACACCAACGGCAACACGCTTGTCAAATGGTTCACCGGTCCGACCATCATACAAAACAGTCTTGGCATCATCAGCCATACCGGCTTCCTTAACAGCAGACCAGATATCTTCATCTCGTGCACCATCAAAGACAGGGGTTGAAATGTGAATGCCGAGTTTACGAGCAGCCATCCCTAAGTGAATTTCGAGCACTTGCCCGATGTTCATACGGGAAGGCACACCCATTGGACTCAACATGATATCGATTGGGGTACCATCTGGCATATATGGCATATCTTCTTGAGGGATAACAACGGAAACAGTCCCCTTGTTACCATGACGGCCGGCCATCTTGTCACCCACTTGCAGCTTACGCTTTTGAGCGATGTAGACACGAACCATCTTGTTAACGCCTGGAGATAATTCATCACCGTTTTCACGAGTGAAGATCCGGACGTTTTGGATGATACCGCCGCCACCATGAGGCACCTTAAGTGAAGTATCACGAACTTCACGGGCCTTTTCACCAAAGATAGCGTGAAGTAAACGTTCCTCAGCTGATAGTTCAGTGACACCCTTAGGCGTTACTTTACCAACTAGAATGTCACCATCATGAACTTCGGCACCAATACGGATAATACCTTCTTCGTCAAGGTTCTTAAGTGCATCTTCCCCAACGTTAGGAATTTCACGAGTGATTTCTTCAGGTCCAAGTTTAGTATCACGTGCTTCTGATTCGTATTCTTCAATATGAATAGAAGTGTAGACATCGTCAGTAACCAAACGTTCGCTAATGGCGATGGCATCTTCGAAGTTATAACCTTGCCAAGTCATGAAGGCAACTAATGGGTTTTGGCCTAATGCCAATTCGCCATCTTCCATTGATGGTCCGTCAGCGATTACTTCGTCAGGATCAACTTTGTCGCCAACCTTAACGATTGGACGTTGGTTGTAGTTCTTACCACCGTTAGAACGTTGAAACTTCATTAACTTGTAAGTGTCTAATGCACCGTCTTCGCGACGAACACGAATTTCACGGGCATCAACATATTCAACTGTCCCAGGTTGCTTGCAAAGTAAGGCAACACCAGAGTCATGGGCAGCTTTATATTCAATACCAGTACCAATCAATGGTGAGTGAGGATCAAGCAAAGGAACGGCCTGACGCATCATGTTAGCACCCATCAAAGCACGGTTAGAGTCATCGTTTTCCAAGAAAGGAATGCAGGCCGTAGCGACCGAGACAACTTGCTTAGGTGAAACGTCCATGTAATCGACGTTTTCGATACTAGTTTCAATGTTTTCTGATTTTGCACGGGCCATAACCACATCGTTAACGAATGAACCGTCATCGTTTAATGGTGAGTTAGCTTGTGCAACAACGTAATTATCTTCTTCATCGGCAGTCAGGTAATCGATCTTATCGGTAACCTTATGAGTCGTCCATGAAACACGACGGTATGGCGTTTCAATAAAGCCATACTTGTTGATCCGAGCATAACTGGAAAGACTGTTGATCAAACCAATGTTAGGACCTTCAGGAGTTTCAATTGGGCACATCCGGCCGTAATGAGTATAGTGAACGTCACGGACTTCATAACCGGCACGGTCACGAGTCAAACCACCAGGTCCAAGGGCTGAAAGACGGCGCTTATGCGTTAATTCACCCAATGGGTTGGTTTGGTCCATGAATTGTGACAGTTGTGATGAACCGAAGAATTCTTTGATTGAAGCAACAACTGGTCGAATGTTGATCAATTGTTGTGGTGTCACAGTCGTGGCATCTTGAATTGACATCCGTTCACGCACAACACGTTCCATCCGGGATAAACCAATCCGGAATTGGTTCTGCAGTAATTCACCAACAGAACGAATCCGACGGTTACCCAAGTGATCGATATCATCGGTGTTGCCAATACCATCTTGTAAATCAAAGAAGTAGTTAACAGCAGCCAAAATATCAGCAGGCGTAATGTGTTTGTACTTCAAATCGATGTGACCATTACCAATCACTGGAATAGCACGTTCTGGATCGTCAGGTGATTGCACCATGATGGTCTGCAACGTTACTGGTTCAGTGACAACCGCTTCGTCTGAAGGCGTGTAAGTTACCGTCTTAAAGTCTTCACGGTCAAGGTAAGGAGTCAAGTTCTTCAACAGATCTTTATCGATCAAGTCGCCCTTAGAAGCCAACACTTCACCAGTATCTGGATCAGCTAAGGTTTCAGCTAAAGTCAAACCAAGTAGACGGTTCTTCAAAACCAACTTCTTGTTTGTCTTGTAACGACCAACAGGCGCCATATCATAACGCTTTGGATCGAAGAAACGAGCTGTCAATAAGCTCCGTGATGAGTCGGCAGTCTTAGGTTCACCTGGACGTAGACGTTCGTAGATGTCCTTTAAGGCTTCTTCAACACGAGAATCTTCGCTGTTTTTGTGAACATCCTTTTCCAAAGTTGCAGAAAGACTGTCGTTATCACCATACATCTTGATGATTTCGTCATCTGAACCGAAGCCTAAAGCCCGAACTAATTCGGTCATTGGGATCTTACGAGTCCGATCGATCCGAACATAAGATAAGCCCTTAGCATCAGTTTCAAATTCCAGCCATGCACCCCGGTTAGGAATGACAGTGGCACCGTATACAGTACGGCCGTTCTTGTCAGTATCTTTTGTATAATAAACGCCAGGGGAACGGACTAATTGAGAAACGATAACCCGTTCGGCACCGTTAATAATAAACGTCCCTTGTTCTGTCATCAGTGGAAAATCGCCGAAGAAAACATCTTGGGATTTAATTTCGCCAGTCTCATGATTGGTTAACCGTAAAGTGACATGTAATGGTGCCGAGAAGTTGGCATCGTGCTCTCTTGCTTCGTCAACGGTATATTTTGGTTCCAGTAATTGGTAATCAACGAACTCCAATGAAAGATTGCCTTGGAAGTCTTCGATAGGCATAATGTCATCGAACATATCCTTAAGGCCTTCATCTAGAAACCACTGGTACGAATTCTTTTGGATCTCAATCAAGTTAGGAAGATCCAAAACTTCCTTAATTCGTGCGTAGCTTCGTCGGGTCCGGTGCTTGCCATATTTAACCAAGTGTCCTGCCAAGTTGTTCACCTCTCCATTTTATTCAGCGGACTGAACCAAATATTACAGTTTGATTACATTTCAAATGAAAACGTATTCTCACCGGTTTTTTGGCAAAAAAAATCCAAAAATAAGAAATCAACTTCTTACTTTTGGTTTTTATGAGAACCGTTACGGACAATATATCGCAACGATTCATTTCAGTTCACAGTTACATACTGCAGATAGTATACCTGCTACTGATTCAGTTGTCAACTGGTTATGCCTGCTCAGACACCAAACCATGTAAAATGAAATCTAACAGCAATCGAATGTGTTCTTCTGTCGTCATGTTGGCGCCACCGATTCGATGAAACTTGCTGAACAGCGGGCTCAAACTGGTAATGTAAAACTGGGCGGCTTCGGTTGGCTCGATACTCTGACGTAGGTTAACATCTTCGCTCTTAAAATAGTTTTCAATGGGGGTCACGTAATCCGTTTGAAAAATCGTTCCCAGCTGCTGCATATTTTCTGGTTTAAGATCCGCAAAGCTGGAATGGATCACCGTAAAGATATCTCGAGGATGCTTGTCAGTCAGTACCTGCGTAATCTGAATTAATCGCTCATCAGCTGGCACTGCAGTCCCCTGCTGATTAATTGCATCAATGCCCGATTTAATCTCCAGACCAACCGTTTTGATCACCTGCAAAAAGAGCACGTCTTTGTCAGCAAAATGATGATAAAGTGCCGGCTGAGTAATCCCGACAATTTTCGCAATATCTCGCGTGGAAGTTCCTTGGTAACCACGAGACAAAAAGAGGCTTCGAGCAGCGTCTAAAATGGCCTGATGTGTTTTTGCTAATTGCACTTCTCTCTTCAAATCATCTACTATCCCTTCCAGTTTACCGTATTTAATCTGATTACCATTTTAGCACGAATCCCCTCATTGCGGTACTTATACTAGTTTAAGCGACACAAAACAGGCTGATTGATCATCCCCAAAGACAATCGATCAGCCTGTTTACATTTATGCCTTTACTTACTGCCAACTGTTTCATTGGTCTTAGTTTCAGTCTTTTCTGGTTGTTTAACATTGACGGTAATCTTACCGTGACTGGCACCCAAGGTTACCATGTTACCCGTCTTAATATCACCTGACAGCATTGCTTCACTCAAGCGGTCCTCCACTTTAGTCTGTAATGCCCGACGAATCGGACGTGCACCATACTCAGGGTCGAACCCGGCATCAGCGATCACGTCGATTGCAGCTGGCGTAATCTTGATGTCGATTCCTTGTGCCTTCACACGGTCGGTCACTGTCTTAGCCATCAACTTGACGATTTGGTGAAGTTCCTTCTTTTGAAGGCTGTGGAAAATGACCACTTCATCGATTCGATTCAAGAATTCTGGCCGGAAACTCTGCTTTAATGTTTCTCGAATGGTAGCAGCCATGGCGGTGTAATCGCCAGACTTATCCTTGGCAGCAAAGCCCACGGTCTTTTCGTCCCGCAGTCTAGTTGCACCTAAGTTTGAAGTCATGATCAAAATGGTGTTTCTGAAATCAACTTTACGACCCTTAGAATCAGTCAAGTAACCATCATCCAGCACTTGAAGCAACAAATTAAAGACGTCTGGGTGAGCTTTTTCAACTTCATCAAAAAGGACAACTGAGTAAGGTTTTTGACGAACTTTTTCGGTTAATTGGCCACCTTCGTCGTAACCGACATAGCCGGGTGCTGAACCAATCAAACGACTGGTTGAGTACTTCTCCATGTATTCACTCATATCAACCCGAATCATGTTGTCTTCAGAACCAAACATTGCTTCAGCTAAAGCCTTAGCAAGTTCCGTTTTCCCAACACCAGTAGGGCCTAAGAACATGAATGAACCAATTGGCCGGTTCGGATCTTTCAATCCGGAACGAGCACGCCGAATAGCTCGAGAGACCGCCGAAACAGCTTCTTCTTGACCAACAACCCGCTTGTGCAAAATACCTTCCAGGTTAACCAACCGTTCCTGTTCAGTCCGGTTAAGTTGTGTGGTTGGTACACCGGTCCATTCTGAAACCACTTCAGCGACGTCTTCGCCAGTGACGTTCAGATTGTACTTCTGACCAGATTCAGCTTGCTTTTCAGCCTTCTTATCCAGCTTATTCTTCAGCGCAATCTCCTGCTCACGAATCTTGGCAGCTTCTTCAAAACGCTGGTCAAGAATGGCGGCTTCACGCTGATCAGACAAGTCTGAAAGTTTAGCTTCTTGCTTCGTTTGATTATTTGGCTTATCCATCTGACTGATACGAACCTTAGCAGCCGCTTCATCCATCAAGTCAATCGCCTTATCAGGTAAGTAACGGTCTGTGATGTAACGCGTTGATAGCTTAACGGCTTGTTCCAACGCATCATCAGTAATGTTAGCCTTGTGATGTTGTTCGTAGCGAGGACGCAACCCCTTCAAAATCTCAACGGTTTCGTCTTCAGTGGGTTCGTCGACTTGAACGGTAGCAAACCGCCGTTCAAGGGCAGCATCAGATTCAATGTACTTTTGGTATTCATCCAGCGTGGTTGCCCCAATGGTTTGGAGTTCGCCACGTGCTAAGGCAGGCTTCAAAATGTTTGAAGCATCGATAGCCCCTTCAGCACCACCAGCACCAATCAGAGTGTGCAATTCATCGATGAAGAGAATGACTTCCCCATCGTTGTAAATTTCTTCGATCACTTTCTTCAGGCGATCTTCGAATTCACCACGATACTTGGTACCAGCAACCAATGACCCCATGTCCAGCGCCATTAACCGCTTGTTTTGCATATCTTCTGGAACATCACCCTTAACGATCCGCTGTGCTAAGCCCTCAGCGATGGCAGTTTTACCAACACCAGGCTCACCAATCAGAACTGGGTTGTTCTTCGTCCGACGACTCAAAATCTGAATCACCCGCCGAACTTCGTTGTTACGGCCAACCGTTGGATCCATCCGGTCGTCACGTGCTAATTGCGTTAAATCACGTGCCAATGAATCCAGTGTCGGTGTACCGCCCTGTTGCTTGCGTCCACGTTGATTGCGACGCTTATCCTGGTTTTCAGTTACGCCCAACTTGCGTAAGATTACCTTGCGCGCCTGAGCTAAATCAATATTTAAATTCATCAAAATTCGTGAGGAAAGGATCGTTTCATCGCTCAGCAAGGCCAGCAATAAATGTTCCGTGCCAATCTTTGTGGCACCAATTCGCTTAGCTTCTTCACCAGCAACGGAAAGCATATCCTTTGCCTTTGGTGAATATGGCAGATAAGTATCCTTATCAACGTTGTTAAGGGTGCCATAACCTGTGAAGCGTTCGATTTCTTCACGCACATCATCTTCACTAATGGAAAATTGCTGTAACACCTTGTTTGCAATCCCATTTTTTTCAATTGTGAGTGCTAAAAGTAAGTGCTCTGTGCCAACAGCTTGGTGCTTAAAGTACTTCGCCTGTTCTTGGGCTAATGCCAAGACGCTCTTTGCACTGGGGGTAAAAAGATTATCCATGTAAATTCCTCACTTTCTTAGCTCTCATAGCGTAGATGTTTTAAGATACTCACTAAAATACGCGCCCTCAAGCCGTTCTCTTCCGCACGGTTTTCCATTTGCAAGGTATCCTTACTTAAGATGGTTAAAATAATATTAGCCTCTCTACGACCAATCACACCACTCTCGTAAAGTCCCTGAACCACAGCATAACCATCACGTTGCCCAATTGAATCACCAATCGTTTCAATCAATGAGTCTAAAACATCGGTATCATCTAATAGGTTAACCTTTTCGATTCGAATATAGCCGCCACCGCCTCGCTTGCTTTCAACCAAATACCCATTGGATAAAGTAAACCGGGTTTTAATCACATAGTTAATTTGTGACGGCACCACATTGAACAAATCCGCAACTTCAGATCGGCGAATTTCCACGTGCTCCGTATCCGACAAAATCTCCTTCAGGTACTTCTCAATAATATCGGAAATATTTTGATTTTGCACGCTACTCCCTCCATTCACCAACTTAGCAATCATGTTTGACTAATGTTGACTTTCATTATACGAATGTTTGGTGAAATTGCAAAGGTTTAAACTTTAATTTATCGCCTAAATGCCCAATTTTTTCCAAATCGAAAAAGTTTCTACCTATAGTAAAGGTTTTTCGGACCTCACGACTAATATTTCAAATTATTTCTTGGGTACCTCTATTATAAAGCATTCGTCAATAAAACTCTCGTTAAAGCGATTATGATGAGACTCAGGTTCTCTTCTGCATACAAAAAGGGGCAAGTCACTCACCCAAATCTATATTGGTAAGTATTTTAATCATTTTTCCTAAAATTAGTTGTCACTGCTTTTAGTTCAATAAATTAACACAAAAAAAGAGGTTATCATTTCTGATAACCTCCGACGTTCGGCCGTAAATCGGGAAAACAGGATTTGAACCTGCGACCCCTACGTCCCGAACGTAGTGCTCTACCAAGCTGAGCTACTTCCCGTTTGTTGTATGAAAGCAACAAAAATGCACCCAGTAGGAGTCGAACCTACAACCTTCTGATTCGTAGTCAGACACTCTATCCAGTTGCGCTATGGGTGCAAATAAATATTAAATTAAGAAATGCCGAGGACCGGGATCGAACCGGTACGGTCATCACTGACCGCAGGATTTTAAGTCCTGTGCGTCTGCCAATTCCGCCACCCCGGCAGGAACAAACGTTAAAAGCGGAAGACGGGATTCGAACCCGCGACCCCCACCATGGCAAGGTGATGTTCTACCACTGAACTACTTCCGCACAATGCCGACTAGAGGATTCGAACCTCCGACCTCCTCATTACTAGTGAGATGCTCTGCCAACTGAGCTAAGTCGGCGAAAGTGAATGTTGCTATTTAATTGTAATGCGGGTGAAGGGACTCGAACCCCCACGTCGTAAGACACTAGAACCTAAATCTAGCGCGTCTGCCAGTTCCGCCACACCCGCATGGTGATACTGGTTAATGAGCCGTGACAGTCTCGAACTGTCGACCCTCTGATTAAAAGTCAGATGCTCTACCAACTGAGCTAACGGCTCAATGGAGGATACAGGGCTCGAACCTGTGACCCTCTGCTTGTAAGGCAGACGCTCTCCCAACTGAGCTAATCCTCCATGAATGATGCTCAAAAGGTGAACAATTACGATCGACCTCTTTGAAACAACTATTACAGTTTATCATCCAGCAAAACTGCTGTCAACAACTTTTTTTAAATTGGTGAATAGTTATTCAGAGCAAAGTGTTCCGTGTTTCAACTGCAAAAACTATATTACACGTATTCTCTAAAAAAAGCTACCCCTTTTTCAAAATTATTTAAACTATTTTACAACGCGGATTAGTTGCTCTGTATTGTTTTCAAACTTGAATCGTTTTTTCGTATCACTTCTTTCCCCCACGCTGACGATTCGTAAATCCATCACTAGTACCAATGCATAAGTTATCCATTTAGCTTTATAAAAATGTATTTATCCGTAAACAAATAGTCGATACCAGCTCAAAGCACCGGTACCGACTATTGAATTAACTCGCTTATTCCTTAACGATCTTCGTTTGACCGCCCATGTATGGTTGCAGCACTTCTGGGATGTTAACTGTGCCATCCGCATTTTGATAGTTTTCCAAAATAGCGGCAACGGTCCGGCCAACTGCCAGTCCAGAACCATTTAAGGTGTGAACGTACTGCAGCTTACCGTTCTCATCACGATATTGGATATGAGCACGACGAGCTTGGAAATCAGTACAGTTTGAACAACTTGAAATTTCACGATACTTGTCCTGGAATGGTAACCAAACTTCAAGGTCATGGGTCATAGCGGCAGTGAAACTCATATCACTAGTGGTCAACGTGATCACATGGTGAGCTAAGCCTAATTGCTTCAGTAAGTCTTCAGCATGGTTGGTCATCTTCTCCAAGGCGTCCCATGATTGTTCAGGCTTTGTAAATTGAACCATCTCAACCTTGTTAAATTGGTGTAACCGGATCAAGCCTCGGGTATCACGGCCAGCACTACCAGCTTCTGAACGGAAGGCAGGAGTCAAGGCTGTAAACTTCACTGGCAACTTTTCAGTATCGATCACGTCATCACGGTAGTAGTTTACCAATGGTACTTCAGCGGTTGGAATCAACGTTTCATCCGCTTCCTTCAACGAATAAACGTCTTCGGTAAACTTAGGAAATTGACCAGTACCAAACATTGACGCACTGTTGACCATGTATGGTGGCAATACTTCAGTAAAACCAGCTTTTTCGTTTTCGTCCAAGAAGAAGTTGTAAATGGCACGTTCCAGACGGGCACCCTGACCAATGTAGTACAGGAAGCGGCTGCCTGAAACCTTGGCACCACGTTCGAAGTCTAAAATACCCAATGCTTCACCAATTTCCCAGTGAGACTTCGGCTTAAAATCAAAACTTGGAATCTCGCCCCATTTGCGTAATTCAACGGAGCCGTCTTCAGTCAACCCAACTGGGACATTGTCATTAGGAATGTTTGGCAGACGAGAAGCCTTATCATGAACTTCCTCAGCAATCTCAGTCAGCTGTTCATCCATGGCCTTGATGTCAGCACTCACTTGCTTCATTTGGTTGATCTTATCTGAAGCATCCTCTTTATTACGTTTCAGCTGCGAAATTTCATCAGAGACCTGGTTACGCGTGGCCTTCATGGTTTCACTCTTAACGATCAAGTCACGTCGCTTTTGATCAACTGCTAGCAGCTCATCAATTTCAGCCGCCTCAACGCCACGGGTAGCTAACTTTTCCTTCACAAAATCAGTTTCGTTTCTAACCAACTTTAAATCAATCATGATAATACCCCTCTCATTATTCTGGCCCGCAAAAAAAGCTTCCGCCCCAAAAATTGGGACGAAAGCTCGCGGTACCACCCAAGTTTACAGACTAGCTGCACACTCAATTTCGGTAACGGTGATTAACCGTACAGGATTAACTGTCCGCTTTAATGTACTGGAGTTTCGATGAACGGTTCTCAGCAACCCGTCTCTCTGCGCATCTACTTAAAGGTACATCGCGTTTTATCATGCATTCATTGTAAAATATTTACCCGTTAAAAGCAACTCACGGTTAAAGATTCAGTTCGGCCATCTTTTCATCAACCAGTGACAGAACCTTCTGCTGTGCCTTAGGGTCTTCAACAAAGTCCAGTTCATCCCCATTGATACTCATCTTAGGCGACTTGTCGTAATTCTTGTACCAATCGACGTAACGAGCGTCCAATTCCTTGTAGTAATCGTATAACTCAGGATCCTTATCAATTTGTTCGTATGACCGACCACGTTTCTGAATACGAGACAGCATGGTGTCAAACGAAATATTGATGTGAATCAGTAAATCTGGATTCTTCTTTTCCTGGGTATTCGGTAATTCTTCCATCATGTTTTGAAGTAGAGAATTATAGATATCGGATTCAGTCTGAGTCGCACGCCCTAAATCAGCATTCAGCTTGAATAACAAGGAGTCCTCAAAAATCGAGCGGTCTAAAACGGATTCGTCATCTTTGGCAGCAGCCTTGATACTATCTAAGCGCTTGTTTAAGAAGTAGATTTGCAGTAAAAAACCGTATTTTTTAGGATTTTGATAGAACAACGGTAAGATCTCGTTATCCTCTACTGATTCATAAAAAGCTGGTTTATTTAAGTGACGTGCAAGTAGCTGGGTCAAACTGGTTTTCCCAGCCCCAATGGTTCCTGAAAGTACGATCATTAATAATTTCTCCTTTAACCTCAAAAGTCAGTACTTCATATTGTATCATTGCTGACGGTAAATGCAATATATTGTGGGTAATTTTAAAAAGAGTGTGAAAATAAGCGTTTAAAGAGTGGAGTGTAAAGGGTCCCAGCATAAATCCATGGGTTTGGGATTTGTGCTGGGACCCTTTACATGCAACTCTTTGCTTATTTGAGCACGTTTATGACGTGTGACACGATTCAGTGGATTTCAGGATTTCACATTGTTTAAACGTGTTCAAACAAGCAGAGAGTTGCAAATAAGGGCCAAACAACATAAATCCAAAACCAGGATTTCCGTTGTTTGGCCCTTATTTTTCACTCTCTAAACGCTTGTTCTCACACTCTGCTTAATCTTCAACTTCCTGCCGTTTATGAGGTGCAACATCCACCTCATCTAACGGAATTAGATGTGTATGATGCCGAATCTTGTAGTAGAAGAACAGAATAAAGAACAGTGGCACACTGAGATACGTCACCGCAATCTGCTCCCAATCAAAATGAGCAAATGCCGAGGTATTTTGACCCACAATCACTAACACGCACAGTACCAGTGCCAAAAGTGGTCCAAATGGGAACATCTTAGCGTGAAACTTCAACTCTGATAATTGATGTCCCTGCTTGATGAAGGCACGTCGGAACCGGAAATGAGAAATGGCGATTCCTAACCAAGCGATAAACCCGGTCAACCCTGAAGCAGCAACCAACCAAGTGTACACTTCTGGACCAGCAATACTGGTGATAAAAGCGATGGCACCCACGACTGTTGTTGCAATCTGAGCCCGTAAAGGCACACCGTTTTTGGTGGTGTGCTGGAAATACTTAGGTGCAAAATCATCCAGTGATAACGAGTAAAGCATCCGTGATGAGGCATACATACCCGAATTAGCCGCCGAAATAACGGAAGTCAGGATAACTGCGTTCATCACACTCGCCGCTGCAGCCAGACCGGCACGTTGGAAGACCAGCGTGAATGGGCTAATGGCAATATCGCTGGCGGAAGACCCTAGCAATTTTGGACTGGTATACGGAATCAAGCACGCAATCACAAAAATGGCCAAGATGTAAAACAGTAAAATTCGCCAGAATACTTGGTTAATCGCCTTTGGCACACTCTTCTCCGGCGTAGCGGATTCACCGGCAGTGATCCCGACTAATTCAGTTCCCTGAAACGAGAACCCAGCAACAACGAACACGCTGAGAATAGCTGGTGCACCACCCACAAATGGGGCTTGCTTATAGGTAAAGTTACTTAAGCCAACTGCATGACCGCCCATAATCCCAAAAATGGTTAAGAAACCGACGATCAGGAAAACGATAACGGTCACAACCTTGATCATGGCCATCCAATATTCCGTTTCCCCAAAGGCTTTAACGGTCAGCGCGTTGATCAGGAAGATAATCACTAAAACCGATGTGCTCCAGATCCACCCTGGTACGTTTGGTAACCAGAATTTCATCACCAAAGCAGCGGTACTAATATCCACTGCCAGTGTGATCGCCCAGTTAAACCAATAGTTCCAGCCCATGGCAAAGCCTAAAGCCGGATCGACATACTTCGTTGAATAGGTTGCAAACGACCCCGACACTGGCATATTAGTTGCCATTTCACCAAGGGAAGTCATCAAGAAAAACACCATGACTCCTAACGCAACGTAGGCCAGTAGACCACCACCGGGACCCGCCTTTGAAATTGCTGATCCGCTGGCAACGAACAGCCCCGTACCAATACTACCGCCCAAGGCAATCATCGAGATATGGCGCGTTTTCAGTGAACGCTTAACCTCGTTGTCATTGCCGCCTGTTTGATTCGCCATTTATTTACACTCACTTTCACATTTATTTTAAGCAATAAAAAAGGCCGCCTGCAGCTACCTGCGAGACGACCTGAAAGTCATTCTACCGTAGGAAGCTCTCCGCAGCACATCACTGCGACAGTCCTAGTTTTCTTAAAACTAGTCCCAGCTCCCCGCGTTATCAGTCACGTCGAGCTTCGGCAAATTACCCTTTCACTTCCAATCACAGAACCTGACCGTTCTCCTGAAAGTTACTCTTTCAATTCGCGCCTCTTCTTAATAGTATTCATATTAAACCGGCATCATTTAAATTGCAAGCAAACTTCAACCTTCACGATCCAGTCGATAGATGATTTCCGTTTTCCCCGGTTGATACAGTGCGTGTTCTGAATGTGTAAAAGTGTCAATGTAATGGAAGCCGCTTTTTTCCAAAACGTGTTTTGACCGAGTATTATCATCTAAAATGCTGGCCCAGATTGTGTTTAACAGTTGCCGATCAAAAACCACCTTAATCAAGTTTTGAACCGCCTCAGTCATATAACCCCTGCCCCAATACGAACGGTTTAACACGTACCCCAGTTCGGCCGCATCTTCTGCTTGTTCACCATTGGAGGCAATCTTCGGATAAAAACCAATGCTGCCAACCACCCGCTGTGTCGACGTTTCTACAATCGCAAAGATCATTCCTTGAGTAATGGCAGCGTGAAGCAGATAAGCCGCATCCGTCTTTTGATGTGCATACTGAAAACCTGCCGCTTTAGCATTCTCGCGATCTTTGACAATGTCATAGTAGTCATCTAAGTCAGACTCTACGAACTGTCGAATCCTCAAACGTTCTGTTTGTATACTGATCATTATTAACCGTTCCCTTTTTCTAGAAGTCCAAAATGCGTTAAACTATTAGTATTCAGCGTTAGTTAAGACGTTGTTTGTGTTAATTTTAACATAGATTACGATTAGGATGATGACTATGCAAATCATTAAAGAATCACTTGGCAGCAATACCGCCGCCTACTTACAAGGTTACCTGAGAGAAAAGGACCCTGATAACCCGGATCACGTTTACCCAGCAATGATCGTGGTTCCTGGAGGCTCCTATACCCATATTCCTGAACAACAAGCCGAAACACTGGCAATGGCCTTTGCCAATATGGGCTATCAGGCGTTTTACCTGCGCTATAGTTTTGTTGATGAAAAACAGCCGCTCCATCCCGCACCTTTGATTGAATTGGCTAAGTCGATGTCGTTGTTAAGGCAAAAGGCTTCTGAATGGTTGATTGACCCGGAACGAATCGCGATTGCCGGCTTTTCCGTCGGTGGTCACATTGCCGCCCTCTACAACGACTACTGGCACTCCCAATGGTTAACAGAACAAGCAGCAGTCACCGCTGACGAGATTCAGCCACAAGCTATTCTGTTAGGCTATCCAGTGATCAGTCCAAAACTCGGCTTTCCGGTTAAAGAAGGCATGTTAGCGCAATGGACTGACGATCCAGACACCATTGCGGCAGATGAGCACGTGAACGCTCAAAACGTGCCAACGTTTATCTGGGCAACCACAGATGATCCGTTGGTACCATCAGCCAATAGTCTGGCCTATGCCAATGCTTTAGGCCAAGCCAAGATCCCATTTGAACTACATCTTTTCCGCCATGGCCCACATGGACTAGCACTGGCTAACCATTTGACAGCTTGGAAACGTGATGCTAATCAACCACACGTTGCCCACTGGCTCAAACTGGCTGAAGAATGGCTCAACGCAACTCTTTAATAACAGATTCAATCATATCTCCAAAAGTTTCTCAGACCATTTTAATCTGTTTATCGCGAATAACTGTAAAATTACTCCTTGACAATCAGCCTATTCGTCTCTAGAATGAGAATTAAATTACAAATGCCATGAGTAGTCAAAGTAGATTCTAATTTTAGAGATCATTCGTAAGGCTGAGAGAATGAACCGAGTCGAAACACAGCTACTAGCAGTTAACCTGAACGATTGAATTTATTAGGGATAGCCGGTCACCCACCGTTAAGCGGGGCAAGTTATTTAACTTGCTGAGGTAGTTATTGTGAGATAGCTACGAACAGAGGTGGCACCACGAGATTATCGTCCTCTCAAAGATTAATTTCTTTGAGGGGATTTTTTTATTTGGAAAGGAAGCTGACGACCATGTTTCAATTGATGATGTTTCACGATAATACACTCATTGCAGGAGTCAAGGAACATCACCTGCATTTGCGGCGACATAGTCTGCACACAAAATTGTCGGAATAGGGAAGTACAATTTGGGAGGAAACGCATATGCAAAAATCAATCAAGGGTTTTATTGGAACAGCACTTATTTTAGTCAGTGGGATCGTCTTAGCCGGTTGCGGTAAAGCAACTTCACAGGTCAAAAACACTGCAACCATCATGGAACAAACGGATATCTCGTCGTTGGATTCATCACAAATCACCGATGTGGGTGCGCTGGAGACCGTTAATAATGCACAGGAAGGCCTGTATCGGTTAAAAAACAGTCCTCAGGTGGTTCCGGGTATCGCCAAAGCAATCGTGAAACCAACGAATGGTCAAACCGTCTACACGTTTAAGCTACGTCAAAACTTAAAGTGGAGCAACGGTGATCCGTTGACTGCCGCAGATTTTGTTTATGCTTGGCAGCGAGCGGTGAACCCCGCAACTAAAGCGGCCGATGCCTACATGTTTCTGCCGATTCAAAACGCTAAACAAATCGAGAAGGGAACTTTACCCGTTTCTAATCTAGGCGTCAAAGCAGTTAACAAAACCACTTTAAAGGTCACATTAGCTCAGCCAACCCCTTACTTCAAGTACCTAGTAGCAGCTGTTCCATTCCTGCCGCTCAATCAAAAAGTCGTTGAAAAATACGGTCGCGCCTATGGGACTTCTGCAGCTAAAACCGTCTTTGATGGCCCATTTACCGTTCAAAACTGGACCACATCATCCGTTAACTGGACATTAAAGAAGAACCCTAACTACTGGGATAAAAAGGCAGTTAAATTAAGTAGTGTTAAGTTCGAAGTGGCTAAATCACCCGAAACTGCCCTCTCACTATATCAATCAGGTAAACTGGATAACATTATCCTAGCTGGTCAACAGGCCGCACAAGAAAAGAATAACAAGGGCTACCTCAGCTACCCTAGCGGTGAAACCGACTACCTCGCCTACAATTTCCGTAGCAAAGCAATGCGCAACGCTAACATTCGTAAGGCCATTTCACTGGTAGTCAACCGTCAGAGTTTAACTCAAAACGTGTTGAAAAACGGTTCAAAAGTGCCTTATGGACTAGCACCAGAAGAAATTTCCAAGAATCCTAGCAATGGCGCTGACTTTGCTAAAGATTCCAGCGTCAAGGAATCCGTTGCATATAACCCAACCCTTGCCAAACAGTACTGGGCAAAGGGCTTGAAACAATTAGGCGTCAAAAAGCTGAACTTAAAACTGGTTTGCTACGATGTCGATTCATTCAAGAACTCAGCTGAGTATATTCAGGCTAACGCTAAGAAATACCTGAAGGGTGCCAACATTGAGATCAACGCACAGCCAAAGGTACAGGCCATCACGACCATGCAAAAAAAGCGGGGCTACGATATCGGCTTTACCAACTGGATTGCTTCTTACCCTGACTTAAACGAATTTTTCCAATTATTAAATACAAACAATGTGAATAATGCCGGTAACTATTCCAACAAGACTTACGATCAGTTGTACTCAAACGCCAACGTTAAGGACGTCACTAGTACCCAGAAACGTTATGACGACTTCAAACAAGCCAACCAGGTTTCAATGAAAGACCAAGCCATTGCCGCCTTGAATCAAGGCCAAATCGTACGGTTGAATAAACCCGGTTTAAAAGGAATTGCCTACGCACCTGCACAAGGAATTTCACTAAAGAATGCCTACTGGGCAAAGTAAAGGAGCGTTTTCAATGACAACATTAATTAACGAAAAACAAATCTTAGCAGACTTCGAGTACCTCCACCCCCGTGGCGAAACAGCATTTAACGAAGTCAACACAACCAATTATTTAGCCAAACGCTTGGATGAAATGGGCGTCAGTTACGAGCGTTTCGATGATTTTACCGGACTGATCGCCACAATTGGTAGTGGTACTCCCATCATTGGCTTACGATCAGACATTGATGCTTTGAAACAAGAATATCAGGGCAAAACCCAAGTCTTACACTCCTGCGGTCACGATTCTCACATGTCAATGGTGTTGGCAGTAGCAAGTTATTACGCAACCAATCCAGAAAAAGTTCCTGGCACACTAAAAATTATTTTCCAACCTGCTGAAGAGACCGTTACCGGAGCTGAACGAGTGATCAAAAGCGGTAAATTAGGCAAGCTGGATTACCTCTACGGGCTGCACGTCTGCGCCAAAAACGAAGTACCGGATAAACACGCCGAGCCCATCATCCCAGATATTGCAACACGGACGTACTGGGTAACGATTACCGGCAAAACGGCCCACGCCGGTCGACCAGAACTAGGTGCCAATGTGATCGACGGCTTCAGCACGTTGAATGAAAAATTTAAGCAAATCAAATTGGACACCAAGCTACCCTATTCGGTAACGACAACCATGATTCAAGCTGGAGAATCCTCCAATATCGTTCCTGATAAAGGGACCTTCGCAGTGGATTTGAGAGCCCGCACCAACGACATGATGGACGAACTCCAAGCACAAGCCTTTCAAGCAATGAAAGACGTCTCCGTCAACGGTATCAACGTCATTTTAAACGGTAACGACCTTTCCCCAGCAGCAATCCCAAGTGAACCTGCCATTAATAACATGAAGCAGGCAATCACTCAGGTGCTGGGTGAAGACGGTTTAGTTGAACCAGCACCGACACAGGGTGGCGACGACTTCCACTTTTACGCCTATGATGGCGTGGCAAAGGAGTCAACCATGCTTGGCTTGGGTTGTGATTTAACCCCCGGATTGCACGTACCTGGTATGACCTTTGACCACACAGCAATGTTTGACGGTGCCAAGATTTTAATTAACGTTATTCAAATGACGGAAAAGTAACACTCCCATCAAACACTAAAAAAGCATTGGCTCGCGCCAATGCTTTTTTCTATAATTGCTAATAAATTGAACGATTTAATAATCTAACCTGTGATAGTTTAGGTGCCAGCCAGCGGTACAACCACTCGCTGATCTGTAACCAAGCGTAAGCCAATAACATAGCACCAATGGTATCAGTTGGATAATGAGCGCCAAGGTAGACCCGTGACAGCGCCAGCAAGATCAACCAAATAATCATTACGGTTCTTACCACAATCGCCTGCCAGTCTTTTTCAATCATCGGTACGACGACGATCCATAAAATGGCGATTACCAAGGTCATACCAAAAACGTGACCGCTTGGAAAACTGAACCCATTGTCGCTAGCTAAGTGACCAATTGGCCGTTGCCGTTGAACAATGTGCTTTACCAGCGTCGCAATGACGTCGCCGCCAAATAACGTGCAAAGCGCCCATAGCGCGGGAATTCGGTACTTAAATCCCCATAACAGAAAAGCAATAATCAGCACCCAGACAATATCAAACGTCGGACTGCTTAAAAAAGAAATACCCTTCATGATGATTTCTTTGGTACCAGTTTGGTGTTTTTGAATCTCTTGAATAAAGACACCGTCAATAAATTCCAATAACCCAGATTGAGCCATGACGACAGCTGCTAGAAAAGCGAATAAGCCACCGCTGACAAGCAAGCGAAACGGTCGGTCACGCTCTTGTTCAATGATCATTGTTGTTTCCTCCCATTGTTGTTAACGATTTAACACTGCGCAATCGAGTATAGCATACATTATCACACGCCTGATATCAGATTTTGATTGTTAGTAGAAAATTTAGAAATCAAGGAGCCTTTGGAATGTATCCGGATACACCGATTTTACGCATACAAAGTTAGGTAAAAGTATGCTAAAGTTGTTGAGGAATATTTTACTGATTGTTCAAGAGAGGAATTTATCATGATTCAAACAATGCTCATAATGATGGCTGTCGGCCTATTTGCTGGGATTGCGGGTGCAATCCTTGGCCTTGGCGGCGGAATCATCATCACACCAGTCCTGACTTTAATGATGGGCTTAGATATCAAATATGCCATTGGCGCAAGTATCATCGCCGTCATTGCTACCAGTTCCGGTTCTACCATTGCTTACCTGCGAGACGAAGTATTAAATCTGCGGGTTGCTATGTTTCTTGAAATTGCTACAACAATTGGTGGGATTTCGGGTGCACTGTTAACTGGTGTCCTCAATCCCAAGTATCTCTATCTCCTATTTGGCGCTTTGCTGGTCTTCTCTGGTTGGAACATGTGGCGGAAGTTACGTCGTGGTCAAGAAGTCATGACCAACGTCAAACCTGACCGGATTGCCACCAAGCTCAAGCTAAACGGGTCTTACTTTGATAAATCTGAGTTCAAACGGGTAGATTATCAAGTTGAAGATGTCCCCCAAGGCTTCCTGGTCATGCTAGGTGCTGGACTTGCCAGTGGGATGCTAGGTATTGGTTCAGGTGCCTTCAAAGTCACCGCTATGGATACGTTTATGAAAATGCCGCTAAAACCTTCTTCAGCAACTAGTAACCTCATGATGGGTGTTACCGCAGCTGCCAGTGCCACCGTTTACTTCTTCAATGGTTCAATTTTGCCAAACATTGCTGTTCCACTGGCTTTAGGAATCCTGGTTGGTGCAGTCATCGGTTCACGTGTCATGCAAGTTTTGCCTGCCCGCGTCATTCGGATGATTTTTATTCCAGTGATTTTATTTATTGGCCTGCAAATGCTTTACAAGGGAATAATCGGAGGTTAATCACATGGACGATCAATCACATCAAAATAGCGCAACCGAAAACGAAATGGAACATATCGAAATCATCATTGGTCGAATTCTGCAAATTGGCGTCATCATCGCAGCAATCGTGATGCTGTTTGGCCTAATCCTCTTGCTGATCAATGGCGGTAATGGTGGTTATCCAGTTGGCCATCAACCCACTACGATCAGTTCGATTCTTTCTGGTACCGTGGCTTTAAAACCTTACGCTGTCATGATGGTGGGCATGTTTTGCCTGATCATGACACCTGTTTTACGAGTCGTAGTTTCAATCTATGCTTTCTACAAAGAACACGACACACTTTACGTTTGGATCACTTCTATTGTTTTAGTGATTTTATGTATTAGCTTTGTTATTGGGCACACGGTTTAAGGTTATCTAGCCAAAACGCGTTCTAGGGCTCAGAGTCCGGCCATGTAACGAAAAAATAGGTATGTCCCAAAGGTCAGGGACTTGCGCGTTTTATTTTATCTAGCCAAAACGCGTTCTAGGGCTCAGAGTCCGGCCATGTAACGAAAAAATAGGTATGTCCCAAAGGTCAGGGACTTGCGCGTTTTATTTTATCTAGCCAAAACGCGTTCTAGGGCTCAGAGTCCGGCCATGTAACGAAAAAAGCAGGTATGTCCCAAAGTTCAGGGACATACCTGCTTTTTTCGTTACATTCTGGACTCTACCCGAGCCCTTTCACGCTCTACAACTTTGGATTATTCCTATTCTCATGACTCCACCTACTCGAAAATTGCACCATCAACTTTGTTTGCATCCTATTCACCATTTCCGCCAACAAGAAGCCAAAAGCAATCGAGCCCGCTATAATGGCCACCTGCAATAAGAAGCTAATGGCCTCCCCCACGTTTCCCAACGCGAAGTTTTTTATCATCTGGTAGGCCTGTCCACCCGGGACGAACGGCACCAGCGCCGGAATATTAAAGTTGATTACCGGCATCCGCTTATACCTAGCAGCCTGCATACTCAAAATACCAATAATCAGCGTTCCCAGTAGATTGGCAACCGCAATACCCAGATTAGCCGCTATACATAACCGATAAGCCAGAAAACTGATGGTTCCAATCCAACCCCCAAGGTTAAGTGACCGTCGCGGCACATTCATTAAAACGCCAAAAGTAACGGTTCCAATATAGGTTAAAATCAAATCTGTGATTAATTTCAGCATTTGTCCACCCTCACACAGCCTGCAGGATCATGGCAATCCCGCTGCCAATCGCGATGGCACTCATCAATGCTTCCATACCGCGCGCAATACCACTGACCAAATCACCCGACAAAATATCTCGCACCGCATTGGTAAGCGGTACACCAGGAACTAACGGCATGACACAGCCAATGATAATATCATCGGCATTAGTACCTAAATGATATCTAACAGCTAAAATCGCTAAAGTACCAATTGCGGCAGAGGCTAAAAATTCACTTAAAAAGCGAATTTTAGCGACGCGATTGATCACGTAAAAAATACCCCAACCAATCAGACCAATGACACAGGTCACTAGAAAGTCTGGGTAGTTGTGCCTGAAAACCACTTCTAGGGCACCACTCACTATCCCAGCAGAAAGCAACTGGATCCAGAGGGGAAAATAATGGGAATGGTGATCCAAAACGGTTAGCTGCTCCTCAAACTGTGCCAAGGTGATTTTGTGGTCAGCAAAATCACGTGATAAGTCATTCACCATTGTAATTTTCTCCAAATCGATTGACCTTGATGTCACCGGTTCGATTTGGGCGTTTTCTTCACCCGATACTGACATCATAATACCGGTGATCGTCACGTACACTTTGCTATCAGGATACCCGGCGTTGGATGCGATTCGGCTAATGGTATCACTCACCCTTGCGATTTCTGACCCATTTTCAATCATGAGTCGCCCTGCATGAAGCGCCGTTTTAATCATCAAATGGCCCTGATCATTCGTCATTTCAGCTGCCTCCGTTCGCTATCTCTCAACTAGATTATACGTGCATCAATTCACTTACGCTATCCTTAATTACGGGATTGATTGAATTTTACTTTAATTTGACAAATCATTATCAATAGTTAATGCTTAATATAACGTTTTAGAAATGAGGAAATTCCCAAATGACCTACTATCTGTGTGCCATTTTCACTTTAATTAGCGCTACCGTCAGTTTTGGGTTCGCTATTGAAGCCTATATTACCGCTAAAAAGCAGCCAAATCATTCATCGACTACCGCACAATATGCCGTTTCCAGAAGTCTGGCCCTGCTAATTGTTTCAATTGGGTTGGTGATTTTTGCTTCGAAACCCTATCTCATTGCACTGGCAGTGGCAATGATTCTCGTTCAACTCTTTGATGGCTTAATTGGACTAAAAGTCAGCCGGTTTAAAACCATTGGTCCGTTGCTGACTGCTTTAGTGAACAGTGTTTTGTTACTGATGCTAATTAAATAAAGGCTGTGTTTAGCCTACCTAGCCTAAACGTGTCAAACAACTCAGATTCTCGCCATATAAGGACAATAAATAAGGTATCCGTCAAGAACACGGATACCTTATTTATTGTCCTTATATTCTGGAATCTAACCGAGTTGTTTGACACTCTGCTCTATTCCACAAAAATATAATGTGCCGCCTTATACCCAATCGTCAAATCCTGCTTATCAGTTAAGTTAGTCACCAACACAGGACCTTCAAAGGGATCGTGCTTGTTCACCTTTAACTTGTCACCAATATCAAGTTTGATATCGCCCAGATACGTCAGCAGATCATGATTATCAATAAAGCGCGTTACCGTTACGGTTTCACCGTCTTTAACATCGTTTAAGATCAAGTGAGATTCGCTGTCAAAATGTCCATTACGATCCGGAATCGTCCCGCCATGGGGACACTTTTTAGGATGATCCAGCGCGTCATCCATAGCGTTAGCTAATTTTTCACTGGTAACGTGTTCCAATCTTTCAGCTTCCACATCCAAATCAGGTAAGGCAAAGCCCAACTTTTTCACTAAAAAGGTTTCCCATAAACGGTGTTTTCTTACCAGAGTAACTGCCTTTTCGCGACCAGCGTCCGTCAGTGAAATTCCAGCGTAGGGTTCGTGATTAACGAGTCCCTCCTCAACCATTTTGTTGATCATCTCAGTTACTGAACCCGCTGCAATGTTCAAACTAATGGCAATTTGTTTATTCGATACTTTTTCACTTGCGCCACCAAGCTCAAAGATAATTTTTAAATAGTCCTCTTTCATGGGTGTCATATACTTCATTACTCCTTGTTATTCTTCATTTTGCCGTTTTAAAAGTTGCTGATCAAGATCTTCATTCAAAATCATTTCTTCACCGCGTCCACGCACATCTTCAGCTTGCAGCGTCACGTGACAAATGCCGTACTTTTTAGCCAGAATTTCTTCTACTTGATGATAAATGGGCTCTGCCTCACTCAGCAGCATATCTCGCATGTTGATGTGAGCCGAAAACATGATTCGGTTTTCATCGATCATCCAGATGTGAATGTGATGAACACTTGTAATACCATCAATCTGCATTAAATCTTGTTTAATGGCATCGTAATCCATTTTCGGTGCACCCTGCATCAGAATCGTAATCGTATGACGCACAATTGGCCACGACTCAAACGTAATATAAGCCGCCACGATGATGGTGATAATTGGGTCAATAATAGTGACATTGTACCACTGAATCATGAATGCACCGAAAATAACGCCAACTGACGATAACGTATCACTCAGTAAGTGAAGATAGGTTGCCTTCATGTTCAAATTATGTTTTGAACCACGATGCATCAAGATTGCTGACGCTAAATTAGCTACCAAGCCAATGACAGCAACACCCATCATCAATTCACCATTAATGGTTTCTGGATGGCTGAGCCTCTTAACGGCTTCAACCACCAGAAAAATCGAAACGATAATCAGCAACAGTGCGTTGAGCATGGCCGCTAAAATCTGCGCACGGCCGTAACCAAACGTATTGCGCTCGTCCTCATCCCGTAAACTAATCCGATGTGCTATGTAGCTAATAACAATGGAGAAGGTATCGCCGAGATTATGAAACGCATCAGAAAGCAGCGATAAACTACCAGACAGCAGACCACCGACTGCTTCTACGATGGTAATGACCCCGTTAAGTACGGTCACCGTGAAAAATTTTCTACCTGACATGTGTTTGTCTTCAGCCATACCAATTCCCCCTAGAGGATAATACTATCACATTTTTAGGGAAAATCATCCAAAAAGTTAGGGCAACCGTCAAAAAACGTTCACCAAATTGGCGAACGTTTTTAATGAATTTAATGGGTCTTAACAAGTGACCCCGTTTTAGTCAGCTTTTCATAGGCAAAATCGCGAATTGACGTCTGTTGGTCAGCAAGGACTTCAACGGTACCTGTTTCACTGAAGCCTGCCTTCTTGATGACGTGTTGCATGCCTTTGTTATCTGGATGAGTATCGATTCGAATACCTTTAATGGAAGAGTTAGCTTCGATTTCCTTAAAAATTGCCGCGAACAATTTGCCTGATAAACCTTGACCGCGATGGTTAGCAGACACTGCTACACGATGGATGGCAACGTACGTATTGTCATGCGTCAGCCACTCGCCATCGATTTCTTGATAACTTTCGTCTGGTGCTGGAATGACTGCAGCCGTACCTAACACTTCGTAGCCCTCAACAAGCACTACCGTGTGGCCGTTTTGAATGTCATTAACCAGCACATTGGTATTGGGATATCCCCCCTGCCATTGATCAATGTTTTGAGCCGCCAGGTGAGTTTTCCCATCCTGGATGATTGATTCGATTTGTGGTAAATCCTTCATTTCTGCGCGACGTAAATACATTTGTTCCACCCCTTTATTTTTCACAAGATTTTGATATCTTAAACTATATATCTAGTGATGTCTAGCAAAATCACTCCGAATTTTCCTAATAATTTCATTAAGGATTTTCTAATTTAGGATGGTTGATAAACCGCTGTTGAAAGCGGGTTAAAAATTGAGTTTCTTAGGAAAGTTGGGGGAGGGAAAATTTGTATGACCTAATCGTGTTGCGAGGGCAGGGACTTGCTCTACTGGTGAGACAACACAAATTCAAAAACAGGATCTACCCTTTTTAGCTACATTGCCGAACGTGTTCCAACAAGCAGAGACTTGCATCTAAGGGGCTTCCGGCAAAAATCCTAAAGACCAGGATTTATGCCGGAAGCCCCTTAGACTCCAGTCTCTAAACGCTTGTTTCCACACTCTACACCAAAAAAAGCCCCCCCAGTTTTTCACTGAAGGGACTTTCCCAGTGACAGGGTGCCTGGCTAGCACTGAGAAAATCAATTTCTTAATTTTCACTTACCCGTCATTCAGATACGATTACTGGCTCAGCTTTACACTGAACACTCAAAGCGCATTGTAGCGCCATCCATGGCAAATTTGTCAAGTTTAGCGACTAGCGACGTTTATCAAACTACATTTAAAGACAAACTTCAAAAGTATTTCCAGTATCAGCCAGTCATATCCTGTCACTACAGTAAGAATAACATTATCAAACCCCGTTGGGAACCTATTTAACCTGCTTTTGCGTGAATTTCATTATGATGCCGTACAAAACCATACTGAGTAAAATGACCACGAACGTTGCCCCAATAGTATTCGCGATAAATGACACGTGTTTGAGTCCAATGTAACAAGCCACCGACACTGCCCAAACTAAAATAGCAATCCAGTTAACGCCACCTTGATACCAATACTGGCCGTGCGCCTTTGAGAAGTCATCAATTTGATAGTTTCGGTGACGCAACCAGAAATAGTCCGCCAGAAAAATGCCAATTTCTGGTCCAAGCACCATTCCGATACCATCCAGAAACGCTGTAAAAATCGTCAGGAACGATGCCACAAAAATCGGTAAGAATGTGACGGCCGTAGCAATCAACGTCACTACCCATAGACTCACCGTTAAACTTAACCGACGCGTCATGTTTGTTAAAGCGGAGCCGGCCGACATGAGGTTCACCGCGTTAGCAGTGGTACTGGTCAAAATAATCACGATCATGGCTAGGAAACCAAGTCCTAATTTACTGGCAATCGTACTTGGATCAGAATTATTCGGATCAAAGTGATTCAGTGTAATGGCCGTCCCAATGGTGGCAATCAAACCAATAAAGGCGAACCAGAAAAGTCCCAAGTTCGCGCCAAGGAAGGAAGCTTGGGTCGCATTCTTCTTCACACCGGTAAACCGAGAAAAGTCGCTGGCTGCGGTTACCCAAGCTAAGTTGAATGCTGCTAGTACATCAACCGCGGCGCCTGGCGTCATTTTTAGATTGTGAGGCGGCTGCCAACTCATGATTTCATGGAAGGAGACGGTTTTAAACACGACAATTGATTCCCAGATCACGAAGATAAACACCAAGACGATACCCACGCGTTCAATCATTTGCACGGAGCGTTGTCCCACCGAAATACTCAGAGATGGAAAATACTCATCACGATGATACCCACTGCCAGTCCCATCGTACCGCCCGGTTTGCCATAGACTGGCCAACCGAATAAATCGTGAAACAAGTAACTCATTGAGGTTGCGGCAATAAAGGTATTCACCGCTGCCCAGCCGATAAACTGAACGAGATTAATCACTGAAGGCAGCAGACTACCACGCAGCCCAAACGATGCTCGAGTCAGCGTCATGGCAGTCAGACCCGTTTTATAACCCATATAACTGGCGGCTGCCAGCAACAAATATGAAATAATACCAGTCACAATCAAAGTCGTTGAAGCCGTTAAAAAGCCACAGGCAGCAATCACACCGCCAATGTACCAAGTCCCGTTATTGGCATTGGCACCAACCCAAGTGGCAAACATATCCCAGTAAGACATGTGCCGCGCACTCATCGGAATTGCGGGCACCCGTCCTAACCCATTCTTTGCCAACTCAACCACTCCTCATCTCGAATTATAGTAAAAAAAACACCCCTATGCCCGCAGGTATAGAGGTGTCGTATTTATGCTGTCGCCAGCGCCGACCCTTTATTAGCCTCACGGGACTAAATTTAAAAGGTTTATTGATTTCATTCAGTATAGTTTTCCGCACGAGCGTTGTCAATACGCCCATAAAAACTCACCTTAGTTCGCAATCTCGTGCCACTCGGCTTCATCAGCTCGAGAAATATCGTTCAAAAACTTCAAAACACGTTGGGCACGTTTTTCTTGTTGCGCGAACAAACTGTTCAGACCAGCACCAGTGGTTAACGGCTGACCCAACTTCAACTGCTTATCCTGACGGGTGCCTTCCGCAAAGGCAACCACCATCTCACCAGTATCAATCGTGGTAAACAGGAAAAACAGACTATATGGATCATCATCCGTCAAATACGCGGGCATCGCCCAGATACCTTCCTGTAATTCACGCAGTTCAGAATTACCGAACTTATAATCCAGGTGATTTTGCTGGTTGATCGGTGTCTTTAAAAACAGCATCATCTTAGTAAACTTATCATCGCCAAGCTTTAAAGCTGCATCATCATTTTCACTCATTATTGACCCCCTCTTAAACATTTATGCTCTATCTTACCAGTTTTTGACCATGATTGTCTGCCGAAATTTTCGGCAAGTGTTAAATCATCGAAACATCAACCAGCTTGTTTGAAATCTCACTTGACGCTGGCAAATTTATACTGTAAAGTTAACGGCAATTGAAGACCAAATAAATTCAGACAGGGAGCTGATTTTTGATGACGAGTTTAACAACGACTATTGGTGGCAGAACTTTTGACAACTGTATGATGAACGCAGCGGGAGTCCGTTGCCAAAACAAACAGGATTTGGACGCACTGGTGGCCTCTAGCGCTGGCGCATACGTCACTAAGAGTGCTACCCCACAGAAGCGAGCGGGCAATCCGTCACCTCGGATGCACACTTTGCCTAAGGGCAGTATTAATTCTATGGGTCTACCGAATAACGGCTTGGATTACTACTTAGATTACGTGATTGATGACCAACGTAAACGTCCTGACGCTACCAATTTTCTTTCCGTAGCCGGCACAAGTTTGGAAGATAACTTAGCCATGCTGCACCAGATTCAAGAATCTGAATACACGGGCTTCGTAGAACTGAATTTATCATGCCCCAACGTTCCTGGTAAACCACAAGTCGGTTATGACTTTGACCGGGTCAATACTGTATTAGATAAAGTTTTTGAATTCTATACTAAACCGTTGGGTGTGAAGTTGCCACCCTACTTTGATCTGGTTCACTTTGACCAAATTGCGGCGATTTTGAACCAATACCCACTTACCTTTGTTAACTCAATCAACAGTATTGGTAACGCCCTAGTTGTGGACCCACAAACTGAACGGGTCGCCATTCGGCCTAAAGGTGGCTTTGGCGGTATCGGCGGTGCTTCTGTGAAGCCAACCGCTTTAGCTAACGTACGTGGGTTAGCATTGCGCTTAAAACCAGAGATTAAAATTATCGGTACTGGTGGTATTTTAAACGGTGTCGATGTCTTTGAACACATTTTGTGTGGCGCTTCTATGGTTCAAATTGGTACTCAATTTGGTTATGAAGGCACCCCACTATTTGACCGCCTAGCTAAAGAACTCCGAGAGATCATGAACCAAAAGGGTTACACGAATATCAACGAATTCCGTGGCAAACTTAAAACATTTGATGACTAATTTCAGAATTTAACGTAAAAAGAACTGTTCCGGCAATGTTTGTCGAAACAGTTCTTTTTATTTTGGTTGATCCCGTAATTCAGCTAACTCTGAACGAATCTCAGAAAGAATTTCAATCTGTAACTTTTCAATCTCTAGGGTGTGCGGAATCTGATTTTGAGAGAGATGGTCTAACTTAGCATGTAGGATTCGTAATTCGTGTTCGGACTTCAAGTTAACGTGATAGTCGTTCTCAGCAGCCATTCGGTCACGATCAGCCGAACGGTTCTGACTCATCATGATGATAGGGGCTTGAATCGCAGAAATACAACTTAGAACCAAATTCAGCAAAATGAACGGAAAGTGGTCAAAATGAACGCCAAATAACTGCAGTCCATTGACTAACATCCAAGCGATCAGGACGAACACGAAGATACCGATGAAACCCCAACTACCACCAAAACGTGCCACGTTATCCGCCACCCGTTCACCAACGGTCAGACTGTTTGTGAGGGTCTCATTCACATCTGTAATCTCATAATCGTCGCTTTGCATCGCTCGTGTCAATTTCCGATTAATTTTTTGACTTTGTTTTAAATCCGAGTTGATCATGGCGTCCACATTGGCCAATCGATACTTTAATAAATGATGACCGCAAATAAAATCCGTCACCTTTGCCTTGGGATAATCGCGCTTGACCCGCTGACGAATCGCCGTGGATAAATCTGCAAGGTACAGCCCTTCATCGACGTGGTACGCCTTGCCGTCCACAATGCACGTTACCGTCTCATTTTCTGACATGGATTTCACCCCTTCTGCTCAATAGTTTACCGCAAAACCGTTGATCACAAAATGCTTGTTTTGCGATTGATGAAATTAAAAACACCCACCGCAAAATACGTAACTGCGGTGGATGTTAATTGGAAATTGTCTGAGTACGGTGTTTCAAATTTATGGCGACAAACTGATGTCTCCAGCAACGGTCTATTCTGTAACTAAGTCCTTGTCAACAAATGGTTTCTTGGCAGCCTTTAAAGATGCCTTCATTTCAGCCATGTGCTTAACAAACTTGTCGTCCTTAAGGTCACAGTCAAACCACGATAATTCGGAAAGGTTTTCGTCCATCTGGTCCAAAATCTTCGCAATCGCCTGCTGTGACTCATCATTAGTTGTCATCAAATTCACTCCTTAGTAGTTTTTACAATTGCCATAATACAGAATTTCTAGGGAATAGCAAGCGTTTTACACTAAAAAGTTTATTATGAGATGAATTCTTAATTTGCCGTCTTTTTCAACATTCTTTACTCAGATAAACATGCATTGAATTGCATCATTTTTCAAATTGCTCACTTAATCACTTTTAACATATCAGCCGGTAGATCAGCTTCAAAATGACGAGACGCGTCGGTGACTGGATCTTGATAGTCTAATTGGTATGCGTGTAACGCCTGCCGTTTGAGTTGATCCTGAGGGCCACCGTAAAGTGCATCGCCCAGTAACGGATGGCCAATGGATCTAAAGTGTGCCCGAATCTGATGCGTCCGACCAGTGTGTAGCAACACCTCCACCAGCGTCCAGTTCTCACAACGCTGACGAACCCAATATTCGGTTTGGGCTGACTTACCATCTGCCGCAACAATCTGATCAAAACCATCATCTGAACGTCTCAAAGGGGCATCAATCATGTCGTGATCTTTCTCTAATGGACCACTAACGATAGCTAAATAGCGTTTTTTTAACCGGTGATCAGCTAATTGCTGATTCAACCATGAGTTCGCCAGTCGATGCTTAGCAATCAGAACCAAGCCACTTGTGTCTCGATCCAATCGGGTAATAATGTGGGGGACGAGATTTTGATCACCCGTATCAACTAAATGGCCCTTCACTCGGTTAACCAGCGTATCGGTCCGGTTACTTGGACCGGGGACTGAAGTGAGTCCAGCAGGCTTCAAAACCACTATGGTATTTTCGTCTTCGTTAATGACCTGCAAGGGTGCCGAACTGACAGGCACTTCTGGATCAGCTGGCTCCACTGGCACAACCAGTGTCAGCGTATCGCCTAGCTGCACCTTAACGGACGGTTTTACTGAAACACCGTTGACCAAGATTTGTCCGTTACTTTGGTTCAGTTGTGTAAACATCCGGTGACTGACGCCATGCTGCCCCAGTACTTGTTTGGCTGATAAACCAGCTTCGTCCACCGTCCACGTAAATTCCATTTAACTTTACCCCAATCCTATTTATCGGCTTCTAGCCGGTTTAAAATTCGTCTTAATGATGGGTAGCGGTCACCATCCAAATGATACTTAACCCGAAACTGCCCAATCATCCGATCAGAATACTTATCCGGATCCAGCTTCATGGTGTTGGTATCCAGCGGCGCTTCATCCGTCACTACCGCATCCAACACGATTGGCTTTTTATCACCAGCTGCCAAGTGGTGCTTGATGGTTTCAACAGCAGCTTTCAGGGTATCATCGTTGGTGACTCGCAAACCAATAGCACCCATATTTTCTGCGACACCAGCCCAGTTGGCATTCATAAATTTCAGTGCATAGTCACTTTGGCCAGCTTTCGCCTTTTCTTGACGAATAAAGCCATAACCACCGTTTTCAAGCACCACGTTAATCACTGGTAACTGATACTGAACTTGAGTCAAAATATCCTGGACAACCATCGAAAAACCACCATCACCAGAAAAGGTAATCACTCGACGATCCGGATAAGTTAACTGAGCGGCAATTCCGGCAGATAAGGCGTAACCCATAGCGCCGAACCAAGATGACATGGTCATGACCTGACCATCGCCAAACGGCAGCATTCGCGTTGACCACACGGTATTATTACCAATATCCAGTCCATAAACAGTGTCGGCAGTGACTAATTGTGACACTTGCCGCAACACGGCTTCCGGCGTTAACTGACCATTTGGACGCGCGGCCACCCGCTCATCCAAATATCCGTGCCAATTTTCTCGTGCCATGTGACAAGCCTGCAAGAAATGACTTTCTGGTAAGGCTTCAGCTTGAGCTTGAAGCACTTGGTTTAAGTATGTTTTGGCGTCTGCATGAACCATCTGGGTAGCTGGGAACTGTTCACCCAGTGCCTGGCCGTCGCAATTGATCTGAACCGTTTTAATCGTTTTTGGCATAAACCGCATGAACGGATAGCTGGTCCCGACCATGACAACTAAGTCAGCCATGTGCATGGCTTCAAAGGCGGGTTGCGTGCCAATGGTCCCCTGAGCACCAAGATTATTGACGAAATCAGTAGGAACATAACCCACTGCAGGTGCCGTTGTGACTACTGGTAAGCCGAATTTTTCGGAGAAGGCCACCACTTCTGACTGAGCATGACGAATCCCAGTTCCCACTAGCATGACAGGATTTTTCGCCTGTTTAATCAGAGAAATCGTTTCGGCAACTTGCTCATCGGTTCCAGCGAGAACGGGTTGCGACTGGCTTTGAATCGGTAACGCTTCATAATCAATTTCAACGTTAGCCAAATCATCTGGAATAATGACTACTGACGGCGATTGGGTATCATAGGCTGCTTGAATTGCCGCCCGAACCGTTCCCGGAATCTGCTTCGCATCACTGACTTGGCGATGAAAGGTATCCAGACCTGAAAACAGCTCATCTTCGTCCATGTCCTGCAAGTAATGGGTATTCATCATACTGGTGGCAACGTTGCTGATGATCACCAGCATCGGTGTGTGATCCATTTTGGCATCACATAAACCGTAGATGAGATGAACGGCACCCGGACCCACTGCTGCCAGTGCCACACCAATTTTGCCAGTTAACTTCGATTCAGCCGCTGCAGCCAGCGCGCCAACTTCTTCATGGCGAACCTGGATGTAAGAAACGAGATCCTGTTCAGCGGCAAAACCATCAATCAATGAATCTGCGGGAATACCGTAGACGTGATCAACGTGCCAATTTGCCAATTCTTTTACCAGTGCTTCGGATGCCTTCATCTGTGTCATGACCGTTCCTCCTACATATAAAGTTACCTTTATTTTACCATGTTTACACCGCAAAATATTTTTTCGCGGACACTTGTAATGTAAAAGGGCAGAGCAAAATCTGCAATCCACTTCTCAATAAAATCTGCTGTTTAAATCTCGAGAAATTTCGGTTATACTAATTAAAAGAACGTTTGTTCGGAAAGTGATGTGAATCAGTTGAATCCTACAGAGTTACAAGCTTATCTCACCGCTAATAGTCAGGTTGAAGCGCGCTTCATGGAAAGGGCATTACCCTATTTAAAAGATGAAAACCTTAAGCGAGCACCAGCACGCCGTTACAATAGTACCGTAGTGCAGCGTCAAGCAGACAAACTGTATGGTCAATTTGTCGAACAGGTCCATGGTAAGATTGCCCAGCAACTACGCGGCGAACAGAGTCAACAAGCGTGGCTCAGACTCATTGAACAAAATAATTTACTGGAAGAACTAGAAGATTCCATGTCAGAACTTAGCTTCGGTGCGGAGGAATAGTTCGTATTAAAAAACAGACAGCGTCTCAACCGAAAGATTGAAACCCTGTCTGTTTTTTGTCTGAAACTTGCTTTTAACTATTTAACCTCACTGGCAACCGTTTGATTCACAGCGTTCTTTTCAGCTTCGATCAATGCTACCCGGCTTTCAATCACTTTAATGTCCATAGTGATCTCACGCGTCAAACCTGGTGTATTGAGTTTTGGTTCGAAGAAGGCTTTGAATTCAGCTAGTCGATCCGCCGTCTTAAAGACGCCAGCGGTAACGGTGATGTAAGTTGAGAATTCCATATCGCCACCAACCGTGTCTTCCAGCCATTGCCAATCAGTACGGAGCCAATCCCACGCAGCTTGTTCGCCATGAGGGTTAGCAAGAACCCCTCTAAACCAGCCACGGAGATCTTGCGGTTTGATGACATCCGCATTTTCAAACTGATCAATGGTTTTCTTGATCAACCCAGCATCTGGCGTACTGGTCAAAGCAGCACGAATATTGGCTTTGTAACTGCCATCCGCAGTCTGTTGATAGTCAGCTAATAACTGATCAAACAGTTTTTCACTCCCATAGTGCTTAACCTCGTTAGTCAAAATCAAGCCACGAATGTCAGCGGATAACGTTGCTAACTGCGCTTGGTTGTCCTGGAAAATCTGATGGGCAGCCGCAATCGCATCCGCATTTTGCGCGTATAATGCCGCACTCAAAATCATTGGTCGTGACAGCTGATCATCGATGGATTCACCAGCTACCGGCAACCAGCCAAGCCGTTTAACTTGAGCGGCACTGAGCTGGTCAAACAATTGCTGCAGCTGTTTTTCTTCTGTTGAATCAGGCAAAACAAACTTCTTTAAATTATTCGCTAACGTATACAAAGCGGTGATGACCACTGCTTCATGACTATCAGCAAATCGTTTCAACAGTGGCACAACGCTAGCGTAGGAAATTTGCCGGCCTTCTGCTAACAACCTGAGATCCTGCATTAATTGTAACTGTGTAATGGCATCGAACTCATCCACGTGAGCTAAAATATCGTTCAGTAATTTCTCATCGTAATGTACGATAAAATGAGAATTATTCCCCACGTTCACACGGAATGGTTCCCCAAGACGCTGACGAACATCATCATAATTACCTAGAGACAGTTTAGCATCTTTGAAAATAGCCGGTGCCTGTGAATCATTACTATTCAACGGAATTTGCCATTGGCGACCAGTATCCTTGCCGTCACCGATAAAGAATTGGTGCTGTTTCAAGGTCAACTGACCATCGACAACTTGCGCATCCACCACTGGATAGCCTGGTTGTTCCAACCAAGAGTTCATGATAGCACCAATGTCTAAATCAGACGCCTCACCAAGTGCTGACCATAAATCGGCACCGGTTGCGTTGCCATACTGGTGAGCTTCAAAGTATTTCTTTAGTCCCTTACGCAGCGCATCGTCGCCCAATAATGAACGCACCATCACCAGCATCCGAGCACCCTTTGCATAAACAATAGCACTGTCAAACAGCGCATCGATTTCTGCGGGGTCCTCCACTTGAACGTGAACGGATTGAACACCGTCAGTGGCATCACGATTCAGGGCCATTGGCGCCTCGCTGGTCTGGAATAGTTCCCAGATGTGCCAATCAGGTTCAAGAGCATCGACCGCCACGTATTCCATCATGTTGGCAAAACTTTCATTAAGCCATAGGTCATCCCACCACTTCATGGTCACTAAATCACCGAACCATTGGTGAGCTAATTCATGAGCAATGACTGTGGCAACCTGCTGTTTCATTTCCAGCGACGTGTTGTCAGGATCTAACAGTAGGTAGGCTTCCCGATAAGTGACCAAGCCCCAGTTTTCCATAGCGCCAGCTGAAAAGTCAGGCAGTGCCAATTGCCATGAATGTGGCAGTGGATAAGGGGTTTGATAGAAGTCTTCGTAAAATTCAATCGAGCGCTTGGCGATATCCAACGCAAAGTCCAGCTCGTTGGCCTTGTGTGCTTTCGTACCGAAAACCCCAACCGTGACACCGCTCTTGGTCTTGGTTTGTTTCGTTTGCAGTTCACCAAAGGCAAAGGCAATCAAATAAGTGGACATTTTCATGGTGGTGTCGAAATAGTGGACACCATTTTCCGTGCGAACTTCCGGCATGTTACTGATGATTGTTTCGCCGGGGTGTTCGTCAAATTTGATAGCTAAATCAAAGGTAGCCTTAGCTTCTGGTTCGTCAATCCCTGGGAAGGCTTGGCGGGCAAAGGTCGTTTCAAACTGAGTGCCGATGATCTGTTTCTTTTCACCGTTCACTTCATAATATGACGGGTAAATGCCCATCATGGAGTCGGTCAAAGGTGCGGTGTAAGTGACTGTTAGCGTCGTTTCACCAGCCTGCTTGAGGTTGATGCGAATGGCTTCAGCAGGTTGATCTAAGTTAAAATCAACTGCCTCCCCATCCGCCTCAACAGCAGATACGTTGAGAAATTTCTGATGCAGGGAAATTGCCGTTTGAGAAGCGTTTCCCATAATCGTAGTTTTACCGGAAATCAATTTTGTTTCCCGGTTAATATCTAGATATAAGTTGTAATGACTTGGTTGAAAAGTCTCATAAAAATGGTTTGTTGCTGTCATAGATTGGCCCCCATTTAATGGTTAGAATATATCCATTATACGACTTTCCTTATTCAGCAGGTAATTTGAACGCTTCACAAATTAAATCGTGTAATGCCACCTTGCTTTTCCTAATCTCCAAAACAGTGTTAACGAATCGTATTAATCCCCATAATCACCATCAAAACCGCCATGATCACCTGAACCATCGCAGCATGTGATGATTTGGCGATCCGCTTCATTAACAACGGCGCAATCAAAGCGCCAACAGCAGCCCCCAGCATCAGTGGTAGCCCTAACTGCCAATCGACTTGACCCCCACTGATGTGCATCAGCGCACCAATGATACTTAACCCAACTAGGACATAGGAAGAGGTAGCAACGGCTTGAAAAGTATTCAGCCCGAGAATTAATAGGCCAGCTAAAACCGGACCACCACCGCTCATACCAGCGATTCCCACCATCAGACCACTCAAAACGCCGTACATGGAAGCCATTAATAAGGTATGGGTCGTGTGTGAAGTCCGGTCACCTTTTCGAATAATGATTCTGAGCCCTAAAATAACCAAAATCAGTCCTAGTGCCCAGCGATAAATGACTTCTGGAATATACGGCGCCAATAAAGCGCCGATCACCACTGCTGGAATAGCAGAAATCAGCATTTGATTGCCAATTCGAAAATTAATTTGTTTCTGACGATAATACCCCCATGAACCGATAATCACAGAGGGCAACGAGGTCACAAGAGACGTAGCAGCTGCTGATAGCGGTGAAATTTTAAACACGGAAGCTAACAGCCCAAGATAAATGGCTCCTCCGCCACCGCCCAAGGAAATCACGATGATACCAACGATTAAACCAACGAATAGTAAGATAACCGTATTCACATTAACGTCTTCTTTCATGACCCAGATTTTAGTATTTACACCTTGTAATTATAAATGACTGTGTGTAAAATTCAATCCAAAGAGGCGAATATTTTTGACAAGTCGAACTTTAAATAAGGTAAAAATCATCAATACTGCAATGGCGCTGATTGCCCAACAGCAGCCGTTAACCTTCTCTAACATCAGCAGACGATTAGACATCCACTCACAGGCACTCTACAATTATTTTCCCGATGTCACAGCGCTAAACGCCTCAATCGATGAAGCTTATAACGCTGACTTGCTGGCCAAATTACAGCAGCAATTACTGGGGCTATCAGGTGAGGAAGCCGTCCTTAAATTTGCCTTCGTTTGCCGGCAATACGCGCTTGAGCGTTTTAAACTCACGCAGTTCGTCCTGGCAGTTCGTCCTGGCAATTCCTCGTGAACTATTAAATACAGACCCCGTTCAAGCGCCAAGTTCCCAAGCTTTGAGACAAATTTTATACCAGTTATTAATGAAAATTGACATGAGTGATGAACTTCGCTTGAATGCTACCCGGATGATCCGTAATCTCATTATTGGCGAAATTGTCAATGTCGGCCGTGGCTGGTTTAAAAACGATGCGGTCAACGAAACTGATAGTTTTAAGCAAATGCTGTTGGTGGCGTTGCATCACTTGGAGGAACTGTAACGAATTTATTCAAAACGTACTCAAACAAGCACGAGTTGCAAATAAGGCACAGCCAACAGAAATCTAAATTTCTGTTGGCTGTGCCTTATTCTCCATGCTTGTTTTCACACTCTATTTCACGCCATACAATTGGTTCACCTTATTCGTAGTCGTTTTACCATAAACAATCGTTTGGATATTCTTCGTAATCCGAGCAATTTTTGGAAAACCGCTAAAACCAGATTGACCATGACCGTGAGTCATAATGGCGATGGCGTACCGCTGACCGTTTGGTAAAGTAACGATACCAGCATCGTTGTTATACGACCAGAGCCAGCCAACTTTATCAGCCGTCGTTGAACCCTTCATAGCCTGATTAGCTCCTGCGGGAATACCGGACCGATAAACTTGACGACTCATCAGCGACAACACCTGACTACGATTTGACGCATTGTTGAATGGGGAACGACCCTGATCCAATTTACGCATCACGGACACCAAAGTTGCGGAAGTTGTTCTGGCAGCTCTATTCGAGGCGAACGGATGTGAGTACCAGCCCTGTTTCTTAACGAAACTATTCATGTTACTCAATCCATATGAACTTAAATAACTTTCCGCAAAACCATTTTGACTGTGCAAAATCATTTCTTTAAATCCGGTTGATTTCAGCACACTCTTGTTCAGCGTCCCTGAATTAATTCGGGATAAGATATTCGTGACAATAAACATTTTATAAGTGCTTGCTGAGGTGTAAGCTTTATGTGCGTTTGAGCTCTCAACGGCTAACTGACCCGCTTTGTAAAAGCTGGCAGTACTGCTGGCACCTGCGGGAGTGGAAGACTTCGCCCCCAGATTATAAAACGAAACGCTAACTGTACCGTCTTTAGTGACCGAATTAATATACTTCTGCAACTGCTGTTTGACTGCGCTTTGCTGACTGCTAACCTCTTCTTTAGCCGGTGCAGCGTGTACGGAAGTGCTAACAAAACTAACCCCAAGAAATAGAACAACTGCGGCAACGATAAAAATGAACGCTTGAAGACGCTTTTTCGAAGACTGCTGATATCGCGTCATCCTCGTCTGTCTGTCCATGGCTGGTCATTCCCTTCAGCTTATTTTACTGTTATTATACACTTTTAAACTGGCGATTCTCAGCGTTTAGCATATTTGTCATCATCAAATAAAAAAGCTTCAAATCAACGTTTTTAGTATTAAACGGTGACCTGGAGCCATATTATTTAAAAAAATAAAAATTTATTTAGCAGCAGAAATCTGAATAGCATCCTCGCGGTAATCAGTTTCATGATGCAGCATCTCTGCTAACACAGTTGCTAACGAAGGAATACTAATTGGACCACCAGAAATTGACCGGCCCTTAGGATCCAAAACAGCGTGCTGGAGAGTATCGTCATACTTGAAGAAATGAATCATTAACAACGTACTGTTAAGACCGCCAGCTTCAATAATATCAGCGGCCTCGCGTTGATTTTGAACATAACCCCGTTCAGTTACTTCATCAAAACCAAATGTGGCTGCTAATGCTAGATTCTCACTGGAAACGTCTTTATCGTAAATTTGAAACTGAGTTGACCAGAATAAACGGGTCACACCCGTCTCCTGCATAGCTTGAACTAGCGGCTTAGCATAAGTCTCCACTTTGAAAGGACCAAGTGTTGAAAAAACAACATCAACGTCCTTTAAAGCCATCTTTAAATCAGTAACTTTCGTGGCATCACCAACTGCATGTTCAACAAACTCAGGGTAAATAACACCCTTTTTTCCTCGATCAAACGCCCGAATAGTAACGTCTGGTAATGGTGCTAATTGCTTTAGTACGGCTTGTCCCAAAACACCAGAACTACCTAGAATTAAAATTTTCATACGTCGCCTCCTGTATGTTCATAATATCACATAATACATATACTTGGCATATTTTTTTATAACTTTAATATATATTCTTAGCAAACCAGCACTTCATAGTCATCAAAAGAGCTCTTTCCGAGCTTGACAGTTCAAAAATGTTTCTAAAACGTTAGAAATGCTGGTATTAAAAAACAGCCTGTCCGCTTATCACTAAATGACAACGGTCAGGCTGCTTTCAATTAAAACTTGAAACATATCAGTGAATTGATTGGAAACCCAAATTAAGATTATTGATCCAGATACTCTTTAGTCGATGCAATAATTTCTTGCAACCCCTTCTTAGCATCTGAGAAGAACATGCTGGTCTTATCATCAGAGAACAGCGAGTTTTGAATACCAGCATAACCAGTACTCATAGAACGCTTGATGACAACCACCGACTTCGATTTATCAACGTCCAGAATAGGCATCCCAGAAATTGCGGTGTTAGGTTCACGAGCAGCTGGGTTAGTGACATCGTTAGCACCAATAACCAAGGAAACATCCGTGTTTTCAAACATGGAATTGGCTTCTTCAAGCTGCTTCATTTGGTCGTATGGCACGTTAACTTCAGCCAACAGCACGTTCATGTGACCAGGCATCCGTCCAGCAACTGGGTGAATCGCGTAGTTAACGTTAATGTCGTTATCAGTCAATAACTTGGCTAATTCGGCGACTTCATGTTGCGCTTGGGCAGCAGCCAGACCATACCCAGGAACAATCATAACGTTCTTGGCATAGGCTAATTGCACCCCAATATCATCAGCAGAAGTTTCCTTAACGTTAACGGGAACTTCATCAGCACTAGTCGATCCGCCGCTATCACCAGTACCGAAACCTCCGGCAATGATGTTCGCCACTGAACGGTTCATAGCAGCAGCCATTTGCAAGGTCAAAATGGTACCAGCAGCACCAACTAAGGCACCGGCGATGATCAAGACTTGGTTGTCGATAACGAAACCAGCCATGGCAACCGCTAAACCAGTAAAGGCGTTTAACAGTGAAACAACAACCGGCATATCGGCACCACCAATTGGAATGGTCATTAAGATACCGAAGACAAGACTAGCAACGATAGCGGTCACTAACGTCCAAACGTTGGTTGGAAAACCAACCGTCATGACGATGGCAGCTAAGATAATCAGCACCACAATGCCATTTAATAATTTGGCACCAGGAAAAGTAATTGGCTTACCGGAAACCTTACCGGCCAATTTACCCGTGGCAATCAGCGAACCTGAGAAGGTAATACTACCAATAATCAGGTCCAAGATCACGGGCAGTGAAAAGGCAACTGATAGTGAAGCACCAGCTGGCTTACTCAAATAGTCAAAGGTACCAATCGCAGCAGCGGCACCACCACCAACGGCGTTAAACAGACTAACCAGTTGTGGCATATCGGTCATTTTCACGGTTCGAGCTCGGTAAACACCATAGCCGACCCCAAGAACCAAGGCAACCAACAGCACAAGCCATGCGGTCATCGTGGTATCATTCTTTTTCAAAACGATCAAGAAAGTCATAATAACGGCAAGGATCATGCCGACAAATGACAGCCGGTTACCGTTACGGGCAGTTTTAGGTGTCCGCATCATATGCAGCCCCATCACGTAGCAAACCGCACTAATTAAATAACACAGAGAAACAAGCGTCATTAACCCAGACATCACTTGTCGCCTCCTTTGTTACCCTTGTCCTTAGGCTTCGAGAACATTTCAAGCATCCGGTCGGTAACCACGTAACCACCAGAAACGTTGATGGCTCCCAGAAAGGCTGCGATAAAGGCAATCACATAAAAGGTTGGCGTATCAGCTTCAAGAGCAACTAAAATCGCACCCACAACAACCACACCGTGAATAGCATTAGCACCAGACATCATTGGTGTATGCAACGTTGCTGGGATTTTACTAATAACTTCGAATCCAACTAGTAGACTCAAAACAAAAATGGCAAGATTCGTATATAATTCCTGACTCATTCTACTCAGCTCCCTTCGACTCAGCTGATTGATCAGTCTTTTCGTCCTTAACTGGCTCATCCGTTGGCAGCGGATCAAGTTTAAGGGCTTCACGCAACCGCGCGTTAATAATTTCACCATTCGTTGTAGCGGTCAGCCCACTAAAGACATCATCTTTAGGATCAATGGCCAGGTTGCCATCTTTATCAACCATGGCGTTGATGACTGACTGAACGTTCTTGGCGTATAACTGCGACGCTGAGTTAGAAAGCTCGCTGGCTAAATTATTACCGCCGATAATCATCACTTGATTGTCAGTTGTGACCGTTTCGTCAGGTTTACTGCCAGCGACGTTACCACCCAATTCGCTGGCAGCCAAGTCAACGAAGACGGTCCCAGGTTTGGCGTTATCAACACTTTCTTGGGTGACCATCAACGGCGGCTTGTGTCCAGGCACCTGAGCCGTGGTAATAATGACATCATTATCGGCAATGAAACCAGCTAACTCCTTTTGCTGGGCAGCCGTTTCTTCAGGGGTCAACGCCCGAGCGTAACCACCTGAACCAGCCCCGTTGGAAACTGAACTGGTCAAGAAAGTCGCACCCAAGGATTCAACTTCACCCTTAGAAGCTGGCCGAACATCGTAACCGGAAATAATCGCACCAAGACGCTTAGCGGTCCCAATGGCTTGTAAACCGGCAACACCGGTCCCAAGAACTAATACTTTAGCTGGCTTAACGGTCCCAGCAGCGGTGATCATCATTGGGAAATACTTCGAGTAGGCATCACTGGCAACTAAAGCGGCTTTATAACCCGCAACGCTGGATTGAGAACTCAATACATCCATGGTTTGCGCACGGCTGATTGTCCGTGGTAAGAGTTCAAACGACAGTGCCGAAACTTTCTTATCGGCCAACTGCTGCATCTTTTCTGGCTTGATCAGCGAACTCAATAAACCTAACAGCACTTGTCCTGGTTTCAAGGCATTCAGCGTTTCATCGCTAGGTAAGTTAATGACCGCAACCACGTTAGCTTGAGACAACGCGGTTTGGCGATCAACGACTTCCGCACCAGCCTTTTGATAGCTGTCGTCGTTGTAGTACGAGGCAATCCCCGCACCTTTTTCAATGAGAACTTTCATACCAGCTTTGATCAGCCGCTTGGTGACGTCTGGATCGATGGCAACCCTTTTTTCGTGGGGCTGCTCTTCTTTTAAAGCAGAAACCACAATACTCATGAAAACTACCTGCTACTGATAACTTATAAAAAGTTAACGATTATTCTTGCTTCTCCCTATCCTGTTTCGCACGTTGCTTGCTACTGCAGTTCATTGATAGTCCACAAGCGTCAATTCCCGGCTAGCCACCGGTACATCCTTCGCGGCCTATTTAGTAGGCTAAGACAAAGTTTTTCGTATCCCTGATATTCAGGGCAGCATTTAAATCACGGTCATTGGTGTAGTGACAATTAGGACAGTGATAAGTACGTTCACTCAGCTTTAAACTCACTTTCTTAGTGCCACAGTTATGACAGAGCTTGGAAGTTGGTTCAAAACGTTCAGTAAGATGTACTGGGATCCCTAATTGCTGGCATTTAGCAATCAGCCTCACTCTAAAATTGTAGAAACCTTGTTGAGCGATAGCTTTAGCCAAATGGCGATTTTTCATCATACCACTAACATTTAAATCTTCTAAGGCAACCCATAGTGGCTTGGTTCTCACCACAATTGCTATTAACTTATTTTGATAATCAATTTGAATGTTAGTTAACCGTTGATAAAGCCGTTGCACTTTCAGCTGAGTTTTGGCTAGGTTTAAATCAGTAGCAGATCTGCCTTCCTTCTGTTTTCTAGCTTTCAGTGCACAATACTGGCGTGATAATTTTCTTTGTAGTCGTCGTAACTGCTTTCTAATTTTTTTCAAACGGCTACTTTTATTTTGGTTACCATAAACTAAACCGTTACTTAAAATTGCCAAATTTTTCAATCCTAAATCAATTCCAATTGGGTCATTGACTAGTGTTAGTTGAATGGGATCCGCTTGTTCTATGACACAAGTTAGATAATACCGACCGGCTTTAAACTTAACTCGTCCCTGTTTAATGACAAAATGTTCGGCATCAGTGGGAATATAACCATATTCTTTCAAGCGAACCCAACCCAATTTAGGTAATTTAATTCGATGCCTTTCACAAGCAATGATCTGTTGCTGACTGTTCTTAACAAAGTAGTAGCTACCTTGACCGCGTTTAAACGAACGCCAATGCGGATAACCACTTAACTTTTTAAAGAATCGTTTCATGGCCGTATCCGCATCAATAAACGCCTGTTTTACGGATTTGGCATACAATTCTTTAATCCACTGATCATCTGGATTCGCTGCTAAGTAATCATGATTAAACCACTTGGAGAACTCGTAGGCATTCATGTAGTGGTAACCACATTCGTAACGCTGACGATTAATATCTAAAAAGAGATTATAGGCCCAACGACTGCCAGATATCTGCTGATCGATCAGCCAAGCCTGTTGATTCGTTGGCTTAAGCTCAATTTTGTAGGTAATTAGCATCACATATCCCCATTTAATTAAATTTGATGACCCACTTTATCTAATGAGTTCGTGATAATTATACGGGATAGATACATTTAAAAGTCACTTTAAGGGAATTATGAGGGAAACTATTTTCAAAATCAGTCAGTTCATTTAAGTTTGACAAAGCAACGTAGTGTTACCCCCTTTGATAAATTTTTAGATATTGTTATACCAAAATAATAACTATTCATACCTCCACTTCAATGTTTGAAAACGCCTTAAATAACACATTTATTCTCCACAGTCACTCATCCTATTCAACGGAAATGCACGTTTTATGAAAGCGTTTCCAATTCCAGCTTAACAGAAAAGGTACCTAGAGACAATCACCCCTAGATACCTATTCTGCGTTATTTAACTTGATTCAATTATGCCTTAGTGTTCTCAGGGTGACCCTGTAGGTAAATAACGTGAGTGTTCAAGAATTCATCGATACCGTGACGACCATCGTCACCACCGATACCTGATTCCTTCCAGCCTGAGTGAGACCCGTTCATGGCTTCGAAGTTGAACCGGTTGATGTAAGTTTCGCCATCTTCCAATTCGTTAGCAGCACGTTGGGCAACATCAACATCTTTAGTAAAGATTGATGATGTTAAACCAAAGTCGCTGTCGTTGGCCATTTCAATAGCATCATCCAATGTCTTGAAGGTAACAACTGGCAGAACTGGACCGAAGATTTCGTCTTGAATAATTTCGGAATCCTGCTTGACGTTGGTAATGACCGTTGGTTCGTAGTAGAAACCGTTTTCGATTTGAACCTTATGACCACCAGCCGTAATCTTGCCACCAGCTTCAACGGCACGGTCAACCATTCCGGCAACCTTGTCCAAAGCAGCTTGGTTGATCAGAGGGCCAATGCCAGAGTCTTTATCAGTGATTGGGTTAGCAACCTTGATTGCAGACATCTTGTCACTAAGCTTCTTGATGAATTCATCAGCAACCCCTTCTTGAACGTAGATCCGTTCACAGTTGTTGCAAAGCTGACCATTGTTGTCCACACGTGAATCAATGATTGATTGAACAGCGAGATCAATGTCAGCATCGTCCATCACGATAGCAGGTGCTTTACCACCTAATTCCAATGAGACCTTAGCCATGTGGGTAGCAGCTGATGCCATGACACGCTTACCAGAATCAACGGAACCGGTCAAACTAATAATACCGATCTTCTTGTTCTTGGATAATTCGTCACCAACAACTGAACCTGGGCCAGTAACAAAGTTAACAACACCGTTTGGAATTCCAACTTTGTCGACGATCTTAGCAAATTCAAGGGCTAAGTTTGGTGTATCTGAACTTGGCTTCAAAACGATGGTGTTACCCGTTACCAAAGCTGGACCCATTTTACGAGCAATCAGGAAGAATGGGAAGTTCCATGGGAGAATCCCAGCGGCGACACCGATTGGTTGCTTGGTAATCATAATGTTTTCGTTAGCATTGTCAGATTGAAGAATTTCACCTTCGTAAGTCCGTGCAGCCGAACCCATGTAATCGAAATAGTCTGCTGAGAAGGTAATTTCAGTCGTTGCTAATGAACGGATCTTACCTTGTTCTTCTTGCAGCATATCGATCAAGTGATCTTGATCCTTACGAATTTCAGTCGCAACATCATGTAAGTACTGGCCACGAGTAGCAGCTGGTACAAATTTCCATGATTTTTCAGCTTCATAAGCATCATCAATGGCTTCTTTAGTTTCTTCACGGGTAGCACTTGGCACCGTTGAAATCTCTTCTCCAGTTGAAGGATTAATTACGGTTAAAAGTTTGCCTGATTTAGAATCCTTAAACTCACCGTTGATATACATTTGATAATGCTTTAAACCTGTTTTTGTTTCTGACACGGTTATTGCTTCCTTCCAAAATGCAAACTGTATTCTACAACAAACGTCTCAATCACTTATTTGCCTGGTACGTAGTCTGGATCGATAACCAGGATTGGCTTGATGGTCTTACCACTGCCTGAATCAGCGTTAGCTTCGTTGATTTGATCGAACTTGTAGAACTTTTCGGTCTTGTCGAAGTCGAACATGCCGGCCTGGTAGAACTTGATCAAACGAGGAATATCGATTTGTGGAACGGCATCGCCCATGTTAACACCGATAACTTTACGATCGTCAACACAAAGGTCGTTCCAAGTATCCAAATCAACGTGGTTAGGGGTAACGGCGATGCATGCTGAAGTCCCACCTTGTGCTAAGGCTTGGATAGAATCTTCCATAACCTTCTTAACACCGGTAGTATCAACCGCAAAGTCAACACCGTGACCATCCGTTAATGACTTGATCTTTTCAACAGCATCTTCACTCTTACTGTTAACAACATCAGTAGCGCCCAATTCTTTAGCCAACTTTAGACGTGAGTCAACAACATCAACCGCGATAACAGTTGTGCAGCCGGAAATCTTACCAGCCATCATAGCTGCCAAGCCAACGGCACCAGTACCGAAGACGGCAATGGTCTGACCTGGTCTCGGCTTCAAGGTGTTAAGAACGGTACCACTACCAGTGACGTAGCCACAGCCCAGAGGTCCTAATTTACGTAAATCAAGATCTTTAGGAACTTTAACTGCATTAGCTTCACGAACAATGGTCGTTGTGGTGAATGAGGATTGGTCAAACATGTCATCAACTTGCTTGCCGTTTTCAGTGAAGTGAGCGCTTCCATCTGGACGTACACCTGACAGGTTATTAGCAGCGTAGTTCAAGCACTGTGTCGGAACACCTCTCAAGCAGTTCACGCAACTTCCGCAACCATAGAAGGAAAGCACAACGTGATCGCCAACCTTGAAGTTTTTAACTTCTGGGCCAATCTTTTCAACGATACCTGAACCTTCATGACCGAGGATAATTGGGTAACCAATTTCGGCATCACCCTTACGTAAAGCTTCGTCAGAATGACAAATCCCTGAAGCTACCATGTGGATCTGCAAGTCGTCAGCTTGCATTGGTGCTAATTCGACGTCATCGCGCATTTCAAATGAAGCGCCTTTTTTATCAACAACTGCTGCTTTAATACGCATAACTCCATCATCTCCAAATGATTAATTTGACAAAATAATTAAATGAAAGTTGAAGTGAAAGTCAATTTACAAATCATTCTTGGAACATATCACTATAACCAGAATGTTATAGTTCTACATATGCTTAAGAATTGCTTGTGAACTGGTTCTCATTTGCTTACACCTTAGTTATAGTTCATTTCAGCTAAATTTTAAAGCGTTTACATCAATCTTTTCGATTATATTTGTCTAAGAAAAACTTTGAGATTGTTATTTTATCACATACTGGGTTTCAGTTTTAAATCAAAGTTTTGTTCTAGTCTAACGTTTGAGTTATTGTGCTCATAATTAAAACAGCTTGGTTAGTTTGTGATGGTTCACACGAATTAACCAAACTGTTTTAATAGTCTTGCTTTGTTCAATACTTTTATCTAGCCTAAACGTGCTTTACAACTCAGATTCCGGCCATGTAACGCAAAAACTACTCCGACAAAGAACGCCGGAATAGTTTTTGCGTTACATTCTGGAATCTACCGAGTTGTACCACACTCTCCTAAACGTGCTCAAACAAGCAAAGAGTTGCATATAAGGGCTCAAAGCGTAACTTTCCCTGAACTTTGGGAAAGTTACGCTTTGAGCCCTTATACTTCACTCTTTAACCGCTTGTTTTCACACTCTGTTTCATTCACCAATTTGCAACCACTTTCCCCTTGGGACCAAATTCATGGTAATAAAGGCCTAATCCCATAACTGCAGTGATCACATCCGCAATTGGTTGCGACACAATGACACCCTGATAACCCATAACGGATGCCATGATGAAAATCACAACGGCAAACACCACACCTTGACGGGAAACTGACATCAAGAAGGCATCTAGCGGTTGGTTCACAGCCTGGAACATGGTGGTGAACACCATCGAGGCCCCAATGAACGGTGTGGTAATCAGGAACCAGCGCAACATGTAACTTGCAGCGTGCACAACGTTTTGATCCTTCATAAACAACCCACACAGTGCAGGTGAAATCACCATCAAGCCCAGCGCAATAATAAACGCGAACACAACGTTAACTAACAAGTCAAACTGAATAATTTTGGTTAACCGTTCTTTATTTCTAGCACCATAGTTGTACCCAATCAATGCTTGTGAGCCGAAACAGAAACCAACGAGTACCATGATAACAATGGTTTCAACCTTGATTGCAATTCCGAAACCGGCAACTTTGGTGGCACCGTACACAATCAAAAAGTTATTCATTAAAGCCGTGCCCAGCATGGTCATAAAGTTCGTTACCGAAGCTGGCAAACCAATCATGAGTACGTCTTTTACCTCACTGAGGGGAATCTTCATTTTGTTAACATGAACGTGCAAATAACGTGCGCGTCGAACGGTGTAGCCAATTAAAATTGTATCTGTAACTAAGTACCCGACCACGGTTGCTAACGCGGCACCCGCTGCACCTAAGTGAAAACCAAAAATAAATAGTGGATCCAAGAAAATCTTCAGAACGGTCCCTGATGCCGTCCCAATCATCGATTGAGTAGCCAAGCCCTCAGTACGAAGGGTGTTAATGGGAACCAAAGAAATAATAATCAGCACACTAGCCGCCGCCATAATTTCATAAAAAATATTGGCGTATTGATATGTACTAGGTGTAACCCCCAACAGTGATAAGCCTTCTTTTCTAAACACAAACAGGCAAATCATTACAATAATGCCAAGTGTAAGCGCGCCATAAAACGAAAAACTGTTAACACGGCCGGCCAGCTTGTACTTTTTCTGACCGAGCAACCTTGAAATAGCTGAACTGGCACCCAAGCCAAACATATCCCCCAATGCAATCATCATTGAAAACAACGGGGTACACAGCGTAATTCCGGCAACCAGGTTAGCGTTTTGCGTCTGCGCAATAAAAAAGGTATCCGTTAAGTTATAAATCATGGAAATAACGGTCCCAAAAACTACGGGCAAAGCTAATGTAAAGTAGGCTTTTGGAATCGGCGCTTTTTCGAAAAGCTCAATAATGTTATCATCCCCTGTTTAAATTCATAACAATTATGATATCACAAGATAAGTTTAATTTGGAGTCAATTTCGAACAAAAACCCCGTTTGAATGGGCTTTCAAACGGGATTTTACTAATTAGTTTTGGTTAAAAAATCAAAAATAGCGTCAATCGCCATCTTGTTCTCTACAGGCACTGGTGCTTGGAGAATTTCAGCAGCAGTCTGGTGCAGATCATTACCCTCATTGGCATACTGACCATCATTGATAGCCATGGTTCGCACGTTGATTGTCTTGGGTTCTAAATGAAACTGCAAGCCAATCACGTTATCGCCTAGTATAAAGCCCTGATTATGCACTAAATCACTGGTAAATAACAATTGTGCTTCAGTGGGGACTTCAAACATTTCTTCATGCCAATGCAACGCGGTTAGTTGCTTAGGCAATCCCGGAACCTTGTTACTTTGAAGGTATACCGGTGCCCAGCCGACCTCTTTATGCGGTGCCTTTAAAACTTGATACCCCAGCGTTTTAGCAATTTGCTGGGCCCCGTAACAAGCACCAAAAATCGGCTTATGCTGTGCTAGTAACTGTTTGATCAATTGCCGCTCGTTCTTAACCCATTCCACGTCATCATTGGGACTCATTGGCCCACCTAAAATTACCAACAGGTCCGTGTCATCCACCGTTGGCAGAATTCCGTTGAACTGATACGGGTGGTAAATATAGACTTGGTGCCCATGGTCTGCTGCCCAATCGACGATGCTTCCTGGACCTTCACTTGGCGTGTGCTGTAAAACGTTTATTCTCATTAATAACGACCTTCATTTCAAATTGGAAGTATTGATTATTATCATACCATTAGTGAATGATCGTGAGTTTGCAGTAATTGCTTGATGTATTGGGCAATATTGACAAACGCATCATCCGCTGTGTTGCGATAATTGATGGTTGAAGCAAGGCTCAGTATGTTTGCTGGTAGTGGCATTAAATTAAAATTCCGTTCTGGAAAAACCTTTTCGGCAGTATATAACGTGGTTACCGTCGCCGAGTTAGGAATATGATCAACAGCTCTAAGGGCATCCGCTGCCGTTGGCACAGTTAGAGCGGTCGATAACGCCACATCTTCCTTTTTAAAGCTCAGGTTCACGTAACGTTGAAAAGCATCATAACCCGCAAAGCCAATGTACGAATGGGTATTCAACGCCTTAATTGAATCATACTGAAAGTCTTGATAGAGTCTGTCAGGGTCGTAGTAATTACAGTGACTTGAAATGAAGAAACACAACTGTCGGTCAGGAACGTGAATTTGTTTAAAATTGGTATCGAGCAGCCGCTTACCGACAAAAATATCGATATTTTTAGTATCAATCTGGCTGCTAACTGGCACGTCGTTTAAAAGCTTAATATTAATCGGCTGGTTAGGATGCGCTGCATAGTACTTGGACAGCCCATCCGTTACGATGTCGCTCAAAAACGGATCAGTTACGGCAACTTGAATCGGCTGGTTCTCCTGATTAACATGGGCCAGTAAGCTTTCATTAAGTCGGTTTTCTTCATCTACTACTGCCTGTAAGCCATTAATCATGATGATCCCGGCATCAGTAAGTTCGATGGGCTTAGTACGAGTTACCAAAGTGACGCGGTATTCCTGTTCAGATTCTTTAAGTAACTTACTAATATAGGGCTGACTAATAAACAGCCGGTTAGCAACGTCCGATAAAGTCTGTGAGTATTCAACCGTTTTTAAGATATTCAATAATGTTCGATGGGTGCTCATGACAAACCTCCTTGTTTAAAATTATATCTATTTAGTAATAATTTTTATTTTAATAGTTAATGGCAAGTTTCGGTTTCTGCCACTATAATAACATCTGTAAGTGAATTGTATCACAAAAATTATAACTGGAGTGAATAATCATGACGAATCGTGTTGCTCAAATTTTGAAGATTGAAAAGCCAATCATCCAAGGACCACTACTTTGGCTAACTGACGCTAAATTAGTTGCCGCTGTTAGTAATGCTGGTGGCTTAGGGGTTATTGGTTTTAACGCTGGCCAAACAACCGTTACCCGTTCACTGGACGAAACCATCGAACGCACCCGTAACGAAATTCGGAAAACCCGTCAATTAACCGACAAACCATTTGGCTTAAATTTGGCAATGTCTAATAACCCCAATGACACTTTCTTCGAGCCAACCCTTCAACTCATGATTGATGAGCAGGTTCCCGTTGCCATCTGCGTTGGTGATTTTAATGCTGATCAAGTAACTAAAGTTAAAGCAGCCGGGATTACCGTTGTCTTTCGTCCCATCACACCCACAGTTGAAATTACTAAACAAGCTGAAGCTACTGGCGTCGATATCTTCGTTGCCACTGGCTTTGATGAAGGTGGCACTATCCCTACAAAGGTTATCGGTACCCTTTCAGCTGTCCCAATGGTTGTCGATGCTGCTAACGACATGCCCGTGATGGCAGCTGGCGGTATCGTGGATGCACGAACCGCTAAGGCCGTCTTTGCGCTTGGTGCTGAGGGTCTGTATGCTGGTACTGCATTTATGATGTCTGAAGAAAGCCGTTTGGCTGAAAATATCAAAGCACTAGCACTCAAGGCAGATGCGGATGACCTGGTGATGTACCGAACACTTCCCGCCTATTACCGTTCCTTACCAGGCGAATTACCAGATAAGTTAGTTCAAATGGATACCAAGGGAGCAAGCCGGGAAGAAATTTCTAAAGCCTCATCTGCTGGTGATGGTATGCGGATTGGCATGCTTGAAGGCGACCTCACTAAGGGTTATGCCTCATTTGGATTAGGTATCTCACAAATCAAGAAGATTGAACCCGTTTCAGTGATCATGGACCGCCTTAACGCAGGTGTACCAGTGGAAAACTAAACTTTCAATCATAAAAGCAACTTTACTATCAGCGACTAACTGAATGGTAAAGCTGCTTTTGTGTTATCAGCTTATTTAGCCGAATTTAACGATTTATCTCTCAATTGCATATCACTGTTGTAATACCGCGGATAGGCCAGATAACAGGCAATCACGCTACCAATACTAGTGGCCGCTAATAACATAAAAGTAACCATGATCTGATACATGATGGCCTTGGTGGGGTCAACACCCGCGAAAATCAAACCCGACATCATGCCAGGTAAACTAACGATTCCCACCGTTTTGGCTGAGTCAATTGTAGGTGCCATGCCAGTCCGAATCGCCATTTGAACGATGTGTGCGGAAGCTTGTTTCAAATTAGCGCCAAGGGCCAATCGTTCCAGCACGCCCTGCCGCTGATCGTGGAAACTGGTATTCATACTGCGGTAGGCCAGTCCAATAGCCACCATAGCGTTACTAGCAATCATCCCGGAAATTGGCACGATTTGACTAGGTGTAAACCGGACTGCACCCGCTATAACCAGCAACAGAATCGTAATTAATGTAGCGGTGGCAATCGCCAGCAGACTAATAACGAAGGCGTGAGGAATACCGTTGGCTCGCTTATTTGCGTTCAAAGCGGCGTTAAAGATAATAATTGCCACCATTAAGCCCGTCAGCCAAATTCGATTGACCTTAATGATGTAGGTCAATACGTAGCCAACCACCGTCAGTTGAATGACTGCCCGAATCACACCAATAATCATATCGCGTTCCAAGCCAATTTTTTCCTTTAAATTAATCGCTAAGGCAATCACAACGAGGATCACCGCAAAGGCTAACGCTGTAGGACTGACAATTAAATTATTCATGAGCTGGCACCTCAATCTTCCCGTCGCGAATCCTCATCAAATCATCCGCAGCCGCAATTTCCGACTCATCGTGGGTGACAGACAGCACGGTAACGCCACTTTCACGATAGGATTGAATCAAGCGGTGAACTACACCCTTGGTATCGACATCCAGTCCTGCTGATATTTCGTCCAGCAACAATACCTGTGGCTTAAACAGCAGGTTCCTCACCAGTGCCACTCGCTGCTTCTCACCACCCGATAACTCAATGATGGGCTGATCCAGCATCTCTGCTTTTAACTCAACCGAATCCAGTGCAGCCAAAGCCTTAGTCTCATCAAAGGTTTGGTTGCGAATCTCAAACGGAAATTTTAAGTTGTCCCGCACGGTTTCACCAAACAACGTTGGTTGCTGGAAACAATAGGAAACTTGCTGCCGGTAGACGGGCTTAGGATAGGTCGACTGTTTTTTACCATTAAACTTCACCACCCCGGCTGTTGGTGTCAGTAAGGTTGCTAAAATGCGTAAAAACGTACTTTTCCCCGACCCGGATGGACCCGCAATGGTCAAATTAGCCCCCTGTTCAATCTGAACAGTAATATCTTGCAAAATCTGGTTTTTACCGTTTCGGTACCTTAACCCCTGAACGTCAAAAATTGGTTCTGTCATCATAATCCCCCCAATTATTCTATTGAATCAAGTTTATCTTAGAAAGCGCTTTTTTACTAGCAACTCGTCACGTTGTCATCAGATGAGACTTGGGTTAATACAAAATTAAAATTGACTTTCAAATTCCCCAATGCTAGACTAATTGCAATTGAACAAACTTGGTCGATATGTCACCGGATATATCAGACTATAAGAGTGATGGTATTCATTATTCTACCCGTAGGTACGGCGCTGCAAAGCGTTACAAGGGTTGAATGGTGGATACCTTTTTTCTTTTAAACAATTTGAGGAGGTTTCAATATGCGTGTATTAACTGCATCCGACTTACAGCAAGTATTAGATTTCCCGAGTGTCATCAAAGTGGTGGGAGACGCTTACCGTGAAAAAGCCACCGGCGACGGCACTATTTGGCCGATGATTTACCATGAATTCATTTCAGATCAGGCCGACATGGATATCCGTTCCGGTTATTTGAAGTCACAGGGTGTCTACGGGATGAAATTACTGTCCTGGTTCGCGGGAAACGATGCCAAACAACTGCCTGAACTCAACGGCACCGTTAATCTGTACGATGACCAAACTGGTTTACCAAAGGGGATCGTTAACGCAGCGGCCCTCACCGGGTACCGGACTGGCGCTGCTGGAGCGGTGGCTTCTAAAACATTAGCCAATCCAGACGCTACTAAGCTCCTGCTGGTGGGTTCCGGTTCACAGGCCGCCTTTCAGGTGATGGCCGAATTGACGGTACTACCAAAGTTACGTGACATTACCATTGTGAACGTGGTGTCACCGGGAAATGCTGAGGCACTGGCTCATTCACTAGTTGAAACGCTCACCAACCAATTTCTGCCAGCGATTGATAGCAACAGTGAGGAACATCAACGACTTGCCAAGCAATTAACTGCGCTTAAAGTCAGTGCTAGTGATGATCTTAAAGCAGCAACTCAGCAAGCCGACGTCATCGTTACCGCGACGCCTTCAACCAAACCGATGATCAAAGCTGATTGGGTCAAACCTGGTACTCACATCAATACCATTGGTGCCGATATGGCCGGCAAACAAGAAGTAGACGAACAGTTATTCAGTTCCGCTAAGTTCTACGTGGATGACCGTACACAATCAGCTAGTGTCGGGGAAGCCCAAACGGCCGTGAAAGCCGGTATTGTCACCGAAGAACAGCTACCAGAAATTGGTGAATTGCTCGCCAAAACAACTGAAAATCAGTGGGTCCCACAAACCGTGACGTTATTTGACAGTACGGGCATTGCGCTGCAAGACATCGCAGCTGCTAACCTTGCACTGGATAACGCTGCTAAGTTAAACCTCGGACAAACTATCAACCTTTAGGAGAATTTAATTATGAAAATGAAAACCTTTGGCGTCGAACAATGGATGGACGAATACGAAACAGCTGCAACCTATAATCTCGGCGAAACCTGTGTCTCACCGCTGTCCTTGCACGCATTACTCAGCTTAACCGATACTGATGAACAAACTTTTACGCAGAAAATGTTAACCACCCGACTGACCTATGGCAACATCGTGGGTGCTCCCGAATTACGTGCAGGCATCACGCAGCTTTACCAAAACTTGACCCCTGAAAACGTGGTCACCACCCATGGTGCAATCGGTGCTAACAGTCTGGTACTGACAACCTTAGTCGACCCCGACGATGAAGTAGTCGTCGTTACGCCCACTTACCAGCAACTGCAGTCAATTCCAGAAACCATTGGTGCAACAGTCCGGTTGCTTGCTCTGAAACCGGAAAATGATTACCTGCCAGACATCGCCCAGTTAAAGACCTTAGTGAACGATAAAACGAAATTAATCGTGCTGAACAATCCGGATAATCCTTCTGGTTCATTAATGCCGCAAGAACACCTGCAACGGATCATTGAAGTTGCTAAATCAGTTGACGCCTACGTTTTGTGCGACGAAGTTTACCGTCATTTAACCCAAACTGATACCTATTCCCCTTCAGTCATCGACCTTTACGACAAGGGAATTTCTACCAGCAGCATGTCAAAGGTCTTCTCACTTGCCGGCTTGCGGTTAGGCTGGGTAGCAACTCATGATGAAGCCTTCATGAAAACCATCCTGTCGCACCGTGACTACAACACCATCAGCTGTGGTGTGCTGGACGAAATGGTAGCAGAAGTTGCCCTGAATCATAAAGATACCTTACTGAAACGGAACCGCGATATCGTGCGAAAGAACTTAGCCATCTTAAACGACTGGGTTAATTCTCAGCCACATATCAGCTGGGTCAAACCTCAAGCTGGGACAACGGCTTTACTGCACTACGATTTCGCTCTGCCAAGTGAACAATTCTGTGATCAATTATTTAAACAGACCGGCGTGCTGCTAGTCCCTGGTGCTGAATTCGACATTGAACACGCACTGCGAATCGGGTATGCCTTTGAGAGCAAAGAACTGCAAACCGGACTGGATAAATTAAGTGAATTCATGACTGGTTTGAATTAACAAACACCCAACATTAAAACAATCTAAGATTAGTTCACTAACAACTCAGCCACGACTGCAAAACAGTAATATCTAACCTTTAGTGTATTGACTAACGCGGCAATGAGTCCGATAATTAAGGTATAATTAGATTGATTTGACGATAAAACGGATGGTTGCTAGTGGCTATTTTTGTGATGATTAAACTGGTCATTTAACAGAAAAGAGATTTTTACTTTGAGTGAAGACAATCTTGAACCTTTATCAATTACTCAACTGGAGCCTGACTTATGGCAGCTGCAGCTGTGGTTCGTCCACGCTTTTTTGATCCATGATGATCATGACGGCTGGATTTTAATCGATTCTGGTTATCCGGTTAAACCCGGTCACCCAAATATGGTGGTCCGTGCCCTAGACCAACTAGGCTTGAAGACTACTGATATCACTCAAATTCTGATTACGCATGGCCATCCAGATCACATCGGTAACGTTGCTTTAGTAGCTGCACAATCCCACGCACCAATTTGGATGGGTGCCGCTGATGCAGGAATTTTGGAAAAATCCTTCCCAATGCCACCCGTTCATCAGTATGATGGCAGTCCTGGTAAGGGTTGTCCCTATTTTGAACCAGCTCCGGTCACTCACCGCATTCATGGTGATACTCAAATTCCGTTAGCTGGGGGCATTACAGCGATTGAGACACCTGGTCATAGTGCTGGACAGGTAGCCTATCTTTGGAACCGTCACAACGGCATCTTATTTGCTGCCGATAACTTGATTAATGAAAACGATGATCTCGCTATTGCGCCTGGTAATATTGATTTTAATCAGGTGCGTCATAGTCTTGAGAAGTTAAGTTACTACGAATTCGATAAACTGCTCGTCAGTCATGGCAACGATTTACTTGCAAATGCCAGCTTTATTTACAGAAACCTTTGGCTACCAAATCTGATACCACAAACCCTTAATAGCGTTGATTCTAAAAATTATCAACCACAAAGCGTGAACGTATCATAACAGTTGAAAAATCCAGTATGTTAAAAAGCGGTTAGCCACGTGCTAATCGCTTTTTTAATCGGCAAATATGTTAAACTTTACTCATTAAGAAGCTGAGGTGAGATGATTGGCTACTCAACAAGCAAGAACGAGTGATTTAAAATTATTCAACGCTTTCATTGACTTATTGAATGACGGCAAACAACTAGATACTATCAGTACACGCCATTTGATTGCGCAAGCTGGCATTTCTAAATCCACTTTTTATCGTCATTATGCTGATAAATTTGCTTTTTACAACTGGGTAGCCGACTACTTACTTAGTCAGCTTCAAGAAACGGTACAGGAAGCCCAAACGCCACTGATATTTTATCGACGCTACTTTGAAAAGTGTCAGGCTTACCGGCAAGCCTACAAGTCCTTCATCGTTGATCAACATTGGTTGGGCTTCGAACAGAGGTTGCTAGAGGAAGGGATGACCAATTACACCGCCATTCTCGGTAAAATTAATCAACCAGATATCCCGGTGACAAACATCGCGTCCTACATCGTAGCTGCTCACGTGGGCATGGCACTTAACTGGCTACGAACTGACGGTACCAGTACCCCTGATGAATTAGCAAATCAGCTTACTCGTTTGACTACTGGTGCACTAGCTGCCTTTAACATTAATTTTGCCAATCTCTTCCAACTAAAATAATTTGGGACACAATCCCGTTTTCTGGCTCTCCTTATTTGCTATCAGTCTCCTTATAATTGATAACAAATAAGGAGGCTTTTTTAATGACAATTAAAATGCTTACCGTTGCCGGTGGCGGTGTATTAGGCAGTCAAATCGCCTATCAGGCAGCATACAAAGGATTCCCAGTTACCATCTACGATATTAATGAAGACGCCCTTAACGCCGCTAAAAAACGAGTTGCAGCTTTACAACCCAGTTATCAGACTGATTTAAACGTGAACGAAACTGACTTTAAAGCTGGCGTTTCACGCCTAACTTATACTAGTGACCTGGCAAAGGCTGTTAAACAGGCTGATTTAGTCATCGAAGCGATCCCTGAAAACCTTGATTTAAAAACCAAATTTTACCAGCAAATTAGTGAACTGGCTCCCGCTACAGCTATTTTCTCCAGCAACTCTTCCAGTTTGCTCCCTAGTCAATTAGCGCCTGCCACAAGTCATCCAGAACGCCTATTGAACATGCATTTTGCCAACCATATTTGGGTCAATAACACCGCAGAAATCATGGGCTCACCCAAAACCGATCCGGAAGTTTATCGAGAAGTGGTGGCCTTTGCTAAAGCCATCGGCATGATCCCCATTCAGCTTAAAAAAGAACACCCTAGTTATATCCTGAATTCCCTGCTGACACCGCTAATGGTTTCTGGCATGTCGCTATGGGTCAATGGCGTGGCTGATCCACAAACCATTGATAAAACTTGGATGCTTGCTACTGGTGCCGAGATGGGACCTTTCGCCATTCTGGATATGATTGGTGCCCGTACGTTAACAGCCGTCCCGTTACCAAAAACTATGGATCCAGATGGTCAGATTACGGCTAAATTAAAACAACGGCTGGCTGAAGGTAAATTAGGGATGGAATCTGGTGAGGGCTTTTACCACTATCCCAATCCAGAATTTCAACAACCTGACTTTTTGAAAGCTTAATTCAACATAAATAATGCCTACTCCACCAATCGTGGAATAGGCATTATTTATGTTGAATTAAGCTTGGTTATTTTGATATCGATTCGATTATTACTCTAGTTTATCCCGCGCGGCCAGCACATCATTAACATTGATTTTTTCAGCACGCTGTTTTAAAAAGGCTAAAGCTGATACCAATGTTCCTTTTTCTTTTTCTGATAGGCCATCAACAATCAGTGAATCCCAGTATGACATTGCATCAACAATTTGGGTGACTGTTTTGTCCCCCAATGGTTCAATGTAGACCTTTTTAGTCCGTTGATTATTCTCATCAATCACCCGTTTAAGCAGGCCATCCGCTTCCATGCGTTTCAGGCTCCGCGCCACCATGGCGTTATCTACTGATAAGTTATGACCGATCTGATCCTGAATGATTCCAGGATTTTCCTTCACGTTAATCAAAATAATGGCATCAACTTCTGTCAGCCCCATTTTTTTAACGAAATACTTCATGTACATCTGTGTTTTTCTTGAAAACACACCAGTAGAGATACCTATTCCTAATGAGTCCAATTCAGTCACTTCCCTTGAGCTTTAGAATAGCAAAAATAAAAGATTTTATCAACTGTTGACAAAATCAATAGTTGATGATAATCTATAGTCACTCGATTGAAACAAGTTCAACGTCGTCTTTCAATCGATGAGAAAGGAAGATGATCATGATAAAACAGCAAGTTCCTGGATACTTTAGAATTCAACTTGGTGATTATGAAATCACAGCTTTATACGATGGCTTCACTGCTGGTACCACCGATTCCTACTATGGCAGCGATGCAGAATCCATCACTAACATTTGGAAAACTAACTATACGAATACAACCATGATTGATGGCCGGCTAAATATTAAGGTCGATTCCAACACCTATTTAATTAATACTGGTCAGGACGTTACCTTAATCGATACAGGAAGTGGCAATGTGCTTGGGCCAAACATGGGCAGCATGTTAACCAATCTAAAGGCTTCCGGTTATGAACCTGAAGACGTGGATCAGATCTTGTTAACGCACGCCCACCCGGACCACATTAATGGTCTGGTAATCGATAACCAGATGACGTTTCCAAACGCTACCGTTTATTTGAAAAAAACAGACTACGATTTCTGGGTGAACATCATTCCTAACCTCAAAGATTTATTGGCGCCATACATGGCGAAAAACCAGTGCATCCTATTCGACAGCAATGACGCAATTAGTGCTGGCATCACCCCCGTTGCCCTACCCGGCCATACGATGGGACACACAGGCTATCAAGTTGAATCGCAAGGACAGAAACTGTTTGTCTGGGGCGATGTGCTTCACGATCCAGACGTTCAACTCACTGATCTGGACATTGAAATCGTTTTGGGTAAATTCGATGAAAAACGGGTCAATACCGAAATTTCAACGGCTAAAAGGGCTGTGGAACAAGTCGTCGACGATCAAGAATTAATTGCCGGTGCTCACCTACCCTTCCCTGGGATTGGTCACATCGTCAAGAATCAGAACACACCGGGCTATCGTTTCATCCCCGTTCACTATAATCCATGCAACTAACACAAAATAATTTGCTTCAAGTTACCCCTAAGGAGGAATTAAGATGATTAAAGATTTTCATGATGTTCCATTTGATCAAACTGATGCAGAAGTAATGGACCGGCAAAAAATTCGTGAACTGTTAGAATACGAACGTTATACACGCGACAATGGTTACTTCGACCAAGAAGCTGCCTGTTACAGCGATGATGCCACGATTCACGTTTCTTGGTTCAACGGTCCTGCTAAAGACTACATTGCAAAAACTAAAGCTGCCGGTGGCGGTGGCTCCAAACACAAGATGAACAGTACCATGGTCTGGTTGAACGGCGATAAGGCGATTGCCGAAATGTCCGTAACCATGCTTTCACCTCGTCAACAAATTGATGGTAACGAATTTGACCTAGTATCTTACGTTCGAATCTTTAGTGAACTAAAAAAGATTAATGGACAATGGAAAATCGTCTATGGCGACTGCATTTACGAGCGAGATTCGCTACTGCCAACCCTTCCTGGTGCCAACTTACAGCTGGATAATGATGAAATCAATCAGTATCGAGAAAGCTACAAGTGCCTGTGTTACATTCTTTCTCGTTCGGGTCAAAAAGGAGATCAGAACCAGCCTGGCGACGATAAACCAGAAACGGTTGAAAAGCTATACAGTAAAGCAAGTGAATGGTTCTTTAACTAAAAAGGGCCGTGACGTCAGTCTATATTGATAAAAGTTTCACCTAATTTCTTAACCGAAAGACAATTTATAATCTAGTCTAAAAGAACGGCTCCACAACTCAGGTTCCGGCCATTAAACACAAAAATGCGTATCCCGACGACAAAGTTCAACGGAATACGCATTTTTGTGTTTAATTCTGGAATCTACCGAATTATGTCACACTCTTAAAGTTTAAACAATTTTTCAGCAGTCCCATGCGCCATCATTTCACGATCCTTATCGTTAAATGGCGCATCTTCAATAAAGGACTTCACTTTATCTTCCATCTTAACGTATGGATAGTCCTCAGAATAAAGCATATGATCGGCACCCATTTCGGTGTGAACCATCTGCAACTGTGGTGCAGTCAGCATCCCTGAAGGGCCAACGTAGACATTCTTACGGTAGTAGTAAGAAAATGGGTGTGGCAATTCAGAGAATCGACCGAACACATCGAGCCGTTCGATAAACATGGGCACGAATTCACCCCAGTGACCAGAGATCAACTTCAAGTTCGGGTGCTTTTCAAATAAACCAGAAAAGACTAACCGCGCCATCTGAACACCCTGTTCCATGTGCCAGCCCCACGCAGCACCGGCCATCATATTTGCCATCATGTCGCTGTATGCTGAGCTATCAAATAAGATTGCCTTTTGATCATCGGTCATCACACCAGGATGTAAGTATAGCGGCACATCCAGCTTTTCAGCCGTAGCAAAAATCGGGTCAAACTTGGCTTGATCTAGAAATTGACCGTTGATGGTACCACTAATGATGGCGCCTTTCAGACCCAGCTTCGTAACCGCACGTTCTAATTCCTTGGCAGCTTCGTCTGGAACGTTAACTGGCAGAGCAGCTAAACCAGCCAAGCGGTCAGGATGCTGCGAAACGGTTTCAGCCAGTGAGTCGTTTTGTGCCTTGCAAGCATCAACAGTTTTGTCATCAGGCAATACTTGTGGTGAATTACCGGCATCGGAAATAATTTGCATGTCGATGCCGTACTTATCCATATAAGCAATTCGACTATCAGCATCCGTCAGATCTTTGTTAAGCTTCTCTTGAAAGGGATTGTTATTAGGGACCTTGGAAAATTCGTTGAATTCTTTAACGTTCTTATTGGTATCAAAATGTTCTTCAGTTGTGATAATTTTCAATTGATAATCTCTTCTTTCCTTTAATATCAAATACGATCATATGACTGTCAGTATTTTAACATCAGTTAGTTGCGTGCGCAAACAAAATTGACAGTTCTTAGTTAATCCTTATTAAGTCTGATTTAAAATCCCAACATTGCGTTGATTCTAGTGATTTCACTATTAGACTAAAATAAAAAAGACAATCAGGTTCTCAAATTCTGATTGTCTTAATATTCTAATTAATCACAGCGTTTCTTTTTGATTCCAAAAAGTCCAAGCATTGATACCAATACAGCACCAAGTAAGCTAAAATTGCCACCGTTATCTTCATTCGTTTGTGGCAACTGATCATGTGTTGTAGATGACGCATTTGTACTAACAATATTAGTAGCTTGTTTACTTACAGCATGTGCTGTTACATCAGTCTGAGCTGACGAACCACCTTTGTTTGCCACGACGCTACCATTATCTTTATCAGTTTCAATCGTTGTTTTGCCACCATTTTCTGTTGTCGTTGGCACCTGATTGTCAGTAGTAACGTTGGTGATGCCATCGTTAGTTGGTGACATAGGTACTTCCCCAGAATCTTCAGTTGGTGCAATCGGTGTATCCTCACCAGTAGTTGCCGGAACAACGACTGGTTGGAGCTTAGCATAATTAACAGTCACGCTCTCATTAGTCGGCATCCCCGTTGTTGCAGGCAATCCTTCCTGTGCCACTACGGTAGCCGGCTGGTCGTTAAGAGTTGCTGAATAACCTGAAACAATCGGAATTTCATATTGATAGAACCCGCTTTGAGGCGTGTAAATTGACTGATTAGTGACTTCGTTAGTCACCTTCTTATACCAAACGGTCTGCACTATCGGATTAATGTTCAGAGCACCGTCAGAGCTTGTAAAGTTGATGAGTCGCGTCACAGGCACATAGTTGGTAGCCAATTTTGGCGTGTAAACGTAGTAAACGATTCTGTGCATGGCATCGTATGTGCCGGTTGGCTCGCCGTATACTTTAGCAAGTTCATACCCTTTATCTGCTAACTTAGCCTGATAAGCTTCATTAACCACACCCGTGTCATAATTTCCGGATGGCAACACGCCCTTATCCAGATCAAAATCACCGTATAGTCCTTGCTGAAGAATGTTCCCAGTTGAATCATCCACAAAAACAACTTCAACTGGTTGATTAGGAATGTAATCTGCCAGCGGCATTAGCCCTTGTGCTAAATTGCCGTCCTGATTATTAGTCCCAATCGTACCCGTCAGTGTGTAATTAGGGTATTGGTTCACTACATGGCCATTGATTGCCACTGCTGCACTGGTGATTGGCTTTGCCGCTGAAACTTCAGGGAGTTTATCGTGTGCAAATGCTGCCCCTGGGGTTTCAAGATCATTTGTCTTCTTTACCGCGGTATCTGTTATATCGCTTGTTTTTGTAATGGTATCACCAATATACATTGCCCCTGGATTAGGATCAGCAGTCGTCTTTTTGTAGTAAATATTGATGGTGACTGGTTGACCACCGGTATCATCTAGTGACTTAAATCCATTCCCTATTAAGACACTGTCTGCCTGAGTTCTTTGCTCATCATACGTATAGCCGTTAAAGGTTGGCTCATAGTCAAAATTAAAGTCAGCACTGCCGCTAATCCAATTAGCCGGATCCTGTGCGTCATATTCAATTTGAAAAATAACATCAGCTGGGGCAGCTTCGTTCACGTAATTAATCACAACAGGTGCTAATTTCTCATAGTAAGCTTTAATCATCTTTTGCTGATCAACTGGGGCAAACGTGAGATCAGTGGTGTCATTACCCACGAATTTATAACCAGCGATCTCAGCCTGTGCCACCTTACCAGATACCGTTAACTGACCTGGATCAACCGTGGATACCGTTGTTTGAGCCACATAAGTTCCATTGATTTGAACAGGGGTACCTGGAATTGAAGACTGGCCACTGTTAAATCCAAGGAGTTGTTGTGTATCCTTATCAACATAAGCAATCGTGACTTGACCCGTGACCGTTGTCTCTGGTGTGGTTTCTGTCTGCGTGGTGGTTGGCTCAGTTATGGTGTCAGCTGGTGAATCGCTCTTATAATAGGCTGTAATCGTTTTGCCATCCGTCACTGGGGCGAAGTTCAACGTGTCGCCTTCACCTAGTTTATCAAAGGTATATCCCAAAATTCTTGGTTGGACATAGGCATCTTTAACTTTCATTTTCGTGACCAGGTCTGGATCAACCGTTGTTGTAGCGGTATAACTACCACTAATTGTTGCCGGAGCTGTTGATGGGAAACCTGCATTATCTCTATTAAATGATAAGACTGTTTCAGGGTTGTCTTCATCAACGTACTTGATTGTGATTTGACCTGTAACGGTTGCTTCTGGTGTGGTTTCCGGTGTGGTTTCCGGCTCCGTTGTCGTGTCAGGGGCAGCTACAGAGTTGTTCTTATAATAAGCAGTAATTGTCTTGCCATCAGCCACTGGGGCGAAGTTCAACGTGTCACCTTCACCTAATTTATCAAAGGTATAGCCTGGAATTGATGGTTCAGTAAAGTCTGACTTTACTTTTGCTTCAGTCACTAAATCTGATTTAATCGTTGTCGTAGCTACATAACTATCCGCAATTTCTGCCTGAGTATCTTCATCAACGTACTTGATTGTGATCTGTCCTGTGACCGCTGTTTCTGGTGTGGTTTCCGGTGTGGTTTCCGGCTCAGTTGTCGTGTCAGGGACAGCTACAGAGTTGTTCTTATAATAGGCAGTGATTGTCTTGCCATCAGCCACTGGTGCGAAGTTCAACGTGTCACCTTCACCTAGTTTATCAAAGGTATAGCCTGAGATTGTTGGTTTAGTAAAGTCTGACTTAACTTTCGCTTCAGTCACTAAATCCGGTTTAATCGTTGTCGTAGCTACATAACTATCTGCAATTTCCGCCTGAGTATCTTCATCAACGTACTTGATTGTGATCTGTCCTGTGGTCGCTGCCTCTGGTGTCGGTTCCGTCTGCGTAGCGGTTGGCTCCATCGTGTCAGGGACAGTCACAGAATTATTCTTATAATAAGCAGTAATTGCCTTGCCATCAGCCACTGGTGCGAAGTTCAACGTGTCACCTTCACCTAATTTATCGAAGGTATAGCCCGAGATAAAAGGCTCAGCAAAGTCTGACTTAACTTTCGCTTCAGTCACTAAATCTGGTTTAATTGTCGTCGTCGCTACATAACTATCCGCAATTTCTTTCTGAGTATCCTCATCTACATATTTAATCGTAACTTGACCCGTTGCTGCTGTTTCTGGTGTAGGTGCCGAAACGGCTGTAACAACCTGTGGCTGAACAGTTTGAGCATACTGTTCACTGGCTGCTTCTTTAGCCTGATCAATTTGAGTCCTGTTTGCATCACCTAAGTTGGTAACCTTAGCTGCCACATCAACAGATTTATCACCGGTTTCCTTACTTATACTCGAATCATTATTAACAGTCCCAGCCGATTCTGTTGATGCCGCTGTCTGTGCCGTTTCACTAGTTTTAAGGCGATAGCTAGACGCACTGACACTGTTTTCGGCTGGTTTTACAGCTTCCGTTACATCTGTGTCAGCAGCACTAGCTACTGACACTCCCGTTAACATAGTGATGCCCAACACTACAGTTGTGATCCCTGCTGCAATCCAAAATGTGCCGGACTTATACAATTTAACATGATACGCCAATTTTTGCTCATCCTGATGAAGTTTCTGCCGCTTTTGATTCAGTTCATCATGCTTCATAGTTCTCCCCCTAGAGTAAATTAAATAAATTGGTCTCCTCCAAAAACTAATAGATTATCTTAAACAATCATCGTGCTATTAGTGACTCATCACTCCTACAAAAAATTAATTAGACAAAAACAACCTGCTAATAATACCAATTGTTACTTGTAATAATCAACTTTTTACTCCCCCAGTTTAATACATTTACCATGAAAATGAAAGCGTTTTAATTTGTCGTTTTTCCTTAACCCTACACGTATATAAGCACAGTTACCTGGCATGTTCTTTCAACTCTGCCTCCTGATTCCAATACTGCTGTAATTTTGAAATATCCGTGATTAAACCAACCGTTTGCAACTGTCTTAGATTAAAGAAAAACAACGGTGAAGCAGTCGAAAATTGTGCCATGATTATTCTAATCGTTTGGTATTCTTCATCTGATAAATGCACCAATTGTTTTTGATGCGTCTGTATATGGGCAACACCCGATGTACTGACCAGCAAATTGCTGCTCCATACGATTTGGTTGATGATTTCAAAGTCATTTTCCTTGGCATCCCGAATAAGAATGCTTGCCGACCCACCAGCTTCAATAAAATTGGCAAACCAAAACGCATACCGATTGCGCAGGAAAATATTACGCAGTGGTAATGCACGCAGTTGCTGCAGATACGCTGTTAGGGGTACATTTTGCTGATTCAGCAACCTTTCAATCGTCTGCAGTGCTGTTAGCGTTTGCTCATAATTACCGCGACTTACTTGACCTGAGAAAAAGTCGGTTTCTTTTTCTGACTGCAGATTCACGATACTTAAGATTGCCCGATTTGTTAACTGAAGCCGTTTTTGACTGGCTTTAATGGCCATTATTAAATCAGAAATAGAATCAAATTTCGCATCTGTCATGATTTAATCCGCTTCTTTCATCCTTACTCACTGTTTAAATACTAGCTTTTTCGTCCGGTAATAGGGGTCACTATACATTTGAACCTTGTAGTCCTTATACGACTGCGCATATATTGCGTTGCCATACTTATAATAAACCACCCTTGTTTCGCCACCTTGATACATACCGCTGGCTTTGCCCCAACCCCGAACTAGGTAAGCATCAGTTCCAACCTTACGCCATAGCATATCACTGGCTTTGATTACCGGCATTCCAGAACTCGCGCTTTCCGTACTGTATGGCCGAATTTTAATGACACCACCAAAACCTAAGGGACTATTCTTAGGTAACTTCTGCTGGTAGGTACCTTGGATTTCCCGTGGCGTTCCAATATGCCATCCCTGAGTCCGTAATGCAATGTAGCCTGCCATGATGGCTGCAATAAACAGCACTACGATTGTAGTCAAAATGCCGATTAAAATTTTAACCCATTTTTTCATAATCGATTCATTCCTTATATAACAACTTATCTAGTAATCAGTTAATTCTAACGTCACTATATAGCTAAATGAATCTTGTTTCAATTTTAAAAAAGGACAAACATTTCTCATTATGAACGACTAAACCTTCAAATTTTCACTCTTTAATTATCATACAGATTAGCAATACCATACCAATTTCCCTTAAAAACCGCATATTCGTTGACTTTAAAATCGCTACCAATCTATACTTGCTATGGTTAAAACTAACTTTCTCAATCTATGGAGGCTGATCAACTATGACAAGCATCAATAATGTAACTGTGGCCGGTTCCGGCGTTTTAGGTAGCCAAATTGCCTACCAATGTGCCTACCGTGGCAAGCAAGTCACCGTTTACGATATCAATGATCAAGCAATCGAAAAGGCTAAGTCTCGGATTGCTGGTTTAGAATCTAGTTACACCCGTGATTTAGGTACTTCCGCGCAGAATTTTGCTGAAGGTCTCTCTCGCATTTCGTACACCACTGACCTAAAGACAGCCACAGATGATGCAGACATTGTCATCGAATCAGTGCCCGAAAAAACACAAATTAAACATGACTTTTACGTTCAACTATCTGCGATTGCACCGGCCAAAACGATTTTTGCCAGCAACTCCTCAACACTTGTACCAAGCCAATTCATGGCGGATACTGGCCGACCAGCGCAGTTTTTGAACCTCCATTTTGCTAACGAAGTCTGGAAGAATAACACCGCTGAAATTATGGGCTCACCCAAAACTGATCCTAAAGTGTACGACACAGTGGTCGAATTTGCTAAAGAAATTGGTATGCTGCCTATCAAGCTCAAAAAAGAACAACCTCGCTACATCCTCAACTCAATTCTGGATTCCTACCTGGATGCCGGCTTAACGCTGTGGGCTAAGGGTGTTGCCGATCCGCACACCATTGACCAAACCTGGATGAAAGCCACTGGCGCTCCCATGGGTCCCTTCGCAGTCATGGACCATGTTGGTTTGCGAACCGAATACAACATCCATTCTGTACTAGCCAAGGAATCCAATAATACCGATTTGATAAAAGCAATGACCATGATCAAATCAATGATCGATGATGGTCACCTCGGAGTTGAGTCTGGTGAAGGCTTTTACACGTATCCTGACCCACTGTATGAACAAGAATCATTTTTAAAAGCGGACTAACTCAATTTTTATGACAAATTAAAACACCTCGCATAGCCATTGATAATGGTTATTGCGAGGTGTTTTTTACAACTCTCTTAATTTTGCCGACACTATTTTGCTAATGAACCAACCCGAGCCAATTCCTTAGTTAAGGCATCCACCGCTGCATGCAGGTTTTCGTTACTAGAAGCGTAACTAATTCGCAGTGCTTGCGGATCGCCAAATGGTGCGCCGGGCATCAGACCAACATGATACGTTTTGGCCAAGTGACGCGCAAAAGTAAAACTGTCTTGTTCACATTGTTCTGGAATTTTAGTGAAAATGTAGAACGCCCCTTTAGGCGCCACGTAGGTCATTCCCAACTTATCCAATGACTGCGTGAGGTAATCACGACGCTGTTCATAAATTTTGCGCATAGCCGCAGCGTCATTTTGGCCGTGAGTCAGTGCTTCAACAGCTGCATATTGGACGATTGACGTTGGCGTCGTCACTTCAAACTGATGAGCCTTGGCAATTTGGTCAATCACCCCTGCTGGTCCGAACACGAAACCAATTCGCCAGCCGGTCATCGCATGAGACTTTGAAAGTCCGTTAATGATGATCGTTTGTTCCGGCAACCACTTGGATAACGTGTAGTGTTTAACACCATAGGTAAGTTCGCCGTAGATTTCATCACTGATGACCCAAATATTGTTATCTCGGAATACAGGGACTAAGGCAGCCAACTGTTCTTCTGTGTACACTGCCCCCGTTGGATTGGATGGATCTGTGATGACAACGCCTCTGACAGTCACATCCGGATGTGCAGCAATAGCGTCCGTCACTTGTTTAGGTGTCAGTACACAGTCAGTATCAGTCGTGTCAATCATGATTGGCACTAATTGATTGATCCCAGCCATGGCCTTGTAAACAGGATAAGCTGGCATTGGAATTAAAATGCCATCTCCGGGACGAAACAGCGTCTTAAACGTAGCTGATAAGCCTTCTGTAGCACCAACGGTACAAACAATCTGATCAGCCGTGTATTGGTAGCCAAACTTGTCGCGGTAATACGTTGAAGCAGCGTCCCGCAACTCCTGAATCCCCCAGTAGAAGGGATAGTGCGACTGATTAGCATTAATAGAGGCAATGGCAGCCTGTTTAATGTGTTCTGGCACATTAAAGTCTGGTTCACCAAGTGTCAGTTTAACTATATCTGGATCCTCACTGATTTCGTGATCAAACACCCGTAACGCGGAAGGCTTAACAGATAAAATATCTGGATTCAATTCATTGATTTCCATAAAAATGATACCTCCAAGAAATTTGTTAACGCGCAATAATCAATGAATATTGAATTGAATATTCATTGATTATTCCCGTAAATGACTAGCTGCAACTGCCAGAATTACCAAGCAACGTATACTAGTAAACAAAGGAACGTAGACAAGTAAACTAACATGGACATGTAAGTATTTATTCATTAATTTTTGCATATTAATTATTCATTAAATTTTAATTAGTGAATACAATTAGTCACATTCTCCTTGCTAACAAACTAAATATACCAGCTTTTTCCAATATTTTCCAGTCCGCTTTCAAATTAAATTCTAATTTAATACTTGAATTTTTTATCATTAGGTGATTAAATACAAATAAACGAAAAGGAGTGAGTCTATGGAGAAACAAACAAATATCAATGCCGATGGCACGAAAAGAACCTTATCTAATAGACACGTTCAAATGATTGCGTTAGGTGGTACGATTGGCACTGGCCTTTTCTTGGGTGCCAGTACTTCCATTAAAAAAACTGGTCCATCAATTATTCTGGTTTACATTATCATTGGCGCCTTCTTCTTCTTAATGATGAGAGGAATTGGCGAAATGCTGTATCAAGATCCGTCACAGCATACTTTTATTGCGTTTATCACTCGCTATCTCGGTGACCGCACCGGTTACTTTGCCGGTTGGACCTACTGGATTGGCCTTGTGTGTGTTGGTATGGCAGAACTTACTGCAACCGCTAATTACGTTCAGTTCTGGTTCCCGCACGTCCCAGGCTGGCTGATTCAAATCGTCTTCTTGGCTATTTTGACCGCCGTGAACTTGATTGCCGTTCGACTGTTTGGTGAAGCGGAGTTTTGGTTCTCGACGATTAAAATTATTGCGATCTTAGCCATGATTGCTACTGGCTTCTTCTTGTTATTCAGCCATTTTAAGACTCCTACTGGGACAGTTACCCTATCAAACGTGACGTCTAACTTCACGCTGTTTCCAAACGGTGTCAATAACTTCATTGGTGCCTTTCCAATGGTCTTCTTTGCTTTCTTAGGAATGGAATTTATCGGCATTACCACTGCTGAAACTAAGAATCCACATAAGGTCTTGCCTAAAGCCATCAACGAAATTATCGTTCGAATCCTGATCTTCTACATTGGTGCTTTGTTCGTAATCATGCTGATTTACCCATGGCGCAGCCTTTCAACCACTCAAAGTCCATTTGTTCAGGTCTTCTCGCTGGTTGGACTTCGGGCAGCTGCAGCCGTAATCAACTTCGTGGTTCTCACATCATCTGTCTCCGCACTTAACAGTATGATTTATTCCTCAGGTCGGCACTTCTTCCAGCTAGCCATTGAATCTCACGGTCCATTCATGCGACACTTCCAGAAAATCTCAACGCATGGTGTTCCCGCACTGGCAATTCTCATTTCCACTGGGTGTGTGCTGTTATCACCATTACTCAGCGTGCTACCTGGTGTTTCCAACGCCTTCAGTCTGATTGCATCCGCTACTAGTGACCTCTATCTGATTGTTTACGCCCTGACAATCGTTGCGCATTACCGTTATCGTCGTTCTGCAGACTTTTTACCCGACGGTTTCTTAATGCCAGCCTATAAGGTTGTTGATCCACTGTTGATCGTCTTCTTCGGCGTGGTTTATCTCAGTCTGTTCTTCGATCCAAGCAACCGGATTCCAGCACTCTTGGGAATCGCTTGGTGCGTGATCTTCGGTTTCTTCGCTTCACGAGAGAAATCAACGGTATCGCATGCAAATACTGCAGCGATTAATCAGAAGATAGTTTAATTAAGTCTATTAAAAGGGATTGCACTCTCAATAAGCGCAATCCCTTTTCTATACCTCAAAATAATGGTAGTGTTCCCAGATACTTGATATCTTGACGTTCTTTAGCTGAGCCTTCCGCCAAAACTGCCAGTCGGTTAATAACCTGTGCACCAGCTTCCTGTAACAGCTTTTCAGCCGCCTGCAGTGAACCACCGGAACTGATCACATCATCCACAATGATCACTCGTTTGCCCTTTAATTTAACGACATCCGTCCCATCCAAAACTAACTGCTGATTGGCAGAAGTGGTAATGGCTTGAACGGGTATGGTCATCGGAGAAACCATGTAATCCTTCACGCCCTTACGCAAAACGAAGTAACGTTTATGACCGCTTAACCACGTCATCTCTTGGGCTAACGGTATTCCCTTACTTTCAACTGTCACAAAATAATCAAAATCAAGACCGTCAGTCTTTTTCAGCAGCTGTTCAGCCGCCCAATGAGTCAATTCAGCGTCGCCTAACAAGACAAACGACGCAATTGTCACACCATTCGGCAATGTCATCACGGGTAAATTTCGGACAAATGGACCAAGTTGTAACCGGTAAGTCTCTGACATGGAAAGTAGTTCCTCCTCAAATACCAACTTTAAGCCGACAATTACACCCATAGGATAGAACAATCCTGCGATGATTGAAACCTAAAATAGTATTTTCACACAAAAGGGCTGTGGCACCAGTAGATATCGGTAAGTGTTTCAATACTGCTTTCTAACCTGAAACGTGTTCACGAGAGCTGAGACTTGCATCTAAGTCACAGCCAACAAAAATCCAAAACCCATAGATTTTTATCGACTACCTAGCTGAAACGCGTTCAAGCAAGCAGACAGCTGCATGTAAGGGACCCCCAGCACAAATCCCAAACCCATGGATTTATGCTGGGGGTCCCTTACACTCCGCTATCTAAACGCTTGCTTTCACGCTCTACGCCCTTGGCCACGGTGCCTCCATCTGCGGTGGTAGTCCACGCCGCGCGCGAATCCAATCATCACCGTACCACATTTCTGTCTTTTGTCGGCCGGCCTCATAATCCCAGAAATTGTACCGTTCAAACTCAACTAACCGATTGTTTGGACCCAGGCCAATCCATTCATAACTGCCAAGATCAACTGTATTCGCATACTTGGCCCACAAAATTGGAAATGTCACTGTTTTGCCCGTGGCATCAGTATAGTGCCGTTCCTGACCTTCTAGAATACGTAAACGTTCCAATTTATTCCGGTAGTCAGGTGCAACTTGCTGCCAGATCTTCTCAGCCTTATTCCATGCTTCTTGCTCCGTTGGCAGTGGACCAGAAAGCGGCTCAGTCAGCGCGTTATACGAATACAACCCACCATCATCACGGTAGATAACCGTGACGTGTTCTCTTCCTAAAGCTTCCTCTGGCAAATCCGCTGGCTGATAACGAAGCAAATGAACCTGTTCGTCATCTCGTGGAACTAATTGATTCACGACAACTTGATAATCGTCGGGAATTTGTAAATCAGGGTAAGTTTTCCCTGCAATCGTTAATACCGTCATTAAAAACCTGCTTTCGTTGTGTTATGGCAATACGACGACTTTGCCGAAACTGTCACTGGCTTCCAGTGCTGCTTGGGCATCGCCGGTATGCGCTAAATCAAAGGTCTGTGTTGGCTTAACATCAATATGATGCGTTTCAATCAAATTCAGCATATCGTTGAAAGCCGAATCATTGGATGCAATGCCAGAACCAAACGTCGTTAAACTAGCGCCATTAGGAATCACGAACGCGCTGAAGTTTGGTACCGTCCACTGATCACCTAACCCACCAGTTAAACAGCAATAACCAAACTGATTGAGGTGTGATAGGGAATCGTTCAACGTTGCCGAGCCAACCAATTCAATAATGGCATCAAAGTGGTCTTCAGTTTGAACTTTGCCATCCTTATCCAAAACTGGCTTATCGCAGCCGATAGCCCTGAGCTTATCAAATTTTTCTTCATGCCGAGTACTGCCAGTGATGGTGATTGACGGATCCATGGCCTTAGCTAATTTAATAGCCGCACTACCCACACCACTTGTGGCACCACGAACTAACAGACTCTTGGCGGTGTCAATATGGGCGTTTTTCAGTGAGCCATAAGCCGTAAAGTAAGTTTCGGGGATCGCCGCTAATTCAGGCCAAGATAGTTTGGTGTTAACGGGATAAATCTGCTCGTTTGGCAGCAAAGCATATTCTGCGTAACCACCGTCGAATTCACGGCCCATGCCACCCATGATGCTGACCACCTTTTGGCCAACAGGCAACCGGTCTGATTCCGTGGTATCAGCAACTTCACCGACACATTCAATACCTAAGATTCGGGGAAATTTAACGGTTGGTGACTCGCCTTTTCGAGTATAGATTTCGGAGTGATTAATGCCGAATCCCTTCACACGGACTAAACTCCAGCCCGGTTTTACCTTTGGCGTTGGCACTTCTTTTAACTTTAAAGCTTCTGGTCCGCCAGCTTGTTCAATGACGATTGCTTTCATTTTGAAGGCTTCCTTTCGTTTGATGTTTTATCGGTATCCCCGTGGAGACGAGCGAATGACTTTAAAATTTGAACCAATTGATCCGTCTCAAAATCAGGGAACTGTTTTTTGGTAACCTGCCTAAATAGCGCTTCTTCTCGATCTAAAATGGCTTTAATTTCCGGGTACATCTTCTGTCCCTCAGCCGTTAACTGCAATGCTTGAGCACGTTTGTCAGCAGCCGACCGGTGCCGGCTGACTAACCCCTGATCAACCAGTTGTTTAATCGCGCGGGTCACGTTGCTGGGATTAATGAATTCAACCTCAATCAGTTCCTTTTGCGTTAACCCTGGATTATCGTGAATTTTTAACAGGTAATAATATTGGCTGGCGCTCACGTTAATTTGCGCCAACTGCTGACCCAGATGCTGACTTACTTGCCGGCCAGCAATCACCAGCCACTTGACCAGTGAATCATCGCCGGTATCGATCACGTCATCAACCCCCTTTTTAAAGTGAACCTATATTTCGTCTATTTGCTTTAACGTCCACATTTTATCACCAATTAGTTGCGCTCGCAAATAAATAATTTGAACGTTCTTTTTAATTACAGCGAAAAAAAGAACTAATAAACAGTAATCGTTTACCAGTCCTTTTAACATCATTTCTAGTCCAATACCACCACGTGTTTGCCAATAAATTGACCTGACTCAAGGTTAGTTTGTGCTTCACCAACAGAAGCTAAACCATGATAAACCTTAGCAATCGGCACTTGAATCTGTTTCGCTTCAACCTTTTTCAAAACCTGATTAAACACATCAGCGGATAAATCAATCGCCTCACCCGCGTAACTAGTGAAGAACTTACCAGCAGGAATCATGAATGGTGAGAAGTGTTCGATTTCCCATCCGCCAGCCAAACCACCGGTAAAGCAGACCTTCCCAGCTGACTTAACTGCGCCAAAGGTATCAAATAAAGTGGTTGTGCCCACCAGTTCCAAAGCCTTATCAACGCCATCCGGAAGTTTTTCAGCAATCTTGCCATCATCAATGATCACTTTATCGGCGCCGAATTGCTTCATGATAGCCACTTTGGACTGGCTTCTAGTCGTCGCAATCACTTCTGCGCCCATATCTTTCGCAAGGACCGTAGCCATCAGCCCCACTGTGGAGGAACCGCCGCGAATCAACACTTTATCACCCGCAGCAACGTTCAACCCTTTACTTAATGAACCATAGGCTGTTTGCAGCATTTCTGGCAAAGCGCCCACAATTGACCAATCCAGATTCGTCTCTAGCGGAATCAATGATTCGTTGGGTGCTAAGCAGTACTGCGCATAACTGCCATCGATTGCGCGGCCGAGTCCCGTCATCATCATGGCTACTTTCTGACCCGCTTTAAAATTGGAGGCGGGATCAGCTTCTTTGATCACTCCAACGCCTTCAATGCCTAAAATGCGGGGGTACTTAAAATCACTTGAAGATTCCCCTTTTCGGCTAGTGACTTCTGATTCGTTAACACCAAAAGCTTTAACTTCAACCAAAGTGAAACCTGGAACTAATTGCGGTGTTGGTACCTCAACTGGTTGTAATTCGTTAGCTTCACAAGGTTCAGAAATTTTGATTGCTTGCATATTTGCGTTCTCCTTTGAAATTTTTTTCCGATTAAACTAATAATGTGTTTAATTCATTGGATATAAACTCAATCTGTTATGTTTGAAATAAACTGCTGCCACTTTTGTGCAACCAGTTCTGGATCATCAATTAAAAGACTGTGTCCGGCATTTTCGTCAATCGTAATGTCACTGTTTGGTAGCTGATTTAATTTTGCTAAATGGTCCTTATATCCAACAACATTGTCGTAACGTCCCAGTAAAACTTCAATTGGTAAAATACGTTTAGCGAGTTCATCAAACAATTGCTTTTCGTTGGTAACCGCATATTCACCACTATTTCGAATCGAATCCCAAAAGCCACTGTTGAACTGTTGCTGTCCCGGCACCACTTGCTGCTGATAATCCGCCCAAGTTTGCCGGCTAATCACCACGTTGAGAAATAAATATCCCTTCATCGCCATAGAACCATCGTTTGGAACTTTTTCGACTACTTTAGTGGTGTGTTCAGCAACGTGTCGATCATCGCTATCAGCAATCACAACCGGGCAAGTGTTGAAAACACCAACTACACTGATCAGTTTTTGAGCTAAAGCAAACGCTAAATAACCACCATATGAATGCCCCACTAATATAATCGGTGAATTGCTCGCTGTGTCAACGATAAAATCGGCTAACAATTTAACGACATCATCAGAATTATTGATGCCCTGAACGTTTTGAGAAGCACCCATACCTGGTAAATCGATATAATAGCGCCGAAATTTGTCGTGATTCACAATTCTCTCGTAAATCGAACTCATACTGATGCTGGATAATGACATCCCATGTAGAAAATAAATAGGCTGACCATCACCATGTACCTCATATGCTAATTGATTTCTATACAAATTCATTATATCACCTGTATGACAGCGTTTTAATCCGAGAGCTGTTCCGCCTTTTTAACCTGTTCACGCAACCGTGTCCGGTACTTGATCAACCATAACTCATCTGGATACTGCGCCATGATATTTTCAGCAAATTCCACCGGATCATCGCCAATCAGCTGATTCACAGGTACTTTCTCAGCAGCACTCTCTTGAAACATGTGTAACATTTCTTCTAATACATCCATCATAGCGCCATTCTTAGCAAAGTTCCAAATGTAACTCTGCAATGCGTTGAAAGTTTCAGCGTAGGCTTTAGGAAGTGCTTCCACCTCTTGTTTAAATTGTCTATAGCGTTTCTTATCCCCAATACTATTGTTTAATAAATTAGTCATTTTGCTGCTCCTTTAATTTTGCCATGGTAGCCGTTAGAAAACCCCACTTCTGCCAAAAGTCACTCAAGTAGCGCTGTCCTGCCTCATTAAGCGAGTAAAACTTCCGTGGCGGCCCCATTTCAGACTTCCGACGTTCAACCGACAGTAACCCCTTTTTTTCTAAACGCAGCAATACGGTGTAAACCGTCCCTTCAACGATGTCTTCGAAGCCCAAATCAATCAGATAATTGGTAATCTCGTAACCGTACGTTTCACCCTGACTGATTCGTTGAAGAACGATACCTTCCAATGCGCCCTTTAATAACTCGGTTAACCCTTTCAATCGTCTCACCTACCTTGTAATACTATATAGTTTGCCTGAATCAACGTTTGTTTACCAGCTTTCACCGGCTACTCTTTAATACAATGTACCAGTACATAATAACAACATGTAGCGCATGTGTCAATAAAAAATAACCCCCACGGCAAATACCATGAGAGTTATCAATTAACACTTATTTAAGTCTTATTTTCGTTTTCGACGAACTTCTTTCATGAAGGCCTTCATCTGTTTTTTACCGCCGAACATGCGATCAATCTTGGCGTTTTCCCTTGCCTTACCACGGAGCTGATTATTCGACTGTTCAGCTTGCAGTTGCCGATAACTGGCTAATCGTGCTTCAGAAAGTTGACCATCCGCAACTGCTTGCTGCACCGCACAACCAGGTTCTTGGCGGTGTGTGCAGTCGTTGAATCGACAGTCTTTCGCCAGTTCAGTAATATCCGCAAACGTCGTGTCTAAGTCAGCGTCCAATAAACCCAGTTCGCGCATTCCAGGCGTATCAATCACTAAGCTGCCATTAGGTAATTTAACAAGTTGCCGCGCAGTAGTCGTGTGCCGGCCATGATCATCAGTTTTGCGGACCGCTGCAGTTGCCAAACTGGACGTGCCCATCAAATGGTTAATCAGCGTAGTTTTTCCCACGCCTGAAGAACCCAGAAAAGCATATGTCAGTGCGGGTTGCATGAATGCAGTTAGTTCCGCCATTCCTGCAGTACGCGTGGCATCACAAACGATCACCTTCGCGTCTCCGCTAACTTCCACAACAGCCGTCAACTGTTCAGCTAGCTGTGTCGTTTTGTCGGCCTTAGTTAGCACAATGGCTGACTGCGCACCTGATGCTGCCGCAATGGCTAAATAACGTTCTAATCGCCGGACGTTAAAATTCGCGTCCAGTGCCATACATAACAAGAGCCAGTCGATATTAGCGGCCACTAATTGTGCAGCTGACCGCCGACCAGCCGTCTTCCGAAGAAAAACGGTCTTGCGGTCATTTAGCCGTTCGATTGTCGCAACATCCGTCTGGTTCTCCGGTAACCGTACCTGTACCCAATCGCCCACCGTTGGAAAATCTGCCGCGTCAGTAGCAAAATTCAAGAGTCGACCAGCAACCTGAGCCTGGAATTGGCCCTGATCAGTCACAATCGTATATTGCTGATGACTGGTAGCAACCACTCGCGCCAAACTCAAACCAGCCGTTAATTTGTGTGTCTCGTTAACGCCATATTCTGTTAATTTAATTGTTTTGTCCTCCATAACCGCGGAGGACTAAGCTTTGTAGTCCTCCAGTGACGTCCCAACGCCCATTACAATGCCCAACATACACGTTCATCCTTTCTGTGGCGACTCAATCGCCTTATTGCAGTTATTGTATCAAATTTGGCGTAAATCACAACCTCATTGCGCCTGGACATGACCAAGTACACAAAGGACCGGATCACGCCCTATTGCGGGTATGATCCGGTCCTTTAATGATGGCACACCTACAGTTTTTGAATCAGCTTCAAGGATGACTGTAGCGCTTCATCTGGCGTCTCCGTCATTTTTTGGGAAATGTTTTCGGTAATGATCATTCCCATCACCCGCTTCACGCTAGCTTCTACCGCACTTAACTGGGTAACGACTTCAGCACAATCCCGGCCTTCAGTCATCATGGCCTGAATGCCACGCAACTGACCTTCAGCACGTTTAAGTCGATTAATTAATTTTGGATCACATGCCATGCGCGTTTCCCCCTAAAAATTACTTGATACCACTATATCATATCTAGTCAATGTATTGGGACAGTCTTGACTTGAAGGCTGGTTCCGGTGTGAAACCCACGATTCGGTCAACGATTTGACCATCTTTTTTGACGATGAAAGTCGGGATTCCTTGAACCTGCATCTGGGCAGCTGTTTGTTGATTCTCATCGACATCCAGCGATTTAAAGGCCACTTTATCGCCCAGCTCATCAGCCATTTTTTCAACGATTGGATTCATCATCTTACATGGTGGACACCATGTCGCATTAAAGTCGATCACAACGGTTCCTGAATCGGTTTCTTGGTTAAAATTTTGATCATTAATTGGTTTTACTGACATTAAAAACACCTGCTCTCTTAATCTTTAAATCGATTATACCTATATGGGGTATCAAAGTCAAATGATTAGAATTTACCATAAAATAAGTGATAAGTAAATATATTGACAATATACCGCCATGGGGTATAATGATTTCAAGCTTAATTATGAATTTCACAAGGAGGAACAAAACATGTCTGAACGAATAATTATTGTTGGTGGTGTCGCTGGCGGTGCCTCCGTTGCAACTCGGCTAAGACGACTGAATGAGGATGCTGAAATTGTGATGTATGAAGCAGGACCTTACATCTCATTTGCCAACTGTGGCTTGCCTTACTACGTGGGGCAAACCATCCCTGATCGTGATAGCCTGTTTGTCTCGACCCCTGACGATATGCAAGGTGATTTCAACATTGATGTTCACGTTAATAGTAAAGTCACTCATATCGATCCAACGCTCAAAACAATCACCATTCAAACTCCTGATGACACTGTGCAGGATCACTATGACAAATTAGTACTTTCAACCGGTGCTAACCCCGTCGTACCAAAATTCCCCGGTCTAGCCGATGCCCACAGCGTCTTCACCGTTCGGACTGTTCCTGACGTGGATAAAATCACTGACTATATCGAAAAGAAGTTACCCAAACATGCGACTGTCATCGGTGGCGGATTCATTGGTCTAGAAATGGTGGAAAACCTTCACAACCGCGGCCTCGATGTCACTTTAGTTGAAGCCACGCCACAAGTGATGCCAAACTTAGACTTTGAAATGGCACAATTCTTGCACGAACACCTGGCGCTTAATGGAATTGATGTACGTCTCAACACTAAGTTGGAAGCGTTTTCCGATGCTGGTCACACTTTAACCTTCGCTGGTGGCGACAGTATCAACACCGACCTCGTCATCTTAGCCATTGGTATCAGACCAAATTCACGGTTAGCAAAAGATGCCGGTGTTAAAACGAATGATCGTGGCTTTATCACAGTAAACGATCACTTCGAAACCAACCTTCCTGACATTTACGCCATTGGTGACGTTATCACCGTCCAGAATGCCATCACAAACCAAACGGTATCAATACCACTAGCTGGTCCAGCAAACCGGCAAGGACGTTACTTAGCTGATGACTTAGCTGGTATTGACCGTCAAAATCCAGCTGTGCTTGGGACGTCGGTGGCGAAAGTATTCGCACTGACCACTGCTTCTACCGGTGTGAACGAACGTCAGCTTAAAGCGCTAAATATGCCTTACGAAGTCGTTCATTTACACCCGAATTCAAGTGCCGGCTACTATCCTGGTGCTGCCCCTATCGAACTGAAAGTCCTCTTCTCACCTGAAGGCGATATCCTCGGCGCACAAGCTGTGGGAACCAAAGGCGTTGCCAAGCGGATCGACATCATTTCAACAGCAATTCGCTTCCACGCCAAAGTAGCCGAACTCGCCGACGTAGAAGTGGCCTACGCTCCGCCATATGCATCCGCCAAGGACCCCGTGAACTTTGCCGGTTACATGGCTGGCGATATTCAGGATAAGTTAGTGACTACCATTCAATGGCATCAAGTGGACGATTTACTTTCAAAGGGTGCCTACTTCTTAGATGTTCGTAATCCTGATGAACTACTGGCAGAACCCGCACTAGAGCACGCGGTTAATATTCCACGGAACCAAATTCGTGACCGGCTGTCAGAATTACCAAAGGATCAACCCATCTACGTTTACTGTGCAGCTGGTCTGCGAGGCTATAACGTCACTCGGGTACTCAACCAACGTGGCTTCAACGCCATTAATCTCGACGGAGGCCTGAAGACTTACCGTACGGCGAAATATCAGCTTTCCAAGCCAGAGCCGACCGCTGAAAACCCGGTACAAGCCGAAACATCAAAACCAACGTCGCAAAACATCACCCAGGTTGAACTAGACGCCTGTGGCTTACAATGTCCTGGTCCAATCCTCAAAGTTAAAAACGCTATGCAGGAACTAGATGACGGTCAGCAATTAAAGGTCACCGCTTCGGACTTTGGCTTCTACAAGGACATCGATGCGTGGGCTAAAGCCACTGACAACACAATTTTGAATAATGAGATTCAGGGTGATAAAGTAGTTGCTACCATTCAAAAAGGACAGGCCACTGCCCCTTGTCCAACTGACGCACCTCAAACAGCTCCCACCAGCGTGACTAAAACAAACGAAGAAGGCACGACTATCGTTGTCTTTGATGGTGACTTCGACAAAGCCATTGCTAGTCTGATCATTGCACAGGGTGCTGCCGCCATGGGACAACCGGTCACCATGTTCTTCACCTTCTGGGGACTCAACGTTATTAAGAAGCCAGGGGTTAAATTACACAAAAAGGGTATGGCCAAAATGTTCGATATGGCCTTACCTCACGGCGCACAAAAATTACCGCTATCAAAACTCAACATGCTGGGTGCCGGTAGAAGTATGATGAAGAAGTTAATGCACAACAATAACGTGGATCAACTAGATACCATGCTGCAAAAAGCCCAGGATGCTGACGTTAAGATGGTTGCCTGCACCATGAGCATGGACCTCATGGGCGTCCAACAAGATGAACTGATTGATGGGATTGAACTTGGTGGCGTAGCAGCCTACTTAGGCGATGCCCGTCAGCGAAATACCAGTTTGTTTATTTAAAGATCTTTGCTTCAACTAAAAAGCACTGTCACTTTAATTTTCGTGGCAGTGCTTTTTAAATTAAATCATCTAATTATTTTTCAATGTAGTTTCGCTCCAAAAAACTAGCCATATCTTCAGTAGCATGACCCGTAATCGTCTTGAAATCCGGTGTTACCTGATCAAACAAACCCAACGCCCCAGCAGCATACATGCTGGCAAGTTCTTCACCATCGCCCTCCTCCGCATAAATTTGACCGAATTCTTGTGTCGTCACTGGTCGATAACCAATGGTATGACCAGTGACCTTAGTCATGATTTGACCCAGTTCAGGCATGGTCAGGCTCTTATCTTGCGTCAACAAATAACTTTGACCAGCGTCCCGTAAGTTAGGCTGAGTCGCTAAGGACGCAATCGCCTCTGCGCTATCAGCCGACGTGATAAAACTCATGGCCTGATCACCCACAGGATAAATGAGCTTTTGACGTTCAATTAATTCCGGTAAATAAGGCACTAACGGATCCGCATATAATGAATTCTTGATCACCGCATAGTGCAAGCCACTTGTCGCTAGTTTTCGTGGCGCGTAACCATAATACGGTGACATCACAAACGGATTGTTTTCCTGATCAGCATAGAAGCTAACAAAGATCACGCTGGACACATTAGCCTTTTGTAGCGCCTTGATTGAATTTTCAAATTCCGTGACGCGTTGCAGAACCTCATAAGTTTTACTTGGAATGTAAATCACCACGTCTTGACCTGTGAAAGCCTTCGTCATGCTTGTTACATCTAAGTAATCACACGGGACAACGTTAACACCTTGCTCCTTCAGTGCGATTGCTTTGGCAGGCGTATGAACTGCCGCGGTTACAGAATCAGCGCCCACGTTCCTGATTAAATTTGCGATGACTTTACTACCTAGATGCCCAGTTGCACCCGTGACTAAATAATTCATACGTGATCCCTCCATACTGAACTGACCTATTTTAATGGTTAAATTATACTGTTACTTTAATAATAACACATTAATAAAATAGGCAACCACTGACCACCCAAATTCGAGTGACAGTGATTGCCTATTCGTTTGAATTCACCTTATTTACTTAACCCGACAGCCTTCATACTGAAGTCCCAGAGTTCCTGTTGGACCTGCTCGTCATGAGACAACTTTGATGAAGCAACGGGTTTGTCGCTACTTCGATCAAAATACTGAGTTGGCCCCTTTGCAAATTTGTCGTCACAAATCAAATCCGTGATCATCTTGCCAGAATCTTTGGCAGTGCCAATAATATCAGCAAATTGTTTAACCACTTCTGGGGTAAAACGTGACTTGTTTTTGGATAACCCAGTTTCAATCATCAATCCTGGGTTCACCGTGTTGACCACGATCTTTTTACCGGCATTAGCCAGTTGACGCTCTAGTTCGTAGCTAAATAAAATCATACATAATTTCGAGAAGGGATAGCTCATACTATCCACTTGTGCATTACCGCCATATGCCAACGCCCCTACACCAGGCCAAGCTACGCCCTTCAATGGCGTGTCATGACGCTCGCTGCTGACGGTCACAATTCGACTGACATCATTCATCAGTGGCAATAACAGTTGCGTTAACAGAAAATGACCCAGGTAATTCGTCTCGAAAATGTCGCTAAAGCCGTCATCCGTTTTGTGGACTGTCCGACCAGCAATTCCGGCATTGCAGACTAAGCCGTAGAGCGGCACGTTTAGTTTTTTAAACGCTTCAACGAATGCGCGAACCTTTGCTAATGACGACGTATCCAATTCAAGGCAAATGAGATTGGCGTCAGGGACAACCTTTAGAATTTCATCTTTAGCTGCCTGTGCTTTTTCCATGTTCCGACAGGCCATAATCAGCTGATAATCGGTGCCCTTCTCCGCAATTTGTTTCGTGGTTTCAAAACCAAGACCAGAATTAGCCCCGGTGATAATGACCGTTTTTGTCATGCCTATTTCTCCTTTAAAGTTGCTGAAATTATAATTTGATTGATGAGTAAAAGCAGTTTAACACAATTGTATGCAATTGCATAGTTTATTTTAAACCTTCACGAAGATTCGTAAAGATTTAGCCCTTAATCTTAATTGAAAGTATAGATTTGCTTCTATTGATTAGGATTAGCCGACTCTAGCCACTCGCAATAAGCCGTTTCCCGACGGATGGCATGATCCAGCACGAGATAATGGCCGTAATCGTTGTTATTTTGTCCATCAGGAAACTTACGGGTCATCTGCATTTTTAAATGATCCAGTTTCTGCTCGTGAAACCTTAATTGCGCGGCCAGCATATGCGCCAGCCTGGGATCATCTGGGGTTTTGATAAAGTACATCTTTACCGCAAATTCGTCTCGTCCGCCAACGGTCGGTTCAGTTTCAGCAGAAAGCCAATCGTTTAAGGCACCGCGACCATCCGCTGTAACGGCATACCGCTTCCGAGCCAGTTTTTCACCACTGACTTCTTCTTCGTGAGTAATCTGGCCGGATTGTTCTAGGCGGCGCAGTTGGGGATAAATCTGACTATGATTAGCGGACCAAAACTCGCCAATGTCTGAATCAAAGGCCTTAGTCAATTCATAACCAGTCAACGGTTGCTGATCCAGTAGGCCTAAAATGATGAACTGTAATACATTGCGTAAAGCCATGATAATTTCTGCTACTGATAACTTATAAAAAGTTATAGATCATTCTTGCTTCTCCCTATCCTGCCTCGCATGAAACTCACTAATACAGTTGATATGATAGTCCACAAGCGTTAATTCCCGGCTAGCCACCGGTACATGCTTTGAAACCTATTTTAGTAGGCGAATTCAAAGTTTTCAGTATCCCTGATATTCAGGGCGGCATTAATATCACGATCTTCAGTATAATTACAGTTCTGACATTCATACACCCGATCTTTGAGTTTTAAATCAACTTTCTTATGGCCACATTGGTGACACGCTTTAGAAGTTGGTTCAAAACGGTTAGTTAAGTGTACCGGAATGCCCAACCGCTGGCATTTAGCGATTAATTTGATTCTAAAATTGTAGAAGCCCTGGTAACTAATAGCTTTAGCTAAATGACGGTTTTTTATCATACCCTTAACATTCAAGTTTTCTAAGGCTACCCACTGCGGTTTGGTTCTCACCACATGGGCAATAATCTTATTTTGATAATCCGACTGAATATTGGTTAATCGTTGATACAAGCGTTGCACTTTCCGCTGAGTTTTGGCTAGATTTAAATCAGTAGCAGACTTTCCTTCTTTCTGTCTTCTAGCTTTCAGTGCTTGATACTGACGGGACATTTTTCTTTGCAACCGTCGCAGACGTTTTCTGATACGTCTTACTTGGTTGCTCTTATTCTTATTGGGATACAATGTGCCATCGTTTAGAATGGCAAACTCTTTCAAACCAAGGTCAATGCCAATGGGCCCACCGGTTAATGCTAGGTTTAGTATTTCGGCCTGTTCCACTAAACAAGTCAAGTAATAACGGCCAGCTTTGAATTTAATCCGGCCTTGTTTAATAACGAAGTGTTCTGAGTCTGTAGGAATGTAGCCGAGCTCTTTTAAACGAACCCAGCCAAGCTTGGGTAACTTAATACGATGACGTTCGCAGGCAATCACTTGTACTTTACTATTCTTAACAAAGTAGTAACTTCCTTGATCGCGCTTAAACGAGCGCCAATGTGGAAAACCACTCTGCTTCTTAAAGAACCGTTTCATAGCCGTATCAGCATCAATGAAGGCCTGTTTAACTGATTTAGCATATAAATCCTTGATCCACATATCATCAGGATTGGCTGCAAGGTACTCATGGTTAAACCACTTGCTAAAAGCATAGGCATTCAAATAATAATAACCTTGTTCATAACGCTGTCGGTTGATATCCAAAAACAGGTTATAGGCCCAACGACTGCCACCAATATGACAATCAATCTGCCAGGCTTGCTTTTCAGTTGGCTTAATTTCGACTTTATAGGTGAGTAACATTAACTGTGCCGCCTTATTGAATTTAATCACCAAGATGAGGTGTCCCTCATATTATACGGGATGGATTTATCCCAAAAAGCCTTTTAATGAAATTCATATAAATCACTACATAAAAGCTATCAACTAATACGGAATAGGATAGAAGCACCACTTTACAAAGATTTATATCCTTTTACAGCAAAACAGTTACTGTTTATTTCTCCTTGACGTTTGAATGAGATAAGTATACCATAATCAAGTCAACTAAAACATGTAATTAATTACATGTACGAAATTACAGGAGGAAACTATAATGGCTAATTTAAATCATATGGACAAACACTTCGAAACCTTGGATGACTTTTTGGGCACCCACTTCATTTACACTTACGATAACGGTTGGGAATACGAATGGTACGCTAAGAACGACCACACCGTTGACTACCGGATTCACGGTGGCATGGTTGCAGGTCGTTGGGTTACTGACCAAGAGGCTCACATCAACTTGTTAACTGCCGGCATTTACAAAATTGCCTGGACGGAACCAACCGGGACTGATGTTGCTTTGGACTTTGTTCCCAACGAACATAAGTTAAACGGCACCATCTTCTTCCCAAAGTGGGTTCAGGATCATCCAGAAATCACCGTAACTTACCAAAACGAACACATTGATTTAATGGAAGAATCTCGTGAAAAGTACGAAACTTATCCAAAGATGGTTGTCCCAGAATTCGCTAACATCACTTACATTGGCGATGCTGGTCAAAACAACGATCAAGTCATTGCTGCGGAACCATACGAAGGCATGACCGATGACATCCGCAATGGTAAGTTTTATGATGAAAACTACCGGATGATCAAGCGGTAATTTAACTTAAATAAACATGATAAAAAATTGTCGAAAGATTAATCTCTCGGCAATTTTTTTGTGGTTATATTTGCTTTATAGCTCACTCGAAGGACTACAATTACTGATAAGTAAAGATGATTCAATCACTTGTATTAGAAAGGAGTACACGAAAATAATGAAACAAACTCAACTAGGCAATACGGATATCGAAATCTCCAAGCTTTGCGTTGGCGCCATGAGTTTCGGTCAACCCGGCACCATGCACGATTGGACATTGAATGCTGATCAAACCACTCAGATGGTCAAGACAGCACTAGATTTAGGGATTAACTTCTTTGATACAGCCAATGCTTATTCTAAAGGCACCAGCGAAACGTATTTAGGACAAGCCTTAGGTCAAAATGTTACCCGGGATAAAGTGGTCATCGCATCAAAAGTCTACTTCAACCCTGGCCGCCTCAGTCGCAAAGCCATTGAACGTGAAATTGACGGGAGCTTGAAACGGTTGGGTACGGACTATCTGGATCTATATATTATTCATCGATTCGACTATGACACGCCCATTGAAGAAACCATGAGTGCTTTAAATGACCTGGTCGTCAGCGGTAAAGTTCGTGCAATCGGTGCTAGTGCCATGTACGCCAAACAGTTCAACGCCATGCAGCAGAAGGCTAAAGATCACGGCTGGGCAACATTTCAGACCATGGAAAACCACTATAACCTTTTGTATCGCGAAGACGAAAAAGAATTAATTCCTGCCTGCAAGCAATGGGGTGCTTCGCTGATGCCATATAGCCCTTTGGCTGCTGGACATCTCAGTCATACAGGCTGGTCAACTGATACTCTACGTAGCCGTACTGATAGAGTGGCAAAAGGAAAGTACGATAACGTAGAAGATATTGATTTACCAATTATCGACCAAGTTGCCAAAATTGCTAAAAAGCACGACACTACCATGAGTCAAGTCGCTTTAGCTTGGCTGTGGGCTAAAGGCGTGGCTGCGCCAATCGTGGGCGCCACTAAAGCGGAACATTTACGGGAGGCCGTTGAAGCACAGCAAGTGGCCTTAACTCCTGATGACATTAAAGCATTGGAAGCACCGTATCAACCCCACCCTATTGTGGGCGCGCTGGATCAGAATCCACCTGAAGGTACGGTTTTGGTTGATGAAAAGAAGTAGAACTTATTTCATTATCTCCTTATGAGACAAATAGCGGCATACATGAACTCGATCACGTTCATGTATGCCGCTATTTTTCTTTAAAATTCTCAAACTCAGTTGCTCGTAAACTGATAAGTAATTGTACCTCCCTGACCATCTGAAGCTTTCCACGGTAAAAAGGTCACAGATTTGCCATTGATAGCATAAGGAATACTGTACTTGCCAACTTTGAGTATCCCATTATTTACTGTATAGTGCGTATGCCTTGGATGAACTTCCAAAATATACTTAAGCAGCGCCTGTGACGGATGATCAAAAGTTACTGAAACTGTATAGTCATGAACGATATTCTGTGGTGCCTTCTGCTCGTCCATGGCTTTATTAACGTCCTCACCATTATACAGTTCAGGCTGAATCGTAAAGGTTCGACCCGTTACAAACTGTTTAACAATTGTACTATCATTCGCCGCCTGTGAAGATGAACTGCTGCTTGACGAGGAAACGCTGCTTGTACTGCTACTGCTTTGACTTGATTGCGTGACTTTTTGAGACGACTTCTTGCTTGAGACAACTTTACTGCTGGCTGTTTTCTGACTACTATCCGAACTTTTAGCGCTCTTAGCACTTTGATTGCCGCAGCCAGCAAGTAAAAACACCGATAATAGTGTGACTGGTAAAATTACTTTTTTCATTGTGGAATCCCCCCCAATTTAATTTCAATCCCCAATATCAAGCCAAATGTTTTTGCAAAGATGCTGGTGCGGTATAAACATGACTCGTCTTAAAACTGGTATATACAAAGAGCCTGATTCCAGCACCCTGTGAGGGTTCAGCAAGAACGTGCCGCTTCTTTCCATTGATTTTCATGGTGTATGAGAACAAATTAATACCCGGCCCAATGTTTGACTTGCTGGAGATATTATAAAAACTGGTTTTGTGCTTCGCGTAGTATTTAATCACCAGCAAATTGTGCATCGTATATTGTTTCTTATAACCATAAGAAAGTGAACTCTTTCTGACTGTAATTTTGTACAAACCATGCCCTTTGTCGTAATGATACCAAGTTCCCTGGAGACTCTTGGGCACAGTCTTATACGTTTTGGATTTAACTGCCGCCTGAGCTGAAACCGTTGCGTGACTCATCACAGCATTCACACCCACGATCGTTATCACCATCAGCAAAAAAGCCATTAGTCCCTGTTTGATTAACCGTTGCATTGTTTTCCCCATAAAAACATCCCCTAACGATTTTTTTAAACACTAATAATACTAGTATTTTATACTGCTAATACTAGTAAACTTAATAAATCGTGTCAATATAGCATTTACACTTCATTGAAATATCAATTCATATGCACCTTAAAGAGCAGTCATCACAATTCTCCATCTATTTCTGTTGTCTGCAAAAAAGTACTCCAATTCACCTTCAATTTTGATATACTTAAAACTTACGCTAACGATGAACGTATTTAAAGATAAGAAACTAAAATAGTTAATGAGCATCAATTAATTCACCAACACTATTACTTGGATCATATTTTTAGATTTCATTAATTGTTTTCGTGTGTTTTAAATAACGTTATTTGCCGATTACCTGATTTGATTGATAACATTCGAGAGGGTGATCTACCGTGCATTAGAGGAATGGAGAGGATAAGGATATTCTGATTTAGATTCACCTGCATACATTACCAATGTTTCACTTCGTTTCATTCTTACACTCATCTAACCCTATCTACCTCTGTTAACAAAGATAGAAGACAAGATGAGAAATATTTTTGTTACACGCACTTATTTTTGTACATTAAGGGGAATATATAGTGGAAAAGAGATATTGTATTAACTGCGGTAAAGAATTACCTAATGAAGCCGAATTTTGCTTATACTGTGGTGCCAAACAGCCACCAGTAAAAATCGATGCTTCAAATACAGAACAGCAGCAAGACCAATCAGTCGAATCATCTGCTCCTCAAAGTAGCGATCATCAGGAGAAAACTGATACCTCTTCAAATAACTTAACAAAAGCATCATTACCTGCTCCAGAAAAGAAACGCAAGTCAAAAAAGGCAAAGCGGAAAACTAAACGGATATGGGCTATTCTTGCTACACTGGCTGTCCTTTTCATCGCATTAGCAGTTTATGGTAATCACCATTCTAGCTCCGCTACTGGAACTGCAACGGCTTATAATAACAGCAGTTCTGATAGTTCAAGCGATGATACGGATGATTCTTCTGACTATGACGATTCTGATTATGCCGATGATTCTTCTGATTCTGAAGACTCCGAGGACACCGGTGATTTTACAAATGAGCCCGTGGCGGGTATTTCTGCTACCGATTACGATGCCACGGAAGCCGCTGGAAATAATTACTCATATGGTGAACTGCTTAAATCTGATGATTATAAGGGTGAATCCTACAACATCACAAACGCTCAAGTTCTTCAAGCTAACGAAAGCGGCAGTGCTACTGAGTTATTAGTATATACGGATGACTACGCAGATGAAATATTCACGGTCTATTATCCTGATACCACTGAAGCCGTCAAAGACGATTACGTCACCGTCAAAGGTGTGCTAGGCGGTCGTGAAGAGTATGATACCCAATCCGGTGGTTCGAATACTGTACCTACAATCGTTGCTCAAGATGTAAGTGTTACTGGTCAAGGTAGTTAATAACTAACTAATTATAACTATAAAACCCCGAGGACTCGCTATCCTCGGGGTTTTATACGTGCCTATACAATGCTACAATCTCGCCAGAATTGACCGTAACCGTTCCTGCAACTGTGGTACTTGTTCCGCGCTTAAATTAGCGAACCCCACTCGCAGATTATTTTGGTGTGAACCAAATAAAAAGTCCGGTCTGACAAGTACCCGCTGCTTCAGAAACTGGTTGTAGTCAGTGACGCTGAGCGGATGAGTCGTGTTTAGATGTACCCAAAAACTATTCCCATTTGCCGGTAACTGGTAGCTTAACTGATCTCGATCAGCAAATGGCTTTAGCGCTTGCTGTAAGAGTTGCCGTTTTTCTCGCAACTGGGTAGCTTGCTGCTGAATCTGTTGCTGAAGATCCGGTTGGGCTAAAAACTGGCTGGCAATGATTTGTGGAAAGATACTCATGCCAGATTCCATTTGCTGGCGAATATCTGCCAACTGATTGACGATAAACGATGGTGCCAGGAGCCAGCCAATCCGTGCTTGATTGCCGACTAAGGACGATAATGAGCCAATGTAGAGCACGTTATCAGGGTCCAAGGCTTTCAATGGCGGTTCCGACTGATTATCCGATACTGCATCCGTAATGCCAAAGGGATCATCTTCCACGATGGGTAACTTCAACGTTTGGCAGGTTCTAATCAACGCTCTTCGCTTAGCCAGCGGCATCATTTGCCCAGTTGGATTTTGACCATTTGGGTTAACGAACAAGAAACGGAACCGGTGCTTGTAATATTCCTGCCGCAGATACGCTAGATCAAGACTACCATCCGCCATCAATGGGATGCCGTAAACCCGAATACCGGCCACCTGAAAGAGCGTGAGTTGGTAAAAGTACGACGGCTTTTCGATGGCGATGGCGTCACCATAAGATAATAAACCCTGCGTAATCAGGTAAAAGGCCTGTTGGGCACCAGAAGTAATCAGCAGTTGATTCGCGCTAAATGAATGCTGTAATAATGGCGATAATTGGGAAACTAACTGTTGCTTCAAATCCGCGGCACCACTAATGTCCACGTGATTTTCCTGTTTAGCCAGTTGCTTAGCTGAAACATGATTGAGTGACACGGGTAACGCCATTTTATTAGGAATGTTAAAGTGCGCCAGGTTAATTGCTTGCGGATCCGACTCCAGTTCCCGTAATTGCTGCAAATAACTCTCAGGATCACCAAATCGATTAGCGGCAAGGTACATTCGCCAATTGACATTTTCAGTTAAGATTCCCCACTTATCCATGCTGACCCAAGTGCCACTGCCACGTTTGCGGGTCAATAGCCCGTTGCTGACCAATTCGTTTAACGCCTGCTGAATGGTCGAGCGATTCACCGACAGCATCTGAGCTAATTGCCGTTCTGCCGGTAACTGCTGGCCAGGAATCAGATCACCATTATTAATAGCGTCCGTAATCAGCGTAATCACTTTGATGTATAACGCTTGCGAACCACCTGGAAGTTGCCACTTCATGTTGTCACCCTCTTTGATTAAATTGGATGGGTAATTTACCATCCAATTGGTTGTTTCTATTATAAACGCTGTGCCCTAGTATGTAACTAATTTCTAGAGAAGAGGGCTTGATTATGACAGAAACAGGCACAACTACGGTTAAACGAGGTATGGCACAGATGCAAAAAGGCGGCGTCATCATGGACGTCGCTAACGTGGAACAGGCTAAGGTTGCGGAAGCTGCTGGTGCCGTCGCCGTGATGGCGCTGGAGCGGGTACCTTCAGATATCCGAGCAGCAGGTGGTGTAGCACGGATGTCTGATCCAGCGATGATCAAGGCTATCATGGATGCCGTCACCATCCCAGTCATGGCGAAGGTGCGGATCGGCCACATCGCTGAAGCGCGAATTCTGGAAGCCATTGGTGTTGACTACATAGACGAGAGTGAAGTCTTAACTCCCGCGGATGACAACTACCACATTAATAAAAATGACTATAAAATCCCCTTCGTATGCGGCTGCCGTAATTTAGGCGAAGCACTCCGCCGAATCGGTGAAGGTGCTTCGATGTTGCGAACCAAGGGTGAACCCGGTACCGGTAACATCATCGAAGCCGTTCGCCACATGGAAAAAGTTAACGAACAAATCAGTCACGTGGTTGGCGCAAACCCTGACCAATTAATGTCAATCAGCCGCGACTTGCGAGCACCTTACGATTTAGTCAAACAAGTTCATGATTTAGGTAAATTACCCGTTGTGAACTTTGCAGCCGGTGGTGTAGCTACACCCGCTGACGCTGCACTGATGATGAACTTAGGCGCCGATGGTATCTTCGTTGGTTCCGGTATTTTTCATTCTGAAAATCCCGCAAAATTCGCCAAAGCGATTGTCACCGCAACAGCGCACCCTACCGATTGGAAATTAATCGCAAAAGTCTCCGAAAATCTGGGTAAGCCAATGAAGGGTATCGATATCTCAACTTTGACGGACGACCAAAAAATGGCTGATCGCGGAATCTAGACGGGGGTGATGCGTGTGGTTATCGGTGTATTAGCACTTCAAGGTGCAGTTAGTGAACATTTAAAGATGGTAACAGCATGTGGCGTCACGGCACGACCGGTTAAAACCGAAGCAGACTTGAAAAATCTCGATGGCCTGATCATCCCTGGTGGTGAAAGTACCACGATTCGCAAGCTGTTAGTGCGAGAGCAGATGTTCGAACCGTTAAAAACACTGGTCCAACAGGGCTTCCCAGTATTTGGCACTTGTGCCGGACTAGTGTTATTAGCTCAACCCGACTTATTGAACGGCTTAAATGGAACAGTAGTACGTAACGGTTTTGGGCGGCAAAGAGAGAGTTTTGAAACTGAACTAACGGTAAAAGGATGGTCGAAACCTTACCACGGCGTATTTATCCGTGCCCCTTACCTGTCAGCTGTTCAAAAACCTGCCGAAGCTTTGGTAACTTTGGATAATGGTCGAATCGTAGCTGCTCAGCAGGACCATGTGTTGGTGACCGCGTTTCATCCGGAGTTGACTGGAGATGAGCGGTTTCATCGGTATTTTATTGAGAAGATGGTGGTGGGTGAAGGTAAATAGAACCAGCTGGAACTAAATAAGATACAACAAATGGCGTGAGACCAATGAATTTGGCCCACGCTATTTTAATGATGCTTCATGTTTGAACCCCCTTCAGAAAATAATAGGAAGACTTTTTACCCTATTAAATGAATTGAACTCAATACTACTCGATTTTGGCTAAATTGCTCTAATACTTGAAACAAACACTTAAATTTCATTCATTAACTTCGTACCATTCAGAACCACTATTGCGCTTAAAAAGAATTCAATGCTATGCCTCTCTAGTGCGGGAAGAATCAAATACCATAATTATTATCCCAGGTTTCAAGGGGGATCACCTCCACTGTGCGGGGAGGACGATGACGATGGACAATAAAGAATCAATCCGTACACAGGAAAACAATCGATAGACCGTCGTAAGTCGTTCTGAAACAGGATCAACCCCGCAAATGCAGGGGCCACGAAACGCAGGACAACTCCACCAATCAGTTCATAGGACCACCTCCGCTGGTACGGGGAAAACTCGGTTTTATCAAATGCGTTTTGAGCGTGCTTGGAATCACTCTCTCACCAGTGCGGGAAATACCACACTCTTTCGAGGAGTGCGTGAATTGAAATGGGATCACCCCCGCCAGTGCGGGAAATATGTGTGAAACCTTTAACGCTTGTATCTTATCATGGGATCATCCCTGCGCATGCGGGGAATATGGCTCTCAAACAAATCGTTAGTAGATGTAAATAGGATCACCCCTGCGTATGCGGGGAATATTTTCCGCCGTCGAAGTTATCCAGGTCACGGTTGGGATCACCCCTGCGTATGCGGGGAATATTAAATGGATTAAGAGCGAAACATACAGCTTTGAGGATCACCCCTGCGTATGCGGGGAATATTTGGCTACGAGTACAAGCATGACCAGCTGATTGGGATCACCCCTGCGTATGCGGGGAATATAATGACTTGTTCAGGTCAAGACTTACATATGAGGGATCACCCCTGCGTATGCGGGGAATATCATTCGGGATAATGCAACAGGGCAACAGAAATAGGATCACCCCTGCGTATGCGGGGAATATTCAAAGGGTAATTGGTCTTTTGAAATATCGGCGGGATCACCCCTGCGTATGCGGGGAATATTGATTGGTCAAATGGCCAACGGTCAAAACAGTAGGATCACCCCTGCGTATGCGGGGAATATACTAAAAAGATCCCGTTAAATCAGCAATCTCATATTACTAATTGCCCTTTTTTAATCAGTTCTTCTGCAAGCCTCATTGTTGCACTTGCATCCGACAATGCATCGTGTGGATGAGAGTTAACAATCTCATACTCACCCAAAATCGTTGATAATTTAAAGTTATCGAGAAACTTGTTGTGCTTTTTGACAATAGGTAACAAATCAACAAGCCGATTAGTCAAAATAGGCTGCCCTAATCTTCTCAAGTTAGCAGATATAAATTCGTCATCAAAAGATGAATTATAACCAACAATCACATCATCACCAACAAATTTCGTTAGCTCATTCAATACCTCACTCAAATTTCTGCCTTCATGATTCAGTTTTTCATTAGTAATACCAGTTAGTTTAGAGATTTTGGGGGGCATGGGATCATCAATCTTTACATAGGCGTTAAATTGTTGAAATTCACCATTAATTGACCTCTTCACCGCACCAACTGAAACTATTTTGTCGTGAATAACATCTAATCCAGTAGTTTCAATATCTATAGAGGCAAACGAATCGTTTAATTTATTTTGGTTCGGCTGGCTTCTTATCTTTGAATACATACGAGCCTTGTGGTATTTGGCTGCAGTACTAAAACCGTGTTTAACCGGTGCCCTAACTGAGTTGAGCCTTTTCATTAACGGAATACCATCAAAGTCGACTACCTCACGATCTTTTCTGGTTGTACGAAATTGATAACCAAATTCATTCTGAGCATTGAAAACCATCGTTGCCTCACCATGCCCAATATCTCGTATAATTCTATCCCATAATTTATCTCTTACTCTTGCACTAACAGTACCAACATAAACACCAGTTTGAATTTCTTGGAACCACTTTGTCAGATCTCCACGCAATGAGGGTGGAACCTTAGTCAATGTGACGACGATCACCGCTTATCATTTCCCTCGTATTCAGTATATTGAACACCAAATTTTTGGAGTCCCAGCCGATCATCCCAAAGATTAACAATATCGGCCTCATTTTCAGTTTTAATACCCAGCAGCGCTTTTAAATCAGCTACCATCCGGATCATTAATTTACCATCAGTAAACGCATCCCGCATTGCTAATCGAGTGTGTGCACCTATATCATCATTTTCACTATATTGAGACGCAATCGAAAACGCGACTGGAATTGAGTAATCAGCTTTATACAAATCTGCAAAATCATATACAAACGCCAAATCATGACCAGTATGAACAAAGCCCAAGGCTGGTGAAGCCCCAAGTGCAACAATTACACTATAACTTAGCCCATACAGAGCCTGATGTGCCGCAGTCAAAGCTTGGTTGATCGGTGTTCCAGAATTAAAGTCATCAGGATTATATTCTCGTCTTGACCAAGGTACATTTGTTCGTTCTGATTGCTGGCGGTACACTCTTCGCACTCTGGCGCCCTCCTTACCTCGAAGCTGTTGCATTGATAATTTTGAAACATCTTCATTAGGAAACCGCATCTGATACATTTTACGGGCGACCGCTAATCTCGATTGCGTATTCGACACCAATTTTGCCTGTGCTTCTGTTAGTAATGACGAATGGTTCAAAGACCGTCCATGAGCATACTGTCTGACTCCTCGTTCTCCGACCCAAACCACACTCATTCCAGAATCACCCATTAGCTCCATCGCGCGATGCGTAACATCCACCCCAGGTCCAAGCATTAAAACACTGATGATAGCTGCAGGAACAAACACCGTCCCTTTACTATCAGCGACCACAATTGCACTATCTTGACGATTTAGTTTTGCATGCTCTAAATATAAAAAAGTAACGCGGTCTTTGATTCTACTAAGTTCTGAGATTTCGGGTTTCTTAGCCCCTGGTTGTGATTTCATTTATTACTCCAACGGGATAATTGTCATTAATCCCATACCAAATGCTTTTTCTCGTCCAATTCCGGTTACTAACATATGCTTGAACAAGTCCACATCTTTGATTCTTAAAATACCTTCAAAAGTTACTCGACTAAGACGAACATTACGATTTTTCTTGCGTCCTAATATCGGACGATCCCGGCTAATGATATCAAAGACAAAGCTGTTCTCGTCATTCAAGTCACCTGTATCATGACGTAAAATCTCAAATCCATTTTTACTTGCCTTACTCATGAACCATTTTTTCTGTTGTTCAACTGTCACGTGGGGGTAAACTTTCCCTCTCTTATCTCCAGATTGAAAAACCGAGTATGTTGGATTGGCTGTAATTCTAAATCTCATTTGTTGATTTTCAGTTAAAGAATTCAACATCCGATCATACGATTTCGTTACGAGTCTACCGGGTACACCATACTTTTCCATTTTTTCGGTAACAGGTTTTTCATCACTTAGCACTAAAAGATAGAGATTCCCATTAATTCGATCTAATCGCCACAAGTGTCGCTTGCGTACAGACGCTTCAATTTCGTCAGGAAAGCTCTGCTCAACCCAGTTATGATAGGCTCCTAAGTGGGTAAGATCTTTTATCTTTCGTCGATTATCTGTATCGACCTGAACTCTTGATAAAAACATATCGCTCTTCCTCCCTATTTCTGAGCACCCTGAGTATCTTGAATATTTCCCTCAAAAAAAGGATTTTCAACATCCACAAATTTGGAAGCCTCAGCTCTAAAATCAAAACGCCGATTTCTTTGATCAAAGGAGATGACCTTATCCTTCGCCATACTTTCATGACAATCTGGCATAAGATTAGCATCCGAAAATATTTCAACTTTTACCTCAGCATCTCTTTTTCGCTTTTTTTGCATTATGCTGGAAGCTTGCCAAACCATTTCAGACAAAGTGGCAACCGGATCTGAGTTTGGAAATTCTTCCATTTTAAGAACACCTGCCGGTACGTTTGAACGTCGCCCCAACGAGAGCTGAAATTTTGGTCTTTTCAAAGCGTCATGGATTTGATCAATTAATTCCGCATTTTCGCTACCCACTGCAGCAATGAAAACAGCATCTTGCAGGTAATCACGGTAAGTGATCTTCCTCTTATCTTTTTTCCATTCAACTGTTTGAAAATCGGTTAAGGTCCTGCCAACCTGATCAGCCCGTACCGCATAACTCAGTTCATTCAGTTGTACAATTCGATCATCATTTCTGCGATATCCCAAAGCAGCAGCAATCATACCAATCACGGCACTTTTGGAAGGATGATCTTGGGTTGTCCGTCTAGCAAAAGAAACTGCACCACCGTATGACTGTAGAGGCGCCGTTAATCTAATTGTTAGTGTCTTCATCCGGCATCACCTCTTTAAGACTATCAGTGACTTGGTTCAATAAGTTGGTTAAGTTTTCTGCTTGATCAGTAATGGCAGAAACAGATTTTTGATCTAATGCCACTGTGAGCAAAGGCTTATCAACTATTTTTTGCGCATCTGAGTTAGCTTTTTCAAGATTCGTAATGGATTTACTTACATAACCATGATTTGATGTTACCGGTGTTTCAAAGGCTGATACTAAATTAACTGGTGTATCAGTTCGAATTGCGACCATTACATAACTTGGCAGCGTTTTATTTGCAAACGTATTTTGTTTGCCACTTGGCATTGAAAGTACAAATTGTTTAATAAATTCAGCAACACCTTTTAATGCACCATCGTTACCAATATTCTCAGCCAACTCTTTGACATTCACATTTGCATACCGATATAGAGTAGCAGAATTGTATTCAATCGTCCCCAGCATTGCCGCACCTGAATTATCTTCTGGTTGTAAATCATCCAGAGCAGTAAAGTAATCGAATTCTGGCACAATTTCATGCGTTGAAATGGCATGGGCTACCTGTGCTGAAGCATCGACATTAAGTTCAGGATTATCAGCTACCATACGACCAAATAATGCTAAATCTAGAGACTGGGTTCCTTTCAGAACGGCCTTAACGTCTTTTTTATCAATTTCGTCATTGTTAATCGTATATTCAGCTAATTTTTTTATTTGACCATGACTTACTAACAATAAAGCTCCAGTTTGACCATCTTTGTTGACTTTAATGCCAGCTGCTGTAAGTGTTTCTACGGCTTTTTTCATTGCGTCATCCTCACTCATAGAATCGTTCAATTCTTTCAAAGCATCTGCAAGCATCGAGGCCACTTCTTTAGTCCGAACACCAGCCGTAACACCATCTTTATTGAATGAAACTCGCATTGCATGCTTCCAACTCTGTGATGAAACTCTTGCTCGCGTGACGCCACCATAGATAGCCGTCTTTGGCGCACCAGTATCATCTCGGTTAATGTTTGATGATGGTACAGTTTGTAAAACATTTACATCAACGTATAGGTTTGTATTTGTCATTATTATTTCGTCCCTTCAGGTTTAGTCTCGTGTATATCAGCGTAGTACTCTTGTCCCCATAGTAACTTTACAGTGCTTGCATTCTCAAAACTGGTTTGAAAATCAAATAAATTCTGAGCCAACACCGGAAAATCTATTTTGATACCAAGTTTATTTGATTTTAAAATACTGGCTAATTGTGTTAACGAATGTACGACACTACCAAAATTACTACTTCCAAATAACGCTTGCGCACGTCTATCCAATGCATCCCGCGAATCAGGATTTCTTCTCAAGACAGCTAATGCACTAAAAAAGTTTTTCCCACTTTCGCTTTTTTCCTTATCATATGGTGCATAGACAAGTTGATCATTGCCTTGCTGATACAAAGCAAATAATCTCGTTGCGGTATACACTGCGTTCTCGCCCCAAGATGGTCTCCCATTTGGACTTAGTAAATCCTCAGCCATATAAGGAAGCATTATTGGCCAAACTGTTTCTGCTCTTTGGCTGACGATAGTTGGGGCTCCTCTTAAACTTGAAAGTGTGGCCTTATCTACATTGTTTTCATTATATAGAGCATTAATAATTTTAATCGTTGCGACTTTCGCTTCGATTGCCTTATTCATCCATATCACCCCTTCTGAATATTCAAATCTTTATTCACTTTACCCATTAGTTGGTTCTTAGCTGTGAAGATGTTTAAAAGTTTCCGGGTGTCATTTTTACCATCAACAATAATTCCGCTAATATCCCGAGGTGAACTACTCATTAACAATTGTTGAGTTGAATTAATGACTATCCTTTTTAAAATATTTCTCCACTCATCAATTTTTTCATCAGGATCATCTTGTTTTGAAAGTGAAGCAAGCCACAACTTAAACGGATTGTTTAACTGATCGTAAAATGCGGAACTAACTTTACCTGCAAAGTCTCTTGAATCCAAATTTCGAATAGTAGCAATATTAGCCGCAAATGACCAAAAGTCTTTGCCAACCTTCTGTGCCACGTCAACCTCTTCCTCAATTCGTTCAGGCCAATAATCAACTTCATCTGAATCGAAAAGAATGTCTGCATTAATTTCCATGTCATCACAAGATTCCATTACCGGAGATTGTGATGTTGCATTACCATCACTGATTAACGCGACTGATTCCAAGTGAAGCAGTTTCTGACGGTCAATTAAATTATCGTTTTTTAATAGTTGCAGCCAAGATACAATTCCTGGTTGATTATTATCATCAGCCTTATCTACATTAATATACTGTCCAAAGTTTCTCCACATAGCTATTCCTAGTGATCTTATTCCTTTTACAGCAGGTTTAAAGACATCAGATCCTCCTTTGGAAGCCTTAGAATCTTTACGCCATACAGTCATTGGTTCTAAAAACACGTTTTCACTATCAAAAGTAGGCAATCCAGCACTAAATATTATTGGATTATTATTTTCACCCCATTCAATGTGAATTAATCTAGCCCATAGGGTATACAGAAATGCTAAGTTAGTTGGTGGAAGCTGTTTTTTTCTTTCTTCAATATATTGACTAATAGTTTCATATTCCCAGACGGGTTTTTGAGGTGCTAAATTCCTATCATCAGCTAAATTTAAATTCAACATCAGTGTTTCAAATAAGCTGTTACCCTTAGCGAAAACAGGATTTAGCCTATAAACCCAACCAGCCGATGTAGAAAATTTTTCATCAGTTTCGACTTTTGTCTTATCAGTAACCCCAGTAAAACTTTGATACATAATTAACCATCTGACCAATTCTGGTAAATCAACATTATTTTTAGCCATTCCCGACTTAGGCGCAAAAATATCTGGAGTATTTGCGCTTTCTGAAATCTGTCGATTAATTTGTTTAATTGCAACAGTTCCCGTGCCGGTCGCCACACTTTTCTTTTTTGGTACAAAACTATCATATTCGGTTTCAGTGACTTGATAGAACGGGCGATTCCCAAAGAAATCAAAATATGATGCATTTGCTTTTAAATATTGGCTTACAGATTTGGTAAACGATCCTTGGTCATATATGCCCTGCCAGGTATCCAATAAGTCATCGATATCGGGTGTAACCTGTTCTGTTGAATCATTTAAGAGTAAATTTTTAGAATCAACACTTACCCAGCTATATTGCTGATCTATGGCATTCACTCTTGAATAGACAGTATGCAAAACAGCAAGTAAAAGCCTCATCAGGCTTAAATCCTGAGACCGCATTTCACCTGCCAACCTTGAATACAAGTGAGCGTTTTCAAATAAATCAATCATAGAAACTGTTTTCGTTTGATTACTTTTTGTTTCGATTACCTTAATCCATGGTTCTGTCGTTAAATTAAAGGACTTAGTCACCATTGTTAACCTCCTTTTCACACTTTAAACCGTAATTGGAAGAATATTTTAATTGCCATGGTCCAAGAGTTGTTTCCAAATTTTCATCTAAAACAACAGCGAGTGAACCTTTCAACCACTTATCCTTTTGCCAACTATAAAACCTGCTACTTGTCATATCCTCCAGCAACTTAATATAGTCACCAATTGGCAAAGTTACTCTAGGAGGTAATCTAATTAGTTGTTCTGCCACTACTCTGGATGGACATTGACTAATTGGAGTACCATCAACCGAGCAAACAACGCCTTGTTTCTCTTGAAGTAAGATAACCTCAATTGACTCTTTTATATCTCTCACAGCGGCAGCAGCTCTTTGGTCATTTTCATCCACGTTTGTATGCATACGCTTTAGCCACTGATGTAAAGTATCTCTCCGACTCTTTCCTGGATCCGATAACCGGAAACCCATCGCCTTCGATTTTTCATCAGCAAGATGTTTTTCAAATTTCGATTTAGATTTGTCAATTCCAGTCATTTCGGGATCATTATCAAAATCATAAACATGTTGTACCAAGTTTGAAATATCATCAGGTAAACTAATTTTATCTTTCAGATAATAATCCGTTCTCATCAAAAGGTATTTCTCATAAACAGATTCATTCTGATCCCCATAATCTCCCACCGTCATTGCGCCCATAATAAATAATTTAGGTACCTGAAGCGCTTCAGGTCGACTGATTCGATGTCGATGAAGTCGACCAGCTCTCTGAAGAATCAAATCCATAGGAGCAATATCGGTGTACAAAATATCAAAATCGATATCTAATGACTGTTCAAGTACCTGTGTGCCAATCACTATCATTTTTTGTGGCCGATCAGCATTTTTCCCTATCGTATTCAGTAATACTACTTCTTTTTTAGCCCTATCTGGCGCCAAAAAGGACGAGTGAAGAATTATTGTTTTAATATCCGTTGGTACAAGTTCCGCCAGCTCTTGAGCTCTTTGAACTGTGTTAACAATAATTCCTGCAATTCCACCTCCCTGAATAGACATTAAGACAGATTCAATTAGCTCACTTTCATCGTCCGACATTCTTAAAACGGATAATTGAAGTGGAAGCTGATCGGATACCCCAGGAAACTCAGAAATTTGCTTGACAACATCTCCATCTAAAAGCGTCAGTAATGGATACGCTTCTGAATCTTTCCAGGAATTTTCCTTTTCATCTACATCGTTCTTTGGTTCAGTTCCCTTACCAAACTTTCCTCGGTTATATGCCTTAATAAATTCTACCCGCTTAGCTTTTGGAAGGGTTGCAGACAAAACAATTACCGGTACATGATAAGCACCAAGCCATTTAAGAGATTCATCCAAATATTGATCCATGTAGACGTCATATGCATGAGCTTCATCTATAACGACCACTTTTTCGCTAAATCCAAGATGTCTTAGAAACAGGTGCTTTTGTTTGAGTGCCATCAAAAGTAAATTATCGATAGTTCCAACTGAAAATTTTGAAAGTATGGATTTTTTACCTGAAAACCACTCATTTACAACTACGGAACCATCAGCATTTATGTTTTCATCTTCATAGATATCTGATGCTTCCGGCAAGTTGGTATACGCATCATTAAATTCTGCCTTACCATGCATTAATTTAACTGGAAAGTTTTCGTTTTGCTTCTTAGCCAGTTTTTCAAGCCAATCTTGGACTCGACTAAACATCGCATTTGAAGTTGCTTGAGTTGGTAATCCTACGAATAAACCACCTCGCTTGCCCTTATATGCCATCTGCTCAGCTGCAACGAGAGCAATTTCAGTCTTGCCAATTCCCATAGGTGCCTCGATAATAGCTATTCCCGGGTCATCAGCTTTTTCAATTGCCTCTGTAATCACCGTCTGCACTGGTCTGGCATTGAATCCCCATCTTTGACGATAAGGGTCATCTTGTATGTTTACCTTTTGTGGATCCCACTCTCCCCCAAAATCCCAATTCGTTATCGCTGTCTGAAATCTTTCTTTCAGATCAATATCGAATAGTCCTTTTTCAATTGAAATTAGCGGAAAAAGCGGTTTATTAAAATCATTGTTCAGATACTCACCCGATGACAGCCAATCAGCCGTTATCAATAATCCCTCTAACAACACAGCTTGTGTTTGATTGACTTCTGGAATTTCACTAACCGAATTAAATCCGGATATTTTGAGACCAAAATTGATAATTTCATTTTGAACCCGCTTCCAATTTTCTCTATACACTGAATCAATGATAGTATGACCAGCAGTTTGCTCATAGTTAGCACGATTAGCACCAATTTGTTTAAAAGGAACTTCATCCCCGGCATCACCGTGATGACCTCCGATAATAGCCGCTACCGATTCTGGAACATGTACATTCATCAATAGGGCTTCTCCGGCTAGTGCATGAGGGGATTTTTTAGGAAATTTAAAGCTTGCTCCCTTGAGTCCCTCGAACCCCGACTGGATCAACCGTTCCATCAAAATTTCATCAATTGAATTTCCTCCATCATACGATGGTTTCTTCTGAAATACTGGAGTTGCTTTACCCAAATCATGACTAAAACCAATAAATTTCACTAATTTCTGTGAAATACCTTCACCATACTGAAACGATATGATTTGTTTCGTACCCTCACTAAGCCAATAGTTCCACAGCCAATTAATTGTTTGCTCAGTATCAACTAAATGTGCCATCAAAGGAAGCCAAAGCTGTTCTCCGTCTACTGTTCTTTTCTTAGCCCAAAGATTGACAACTTTTGAATCTAATTTGTTTATTTCTGATATTAAGTCCACTATCTCACCTACCGTTAATAAGTTATAAAAAATTGTAGAATATCTTTGCTTCTTCCTACTCTGTCTCATATCAAACTCGCTAATACCGTTGATATAATAGTCCGGCATTAATACCCTGCTAATCACTGGTACCATACTTTGAAAACAGTTTTAGTAAGCTAATTCAAAGTTTTTAATATTTAGAACCGCATTAATATCGTAATCTTCGATATAATCACAGCTCTGATATGCGTACACTCGCTCTTTTAGTTTCAAAATCAATCTTTCTATGATCACACTAGTGACACACTTTAGAAGTTGATTCAAAACGTCTATTTAGTTTTCCTAGGATACTTAACCACTTTAGCTAAATGCTGTATACCTTTAACATTCAAATTTTCTTAGGACTTTTTGCCCGCTGTAGTTTGGTCCTCACCACAGTGGGTAACTTTGATAATCAGATTAAATGTTAGTAAGACGTTGATAGAAGCCTTACACTTTCCACTGAGTTTTAGCTAGATTTAATTCAGTAGCAGATCTCCCTTCTTTCTGATTTCTAGCTTTCAGTGCTTGATACTACTGGAATATTTTTTGCAGTCTGTACGGACGTTTTATCCGACTGCTTTAATTCTGATTATGATACAAATACCCTCATTTAGAATAACAAATTCTTATAATTCAAAATCAATACCAATAGATTCACTGGTTAATTCTACTGTGGTCGATTTGTTTACTCCACTAAACAGGTCAAGTAATATCGACCAGCCTGGAATTTGATCCAGCCTTGCTTAATCACGAAATAATCGGCATTGGTAGAAATACAACCGACTTCTTTTAAGCATACCCAACCAAGCTTCGGCAACTCAATCCGATGATGCTGACAGGAGATGATAGACGTTTTATTGTTCTTAACAAAGTAGTAACTACCTTGACCGCACTTAAATGACCGCCAATGAGGGAAAACACTCTGTTTATTGAAAAAACGTTTCATGACCACATCAGCATCTATAAATGCCTGTTTAACTGACTTAGCATACAAATTCTTGATCCACATATCATCAGGATTAGCTTCAAGATATTCATGATTAAACCATTTATTAAAAGCATCAGCATCTAAATAATAATAATCCTGTTCATAACGCTGTTTATTGATATCTAAGAATAGATTATAGGCCAAGCAACTACCACTAATGTGGGAATCAATCAGCCATGTTTGTTTGGCGGTTGGCTTAATTTCAACTTTATAAGTGTTTAGCATTTGATTACCTTTGATATTCCTTTATAAGATTTTATTTAAAATGAAGTACAGTTAACCTCTCCTAATTCGTTATTTAAAGGATAACACATTCCTTTTCATTAATCACTATTTATTCTCATTCTAATGTTCTTATTTTTTAAAATATAAAAAGTATCCGATAATGGATACCTTCATCCCCGCTAATGCGGGGAAGCACATTTGTCCTAACAAAGATCCTCATACTAATTGGATCACCCCCGCTGATGCGGGGATTGGTTATGAAAACTATTGCAATTATCATAACATACGAGATCGTCTTTACGTAAATCATGATGGCCGCAGTCAATGCAGCGTAATCACCCCACCCGCTGGTGCGGGGACTAGATTGCTTACAACGCTAACGCCACTAAAGACGAGGGATCACCCCCGCTGGTGCGGGGACTAGAGCGACAAGTAAATGAGCTATTAAATTATCAGAGGATCACCCCCGCTGGTGCGGGGACTAGACTAAAAGAATCCCTATATAACAACAATCCTAAATTACCTATCAAGTAATTTTATTCAGTTCTACTATAGAAGAACATGAAACAGATCATGCGTTAAATATACCACAATCAGATTTCATGTTGCGTCCACGATAATTCCATTGTGATGACCTACCAATCCAAATTCAATATGTGAATAAACGGACAAGAATCTAAACTAATATTAGAAGGTTTCAACTTGATGCATTAATTTTCTTCAAAGAAAAAATCCCGATTTCTCGGGATTTTACGCCTGTTAGTAAGTTTATATTACAAATTTTGCAATTTAGTTATTCAGATTAGTCCAGAAAACTTGAGCAAAAGCTACAAAAAATGTGTAGTCTTATATCAAGTTTTTAAAGCCCATTAAGAGAATACTTCATATCCAGTTATTTCAAAGAAAAGGATTAAACACATTGATAAATGACCAAATAATAGTTCAGTTATTGGCAACTTTTCTGTGTAATTCTACCATGATTTTCCTGTTTCATCTAATCCTCATGATCATACATCGCAATCCCCAACGGTGTCACAAACTGAGGAAAGGCCGGCTTAACCGCATCCATCTTGAGCGTCTTGCTAAACGCCTTGATGAAATCTTTGAAGTTAGTGGCCCCACCAACAACGACAACGGGCTTCTGCAGCTGATCAGGTGCAGCGTTCTTTGTAATCGTGGCCATCTTTTCCACCACTGGTCGAATAATTGGGAAAACCTCGGCCTCCTTAGAGTTATCGCGCTTCAAGAGTTCAGCCTTATCTTGATTAATTTTCTGTGCCCCAGCAAGTACCAAGGTCATATGGAAGCCACCCGTTGCTTCATCCACAACGGTTGTAAGCTTGCCATTCTTAAAAATACTGATACCCGTGGTACCACCACCAATATCGACCACTGTTCCGGATGAGATACGCAGAAACTTAGCGGCTGCGGTTGGTTCATCAACCACGTTTAAACATTGAAGTTCAGCGGCTTCAATCACGTTTGCAACCACTTTCTTACCACCTTCACCAGTGTTAGGTGGAATGGCGCCACAAGCAGTCGTCAGCTCAGTCTTTAAAACGGATTCAGCTTTTTGCTTTAACCGTTTTAAAATGTTAATACTCTCAAGGTAATCAACCACCATACCATCACGAACCGCGTGGTCATATTCAAAAGCACCGTATATTGGATTATTATTTTCATCTAAAACCGTGAGTACGATTGACGATGTCCCTAAGTCCACACCAACCCGCAGCTTTTCGTCAGGCTTTACTTTTCGAAGTGCATGATCACTATTCACAATCTTTGCAAATTCTTTTAATTGGCGATTAGCCTTCGTTAAGACATCGTTCTTATTTTTAGCCATTTTATATCCCTCAATTTCTACTGATTTGTTTTAATCAGTTAAATGTTTGTAGATTGATTAATTGTAAGCGCTTAAATTTTTGTGCAACTCACTGACCGCTTCATAGGAATTTCGGTCTCTGAGACATTGCCTGACGCATTAGCCAAAATCAGCAAGCACAGGAGCTAAAACAATCAATTCTTTCGAAACGTATTTTTGAATCATTCATCTAAGTCTAGTTTATTGTCCCAGCACATTAATATCAACCAACTTAGATAATTTCATTCAACATGTCTAATTTATCACAATAGTTAGATAAATATCAACTACGTTAGTCTTACCCAGTGTTAAATGGTTGTTGTGTTACGATGCGAATTCCTCTAAAGTCGCCTTAAATACGAACAAAAAAGTCAGATTCAATTTAGAATCTGGCTTTTTGTAATTACTATCCGCATATCAATCGAATTGAAAGTCGCAACTGTTTCGTACGCCGTTTAAAATTTCTCATTACCTAGCTAAATAAAGGTCTCGCTCTCCGAATACAGTACCGCTTTACCACTCAACAACGTCCGGTCACCTTGATAATCACAATACAAAATACCGGATCGTGGTGAGGCTTGGTAAGCTGTCAATTGATTTTTCCCCAGTCGTTTAGCCCAATAAGGCACGATATGACAGTGACCGCTCCCACAAACCGGATCCTCGGGAACTGCCAGCTTGGGTGCAAAGGAACGTGAAGCACAGTCGTACTTGTCGCTGGCAACGGTGGCATGTTGCAGCAAGCCATCCAGTTGACTTAATTTATCCATATTGGGATTAAGATTTTCAATATCTGTCCCGTCCGGAAAGACACATAGCAGGTCTCTTCCCATGTAAGCCTCTGCTGGTTGTTCCCCAAAGGCCGTCGTCATTTCTTCAGTGACCGGCACTTGTTTCAACTCGTAAGAAGGGAAGTTCATTTCGTACAAGTCGTCCTTCTTAGTCACCGTTAACTCACCGCCCTGAGTATTAAACGTCACTGTATTACTGTTTTCAGGAGCAGCAAATTTAAAAACTGTGAACTACTCGTCACTAAAGTAACGCGCTTCTAGGAACACCGCTGACTTACGTATCATTCAAAGAATGATGCGCAGAGGTTACGGCTATTGACTAGGGGCTGTTCCAGCCCAATTGGTCTTTTATGATGCTGTTGCTTTTAGAATATTCATTGCGGCATTGATATCGCGATCATGATTAATCCCGCAGTTGGGACACGTCCACTGGCGAATGTCTAAGGTGTGCTTGCCATCATCGTAGCCGCAGATTGAACATATTTGTGAAGTCTTTCTGGGGTTGATAATGAACAGCTGCTTTCCATACCAGGCACATTTATATTCCAGCATTAAACGTAATTTTCGCCACGACTGGTTGGTAATCGCCCTAGATAATTTGTGATTTTTCAGCAGATTTTTGGCTTTCAAATCTTCAATCCTAATCACATCATATTGTTCGACCAGTTCTTTCGTAACATTATGCAAATAGTTATCCCGTTGATTGGCAATCTTCTCATGATATTTAGCGACCATGTGCTTAGCCTTCAAGTAGTTCTTAAAATCAGCCAACTCTCTGGGTTCGGGTACCTGATTATGTTTATCCCAAGTAATCTCTTTCTCAGCTTGACGTCTGCGCCGAGCCAAACGCTTTTCCCAGTATTGTTTCTTTTTTCCGAGCTGCTTATCAAACCGGATAGTGGGATACTTAATACCATCCGAAGTAATCATGAGATCCGCAACACCCATATCAATACCAATGGCCTTACCAGTGCATTTTAGTGGCTTAATATCAGTTTTAACTAGAATAATGGCGTAGAATTTGCCGGTAGCGGAGAGTCGAATTGTCACGTTCTTAATTTGACCAAACGGTTGTCGTCCAGCTTTAAATCTTAGGCATCCCAGTTTGGGTAGTTTAAGATGATGCTGATCAATCACCTGAATATTGTGATTAACAGCGTTACATTGATAGCTTTGTTTGGGAAACTTACGGGATTTGAACTTCGGCAACCCTTTGTGTTCTTTGAACAGTTTTTGATAGGCGTGGTGTAAATCACGACTTACATGCAGCAGAGAAGTCGATTCAGCTGCTTTGAGAAAAGAGTATTCTTTTTTCAAGCATTTAATGAGGTAGTTCATGCCAAATTCGTTGACGTAACTGCCCCCGTTGGCATAGCGCTGCTTCTGCATATCAAGCAACTGATTCCAAACGAAACGGCAGTAACCAAAGTTGGCCGTGATTTTTTCCTGCTGTTGCGCAGTGGGATAGATACGGGTTTTAATCGCCTTTAGCGTCATAAGCGGTAACATCCTTTGATTTTATCATTAGCAAACGTATGTTCTTATTATACAATATTCCCCACTGGTTGCCAACAAACAATGTCAGAAAAAGGCAATTCATCACGTCCTTAAAAGAACGGGGTGTTTCTTGCCCAAATTCAAAAATTCCAGCAACAATATCCACAAGTAAAGTTCATTTTGCATCAAGGCGATTACACAACTATTCCCGAATGGGTACGAACGAATCAAGTTGATTTCGGCCTTGTGAGTCCTGACGCCCTACCTCATACAGATGTTCAGTTTGTTAAGTCTGGCGTACTAAAAGCCGTACTGCCACCCAATCACCCACTAGTTCAGCACTGTTTCGTAACAGCAAACCTAACCTCTGAGCCCTTTCTAGAATTGGAGGAAGGCTCCTACAGCGAACCGTTAGCTGCCTTTGAAAAAGCTCACTTACAGCCCAATATCAAGCTACGTGTCCACGATGATTATTCCATTCTTTCAATGGTTGAACTAGGCTTAGGCGTTAGTATTTTACCAGAATTAGTTTTGCAGAAAACGGCCTATAACGTAGCGATTCTACCGATTAAACCTGAACTGACACGGAATATTGGTATGATCAGTCAAAAGAAAGAGATGCTACCGATTGCCAGTCAGTACTTTATCAATTTCATAATGGAAAATATCGATTTATTACCATAAGCAAAAAGTCAGCCCCGATTTCTCAGGACTGACTTTTCTTCTGGCGGCCATTTAGCAGACTACCAACTGATTTTTAATTATTAACGAGCGGCCTTCCAGCACCAAGTTAACTTAGCGCCTTATTCCCACTCAATTGTCGAAGGCGGCTTGCTCGTAACGTCATACACGATACGGTTAACATGCTTTACTTCGTTTACGATACGTGTTGAAATCTGAGCTAACACTTCGTATGGAATGTGTGCAAAGTCCGCAGTCATCCCATCGATAGAAGTTACGGCACGGATACCAACTGTGTAGTCGTATGTCCGACCATCACCCATGACACCGACTGAACGGATACCTGGCAGAACGGTGAAGTATTGCCAGATATCGCGGTCTAGGCCGGCTTTTTTGATTTCGTCACGAAGGATAAAGTCGCTATCACGGACGATTTCGAGTTTTTCAGGGGTAATTTCACCGATCACACGGATACCCAAACCTGGACCTGGGAATGGCTGACGCCAAACAAGGTCTGAAGGCATGCCCAACTTTTCACCCAATTCACGCGCTTCGTCTTTGAACAAAGTCCGTAATGGTTCGATCAGTTGGAACTTCATGTCTTCTGGCAGGCCACCCACGTTATGGTGAGACTTGATGGTTTGAGCGGTATCGGTACCAGACTCAACCACGTCGGTATACAACGTACCTTGTGCCAAGAAGTCGATACCGTTCAGCTTTTGAGCTTCATCGTTAAACACTTGGATGAACTCGTTACCGATGATTTTCCGCTTCTTTTCAGGTTCACTAACACCCTTGAGCTTAGATAGGAACCGGTCAGCAGCGTTGACTTCGATAATGTTCAAACCAAACTTGCCCTTCAGACTAGCCATAACTTGTTCAGCTTCGCCCTTACGAAGCAAACCGTGGTCAACGAAGATGGAGGTCAGCTGATTGCCGATGGCCTTGTGTAACAGCACACCTACAACTGATGAATCCACACCGCCGGAAAGGCCCAGCAGCACCTTCTTGTCACCAACAGTTTCGCGAATGTGCTGAATTTGCAGATCAATGAAATCATCCATTGACCAGTTTGCTTCAGCATGGCAAACGTCGAAAGCGAAGTGTTTCAGAATATCGTTACCGTAATCGGTGTTACGCACTTCGGCATGGAATTGAATCCCATAGAAGTTCCGTGCGGTATCCTGCATAGCAGAAATTGGGCATTCAGGACTAGTAGCAACCGCCGTAAACCCTTCAGGCACTTTGGTTACCAAGTCACCATGACTCATCCACACGTTTTGTTCCTTAGGCGTGTTGGCAAATAACTTGGCATCATCGCTGGTCACTGTAATCGCAGCACGACCGTATTGGCCGTTATCAGACTTAACTTGACCACCTAAATTGTAAGCCATCAACTGCATTCCGTAACAAATTCCCAGAATTGGAATACCTAACTTGAAAATCTCAGGGTCGACCCGCAGCGCGTCATCAGCGTACACACTGTTTGGGCCACCAGAAAAGATGATACCCTTGGGATTTAGAGCTTTTACCTCGTCAGCCGTGATTTCGTGGGACATTAATTCTGAGTAGATACCCAGATCACGGATCCGACGGGTAATGAGCTGATTGTACTGTGAACCGAAGTCCAGCACAATGATCTTATCAAAGGACGATAAATCCACCTTTGCCAATCCATTCACACCTTTCTTATTAAACAGAACTTGAAACCATTAGTTATACTATACAGATTCTTCTAATGCCGGTCAATCAAAATGAGGAAAGTTTAATCGTTCGGATTCTATCGAATAACTTTTCTAAAAACAAGTCATTCGACTCGAACAGGTTTGTATTCACAAACCATCTTACGTTAGCTTCCCCAATACCAATTATGATTTACGCAACATCACTTGGTCAATAATGTGCTGTTCACCTTTGTGGATAATCATATCTGCACGGCTACGCGTGGGTAAAATATAATCTTCCAAGTTTGGCAGGTCAACACTGTACCAAATATTCTTAGCGGACTCCACAGCGGCCTCTATCGGCACTTTAGTATAGGAATGGTAATAGTTATCCGGATCATCCTTAGCCAGCTTCAGCAGGGCTTTAAACCGTTCCAAATACCATTCCTCGACCAATTTTGGCCGCGCATCAACGTAGATGGAAAAATCGGTAAAATCCGAAACGTAAATCTGTTCAGAACTGGGTAATTGTAAGGTATTGATCCCCTCAATGATCAGCACATCCGGCCGTTCGATCACCTGAACCTCATCCGGCACGATGTCGTAATTCTTGTGAGAATACACCGGCACTTCCATGAGTTCTTTACCTGATTTAACATCGTTTAAAAAGGTGATCAGCGCCTTCATATCGTAACTCTCAGGAAACCCTTTCCGTGTCACCAAACCGCGCTTCTTCAGCTCAGCTGTTGAATACAGAAACCCATCCGTGGTCAGCATCTCGATTCGTCTTTCAGGAAAGAAGTGATTCATCAGGACTTTCAGCAAGCGCGCCGTAGTACTCTTACCCACCGCCACACTACCAGCGATTCCAATAATGTAGGGAACGTGCCGCGATTTCTGCCGTAGGAAATGCGCCTTAGATTCTTGCCAAGCATCAAAATGCTTTATCAGTAACCGTAAATAGTGAATCAACGGAATGTAGATATCCTGTACATCCTGAACAGAAATCCGGTCGTTAAAAGCCTTGATCTGTTTCAAACTCGCCTGGGTCAGTGGCACTGAGGCGTCCTGATAAAAGTCGCGCCATTCATTTTTACTAAAAACATCGTAATTCATTAAATCAGTCATTCAAGTCAGCCTCATCAAATTCCGTAGATACTAAATTGAGTTCATTATACACGAGCTATCTCGCAAGCGCTATAACTCAGACGAATCTTGTTTAGCATAAATTAAAGAGCGACTGAATCCTGTAGATTCAATCACTCTTCAAGTTTATTCTTTTTCATATTCATCACTAGGAACGTTATCAAACAATGGTGACAACTTATCGGTTGCCAACACCGTCAATTCATGCATCGCCCGCGAACAAATCGTATACATCAACTGTCGTTCATCATCTTCATGGTAGTTCTTCTCTGAAGCCTCCCAGACGATGACGGCATCGAATTCTAGCCCTTTCGCTAAGAACGATGGCACGATGATCACCCCGGGTGCCAGCCGTTGATTTTCAGACTGGATCAAGGTGGCTTTAACCCCAGCGTCGTGTAGGTCGTTAGCTAAATCACGGCAATCAGCCAATGATTTACCGATAATGGCCGTAGTTTCCTTTTCGTTATTGTTGGCCTGCAACTGTTTGATCAGCCGTTGTAACGTCGCCTGTTTATCCGGCTGGACACTAATAACCGGTAAAGCGCCGTCACGGTCGAAGGCTTTCACTGCCTCACCGTTTACCAGAATATGCCGAGTAAAGTCAGTGATCTGCGCGGTTGAACGGTAAGATTGTGTCAATTGCACAACCGTGGTCTTTTCCGGATCAAACATGGTACTCAGTTCGCTCAGCAGCGTTTTGCTGTTCTCCTTGGTGAAAATGGCTTGGTTCAGATCACCCAGCAACGTGAATTTAGCACGCGGGAAACTGAATTTCAGGTAAGCTAACTGGAACGGCGTGTAATCTTGAATTTCATCAATAAAGACGTAGCGCATATCCTTTTCACCCTTGTGACCCGTCATCTTGTCATACAGATACAGGTAGGGCGAAATGTTGCTCAAAGTCATCTTAGACTGCTTGATGTCAGCAATGGTGCGTTCGACGCTGGCCTTCCAATCGTCCTTGGTAATGCCATACTCATCAAGATTGATAATTGCTGGAATGCTACGCAGCATGTGAATCATCTGACCGTTGATACTCAAGAACCGGTTACGGACAACCGCTTGTCGAATGGGTGCGAAAGCCTTCATGACGATCTTTCTGGCGTAGAATTTGAATTCCTTGTCAGCGTCTTCGATTTCTTGAGGGTCCTCACCCTTCATCTGGTTCATTTGTTCCTGACTTAAATCCTGAACAGCTTCTTCAACCCACTTGGCTCGCATTTCAGAACTGATTCGACGATTGAGCATCTTGATCAGCTGCTCGCGGGTACCATCTAGGCGGTTGAATAAGCGATAATTTTCGTTAAAACTATAGTAGATTTCGTGAATCTTTTCCTTAGTAAAGAACGGTTTCCCCTTAAAATTAATGTTCCGGAAAATCATGTCTTCTTTTTCCAAATGGTTGGCGTAGACGGTGACAGCGTTGTAGAACGCCAGACTGCCCTTTAAGGCATCAATCCGTTTTTCAGCGTCACTGTAATCTTCACTGAACCGCTGTGCTAAGGTCTCTACTGACATCTTTGGTAAGCGATGCCCAGTATACTGATAGTACGTCATTTGAACCATGTTTTGCTCACCCAGTTCAGGCAGCACCTGGTCGATATAATCGTTAAATAACTGGTTTGGTGAGAATAAGATGACTTGACCAGACGTTAATTTCCCACGATAACGGTACAGCAGCCAAGCTACCCGTTGCAGAACAGCGGCCGTTTTACCGGAACCCGCTGCCCCTTGAACGAATAGCAAGTCCGACTTGGTATCCCGGATGATCTGGTTTTGCTCTTTTTGAATGGTGGTGACGATACTCTTCATCTTAGTATCGGACTGTTCACTCAACGCATCCAGCAGCATCTGATCACCAACGGCTTCTTCGGTATCGAACACCGTCTTGATGGTGCCATCTTCGATCTGGAACTGACGCTTTAATTTGAGATTGACAGTTTGTTCCCCATCAGGCGTCTGGTAGGTGACATCGCCCAAACCACCATCATAATAAACACTAGAAATCGGCGCACGCCAGTCATATACTAGAAATCGATCAGGTTGGTCCGAAAAGGAAGCCAGTCCAATATAGATCGACTCCGTTTTGGGTTCGCCTTCTTCATGAAAATCAATCCGCGCGAAATAAGGCGTCTTTTCCATTTTCTTCAGCGTCTTCAATTCGTCGGTAGCGTGCTGCCAGCTATTTTGACGTTCATTAAGCTGCTGTTGCTGCTGATGAACCGACAAGCCGGTTTCCATAATGCCTTCGTACGAATCAGTTTTAAGCCGTAATTCGTTAACGAGGTTGTTACGGATACCCTCTTCGCCTGACTTTGCGTTGTCGATCCGTTCTTGCGACTTAACCTGAGCAATCTTGATTTTATCAATCACCACATCTAAGTGTGCTTGTTCTTGCTGTTTAATCGTATCTGCCATAGCGCCCTCCAGTCGTAAATTCGATATTAAAGTATATCACTAATTGCGCCCGATAAGAACAATCTAGCTTCATTATTACGTAAATGATTCGAGGTATTATCATGGATCAAATTTCATTAGTTATTATTCTGTTAGCCGCGTTAGCCATTCCGCTGATTATGGCGCGGTTCAAACTCACCTTACTGCCTACTGCAGTGGTGGAAATCATCGTTGGGGTCGTTTTAGGCCCCAGTCTACTTAACGTTATCCATAGTAATGATACGTTGAGCATGTTGAAGGATGTCGGCGTGATCGTCCTGTTATTCCTGAGTGGTCTGGAAATTGACTTTAGTCTGTTCAGCCGCAAACGTAACGACCTGACGCCACTAGAGCAAAAACAGTCTGCCAATGCGCCTAAGTACTCACCGGTCATACTGGCATTCTTGTCTTACGGTTCAATCGTGGTAATGTCAGCCGTGATTGCTTTCCTGCTCAAATTATCGGGTATGTTCTCCGACATCTGGTTAGCCATGATTTTATTCATGACTATTTCTTTGGGCATCGTCATCGCCGCGCTAAAGGAAAAGGAGCTGCTAAGCAAACCCTTTGGTCAAACGATTCTGCTGATTTCGGCGCTGGGTGAAGTGGTGCCCATGATTGGCCTGACCTTCTACGCATCCGCCTACAGTCCCACCGCCAAGTCACTCTGGCTATTACTGTTGATTCTGTTGGCTGCCGGCCTGTTAGTGGTGCGGTTTAAAAGCTTTTTCAAATTTTTTGACCGCATCAATAAGTCCACTACGCAATTGGACGTTCGGCTGTCGTTCTTCGTCATCGTGCTATTAGTCACCATTGCGGAATCCGTTGGTGCTGAAGGCATTCTGGGTGCGTTCTTAGCCGGTATCGTCATCAAGTTACTGGAACCTCACGAAGAAACTAAGGTGCGGCTGGATTCCATCGGCTACGGCTTCTTCATCCCCATCTTCTTCATTATGAGCGGCGTGGGCTTGAACCTGCGAACCTTGCTGGCTGATCCGAAAACGCTGATTTTGATTCCCGTTTTCTTGATTGCCTATCTCGTCGCCAAAGCCGCTATTTGGCCGATTTTACGGTTGCGGTTCACCAACGGTAATGCCTTTGCCGGTACCGCTATGAGCACAACCACCTTAACCGTTGTTTTGGCGATTTTACAGGTTGCTGAGCACTTGCACCGGATCACAGCTCAGCAATCGGGTGCCTTCCTGCTGGCTGCCATCCTCACTTGTATCATTGGACCGATAACCTTCAACCGGCTATATCGTGCCGAAGCCGCCGACAGCAAGCCACTGAACGTCCACTTTATCGGCACTAACTTACTCACCGTGCCCGTGGCTCAGCAGCTAACGAAGCACGGCTACGACATTCACATGTACACGGATCAGGAACGTAACTACCGCGCTTTTAACAGTGAAATCGACGTGCATTTACTAGAAAATTTGGTTCCCGATGACTTGGTGAACGCTGACGTTTTCGACACCGATATTGTTGTTTTGGGTCAGAGTAACTCTAAGGAAAATTACCGCTTGGCTAAATCGGCCAAGCAGTATGGCGTACCACGGGTAATTGCCCGCTTTGAAGACCCCAACATTCTCGACGAGCGTAAAGATACCCTGATAAAGATGGGGGTGGAAGTCTATAGTACCCCCGATGTTCAGATCAGTATGCTGCGCAGTTTGATTGAAACCCCGTCGACGCTGGAACTGCTTACTTCTACCGAAGCTGGCGTTTACGAAGTTCAGCTGCGTAACCACAAATACGTGGATATTCAAATCCGCAACCTGCCCTTTATTGACGACATTACCATTGCGCAGATTTACCGTGAAAAACGGTTCGTTCGGCCTAGTGGCGACACGCCATTAAAGTTGAATGACCGGATCCTCTTCACCAGTAGCAAACAGCAGTCCGCTCAAATTCGTCGTGAATTGGGCAAACTAAATTAATTTTAAGACACTTATTTTTGGAGGCAATTTTTTGGCTAATTTTGATATTTACTTCGTCCGTCATGGACAAACTATCCTGAACAAGTACCACCGGATTCAAGGCTGGATTGACGCCGCACTGACTGATAAGGGGGTGCAAGATGCGAAAGCTGCTGGTCAACGACTGGCGCACATCTCTTTCACTAAAGCGTATACCAGCGACTCCGAGCGTGCCCAGCACACGGCTGAATACATTCTAGCCGTCAACAGTGGCACGGTAAAAAAGGCCACCATTGCCCCAGCATTCAAGGAAGAAAACTTCGGCTACTTCGAAGGTAATGACGAAAACCAAACTTGGCACATGATTGGCGGTCCTGATGGCAATGATACCTTTAACGCCATGATTTCTGCTTACACCATTGAAGGCGTTAAGGATCGTATTGCAGCTCAAGACCCCTTTAACGACGCTGAAGATAATGCCCGGTATTGGGCGCGGCTGCAACCCGGCTTTGACATGTTAATGCGAGACTGCGTTGACGGCGATAAAGTGTTAGTGACCAGTCATAGCACCACCATTCGCAGCATTGTTTCCCGTTTCCAACCGGATATCAACGTTGCGATTTCCGCACTTAACGGTTCAGTAACCAAGTTGGAAGTACGCGGTAGTGATATTTCCGTTGCGTATTATAATCGGGTTGATGACCAATTAGATTAAACTCAAAAAACGCTCGTCATTAAGCAGAAATTGCTTTAATAACGAGCGTTTTTTATTCTGTAATTAAACCGTTTCTTTAACCTTCGACAAGGCGTTCTTAACAGCACTCTTCAACGCACGGCTTGATGAGGAAGCACCGGTAATCCCGTCAACATCATAGGTGTTAGCGGCCACCATGGTCTGAGGTAATTCCGTCATGGCTTGTTGGCCAACATCTTCACTTTCAGACTCTTTAAGCACTTCAACATCGCTCAACGTACCATCTGCGTACGTGACACGAACGACCACTTGGCCACCGATGCCAGCTTCAGAAACACCCAAATACTGGTTTTCACCAACTTCATACTGATTTAACACGTTTTCGCCGTCCAAGTCGTTACTGCCCAAGTCAGCTACGGGTTCCGTTTCTGTCGTGGTGATCAGTGAATCGGTCTTAACTGCTGCGGCATTTTCCCCAGCAATCTTCCCGAAAATCAAGCACTCTGCTAAGTTACCGCCACCGTTGTACTGGTTAGCATTAATACCGCCAAATTCACCAGCACTGTAAAGGTGTGGGATTGGTTGGCCGGCAGCATCTAACACTTCTGCCTTAGCGTTTCGTTGCGCACCACCCTGAGTATTGAGCATGGCAGTGGCTAATGGCGTGGCGTAAAACGGACCGTCACCAAACGCTGCCAGTGAATCACCGGCACGTCCTAACGCGAAGTCGGTCCCTTGCTCAGCAAACTGGTTAAACTGGCTAACTGTTTGTTTCAGTGTCTCAGGATCTGCCTGAATTTTAGCTGCTAATTCTGTCAAACTATCGGCTTTTACCGTGATCTTAAAGAAGTCAGGATACGGCAGTTCACCTTGAGCCTTGATTTTATCGTATTGTGCTTGATCAAAAATCAAGTGTGGGTGATTATAAACCGTTGGATTGTGCCAGCTACCATGTTCGTACGCATGACCATGCCGACCGTTTTCGTCTTCTCGAACGTAACGGCTACCGTCATCACCCGCAATGAAGATGCTACCATGCGATAATTCGGGCCATGCGCCTAAGATAAACTTACCTCGTTGTTCTTCTGGATTTTCGAAGGTGAAGCTGGTATTAAAGCCGTAGCCTTCAAAACTCTTCATGTGCCAGAATTTAGCGCCAACTTCCTGTGCCATGGTAATACCGTCACCCTTGTTGTACAGCGTCCCAATGACCTTTAACTTAGGTACGCCAATGAAGTTTTGAATGTCTTCAGGGTTGTTTTCAAAACCACCCATTGCCATAACGACACCGTTGCGCGCCTGAATGTTCACTAATTGACCATTACGCTGAATCTGAACACCTTCGATAACACCTGTATCCGTATTTTGGATCAAATGTTTAGCAGGTGAAGATAACCAGATGTCAATTTGCTTAGGCCGCTTAGTGACTTGTGCCCGTAACGTTTTCCATAGTGAAGCATCAAAATAGCCATCATGAACCGTGGTCAGATCAATTGTATCTGAACCTTCAAATTCTGGGTATTCTGGTGATAGTCCGTTAGCAAAGGCTTCAAAATTAGGATCGCGATGGACCTTGTTATAGCTGACTGGTTCCTTAATTTCCAAATACTTTTTGAAGTAGTCTGGGATATTGGAAATACCTTTAGCGTAAGTATCCAAGATTTCTTCATCAACATCGATACTGCCAAATAACTTTTTCAGGTAAGCCTTGGTCTTATTGTAATCATGGCCGGTCAAAACAACTTGACCTGCGTAACGGGTATTACCACCTTCGTGACCATCAGGTGCTGCATCCGCCAACAATACTTTGGCACCACTATCCGCAGCAAACCGTGCGGCCGTGGCACCAGCTGCCCCAAAGCCTACTACGACAACATCGTAGGCACTGGCCCATTTAACTGGTTGTCTCTGACTTGTCTTCATCTTCACTGACCCCTCTCCATTAACTTTGGCACAGAATTGAATGTAATCGCTAAAGCAACTTTCCAAGAATTGAATCGTTTGGACATCCTTTAAGTCACCACGTTCATCAAAGGCCTTAGTGGCGAAACTCAACATAAACTCGTCGCCTGGCATTACAATGGCGTTTACTCCTGGAGCATCCAAAATTTGACGGAGATTTTGCTGTGCTCTAGACGTCCCTTGGATGCCTAAAGAAGCACCCACGATCATAATTGGTTTCTTTTCCAGAGGATGGATTTCACACGATAACCACTCCAAAACACTCTTTAAAGCGGCCGGAATCGAATGATCATATTCCGGTGTCGCAATAATCACACCATCCGCCGCTGTAATAGTGTCAGCCAGCTGCTGCACATTGGCAGGAATTTTAGCATTTTCCCGAAACAACGGGATATTAGAAATATCACAAATAGTAATCTTAGCTTTTTGATTAAAATGACGTTGCATATAAGCTAGTAATTGACGGTTATAAGATTGGTCGGCATTGGTCCCGACCAGAGCAACGAATTGCATTGAAAATGCCTCCTTGATTTAATCGTTGGTAAATAACTTGATGACATCATACTCAAGTTACTAACTGAACAAGTTTTAATTCGCCTTTATTATCTATCCATTTGCGTCGCTTGTGAAATAGATTATTAATTGAAAAAATATGCCAAAAATGGCATACTAGTTTTATTGATCCTAAATTAAGAAGGCTCATCTATGAAAACTCTAACGCGTGAAAATCAGATGATACAGATATTGGAAGCGGTTGCTAAATACGGCAATATTTCGGTGGTTGCCGACCAATTATTCATGACTCAGCCCACTGTCAGTAAACTTATCCGTAACCAGGAACGGCAATACGGCGTCGACTTGCTCGACCGTACACAGCATCCGCTAAAGCTCACTTATGCTGGCGAGTACTATTTGAATCAAATCAAACAGTTAGTCCAATCTTATCAGGTCATGAGCCACGAGATGCAGCAGTTTGCCAGTAATCAGGTGGGCCGCCTCACGATTGGCGTCAATCCGTCGCTCGCTCAAATTATTCTACCGCCACTACTGCCAGCCTTTCACCAGCGCTTTCCGCAAATCGAAATCCGTTTGATTGAAAAGTCTTCCGCTGAAATGGAAACTGCCATCATCAATCAAGAATTGGACCTATACCTAGGCATCACCCCTGCCTATAGTCCCAAACTCGGATACAAACGCCTGTATACCGATAGCGGCATACTACTAATCCCGGCAACTTTTGAAACACAGCAACTTCCCACGGAGTCCATTGCCGATATCAGTCCCTTGGTCAACGGACGCGACTTCATAGTTGAGACGGATACCAGTGGTTTCCAACGGCTGGTTAATAGCTACCTGACCAAGTACCACATCACTCCGAACGTTGTGTTAAGAACCGCCAATATTAATACGGCGGCCAGCTTATCACTGGGTGGACTGGGGGCGACTATCGTTCCGGCATCGGCGATTTCACCATTGACCAAGGAAAAAATGCGTACCGTTAGTATTCTGCCAACCACCTTTCAGTGCGATATTGCCATCGCTTATCCGACACAATGTGATTGTTCTAGCCAGGCACAGGGGGTTATTGAGTTAGCACAAAAGCAGTTTCAAACCATTCACGAGAAGCGCGACTGAAAAAAATAAGCACCCCTAAAGTTTTCTCAACTTTGGGGGTGCTTATTTTTTAACCCTTTAACGTCTCTAAAAATTGATCTAACACAGCCTGAAACTGTTCCGGATCTTCATACTCCATCCCATGGCCGACATCCGTTAATATGGCAGCCCGTCCATTTTTCACTAATTTTGCCGATTCAGTTGCGTGAGCGCTTGGCCAAAACGGACTGTGATCAGCTGCCATGAATAACGTGGGCACCGTCACCGTTTGCAGAATACCACGCCAGTCAGCCCACGCGTGGTCCAGTAGCAACGGTTTAGTCATCTCTAAGGTATATGTATTGTCATTGGTCTCGGCTGCCACCGCCTTCATAATGGCCATCACTTCCGGAGTAACATCCTTGTAAAACGGACTATCCAGCGGTGCGTCAAAGAAGGTGCCCATATTTGCCGTGGTTAACTTGTACATCCCGGTCTGCCAGTCATCATCATTGACCATTTTCGGCGTTTGATCCACGTTCACAAAAGCGCCTAACTGTGCATCGCCGAATAAGGATAAGTAAGCCATCACGGTTGAGCCACCCATGGAATGGCCCACAACGATGGGGTTCTTTAATTGCAAACTCTCGATTAAATCATGCAGATCTTCGCCTTGACGGGCCATGGTCTTGTTATATGTAGGTGAAACAGTGTTGCCATTGAAGCGACGTTCCATGCCGATCACGCGGTAGCGGTCCTTGTAATATTCGGCTTGTGGCAGCCAAGTTTGAGCGCTGGCTCGGTAACCAGCAATGAAGACTAGCGGCTGTCCTTCGCCTTCGTCAAAATATTCTAACGTCGCACCATCGCTGGTCGTAAACTGATGCATCGGTAATAAGTTCAATCTCACCACTCCTTTTATTAGATTATTAAAATCATATTAGAAAATAGATGAAAAGTCAATCACACTTCCGCTTTTCAAGTACAATGTTGATAGCAATCACCAATCTATTTGTTTGCACCCAGTCAGCCTGAGTGCTACATTAGCGGACAGATTAAATCAGCTCGAAATATTGGGGGGGGAGTTCCATGGCCGATAAACAAGCAGCGTCACAAACAGACGGATCATTGATGGAAATGTTTCGTTTTGTCTTCAGTAAAGTGCTTAAAAAACGCTGGTTACTGGTGTTAAACATCTTAGCGCTCACCGTGATTACCTTACTGCAGTTCGTGATGCCGCAGATTGAACAGTTCATTATCGATAAAGTAATCCCGCAGCGCAACTTCCAGTGGCTTTTTGGTGCCATTGCTATCCTCTTGCTGGCAGCCATTATACTAGGCATCTTCACTTACATTTCCACCTACTATATGAGCGTCATGAGTCAAAACGCCATCACCGATCTGCGAAATCAACTGTACGAATACTTGTTAAAATTAGATACCAGTTTCTTCGAATCCAGTAAAACCGGTGATTTGATGACCCGGCTGACCAGTGACATCAATAATCTGCAAAGTCTTATCTCAGCCAATATGCTGAACATGGTTGGTAATTTATTTACGTTTGTGGGCGTACTAGCGCTGATTTTCTACATCAACTGGCAAATGGCATTGGCAGTCAGTCTCACCTTCCCACTAATGTTCATCGTCTACCGGGTATTTCGGGTTCGCATCCGTACTGCGTTCATGAACGCGCGACGTTCTCAAGCCAGAATGTCGAACCAGATGCAGCAGACCCTGACTCAAATCGATCTCATTAAGAGTTTCAACAGTGAAGATACCGAAGCTAAACGGTTTGACCACTTTGCCGATACTAATCGGAAAGACATGATCACCGCTGGCCGGAATCAAGCCATCTTCTCACCGTTGATTGACGGCATCAACACGCTGGGCATCGCGATTGTCCTGTCGTTAGGCGCTTACTTTATCATCAAGGGGCAACTTACGGTAGGGGCGTTAGTTGCCTACCTCAGCTACGTCGCCATGGTCCAGTCACCGATTCAGGCTTTCACCCGTCTGCTGAACCAACTGCAGCAATCACTGGTTTCCTACGGTCGAATCCAGTCAATCTTACAGGAGAAACCACAGGTGCTAAATGCAGCGGATCCTAAACCGTTCCCAAAGTTTTCTAAGGGAATTACCCTCAGTCACGTTAACTTTAACTACGACGGTGCGAAATACCCTGAAAGCCATGACACAACCCTAAAAGATGTCAGTTTTACGATTCCCTATGGCAAGACCACCGCGTTAGTCGGCCGGTCAGGTTCCGGTAAAACGACAATTACTCGGCTCATTGATCGCTTTTATGATTTAGACAGCGGCAGCATTACGATTGATGACCTCCCGATTCAGTCCATCGACATTGTTTCATTACGTCAAAATATCGCCATCGTTTCACAGGATATCTTTATCATCGACGGCAGTATCCGCAACAACATTCTGTATGGTCGTCCGGACGCTTCTGATGAAGACGTATGGCAAGTGGCAAAACTAGCCGACCTCGATACCTTTATTCGTGACTTGCCAGATCAGCTCGATACACAAGTTGGCGAACGGGGCGTCAAACTCTCCGGTGGTCAAAAACAACGGGTCTCGATTGCACGGGCGCTGTTAAAAAATGCACCCATCATCATTTTGGACGAAGCCACCGCTAGTCTGGACAATCAGTCTGAAAAGGCCATTCAGCACGCCCTGAATAACCTGCTGGCATCTCGGACATCTTTGGTTATTGCTCACCGGCTGTCCACTATTCACGATGCGGATCAGATTATTGTACTGGAGAGTGGCCGTGTGGTTGAGATTGGCACGCATGAAAGTTTGCTGAAGACTGGCGGAGCTTATAAGAAGTTGTATGATGCACAGTTTGAATGAGTGCCGTTCACTTTTACGTAGCCGTAACGCGTTCAAGAACTCAGAGCCCGGCCATAACTTTTACGTCGCTGAAACGCGTTCAAAGACTCAAAGCCCGGCCGTGTAACAAAAAAAGCAGGTACGTCCTAAAATTCAAGGACATACCTGCTTTTTTCGTTACACTCTGGGCTTTACCCGAGTCTTTTCACGCTCTGTTCTATTTCACGCTCAGTCCCATTGACTTCGCTCTCTCCTGATACATCGGGATCTCATCCTGACTGCACTGGACATAGTGATGGGGCACAATTTCAACTAATTCACGTTTTTTAGAACCATCCTCGTACTTCGGATCATACTTGATCTGCGTCCGCGTCCGTTCATACTCCGGATCCGGCACCGGCACCGCTGACAACAAGCTTCTGGTGTAGTCATGCAACGGATGGTTATAAACTTCATCCGACGTGCCGACTTCCAGCATCCGACCATAATGCAAGACACCAATTCGATCCGAGATGTACTTCACCATGGATAAATCATGGGCGATGAACAAGAAGGTTAATTGCCGTTCACGCTGCAGCTTCTTTAGTAAATTGACCACCTGGGCTTGAATGGAAACATCCAAGGCGGAGATTGGCTCGTCAGCAATGATGAACTTGGGCTGCACAGCAAGTGCCCGCGCAATCCCAATCCGTTGCCGCTGCCCACCTGAAAATTCGTGGGGATAACGGCTCGCATGGTCTCGGTTCAAGCCAACGGTTGCCAGTAAATCAGCCACTTGCTTGCTGCGGTCGGCATCATTTTTCGCTAAATGATTAATGTCGATACCTTCCGCTACGATATCCTTGACCTTCATCCGCGGGTTCAGGGAAGCGTATGGATCCTGAAAAATCATCTGCATGTCACGGCGAAACTGCTGCATTTTTTGCTTATCTTTCATGCCAATGATTTCTTGACCATTAAACTTAATCGACCCACTAGTTGGCCGGTACAAGTGAATAATGGCTCGACCAGTAGTCGTCTTACCAGAACCGGATTCGCCAACCAGCCCGAAGGTTTCACCCTCATAAATATCGAAGGAAATATCGTCAACAGCCCTAACTTCATCGCGCTTGCCAACGTTGAAATACTGTTTCAAATGACTCACTTCAAGCACTTTTTTAGCGTTATCAAGCTCCATTATTGCTGTTCCTCCTCTTCTTCGATTTTATGCTGCTGTTTAGCTTCTTTTTGCATAGCCGCAAACTTAGCCTGTCGCTGGATAATCTGGTCCGGTGGCGTTACTTTTGGTGCATCTGGATGCAATAGCCAAGTAGCAGCGTAATGGGTATCAGAAACCTTGAAAAACGGTGGTTCCTGCTCCGTATCGATCTTTAACGCGTAAGGATTCCGCGCTGCAAACGCATCACCCTTGGGCGGATCGAGTAAGTCAGGCGGTGTCCCAGGAATTGAGGCTAACTCACCGCTGTCAGTATCAAGCGTTGGCATTGAGCTCAATAGTCCCCAAGTATAAGGATGCTTTGGGTTATAGAAGATTTCATCAACGGTCCCGTATTCAACGATTTTGCCAGCATACATCACCGCAACTCGATCAGCCATCCCAGCAACCACCCCTAAATCATGAGTGATAAAAATGATGGAGGTTGAGATCTTGTCCTGCAATTCACGCATTAAATTCAGGATCTGCGCTTGAATGGTCACGTCCAAAGCCGTGGTAGGTTCATCAGCAATCAGAATTTCTGGGTAGTTGATCAACGCGATGGCAATCACGATCCGTTGCCGCATCCCACCTGAAAATTGGTGCGGATAGTCGTTAATTCGGTTTTCTGCATCAGTGATACCAACCAACTTCATCATTTCCAGAGCTTGCGCCATGGCCTTATCTTTTTTGACACCCTTATGAATCATCAGTGGTTCAGCGATTTGACGGCCAATTCGCATGGTTGGATCCAGTGAGGTCATTGGGTCTTGGAAGATTTGCGCGATTTTAGCACCCCGTAAACCTTCTAGTTGCTTCTGTGACATTTTTAACACGTCTTTATCGTGGAATTGAATGGTGCCACCCTCAACCACTGCGTTATTAGCCAGCAACCCCATGATCGAACGGGTCGTTACCGTCTTACCAGAACCGGATTCACCAACAATGGCTAAGGTCTCGCCCTTTTTTAAATCAAAACTGACATCACGAATGGCTTTAACCGTCCCAGCGTAGGTGTTGAAGTTGATTTTGAGGTGGTTGACCTTCAAAATAGTTTCTTTGCTTTGCATAGTTTCACTTCACCTACCCTTTCGTTTGCGGATCAAAGGCGTCACGCAGGCCATCAGCGAAGATGTTAAAGGCAATCATGATCACAGACAGTACGATGGCTGGATACCACATTTGATATGGCAAAAATTGGAAGTTTTTCTGACCATCGTTCAGTAACGTCCCAAGTGAAGCCTGCGGAGCACTGATCCCGATACCAACGAATGACAGGAAGGCTTCGAAGAAAATAGCACTTGGAATGGTGAACATGGTTTGAATGATAATAATACTAGAAAGGTTGGGCAGTAAGTGCTTGAAAGCAATCTTGATTGAGCTTTCACCCAACGTTTTTGCCGCCAGCACGTATTCCTGTTCCTTTAACTCTAGCGTTTGCGCTCGTATCAGACGCGCCATCGTCGTCCAGCTAGAAAACGCAATGGCTAACGTAATTGACGACATCCCAGGTTTCAAAATTAAAATCAGCAGCACAACCACAACTAGGGTTGGAATTGACATAATGATTTCAATAACACGTTGCATAAAGTTGTCGACCCAGCCGCCCTTCCAGCCGGAAAAGAGACCGAAAGTGACACCAATTAACAAGTCAACGGCAGTGGCAACAATGGCAACTGTCAGGGAAATACGCGTCCCAAAGAGAATTCTGGAAAGCATATCACGGCCGAGATAATCGGTTCCTAGCCAATAGTGCACGCCGGCACCGGCACCAGCAGCCTGATAAGCATTCACTCGGCTACCAGCTTGGACCAGTGTCCCGTTGAGGCCATTGATATTTACTCCCGGCCATTTTGGTGGCAAGTTTGCCAGTTGCGGGTTAACAGCATTAGGGTTATGCGGTGAGAAGAACGCTGATCCAAACGCTAAAACAAAGAAGATGATGAGGATGATCATCGCAATAATGGCACTTTTATTCTTTTTTAAACGACGCCATGCATCCTGCATAAACGTCAAGTTAGGCGCTGCAATTTTTTCACTGTCGAGATGTTTTGACTTATCAAGAGGTTCAAAACTATCTGCAGGAAGCTTTACTTCATCAGCCATTTATTTACCTCCTAATTAATTACTCTTGCCAGAAATTCGAATTCGAGGGTCGATAATACCATAAACGATATCGGTGATCAGCAGCACTACCATCAGCATGACACTGTAAACGATGGTAACCGCCATGATGGTCGGATAATCGTTAGTCAAGATGGACTTAACGAATTGTTCACCAATCCCTGGAATGGAGAAGATGTTTTCAATCACCATTGACCCAGTCATGATGTTAACGGCCAATGGCCCCATGATGGTCACCACTGGAATCAAACTATTCCGCAGTGCATGGTGATAAATGACACCCCACTTACTCAGCCCCTTGGCTCTGGCCAGCTCAATATAATCGGAGTTCAGCACATCCACCATTTCTGTTCGTGTAAACCGCGCCGTATCCGCGAACGGCGACGCGGCCAACGCAATTGTTGGCAAAACGGTATAGGAGAAGCCGCCCCAATCGGCAATTGGGAACCACTGTAATTTCAACCCAACAAAGTACTGCAGTAAAACGGCCAGCACGAAACTTGGGATTGAGATCCCCAGAATAGAAACGATCGTGGTAGTGGTATCTACCCAAGTGTTTTTCTTAATGGCGCCCAAAGCACCAACTAAGATACCAGGAATCACACCGATGATCATCGCCTGAACCCCCAACAGAAGTGACGGTCCGATCCGGCTCGAAATCAAGTAGGAAACCGGTTGATCACTAAACTGGAAGGAAGTTCCGAAATTACCCTGGAAAACACCGCCAACGTAAATCAAATATTGCTGCCAGACGGGCTTTGTTAACCCATACTGCTTTAAAATCAGGTGTTGCTGCGATGGTGACAGCTTTTGCTGGTTTTGCAGCGGCGTCCCTGGTAATAGCTTCATCAGAAAAAACGTGACTGTGATGACGATGAATAAGGTTAACAGCAGATAAAAGATCCGCTTTACTAAATATTTCGCCATGAAAATACCTCTCATTCTACTTACTATTTAACATCATTACACTTTTTCTAAAAGATGTAAAAACAAGGGTGGGCATCAGCTCAGCTTTATTTTCACTCAATAACGGGTTACTGATGATTAGAAATATACGCTCGACTGAAGTCCCATTGTGCGCCAGTCGGAAAGTACTGAACGCCGTGAACGTAAGGCTTCAGCAACTGCGCCTGAGTTCGCTGATATAGCGGTACAATGCCTTGTTGCTGCATCAGCGTCTTCTCAGCGTTCACCAAGTCGTTCCAACGTTCATCCGGATTGTTTGCATCCTTGCCCTCAGCGTTTTTCACATCGGTATCGTAAGCCTTGTTTTGCCAGCGACCACGATTATAAGCATTGTTGGACGTAAATAATGAACTGAACGAAATGGCATCCGGAAAATCAGCGATCCAGCCACCAACCACCATGTCAAAATCGCCCTGAGTGGAACGGGAAAGCCGAACGTTAAACGGCACGGTAGCCGTTATCAGCTTTAACCCTGGTAGCTTACCCAACTGACTCTGAATAAATTCAACGGTTTTTTTACCGTTGGGCGTGTCATCCGCAAGTAAATCCAGCGAGACGCTTGACTTCCCCGATTGTTGCAATGCTTTCCGCCACAGTGCTCGTGCTTCGGTCAACTGATAAGTCGTTCCTGATTTGACGTAGGCTGCATCGGCAAAATCAACGCCATTCTTTTTCGCCAGGTTCTGGGGAACCAGTCCCTTAGGCGCTTGAGAACCATCAGCTAAGATATTATGCGTTAAGGATTGCTTATCGATTGCTAACGAAATGGCCTTCCTTGCATCTAAATTATTCTTGAAGAACCCGTTGCGCTGATTGAACTCCAGATAAAACATGGAAGCAGAACCCCTGATATGTATATCCGGAGAAGTTTTAAGGTGTCGGTACTGTGTGCCGTCCGTCATCAACTCGTCAACTTTGCCAGTTTGATATTGACTCAGCCAAGTCCCTTGATCCTTGATCACCCGGTATTTAACTGCTTTTAACTTAGTTGCTTTCGCGTCCCAGTATTGATCATTCTTTTTCAACGTCCAGGTATCGTTAGTCCCATCCCAGCCAGTTAGCTTAAATGGTCCGTTATAAACGGCGTTGCCAGAACGAGTTGCATATCTGGCACCATACTTGTTAACCACCTGCTGGTTTTGCGGTAGAAACGCCTGAGAAGCCACGAGATACTTAAAATAGCTCTGTGGCCGTGATAGTGTTACCACTAACTGATACTTACCATGAGCTTCAACCCCCAGTTGAGAAGGGGCTTTTTTGCCCTTATTAACAGCGTCATAGTTCTTAACGTGATTATAGAGGTAAGCAAACTGCGCTGCCGTACTTGGTTTAACCGTCCGGCGCCAGCCATAAACAAAGTCAGTAGCCGTTACCGGTGCCCCATTACTCCACTTAGAATGCCGCAAATTAAAGGTCCAGGTCTTCCCATCCTTTGATACATGGTAAGCCTTGGCAATCCCCGGCCTCAGTTTTGACCCCTGACCAATTCTAAGTAAACCTTCATCAACGTTGTTCAGTGCACCACCACTAACGACATCCGTTGATTTTGAGGGATCCATGGTTGGCAGATCCGCTGTCTCAACCCAGTGTAAGGTCTGGTCATCGGCTAGCTGCCGTTTGCTTTTAGACCCACAAGCGGAAAATAACAGTAAAGAAGCCCCTGAAATAGCTGCTAATGTTAAAGTCTTACTAAACTGCATAGCCATTTCACTCCCTCAAATTATGGATAACGTGCAAGTATAATTATTAAAGATTCGTGATATATATTGTATATTAGAAAAGCATTAAAATCAATGCTGTTTTATCATCTTGCCTGTTTAATACGGGTAATCTTGGGGATTTTTATTGCAAAAATTGCATATATTTTCGCTCACTCGAATATCTTTTCGTTCAATAAGTTAATTTAAGAGGCCCGAACTTTGTCCCTCAGTGAATAAAAAACTCTCATAATTGTAAACTGACCGCTACTAAAAATCAATTGCGTAAAAGCTATTATTGCACAATGGCTATTGGGGCCGTGACATCAGTCCATATTTAGCTTCTTATCTGGAGTACTCTGAAGTACGATGAAAATTTGTTTTTGTTCAATCCTTTTATCTAGCCTAAATCGATTTCACAACACAGATTCCAGAATTTAACGAGTTGCTTCACACTCTCATGTTATACTGAAGCTAAACAATTAAGGATGGTGACAACATGGATAACAGCGAACTTGTGCCGGTCATTAACATTGGCCTTAATACAGGACGCTACAACTTTGATTATGCCATGGAAGAGTTAAAGGCCTTGTCAGAAGCTAATCATATGAACGTGGTAGAAACCACCGTACAAAATCTTAGTCAGCCAGTTGCCGGAACCTACTTTGGAACTGGTAAAGTTGAAGAATTACGTGATATCGTCGTTGATACTGGTGCTGAAATCGTAGTAGCAAACGATGAACTGACCCCTAGTCAAATCAGAAACTTGGAAAAAGTCGTGAAGGTGCCCGTGATGGATCGTACCGGACTCATTTTGGCCATCTTCGCTAACCGAGCGCAAAGCCGTGAAGCTAAGTTACAGGTTGAACTGGCTAAGTTACAGTATCAAATGCCCCGTCTGCATACCGCGATGAACCAGCGATTAGACCAACAAACGGGTACCAGTGCTGGTGGTGGCTTTACCAACCGTGGTGCCGGTGAAGCTCAGATTGAATTAAACCGGCGGACCGTTCAGCGCCAAATCAATCACGTTCGGCATGAACTAAAAGAAGTCGATAAGTCAGCAACCGTTAAGCGACAGCAACGCGAACGGGTCCAATTACCTAACGTGGCACTTATTGGTTATACCAACGCGGGTAAATCAACCATTATGAATGAGTTGATCAAACGCTATGGCATGAACGAAGATAAGCAGGTTATGGTTAAGAACATGCTCTTCGCTACTCTGGATACCAGTGTTCGGCAACTGCAATTCGATGACTCAAAGAAGTTATTGCTGAGTGACACAGTCGGTTTTGTTTCCCAGCTGCCAACCACTTTGGTGGAAGCTTTCAAGTCTACCTTGTACGAAGCTGCCAATGCTGATCTGTTAATTCAAGTCGTGGACTACTCCAGCCCTAACCGAATCGACATGATGTCTACTACAAAGAAAACCTTGACTGAAATTGGCGTCCCTGATTTGCCAATGGTCACCGTTTACAACAAAGCTGACCTGACAGACAACGACTATCCGTCACGAGCTGGTGACGAAATCGTGGTTTCAGCTAAAGATCCCGCCTCAATCGATCTGCTCGTTCAGGTAATTAGGGAAAAAGTCTTCAAGAACTACGTGACTGCTACTTTCTTGATTCCATTTGAAAAGGGCGACGTTGTTTCGTATCTGAACGAACACGCCAGCGTTAAAGCAACGGACTATCTTGAAAATGGCACCAAGATTGAAGCCGAAGTAACCAACGTTGATTATCAGCGCTTTGAACAGTATGTTGTAGAAGAATAATGGTTCAGTAATGTTTGGTGTTGGTGAGAAATCACCAGCACTATTTTTATGCAAAGAAGACCAATTCGTAAATGAATTGATCTTCTCAAAGTACGCTATCAAATTCGTTGATAAAGAAATTAATCTAGAGGAATAAATGCTACTTCACGCTGCCATATTTCTAATAAAAGGCACTTGACCTCGTCCAGTACTTATCATTAACCAAATAGTAGGTTGAAGTTTGGCCATTTGATACGGATACCCTGGTCGCCCGTTGTGTGACACTAACTGGCTTAGAACCTAAGTCAGCCGTTGTTCCAGCTAACTTAGCCAATTGCGGATCGTTAAATACTTTAGTATACATCGTATACTTCTTGATTGGGATCAGAGACCGGACATAGGGGGCATACTCGATCGAATCAAATTTCAGTGCGCCTGAACGGACCCAGTATTCCCGGGCGTTTGGACTTGAACTGAAACGAATTCGGTACCATTTGCCACTGTCAGCCGTAGCTCGCATGTCAACGTAGACGATGCCCGATTTCTTGGCGTTAGACCAGCCATCCTGTTGGCTATAGATGTACCAGCCGGCATGGCCACGGATATGACTATACAAACTGTACTTTTGGGCTGCCTGAGTGGTTAACTTGGCGTACTGACCGTTATAACCGGAAGTATATGATTCTTTCGTATTAGTCGCCTTATTGGCTTTGTACTTACCCGTCAATTTTTGTAATTTCGAGGTATTCTTCATGTCGGAAGGTTTAACTGCGACATTTTTATTGTTGGTATTGGCACTAACTGTCATGTCACTAGAAGTCATCCCAGCACTCAACACAAACGGAATCTTACTCTTTGAACTGGTGATTTTATTACCTGTAACCTTCACACCGGTAATTCCGGCGCCCTTTGAATTATCAAAGTAAACGTAACGGTTATTTGGATCTAGGTTAACGAATTTGTTGTTCGTAATCTGGATATTTGACATCTTCACGATTGGTGAAATGTTGTAAATTCGAATGTAGTTACCTGAGCCTAAAGCACCCTTATTTTCAAAGGTATTATTGCTGATATATAAGTTTGAAACACAGACGAAGTGAATGTTTGCCCCGTCGGCACTCAATTGCGGTTTAGCATCCTGAACGTAATTGTTTGTAAAGTGGATATCGTGAATAATGCCACCCGCACCATTGGCGTAGAGTGCGTGCTGCCCAATCGGGTTTGGTCCAAATGACTTTACTGAACCTGACTTATTGGAAAGCGGTACAAATCTATTCTTAGTCACGTTAACATCATAAGACGGTAAGTTATCATACACATCCCCTGGTTCGTGATATGACATGGCTTTATGGTTAGAATAATCAACTTGAATCGCTTCTTTATAGTCAGTTTGCGCGTTAAACCCAGTGAAGGTTGAATTCTTAACGTTAACATCGTGGCTGCCATCAATATCAAGGTAGTGCCCTGTTGGTGATTCAGCGTTATCAAAGGTACAGTTATTAAAGTTCACATGCTGAGCATGATGAATTGATTGTACGAAAACACTTTGTCCATCTGACTTATTGTAATCGCCACGAAAGGTTGCGTTATTCCACGTAATGTTACTAATCCCACCGTTGTAACCACCTTTGGGACTAGGATAAACAAAAGCCATCCGATCGCCATTTTTGATTGTAAACTCAGCACCCTTATCAAAATCAAAGGTCATATGTGAATGCAACACGATGGCATCTAGCTCAGCATTCGTAAATAAGTAGTTACCCTTGGGAACGTGAATCGTGACGTTCTCATCGGAATTATCGATGATCTGTTGCAGCTTGGTACTATTATCGGTTTCGCCGTTTCCGACCATCCCCTGGTCTTTCACGTTAACACTCTGATCCGCGTGCGCCACAATAGTTTGGTCCAAAGGTGAATTATTTTGTCCAAACTGTGCAACCCCAACGCCCATAGCAAGTCCAAAAGCGATGGCCCCTAACACTAACTTCCTTGATTTATTCATATCACAACGTCCTCTCCCAGACACAAAAATATCTCTCCGTCTAGAATATAGGATACCAAAAAATCGCTAATTAGGTTTAACTATTTCAAATATATCAGTTAATCCTGCTCACCAAGGTAGAGATCTGCACAGAACAGCACCACCCTAAATCCAAGTTTCGGGATTTAGTGCTTTGCTTTTACCTAGACTAAACGTGTTCTCCAAGGCAGAGACCTGCATAGAACGAACCCCCACCCTAAATCCAAGTTCGGAATTTAAGGTGGGGGCTCGTTCTATTACAGTCTCTAAACGCCTTGGTTCACACTCTTTTACAAACGTGCTCAAACAAGCAAAGAGTTATGTCTAAGGGCTCGAAACAAAAATCCCCAAGTTCAGGGAATTTCCATTTCGAGCCCTTAGACTCCACTCTTTAAACGCTTGTTTTCACACTCTTTTACATTAACTCATTCTTCTATCCAACGACCGTGATAACAGCGACAATGCATAACATACAATGAAGTACATAATGGCAATCATCAGGAACATCGGTAGAATGTACGTTGAGTTTTGCCCATAAACGATTTGTGCGTTATGCATCAAATCTGGCAAGACGATAATGGTAGCCAGTGATGTATCCTTGATCAAAGAAATAAATTGGCTCACCAGCGCTGGAATCATCTTTTTCATAGCTTGGGGCAAGACAATATGATACATTGCTTGTCCATAAGATAATCCGTTCGCTCTAGCACCTTCCATTTGACCAGGATCAACGGCTGCGATACCCGAACGGACGATTTCAGCAATCATCGTTGATTCAAAGACCGTCATGGCTAAAATCGTTGCCCATACACTGCTGGGACGAAAGCCTAAGTTTGGCAGTCCAAAGTAGGTAAAGAAGATAATCAGCAGCAACGGTAAGTTACGAATAATATCGATGAACAAACCGACGATTGGTGAGACGATTTTAATGTTAACGTAACGAATAATGCCTAAAATCGAGCCCAGAACGTAACTGCCGAGAATCGAGACTACGGATACAGCCACCGTAATCCAAAGGCCCTGAAGCAAGTAATGAATGTTGATCCATGAGTATGCATTAATAAAGTCCTTCATGACTGCACCCCCCTAGGCTAATTTCTTTTCGAGATAACGCATCCAGTAACTTAGCGGTAACGTGATAATCAGATATAAAATACCAATGCAAATGTAGGTACTCATGGTATTTAATGAGTCTGACGCAATCACGTTTCCTTGATACATCAGGTCAAAGCCAGCAACGAAGGCTAGAACTGATGAATTTTTAACTAAGTTGATAAACTGGTTGCCCAGTGGTGGAATCACGTAACGAAAGGCCTGCGGTAAAACAATGTGACGCATTGCTTGCCACCAAGATAACCCGTTGGCACGGGCACCTTCCATTTGCCCGGGATCCACTGAATTAATCCCAGAACGAACCGTTTCAGCGATAAAGGCTGACGTATAAATGGTCAGACCAATTGTTCCGGCGGTAAACCCGTTGATCTTCGCGATAAACATGGGAATCACCACAAAGAAAAACATGGTGATAACCAGCAACGGAATATTTCGGAATACTTCAATGTAAATCCGCGCAATGACTCGTAAAAACTTGATTGGTGTGGTTTCAAAAATGGCAAACATCGATCCAATAATCAAACTAAAAATCAGTGCAATCACACTACACAGTAAGGTTTGACCGAATCCTTGGAGCAATAGACTGCCGTAATTATGAAAAATAGCTATCATCGTTCCATCTCCTTAACGTTCATGCCAGGTACGTTTCCAAACCACTTGTTCAAAAGGCGATTATACTGACCGCTTTGTTCGACCTTGGTTAAAGCCTGATTTAAGTCACGCTTAAATTCTGGTTGATTCTTGTTGATGGCAATCCCATATGGTTCTTTGGTGAAGGCACCGCCAGTCAATACGTAGCCAGGATTTTCAACTGACATCCCAGCTAAAATACCGTTATCAGTGGTCAGCGCCTCACCTTGACCCGACTTCAACGCCGTCATGGCTTGCGCATAATCAGAAAGCTGCAGCACCCTTGCTTTTGGTGCAAACTTGGCAACGTTTTGAACAGAATTAGAGCCAACCACGCCTAAAACAGTGGCACCTTTATGGTTAAGATCCCTGACGTTTTTAACTGGGCTCCCCTTTTTAACCAGCAATGATTGCCCGGCATCAAAGTAAGACCGAGAAAAATCGACTTGCTTCAAACGTTCTGGAGTAATGGTCATGGTCGCCATAATGGCATCAATGTTCCCGTTTTTCAGTAACGGCATCCGGGTTGAACTCGTCACTTGAACAAACTCTGCTTTACCCTTGGGTCCTAAAATCTGTTTAGTGATCGCCTTAGCCATATCAACTTCGAACCCGTTGATGTGACTGTTCTTCACGTCCATTAAACCAAACAACTTTGTATCAGCTTTAACACCCCAAGTAATCGTGTTAGTCCGCTTAGCACGGGTAACCACGTTTTGATCTGCCAGTGATTTTGATCCACAGGCAGACAATACCAGCACTAATGCAAGACTAGAGATGATAACGCCGACCAATCGGAAAAATTTCTTCATGCTCCCATCTCCTGACTTTAGTGAGTGATAATCTTGCTTAAGAATTGACGAGCACGTTCATTACTTGGCTGCCCATCAAAGAATTTCTCTTTCGTATCGTCTTCAAGAATGCGACCATCCGCCATGAAAATAACCCGGTTAGCCACCTCACGAGCGAAGCCCATTTCGTGGGTAACCACTAACATGGTCATCGATGAGTCACGCGCGATGTCTTTCATAACGTTCAGCACATCGTCAATCATTTCGGGATCCAAAGCACTGGTTGGTTCATCAAACAATAGTGCCTTAGGACGCATAGCTAGTGAACGGGCAATGGCGATACGCTGCTGCTGCCCACCAGAAAGTTGCGATGGCATCTTAGGTGCTTGGTCAGCTAAACCAACTCGATCCAGCATGTCCATGGCAATTTTTTTATTCTCTTCCTCTGGCCGTTTCAAAACCAGTCTTGGTGCCAACATAATATTTTCCAAAATCGTTTTATTCGCATAGAGGTTAAAGTGTTGGAACACCATCCCAACGTTCTTACGAATCCGGTTCATATCAGTCTTTTTATCGGCTAAATCCTGGCCGTTAACAATCAGCTTACCTTCCTGAATCCGTTCCAAACCATTAATGGTTCGAATCAAAGTTGATTTACCAGAACCTGATGGGCCAATAAGCACCACGGTTTCACCTGCATCAATGGTCAGGTTAATGTCATGCAAAGCATGGAAATCGCCATAGTACTTTTGAACATCGTGAAATTCAATCATTGACATGTTTTTCCCCTCCGCCTTAAGAAAATAGTGACCAATCTCTAAAGTATTCTACAACAAGATAAGCGAACAAGCTGCATGGTCTTGTTAGAGGCATACAGCCTGCTCGCTTAGACGGCTGAAATTCATTAGATATTTGGTTCGCATAAAATGCACTATACTGCAAGTGCACGTCTTGAAGTACTGAAATATTTCGTTCAATTTCATCTACTTCTAATTTTGACTCACTATAAATATTAAACCATATTCAGCCATTGGTCAAAGCAATTCACCGCTTCAAGTTCGTGATATAGGCTCATATCACTGCAGAAATGGCGCTAAATCAACACATTAATGACTACGATAATTTTTTCATCAAACGGTAAAATATTCACTTTTTTAGAAATATTCACTTCGTTCTAATGTTATTCTCATTACAGCTCAAATAATATAAATGGCAACCAACTGGGATCATCATAAAGAACAACCAAGTCTAGTTTGATTCCATACCTCGGAAACCAGCCATTTAACGCAAATAATGCGTATTCCCGGTAAGATCCCTGGAATACGCATTATTCATCTTAAATTCACAAAACAATAAATTGTGTCATGTTCTCCAAACGTGTTCACCAAGGCAGAGACCTGCACAGAACAGCACCCCACCACAAATCCAAGTTCGGGATTTATCCGGTGCTTTGCTTTTACCTAGACTAAACGTGTTCAAACAAGCAAAGAGTTATGTCTAAGGGCTCGAAACAAAAATCCCCAGGTTCAGGGAATTTCTGTTTCGAGCCCTTAGACTCCACTCTTTAAACGCTTGTTTTCACACTCTATTTAATGATACCGACTCATCCGTGAAGTTGGCGCAGTGGGTGAAGTTGGTGTATTTGTCATTGATTCAGACTGAGAAAATCCCTCTTGTCGCGAGGGTGCTTCATTTTGCTGAACCCGATGTGCCTGCTTATCCCGCTCATAAGCCAATTGAACGCGGATCATGTAAGGCGCTTGTTTTTCGATGGGTTCGTTACGCCCCATTTCCATGTATGGACCACCAACTAAAATGACGTTAGCAAGATACAGCTTTACCTTATCATAAACGTCTTCGATGGGCTGAAGTCCAACCGTGGTAATCTTGCCCATTGGTGCCTTTTGTGCTTGGTTCATCCCAGCGTAAACGATCATCTGTTGACCATCTTGCTGTAACTCAAAATAAGGAATATTAACACCTAGACCAATGGCATAAACTGGCTTTTTCGTCTTCTCCAGTTGTTGTGCGAGTTCCCGTGAACCGAGGCCGCCATAATCAGGGGTCATCAGTTTCATTTGCTGCAACTGATTAGCCAGTTGCGCAATGTTACTGCTCTGTTCTGCATTGACCGCCACTTTACCGGGTAAAATCTTCTTACTGTCAAAATAACCGTTAGCCGGAATATTGGCACCGTTTAGAAGATTATTACCCCGTTGACGTCTGGATTGCTGGCCGTCCTCAGTCGCTGTATCACCAGCACCCAGCGTTTTGCCAAGCATTTTTTCAATTTTAGGTGAAATATCAAATGGTGCCTGTTTATTAGTGAAGTAATAGAAAACGTTCATGACTGAAAAGTAAGCTAAGATAATGGCGACTAACAGGATCAAGCTGCCTCGCAGTCCGAAACCGTTTTGAATCCAGCGCACCGAAACATACAGTAAGTAAACCACACCAATGACGCCCAGGATGGTGTAGATTCGGTTCTTCAGTTTAACGTTTAAGTTCACATACCCCAGGTAGTGATTGATCATATCTAAGAAACTAAACAACTATTGCCACCCCCTTATTGAGCCGTCGTCTGGTCGGTGCTTCCAGTATTGCTGGTAGCGCCAGTTCCGTCTGACTCATTATTTGTTTGCGTATCATTAGTTTGTGAAGATGTCGTTGTTGACTTAGAATCGTTCGTACCCGTGTTATTGTTATTAGTAGTCGTATTGCCACCCGTCGACTTCGACTTATTGGTAGAAGTGCCGTTGGCATTACTCGTTCCTGTTTGCGGACTAGAAGTCGTTGTACTCGTATCGTTTTGACTGCTTTGTGAACTAGAATCCTTCTTCTTTGAACTATCACTGCTAGAATCTTTTTTATTCGAAGATTTACTATCAGAACTGACCGATTGCTTGGTTGAATCCGTCACCGAATTATTAGAGATCACGCGAGCGCTTGCCGGCTTACCCTCTTTAGAGTGACTGACTGAATTAACCACCACGTTAGTTGCGCCCAATGCGAGTGCAATTGAAACAATCGCAAACGGAGTGATAAAGGGTGGTGTCCGGTATGCCATATTTTATGCCTGCTACTAATAACTTATAAAAAGTTATAGATTATTCTTGCTTCGCACTATCCTGCCTCGCATCAAGCTCGCTAATACAGTTGATATGATAGTCCACAAGCGTTAATTCCCGGCTAGCCACCGGTACATGCTTTGAAGCCTGTTTTAGTAGGCTAATTCAAAGTTTTCAGTATCCCTGATATTCAGGGCCGCATTAATATCTCGATCCGCGGTATAATCACAGTTTTGACATCCATACACCCGGTCTTTGAGTTGCAAATCAACTTTTTTATGGCCACATTGGTGACACACTTTAGAAGTCGGTTCAAAACGGTTGGTCAAGTGTACTGGAATACCTAACTGCTGGCATTTAGCGATTAATTTGATTCTAAAGTTGTAGAATCCTTGGTAACTGACCGCTTTAGCTAAATGCCGATTCTTCATCATACCTTTAACATTCAAGTCTTCTAAGGCTACCCACTGCGGGTTGGTTCTCACCACAGCAGCAATAATCTTATTTTGATAATCCGACTGAATGTTGGTCAATCGTTGATACAAGCGTTGCACCTTCCGCTGAGTTTTAGCTAGATTTAAATCAGTAGCAGACTTCCCTTCTTTCTGTCTTCTAGCTTTCAGTGCAAGATACTGACGAGACAATTTTCTTTGCAGGCGTCTAAGGCGTTTTCTGATGCGTCTTATCCGACTGCTTTTATTTTGATTAGGATACAGAGTACCATCATTTAAGATGGCAAATTCTTTTAGGCCAAGGTCAATGCCAATGGGCTCACCAGTCAGTTCCAACTTTGGTAATTCGGCCTGTTCCACTAAACAGGTCAAGTAATAACGACCAGCCTTGAATTTGATCCGGCCTTGTTTAATCACAAAATGCTCGGCATCAGTGGGAATATAACCGAATTCTTTGAGGCGCACCCAACCGAGCTTGGGTAACTTAATACGATGACGTTCGCAAGCAATCACTTGCGTCTTACTGTTCTTAACAAAGTAGTAACTGCCATGACCGCGCTTAAACGAGCGCCAATGAGGAAAACCGCTCAGTTTCTTAAAGAACCGCTTCATAGCCGTATCGGCATCGATAAAGGCCTGTTTAACGGATTTAGCATATAAATCCTTGATCCACCTGTCATCAGGATTGCTCTCAAGATACTTATGGTTAAACCACTTGCTAAATTCATAAGCGCCCATGTAATGATAACCGCATTCATAGCGTTGCCGGTTGATATCCAAAAACAGGTTATAGGCCCAACGACTGCCACCAATATGACAATCAATCTGCCAGGCTTGTTTTTCAGTTGGCTTGATTTCGACTTTATAGGTGAGTAACATCAGTTGTTCCGCCTTATTGGATTTAATCACCAAGGTGAGGTGTCCCTCATATTATACGGGATGGGTTTAGTCCAAAAAGCCTTTTAATGAAATTCATATAAATCACTACATATAAGCTATCAGCTAATACGAAAAATTTAACGCCCAACTTTAACCTGGTTATATCTTTTGCCAGACTTATAAAATACGCAATAGTCGCAATAGTATAGAAGCACCCCTTTACAAAGATTGATATTCTTTTACAACAAAACAGTTACTGTTCATGCCTCCTCAAAACTTTCTTATTAACCATTAGTATCTCAAATTATTATTAATAAACAACAAAACAAACCTTAAATATTGAATAAGGTTTGTTTACCAATATTACTTTGCAAGTAATCTTTGACAATCAGGACAAATACCATACAGTTCAATCCGATGACCAACGATGTTATAGCCCGGTAGCTGAGCCTCGAAAACGTCCATTGGACACTCTTTAAGCTCCGTCACTTTACCGCAGTTCTGGCAGATAAAATGATGGTGGTGCAGGTGGCTGAAATCACACTGGTACTTGACCCGTGCCTGTTCCCCCTGAACCTGCTGTTCAACCATCCCCGCTTCTTCAAATTCCTTGATATTGCGGTAAATGGTATTGTGGCTCATTCCGGGAAACTGTTTTCTCATATACTCATCAACGAGGGTCACATCGTGGTAGTGATCTTGATTTTGAAGTAAATAGCTTAACAGTGCTTTACGCTGTTTCGTGACTTTTAAATGGTTCTTTTTTAATTCTGTTAACGCTTGGGCGAGTTCTGCCGGCATTTAATGACACCTCTTTAAACGTGACTTTCGTCTTAAACAATAATGATTACGCTTAAGATAGTGTATCACAAATATATGAACAATAACACATATGTCCGCTGCTTTTTACAAAGAGGAAGTCTTCAACTTTGCCACGATTGTTGCAAGCCGCTCTTGAGTCTTCGTCCAATCATCGTTTTGGAGTACCGTTGCAATCCCCTTTAAGTCCTCTGGTAAAGTCAAATCGCGACTGTACTCCTTGCTTTTAATTCGCGATTGAATCATCTCTAGCTGGTCACCGCGATCTTTGAGTCTCTCATGCAGCACCACCGATTTGCCAACGGTTAAGAACAGAATAAACGCCTGCTCCTTCAAATCACGAACGTAGGTTTCAGCTCCCTTAGTATCAAGGACGATACTAACTAAATCGGACTTTTCAAACGCCCGCTGGAGTCCTTCATACGACGACCCATACTGATAACCGGCGTAAGTCACTGACTCTAGGTAATGGTTCTTGGCAAAACTAGCATCCGTTTCAAAATAATAGTCCACGCCATCCTTCTCACCGGGCCGCATTGGCCGAGTGGTGTGTGTGATGATCCGTGGAATCTGATATTTAGTTTTTAAATAGGTACTCACCGTTGTTTTACCGGTTCCCGTTGCACCCGTAATGACAATGACGTGCTTCATGATTTCCCCCACTATTTATTGGCCGTAATTTTCGCAGAAATATACTGGTGTGCCCGTTTCATCAACTGCTTTAAATTATCGTAGGTTAGCCGATCAACCGCTTCATCTTCGTTAAACCAGCCATAATCACTGATTTCAACGTCTTGTTTCTTAATTCGAACGTCAACGGGAACTTCGCTGACAAACAAGTGGACCTCTTTATGATTGCCGTTGGGCAGTTCATATTTAAGTTCATCATGATAATTCGTATCGAGTTCAACGTGAAGCTGGGTTTCCTCACGAATTTCTCGGATGGCCGTTTCGTCTAACTTTTCCTTACCTTCTACGTGGCCCTTAGGGAAGCCCCAGAAATCACTGGTAGCACTCTTAAGCAACAAGTATTCTGGCTGACCGTTTTGAACCCGATAAACCACTGCACCGCTAGCTACTTCCGTTGTCATTATTAAATCATCCTTCTTCCGAAAATATTAATAACTCTTATTTTAGCCTAATCAGTGTGGCAAGCAAACTGGGAAATTCTATTTTAGACAAATTTCTCCAAAACTTGACGGGGATGAACATGCCAGTACTGGGGCTGTGCATTGCTTTTAACGACTAACATGGTTAAGATGGACTTAAAATTCTTTTCAATATTTAATTTGGAGGAAGTTATATGTCATCATTCATTTCGCGTCTTTTTCGCCGGGAAAAAGTTGACCGTTATTTGGAAACTGACAAGAAATTTGTCAAAACCATGTCAGCGGTCGACTTGATCTCACTTGGGATTGGTGCCGTTATTGGTACCGGGATCTTTATTCTACCTGGTACTGTAGCTGCAACTAAGGCCGGTCCTGGGATTATTCTATCCTTCGTTTTAGCCGCCGTAGTATGTTCCACCGCGGCTATGTGTTACGCCGAGTTTGCCTCTGCCCTACCGGTTGCTGGGAGTGCTTATTCATATGGCAATCTGGTTTACGGTGAAATCATTGGCTGGATTCTCGGCTGGGCTTTGATTCTAGAATACGTGCTGGCCGTGGCCGCCGTTTCCAGTGCCTGGGGGGCCTACTTTAAGTCCTTCATGAGTGGCTTTGGTGTTGATATTCCATCGTCAATCGTTGGTCCTTTAGACATCGCTCATGGTTCCTATGGTAACTGGATCGCCATTATCATCGTGCTGATTATTTCGTTGATGCTGGCTCACGGGGTGAAATCATCCGTCCGATTAAACAACATTATTGTTTTCGTCAAAATTGCTATTATTTTGCTTTTTGTCGTGGTGGGTGCTTTCTTCATTAAGCCAGGTAACTGGCACCCCTTCATGCCATTCGGTTTTCACGGTGTGTTGGCCGGGTCATCAGCTGTCTTCTTCGCTTACCTCGGTTTTGACGCGGTTTCCAGTTCAGCTGCTGAAGTGAAGAACGCTAAGCGTAACATGCCAATCGGTATTATCGGGACATTGATCATTGCAACGTTGCTGTACGTTCTGGTTGCTATCGTCCTCACTGGGATGATCAGCTACACGAAGTTAAACGTTGCCGATCCCGTTTCCTTCGCGCTGCAAGTGGTCCACCAAAACTGGGCTGCCGGTGTGATTGCACTGGGCGCTTTAGCTGGAATGTTTACCATGATGGTCACCATGATCTACAGTTCGTCACGGTTAATTTATTCTGTCGGCCGTGATGGTTTACTGCCGAAGTTCTTGGGTAAATTAGACCGTCATGGAAACCCCATCAACAGTTTACGGACGATTACAGTCGTCATTGCCGTCATGGGTGGATTCGTACCACTGGATCAATTGACCAATCTGGTTAACATTGGAACGTTGATTGCTTTCTTGTTCGTATCCTTTGGCATCATCCCGTTGCGTCATAACAAGGAAATCGAGAATAATCAAGGCTTCCAAGTGCCTTGGTATCCGGTACTACCAATCGTTTCAGGTTTTCTGTGCCTATTCATGTTAACTCAGCTGCAGGCTGAAACTTGGATTGCTTCTGGTATCTGGTTCCTGTTTGGCCTCGCACTGTACTTCAGTTATGGTATGCACCACAGCCGGTTGAATAATCCGGATAATGCAGAATAGTGTGTGCAGCAACTCGGTAGATTCCAGAATATAAGATGAATAACCCCCATTCTGATGAATTTTGTTGGAATGGGGGTTATTCATCTTATATGGCCAGAATTTGAGTTGCGGAACATGATTAGACCCTATTAAAGTATCGAGCATCCGTATATTCTTAGCAAGATGTCAGTTAAGAAAACGTTGAACTTCACATATCAAAACAGACAAATTATATCTTCTCAACTAACTATGAATCCAGCCTAGCAATAGCGTGTTTCAACAACAACGGTGCAATGACCGTGGACAAGATGATCACCACGATCAACTCCGAATACAGCTCTGGCGCTAAAAGTTTAGCCTGATACCCAATTTGGGCGATAATCAATGCCATTTCACCACGGGAAACCATCCCAGCTCCCACAACGTAAGAACTATTAAAGCTAAACCCTAAAATTTTGGCTCCCAGTCCGCCGCCAATCAGCTTGGACAATACGGCAACGATGGTCATTCCTAGGATCAGCAGAATGTTGCTCCAGAAATGATCAAAGCGCATTTCGATACCGATACTAACAAAGAAAATCGGCACGAAAAACGCATACCCAATGGGACTGATATTGGTTTCAACTTCTTCTCTTGCAGTTGTCTGCGCCACGGCGATTCCTGCGAAAAAGGCACCAATCACAGCGCTCAGTCCGGTTAAGTCAGCTAAATAAGCCATGCCTAAACAAATAATCAAAGACATAATCGGCACTGATTGCGGTACCGGTAAGTGTTCAAATAACCGAATCAAAAGCGGTGCAATCCAGCGAATCACCACGTAAACTACTACAAAATAAGCGAGCTGTTCGCCAATACTGAGCAGTAAATTAGGTTCGCTACGGCTGCCACTAGAAAACATGCTGACAAAAACACTCAGAATCAGTACTGCCATAATGTCATCCACAACAGCGGCGCCAAGGATGGTCGCACCTTCCTTAGTGTTTAATTTACCGAATTCCCGCAGCACTTCAACCGAAATCGAAACTGAAGTGGCCGCGAAAACCACACCCCAAAAGATAGCTCGCTCAAAGTTTTGGTGCATGAGTACCCCGTAAATATAAAAACAGATCATGGGTAAGATGACACCCATAGTTGCCACGCTGATTGCGGGTTTAAAGTACTTTTTTAACAGTTTTAAATCGCTTTCCAGCCCAGCCATGAACATCAAAATGATCACGCCAATCTCTGCTCCAGCCGTTAACAGCTCACCTGGCCGAATCCAGTTCAGTAAAGCAGGGCCGAGTAAAATGCCCACCAGCAGCTGACCAATCACACTGGGGATCCCGATTCGCTGGCTAAGCGCGCCAGCAATCGTAGTGGCAAATAAAATTAGCGCTATTTCGCCAATATAGTTCACATCAACGTTCCTTTCTATCCTTGTCCTCAAATTAGTTATTATTACAGTGTATCATGACTCAAACACCCCTGGCTATCAGCTCGGCTTATATGGCATGGCTGCGGTATAATGAAAACAATACTCACCTGCAGGAGGAATGACCTTATGAAAATTAATCAATTTGCAATTGCACCCACAAGTTTAGCTGACGAAAAGAAAGAATTACTGCAAATTCAGTTCATCCGTCAAGCTGATTTACAACTCACACCTCACCGGTTATTACGTCGTTTACTCCAACAAAGTTTCCCCGAGGTCACTAGTCACGAAGCTGCGGATACCAAAATCGCTAACTTGCTTGCTGCTGACCAGTTAGATGCACTGTCACTGACCCAAATCAGCGGTGACATCAAACCGTTACATATTTATAATCTGATCCTGCAACTCCTAGGCTTTGAGGCTGGCAAAGATTTCCAGATCAACTCTCCAGCAGCCATCACTTCAACGGTTAATTTACCTGAATTTAAACATGATTCATTGACTAATGATGACTTGCTTCACGGTTGGTATCAACTACTCATCACCCATACCACCACGGGCCAAACTTTTCTGGATCAGCTAGCTGGTCGCGGTTATTTCCATCGACTCGACGACTTGCCCCAACCGCTATTCTTTAATGGTAAAGCTCAGCCCGTTTTTGACACCACCAAGCTGATCCATGAAGTCGTCTATGTAGAATCTTCTCAGGATACTGACCACGATAATCTGCGAGACCTGCTGAAGGTAGAAATTACCCGTCCCAGTGAATCAAATCAGCAACCAGTACCGGTCCTTTATACGGCTTCACCTTACAATCAAGGAACTAACGACGCTGACGGTGACGCATTGACACACAACGTCAATGTCCCGTTGAAAGAAAAACCAGCAACACCCAACACCTTGAGTGACAACCAATCAGTGCCAACTAAACTGCCGGAACCACGGGTGATCAATACTCACACCGATCAAGCTGATGAAAGTTTCGGTAATACGTTTGATTATAGTTTAAACGACTACTTTCTTGCTCGAGGGTTTGCCGTGGTGTACGCAGCCGGTATTGGAACTAAGGAGTCAGACGGCTTACGAACCACTGGTGACCCGGAAGAAACAACGTCAACCATTGCAGTCATTGAGTGGTTGAACGGCAAACGAACTGCCTTCACTAATCGCACAGCTAACGTTGCCATCGCCGCGACCTGGTCAAACCGTCATGTAGCAATGACAGGCCGCTCCTATTTGGGTACCCTAGCTACCGCTGCCGCAACTACCGGCGTTGAAGGACTGAAAACCATTATTTGTGAAGCTGGGATTTCCAGTTGGTATGACTACTACCGTGAAAACGGTTTGGTCATTGCCCCAGGCGGGTTCCCTGGCGAAGACGCCGATGTTCTGGCAGAAGAAACCTTCTCTCGTCAGCAGCAAGCCGGTGATTACAGTCGCATCAAGGAAAAGTGGCAACAGCAACTGGCAGCCATTACAACTGAACAAGATCGTGATACGGGTAACTACAACGATTTCTGGGACGCACGCAACTACCGTAAAAACGCCAAGAAAATCAAAGCGGATGTCATGATCGTCCATGGACTTAACGACTGGAACGTCAAGCCGCGCAACGCGGAAAAGCTCTGGCGCGCAATTAGTGACCTGCCTATCAGTCGCAAGCTTATTTTGCATCAAGGACCGCACATCTACATCAATAATTTCCGTTCACTGGATTATACCGACATGGTCAATCTTTGGCTGTCGCACGAACTCTATGATCTCGATAATCATGCAGAAAAAATCTTACCTGATGTATTGATTCAAGATAACGCTAGTGCTGAGTCCTGGCAGGCTTATCCCGATTGGGGTGCAGCCACTAACCACACAGCTCACTATCATTTAACCACTGACGGGCTCTCCACTAGCACAACTGATCAAGCCACAGTCCAGTTTAACGATCAATTAGACGATGAACATTTCCAACAGTATGCTAAGGACAACGCCCAGTGGCAGCGTGACCTGGTTAAAAAATCGTCCCCGCTTGAAGGCCACCGTCAAATTTTTCAAGCACTCGCCCAATCTGATGACCTAGTAATCGATGGTTGCCCAGTCTTACACCTCAGCGTGTCGTCTGATCAATCCGTTGGCCTGATCAGTGCCGAATTAGTTGATTTAGGTAACTTCAAGCGGCTGAATCCACTGCCAACCGTGCTGGCACGACAAGCCATGGCGGTGGGAGACCACTTTCGAAAAGAAGATTTGCGGGAGTACGAACTCAGCAAGAAAGAAACGCCTTATCAGCTGATTTCAAAAGCCCACATAAATTTACAAAATCGAACTGCTTTGACCCAAGTAGATACCATTACATCAGGCGAAGTTTATCCAGTGACACTGGAACTGCAACCCACTCATTATCGACTTACTGCGGGTCACCAATTAGGGCTGATCGTTTATGCCACGGACTTCGGCATGACCGTTCGCGGTAACCAAAACATCACCTACACAATCTCGCTGGCTAATAGCTGGCTAGAGCTTCCCCACCTATAGAGTTCGTGATATTATGGTAGTTAACTTCAAATTTGAAACGAGGTAATTCACATGAAACAAGGCACCACGATCATTACGCTAGATAACGGCTATCATCTGTGGACTAACACGCAAGGCGAAGGTGATATTCACTTGCTTGCACTGCACGGTGGCCCCGGTGGCAACCATGAATACTGGGAGGACACTGCTCAGCAACTTAAGAAACAGGGATTAAACGTTCAGGTTCATATGTACGACCAACTAGGCTCATGGTACTCTGATCAACCCGACTACAGCGATCCAAAAATTGCTGAAAAGTACCTGACTTACGACTACTTCTTGGATGAAGTTGAGGAAGTTCGTCAAAAATTAGGTTTGGACAACTTCTACTTAATTGGCCAATCATGGGGCGGTGCTTTAGTACAAATGTACGCTGCTAAGTACGGTCAGCATTTAAAGGGTGCCATCATTTCATCAATGGTCGATAACATTGACGAATACGTCACTCACATCAACCAAGTCCGTGAAGAAGCTTTGCCAGCTGACGCAGTGGCTTACATGAAGAAGCAAGAAGCCGCCAACAACTACGATGATCCACAATACCAAAAGTACGTGGATGTCTTAAACGACGGTTACGTTGACCGGAAAAAGCCAGCTGCTATTTCCCACTTGATTCCAACCATGTCACGTCCCGTTTACGGTGCTTTCCAAGGTGATAACGAATTTGTCATCACTGGTAAATTAAAGGAATGGCAGTTCGAGTCACACTTAAAGGAAATTAAAGTACCTACTTTGCTGACCTTTGGTGAACACGAAACGATGCCAATTGCCACTGCCAAGCGCATGGCAACAGAAATTCCACACGCACGGTTAGTCACCACTCCTGAAGGTGGTCACCATCACATGATCGATAACGCGCCAGTTTATTACGATCATTTGGCAACTTTCATCCGCGACGTTGAAAATAACAACTTTAACGACTAATCAAAAAAGGTTTCGAATTCAAAAATGAATTCGAAACCTTTTTATTTACGTCGTTTTTAATCAATCACAACTTTAGTGCCGTAAGTGACATTATCGTAAAACCACTTAGCATCCGGCACTGCTAATCTCACACAACCGTGAGAATGCGCAGTGCGTCCCAGCATGTCGGCCTCTTTGACGTTAAAATTACCGTATTGATCAGTTGGTACGGTATGGAAAAGGTAGATGCCATGATCTTTAAATGACACCCAATCTTTAGCGCCTTCTTTAGACTGTGCATTATAGAAGAACTTACCGCGTTCAGCCTGGATATGGAAGGTGCCTCGAGGCGTGGAATTATCCACACCCGTTGAAGCAAACATGGTATAAACCGTCTTATTACCATCCATAATGTAGACTCGTTGCTGCTTCACCGAAACGTGAACCCACGGATCTTTCAGTTGGTCCCACTTCGGATACGGTTTATTTTCAGAAGGCTTACGCCAATTGATCTGAACTGGGGTAGCCTTTTTTGTCGTCACTTTTTTTGTCGTACGCGCTGTCTGATCGCTCCTGGTTGGTGTTGGCGTCATCAGATGATGCGCTGTAACCCCAAGCACAACAAGTGCAACAATGACGGTAATGAATTGCAAAACCCGCTTCATAATCTCTCTCCAAACATGTCTTAATAGTTATAATTGTAGCATGTCAATGTTTCAAAGGGATAACATTTAGCGAAACGGTCAACATTTTACTGATTCTTAAGACTTAGTTTTTCAACGTTCAGCACTTTATCGGCTAAACCATCGTAAAAGCTGACCTCATGACTAACCACAATGGCGTTACCTGGGAACTTGTTAATAGCGTCCTTTAAGGCTTCCTTGGTTTCTTCATCCAAATGGTTAGTCGGTTCATCCAAGATTAAAAAGTTACTTGGTTCAAATTCCATCATGGCTAACTTGACCTTCGTCTGTTCGCCACCAGAAAGTTGGCCGATTGGCTTCATGGCGTTGGCTGCATCCAAGCCGCATTTAGCAAGCTTGGTCCGGATGGCTTTTTGAGGAAGTTTTTCATACTTGGCCTGAATAATCTTCAGTGGTGTTTCCTGATCATTTTCCCATTCAAGATCTTGACTAAAATAGCTGACCTTAGCCGAAGGAGAGAATTGTGCCGAACCACCCTTTGATTTGATCAGACCAAGAATCGTCTTGATCAACGTTGATTTACCAACCCCGTTAAAGCCTTCAAAACCAACTTTTTCACCGGTATTCACGGAGAACGTTACTGGCTTTAACAGTGGCCGATTATAACCAACGGAAAGATGATCCACCACTAACGCATTTTGCGAACCAGTATCTTCATATGGAAAGTTAAAACTGGCCTGAATGTTACTCGAAGGCGGATCCACCAAGTCCATATGTGAGAGTTGTTTTTCCCGAGACTTAGCTTGTTTTGACCGGGTCCCAGCCTTGAATTTAGCGATGAATTTTTCGGTTTTTTCAATCTTAATCTGTTGCTTTTCGTATTCTTTACGCTGAGCTTCTTCACGTTCAGCCCGTTGACGCATAGCTGACTTGAAGCTACCACGATACTTCGTGATTTTTCCAAAGGCCACGTTGATAATACAGTTGGTCACCTGTTCCAAAAAATCGTAATCATGGGAAATGACCATTGCAGCACCATCGAAACTATTCAAATAATCGACCAGCCAGGCAATGTGCGCCACATCCAAATAGTTGGTAGGTTCATCCAGTAAAATCACATCTGGGTTTTGTAGTAACAATTTGGCTAAAATAATTTTAGAACGTTGGCCACCCGACATTTGAGCGACTTCGTGATCACGGCCAATATCATCAAGGCCAAGGCCAGTAATGATCCGTTCGATTTCGGTTTCAATATCGTAAAAGTTGCTGGCTTCCAGTTCTTCTTGAATTCTGCCGGCTCGTTCCAATAATTTATCGTCCGCTGTTTCTGCATAATCAGTATACAGCTGTGTCATCCGAGCGTTTTTGTCATACAAATCTTGAAACGCAGTATGCAAAAAGTCAATCAGCGTCATCCCATCAGGAATATCAGCGTATTGATCCAAGTAGCCAACGTGAATTCCCTTTTGCCACTTAACGGAACCGGATAATGGCAATTCGTCACCGGTCAGAACCTTGATCAAGGTTGATTTACCAACCCCATTTTGACCAACGATTCCCATATGCTCACCCTTATTTAGCTGAAAACTTGCATCATCGTACAGCCGTTTGTCAGCAAAAGCCATACTAAGGTTTTCAACTTCTAGTAAAGACATTTTTTCGATTTACCTCCCTTAATCGGGGTGCAGGGGTAGGCTTTTAAATAGAATACCTAAGGGACTTCCGACAAACTGATCTAACGCGTTCATCAAAAGTCCCCTAGCCAAAATTGTCAGCTTGCCGGAACACCATCATTTAAACAGCCTTTAAAGGCTAAATTTAAGTTCATTTTCATTTTTTCACAACACTTCACCCTATCACGAAACAATTTTAATAGCAAGAAATGAAGCCGAAACAAGGCATGATATCGGGCTTTCTCAAACACTGTTCCCAAATCGTTTAATTATACTTGTGAAAGAGATGGGGACGCTTACAACCAAATTTATAATTTTTTTGGAAGTACCTATTAGATTGTACTGAACAAGCGGCTTTCAAGTCTGTGGTATAATAATGCCCATACCATAATCACACAAAGGATGACAAAATTGAATATTAAAGATATTGATAGTTTGACATTAACGGTGAGTGACGTCAATCACGCCATGCGTTTCTACCATGAAGTGTTTGACCTGCCAATCATTAAGAACGCTAAACAGCCAACTTTGCAGCTTGGCCACCACCGTTTAACCTTCCGAACACCTAATGATAAAGATGTTATCACCGCTCACGTGGTTACGCCTGGCAGCGCTGAACTAGCGTTAGAAACTCACGATGCGTTGGAAGACACCTTGTCTCATCTGACGAATTACGCGGTGGAAATCGCAGACGGACCCGTGCCTTACGAGGGTGCAAAGGGTTCAGCAACTGCCTTATGGGTTCGCGATCCAGATCAAAATCTCATTAAAATCATTACCTATTAGAATCAACTAGAAGTGAGGTGCCGAAAATGGCTTATATCAGACGTCAAGGCTTACGTATCGGCGCTTTTATTTTATTACTTGCGGCGTATCTAGCAAACTCTGTTCTATTGGAGTTTGCAACTAAGTATGCCAATAAAAACGTTGGGCTAGCCGACAGGTTCATTGGGGCTATGCTGATAATGGTGGCAGTCATATTGGTTTTATACACGTGGTTATACCATCGACAGCTTAAACGGTATAACCCACGGCATTTTGGCCGCCAACCTTTTAATTGGCACCGTATTAGCCAGCTACTGTTACTTTTTGTCCTCATGCTCGCTATTCAGATTGCTTGGTCACAGTTAATCACACGCCATCTACTACCCATGCCCAGTAATCAATCAGCCTTGGATGGCCAAATCCAGCAACTGCCTTTTTGGAATACAGTTTACGGTGTCCTGATTGCGCCAGTACTGGAAGAGTGCCTCTTCCGCGGTTTCTTTTTCAACTTCTTCTTTTCAAAAAATTCGCCTTGGAGCAACGTTTTCGGCGTTTTTATCAGCGGATTGCTATTCGGTTATCTGCATACGATGACGTTTTCTGTAACCACTTTGTTTTATGCATCATTGGGTTGGGTACTAGCTGGTACCTACCTACACTTTAAAGATCTCAGATACAGCATTGCGTTGCATTTTATGAATAATCTGTGGGCCGTTCTCTAGGCGGAAAAAGTATATTTTTGTTTCTATATGACAAAGCATGGTGTATAATATAGTCACGATAACTACTAATGTAGCTTATCAAGCGCGAAAGGACTCAATCTTGTTTACAGGATTGGGTCCTTTTGTTTCACATTTTTTACATCAAAATCAAGACCGCTGAAACACAAGTGACGCTTGCGTATCGATAGTCTGGTCATTATAATAGTAGATATTCTAGTTCGGAGGAATTCAAATGACAAAGTACGCTAAGCAACTTAGTTCCTGGCAATCCCGGTAACCAAACCGCCCTATTTGATGCGGTTTGAACAACATGTTCAATACACGTGTCTTGCCGGTTACTTTATCATATGAGTGACGCTGCATGACTAACCTTGCACGTCGCGCTTCCTAGACGACTTCTGCGAGGGGGTCGCCTTTTTTATTTCAAATTAATTTTAGATTGGGGAATCGAATCATGAAGCGACTATATGCTTTAATCGCTATTATTGTTATCTTTCTAGGTTTCGCTTTCGTTGGCGAAGGCGGGACGGGTAAGCCCGCTAAAGTTGCCAAGCCAACGGTCGGTATTTTGCAACTCATGTCCCATCCTGCTCTGGATTCTATCCATCACGGTATTATTCACGGCTTGGAGGAGAAGGGTTATCACCCTGGCAAAAACATCAAAATCGATTTTCAAAACGCACAAAATGATCAGAGTAATTTGATGACCATGAGTAACCGTTTTGTCAATGAAGATGCCGACGCAACAATTGGGATCGCAACACCTTCAGCACAGGCCTTAGCCAATGCAACTTCTAAAATTCCAATTGTGTTAGGTGCGGTTACCGACCCTAAAGGTGCTGGCCTCGTCAAGAATAACCAGCAACCAGGACATAACATCACGGGTGTGTCCGACCAGGCACCCTTGAAGGAACAACTTGGTCTCATTAAACAAGTCGTACCAAAGATGAAGACATTGGGTATCTTCTACACGTCCAGTGACGATTCAGCCGCCGCTCAGTACAAGCAGTTCAAACAATTATGTGCAGACGAACACATCAACTTAAAGGCTTATTCCATTTCTAATACCAACGATGTGGATCAAGTATCACAGCAAATGGTTCAAACCGTGGATGCTGTTTACATTCCTACCGACAACACGGTGGCCTCAGCCATGCAGACGCTGATCAAGAATTCTAACGCTGCTAAAATTCCCGTTTTTCCAGCCGTAGATACCATGGTTAAAAGCGGTGGCCTCGCCACTTACAGTATCAACCAGTACAAGCTGGGCGTCTTAACCGGCCGCATGACTGCTGATATTTTAAAGGGCAAAAAGCCAGCCACAACACCGATTAAATTCATTCGCCACGGTGATTTGATCCTGAACATGAAAGAAGCTAACCGGCTGGGAATCACCTTCCCTAGCTCACTAGTTAAAGAAGCACAAAAGAAGGGGGAAATCATCAAATGACATTTGGATTAGGCGTTTCTGCCATCGGTCAAGGACTGCTCTGGGCAACCCTCGGACTGGTACTTTTCCTAACTTTTAGAATCTTAGATTTCCCTGATATGACGGTTGAAGGTACTTTCCCCATGGGAGCTGCTGCCTGTGTTGCCGCAATCAATAACGGCATCAGTCCGATCTGGGCAACGCTAATTGCCATCGGTGTAGGTATGCTCTGCGGTTTAGCAACCGGTTTGTTATACACCAAGGGACGTATTCCAATTTTGTTAGCCGGTATTTTAGTCATGACCGCGGCTTATTCCGTCAACTTACGAATCATGCACGGCCGGTCTAACCTGACACTGTTAGATAAACCCTCCCTACTGAAATTACCAATTTTCGCACACGCCCCAATGTATTTTGACAGTGTGTTCCTTGGCTTCACCGTGATCGTTATCTTAACTTTAGTCTTAATTTACTTCCTGCAAACCGACCTCGGTCAAGCCTTCATCGCCACTGGTGATAATGAGAAGATGGCCCGATCATTAGGCATCAAGACTGATAATATGAAAATCATGGGCTTAATGGTATCAAACGGCGTAATTGGCTTAGGTGGCGCCTTAGTTGCTCAAAACGACGGTTACGCTGATGTTAACATGGGCATCGGAGTCATCGTCATTGCGCTGGCCTCTATCATTATTGGTGAAGTTGCCTTTGGTGAATTGACCATGAATCAACGACTGGTTGCCGTAACTTTAGGTTCGATCCTCTACCGTTTCGTCCTGCTAGTCGTCTTAAAGTTAGGCTTCAACACCAACGATTTAAAGTTGTTCTCGTCCGTTGTTTTGGCCCTTTGCATGATGGTGCCAGTCTTCCGGGATATGTTCAATTTAAAGCGCGTTTGGAAACGGGGGATTTCTACTCATGACTAAACCAATTCTAGAGTTAAAACACGTGGTGACTAAAGTTAACCGCAACACACCTGAAGAACTTACCCTATTAAAAGATTTAAACCTCAGTATTAATGAGGGTGACTTTATCACAATTTTGGGTTCTAATGGTGCCGGTAAATCCACGCTGTTCAACACCATCGCGGGTAATTTAACCATTGACTCCGGCGACATTTTACTTCGCGGTGAAAGTATTGCTAACGAATCTGAGGAACGGCGGACCCGTTTTCTGAGCCGGGTTTTCCAAGATCCAAAGTTAGGCACCGCGCCCCGCATGACCGTAGCTGAAAACTTGTTATTAGCGACTAAGCGCGGCGAACATCGCCATTTAACGCCACGTCATCTCAAGCAGCACATGGCTGAGTTTAAAGAAATGACTAGTGGCATGGGTAACGGGTTGAATGAACGCTTAACCACACCTACTGGCAGCTTATCCGGCGGTCAGCGTCAAGCACTCAGTTTCTTAATGGCAACGTTGAAAAAACCAGATATTTTATTGCTGGATGAACATACTGCCGCCTTAGATCCAAAAACCTCGCAGGAGTTGATGACCGCAACTAACGAACGGATCATTGCTCAAAATCTAACCTGCTTAATGATCACCCACCATTTGGATGATGCTCTTAAGTATGGTAACCGACTGGTAGTGATCAGTGATGGGAAGATTACTTACGACGTTTCTGGTGACGAAAAACAGCAATTGACACAAGAAAAGCTGTATAGTTTCTTCTCCGACTTACAAGAATAGTACGTCAACCAAAAAAGCTAATGGACAGTTGAACTGTCCATTAGCTTTTTTAGTTGCGTTAAAGATCTTCATACAGTTTAATGAGGCCCTGAGTACCATCATCACCGAGCCCTTTTTCGTCAACCATGGTTTCGTAGAGCTGTTTGGCTAACTTAGTTGCGGGTAGGTCAAGTTTCATTTTATCCGCTTCATCTAACGCGATCCGCAAATCCTTCAGGAAATGCTTAGCAAAGAAACCGGGTGTGTAATCACCCTTCAGAATTCGGGGAGCGTAGTTGTCCATGCTCCAGTTATCGGCACCACCGCTACTTAACGTGTCTAAAACATCCGTCATCTTCAAACCGGCACGCTGAGCGTAAACCATCATTTCAACGGTTCCAGTCATGGTACCGGCAATCATGATTTGATTAGCCATCTTGGTATGCTGACCCTTGCCCGCTGGTCCGAACAAGTGAACTTTTTGCCCAACCAACTCGAATAACGGCTTCATTGCGTCATAGGTTGCCTGATCACCACCGACCATCACCGTCAATGTGGCGTTTTTAGCACCAACGTCACCGCCTGAAACCGGTGCATCCAGTGCATGAGCGTGAAGTTCTTCGGCCTTCGCAGCAATTTTTTCTGCCAACGTTGGGGTACTAGTGGTCATATCCACCACCGTTTTACCTGCCGTTAACGTACTGAAGATGCCTTGATCGCCGAAATAAATCGACTCTACATCAGTTGGATAACCTACCATTGAAAAGATGATATCCGCTTGTTGTGCAACTTTGGCAGGCGTATCAGCCCAGGTTGCACCCTTAGCCAACAACGCATCCGTTTTGGACTTGGTCCGGTTATAAACTACTAACTCATGACCGGCATCTAACAGATGGCCCGCAATGGCACCACCCATGACACCCGTACCGATAAATCCTAATTTCATAAATAAAGCCCCCTAATTGGTTGCTAATTTTTTGTCTAAATACTTGGCTAACTTATCTTTAGGATACACGCCTGTCACTTTTTCGACGGCCTTACCATCGCGGAAAAGGACTAGACTAGGAATACTCATCACTTTGTAGTTCATAGCCAAATCCTGGTTATGTTCCACATTTAATTTGCCGAATTTGATGCGATCCCCATACGTTGATTCCAATTGTTCAAGCACCGGATCCATCATTTTACATGGTGCGCACCAGTCCGCCCAAAAATCAACGAGGACCATTCCAGTAGCGGTTTCTTCAGCTAAATTATCCTTCGTTATCGTGACTGCCATCTGCTGTCCGTTTCCCCTTTCTTCGAATAAAGTGAATCATCACTGTGAGTACGACTGCGCCCAGGACAACAAGTCCAAAGGTAGTCGCTGAAATTTCAATATCAATCATCGGAATACTTACAAACAACTTAACGGCAATCAAAGCAATCAAGCCATATGCCATTGGTTCGAGTTCTGGAATGAAACGCATTAATCTGATAATCAGTTCAGCCACGCCACGCATAGCTAAAATACCGATCAAGCCACCAATCAAAACAATGACTGGATTAGATGAAATCGCTAGTGAAGCGAGTACTGAGTCGATTGAAAAGACAATATCCATCAATTCAATTTGCATGACCACGGACCAAAACAGCGAGATACGCCTTTTTTTGCCGGACACTAATTTACGCGTATGCTTAACTCGTGACTTGGAGAAATATTGCACCGTTAAGAAGAGCAGGTAACCCGCTCCTAAAACTTTAATTTCCCAAAAATTGATCAGGTAAACGCCCATTCCAATAATCAGAAAGCGGAAAATATAGGCACCCCAGATGCCGTAAAACAGCGACTTTTCGCGCAGTTCCTTGGTGGGCAGTGCCTGGGTCTGAGCAGCCAGTACCACCGCATTATCCACTGAAAGTAAACACTCGATCAGTACCAGTGAAAAGATCACCAGCCAGTCGCTACCTGAACTGATGACGGTTTCCCAATTATGCAAATCAAAAAATGGCCCGTAAAGCTTTCCGATTAGATCAAACAATCTCAAACATCTCTCCTATCGTGGTCTTAATATTTGTATCATACAGAAATCACCCAAGGGTATCAAGCAGGAAGTTCGATATTTTAGTAACCATCAAACCGATTCAAACTGTAAGTATTGATGACATTAACTAATTTCTTGGCATATGAAGGGTCCGTTGCGTAGCCGTTTTGCTGCAATAGTCTTGCCGCAGTACGGTAATTAGTGACGTGGGCTGGCAAAAACTGCTGGGCAACCACCGCGTCATGGTCTAAAATTGCCGCTTCCAAATTCGGATAGACCCGGAAGTTGGCATTGATTCGCTCTTCTTTACCATTAACGTACTCGGTAGTCGGAAACGATTTGGTTTGTCCGTTATAGCTGCCCTTGATACCAAACGGATTCTTGGCGTCTTGATATAACTGAGAATGACCCCAATTGGATTCGATAATGGCTTGTGCAACTACGATACTCGGCAACACTTGATGGTTATCCTTATAAACGTTAATTGCGGGTTTTGCCACTGAATCAATAAACTGACGTTGCTGGCGCTGTTCAGGGGTCTCCGTATTAGCTGACTTGTTGGTTTGAGTCTGCTGGTTAGCCAGATAATTATTCATGACATAGCGTACACCTAGTCCGCCACCGATGACAAATAAGGCTAACAAAAAGACTAATGTTGCTACACCCTGTGAATTATTCTTTTTACTGCGGCGTTTTTTCTTGGCCAAAAACTGTGTCTCCATTCATCAAAATTATTGTTAATACTAAGTTTAGTTTAACATGTCCCTTCATTGACTAAGAATTAATAATTCATTAATTTAAACTGAATGTCTGTAACTGATCTGGAATTTGGTAAATCACCGGTGCTGTTCGTTCCAACATCTCTGGTGTCAGCTGTAATTTGACGACACCTAACCGGTTATAGGACTCAAAGTAGTATGATAACGATTCCGTCACCGTCGCAGCTCGGTAAATCGAATAATTTTGCTGATAAGCGGTACTTTTAGGTACGCATACGCCATTCAACAGATGCCACATACTGATGATACCCGCTTCTTCATCTTCTGGCCGGTCCGTACGTTCTTTGTAGTATGCCGCCCGAATAAAGCGGGAACCTGGTGTGTATGATCCGGCTGGTACCTTCTTACCCGAAAAGCTGCCTGTAGTTACCCGTGGTGTATTCAACGGCACCGTACCAGCCTCAAATTCTGGTGTAAAGGTCATATAATCTTTTAGTTGATTAAGCTGTCGCTCGAAATCATAGGCATTAGTCAAGATACCCAAGGGATTCTCGTATATTTTTAGCGGTTTTTCTGAAGTTTCAATAGCAACGATTCGACCCGTAGCGTCCGCGGCAACGAAGTGAAGTTCAGGGTAGCCATAGGGTTTAAACGCCCGTTCACCGCTCATTAACTGAATTTCATTCATGTGTGCTTCGATTTCCGCAATCGTTTTAAAATGACCCAGAAGATACAGTGGTAATTCGAAGGGCGCAATGGAGTGCTTATTCAGATCCGGTTGGTGATCAAAAAGTGCCCCATTAGCAAAGGTCAGTTTTTGGACGCTTAAACCGAACTCGTTGATACCATCAGAAATATCGGTTTCCTCATCGTGAGCACCACCACTACCGACAATGGCGTAACGATTTTGATAAGCTTGATTATCATATACTGAACGCCAGTGATATTGACGCGGAACAAATACCGGTCCAGCACCTGTTGAATGCCAATCCATTGTTCTTCCCAATACATGTGTCCCATCCAGCGCGATTTGATAGATACTCGTACACATATTGTTACCGCTCCTTTGGTTGACTGAGTTGCTTTAAGATCTTTTCGAATTGTTCGTCAATTTGCTTCTGTGCATTTTCAGAAATCTGTTGCTTAGGTTGTGCTTCTTTGAGAATTGGTTCCGCAACCTTTAAGTAGGTAAACAGAATTTGGCTGACATCCAAATGATAATCAGCAGCTAATTGTTTTGCAATTGAAAACCGTTGATTTGTATTTAATCCGGCAAAACGACTTTGATATTGGTTTGACATGGTCTTTTCACACCCTTCATTTCAAGAAAGTTAATTATAAGCAAAAATTGACCCAATTAATAGTATTTTGAATTGAATTCATTTTCACAATAACTGATCAGACTAAAAATTGCACTTATCAGGTGTCGGACAGCCTAAAAGGTTAATTATTTCAATTTCAAGAATTGAAATACAAACCCCTATCGGCTATGTTAATATAGTAGTTATATATATGCGCCATCAGTGGCGACATTTTAAGGGAGATATTATTCAATGAAAGAGCGGATACGTCAGTTACACAAACAACGAATCTTTTCGTTGCTGCTATGGCTCATTGCAATCTTTGTTGCAATTGTGATGATGCCTAACACTTCTGATCTGATTCAATCTAAAGGTCAGCCGCAGTTGGCTAATAACAGTCAGCCTATGGTGGCCCGAAGCATGCAAAACACTTGGGGACGAAGCCAATCAGGTACGTCACACGTCACCGTGGTTTTCAATAACCCCAACGGTAAGCTGACTGCCACGCAGCAGTCTAAAATTGATCAGACTGTTCAACGGTTGACTGAAAAAGAAAAGACCTATGGCATTCAGTCAATTCAAACCATGACCACGAATCCTACGGCCAAAAGTCAGTTCTACTCTAAAGACGGCTCCACCGAAACCGTTCAGCTGGCAATTGCTCAAAACCAGGGGAATCCCCGCGTACTTGCTAAACAGCTACGATCACAGATTCGAACTGCCGGTCTATCAACTTATTTAACTAGCCCAGAACTGGTTAACGATGCTGCTAACCAAAATATTAGCCACGTCACGACCTTTGCAGCTATTATTGGTTTCATACTAAGCCTGCTGATCATCGGCGTCATCTTCAAATCCTTGATTGCACCTCTAATTTCAACGTTATCCATGCTAATGATGTACGCCGTTTCCTTAGGCTTGATTAATAATTTGGCCAGTCGTACCAGTTTCCCGTATTCTGAATACTTGCCATTATTGACCCTATTACTGACATTAATATTGGGTACTCTAGGCCACTACTATCTCTTTAACGCGTTTAAGCAGAACGTAGCCGCTGGGCAAGACGCGGTAGAAGCAACCACGCATAGTGTTCATTCTGTACGTAACTTCTTGTTGATTCTTGGGGGCACACTGACCGTCATTTTTGCCAGCTTTTACGCCTTCAGTTTCTCAACCATTCGTGCCATGTCTGGTTTAGCCTTCGTTACGATTATCACTATCATTGGTCTTTACACCATTGCCCCAATCTTTATGCAACTCTTGGGCGAACGGTTCTTCTGGCCAGCCGTTGACTTGCCTTCACGCCCACACCGATTCTGGAATTGGATGGCACGTTTTGGCCTCTGGCAACCCTTCGTTGCGATTATTGCTGTGCTGTACGTTGTCGGTCCATTTGCCATTTTATACCGGGACAACTTGAACTTCTCGGCTGCTAAAACAGTCGCCCCTAATAATGAAGCTATAGCCGGTATGCGTGTCCTCAATGCGCACTTTGGTGAAGGTAAGGCAACACCAGTCACCATCTATATTCGTAGCAATAATCGGGTCGATAACGAAAAAGCCCTGCTTCAAATTGATAATTTAACTTCTAAATTACAATCAATGCCTGGTGTCTCGGGCGTAACTTCACTGACTCAACCAAACGGTCAGCCAATGAACGAATACTACGTCAATACGCAGTTGAACCAGATGAACATGACACTCAAAGGTGCCACTGATCAGCTCTCTCAACTTCAATCAGACCTTAAAGGCAACCGTTCCGACCTTAGCCAAGTCAAGTTGAGCGAATCCGCCGACAAGCTTGACAGTTTAGTTTCCAAAACGAACCAGTTAGCAGATGATACTAGCACAGTTCGTTCACAAGTCTCTGAAGTTGCTGGTCGAGCTAGTGTTTCGCAAAGTTCATCCGCTTCCAGCCGTGTGAGAAACTATCAACGCTTACTTAATTTGGTTAATAGTCAGCTCCAGACCGTTGCAAGTAACATGCGAGTCTTAAACGACGAAGCAACTTCAGCTGGCAATGACGGTCAAGCTGTCCAGTCAAACGTTTCAGACTATGCATCTCAAGTATCCTCCGTTCAAAACAGTTTAAAGAAAACCACGTCCAGTTTGAACGGTCTGATCAAGTCTTATAACAATATCTACAGTTATCTATCAGCTTTACAGGCTTCTGATGCTGCTAAGGTTTATTACATTACCCCTGAACAGTTAACTGGCATGCAGTTCCAGCAGTCATTGCTAAGCAACACCAGTCAAGACTATAAGACTACTCAGTTACAAGTTTACTTAAAGAATTCTGCTTCTAGCCATAACAATTCGGCTACCATCAAGCAGTTGCAGTCTGAAGTTAACACCCAACTGCAAGGGACGACCCTGGGTAAGGCTAAAATCGCTTATACTGGCCAGCCAGTTGTTCAAAGTACCATCGAACATTCTGTCAGAGCTAACACCGGTTGGCTGATTTTAACCATTGGTGTCATCACCTTCTTGATTGTGGCACTGCTAAGCGGCTCAGTCTTACAGCCAATCTACTGGCTGATTACTTTGGCACTTGCCGTTATGGGTGGCACTCAGCTTGCACAGCTTACCAGCCACTTTATGTCAGGCGATCCAAGCTTTAACTGGCAAGTACCGCTGATTGCTGCTGTTCCATTATTAGTAACCAGTGTTAGTCTGCTCATTCAACTGGCAATCAGCTATCGGTTTAAAGAGGCTACAATGATGGATTGGCTGTTACCGGGCATCAGCTCATTAGGCCAGATCATTCGTTACCAAGTCTTTACAGTACTAGTGATCTGCTTAGTCCTGTTCAGTGCTAACTTTGCACCACTGACTCAAGCAGGCCTGATCATTTTGTTCGCAACAGCTATCTTCGACATTATCCTACCAATTATCGTCACGTCAGTTGGTAAGTTAACCATCACGTTGCCTTCAAAACGGCCTCACCTGAAACGACACGCAAAATAATGAATCAGTAAACAAAACAAGCACTATCTCGAAATTATCGGGATAGTGCTTGTTTTTTGCTTTCATATTTAGTTAATCATCATTAGCTGGTCGAACTTCATAACTAGCCTGCCCGTTTTCATACTGACCATACAAAATTTGGGTTTTAGCTTTATCAAAATACCCCAGATTTAAAAACACCTGGCCGTCTACTACCTCCACGCCATTAAACGCAGCATGAAAGAACTTTCTGGACAACGAAAGTTCTTTTTCAATACTACTCATCTTTTCCACGGCAGCAGGAAGTCGGTACCCCTCATCCAATAACTTTTTAATAATACTAACTTGAAGAAAAGTATAAAAATCGTAGACGCGCGCCTTATTTTGATCATCACGGGTAATTGCTGAAATATAATCCCGCTGCTCCCAGTAGCGCAGCTGACGAGACGATACACCCGTCATTCGGCTCAGTTCACCAATCCGAAATACAAATTTGTCGAAATCAACTATATTAGGAATTTGATACTTCATTTCATAACCGCCTCTCAGGTTTTGCAACCTTATTATTTCACATTCTGACTTAATGAGCAAAGTTAGTCACCTCAAAATCTTGAATTGTCAGAAAAGTTGGGGTGTTATTGTGAAATTATTACGTAAATTACAATTTGAAATAGATTGTTTAACGTCATTGACACTACTTTGTTACATAACTGAAATAATTAACACGTACACTAATTATTGTACATAAAAGACGGATAAGTTAGGGGTTTTTAGTTCAATGAAGAATTTAATTACGAAGAGTATTATTGCCATCGCGGCATTCTTTAGTTTCGCAGTTGCTGGTGCACAGGTAACAACAGCACATGCTGCAAGCACGGACGCAACTTACAGCACCGTTTATACTACAGCTAAAAGTAAGCTGGGTCATCCATATGTTTGGGGCGCAACTGGTCCTTACTCATTTGATTGCTCTGGTTTTACGAGTTATGTTTACAAAAAGGCTGCTAAGATTACAATTCCACGGACTGCCCAAGCACAATACAATGCTTACAAACATGTTAGTGGTTCTAACGTTAAAAAGGGCGACTTAGTCTTCTTTGGTTACAGTACCCGTAGCATTAGCCACGTTGGCTTATACGTCGGTAACGGTAAAATGATTGATGCACAAAACCGCGGTGTGGTGAAGGAAAAGGTTCACGCACCATGGTGGCACGTTGTTGGTTACGCACACGTTACTGATTTCAGTACTACTGCATCTCAAAATTAATTCACACATATAATATTTGAACATATAACAAAAGCTTGATTGTCAGTTTCATACTGGCAACCAAGCTTTTTTAATGGCATCAATCAATCTTCCTATAGTTGCTTAACCATCTTGACATGTTTTATACCGACCTCTTCAAACGGCTCACCAGTTTGCTTAAAGCCTAGTTGGTCATACAAACCAATGGCTGTTGCTTGGGCATTGAGTTCTAACTGAGTTCCTGGTGTCATTTTAGCAATCACCTGCTGTAACAGTGCCATAGCATACCCGTGATGACGAAACGATTTCAGGACTGCTACCCGTTGAATATGTACGACCTGATCTTCATATCGAATTCTAGCAGTCACCACCGGTTGCCCATCAACGTAGCCAACGTAGTGGGTCGCCTGATCGTCTAGACCATCAAACTCTAACTGGGCCGAAATCCCCTGTTCCTTCACAAAAACGGCTTGCCGGATACTAGCTGCATCCGCATATACTTGACTATGCGTCTTTTCTGCTGACTCAATTTTCATATCTCACACTCCTTATTCGTTATATTATACCCCACTTCTAAAGAGCGAAATCAGCGGGGTTTTAGTAGCGATATGCTATACTTGGGGCAAGAAAATTACGAAAGCAGGCGGGTATCGTGCAAACTCATCACATTTCACTTTTGACGAAAAACGCTAAGCAGAATATTCATTTTTACACACATGTTTTAGGGTTACGGCTAGTCAAGAACTCAGTTAACCAAGAAAACATTCACATTCGACACTTATTCTATGGCGATTATTTGGGCACACCTGGATCAGTGATTACCTTTTTCGTTTTACCACTACTAGGCCATCGAACGGACGGTAATCATTTTATAAATGGTATCCGTCTAGCCATTCCAACTGGTAGCAAAGTTTTCTGGCAAAATCGCCTTTCTAACGCAGGTGTTACCGTGACTGAAACGGACGGTAATCTCACGTTTGATGATCCTGATCAAATCCCAGTAACGATGGTTGAAACTGATCATCAACTCACTGAGTGGCAAATTGTGCCCAATAACGGCATCGACCCTAAGTACCAAATCAGCCGCTTCATAGGGACTGAGCTACACGTGCCAGATGTAAGTGCCTCACAGGCCTTTTTTGAAAAGCTATTACACTTAACGGTTACTAATAACGTTGTTGAATTGGAAGGCGCTGAACAAATCAAACTGGTGCAAACCACTGACTTTAGCCAGATAACCCGTTTTGGTCGTGGGTCCATTGACCATGTGGCTTTACGAGTTGCGGACGAAGCAGAATTACTACGTTATTACCACCTGGCAGAAGAACAAGGCTGGGACATTGAAATGTATCGGGATCGTGGCTGGTTTAAGAGCCTCTACATTCGTGAACCCGGCGATAATCGGATTGAACTGGCAACACCGACTCCCGGCTTCAGCCTAGATGAACCCATCCTGACCCTTGGCAATAGTTTGGGATTACCACCAAAATTTGAATCACTGCGGCCAACTATTATGGACTACTACGCTAAGCAGAACGTTGACTTTAGTGATGATGGTGATTTGAGCTGGGATGCGGATGAATGAATAACTGCATTTACGACTGTTATATAGCCTAATCGGGCTACTCCAAGCAGAGTGCTGCACATAAGGGCGTCTTCGACAAAATTCCAAAGTTCACGGAATTTCATCGAAGACGCCCTTATGTTTCGCACTCTAAACGCTTGGCTTCGCACCTTTTCTTAATCGGGCTACTCCAAGCAGAGAGTTGCACAGAAAGGCGTCCAACAGAATTCCCAAGTTCATGGAATTCCATTGGACGCCTTTCTGCTCCACTCTCTAACCGCTTGGCTTCGCACCTTATTTATTATAACTTTCCACAATCACATCATCATCGGTCAGCGTCAAGTTCGTCAGGCTGCCATTCGCTGGACGCACCGTCAAATCATACTTGCCACCGCCATAACGCTCCATCAGACTTAACAATGTGTTACCATGACTAATTAACAGCACATTGTCCCCATCCTTTAAATCTGGATTGCTTCGGATCAAATCAAACCCTTGATCCACCCGTTTCCAATATTCCTCGTTGTTTTCAGCTTGGTGGAAAGGGTCTGCTTCCTTCAAATAATCCTTAGCCTTACCAATCGAATACTTGGTCACAATATCCTTAAAGGTTGGCAAGCCATGAGGTGCCCCGGCTAAATACCAAGCTTGCGCCATATCATTACCTTCGTAATAGCCATAAAACTCTTCACGGAAAAACATCGTCGTTTGCGGTTCTTTAACTGCCGAAGCATTGTTTTCTTTTAAGATTAGTTTTGCCGTATCCATGGCCCGAGTTGTATCACTGCAATAAGCAGCCTCAAAGTGAACGTCAGCTAAGCGTTTACCAGTAGCAACCGCACCATCAATACCTTTTTGAGTGAGCGGTGAATTACTCCAGCCCTGCAATTTATTATAAATATTAAAATAAGTTTGCCCGTGACGGACAACGTATAAATTGAGTTTAGTCATTAAAAGACACCTCATTTCTTAAGTTACTTCAAGTATATCACCATCCGTAAGGAACAAAAGGATGAAAATGAAAGCGTTAACTTATACCACTGACTTCTTACATTTTGATAAATTTTACGGTGAATACGGCACAAACCCCGAAAGTCTGCTAAACTAGTGAGCATTAAGAATTAATCTGTCGTAAAAAGGAGCCACTATTTTGCAGTTTATCAAGCGCTTATGGCAAAAAACGGACACGCGACTTGGTTTTGCCACCCTGTTGCTGGTCTGTTTTTGGCTAAAAACACTGCTCGCCTACTTCGTTGATTTTCACATCACTCTCAACGATCCGCTGCAGGTGATTTTATACATCTTAAACCCGATTCCAACTGCAATTATTTTCTACAGCCTGGCGCTTTACATTAAGCGTACCCGGCTGTTTTATACGTCAATCATTGTATTGGATATCTTAAATACCGTGTTACTCTACCTAAACGTGATTTACTACCGCGAGTTTACAGACTTTATGACTGTCTCTACCATGTTGGGATATAACAAAGTCAACCAGGGGCTTAGCGGCAGTTCGATTGCCCTCACAAACTTTCACGATATTTTCTTCTGGCTAGATTTAGTTGTCATCGTTATTTTACTGTTCACCAGAAGAATTAAAACTGACGATCAAAAGCTAAACTGGCGTGCGGGATTCGCCGTCACGTCACTTGGCTTCTTAGCCTTTGGATTGACCATGGCAGTCAGTGAAATGAACCGGCCACAGTTGATTACCAAGACCTTTGATCGCTCTTACGTGGTCAAATATCTCGGCTTAGACACCTTTACCCTCTATGATGGGATGAAGACTCAGCACAACAGTGATGTCCGTGCTACGGCCAAAAAATCAGAGCTAACTGATATTTTAAAGTTTGTCCATAAACATTACGCTAAACCTAACCAGGCTTACTATGGTAAGGCCAAGGGTAAAAACGTCATTGTGATTCACTTGGAAAGTTTCCAGCAGTTCATGATCGATAAAAAAGTCGATGGTAGAGAAGTAACACCGTTTTTAAACAAGCTCTACCATAGTCAGTCAACCTACGCTTTTGACAACTTCTTCCATCAAGTTGGTCAAGGTAAGACCAGTGATGCCGAGAACATGTTGGAAACCAGCACTTATGGTTTACCTCAAGGATCATTGTTTGCACAGCTTGGCAGCGACAATACGTTCCAGGGTGCCCCATCGATTCTCAAACAAAAAGCGGGTTACTCCACCGCCGTGTTCCACGGTAACGTGGCCAGTTTCTGGAACCGAAATAACACTTATAAAAATCTCGGTTATCAGTATTTCTTTGATGCCAGTTACTACGATACTTCTGGTGATAAATCACTTGGATTTGGTTTGAAGGACAAGTTGCTCTTCAACGACTCCGTGAAGTACCTACAACGCTTGCAACAGCCCTTTTACGTGAAGTATCTCACCGTAACTAACCACTTCCCGTTCTCCCTTGATAAAGAAGACCAAGACGATGGGTTCAAGGCACCCGATACTGGTGATAAGGCCGTTGATAACTACTTCAAGACCGCTCATTACTTGGACGAGTCCATCAAGGAATTTTACAGTTACCTGCACAAAACCGGACTGGATAAAAAGAGTATGATCGTCTTATACGGTGACCATTACGGGATTTCTAATTCTGAAAATACCAGCTTGGCGAAGGCACTAGGCAAAAATCCAAGCGATTGGAACGACTTTGATAACGCTCAGCTTCAACGTGTGCCGTTAATGTTCAATATGCCTGGTACCAAAGGTGGTTACATTAACCATACGTATGGTGGCGAAATCGACGTCTTGCCAACCCTGTTACATTTATTAGGAATTAGCACCAAGCAGTACATCCAATTTGGGACTGATTTATTCTCAAAGGAACATGATACAGTGGTGGCCTTCAGAAATGAAGATTGGGTCAGTGACCGCTATACTTGCTTATCGGGCACTGTCTACGACAATAAAACAGGTCAAGAACTTCATCCGAATAAGAAACTGCAAGCCAAGATCAAGAAGATGCAAGCCAAAGTCAAACTCGAACTTAGCCTGTCAGATTCGCTTAACCAAAAGAACCTGCTGCGTTTCTATCATCCTAAGGGACTCAAAGCAGTTAACCCAGCAAAGTACAACTATGCCAACGGTTTAAGTAAGGAAATCAATATTGAACATCGCTTAAAGGGTAAGTCTACCAGTCTCTTCAGTGAGAATGGCAATAAATCGACCCAATCAGACTACAAGACAAATGCACCAGAATTAAATCATAAGTCAACGGATACCAACCGAATTAAGATTACGAATCCGGACGCAAACAGTGGTGATAAGTAACGTTTAATCTGGACGTCATCTATGTAATTTAACGCAAATAAAGCCCATTCCAAGTTCGCCGGAATGGGCTTTATTTGCGTTAAATTCTGGAATTTTCGAACATTTCCCTAAGCGTGTTCAAACAAGCAAAGAGTTATGTATAAGGGCTCAAAACAGAAATTGCCTAAAGTTCAAGGCAATTTCTGTTTTGAGCCCTTATACGCCACCCTTTAAACGCTTGTTTTCACACTCTCTCGCTTTACTTTTGCTTAATAATCGATGAAGAATGCATCGGTCCACGACGGTCCGGATACAGCTTAGCCATGATTGCGTTAACCGCGATTGGCGCTTCACCATAAGCGGTGGCAATCAACGCCTGCTTACCTGGATACGTCACACTGTCTCCGATGGCGTAAATACCGGGCACACTAGTTTCCATTTGTGTGTTAACTTTAAACAGCCGGTGATCCGTTTCAAGATCAATATCCCAGCCGTCCACTGTTTTATGGTCGGAAGTGAAGCCATAGCTGACGATCACATCATCGACTTCAAAGGTTTCGGTTTCATCGTCTGAACGCATCTTTTTAACGGTGACCAACATCCCATTATCAGTCTTTTCAATGGTTTTGATCATGTATGGCGTTTGAACATCGACCGTTGAAGCTTTAACCTGAGCAACCGTGTGCTCCAGCGCCCTGAATTCGTTTCGCCGGTGAACTAAATGAACGCTTTTCGCCACTGGCTCTAACATTAGTGCTTCATCCAAAGCAGAGTCGCCCCCACCCGCAATCAGCACGCGATGTCCCTTAAAATGAGCTAAATCAGTAACAGCGTAGAACAGACTCTTACCTTCAAATTCCTTCACATTATCAATTGCTAAGGGACGTGGCGCGAAAGAACCATTTCCAACCGCGATTAAAACGTTTTTCGAATGGGTCACTTCACTAGGTGTTGTCACCGTAAAACCATCCGCCGTTTTCTCAATGTTAGTGACGGTTTGTTCCGTCTTAACATCGATTGGAAACTGTTTAAATTGTTCGACCTGCTGATCAATCAAATGCTGCGCTTGAATATTGGGTATCCCAGCAACATCCAAGATTCGCTTTTCCGGATACAAGGCACTGACCTGACCGCCCAAAACGGGTAAGCTTTCAATCAGTTGTGCAGATGCCTCACGTAAACCTGCGTAAAATCCGGCGAAAATGCCGGCGGGACCTCCGCCAATAATTGTTAAATCATACTGTTTATCCAACTTCGACACTCCTCTAAACGTTTAATTAATAATGCGCTGTCCCTGCAAGGTACGCACTTCTCGTAACCCCGCATCGATCAGGACAAAAATGGCAATCCAACCCACAATGATAATCAGCCATTTCTGAATATCAAAAGCGGATAGGAACGGTGTTGGCGCTTGCCAGTCCCACCCCGCATGAAGTAAAACCGCTAGCACGTAAAAGCGCAAAAATTTTGGTCGCACCATTGTTTTACCCTTCACTGGCTTATGACGACCCTTGGCTAGAATAATTGCAGCCCCAATAATCGCCGACCAAATGGTGTGGGTGCCAATGGCCTGCCAACTCCGTACAAACAAGGTGACTAAGCCAAATTCACCGGTGTAACCCGAAGTTTCAAAAACCGCAAATCCCGCACCGACACAAGCACCGATTAGCATGCCGTTAAAGATATAATTCACTCGGAAACTATTGATAAAGTAGCCGATAATCAGTAATTTACCCGTTTCTTCAATGAATCCAATCGTTAGCGCAGAGACTAAATCCACCCCGTTACCTGAAGGAATCAGTTGATACAGGACCATGGTTGCAATCAACGAAGCAATCCCGCCAATCAAAAAAACTTCGGTAGCCTGAAACACGGAAATATTTTTATAAACATTAATTTCAAAAAACATAATAGCTAGTGAAAACGGTACGGCTAGTGAGCCAATAAAAACCATCCCGGGAACGGCTTTATCACTATGAAAAACAAGAAATAGCAGCGTCAGTAAGGCAAAACTTAGGCCCAACAACGCTAATACCCGGGAGAAAAGCCAGGGTTTAACTGGAGCTGATGAAACCTCGGATAAACTTGGGGTCGTGGTCTTAGTACCCACAATGAATAATGCGTCCCCTTCATCCTTATTATGCCGCTTAAAAACCTCTGAAAACATTTGGAATAAATGAATTTCGACGGCTGTGTCATCTCCGGTCCACTCGTTAAGTTCCTTGGTCGCATCATCCAGGAGGTTTTCTTTGCGCCTTTTTTTAATTTGTTCTTCCGTTAAATTCTGAGTCATTATTACCTGCTACTGATAACTGATAAAAAGTTATAGATTATTCTTGTTTCTCCCTATCCTGCCTCGCATGAAACTCACTACTGCAGTTGATATGATAGTCCACAAGCGTTAATTCCCAGCTAGCCACCGGTACGTACTTTGAAGCCTGTGTTAGTAGGCTAATTCAAAGTTTTCAGTATCCCTGATGTTTAAGGCCGCATTAATATCTCGATCTGCAGTATAACAACATTTAGGACATTGATAGGTTCGCTCACTTAGCTTTAAATCAACTTTTTTATAGCCACATTGATGGCATAACTTAGAAGTTGGTTCAAACCGGCCAGTTAAGTGTACCGGAATGCTTAGTTGTTGGCATTTAGCGATTAATTTGATTCTAAAGTTGTAGAATCCTTGGTAACTGACCGCTTTAGCTAAATGCCGATTCTTCATCATACCTTTAACATTCAAGTCTTCTAAGGCTACCCACTGCGGTTTGGTTCTCACCACAGCAGCAATAATCTTATTTTGATAATCCGACTGAATGTTGGTCAATCGTTGATACAAGCGTTGCACTTTCCGCTGAGTTTTCGCTAGATTTAAATCAGTAGCAGATTTTCCTTCTTTCTGTCTTCTAGCTTTCAGTGCTTCATACTGGCAGGATAACTTTCTTTGCAGCCGTCGCAGACGTTTTCTGATACGTCTTACCCGGCTGCTCTTATTCTTATTGGGATACAATGTACCATCGTTTAGAATGGCCAATTCTTTTAGGCCAAGGTCAATGCCAATGGGCTCACCAATCAATTCTAACCTTGGCAATTCGGCTTGTTCCACTAAACAGGTCAGGTAATACCGACCAGCCTTAAATTTAATCCGGCCTTGTTTGATAACGAAGTGCTCTGAGTCTGTGGGAATGTAGCCCAACTCTTTCAAGCGAACCCAGCCAAGTTTCGGTAACTTAATCCGGTGACGCTGACAGGCAATGATTTGCGTTTTATCGTTCTTAACAAAGTAGTAACTGCCCTGACCGCGCTTAAACGAGCGCCAATGTGGGAAACCGCTCAGTTTCTTAAAGAACCGTTTCATAGCCGTGTCAGCATCAATGAAGGCCTGTTTAATTGATTTGGCATATAGATCCTTGATCCACCTGTCATCAGGATTGGCTTCTAGATATTCATGGTTAAACCACTTACTAAAGGCGTAAGCGTTTAAGTAACAATAACCCATTTCGTAACGTTGCCGGTTGATATCCAAAAACAGGTTATAGGCCCAACGACTACCACCAATATGACAATCAATCTGCCAGGCTTGTTTTTCAGTCAGCTTAATTTCGACTTTATAGGTGAGTAACATCTGTTGTTCCGCCTTATTAAATTTAATCACCAGGTGAGGTGTCCCTCATATTATACGGGATGAATTTAGCCTAAAAAGCCTTTTAATGAAATTCATATAAATCACTACTTATAAGCTATCAGCTAATACGGAAAATTTAATTTTTAACTTTAACCTAGTTATATCTTCACCAGCCTTATAAGAATACGGAATAGTATAGAAGCACCACTTTACAAAGATTGATATCCTTTTACAGCAAAATAGTTACTGTTCATTCCTCCAAATTCATGATTTTCACATGGTACTGGACAGAAATATTGTACCACATGTATCCGGTTACCAGTATCGATACAAAATTCTCATCCCGTTTCAATATGTTAATCAGATTCCCATCAGGACGCTATTCGTACCCGAATCTAACCGTAAATTTCTTGTATTTCAATCTTTCTTCACTTATGATTGAAGAGTATAGTGCAGCGCTTTCAACAATAACAAAGAACAACTGGGTATAAGTTGTTCGATGGAGGTTTTCTGATGGCTACAAAAAAAATGATTTTGGATCTGGATACTGGTATTGATGACTCATTGGCTATTGCCTATGCATTGGCCGCACCAGATGTCGATCTAATCGGTATCATTGGTTCATATGGTAACGTCTACGTTAAAGAAGGCGGCATCAACTCACTGAAGATTTTGGAATTGCTGGGTGCCCCCGATGTACCTGTTTATCTCGGCGAAAGTCACTCCCTTACAAGTGATCACTTCGACCGGATGCAAGTTAGTGCACGAATTCATGGTGAAAACGGGATTGGTCAAGTTGAACTGCCAGAACCTAAGCGCCAATTAGAAACCACTTCTGGTGTTGATTTCTTAATCGATTCCGTTAAAAAATACGGTAAAGATTTAACGTTAGTGCCAACTGGTCCAATGACTAACTTAGCTAAGGCGCTTGAAAAAGCCCCTGAAATTGCCACAGAGATTGGTAACGTCACTTTCATGGGCGGTGCTTTAACCGTTGAAGGTAACGTTAACGCCTATGCAGAAGCTAACATTAACCAAGATGCAGAAGCTGCCAACGCGGTCTTTACCAGCCCAATGCAGCTAACCATGGTCGGTTTGGATGTTACCTTGCGGACACTATTGACTCGTAAAGAAACGTCACAGTGGCGTGAACTTAATACCAAAGCTGGTACTGCCTTTGCTGATATCGTTGACTACTACATTGAAGCCTACGAAGAAACCAACCCTCAAGTACCTGGTTGTGCGTTGCATGATCCCCTTGCCGTTGGTGTGGCACTCGACCCAAGTTTTATTACCACACTGGGACTTAACATGTTTGTTTCCACTGATAAAGAAACTTACGGCCGAACAATTGGCGACCAAGCGCGCTTGGATCAACCAGAAACGAACGTCAACGTTGGTATCAACGTTGATGCGGACCGTTATCTAGCAACCTTCATGAAATATCTAACAGGGCTGTTTGCTAAGAACTAAGCTAAATTAAAGTGAATGTGTGACAAAACTCGGTAGATTCCAGAATTTAACGCAAATAATGCCTATTCCGCGATTTTTTGTGCGGAGTAGGCATTATTTGCGTTAAATGGCAGGAATCTGAGTTTTGGCGCATGATTAGGCTATATTGACACATTGAACCAAAGAACAGGCATCACTAATTTTTGCTGAAAAATTGATTGAAATGCTTGCCAATATAGACTTGTGGCACAATCTCACTTTTTTAATGTTTTTGGAAAATGATTCAGTTTTAATTTTAGTCCTTTGGTAATAATGACCGAAGTAAATCAATCACACCGCTAGTCGCGCTCGGAAAGGCAAAAATCTGTTGATTGAGTTGTCTCTGAGTGAAATGACCGTTAATGATCATGGTGATGAGGTTGATCAAATCATCCGCATCATCTGCGTATACACTGGCACCAACTAGGTAGCCGGTTTTATCGAACACCAACGTTGCTTCGGCACCCAAAGCAAGTTTAAATTCAAAGGCGAGCTGCTTACCAAACGGAACAACTTGAGTGCGATATTCGTCTGGGTTGGCCGTGGCAGTCGCCACACTCACGCCGACTTGAGAAATCCGAGGCATAGTAAAGACCACGCTTGGAATTGCTGGATAGCTGATTGGTTGATCATTGCCTAAAATCACGTCCGCAATGTAGTTCGATTCAAAGGTTGCAGTTGGCGTTAACTTAGGCTGCGTTTTGTCGATCACATCTCCACTGGCGAAGATACTTGCAACACTAGTTTGCAGATGATCATTAACTTTGATACCGCGACGAGAAGCATCGATACCAACATTTTCTAACCCAATGTTTTCCACGTTAGCAATTCGTCCTGTAGCACCAAGAACGTAGTCAGTCTCAATGTTCAAACCATTCTTGGTGGTAACAGTCAGGCCACCTTCAGTTTTAGTCACAGCAGTTACCGCTTCGTTAAAGTGGAAAACAACACCCTGCTGTTCTAACTTAGCCTGCAAACGATCAACGTAGGTCTTTGGAAAGGCCCCAAGTGCACGGTCAGCAAATTCTACGATGTGAACTTCTCGACCCATGGTAGCAGCCATTGCGGCAAACTCCATAGCAATCACACCTGAGCCAATGAAGGTCAATCGCTTTGGCATGTCAGGAATGTCTAAAAACTCGCGGGAATCGTGAACGTATTCTTTTCCTTCGATATCTAAAGTAGCAGGACGCTGACCCGTTCCAATAACGATATAGTCTGTCTTATAAGTCTCGCCTGCAACCATAACTGTGTGAGCATCAGTGATCACGCCAGAACCTTTGAGCATGGTAATTCCCATCTGACCAAATAAACCATCCATAGAAGGTGCAAGTGGATCAATCATTTGATGTTTGTAGGCCATTAATTCTGGCCAGTTGATGGCAGGTGTTTCTTTAACGCCATTGCCCTTAAACCGGTTTAACTGTTCAACAAGTTGAAACGGCCCGTCCAAAGCAATCTTGGCATCGCAACCATAGTTGGTACAAGTTCCGCCAACCATGTCTTTTTCAACAATGGCAACCTTTTTACCAGCTTGTTTCAAAGTAACGGCTGCATGCCAGTTTGCGTGACCAGAACCAATAAAAATAACATCAAAATCCATAATATAAAGCCTCCTAGTTAAATAGTCGTGCACGATTAATTATTGAAAATAAAACCGCCTTACTCGTTAAAAGCGGCGATAAATTTTTGGTTTAAAGCTAACGCTTGCTGATAGTCCTCATAGGACATGTGTCGGCGACCTAAACACGTCGCCAACTCCTCATGAATCGGTTCCTCACTAGCCTTGGCTTTGTCCGTCAAGTTCACAATGAGGCGCCGTTTATCATCAGGCCGAGTGCGACTCACCCAGCCTCGCTGCTCCATCCGTTTCACCAATGGCGTTAAGGTATTTGACTTCAAATGCAGAACCTCACCTAAATCACGGAGTTCCTGATGGTCATTTTCCCACAGCGCCGTCAAAAGTAAATACTGCGAATAAGTTAACTTATACGGTGCCAGCGCTTCTTGGTAAAATTTGTTAAACAAGCGATTGACATTATACGTGCTGAAACAAAGTTGATCAGCAATATGAACGTGCGTTGTCATGGGTAAGCCTCCTCAATCAATCGTGTGCGATTGAAATAAATAATAACACTGAATTGAAGTGCAAGCAAGCTAAATTTTCCATCCAACAGTTACCACTCAACTCCAGTGGCATAAAAAAAGCCCCTGATTCTCTATTGAAAATCAAGAGCTACACTATTTATAAATGGCTAGTTAAGTTTAAAATATTGATCAACGAATTCCGCGACACCGTCTTCTTCGTTAGTTCCAGTGTGGTAGTTAGTCAACGCCGTAATTTCAGGAATCGCATTCGCCATGGCCACACCCACAGACGCTGCCTTTAGCATACCAGCATCGTTTTCAGCATCACCAAAAGCCATGAGGTTACTTTCATCCCAGCCGAAATGTTGCAAGAGTGCATGCAGACCAACGGATTTGTCAGTTGTTGAACTCAAAAACTCTAAAATATGCGGTTGTGACCGCGCAATATGATACTTTTCATGAAGTTCTGGTGTCAACGTGGCAATCATTTGATCCAACTCTTCCGGCTTTTGAGCAGCAACAACTTTCGCATATAAGTGATCAGGCAGCTCATCAAACGTCATGGGGGCAAACTTGATGCCGCCACCCAACGTGTAAATTGACTTCACTAAATCCGTGACCGGATAAACCTGGTCAAAATCCAGAATATCCATCGGAAACCCGTTAGCCTTACAAAAATCATGCAGTGGCACTAAGTCAGTCTTGGTGAGCCCCTGCTTAGCCAAAACCTCGCGACTAGTATTATTAATCACCAGCGCACCATTAAAGGTAATCGTATAATCATCGGCACCCGTTAAGCCAAGCTGTTCAATATAGTGCCAAATAGCGTTGATTGGGCGTCCCGTACATAAAACAACCTTAACACCAGTTGCCGTTAATTTCTTCAAAGCCAGTTCGTTGACCTGACTAATTTTTTTATCGTTAGTGAGTAATGTATTATCCAAATCTAGTGCTACTAATTTAATCATTTTATCCACCTCGTCGATTTCTTCACAATAGTTTCAGTATAACCCATTTCAATCTATTTGAGAAAATCATCAATCACAGCGAGGACGCCGCTATCATTGTTCGTCAGCGGTGTGATTAAATTCACCTGTTTTTTGACAGACTCTGGCGCATTTTTCATCACATAGCCATACTTAGCCTGCTGCAGCATTTCCAAATCGTTGCCGCTATCGCCAAACGCGAGTGTTTCATCACGGCTGATCTGCCATTGCTGCTGCAGTTTGCCTAAGCCATACGCCTTATTCACATGGGGAAGGATCACGTCAATGCCACCAAACCCACTAGAAGTTGCTCGTAGTTTACCCGCAAAGGTCTCATTAACCAATACTTCCTGAGCTGAAACGTCAAAAGCAGGCCACGTAATATCAACTTTATAAATATCATCATTCACTTCGGCTAGATCCATAACGTGGGTTAAATTGCCATAAAAATAACTGGACTTTTTAAACCGTTTAGCTGAAGCCAGCATTTCAGTCCAAGCCGCTTGTCGACCAGACAGTAGCACCCATGCATGTTTAAATAGTGGTTGAGTTCGCATCCATTCTAGGAATTCGAGTAGTACAGCACGTGGAATCACATCTTCGCTGATAGTCTGTTCATTTGAGACAATGTGCGCCCCATCTTCAGCTAAGTAGGTAATTTCTCCGGTTAATCCTTGAAAATACTGGGGTAAATGCGGGTACTGATTACCGCTGGCCACCACAAACCGGACATTTTTTTGCTTCATCTTTGTTAATAGTCTTTGAAACCGTGCGTGATCATAATCATTTTGATCATTTAAAAAGGTGCCATCCATGTCAGTAGCAATTAATTTGATGGACATGCCGCGTCATCTCCGTTACTTAGATTCTGCTGGTAACCAGTGCCACGGGTCCTGTCGCCATTGCTGCAACGAATTCAGTTCTGCTTGATCAATGTCGTGGTTTTCGTTAGCCAACTGGATCAGCGTACTGTAATTAGTCAGTGTATGCAAGGACAATTCAGCTTTCGCAAAGTTCTCCGCGCTATCCGGTAATTCATAAGAAAAGATACCGAGGACTCCTAACACTTCTGCACCTGACCGTTGGACCGCTTTAGCAGCACCTAACACACTGCCACCGGTTGAAATCAAATCATCAATCAGAACTACTTTATCGGTTGGCAAGATTTGCCCTTCAATTTGCTGACCCGTTCCATGATCCTTGGGCTTTGACCGAACGTAGCTCATGGGCAGTTCAAGTTTGTCGGCAACGATTGCAGCGTGAGGAATACCGGCAGTTGCTACACCAGCAATCACGGTTGCATCAGAAAAGTTACTCTTGATGTAATCGGCAAGTCCTTCTGCAATGTGTGTCCGAACGGCTGGAAAGGCAATCGTCCGGCGGTTATCAGTGTAGATTGGTGCCTGAATCCCGCTGGCCCAAGTAAACGGTTCTTTAGGCGATAACGTTACAGCATTGATTTCTAAAAGATCTTGTGCAATTTGACGTGCAATTTCAGTCATGATTATAGCTCCCATTCTTTGGCAATTTTTTGATAAGCAACGACTGGATCATCCGCTTGAGTGATTGAACGACCAACTACCAGACCATCACTGCCAAGTTCAGCAGCCTGAGCTGGCGTTACCACCCGTTTTTGATCGTCTGCACTATCAGTAGCTAAACGAATCCCAGGATTAATGCACAAAAATTCATCACTGGTCGAACGGTGGATCATGGGATCTTCAAGGGCTGATGAAATAACGCCATCCGCACCGCTAGCTTCTGCCAATTGGGCATAGTGCCGTACCGATTCCGTTAAGCTGGCATTGACCAGCTGTTCGGTCCGCATCTGCTCTTCAGAGGTTGAAGTCAGCTGCGTAATGGCGAGTAATTTAGCGGGCTTTACGCCAGCTTTTTGACTGCCACGCAAAAGTCCCTTCTTCGCCCTGCTGATCATCTCAGCACCGCCAGCCGCGTGAACCGTAACCATGGAAACCTCCTGCTGGCCTAACTGATACATGGCCTGCTCAACGGTGTTAGGAATATCATACAGCTTCAAATCAAGGAAAACTTGAATCCCACGCTTACGTAATTCCAATAAAATCTTCGGTCCCTCAAAATAAAAGAGTTCCATGCCAACTTTCACAAATAATTGATCTTGGTGGTCAAATCGATCAAGAAAATTGAATACCTGATTTCGATCTTCAAAGTCTAACGCAATAATGATGGGGCGCATTTCGTTCTCCTTTCTACACACAAAAAACCGTTTAGCTCGAGCGCTAAACGGTTCACTGGTTCCATCAAGAAGATGGACTTCTTCCGTAAACTTGTTAGTCTCACTGGGCTAAGTTAAAGATATCTTGCTTTGAGTTTACATCAGCCAGCTAGTGACCGTCAAGAAGTACTTGTATTCATCAATAAACTATGTCACAATACCAGCGACGGTTAGATCCGTAACCGCAAAAATAACAAGTGCCAGTGAGCACTTATTTTGGAGGAAACTGAATATGGAAACTACTGCACAACACCACGCACTAAGCAAGAACCAAAAGTGGACGATTGCTTCTACCTCGGCGGGATTTGCTTTGGAGAATATGGACGTTTTGTTCCTCTCCTTTGCACTTTCTTCCATCATCGCTGATTTACATATCAACGGTGCTCAGGCAGGGCTGATTTCATCAATCACTAATTTGGGCATGCTAGTGGGCGGTATTTTTTTCGGCGTCATTGCTGACCGTTTCGGACGAGTACGTACTTTCTCCCACACCGTTTTCATTTTTGCTTTTGCCACTGCTGCCATGTACTTCGCTAATAGCATTACCTTAATCTACCTCTGCCGCTTCATCGCCGGTGTCGGTGCTGGTGGTGAATATGGCGTCGGCATTACGCTGATTGCCGAAAACTTCAATCATCATAAGATTGGTAAGATGACTTCAATTGCGGCTATTGGTGGTCAAATTGGTGCGATTTTAGCTGCTATCTCAGCTGCATTCATTATTCCTGCATTCGGCTGGCGTGCACTGTTCCTATTTGGACTGATTCCAGTTGGCTTAACCTACTTCATCCGTCGTCATCTCCACGAAAGCGACGAATTTTTAGCCGCTAAAAAAGCTGAAAAAGATCCCAGCAAACGGGTTCGTATCAGCGCGCTGTTTAAAACACCGAAGCTGGCTTATCAAACCGTTGCACTTAGCGTTATGGTGGTGGTCCAAATTGCCGGCTACTTTGGTTTAATGAACTGGCTGCCTTCCATCATGCAACAGAAATTGCACTTAAGCGTGTCTGGTTCCTCTATTTGGATGATTGCAACAATCGTCGGCATGAGTATTGGGATGATGACATTCGGCAGCATTCTTGATTACTTCGGTCCCCGATTGGCATTTGGTATTTTCCTGATCTGCTCGGCTGTTGCCGTTTTCAGTATCACTCTGGCAGTCAATGAAGTCACTTTACTGATTGCCGGTGCTGTCCTCGGATTCTTCTCAAACGGGATGTTTGGCGGTTACGGTGCCGTGATTTCTCGGCTCTATCCCACTGAAATCCGTTCAACGGCTAATAATGTGATTGTCAACGTTGGCCGGGCGATTGGCGGTTTCTCCAGTGTTGCCATCGGCTTTTTGATGGATCATTACAGTTTAATCGTCGTTATGGGCTTCCTGTCAGTACTCTACATCATTAGTCTGTGCACCATGCTGACAATTCCAAATCTAAAGAAGTTAGGCCGCGCATAACGCTGCGCTAGTTTGCTTGCAAATACTAACTAGTCCGTGTAAACTGAGCATTGTACTAAACGTTATCTGGGGTGCCTTTTGGCTGAGATACCACCCATTGAACCTGATCTGGTTAATACCAGCGAAGGGAGCATAATGCATTTATTTTCTGATAATAAAAGCCAAAAGGAAGAGTCAAAGATAAACGTTTATCTTTGGCTCTTTTTCTGTGGAAACCGTTTAGTAAAACTATACTATATGTGGAGGCTTTTTGTCATGAAATATTCAAATGCTTGGCATTTACGCGACATTATCTTATTAACGTTAATTGCTATTTTCTTCGGGGTAATCTATTGGATCATCGGCCCGTTGTACAACGTGCTAACGGTTGCTCTTACCCCCGTTGGCCTTGGACCAGGCGCCAACGACATTGTCATGGGCATCTGGGTGATGGCTGGTCCATTATCCGGATACGTCTTTAAGAAAGTCGGTTCGGCTACCCTTGGTGAATTCTTGGGGTCTGTGGTTGAAATGTTTCTTGGTGGCCAATGGGGTGCCAGCACGATGATTTCTGGTGTTGTCCAAGGGGTGGCTTCAGAATTAGGCTTCACGTTTACCGGTTACAAACGTTATGACTGGTTCAGCTTGAACCTCAGTGTGCTGACCACCACTATTGTCACCTTTGGTTGGGACATGATTCGTAACGGTTACTCCAAGTACCACATTGGTTTACTAATTGCACTATTCATCATTCGTCTCATCTCAACTTGGATCTTCTCTGGTGTGCTGGTTAAAGCCATTGTTAATCTGCTTGACCGGACACACTTGATGCAAACTCAAACGCGCTAGAATTGAGGTAAACTCATGGCAACGATTTCGGTAAATCACCTATCATTTTCTTATCCGACTGAGGACGGTCAAAAGCCTTTGACTTTGGCCGATATTTCAGCTACTTTTCCTAACGGCGGCTTTTCGCTATTGACGGGGCCTTCTGGTTCCGGTAAGTCCACTCTGATGAAAATTATCAGTGGCCTTTACCCGAAATTTGGCGGACTGATTACAGCCGGAGAAGTCCGGCTAAACGACACCAAAATTAGTGACATACCGGAAACAGATCGTGGTCAGTTAGTTGCAATGATGTTTCAAAATCCAAATCAGCAATTTGCCATGGACACAGTAGAGCGAGAATTAATTTTTGCGCTAGAAAACCAGTGTGTTGCTCCGGCAGATATGATGGCTAGAGTTGACCGTGCACTTGACTACGTTGAAATCAGTCAATTACGTCATCGCCAACTCAATAGCCTCTCAGGTGGCGAAAAACAAAAGGTTGCTTTAGCAGTGATCATCGCCATGCAAGCGGACACTATCTTATTAGATGAACCCTTTGCCAGCGTGGATCCAGTTGCCCGTCAGTTGCTGTTAGCTAAACTTTCAAGACTGCAGCACGAAGAACACAAAACCATTATCATTTCTGATCATGACCTTGAAGACTATGATGCCTATATTGATCATCTCTTTGTGCTGAATGACACCGGTGATTCACTCGTATTACTCAACGACAAAGCAGCACAACAAAAAATGGCTACCTTTAAGCGGCAAGATACCTCTAATCAACAGTTGCTGTTGCCTAAAAAGACTGATGAACCGATTATTTCAGCCAACAACTTAAAGTTGACGGCTGGAACATCGACTTTGCTGACCCAGCCTAAAATTGATTTCTTCCAGCACCATATTACCCTGTTGACTGGCGCCAATGGTACGGGCAAATCAACCTTGCTATTAGCAATTTCAAAACTGCATCAATACAATGGTTCCCTGTTGCTTAACCAAAAAGAAATTGCTAAGATTCGGCCTAATCGCCTTTACCAGCAAGTTGCGCTTGTCTTTCAAGATGCCGATCAGCAATTCTTAAATGTAACGGTATCGGAAGAATTAGCCTTATCCTTAAAAAATAGTCAGGCACCAGCTTATTTTAAGGATCGTATTCCTAAGTTCCTAGAAAAATTACAGTTAACTCAGTTACAAGATCAAGTGGTCTACACGTTAAGCGGCGGTCAAAAGAAAAAACTGCAGATTCTAGAAATGCTGATCATGGCTACTCCGGTCTTGCTGTTCGATGAACCGTTTACCGGACTTGATTTCAGTTCATTGCAGGCCGTTATGACCATCATGAAACAGGTTGCGAAAGATTGTCAGCAAACCATGATCATTGTTAGTCATCAGCTTTTTGGCCTAGATGCCTTAGTTGACTACCATGTGACTCTAGAAAACAAACAATTACAGTATGTGGAGGGATTAGCGTGAACCCGAGTTTAAAATTCTTATTAGCGGTACTGATTGCGCTAGAAATTTCCTTCACTAACACCTGGACAGTCAACCTAGGACTGGCAGTGATCGGTTTGTTGGTCATCCTCAGCAGTCGGCCAAGTCTAAAACGACTTGTGCTGTTGTTCTTTGTCCCTTTAATTCCTGCAGTAGCACTAGCAGTAGCAATTTTATTACAATCCAATGCTGGTATTCATTTTGCCCTAGTTTTGTTCACTCGGATCTACGCTTACGTCTTTGTGGGTTCAGCCGCAACGTTGACCACTTCAGTTGCTGATTTAGTGATGTCTTTGGAACAAAACGCACACATTCCCAGTAAGTTTGCTTACGGCTTCTTAGGGGCCTTCAACTTACTGCCAAAAATTGTGAGCGAAGTTAACGTGATCCGTGCAGCCGGTAATATGCGCGGACAAGCGCTTCACATTTGGTCACCCCAACTGTATTTTAAAGCGATTCTCGCCTCGTTAGACTGGTCAGAAAACTTGGCTGAAGCCATGACTTCTCACGGCTTTTCTGAGGATGCTCCCCGCACATATTTCAAGCAGATTCGCATCCGCTGGTGGGACTGGCTAATCGTCATTGGCAGTCTGGCACTATTGCAAGTTGCGTTATTCGGCTTACATTTGCAATAATATGATTACCCCATTTTACTTAAAAGATTTATAATATAGTTTAAAGAAGGTGATCATTATGGCTCGAAAACCACTTAAATTCACGACAGCATTCGGCGTGACCGTAATGGTTCTAGGCGCGTTACTCGAACTAGGTGCATTTTTCTATCACTTGGGCAGTATGGTAAGCGCAGAAACGGTATTTACAGGTGCCATTGTTTTGACTATCGGTCACGCGTTTTACGGTATCGACAATCTCTTTTTATCCTTGCTACTAACCTTTTTCAGTTCAATCGGAATTGGCTACTATGTTTTCGTTCAAACAACTAGCTGGCTATGGACAATCGTTGCTGCAATCGCGTTCTTTGCCTTTATCGTTACCCTGTTTGGATTTAGATCATCAATTCGTAAAAAACACGGTATGTGGTAATTTACTAGGTACCAGTCTTAAAACAAACAAGCAAAGCTGTGGCATAAGTCTATATTGATAAGAATTTCATTTGGTTTCTTGACTTAAAGACAATTTAAAGTTTGCTTTTGTTCAATACTTTAATCTAGTCTAAACCTGCGCCACAACTCAGATTCCGGCCATTTAACGCAAAAAAGCGTATTCCGACAAAGTAAACGGAATACGCTTTTTTGCGTTAAATTCTGGAATCTACCGAGTTGTGTCACACTCTCGCTTGTTTGTTTTTATAGTCAAAATTTGAGTTGCAAAGCAGTCCTATTTTTAATACGCATTACCAACCACCACGTAATTAACACCGCCGTCAACTGATTTAAGTAACTGGCCCTTCGCATTGGTCTTAAACCACGCAATTGTTGGACTGGTACTTGGATCCGCACCCTTAGCTTTCATATTGGGTGACTGATGATTTTCCTGCACCTGAACCGTATAAATGCCAGACCCCGCTTGATTGAACTGAAAGCTCAAATCCTGAGGAGCATATTGACCACTGAGTAACCGAGAGATTCGGCTAGCAAGCATTTGCTGCGTCACTGCAGGATGATTTTGAGTGACATCGGCTTGAGAACTTTGGGTCTTAGCCTGCGTTTTAGCAGTGGTTTGGTTGTTCTGTCTTTTCTCACTTGGTTGCTCAGATTGGGCAGATGATTCAGCCACTGGTTTGGTTGAAGAATCACTTGTGGAACTACTACTGCTGCTACTGTTAGTTTTAGGTTTAGCTACTTCAGTTGTCTTTGATTCCTTTGATGCTGAATGTGACTTGGTTTGTGAGCCACACCCGCCAAGCAATCCTAAAACAGCCATTGGTAACACGATCTTGATTAACGTTTTCATCGCTTATCATTGGGCAAATTCATCCCACTGAATCTGCCGCTCCCCCCTTACTTATTTACGCCCATTATATCATGAGTGCAAATAAGTAAGCGGGATAGCGATTATTACTTGACAGTCCCTGCAAAACTTGGCATGAAGTAACTGCTAATCGTCTCAACATCCACGTTCTGGCCTGGTTGAGGCGCTGCTACAAACTGGTTATTGCCAATATAAATGGCAACGTGATGAGTCGCACCAGCCGACCCCCAGAAAAGCAGGTCCCCTGGTTTAGCTTGAGAGACGGGTTTACGATTGACCTGACCCTCTTGAGTCACCGTATAGTGACCCAAGTGAATATTGGCAGCATGGGCATAGACGTAATCCGTTAATCCGGAACAATCCATACCGTGCAATGATTCACCACCCCAGACGTAAGGAATATTCATGGTGGCTAACTTCTTCGCTAAATTAACCACTGCCTTGGCTTGAGACGTGGTGGCAGTTTCCCCATCATTAGCAACGGTAGCAGAACTACTAGTTGACTGAGTCGTATCAGCGGTCTCGCTACTATTATCAGTACTTCCTTCAACGGCATTATGAGCCGCTCTTGTAGCTTCTTGGTTAGGGAGTGCCTGAATAGTTGCGGCTGAAGCCGTAGTAACCGTTGCACCAAACAATGAAACGGTGGCTGTCAGCATTAGTAAACTGTGTTTTAAGTTCATAACTATCACCTCATATTAATTATTAATATTTACAATGATACAGGAGCAACATCACGAAAAGATTACAGTGCAATTGATTTTATGTAACTTTTTTCACTTGTTTATTGGTCTACCTGCTCTATCAATGGGTTTTAGGTGACTTCAGTTCGCTTTTAAATTCTGGTTTATCGATCATCCAAACTTCTAATTCTTTGGCGGACTCCCAAAAATCGTTTATAATGAACCTAGGTTTAGTTGTGTTTAGTTTTAAGTCATATCAGGTGGAGGTATATTATGGAACAAGAAGTAAACGGTATTGCAGAAAAAATCATTCAATATCAAAAGAAACATAATCTTACAGATACTGAACTGGCCTTAAATCTTCACATTACAGTTGAACGGTTACACAATATCAAGTCAATGGAAAGTGACCCAACGACTGAAGAAACTGCGGTACTAAATCATTTTATCGGTGCAAACTAATTTATCGGGGTCAACATCAATGAACACGATACAAGTATCACAGTATAAACGAAACAGCTTGTCAATCAGATATTTCCTGATTAACAAGCTGTTTTTAGTTTGCCATTGCTTTGTTAAAAGCGTCATACGTTTTTTGATCAAACGCCACCATCGTCACTTGAAGCGGTGCGTCAAACTTTCGAATGGTTGATACCGCAATCTTGCAGGCTTTATCTAAAGGATAACCGTAAATTCCCGTGCTAATAGACGGAAACGCCACGGTTTGACAATGATTCTCCACCGCCCGCTTCAAACTATTCTCATAACAGCTACGCAACAACTTAGGTTCCTCAAAAGAACCATCACGCCAAATTGGTCCTGGTGTGTGAATGATAAGTCGAACTGGTAAGTTAAACCCCGGCGTCACTTTTGCATCACCTGTTGGACAGCCATGCAGCTTTCGGCAGGCAATATTCAGCTCAGGTCCCGCTGCTCGGTGAATGGCACCGTCAACGCCACCGCCACCTACTAAACCTGTGTTAGCAGCATTAACGATAGCGTCACCCTTAAAGGTTGTAATGTCACCTTGAATTAATTTAAGATCCGCCACGTTGAACACCTCACTTCTTTTTCCTAGACCACCAATGTTTCTTTTGCTGTTTCGTCTGAGACTTTTTCTCCTGCGCCATTCGTTCCATCCCAACTCGCATCGGATTAGAAGCTAAATCGTTGAGGTTTAACGGCTTTTTCGCTGGTGCTGGTTCGTCAGGCGTATCGTTCTTTTGGGACTCAGTCATTTTTTAACCCCATCTTTCATGTTTTGCTGATTTTACGGTATAATGTGCCTAGTGCGTATAATTAAGTATACCGCCAAACTTGGAATTGGTGAAAGACGATGTCCCATAGTTTATGGCATTGATTTTATAGAATCAAAATCAAGCAACGCGTCTTGTTAAGGATACGTTGAGTAATTCACTAAAGAGGTGGACTTATGTCTATTCAAATCGTAACGGACTCAACGGTTCAGTTAACTGCTGAAGAAATGGCAACCTTGCCGATTACCGTGGTACCGTTGATCGTTCGTTTAGGTAAACAAGAATTTTTAAACGATGGTGTTCAAATCACCAACGCCCAGTTTCTGAGTCATTTAGTCAATGATGATGAACTTCCTAAAACCAGCCAGCCCTCAATTGGTCAGTTTTTAGAGGCTTTCAATCGGCTGGGTGAAAATGGCGACGAAGTTTTATGCCTCAATCTGACTCATTTTTTGAGTGGAACGGTCAACGCCGCTCGACAAGCAGCAGAAATTTCCGAAACTAAAGTCACCGTTGTTGACTCAAAGTCAATTGACCGCGGACTAGCGTTTCAAGTGATCACTGCGGCTAAATTGGCTAAGAATGGTGCCCCAATGGATACCATCCTAAATGCCATTGAACTACACCGTTCCCACACTGAGATTTACGTTTTTCTCAACACACTTGAAAATCTCATCAGGGGTGGCCGAATTAGCAAGGCGGCTGGTGGTATCGCTAACCTGTTGAACATCAAAGTCATGGCAGAAGTCAAAGACGGCGAACTCAGAGTGGCGGCTAAAGGGCGTGGCAAACGGTTTATCCGTAAAGAAATTGCCGACCTAGTGGAACGAATCAAGACCGTTGCACCAGCTAAAGTTGGCCTGACACACGTGGATAATTTGACTCAGGCAAGTGAAGTGGCCAACCAAATTAAGGCGGCCTTACCAAACACATTGGTCACCATTCATGAAGCTGGGCCAGTGATCAGCACCTATACGAGTGTGGGTGCGTTGGCGATTGAATTTTATACGGATTAACTACAGAGTGCGAAAACAAGCGTTTAAAGAGTGGAGAATAAGGCACAGCCAACAGAAATCCCGGGTTTGGATTTTTGTTGGCTGTGCCTTATTTGCAACTCTTTGCTTGTTTGAGCACGTTTTTGGAGAGTGTGAAACGCGGCGTTTAGAGACCGGAGTGTAACAAGGCCCGCCAAAAATCCCGGTTTTGGTGGGCCTTGTTACATGCAGGTCTCTGCCGCGTTGAACACGTTTAGGGAAAATGTTTCAAACTCAGTTTCTGACCATTTAACGCAAAAAATGCCAATTCCGGCAAAGTTCGCTTGGAATTGGCATTTTTACGGTATATTCTGGAATCTCTCAAACGTGCTCACCAAGGCAGAGACCTGCACAGAACATCACCCCACCACAAATCCGAGTTCGGGATTTATGGTGGGGTGATGTTCTGCTTCAGTCTCTAAGCGCCTTGGTTCACACTCTCATTGCGGTCGATTCTGTTTAACAGCTCGATTACGTTGGCTATTTTCTTCATGCTGACGTTCCTGCTGTTCTTTTTTAAGCCGCTCGATTCGCGCTGCTTCAGCCTTTTGTGCTTTATCTTTTTCGATAATTTTGATTTTATGATGGTTATACAAACCCAAGAGTCCAAAAGCGATGATCACCTGAAAGGGAAACGCGATAAAGGTCGTCATCGAATATGGCTGATGCGTAAATTGCGGAGATAGTAAATCGTAAAGAATCAATAAAATCGCCATTGGCGCAATAACCGCCATGGTGTCCTTGAACCACTTCGGCATTTTCTGCCATTTTTCCAACAAAGGAGATCCCCCCTAAAGTTCGCCTTGATTACGTAACTGTTTTTCAGTTAACATGGCATCCAAATAATCGAAGGCCACTTCATCAATTTCGTTTAAATCAATCAGCGTACCCATTTTATCAACTACGGTACCCTGCTCGACTGCGTGAAAAATAATTTCGTTGCCGCCAAATTTACTAATATAACCGGTAATATTTTCATCATCCGTCAACTGTAGCCGGATCACCCGGTGAAACTTGCCGGCCTGACTGAGTACTTCTTGAAATAAATTATCCGTACCGTCAAATAACCGTTCATCGTTGACTCCTGTCTGTGCAGTCACTCCTAACGTATCATCTAACGTCATGTAGGTTTTCATCACTGATAAGTAATCAGACTGCGTCGTAATCTGGGCAATGGCAGTAAACTTAACCAACCAATAACCACCAAATTGACCGGTCATATCAACCAGGTTCACCACCACGCAATCCTCACCAACCGTATTCACTCGGCCGACGAAGAACATGCCCTCATCTGCCACCGGCTTAATGGAAAGCAGCTGCTGGGTTTGTTCTGCACGATGAAGCACGTCTGAAATACCAGTTAAACTTGATACTGAAACAGTTTTTACGGGTGTTATTGTCTGTAAGAAGCCCATCGCAGCGGTCTGAAGGGTGAGTTCTTTGCCCTCAAATTCAATCAGGGCTACATCGGTAAAATCAAGGGTCAATAATGGGTGCTGATCCAAGTGAAATTTGTTAAACACTTGAAAATCAAAATCCTGTTTTGAGATTCGGACCACTTCACCTTCATGAAGTTCACCACTCTGCTTATCGAGAACCATCACCGCGGCTTCTTCTACCATGGCGTTTTCTAATACTTGCCGAATTAGCGGCCGTTTCGAGTCGAATTCAATGGTCATCTGACCAAAAGAAAAGAAGTGTTCAGCAGTAGCGTTTTCAATCCGATACCGCATATTATCGAGATCATCGCTGTCAAACTCAACAAATTCAATCACATCAAACGTCAGATAAACAGCACCATCTTCACTGCCACTATCATCAAAGGTTGTCAAAATGATGCCAGCATCATCGACAATCTCAACATAACCAGTATAAACAATATCTTGCTTAACCTGATAAACATTCACTAAAGCTTTCCGTTGCAATGCATATTGCAGATCATTCATGATCGAATTCATTGACGCACCACCTCTCTATTCGCTAATGTAACTCATACAACAATGAAACTTTACGCTAATTCAAACCTGAAAACAATCGTTTTGCGTTAAAATGTAATTAAATTTGGATTTCACTCATAAGGAGATTTTAACATGCCAGACAAGTCTCGCAAAGTCGAGGAACATCACAGTTTACCGGAAATTAAAGTGGATATCAAAACGCCACCTAACTCGGGTGGCATGATGGATTGGGGACCCATTTTTGGCTGGTTTAAAAGTTTATTTTCCAAAAAAGCCAAAAAATAATTTGACTTTCCAACCAATACCGACTATATTAGAACACAATTAGATAATGAAAATTTGATGGGAATAGTAACCAATGAGACTTTACACAGCGACCTGCATTTAGTGAGAGGCAGGCATAGCTCGATTTGGTGAATGAACCCAAAATTGATGGTGAGCTGTTCACGCAACTGACCCGCAAGGATGCGTTACTATCCCAAACATCAATAGGTGTTGTTGAGGTAATTCATGTAAGTGAATTACGAAAATGGGTGGTAACACGGCGTTCGTCCCATACTGGCTTTAGGCTGGTATTGGGGTGAACGCTTTTTTCGTTTTCTGATACACATATTTAAGTGCACATCATAAATAAACTAAAAATTAGGGAGAGATTAATATGACTGAGAAAAATTTACATTTTGAAACGAAACAAGTTCATGCAGGTCAAGTTGTCGATGAAACCGGTGCCCGTGCTGTTCCGATTTACCAGACCACGTCATACGTTTTCAAGGATGCTGCACAGGCAGCTGGTCGTTTCGCATTAACCGATCCTGGTAACATTTACACCCGACTGACCAACCCAACCACTTCTGTCGTTGAACAGCGGGTTGCCGCACTTGAAAACGGGACTGCCGGTGTGGCGTTAGCAACCGGTGCCGCTGCCGTAACCGCATCGATTTTAAACGTCGCTAATGCTGGTGACAACATCGTTTCAGCCAGCACGCTTTACGGCGGGACTTACGATTTATTTAGCGTGACACTGCCAAAATTAGGCATCACAACAACCTTTGTCGATCCAGATGACCCACAGAATTTCGCCACCGCCATCGACGACCATACCAAGGCACTTTACATTGAAACCATTGGTAATCCAGGCATCAACTTGATTGATATTGAAGCCGTTGCAAAAGTGGCGCACGACCACGGCATTATTCTAATTGCCGACAATACCTTTGGCACACCCTACCTCATTCAACCGCTGGACCACGGCGTTGATGTGGTTGTCCATTCCGCAACTAAGTTTATTGGCGGCCACGGGACGTCAATGGGTGGTGTCATCGTCGAAAACGGTAAATTCGATTATGCGGCATCCGGCAAGTATCCTGACTTTACTACGCCAGATCCAACTTACAACGGCATTGTGTGGAGTGATTTGGCCCCTGCGGCATTCACTACCAAGGTTCGTGCTCAAACGTTACGTGATACCGGTGCAGCTATCAGTCCGTTTAACTCATTCTTGCTGCTTCAAGGACTAGAAGATCTCTCTTTACGGGTAGAACGCCACGTTGCCAACACTGAAAAGATCACTCAGTTCTTAAACAATCATCCAAAGGTCGCCTGGGTGAACTATCCTGAACTGGCAGATAGCAAGTACCACGCACTCGCCCAAAAGTACTTCCCTAAGGGCACAGGCTCAATCTTTACTCTTGGTCTCAAAGGTGGCGAAGCTGCAGGTAAACAATTAATTGAAAACCTTGACCTGTTCTCTCTGCTGGCCAACGTCGGCGATGCACATTCGCTGATTATTCACCCTGCTTCAACGACCCATGCGCAGTTGAATGAAGAAGAACTGAAAGCCACTGGCATCACGCCTGATTTGATTCGGATCTCAGTCGGAATCGAAAACGCCGACGATTTAATCGATGATTTGAAACAAGCGTTAGACAAGATTTAACCTGATACAAAATACGAAATGAAGTGCAAATTTCTCAGATTTTACTCATTTCTAAACGACAGGTATCATTAAAAACACCGTATATTAAAAGCCGACTACAGCAGTCGGCTTTTTTGATTTCTATGATTTAACGGTTAAGCCACAATCTCTTCCAGTTTTTCAAGCTGATCAATTTCGTACGTTGGCTTAATGTCAGTTTTATTATCCGCATGAGCTGGATTATACCAAACAGAATCCAACCCAAAGCTGGCTGCCCCTTTAATATCAGAGGTTAACGAATCACCAATCACAATGGTTTGAGCTGGTTCATAAGACTGAATGTCAGCCGTCACCCGCTGGAAAAATTCTGGTGCCGGTTTTTGAGCGCCAACTAGTTCAGAGATAAAGACGTTTTTAAAGTAGCGGTCAAAATGAGCTTCAGAAAGCCGCTTTTGCTGCGTCTTAGCAACACCGTTCGTTACTACGTATAAGTCATGATTCCGACACAAATCGTTCAGGACTTCCGGAGCTTGCGGCATCGGCTGGTGTCCTTGCCCCAAATAATAGCGGTAGCGTTCCTCCATTGCCTGACCATCAATACCGGTAATGCCTAAGTGTGAAAAAAGCGTTGTAAACCGCTTAACAAGCAACTTAGGCTTACTGATCTGACCCAATTCAAACTGTTGCCATAAGGCCAAGTTTTCAGCATGATAGAACGCGTAGGTCGTTGTCGTTAATGGTAATTTCAGTTCTTGAAATAACCCTTCCAGCGCTTGCTTTTCCGCAGCTTGAAAATTCAATAATGTATCATCAATATCAAAAAGCAGTGTCTGATATGCCATTTATGATTCACCTTTCGTTGGCCCAGTTGGCCGTTTAATTAAACGATATCCCGTTATCATCGCGGCAATCGCACAAATGATGGCTGCAATTAAAAATGAAACGTGCATACCATAGATAAAAACATCCGGTTGTCCGTTCAGATAAGTGGTCACCTTCGTTCCTTGATAGTGACTCATGGCGCTAAAAAGTACCGTTGTGGAAAACGAAACGCCAACTACCATTCCTAAATTACGCACTAACGCGTTCATCCCACCGGCAATGCCAAGATTTTCGGGATCAACCGCGCTCATAACAATGGTGTTATTAGGCGCCTGAAAAATACCGTTACCGAAACCCACGAAGCCCACGATTGCGGTAAAAAGCCACAACGATGTCGTCAGATCTGTCAACATATACCCAATTTGACTCATCAGAATCAAAATCAAGCCACAAAAGGTAATCAGTTCAGGGCCGATTCGATCTGAGATGGCACCCGCAATTGGCGCCACGATTACTTGCACAATTGGATAAGCCATCAAGATCAGCCCGGCAACATTAGGTTTTAACCCACGGGCATTTTCTAAGTAAAACGGTGAAATGACATTAAAGAAGAAGTTGGTGACGAAAATAAGGAACGCACATAACAAGCTCATCGTAAAAGCACCATTTTTAAATAGACTAAATGACAATAACGGATTAGCCTGATGATTCTCAATGCGGACAAAGACGGCTCCAATCACGATGGCGAAAACAAATAACCCTAAAATCAATGGATTGGTAAAACCAATTTCCTGGCCTAAAAAGATACCAACAAATAGTGACACCATGAACAGCGCCATAGTTACCGCACCAAAACGATCAATTTTTTCGTGGGTTTTAGTGATGTCTGCAGGTAAGATCACTTGGCCAATAATAATTGTCACCACCCCAATAGGAACGTTTAACCAGAAAATATAGCCCCAAGGGAGATGAGACAGTACAATACCGCCCAATCCTGGTCCTGCAATGGCACCCAACGCCACGAACGAACCAATCATACCTAGAGCGCGTCCTCGTTCACTAAAGGGAAAAATTTCGGTAATGATACCGTTATTATTCGCCATGGTCATCGATGCTCCAAGTGCCTGGACCACCCGTGCCGACAGCAGCAAGTAAAAATTGCCGTTAAAGCCGGCCAGCAACGAACCGAAAACAAATAGCAACGTGCCAATTCGAAAAACGTTGATTTTACCCAGTGAATCACCTAGCTTACCGAATAGGAGTAACAGTGCACAGATGACGATCAGGTAAATCGAAACTACCCACTCTGACTGGTTCATTGGAATACTTAAATTCTTTGAAATCACAGGTAACGCAATATTAACAATACTAGCATCTAGTGTCGACATGAACGTAAATAAACCCACCGCCGCTAGAATCCACCAGCGATGTCTTTGAACCCGCTGGTCGGCTACATAATCTTTGCTTGCCACGCTGCACCTTCTCACTTTGAGCTATTTACAATTTTTAAATTTACGCTTTTTTACGGTTTTAATCAAACACTTAATCTACTTACAGCGGTAATTTCCACATCTTTAACGTCGCTTCTTGCTTAACCTGATTTGGACTGCTATTCTATATACTCGAGGTGTAAAAACATGACAGATGATCGTTATTATCAACCCAAAAACGCAAAAGACGCGCTTCGCTACATTGAAAGCTTATTTAATCAGTATGTTCAGGCACCACTAACGATGGAATTAGTTGCCTACCATCAAAAGCTAGTTAAACAGATTCAAGAAGATATCCTTCCAGCAGCCGAAAAAGCAGGTCAAACCATTCAAGTCGAAAACGCTAAACAAATGTTGGCGACCATGCAATCTTGGCTACGTATCCGCATGAGTGGACAGCCATTCGCCGGCAAAATGCATCACTTTAAATTTGAAGCTGATAACGCAAAACCTAAGTTTAAACGTCAAGTCATTAAGGGACGACGGAGTGGTGGTCACCGTTCAGTTCGGCATTAAACTACAAAAGAGATTGTGCCGCAAGTCTATCTTGGTAAGTATTTCAATCCATTTTTAGTTACGCTTAGTCGTAATGAGACCTTGATTCTATACGTCAATATAGCCTAATCGCGCATCAAAACACAGATTCCGGCCATTTAACACAATTAAAGCCTATTCCGAAAAGTACATCGGAATAGGCTTTAATTGTGTTAAACTCTGGAATCTACCAGTTTTGTCACAACTTAATTTGGTCTTTAATAAATCAATGTGCGTTGTATGCCGAAACCAGGTTTTGAAGAGTCTTGGCGACATCTTTGTCAACTTTTTGGGTCACAGCTTTGGTAAAATTAGTGGTGACATTTTGGGTAATTTTATCAGTATTGTCTTTAACATATTTAAGTGCCGCATTTTTGATATCTTGTTGCGCTTCGGGTGTACTTGGATCCCCATTTTTACCATCTTTATAATCTTGTTGGGCACCCTTGTTGATTGCGTCGGTCACTTGGGTAAGATATGCATCATACGCTGCTTTATAGTTTGCGTCATAATTCGCTTTATAAGTCGCTTTATATTCTGCATTAAATAATTTAGGCTTAGCATAAGTTGACGCATAACTCTGCGCTGGTGAACTCTTAGTCACATTGGCCGTGTAAGATTTACCCTTATAACTTGGCAGTAAGCCCGCCTTATACTGATTTAACTTAACTTTATACTTACTGTTACTGTATTTATAGATATCCATCCGGTAAGTCGTCTTATCTAACTTATTCTTATTCATCAAACGATAGTAAGTCGTCAAAGTCCGGTGATTCTTGCTTAACTTATACTTAGTTGGGACAGCATAACGAACAGTAGGTTGCTTAAAGTCACCAAACACAAGGATCTGTGCCTTTTTACTGCCACTTTTAACTGTCTGCCAGTGAAACGCGTAACCGGCTTTTGATACCTTAAAATGACCGCTTGGAACAGACGAAATTTTGTTTGACGCATGTGCTGTGGTTGGTTGCTGCACGGCCACGATGCCACCAAACATTACAGCTATCACAATAAGTAATTTTGTACCAATCTTTTTCATCATTATGATTCCCCCTAAAAATAGACCCATAACATTAACCGAATCATAGCATGTTAAATGTATTAATACAATCCTTAATCTTTCCTTAATCTTTTTTGAGCAAAACAAAATGGATCCAAACGGACTTGAACCGTCGACCTCCTACATGCGAAGCAGGCGCTCTCCCAACTGAGCTATGGACCCAATAAACCATAAACAGACTACCACTAATCGGGCAGTCTGTTAATAGTTGCAGTAATTAATTTAACTGACTAATTTTCCACCATCATTAAACCATCAATGTCATTAAGCTTAATGTGGTTGCGCCCTCGCTGCGAGATTAATCCCGACGTCGAGAACTGTTTCAGTTTCCGGCTGATTGTTTCCGGCGAAGTTCCTAGATAGAGCGCTAAATCCTTTTTTTGCAACGGTAAATCAAAGTCGTTAGTTTCTAATTCCGAGCTAGTTTCAACCAGGTAGTTAGCCAAACGCTCACCAACACTGGTAGTGAGCGTTGCCGCTGCCTGAGCCTCAAGTTCAGTCACCCGCTTACCTAAAGCGTTTAACATATTAATGGCAACCGTTGGTGACTGTTTAATTAATTTTTGAAAGTCCTGACGAGTGATTAAACAAATTTGTGTGTCAGTCAGTGCTTCTGCAGTGGTTTTTCTTTCCGAATCTTCGAACAAAACTGATTCGCCATCGAAATCTCCCGTCTGTAGAAGCCGAATCAACTGTTCTCGGCCATTAGCTGAGCTTTGGGTCACTTTGACTTGTCCGTGAGCCATAATAATCAATGAATCCGCATGGTCACCTGCCATGAAGACGAATTCACCCTTTTTGACGTGTCGATCCTGTACCAACTCAGCCACGGCAGAAATCGTGTCATGATCTAATTGCTGAAAGATCGGTACTAATTTGACACAAGCTATCGCATCATGATTTTCTAACATTGCGTTAACCTCCAATCCGGTTACCTTCCTGTTTCATTCTAACCCGATTATACCCGATAAAACAGTGATTGAACTTGACGTAAATCAAGTCCGATTAATTATTAATCGACAACCGCCATTTATCATTGCGTACACGTTGAATTTCGACCACAGAAAGTTTTAAAATGAATGAAAGAGGTGATTATTCTTGAAAAAATCTGAGAAAGCACTCAAAGACAGTGTTATCGTCGACATGAATGACTTCTTAATGGAGTATGGTGCCAAAAAATTAGGTAATCGAGATGACCTTGCGGAGGTCATTTATAACGCAGCAAAAGACGACGTTAAGGGCTTAGATTCACTATTTAAAGATGGTGGCGAAGCCCGTGAACATATCTATAAAGCCGTAGGTGAAGGATTTCTTTCGGACTATGAATCCGGAACGCCAGCTGATGAACTCGATAAAGAGTCTGAATCACTCGTACAAGAAGCCATCAGTTATCTCGGTAAACACGAAAAAGATCTAGATGACTGGAAGTTTAACTAAGTCACAATGCAAACGTTAGGATACAAATAATCCCCATTCTGATAAAACCATCAGAATGGGGATTATTTTCTTAAACGTGTTCAAACAAGCAAAGAGTTGCATACAGGCCTCAAGGCGTAAATTCCAAGTTCGGGAATTTTCGCCTTGAGGCCCTGTACTCCACTCTTTAAACGCTTGTTTTCACACTCTACTTCACAACAATATCATAGTGACCGCCATAAGTGCCACGATCATGAACAACACCCACACCTAATGGCGTCTTAATCTTAGTACCAAACTTTTTATTATTCGCTAAAATCAAATAGCCGTTCTTATCATGACCATTCAACGTGTAAGTTCCATCTGACGTGTAGGCGCCCATACCAAAAATATGAGAGCCATTTGGTGAATAATAGGTAAATACCCGGTGATGATAATGAACACGACCCATACGTTTAAACGCCGAGATGCTCATAATCGCATCTGCTTTGGGATTATATTTTATTTTTGCAGCTGCGTTCGTTCCGGTCACACCGGCAACGCCCGCAAACATTGATACGGTGAGTAATAGACTCGCTATCCAAGTTTTTAATGACAAGATTAATTCTCCTCAACAATCTAGTTCGTTCGTAAACAACATAGACTAGTATAGTCAAAGAAAATTACGTCAGTGTCTCATTCAAGTTAACATTTGTCAGCAATTTGAAACAATTGTCACACAACTGTTATATTACTCGTGCATTTTTTTGAATAACGCGGCTCTTAGATCAGTTCCCACTATCTCCAACACAAGCTTGATTAGCTGATCAGGCATATAACCTGTAACGTCTAATTGCGCCTCGTGCCCATTCACGTGAGTAATAACCGTACCGCTAATCTCCAACTCAATGTTATATGCAGCCAGCAATGGCTTTAAAGCAGCTAATTCTGCTCCAGTCATCTTTATTCCCCCAATCTTCACTACATTAATTATAGTGATTGGAGTCATCTCAAAGCAAGTATCAGTTAATATCTCGAAGCGGATAAACGTCTTGACCAGAAACAATCGTACGTACAGTCTTACCCAGAACTTGTTCGCCAATAAATGGTGAGTTATGCCCCTTAGATAAGAAATCATTAGCGTTGATCGTAAATGGCGTAGTGAGATCAAACAGTGCCAGATCAGCTGGTGCGCCTTCAGTAAGCTGCCCAGCATTGAGTCCAAACAATACCGCTGGCTGAACAGCCATCCAATTGATCAACTGTGCCAGACTAAATAGTCCCGTTTTCACAAAACGGGTGTACAGCATCGCAAATGCCGTTTCGCTACCAGTAATACCAAAAGGTGCCTTCAACATAGACTGTGCTTTTTCAGCATCCGTGTGCGGGGCATGGTCGGTGGCGATAACATCAATGGTACCGTCTAGCAGCCCCGCAATAAGCGCTTGTCGATCTCGTTCACTACCCAGTGGCGGATTCATTTTGAGCATGGCATTATCACTTGTAATCGTCTCATCGCTTAACAGTAAATGATGGGGGGAAACTTCACAGGTCACGTTCACCCCCGCCGCTTTAGCTGCTCGAATCACCTGAACCGTCGCAGCCGACGAGACATGGCAAACATGGTAATGGACTCCGGTAGCCGCGGCTAAAGCCACGTCCCTAGCAACTTGGGCAGTTTCGGAAACACTTGGAATTCCAGGTAATCCCAGTCGTTTTGACACACCGCCTTCGTGCATGACACCACCATAGGTTAAACTATCGTCTTCCGCATGGGCAACCACAGCCATGTTTAACGCCGCTGCCTGCTTCATTCCTTGATACATAGTGCACGCAGTTTGAACACCGTTACCATCATTACTGAATGCAAAGGCACCGGCAGCCTTTAAGCCAGCCATATCGACCAGTTCATCACCGCCACGATCAGTCGTAATGGTGGCATACTGAACCATATGAACTGCACCGTCTCGCTGATTTAATGCCAGCATGTCTTGCATCCGTTTCGGTGTGTCTGGAGCCGGAATGACGTTGGGCATCGCAGCAATGGTGGTATAACCGCCATGAGCAGCTGCTAAGCTCCCCGTTTTGACCGTTTCCTTATCTGTTTGACCGGGTTCCCGTAAATGAACGTGGAGGTCAACTAGCCCCGGGCTCACAAATAATCCCTGGGCATCAATGATCTGACCCACCGGAACGTTTGCTGCTAGGTGCTGCCCGAATTTTTCGATTTTGCCGTCAGCAATCAATATATCTTGCACTTGTAAATGCCCGTCAACTAGGCACTGACCGTTTTTAATTAATCGTTTCATGATTAATCCTCATCCACCAACCCTTGGTAGCGCAGCAAACTTGTCATAATTGCCATTCGCACGTAAACACCGTTAGCCATTTGCTGGAAAATTCTGGAACTGTCGCATTCTACTAAGTCATCCGCAATTTCAACTCCACGGTTCACTGGCGCTGGGTGCATGATGATGGCGTGTTCCTGCATCCGAGCCTTGCGAGCAGGTGTTAAACCGTACTCAGCATTGTATTTAGCCGCCGTAAAGTGCTTATTTTCTGTAGCATCCAGTCGTTCGTGCTGAACGCGCAGAAACATCATCACGTCCATATGATCAACTAAATCATCTACTGGCAACCAAGTCCCGTAAGCGTCAAAACGATCGTCGAACCACTTCTTTGGTCCGCCAAAGAAGACTTGAGCACCGAGTTTGTTTAAAACTTCCATGTTTGATCGAGCCACGCGTGAATGCGCTAAGTCACCGATGATAGCAACTTTTAAACCTTCAAAGGTGCCAAATTCTTCGTAAATGGTCATCATATCAAGCAACGATTGTGAAGGATGCTCACCAGAACCATCACCCCCGTTAGCGATGCCTACATGAATGTTGCGGTCGTTAACAAGTGCGTTGTAGTATTCGTTATGTCGATCACGGATAGCAACCACGTCCACACCGATAGCCTGCAGTGCCTTCACGGTATCGCCCATACTCTCACCCTTATTAACAGAACTGACAGCCGGGTTGAAGTCAACGACTTGCAAGCCCAATTTACGTTCAGCCATTTCAAAGCTGGTGTGGGTTCGGGTACTGTTTTCAAAGAACAGGTTGGCAGCGTAAACCGGTCGCGTCAGATGAATCTGTTTGCCGGCCTTAAACTGCTGGGCTTCTTTAATGAATGCCATCACTTCATCGGCATCCAAATCTTTCATACTGAGTACGTTTGCGTAACTTAACGGCTTGGTGGTTTCAATCATAGTTTTTTCCTCCTAAAATAAACGCGCCTTGCCGTGTTTGCAAAGCGCGCCTTTTCGGGTTTTATCCTTTGGACGTTTTGCTCTCACGGGAGACAATTAAATCGTCAGACAACAAAAACCTCTCTACCGCCTGTGGGTAGAGAGGTTCACCAAAGTCTAGACTCTGCGTCTAGTTCATCGTGCCTTCTTAGCCTCACAGGACTATTTGTTAAAGGTTTCATTGCTGATATCATACCCTGTTTATTTGTCGGAAACAAGTTCTTTTTCAAATTTTTTTGCGAATTGAGAACGGAAAACGGTTAATGACGTATCATGCTATAATGGGTTTCAGCTATGAACAAAGAGGAACGAAAAATGACAATCACCAAATTAGGGATTCGCGAACTAGTAGAATTCACACTGCGGTCTGGCGATCTTAACGCCAGCATGAAAAGCATGAATACTGCTTTAGAAGGCGCCCAAATTCACCGCATGTTGCAAAAATCACGTGGCGAACACTATCAAAAAGAATATAGTCTTGAACATGAAGTGAAACTGGCAGGCAAACCCTACTTAGTCCATGGTCGTGCTGATGGGGTCATTTTAAACGGCAACGACACCTTGATTGAAGAAATTAAAACCTCTGACGCAGCTTTTGAAGATTTGACCGAAAACACCCTAACACTGTATTGGGGACAGGCCAAAATGTACGCGTATATCTTGATGACCGATGAAAATTTGGAACAGTTAACTTTACAGCTGACTTACTATCGCCGGACAACCGAGGAAGTCACGACACGAAAAATGACTTATACATTAGCCGAAGCTACTGAATTTTTTAAGTCGGTCACTGCTGAATACGAAACCTGGTTGCAACTTCAAGCAGATTTACGAGACAGCCGCAACATTTCGATCAAAGACCTAACTTTTCCCTTCGATCATTACCGAACTGGCCAGCGTGAACTGGCTGTATCGGTCTACAAAGCGTTACGCCTTAAAAAACAACTATTCATTGAAGCCCCTACTGGTACGGGAAAAACGATTTCAACCGTCTTCCCATGTATTAAGGCAATGGGTGAAAACCAGATTCAGCGGCTCTTCTATTTAACTGCCAAACAAAGTACCCGGCGAGTTGCTGAGCAAGCACTAGCTTTGATGGCACAACGAGGACTGGTTCTTCGCAGCATTACGCTGACAGCCAAGGATACCATCACCTTCCCAGAAGAAGCGGATCTATCACCAGAAGAAAATCCTTTTATGGTGGGCTATTACGACCGGTTAAAACCCGGTTTGAAAGATATTTTAACCAATGAAACTGCCATTACTCGAGAAACGGTGGAAACTTACGCGCGCAAGCACCAACTGGACCCCTTTGAATTTTCATTGGATATCAGCTTGTTTTGTGATGTGATTATCTGCGATTATAATTACCTATTCGATCCGCAAGTCTACCTTCAGCGGTTCTTTGCTGTTGACCATGACGATGACAACTTTTTTCTCGTGGACGAGGCGCATAATTTGGTGAGTCGTTCCCGAGATATGTATTCCACAGAATTATCATTGGCACCACTAACTGATCTGATTGCAGCCACCAAAAACTCGGATGAGGGCACGCCGACCCTGCTAAGAGCTTTTCGAGCTATGCGACGCGCTTTCTTTAAGGTCGCGGGTCCACTGATTGAAAGCGGTGAGGCAGAAAGTGTCTTCAATAGTCCTGCCGATGATTTTAATAAAGCCGTCACTAAACTAAGTGACCATATCAGCGACTGGCTAGGCGACGAACAACGGCCGCAAACCGATTATACAAAAACCGTTTTGGATTATTATTTTGCGTGCTTAAGCTACTTGAAAATTGCTGACTTTTACGACGAAACCTACCGAACTAAAATTAATTTGGGTGATGATTACGACCGGGAAATCACCTTCAAACAGCTGTGTCTGGATCCTAGCGCGTTTTTGCGCGACTGTCTGGATAAGGGGCGCGGCGCAGTACTATTTTCGGCTACCCTTTCACCATTAGATTACTATCAGCGGGTACTTGGTGGCAATAAAGACAGCCTTTGCTATCAATTACCATCACCGTTCCCACCAAAACACCAGAGTATTTTGATTACTGACTACATCAGCACGACCTATCGCAGTCGTGAGGCTAATTTAGCCAAAATTATCACTGGCATCAAAACGCTAGTGAACGGCAAAGCGGGTAATTACTTGGTATTCTTACCCTCTTACAGTTTTTTAAGTACCGTTAGTTTGGCGTTCAAAACGGCCTATCCAGATTTAAAAACTGTCACTCAAACTCCCAACATGAATGAGTCGGACAGGTCAGCTTTTTTGGCTGCGTTTCAACCAAACCCAGACGAATCACTCGTTGGGTTCGCTATCCTGGGAGGCTTATTTTCCGAGGGAATCGATTTAACCGCCAACCGGTTGATTGGTGTCGCCATCGTTAGCGTCGGACTTCCAGGGCTAAGTACCGAAAATAATTTGCTGCGGGACTACTTTGATTCACAAGGTGAACCCGGTTTCGAATATGCTTATCAAATACCCGGCTTGAATCACGTCTTCCAAGCAGCGGGTCGACTTATTCGCAGCACCTCGGATCAGGGAGTTATTCTCCTAATGGATCAGCGATTTGCTAGTCAGCGATATACTCGCTACTTTCCGCCGCACTGGCAGTACCACCGTATTCTGCACAGCGCTGATGAATTGGCGCCCACTATTGAGCACTTCTGGGAAATGACCGATAAGGAGTTGAGTTAATTTTGAAAACGAAGCTCACGTTAGAACTGGAAAAAACACTATACGAAACCTGCATCGAGGCTGGCAGTATTGCAGTAGAGGAAGTTACCATGCCCGATGACCAAGGAATCGTGGATACTTTAAGCTATCAGCATTTACCAAATGGTACGGATGAATGGCGTTGCTACGAATTAAAGGTGACTAAAAGTGATTTTCATTCACACGCCAAACTTTCATTTATCGGGAATTATAACTACTTTGTTCTGCCGCTATCCCTCTATCAGGAGGTTGCAGATGAAATCCCGGCAGAAATCGGTGTCCTCAGTTATCAAAAATATGATCCAGCCCAGCTAGAAGTTGCTACTGAACCGGTCTTAACGCCGGGGTATCTAACCGTTGAAAAGAAACCACGGTATCAGGAGATTACCCTTGATCAAGGCGAATTAATGCGTCATTTCCTATATTCGCTTGCCCGGGAAGTCCGCAAGGCTAAACGAGTGGAAACAGGCATCAGTCAGTATGCCACCGACCGGCTCTTCAAAGAACTGAAAAAACGTCATCAACACTATGATATCTATGATCCAGAAAATAATTTTTACGACCGTTTTATTGACGAAACGCGTGCTAACGCGGTCACGGCCCTACAAGAAGAAGTGGACGCGTTAAACTTCGAAATTGCCAAACTGCAGCATCAACTCTATGAGGCGAAGCAAAAATGATCTATTACCCCTATTTTCGCGGTCGCCAATACGACCTGCGTGCGTTAACTGAATTTGCTGAGCGTGACCACATCGCAAACATTGTGCCCATTATTGAACCGGTGCGTGACGTACCTGCACTACCGAAAACAATCAAAGCGTTCAGTCAGCATCACCACCGATTAGCCGTTATCCAGAATCCCCAAGTGGATCACTATGACTATCAGGCCGCCAAACGTTATCCCATCGATGACTTGTTTGAACAGCCTGGTATTCAACGGGCCTACGTTTTAACACCACTGTTACCACCTAACCTTTTGGATAACAGCCTAGTGATCGTTCAGCACTATGCTGATTTAAAATTATTTCTTGATCACAACTGGTTACCCAATTCCGCCACGCTTTTGACTCCGCCCGAAGCTCGCATCCGCCAACTGCTTGCCGGCCGCCATTTCGGTCACTTATTTGATCATTACGCCGTGCCGGAACACAGTTTTGAATTTTCAACGATGCCAGACAGCTTCTGGTCTAACGATATCGAGTTCGCCCACCAATACCATGAAATCGGCTTTAGCGACTATCTGACTCAAGGCGCTGCCTACTTTGAACGTGGTCACCCTAGTCGAACAGTCACACTGCATTTAATTTACCTCGCTAATCATCAGGTACGCATCCGTCACTTTGTTTCTGACCAGCACGATGATTTTAAACATCAACGGGAAAAATACTTCGAAGCTTTGGCCAAGGCAGTTCAATGGATCAAAAGCCAACCAACTAAAAATCAGACAGCTGCTACTGCTAAATTAGTGGCGTTATCAGAGGAACACCACTTCCCTGGTATGGGTATGCTGAAGGCGCTGACGATTGAACATCATTTGGAGATCATGGAAAGGTATTTGGCGTTAGATTAATTTAGCAATCAATACAAAAACGCCATCCCAGCAATTGGAATGACGTTTTTTTGGCTGTTACTCTCCTAAACGTGTTTAAACAAGCAGAGAGCTGCATGTAAGGCAGGCAAGACATAAATCCAAGTTTGGGATTTTCGTCTTGCTCTTCGCTCTCATAAACGTGTTCAAACAAGCAAAGAGTTGCATATAAGGGGGACCAAGCGTAAATGCCCAAAGTTCAGGGCATTTACGCTTGGTCCCCCTTATACTCCACTCTTTAACCGCTTGTTTTCACACTCTCTTACTTTCCCATCGTTTTCGCCAACAACCCCACGTACGCGATGGCCCCCTTCGTTTGTAAATGCACATCGTCACCCGCAAACCAGGTCGGTTGATCCTTACTGAGACCATGCCAATCTACCATGTGCACATTAGGAATACTGTTAGCGATTGACGCAATCATCTGATTGGTCTGATCCTGCCACTTTTGCGTTGGCACGTGAGTATTGATCCAGTAGACCTGCCGTTTATTGCCAACTACTTTAAGAAAACGCGAAATATCAGCTTTCTTTGGCGGTCCGTTAGTCCCCAGATTAACCACAATGGTGTTAGCCAATTTATGTTCGTTCTTTAAATTCTGAGCAATCGTCGGTAACTCATAGAATTGCCGTCCCACAGCGCCATCAACTTGGGCATTGGGAAAAACCTGCTTCATTTCTGGCACAATATCGACCATGACCGAGTCACCAATTGCTGTAACCTTAACAGTATGCGCCTTGGCCGTTGCTTTGGGACTTAAATGATACTTCTGGGCCACCTTTTTCTCTGAGGCCGTTAATTTAATCGGTTTCGGTTTTGGCTTAGGTTTAGTGGCCGTTGGTTGACTAAACAAGTTAGCAATCGACTTATGCTCAACCGTGAAACCACCAATCAACACGATCACAACGAGAATCACCCAGAAAATGGGCCGTTTCAGTATTGATTTCCTTGGAGCTGCATGTCGCTTCATCGCACTATTCTCCTCTTTCTTCACTTCCTATATTTTAACATTCCTAAGCTACCAGTGGTATTTTTGTTACGTTTTCTACCACCTATAATAAAAGTAAAAATGAACCAATCCCACGTTGAGAATTGATCCATTTCACTGTGAAACGACTGTTTAATTCGATGTCGATTGTTTAAATACCAAAGACTAATTTGAGATACCCTGCAGCTAACGTTAAACCAATTAACCACAAGTCGAGCTCCTGTAATCCCCGTGCCTGTTTGGTCGTATCAAAAACGATGAAGTGACCGCTAAAAAGAACTAAGCTGGCAAACAATAGAAAGGCAAATAAAAATTCCGAAGTCCCCAGAATCAGACTGATGAAGGTGACAAGGTTCAGCGTCAATAACAAGACTCGCCCCCATGTTACCTCTCGTCCCATAGCCACCAACTGAAGATTAATTCGATTCATCATGTCTAACTCACTCCTATCCTGATAGTTGATTATCTAACCAAGGACATTGTAACGCTTCCAATACCGTTTTATAAGCGTTTGTAGCAGCTTTTAGCAAGTTCTAATCCAACCAAAAAGCCCGTGTCCTAAAGGTGATAGACACGGGCTTTTAAAAATGAGAGTGCTTAGATAAATCTTATTTACGCACTTTGTTTTACTTATTTAACGGGTGCGACACAAACGCCTTCTGGTACCTTAAAATCTTTTTGAACCAAGGTTAATTTACCAGTATCAGCATCACGGCTGTACAACGTTGCGTTATCAGTGTTTTGGTTAACTAAGATAATGAAACTTTCGTCAGCGTTAAAGTTAAAATCACGGGGGAAGTCACCTTCTGAAGGAATCTGATCAATCATCGTTAGTTCACCGTTATCTTCAACTTTGAAAGTCGCAATGGAGTTGTACCCACGGTTAGAAACGTAAACAAATTTGTTGTCGCTAGACAGGCGAATTGCAGCGGCACCGTTATGCTTAGTCCAATCGCGTGGAATGGTCTTTAATTCTTCTCGTAAAGTAAACTTGCCTGCCTTGGCATCGTAGTCTAAAACATCTACGCCACTGCCAAGTTCACCAACTAAGTAAGCCACGTTCTTGTCAGTGTTGAAAACAATGTGCCGTGGGCCAAAACCAGCAGCACACTTGAACTGAGACTTTTCAGTTAATTTGCCGTCATCACTTAAATCATAAAGGTAGACCACGTCTTCACCAAGGTCACAGGAAACTAACCGTTTATCCGGTGTTAAATCAGCAAAGTGTGGGTGTGGGCCATCTTGCTGTTCTGGAGCAGGACCAACGGCACCAGTATGCTGAGTGGTGTCCGCCGTAGTCAAAGTACCGTCTGCATTGATCTTGTAGACAATAACGACGCCGGTATGATAATTAGCGGTGAAAACCAATTGGCGGTCTTCATCAACAGCAACATAAGCTGGATTGGGACCAGCAATCAGGTTTTTATCCAGTTCTTTAAACGGCTTTTCGGCAGCATCAAAGACCTTCAAACCACCAATCTTCTTACCGTCTTCTGATTCCGCGTCAATAGCGTAAACCTTATGTGCCTTTGATTCGGCAACGTAGGTTGGATTGCCAGCGCGGCCAACTAATTCAAGGTTTTGTAACTGTTTCTTTTCCGTGTCTAATTGCAGTTCGTAAACACCTTCACTGCTCTTATGCGTATAGGTACCGATCAAAAATGTTTCGATCATGTTCAATCCTCCACTATGCTAATTTTATTTCAACGTGTCAATTATAGCACAGGTCTAGCCCGACCTTAAAAGGTGAATGATTTGTTTGTGATGATTTTTACTTGACTGAAATACTTCGAATCAAACACATTTTATGTTACACTCATAGACATTCACTCACAAAAAGGAAGTATTTTCATGGCAAAATTTGAACTTTACCACCCCATATTAACGCCGCATTACCAGTTAAATTGGCTGACCAATTTTAAAGTGAAGGATATCAATGCTTTACGCCAAACAATTAATCCCAACGAGTCCATGATTGAAACAGCTACCTATATCAACCGTGAAATGAGCACCGTCATGAATGATCAGGCCTTGACCTGGGGTGTCGGCGACAAACAAACCGATTGCTTCCTTGGGATTATTACCTTGGCTCCGGTGAATGGCACCTTTGAAACGACTGAACTCACAATTACCAGAGTGAACGGCAACGATCAAACACTCATTGATGAAATCAAAACCTATATGACCGAATTTTCTAAGAATCAGCTCCAGAGTTCCCAGCTGTCAGTTAAATTAAAATGAGGCTTTCTGGAATCTTTCTAAGAAAAGTGTTTTAATAAGGGTAACTAATAATTACTCTAATGTGAAAGGAGACTATAATCATGAAAGAACCCGATGCAACCCTTAGTACTGCGCTTGCTAAGCTTCGTGAACAGCACGTTCGGATTACTCCTCAGCGTAAATTAATTCTAGACTACCTGATGAATCATGAAAACCACCCGCCCGTAGAAGAAATCTACAAGGAATTGGCACCGCAAATGTCTTCGCTTAGTCTGGCTACCGTATATAATACACTGAACCTTTTCGTTGAACTGGGAATTGTCATTGAGATTCCTAACGAAAACGGCGGTGTCCGGTACGACTTCTTTGGCCGGCCGCACTATCACGCTATTTGTGAAAATTGCGGTAAGGTCACTGATATTTATGATCCCAATTTGCCACAAATTGCTAGTATGCTGGAAAATACGGCTCAAAAGCAGTCTGGGTATGATTTCAACGCCTGCCACATCGAACTTTATGGTCTCTGCCCCGAATGCCAAGCAAAAGGCATTACACGTGCTTCGTAAATAACGCCTAACTTTAAACGCAAAACCGGGTTAACTTTAACTTCAAAGTTGAGCCGGTTTTTTTAGATACTTGATTGAAATCTAAAATTAATGGCTTAAGCGTTTTGTTACCTGTTTTTAACATGAATGAAAACAAGCTCGGTTTAGCCTACCAAGACAGCGTCTATGCCTGTAATATTACAGGTTTAGTGGCCGTTGACAACTTGTCAATCATCCTTTTTCTCGGTAGTATGATTTCAGAGAATGAATCGACCGTTCATTAAAAATAAAATTTGTTTATAGAGAGATGATAAATGTGAAAAAATTTTCAAAGTTTTCATTATTACTTACTGGACTACTGACGTTATTCACAGTGGGTGCTGCCAGTACAACCACTGCTCACGCTGCCAGTTCAGCCGTAAATGATTATATTTCAAGTCAAAAAATTAAACCTGCTAAAGTGACCAAAACTCTTTGGGGTGGTTTCCCTAAGAATGCTTACCGGCATGGTGTTGGTAAACCAGAGGGTGTAGTCGTACATGAAACGGCTAACCCCAATTCCACCATTTACAACGAAATTGCTTATATGAAGGCACATTACAACAACGCTTTCGTTCATTCTTTCGTTGATGCTTCGCACATCATTAACATTGCTAATACGAACTACCTTGCTTGGGGCGTTGGCTTCCCTGGTAACGCTCGGTTTGTTCAATTCGAACAAGTCGAAGTTCACAGTAAGAGCGCCTTTGCCCACGAAGTTTCCAACGCTGCTTGGTATACAGCCTATCTGCTTCACCAATATGGCTTAAAGCCAAATGACGCTGCCTATGATGGTAACGGAACAGTTTGGTCTCACGGTTCAGTTGCTAAACACCTTGGTGGTTCTGACCATACTGATCCAGTTGGTTATTACTCAACCACTGGTAAGAAGTACTTTGGTCAAAGTTACAACATGGCCGCCTTCTATCAGTTAGTTCATTCATACTACTACAGTGATTTTGGTGGTTCTGCTTCAACACCAAGCAGTTCAGCTTCTGCAACCCCACTGGATAAAGTTACCTACAGTAAATTGACGACAACTGGTAAGCTTTCAAGTCAATATGCTAACTACCGTTTGTACAATCACGTTAAGAACGCATACGCTAACACTTCTAAGTACAGCTGGTCTTCCGTACAGGCTGCTGCAGGCAAAAAAGTCTACATTAACGATAAGGGTGTGAAGGATAAAGCAGGTACAACTTGGTACCGTCTCACTTTCAGCACCGCTAAGAACGCTAAACAGTACTGGGTATACTCCGGTGCCGTTGATTTAGATAAATAGAGTGTGAAAACAAGCGTTTAGAGAGTGAAGAATAAGGCACAGCCAATGGAAATCCCGGTTTTGGGGATTTCTGTTGGCTGTGCCTTGTTTGTGTTAAATTCTGGAATCTACCGAGTTATTTCACACTTTCTTTCTAGCCTGCCGCTCACTAGCCACCATTGCCCAAGTGGTTAACGGAATCGTGGCAATCACTGACATCATAGAAAATAGCACCATCAGCACTTCACCAACCAGAATTTTATCATTCAAAATTTCACCTAGGGAATAATGGACACCGGCGAACCAGATGAACAGTGCCAAAAAACCGCCAAAAAACCCGAAGAACAAGGTATTAAACGTCGTCCCAATGATTTGAGACCCCACCTTAAAACCGGCAGCCTGCAAATTTTTTAAAGTAATCTTAGGGTGCTGTTCCAGTATTTCAGCCAGTCCGGCAGCAATCGCAATGGCTGCTTCGGCAATGGCACCTAACGTACTCAAGATTGCCGTAGAGATGGCCACGTTTAGATAGCTGATTCCTAAAATCGTGGACATCCCTTCCAAGTCTTCGCTATCTTCTTGTCCAAATCCCTGAATCTGTGCCCAATGTTCAATGGGAATAATTAAAATGACCAGCAGGATCAAAACCGCCACGGAAGCATAGAAAGCTACCATAGTACTGTTAGAATCATTGCCACCAAGGAAAATAGTCATTGCCAACACGATAATCCCCGTTACCAACGTGACTAAAACGGGCGAAAAGTGGAAGGCCATCAGTACCATAGCAAAGAACAGCGCGCCAAAGTTAAAGAGTAAGCTGATCCAAGCCTGCAATCCCTGAGTACCACCCACAGCAACCATGCAAATGAGTAAAAGTAAACCTAGCGCTGTAATCGTCCCCATGACTTATGACCTCCAATCATTAGACTTGTAATGCCACAGGCAAGAGGAATCGTCAATACGATACCAATCCCGCTAATGAGGCTTTGAACCACCCCAAGCGACATAGTCATATTAAAGGTATATCCCCACGAGTTGGCGTTTTTCAAAAATAGCAAAGCCAGTGGTAAGGTCTCGGCCACGAAGATAAAGAACAGCACGTTCACTAACGGTCCCATGATCTCGCCGCCAATTTGTCTGCCAGACTTAAAAATCTGTTTCGCTGAAATATCTGGTTTCTCCGTTTTTAATGCCATCAACGAGGCAATAATATCCGTTGATTCATCCATAACCGCTCCCAAGGAACCCAAAATCGTTTCGGCTAGGAATAGCGGTCGCGGCAATTGAGTCACATACTGCATTGATTCATAATACACGCCACGTTCATGGGTTAGCGCAAACACAGCCAGTGCCACAATGATTGCAATCGCAGTACCACCGATCGTTGCCAGTAACGTCATTAACATTTGCCGGTTAAAGCCAATCACGATCAATAGTGTTAATGCCGCAAAAACAATGGCTAGACCACCAAAAATAGCGAGGACGATTCCACCTTGAGTATGGGTGTTCCAGCTAACTGCTAGCCAGAATAAAACACCGTTAACAATCACACTGGTTAGTGCCATTAAACCGCTAAACCGCATCAAAACTAGGAGAAGACTAACCGTCAGCCAAACTGTAAAAGCTAAAGCCGTATCCCGTTTAAGGTTACTAATGGTTGCTGAGATGCGATTCCGATTATGGTGCACGGTCAGAAATACCTTTTGACCGCGATGATACCCCAGCGTCGTTGCTTGCGACTTCAAATAAGTATTCTCAATTTTTAGTTTTTTCCCTTTATCGTTTCCGTTGGTAATTACACCATCTAATTCCTGTTCAACTTGACGATCCTCGTTGTTAAACTGGTCGGACTGTTTGTCTGAACTGATTTGCTTAACGGATTGAATTTTTAAAATGGGCGTTTGGTACAGTTGGTCGTCATGCGCCACACCAAATACCAGTAATGCGCCTAAGATGACCACCAAGTACGGCCACCAGCGTTGCCATAAAGAATGCGTCTGCTTTGCTCCAATTATCATTTCACTACCACCTTGTCACAAACCATCATATCATACGGGCCGTTGTGGGATTCATAGCACTAACAGATTTAAACTAACCGTTAGTTTTTACTTTTTTCAACAACTATTCTTGCAATTGAGTGGGTATATAGGGTAGAATGGTCGAGTGATTGATTACACCATATTCAAGAAGTGAGGGTTAGACACATGAGAAAAGCACATCCACATGGCGTACAAGGCCGTCGTCCAGTGAACCAAAAGAAGGACGCCAAGCGCCAAAAAGAAATTTCAAACTTGCAACAATGGCTTAAGAGCGAAAACAAGAAGTAATTCTTGTTAATCGCAAGCATTGCAAGTAAAAAAGGTCTCATTTAAGCGACTATGCATGGTCACTTAAATGAGACCTTTTTTCTATCCTAATCCCTGATAGAGTTCGTAGTATCGCCCATGATGCTGCAGTAATTCCTCGTGAGTACCCCGTTCAATGATTTGACCGTTGTCGATCACCAAAATCAAATCTGCATTAAAGACCGTGGATAGCCGATGAGCAATCACAAAGGTGGTCCGGTTGGCCATCAAGTTATCCATGCCAGCCTGAACCAAACGCTCCGTTCGGGTATCAATATTGGAAGTTGCTTCATCTAAAATCATTACCGGTGGATCCACGATTGCAGCGCGGGCAATAGCCAGCATTTGACGTTGCCCGGACGACAATTCCTCACCATCACCGGTAATCTCCGTGTCGTAACCAGCTGGCAGCTCCTTAATAAAAACATCTGCCCGCGCCAACTGGGCCGCAGCAATCACTGCCGAATCGTCAGCATCCGGGATACCATAACGAATATTATCCCTAATAGTCCCCGTAAACAAATGCGTATCCTGTAACACAATGGCCAATGCCCGGCGCAGATCGGCCTTTTTAATGGTTGAGATATCCACACCATCATACATAATCTGACCACTATCAATATCGTAGAATCGATTGAGCATATTGGTAGTCGTCGTCTTTCCGGCCCCAGTTTCACCAACTAGGGCTATTTTGGCGCCTGCTTGTGCTTCAAAACTTAAATCGTGCAACCCAGCGTTAGACTGCGGATACGTAAAATTCACGTGGGAAAATTTGATGTTTCCCTTCACTGGCACCCGTGGCTGTGAAGTATCTGCTGGCTGCCAAAACCAGCTTTCACCCTGTTTGATTAACGTGGTGGTTCCTTGGTCATCCTCTGGTACTTCATCCAATAGCTGAAAAATTCGTCCAGCACCCGCCATCGCCTGAATAATTGAATTTAATTGCTGTGAAATTTGGGCAATCGGCTGACTGAAAGAACGACTAAGCTGCAAAAACGCGGCGATAGTCCCTAAAGTGATCAGCGTTGGGTGCATAATGGCTAAACCACCACCTAGCACCGCAATTAACACGTACAGCAAATTTCCCATATTGCCCATTATGGGAAAGAGCATGGTGGCAAAACCGTTGGCATACCTCGCATCATTTCGTAGGGCGTCATTATACGTTTCGAACTCTGCTTGCACCTGTTTTTCGTGGGAAAACACCTTAATCACCCGTTCACCGTTCAGCATTTCTTCAACAAAGGCGTCCAACTTACCTAGAGAAGCCTGCTGAGCTCGAAAATATTTGGCACTGCGATGAGTCAGCCAGCGCACGATCATAATACTGGTCGCAAAAATCACCAGTGAAACTAAAGTCAGTACCGGACTCAACAGCAACATGGCTGCTAGTGCAAAAGTTACGTTAAACAAGGCCACCACAAACTGCGGAAAACTTTGCGTAATCAGCTGCATCAAGGTATCCACGTCGTTTGTGTAACGACTCATAACGTTACCGTAGTCGTTTTGATCAAAGTAACGCAGCGGTAGCACCTGCATTTTTTCAAACATCTGATCCCGAATCGACTCTTGAATGCGTTGACCAACCACCGCCATGATTTGTGAGTAAATCACGGTAGCAATCACCCCAACGTAAAAAATAGCCGCCATCACACCGATTGCAACCAGTAGCGGTTTAAAATCCGGATTAGTGGCTCGGGTCAACGGCATAATATAGTGATCGATTAACCGTTGAATGAACAACGAACCAGCCACTCCTGATAAAGCGCTTAAAATAATGGCTATTAGGCTGATACTCAGCCAACCCTTATAATCACTCACCAACAGTCTCAACAGGCGCCAGAAGACCTCACGTCGCTTATTCATGGCCGTTGCCTCCCGTCTTCTGCTGTGCCTGGTAAAGTTGCCGGTACCATTGATTAGAAACCATTAATTCGTCATGGGTGCCAATGGCTTCGATACCACCGCGTTTCATAATAATAATTTGATCAGCATCAATAATGCTGCCAATTCGCTGAGTGATCATCAGCTTGGTGACGTTAGGCAAGTCTTGTTTAAACGCTTGGCGAATCCGCGCTTCAGTCTGCGTATCAGTAGCGCTAGTGGCATTATCCAGAATCAAAATTTTAGGCTGCTTCAATAGTGCTCGCGCGATGGTCAGTCGCTGACGCTGCCCACCCGAAACATTTTGACCAGTCTGCTCAATTTGAGTATCCAAACCCGCTGGTAAATGCGCCACAAAATCCTTAGCTTGGGCCTGCTGAAGTACCTGATCAAGCTGTTCATCTGTGGCATCCGGATTACCCCACTTTAAATTTTCCCGAACCGTACCCGAAAATAAAATAGTATTTTGCAGCACCATCGCGACTTGGTCCCGTAAAGTTTTCAAGGCGTATTGCCGCACGTTTTTCCCACCGACGCGGACGACACCGCTAGAAACATCGTACAATCGTGGAATCAGTGACACCAAGGTCGTTTTAGACGTCCCCGTTTCGCCAATAATGCCGACTACGGCACCACTGTTAATGTGTAGATTAACGTCGTTTAACTGATCATCATCCGTACCCGGATAACTAAACGTCACGTGTTCAAAATCAATGCTGCCATCTGGTACTTCAGTCTCAGCATCAGGTACCGCCACAATGTCTGGTGCTGTTTCTAGCACCTCTACCGCACGTTCCGCAGATGCCTGTGAAACCGACAACTGCGAAAAAATCATCGCCAGCATGTTTAAACTGTATAAAATCGAAATGCTGTACGTGAACAAACTGACGAATTGACCGATTTCCAGAGCTTTACCGACAATCAACTTAGCACCCAGCCAGGATAAAATCAGCATGGTCGTACTGATCACAAACTGCATCAGTGGCATGTTCAGGGCAACGATCCGCTGTGCTTTGGCAAAAACCTCAGCGATTTCCTTTGCTGACTGACGAAATTTAGAGATTTCAGCACCTTGCTGACCGTATGTTTTCACCACCCGAATGCCACGCAAATTTTCTCTGACTACCCGGTTTAATTTATCGTATTGACGAAAAACTTGCCTAAAAAGCGGTCGAGATTTTTTAACGATCCAGAACAACCCGATTGCCAGCACCGGAACAACGCAAACAAATAACCAGCCCGCCTGCCGACTGACTAAAAACGCCATGATGATTGAAAACAACAGCATGGACGGGGCTCGAACCGCCACTCGGATCAGCATTTGATACGCCGTTTGAATGTTAGTGATATCGGTGGTCAGCCGGGTCACTAAGCTTGAAGTGGCAAAATGGTCCAAATTTTGAAAGGAAAAGGTTTGAATTTGACTGAAAATATCGTGCCGTAAATTCTTGGCAAAGCCAGCTGCCGCTTGACTAGAAACCCAACTGGCACCGGCACCAAACGTCAGTGAAACCACCGACATCAGTAAAAGTAATACGCCAACCTTAATCACAACCGATAAATTACCAGGACGAATCCCCTGATCAATAATTGCAGCCATCAAAAAGGGAATAAACGTCTCAATGGCCGATTCTGAAACTACGAGCAATGGTGAAACAATCGTTTGAAGCCGGTATTCACGTACCGATTTTAATAACGTGTGCAACATGGCTTACACACCCCCACGTACTGAAATTACCGTAAGTTTACCATGAGTCTCATTAATTTTATGGAAAAAACACTTGTCGTTTATTTGTTTCAAAAAAGCATGCCTCCCGACTAAATATCAGTCGAAATGCATGCTTTCTAAGCTTAAATTTTACGCGTTTATGCTACTCACCAACAACCAGAACTGGCGTGATTGACCGACGAACCACATACCCGGTAGTTGATCCCATAATGGCTCGGTTCAAACCGTGAACACCCGATTTACCAATGACGGTCAAAGTAGTATCCAGTAAATCTGGCAAGGTCTCCGAAATGGCCTGCTTTGGAATACCGACCTCAAAATCCGTTTCTACATCCACGCCAGCATCCTTAGCACGCGTCTTAGCCGCCTGCAATGATTCTTCAGCCTGTTCCTTCATGTGTGCCATAATGTCGTCGCCAAAAATTGCCCCATATTGAGTGTAACTCTGATCGTTAGCAATCGCGACAACCGTGATCTTTGACCCATAGTGTTTCGCAATATCAACCGCAGCATCAAGCGCCCGATAAGCATTCTCACTGCCATCAATTGGAACTAAAATTTTCTCAAACATGAATGACACCTCCGCTTCTTTTCTACTTTTATGCTACCACATTTGAAAGCGCTAACGTTAAAATATGTACCAAAATAATGTGAGCATTTTCACCTTTGTTTTCATGAAAAAAGAGTTCAAAAAATTTTTTCTTTGGTAAATCGCCACGCAACAGTACGTCGCTTGACCTGCTCAAAATGTCAAGATTGAATTCTATATTTTGGCTCCCTATAATGAAGCTTGAGTTTTTAAATCGGGGGGATATCAATGCAAGAAACAACCAAGGATTTATCATCTACTATTACAAAAGCCTATCACCATAATTGGGTGATCAAGTTGACGTTAAGCCAATCTAAAGCTGTCACGGGAATGGTAAATACTTCCCCAAGTGACGGTGTTTTTTACCTAACCCATGATGGCGATATTGAACGGTTCGAACTAGAAGACTTAAACAACGTTACCGTAATTGAAAAAAATTGGTGGAAAATTTAGTACGAGTTTAACGTTATGAAGGCTGGCCAACGATTCGTTAACAGTCTAAGCTGGTTTTAGTCACTATTACATTTAATTGAATAGTCTCATCTTTCAGCTAAATACGACTGAGTGATAATTACAAAATCTGGCGGGTCTCGAAGTTTATTGACAACTTTGAGACCGGCTTTTTGTAATCAATCTTGTATCAAAGCCACTGGGGTAGCAGTATAATAAGAACAGTCTACTAATCAGATGGAGGTTATCAAATGGCAGATAAAATTGATCAAGATTTAATAAAAACTGATTTATACGACGCTGTAAACGGCGAATGGCTTAAAACAGCCACCATCCCTGGCGACCACTCAACTACAGGTGGGTTTACCGACCTCTCGGATGGGATTGAAAAAACGTTAATGGCCGACTTTAAGGATTTATTAGCGGGTAAATTAACACCTGAAAACGATGAAATGAATGAATTTAAGAAATTCTATGAACTTGTTAGTGACTTTGATAAGCGGGAAAAAGACGGCAGTGCACCATTAAAACCCTACCTTGACCGCATCGAAGCACTTAACAACTATCAAGATCTCAGTGACCAGCTGGCTGACTGGATTTTAGCCGGTCTGCCAACACCTTTCTCACTGGATATTGATTCAGATATGAAGGATTCCACTAAGTATGCACTGTTTGCTAGCGGACCACGCTTATTCTTGCCCGATAAGACCTATTATGAAAAGGATAACCAGGCGGCTAAACAGTTAATGCCAGTTCTGGAGAAGATGATGACTCAGTTATTCGAACAAGCTGGGTACGAAACATCAAAAGCTAAAACTATCATTGAACAAGCAACCGCCTTTGATAAACTGATTGCACCTCACGTTAAATCAGCCGAAGAAGGTGCTGATTACAGTAAGATGTACAATCCACGAACACTTGACCAGATTGCCGATAGCACTAATAAATTGGATCTGAGAACCGCTATCACGACTCTGGTTCATGGCACACCTGAAAAAATTATCGCAACGGAACCGGCCTTCTTCGATGCTTTAGGTGATCTACTGACCGATGATCACTTCCAGATGATGAAGAGCTGGCTCTTGTTTAAGACGGTAATGGGCTTATCCAGCTATTTAACCGACGAGCAGCGTCAAACTAGCACCATCTATGGCCGTGCGATGAGTGGCCGTAAAGAAGCTCGTAGCCAAGAAAAAGCCGCTTATGATTTAGCTACCGGCACCTTTGACCAAGTCGTTGGTGACTACTATGGCCGCAAATACTTTGGCGAAGCTGCTAAGCAAGACGTTCATGACATGGTCGTCAAAATGGTCAACGTTTATAAGAAACGCCTGGCTAACAATACCTGGCTTGGTAAAGCAACCCGTGAAAAAGCGATTTTGAAGCTTGATAAATTAGGCATTCAAGTCGGCTATCCAGACAAGATTGACCCACTCTACAGTAAATTCAAAGTCACTACTGCTAGTGAAGGCGGTAGCGTGCTGTCCAACTTGATGACATTCACCCGCATCCGTAACGAAGACGATTTTGCACGCTGGAATCAACCCGTTGACAGAAGCCGTTGGGAAATGAGTGCCTCAACTGTGAACGCCTACTTCCACCCCTTCTACAACATCATTGTGTTCCCAGCAGCGATCCTGCAAGCACCGTTCTACAGCTTGAAACAGTCTTCCAGTGAAAACTTTGGCGGTATCGGTGCCGTGATTGCCCACGAAATTTCTCACGCTTTTGATAATAACGGTTCGTTATTTGACGAAAACGGCAGTCTCAACAACTGGTGGACGAAAAAAGACAATGAACACTTCCATGAATTAGCAGAAAACATGGTGAAAGAATTCGATGGTCTGCCTTACGCCGGTCAAAAAGTAAATGGTAAGCTGACCGTTTCTGAAAACATTGCTGATGGTGGCGGCCTTAGCTGTGCGTTGGAAGCAGCTAAAGGTGAACCGGACGTGGATCTGAACGCTTTCTTCCTCAACTGGGCCAAGATTTGGCGCCAAAAGGCTACTCCGGAACGCGAACAACTATTGCTGTCCATTGACGTTCATGCGCCAGCCAAACTGCGGGCCAACGTTCAAGTTCAAAACCTCGATGATTTCTTTAGCACTTTCAACATTCAACCGGGCGATAAGATGTATAAGGCACCGAAGGATCGTGTGAAAATCTGGTAGAGTGTGAAAACAGGCGTTTAGAGAGCGGAGTGTAAGTGGATAATGCTAAAAATCTTGGGCTTGGATTATTAGCGTTATCTGCTTACATGTAGCTCTCTGCCTGTTTGAACACATTTAGACTATATTGACGCGTAGAACCCCAAGTACGGTTATCACTAAATTTTGGCTAAAAATAACTGGAGGTCTTTCCCTTGCATAATGTCTATTTTGATCACGATGGTAACGTCGACGATCTGGTTTCACTTTTACTGCTACTTCAGATGCCCGATGTTAATCTTATTGGTGTCGGTGTTATCGATGCTGACGGCTATGTCGATCCTGCATCTTCTGCTTCCCGGAAAATCATTGACCGGTTTGGTCATGAGGGTCGTAAACCAGCTACCGTGGCTAAATCGAATTCACGACCAGCACATCAGTTTCCTAAAGAATGGCGGTTAAGCGCTTTTTCGTTTGATGACTTCCCCATTCTAAACGAACATGGTGAACCAAAAACACCGTTGGCAACAAAACCAGCCCATCTGGACATGGTCGATGCCATCAAACAATCCGACACACCTGTCACCCTCGTGATGACAGGACCGTTAACTGACTTAGCTCGTGCGTTGGCCACTGATCCAACAATCTCTGACAACATTGAGCAGCTATTCTGGATGGGCGGTGCCATGAACAGCCAAGGAAACGTTGCAGAACCTGGGCAAGACGGTACAGTTGAATGGAACGCTTACTGGGATGCACAAGCAGTGAAGAAAGTTTGGGACTCACCGTTAAAGATTACCATGGTGGGCTTGGATAGTACGGACCAAGTCCCATTGACTAAAGAATTAAGAACACGCTGGGCCAAACAACGGCAGTATCCAGCTCTTGATTTAATTGGTCAGGGATATTCACTCGTCCATTCCTTTGAAGCCAATTCGACTTACTACCTTTGGGACGTTTTAACGACTCTAATCAGTAACTATCCCGATTTAGTTGATTCAATCGCCGTTAAAAGTGATGTGATCGACCACGCACCTTCTGAAGGCCGGACCTTCATCACCGAAAACGGACGTGACATTACCTTCGTCACCAACGTTCACGCTGAAGCGTTTTTCGATAAAATTGATGAACTAGCTAAACTCGCTACTAATTAACTCCTATATAGATAGCAAAAGCGGATACCCCAAAAAAGGTATCCGCTTTTTACTATTTAGTTTTAAGCTCTAAATAACGCCCTCACGCAGCCCCATAAAAATCGTTAAGATCAGCAAATCCGCTGATCCACCCAAACTGAGGTTACGTGCGGTAAAAATCTCGTTTAATTCGTCAAGAAATGCCATTCCTTGGACTGTTCGACTGCCGCCTAAAGCGAAGTACCGTTCTGACTGTAAACGAGCCCAGGCAACGATATCGTTGGTTTTAGCGCGTTTTACTAGATTAGTATCTACGCTATTACCCACGATGGTCATCAAGGTATCAAGTAACCGCTGATTCTTAGTTCCCTGATGCTGACGTAAAGCTGGTAAAGCAATGTTCATCACCGTTGGAAAACCTGCTTCGGCTTCACCACGAATACCTTTAATGCCATAGGTTAAATACTCTTTTTCCCCAGCGGTTAATGTTTCAGGTGCCTTATCCGCTAACCCTTTAAAATCGTTGACGGTTAGATCCTTCAACATTAGCTGAACAATCTTCTGTATCGACAGGTCGCTATGGTTAGCATGGTAGGCATCTGCCGTCACCAAAATTCCCAGGGAAAAGATGGCACCCTTATGCGTATTAACACCCTTAGTCGCCTCAAACATATCTTTTTCGGCCTCAACACCAGCCGGACGAATCGCTAAGAACAACGCTCTGAGATCATCACCCTGAAACGTGGTACCCTGCTCAACGCAACGGCTGAAATACTGTCTCAGACTCATGGAACTATCAATAAAGGTGAAGACGTCCATGTCAGGATGAGGACCGCTAGACACTGGGTCGACTAAACCAGGCTTTGGATTGACGCTAACTTCGTATAGCAGTGCACGTAATGCATCGCCAACTAACGCGTCCTTTTCAGTTGCATCCATGTCTAATGTCCTCCCGCAGATGCGAATTCAGCAGTATAAATCTCACTGATTCGGGCTTGTAGTTCCGCTACCGAATGACGTCTGGAACGGGCGCAATCCTTCGCTTCTCGATTACAAATCAGACATTTACGTACTGGCAAATCAAAGTCAGAACGGGACAGTGCCCGCTCACGGCCAGCGTGAAGCACATCCACGTCAAATAGTCGTCCAAGGTGGTCGTGGTCTTCAAATTTAACGGCTAACTGTTTCACAGTTGCGGGGTCAAGTTCAACGGTCATGAATAGTTCATTACCCGTTGGCTTATCCCACTGCGTCACCGTTTGAAAGTGCCGAGTCTGCGCCTTTAACTGGTCGTAAAAACGTTGCATCCCAGCAGTAAACAGCTGCTTGATCTGCTGGTTGTTTTTAATTGGCCCAGGAATATTCAGTTTAATGGCGATCAGCGTTTCGTTTGGATAACGCGTCAGCAATTGCTGCTGCAGTGCCACCCGCGCATCGCGATTATCAAGCACATCAGTGATTTCTTGCGGCTGACCAGTTTGAAAAATGGCGGTCATCAACTCAGTCCTTTCAGGGAATAACGATTCTCTAATTTAGTCTTTAACTTCTTTAATGGTATCGATGATTGAGCCGTCACGGTATTCAATCATGGCAACGGTCCGATCAGTGAATTCAAGTGGCTTTGGTTTGCCTACTTTTTGTTCAGCCAGCTTTTGGAGGTCTTCAATCTTGTAAACTGGCACACCAGGTAAATTACCAAGTGCTTCTTGAAGGTCCTTCCGCTTAGGGTTAATGGCAATCCCGTATTCGGTTACCAGAACGTCAACTGAGTCACCTGGAGTAACAACAGTGGTTACATCTGGCACAACGGTTGCGATACGGCCACGAACTAGTGGGGCAGAGATGATGGTCAACTTAGCCGTTGCAGCATCTTGGTGACCACCAATAGCGCCACGAATGACACCGTCAGAACCTGACATAACGTTCACATTGAACTTAGTGTCAATTTCCAAGGCACTTAAGATCACAACGTCTAATTGATCAACCATGGCGCCTTTGTTATCAGGATCAGCGTACCATGACGCATCGATTTCTTGTTGGTTGGCGCTGGTATGCATTGATTCAGCAGCACCTTTGTCAAAGTCTTGAACATCCATGACTTTGTCGACTAAGCCTTCTTTTAACAAATCAGTCGTTGGCTTTGTAATCCCACCTAATGCGAAGGAAGCTTTAATCTTATTATCAATCATAGCCTGACGCAGGTAACGGGTAACAGCTAAGGCCGCACCACCTGAACCAGTTTGGAATGAGAAGCCATCCTTGAAGTAAGGTGAGTTCACAATAACATCGTTAACCGTTGATGCAATCTTCAGTTCTTTAGGGTCTTTAGTGAAACGAGTGGCGCCTGAACCAATCTTGTCAGGATCCCCTACCTTATCAACTTTAACCACGTAGTCCACTTGAGTCTGCTTGATTGAAGCTGGCGTGTTTGGATAACTAACGATGTTGTCAGTCAGTAAAACAACCTTGTCAGCATATTGGGCATCCATTAAGGCATAACCCAATGAACCAAAGACAGCGTCACCTTCCATACCATTGGCATTACCAAGCGCATCTGCGTTAGGCACACCCAAGAATGCAACATCGATCTTAATGTCGCCGTGTTCGATTGCACGGGCACGGTTACCATGTGAACGGAAGATAACTGGGCTCTTTAAACCACCATGTGAGACAAAATCGCCCAATGAACCACGCATCCCAGAACTAGTAATGTGCGTAATGGTACCAGCCTTAATAGCTTCGATCACTAAATCATTCATGACGCCAGTCAAAGACGATGGCGCCAAGGTTAAGTCCTTGTAGCCAGCATCGATGATTTCGCGCATCACCATATTAAACACAAAATCACCGTTTCGGAAGTGGTGATGGAACGAAATCGTCATACCATCTTTTAAGGTATCTTTGATTACTTGCTTGATTGAGGTAACTACCTTGTCGTCACCGGTTGAAACGTGAACTTTAGGGGCAACCCGCTGAATCTCGGGATGACCAATTTCAGTGGATTCAAATGGTTGGTAGTTTAAGTCTTTCATGACATCTTCTGGTAAGTCGCGATTAACACTATTTTTCAATGTAATTACCCTCCTCATCAACTAGGTTGGACGCTTTTGCGAGCCGCATGACACGTTGTGCACGTAAAACAACTGGACGGTCAACCATTTGACCGTTCATTGAAATCACACCTGAACCCTTAAGGCGGGCCTCTTCAATGGCGTTGATCACGTTCTTAGCGTTCAATACTTCTTTTTCAGTTGGTTCGTAGACCTTGTTAACCATTTCAATTTGACGAGGGTTAACCAGTGACTTGCCGTCGAAACCGAGCTGGTGAATGTATTCCGTTTCACGGTAGAAACCTTCAGTGTCGTCCATGTTGGTAAAGACGGTATCAAAGGCTGCCACACCGGCTGCACGAGCAGCGTGAAGCACCATGTTACGGGCAAATTCGAGTTCAGCACCATCTGGGTAACGGTGAGTCTTCATATCCGTGGTGTAATCTTCGGCTGATAAAGCGATCCCAATCATCCGATCAGAAGCTGCAGCGATTTGAGGTGCGTTTAAAACACCCTTAGCACTTTCAATAGCAGCCATGAGATGAGTTGAACCCTCTTCTCTGCCAAATTCTTTTTCAGCAGCTAAGATATCAGTCTCAAGTTGTTTGACCATGTCAGCTGATTCAGCTTTTGGCAAACGAATCACATCGATGCCGGCCTTAACCATGGCTTTAACATCATTGGCATAGAATTCAGTGTCTTGGCCGTTGACCCGGACAACCAATTCAGCATTACCGTAGTCTTGCGTTTGGAGTGCTTCGTAAACTAAAACACGAGCAGCGTCTTTTTCTGACAGTGAAACGGAATCTTCCAGGTCAAACATGATGGAGTCGGCACCATAGATACCGGCATCCTTCACCATTGCTGGGTTATTACCAGGAACAAACATCATCGTTCGACGTAAACGTTCTTCATTTTCAGCCATTTTAGAGTACCTCCCATGCTGGTTGATCAGTGGTCTGGCTAGCACGTTGGGCTGCCGCAATCGTCCGGGCTTTAATGACACAATCAAGCGCACCCTTATCCACTGCTTTAACCTTTGCGGCTGTAATGTCTAAATCGTTTAACGTCTTGGTAATCACCTGACGAATTTGGTCGCCGAACTGTTTTTCAACGTCGGACTGCAAATCAATCTGAATCCCGTCGGTAGCTTTAGAGATCATAATCTGAATATCTGATGATTCCAAAGTACCAGCAACGGCTGTTTCTTTAATTTCCATCAATGTTCATTCCTTCCTGAATCCGTTTTTGTAGGGTTGTTAAATGATTTTGGATGAATTGAGCAGTCGTTTCCGGCACAAAAGCCGTTAAACTGCTGGTCTCACCCTTTTTGATGAACTGTCTAACTTGTGTTGCAGTGATCACTTGATGATCACTTGTTAGTGTCTGATCACGATCAATCACCTTCACCTCAACTGCAGGCGGCAATTCTCGTGTCAGCACATCGTTATAAATACTGGTGGTACGCGATAATGGTTCGGACCCAACGTAGCGTGTCGTAATATTCAACGCTGGGGCAATGACATTACGGAAGATGCGTGCATCCAAGGTTGTCTGATACGTCACAGCCTGATCAGGTGATGCCAAGAAATAAGCTGGGAACGTCGCGTAACTGACCATGTAGTCGCCACCGTTAACTACGATGACGTTATCAAGGTCGACTGTGCCGTCCTTTACTAACTGGAACCGTTCCTCAGTCGTAAACAACGAAGCATCCGTATTCACGACGAAAACATACACCAAGTCGTTTTGACTAGCCGCCTGCTCAACTAAATAACGGTGCCCACGAGTAAACGGATTAGCGTTCATGACGATGCCAGCAACTTGTTTATCACTTTGATCATCGACCCGGGGAATATCGGTCAAGAAGTCATTCACATCCGGACTACCGGTTTCTAAAAACGCGGCTTCATCTGAATGTGCCAGTTCACTAAAGCCAATATGTTGGAAACTGTCACTATAATTCAGTTTCGTAAACACAAATAGATGATAGATATGGTTCGCAAATTGGCGATTAACTAACTCGGAAACAATCGCGTTGAACCGGGAACCAGTAGTCACACCCTTATTGCAGACGCCAATGTACTTCAGCACATTACCGGCAACGGAACCCGTTGCTACCAAGTCATCACCGCTGTAAATACCAATCGTATAGTCGATTTGGTCAACCTCATTGGCAGAGAAATTGGTAATCTTCAGACTCGTTAAAAAATCTTCCCAATCCCTTTTCACTTTAGGGTTGCTAAGATACAGATCGACAATTTGATTGTCCATGTCAGACCTCCGTCATCAATTCTTTCTTTTGGTCATCGGCATAATCTACAACCGCTTGGCTGACTGTTTCAACCACCTGGGTATTGAACACACCTGGAACCACTTCCTCAGCCGTTGGTGTTTCAACAACACTCGCTAAAGCCTTGGCAACAACTAATTGTAGCTTGGCGTCAACGTGCTTTATCCCACTGGCCAGCAAACCTTTAAATAAGCCTGGGAAGGACAAAATATTGTTGACCTGGTTAGGATGTTGGCTTGAACCGGTCGCAATGACCTTAGCACCAGCTTGAGCAGCAACTTCTGGTTCAATTTCGGGAATCGGGTTTGCTAACGCAAAGACGATTGGGTCAGCAGCCATCCGCTGAACATCATCACCGGATAACAGATGCTGATCAGAAAGGCCGATGAAGGCATCCTGACCATCCATCACGTCGCTCAATTTAAGTCCCTTTTGAGCATCACTAGCCTCAATTTGAGCCGCAAAATCACGTTGGTACTGATTATATCTCATATCATTTGCGGTAACCACACCATAAATATCAACTAAAGTCAGTTGTTTGATTCCTGCTGCGTAAAGTAATTTAGCGGTGGCTAAGCCGGAAGCGCCGACGCCATTAATCACCACGCGCAAATCTGACAATTGCTTACCTACGACTTTAGCGGCGTTAATTAAGCCTGCTAAAACAACGATTGCAGTCCCTTCTTGATCATCGTGATAAACTGGGATGTTTAACGATTGACTTAGTGCTTCCTCAATTTCAAAACACTTCGGTGCCGCAATGTCTTCCAAATGAATGCCCGCAAACGACTGCGACATATTTTGAATCGTCTTAACGATTTCGTCAGTTGACACTTGGTTAACCGCAATTGGAATAGCGTTAATGCCAGCCAAGTCCTTATATAGCAAAGCTTTACCTTCAATCACGGGTAAACCGCCAGCTGGACCAATATTGCCGAGACCTAAAACGGCGGAACCATCCGTAATCAAAGCGACCAACTTACCGCTAACCGTATACTTATTTTTAAGTTCCGGATGTTTGGCAATCAACTTAGAGAGCACCGCTACTCCGGGAGTATACGCCTTGCCCAAATCGGTCTTATTATGTACACCTAGATCAGATTGAATGTCCAATACACCTGTGTGACTCTCATGCACTTTTAAAATCTCACTATTATCTGTCAATCGCACCATTCCTTTCAAACAATCACTTGTGATTTAATTATTAAGTTCTTCTACTCTTATAGTTTACTCCGCCTTTTTAACTTTTTCAAATATAAATCATATTTTTTACATTTTTAAAATAAGAATTTTTGTTCTGATAAAAGTGTTTAAAAATACGAACATTTTTGTTCTAACATGATATGATGGTAGGGAAGTTAATTAATGAAACTAGATTCACATCTAATTGATAAACACTTACGAAAACTTGTATGATGGTTCTGCCACCGATACGGCTACTGAAACTTTTAGGAGGAAACTTTTTGGACAACATGAAATTCCGCGAGCAATTGGCTAACATTGCACGCGATTATTACCTATCTAAACTGACTATTTCGCAAATCTCAAAAAAATATAACCTTAGCCGTTATTTAATTACAAAAGATTTAGATGATGCTTTGAACAACGGCCTCGTTAAAATCACCATTAACGCACCCATTGACCGCAATATGGAAATGGAGGCTCGGTTTAAAAAGCAGTTTGGCCTGCAAAATGCCTTTATTCTCAAAGACGCTGATAATACTAATGAAGACTATGAAAACGTGGTGGAGTTCGCGGCCGAAGAAATTCAGGATATGCTTCACCGCAGTTCAGTGATCGGTGTTGGTTGGGGCGGTACGGTTGCTAACGTGATTAACCACTTCCAGTCCGAGATTTTAGATGATCTCGTCTTCACGCAGTTTATGGGCGACAATTTAAAATACAACTCTACCCTTGGTGCCACCCCGCTAGTTCAAAAAGCAGCGACTAAATTCGGTGCCAGCTTTAGAACCATTCCGGCACCCCTTTATATCATTAATGATGCCACTCGTACTGCTTTACAGCAGGAGCCAGCATTAGTCTCAGCGTTCACTACCATGGCTAAGATGGACCTGCTATTCGCTGGGGTTGGTACTCTGGCATCGGTCGATTCCATTCCTCTATGGCAAAATCATCGTGACGAAATTCTGGGTGAAATCGAACCAGACGACGTTGCTGGCATGCTGTATGGTCGGCCATACGATATTAATGGCCATATTTTAAACAGAGGACACGATAAACTGTTTGGTGCTTCCTTAGATGCTATTCTCACTGTTCCTCATCGTATCGCCATCGTGAAAAGTAAGTTCAAGGGACGTGCTCTACTTGGTGCTTTACGTGGTGGCCTACTGACGGACTTTGTAACCAATGAATCCGTTGCTAACAGAGTTTTACTCGAGATGGGTAGATCGTAAATTCAATAAATAACCATGTATAAAATAAGTGGTATCCCGAAAGCACTGGGATACCGCTTATTTTATACATGGTTATTGAGTTGTGAAACTAACAGATTATTTCAAATTTTCTTCAAAAAGGCTGACAGTGCTTTATTAAATAACGCCGGCTGCTCCGTCATCACAATATGACCAGCATTATTAATCACTTGCGATTGCCCTCGTGGTGCCAGTGCAGCAGCCACTGACGCAAACTTCGGATTAAAATAGGGTGATTTTGCCCCAGCAACGATCAGCAACGGTATCTGCAATCCTAGTAAAACATCCCGCCAATCTTGAAAGGCATGATCCACTAAAAATGCGTTATTTTGTTCCACATCATAGGGGTGTGCCTGTCTGGCAGCCCGGACATTGGTTCGAACTTCATCCGATACACGTGTGGCTGTCGCAGGACCAAACGGCAACTTTAACATTTCTGGGAAATTTTCCCATGTAAGGTTTTTGAACCCGTATTGCCACGTGTCATCACTGATCATTTTGGGGCTCTGATCAACATCGATAAACGCACTGAATTGGTGACTGCCAAATAACGAAGCGTACGCAAACAATGTGCTGGCTCCCATGGAATTACCAATTCCAATTACATCATTTAAATCCAAGTGTGCCAGTAACTCTTTGATATCGATAGCGTGACGGGACATCCGCCGACCCTTAAACGTTCGTTGGGAGGCGCCTTGATTTCTCGCGTCTAAATTAATTACTCGGTAACCTGCATCAACTAAAAATCGTTTTGTTGGCAGCCAAATTTCACGGTAACTCCCAATACCGCTCAGCAATAAAACCGCTGGGCCATCACCTTCGTCAGTATAGCTAAGCCGTACATGATCACTCGTTGTAAATTCCAATTTTTTCACCTCAAACAAAAACGAGTTGCCAGCAATTGCTACCCAACTCGTTCGATTAATCTTATTCTATCACTTATTTATTCAGCAGCGAGTAAGACTTCGTTCATCTTACGTGCTGATTCTTGCATCTTTTCGGTTTCTTCATCCGTCAGACTGACTTCGATGACCTGACGAATACCGCCACCATTAATTACAGCTGGTGTGCCGATGTAGCCATCTTCCAGACCATATTGACCGTTAACTGGTGCTGAGATTGGCATTACCAAGTTCTCATCCAATAGGATTGCCCGGCAAATCTTCATCAAGCTGACTGCAACACCGTAGAACGTTGCGCCTTTACGGCTAATGATAGCGCCGCCCTTTTTCTTAACGTCCTCTTCAATCTGAGCTAAACGGTCACGATCAATGTTTGGCAGGCTTAAGAGTGGCTGACCGTTCACCGTTGCTTCATTATAAGCAGCAAATGAACTGTCACCATGCTCACCTAACACGTAGGCATCAACATCGCTGGTGCTAACATCCAGTTCTTTGCCAAGTGCAACCTGCAACCGTGCGCTGTCCAAAGAAGTCCCAGTCCCAATGACACGGTTCTTAGGGAAACCTGAAATGTGCTGAGTTAAAGCCGTTAAAATATCAACTGGGTTAGCCGAAACAACGAACACGCCGTTGAAGCCACTTTCCACAACTGGAGTCACGATTGATTCTAAAATCTTAGTATTCTTATTAACCAGGTCTAAGCGAGTTTCGCCTGGTTTACGAGGAACGCCTGCGGTCAAAACAACGATGTCAGCATCCGCGGCATCTGAATATTCGCCGGTTCTGATCCGAGCTGGCATCATCATCGGTGTCAGGTCTTCCAAATCAAGGCTATCACCTTCAGCGTGTTCTTTTTGAAGGTCAACGATCACCAGTTCATCGATCCCACAGTTTTGTAGAAGTGAAAATGCAAAAGATGAACCCACGGCGCCATCACCAACTAATAATACTTTTCGGTGTTTTTTTATCATAATGATAGTCTCCTTTCAGTTGATCCTGATATCTAACAACTGTTCTCGTTTAAATTTGTTTGTTCTTTATGTCACATTCATTATACTTCATTTCAAGAAAAATTGTTTACTTTTTTAAAAAAATCACGTTATTTTTTAAATTTGTCAAATGTATATTATTCGAATCGTAATAATAAGCGCTTTTATTGAGATAATTAATTTAACACGGGGTGGAAATGTTTACAATAACTTTCACGAATTCGCTCTTAAGTGGACAAAAAAATCTAGCTCAGCTCATCGCCTTGCTAGATTTTTGGTTTCTTGTGTGATTTAATTTCTGTTTACCGAGTACTCTTACGAATAATCAGCTTGGTGCCAACAACCACTTTTAGCGGTACTTCTCGGCTATTCTCCAGCCGACTCTTCATTAATTCAACTGCGCTGATCCCCATCTGATCCGTAGCCACGTGTACCGCACTTAACTCTGGGTAAACGTACTTGGCAACTGAAGTGTCATTGAAGCTGAACAAACTAACGCGTTCAGGAACATTGATATTATCTTCACCCAATGCCTTTAAGGCACCGATTGCCATAGGGTCATTGCTAACGAAGAAGGCGTGCGGTAAATCATCACCTAAATCCCGTACAGCCTGCTTCATCAAATCATAACCAGCTTGATTAGTGTAGTTACCTTCAAAGGCAAACTGAGGATTAAATAACTTGCGTTCAGTCATGATCGACTTGAAGGCCTTAAAGCGTGGGTCAGGAATCTTAAGTTGTCCATCCGTCGTGTATTCAGAACCATAGATGATGCCGATATCCTGACTTTTTGGCAACAGATAGTCAATCACTTTGAGAACGGCTGGCTTAAACTCGGTCACAATACTATCAAAGCCACGATCCATTTCACTCCAGTCAACGAAGACTAAATTATCGCTGATTGCACTGAGTTCATCGACCTGTGCTTCACTGTATTTACCGACCGCAATAATGCCATCGACATCCTTGCTGATTTCAGAAACCTGATTCTGAAAAACTGGAATCGTTTGGATATGCAGTTCCTGACTGCGTTTTTCAATTTCCATTCGAATCGTCATGTAGTAAAGGTCATCCAGCTCTTTATTAATGGAGTACCACTGAACAACTGCGATTTTATAGGTATCAGCTACCTGCGAGACTCGCTTAGTCTTGGTATAGTTCAGCTCTTCCGCAATTTCAAAAATGCGTTGCCGAGTATCATCACTGACGGATAACGTCGTATCATAATTGAGTACTCGAGAAACAGTGGACAGGGAAACACCTGCTTTTTGAGCGATGTCTTTTAAAGTCACTTTCATAGATGCTTCCCCCTTTCGTATAATAAACTACTTAATTTGTGCAATGAAACGGTCAAAAGCAGCTTGGCCTTTGTCGTCCCACTTGAAAACACCTGCATCTTGCAGAACCCGAGCGAAGACTTCACCGATTGACTGGTCAATAATGCCGTCAGCATTGTCAGCAGTAAACTTATGGTCTGCTTTCAATTGATCAGCCCATGCCTTGTGATAGTCCTTCATCTCGTTTGAGTCGCCTAATACATAGTGTTTAACTTCTTGCATTTCCGTCTTAAGCCGTGCTGGTAAAATAGCGCGCCCCATAACTTCAATCAAACCAATGTTTTCCTTTTTAATATGCTGAACATCCTGATGCGGATGGAAAATACCATCTGGGTACTTATCAGAAGTCTGATTGTCCCGCAAAACAATATCTAAAACAAACTTAGAGCCACGCCGGTAAGCAATTGGTGTTACCGTGTGGTGACGTTCACCATCCGTATAGGAACGAACGTCGACTGATTCGTCGTCATAATGCTGCCAGCTGTTAGCGATGGCTGTTGCTGCATTGATCAACGATTCAGGTGTTTCACCTGACAGTCGAATCGTAGACATTGGCCAATTAACAATACCAGCATCAACATCATCAAAACCGGCTAACTTAATTTTACGGTCTAGCGGTGCCTTCATCATTGGGAAGTCGTGACGACCGCCTTGATAATGGTCTTGTGCCAGCATCGAGCCACCAACGATTGGTAAATCAGCGTTACTACCTACAAAGTAGTGTGGGAATAACCGGACAATTTCCAGTAAATTACCAAAAGTATGCTGGTTAATGACCATTGGTCGGTGTTCTTGCAGCAAGAAAATGGCGTGTTCACTAAAGTAAGCGTATGGCGAATACTGGAAGCCCCATGGTTCACCGCCAAGAGTTAACCGAATAACCCGGTGATTCGTCCGTGCTGGGTAGCCCAAACGGCCACGGTAGCCTTCGTTTTCAATGGCTAACTGACTTAATGGATACGTGTTACTCTTCTGATTACGAGCAGCAGCAATCGCCTTGGGATCCTTTTCAGGCTTTGACAGGTTAATGGTAATTTCAAGGTCACCATAATCCGTTGGTGCATCAAAAACGATGTTCTTAGCAATCGATCTCGTCTTAATGTAGTCGTTTTTACGACTCAAGTTATAGAAGAAGTTCGTTGCATCTTCGGGTGACTTTTGGTATTCATTCCAGAATTCTTGGTTCACTTTAGCTGGTGTTGGTGTCAGCAAATCAGTGAGTTCAGCTTCTAGAATATCGCGGTCAGATTGACCATCTTCAATTTTACCGTTCTTAACTGCAGTTGCCAACAAGGCATCAACGACATCCAATAAATCATCGCTTTTAGCTTCAACGGCATCGTCATCACCGACTAGTCCAAGAACGCGGTTTGTCACGTAAATGCGGTCTAGTGGTTGATAGGTTCCGCTAGCAAGAATGGCATCAACAAATTGATCAACAGTTTTTGACATTTTAGGCTTCACCTCGGTCGTTGTAGCCCTTTGGATGCGTCTGTTTCCAGTTCCAAGCGGTCTTAATAATTTCCTTAACGTCATCGTATTGTGGCTTCCAGCCTAAGACTTTACGAGCCTTGTCACTAGCAGCAATCAAGGTGCTAGGATCACCCGCACGTCTTGGTGCATCTTCAGCAGGAATTGGCTGACCAGTTGCTTCACGGGCAGCTTCCAAAATTTCTTTGTTTGAGAAACCAGTTGATGACCCAAGGTTAAAGGCATCACTGTCATTGCCGGCTTTCAGGTATTCCAAAGCCAGGATATGTGCATCCGCTAAGTCCACAACATGAACGTAGTCACGCACGTTAGTCCCGTCCTTAGTAGGATAGTCAGTACCAAAAATCTTCAAACCAGTACGTTCACCCGCAGCAACCTGCAAAATAATTGGAATCAAGTGGGTTTCTGGATGGTGATCTTCACCGATTGAGCCATCAGCTTTAGCACCCGCAACGTTGAAGTAACGTAAAGCCACAAACTTAATACCGTATGCCACATCAGACCAGTGAATAATCTTTTCCATGGCTAACTTACTTTCACCATATGGGTTCGTAGGAATCTGAGGATCAGTTTCCTTAATTGGAATCTGCTTAGGTTCACCATAGGTTGCAGCTGTTGAACTGAAGATGATGCGCTTAATATCATGGTCCTTCATTGCCTTAAGTAAGGTAATCATGCCACCAGTATTGTTATCAAAGTACTTCAATGGATTACTCATTGATTCCGGCACGATTGAAAAGGCCGCAAAGTGAATAATGCCTTCTACATCAGTTTCTTTGTTAAAAACTTCATCCAAAAAGGCGCGGTCGCGAATATCACCTTGGTAAAAACGTGCTTTAGGATTAACCGCAGCCCGGTGACCTGTGATCAAACTATCAATCACCGCAACGTCGTACCCTTTTTCAACTAATCGATCAACTGTGTGTGAACCAATATAGCCCGCACCACCTAATACAACAACTGTCATAAACGATTACCTCCATACTTTCTCTTTAACCTAATTCCGATATAAAAGCGCTCTGCAAGTAACATTGCTTTGCGCTTTTTTAAACTCTATTAAGCTTTGATTTCCTTAGGACCATCACCAATGCTTGCAACGTAGAAGCTGGCTTCATAACCAATTTCTTTCTTGTAAACATCACCGACATTCTTAATGAAGTCATCAACGTTAGCCTTGTTAACAATGGCGATTGCGCAGCCACCGAAGCCGGCACCAGTCATACGAGCACCCAAGACCCCTGGTTGCTTCCATGCGGTTTCAGCTAAAGTATCCAATTCTTTACCCGTAACTTCGTAGTCATAATGTAAGGAAACGTGTGACGCATTAACTAACTTACCGAATTCTTCAAGTTGACCGTTGCTCAAGGCTTTCTTAGCACGTAATGTCCGTTGGTTTTCAATGACCGCGTGACGCGCACGTTTGATTAATGTGTCATCGTTAACTAGGTAAGCGTCCTTATCGAATTCTTCTTGTGACAAGTCACCCAACGTCTTAACATCCACGCCACCCTTTTGTAGAAGTGCGACAGCCTTTTCACATTCCGACCGACGCTCGTTGTACTTAGAGTCCGTCAGTTCACGCCGCTTGTTGGTGTTCATGATAACAATCACGTTGTCACCTAATTCAACGGGAACATATTCATACTTCATGGTATTTGCATCAAGCAAAACAGCCTGATTCTTTTTACCCATACCGATGGCAAATTGATCAAGAATCCCAGTATTAAGCCCTAAGTAATCATTTTCAACTGCTTGGCCGTTCTTGATCAACGTCATTTGATCGACACCCCAGTTAAATTCTTGGTTCAAAATGTTACCAATCAAGAGTTCAATGGATGCTGATGATGAAAGGCCTGAAGCGTCTGGCAAATCACCGTGAACGAAGAGGTCAAACCCATGATCCACCGTCTTGCCCTGCTTAGCCATTTCGTACATCACACCACGTGGGAACTTAGCCCAGCTATCGTTTTTGTCAAAATCTAATTTATCAATCGGGAAAGTCAAAATACCTGCGTCTGGAAGGTTAGCAGAATAAAGTCGAACTTGGTCGTCTTTACGAGCTGCGTAAACACCATATGTGCCCATGGTAATTGCGCAAGGGAAAACGTGACCGCCATTGTAATCAGTATGTTCACCGATCAGGTTAATTCGGCCTGGTGAAAAGTAAACGCGTTCACCTTCGTAGCCAAAAGCTTTGTTGAATTCTTCTTTTAAGCTTTGATAATCCATAATTATGCCTCCACAGATTTTACTAAATTTTTACTACCTCTAAAATAACCTAAAATTTAGTTCTTGTCAACGAAAAATGAAATCGTTTTCTTTAGCTTCAGATCAATCTTTATGAGTGTTCAAGCCTGATCAATGTCAGCTGTTTACCACGTTGACGCGCTCCGTGCAGATAAAAACGATCCGATTTTACCAACACCATTTTGATAAAATCAGATCGTTTTTTACTAATCCTTAACCCACTGAGTTAAAGCATTTTCAAAATCAGTTAACTTTTGAGTAGCCTCTTCGTCAGTTTTACCATTAGTCCCAATGTAAAACTTGATCTTTGGTTCAGTCCCTGAAGGCCGAACAGCAATCCAAGTACCATCTGCTAACCAATACTTCAAAACGTTGGAAACTGGCAAATCCAATTTTTCAGTGCTGCCATCTTGGTGGGTTGCCACTTGCGTTTGATAATCATCAGTAGTCTCAACCTTAACACCAGCAAATTCCGTTGGTTTGCTGTCACGCAAGGACTTCATAATAGCGGCCATCTTGTCGGCACCATCAACGCCATCGAACTCCTTGGCAGTGGTCTTTTCCTTGAAGTAGCCATAAGTCTTGTAAAGTTGTTGAATGCCATCGTAAAGGGTCAATCCCTGCTGTTTGTAATCAGCAGCGACTTCGGCCAATAGAATGGTTGATTGAATCGCATCTTTATCACGAACAAACGGGTTGATCAGGTAGCCGAAACTTTCTTCAAACCCAAACAGGAAGGTGTGATCATGATTCTGTTCAGCCAGCTTGATCTGTTCAGCAATGTACTTGAATCCAGTCAGCACGTTGACCATCTTAACGCCGTAGTGATCAGCAATCTTGGTTGCTAATTCGGTGGAGACAATGGACTTAACGACCATGCCGTCAGCTGGTAACTTTCCTGCGTCCTGCTTAGCCTTCAAAATATAGTTCAGCAAAACAGAGGCGATTTGATTCCCAGTCATTAGTTGATACTCACCGTTTGGCATCCGAACAGCGGCACCCAAACGGTCGGCGTCAGGGTCAGTAGCAACCAACAAGTCAGCGCCTTGCTTTTTACCTAATTCAATCGCCATGTTAAAGGCTTCTGGAAATTCAGGATTTGGATGAGTGACCGTTGGAAATTCAGGATCAGCAATGGCTTGTTCTTTGACCATCGTAAAGTGGTCGTAACCAGCGTCCTTCAATGCCCGGTAACCGATGATGTGACCGGTCCCATGCAATGGCGTGTAAATCAAGGTCATGTCTTTACCAACTTCATCAATCAGTTTAGGGTTAACCGAAACGGCTTTAACACCGGCTAAATAATCTTCATCAACATCTTCACCAATGATATGAACGAGATTTTGCTTCCTGAGCGTTGTTTCCTTCACAGTTTTAACGGTGAACATGTTATCGATACCGTTAACGTATTCAGTGATCTGATCAGCAGCCTTTGGTGGCATTTGACCACCATCGGGACCGTAGATCTTAAACCCGTTGTACTGTTTAGGGTTATGGCTAGCGGTAATCATAATACCGGCGTAGGTGTGCAAGTGACGAACCGCAAAAGAAAGTTCTGGTGTAGGCCGAATATCGTCGAAGACAAAACTTGGAATCCCGTGTGCACCAAGAACCTGTGCTGAATGGTGTGCAAATTCACGCGATTGATAACGCGAGTCAAAACTGATTGCCACACCGCGTTGCTTATCCTTATCGTCCAGGGTATCCATAAAGCGAGCCAATCCCTCAGCGGCGGCCCCAACGGTATAAAGGTTCATTTGTCCGATTCCGGGACCAATCAGCCCCCGCATACCCGCAGTTCCAAAGGCCATTGGTTTGGTAAAGGCGTTTTCTAGTGCCTCTTGGTCATCAGCCATATCTGCTAATTCTTGTGCTAATGCTGGATCTAAGTCTTGATAGTTCTTCCATACTTGATAATTATCTTGCCAAGTCATCGTATCGCCACTCCTCTTAAGTTTAAGTTGTGTTCTCAATAATGCTTCCGCTTTCAGTATAAGCCGAAAACCGGAAAAAGAGTAAAAATTTTACTAAATAATTTCATTTTCTGTATTCTCTGAATACCCTTACAATTTTACCATCTTTCAATTTCGCTTGCACCATGTCTTTCCGTGTACTAATTTCCTTTATTTAATGCAACTAATGGTTGCCAAACCAGAAGGTAAGCATTCCGATTCTCCCCAAAGTAGGTACTTACGAATAATCTAGTGATGTTAACAGCAACTCACTAATACGTATTAGTCATCAAGTCTTAGGGAGAGCTTTTCTTATGAAATCTTTTATTAAATATTTATCATTAGCTTTTGCTACTGCACTATTGAGTACGGTATTATTGAATCAGGTGTAAATGTACAGCAGACACATGCTGCTTACAACACCTGATAAAACTCAAACAGAGGCACAAAAACAATAAATTCAACCAAAAATTAGGAGTTAATCATGATTAATATGAAGTCAATAAAAGAAACGTTTGCCACACAGTTTACCCATAAATCGTATCGTATAATGCAAATAATAGTCGGGACTGCTCTAGTTTTAGCAATTGTGTTAAATTTCTTCAGAGCGACTCAAAATTTTGCGATTGGACTAATCTCGTTTTCTTATTTTATGTGTGTTGACTTACTTACTTTTCGCCTCTGCAAAACTAACCTAAATCTAATTCTATGTCTTATTTTAGGCACGCTACTTCCTATCCTTTTATTTTCCTCAATATTGATAGTATTAGCCTTTACTGCTGGTTATTAAATTAACGGCCAGTTAAACTTAATTTACAATTTTGTAACCCATTAAAATCAATTGATAACCCAACGTAAACTCAATGTAAACCTCTGTAAATAAGGCATTCCTTAAAGGTGTCACGTGTTAAACTAGAGATAGTAATTCTAATACTGAGGTGAAACGTAATGAGTGTTAAGCCGTTCGATTTTAGTCAGTTAGTTGTGCAGCAATCATTGAAAGACCAACAGAAACTTGGTAAGAAGCTCCGTTCAGCGTACCCATTTGAGACACTGGGCGAATATCTGCCAACTGATCGTGATCCCAACCAATTAATGGATCAGGTTCGCTCAATTCTGATTCCCGAGCTGCTACCAGAACGGACTCAGCGCATGAGCCAGTCTAGTTTCACCTTTTTTCGGGGGACCGCTGAATTAATGGAAGCTGACCTGACCCATCAGGATAATTCGCCCATTCACGCAGTTAGCTGCGGTGACGCACATATCGGTAACTTTGGTTTCTTTGGCTCACCAGAGCGACACCTCCTATTTGATTTAAACGATTTCGATGAAGCTGGCATCAATCCGTTTGAGTGGGACGTGAAACGCTTGGCGGTCAGCACCCTATTGGCAGGCCGTGAGCACCAATTCGGCGACGACAAATTAAAGAATTTGGTTAAGGAACTGGGCGAATCCTACCGTAAAAGTCTACAGAATATGTTCGAGAAAACCGCGCTGAATCGTTTCTATCCAGTAAACAGCGTGGAAAACATATTGAACACGATCCCCAGTAAAGAAATGCACACCAAAAAACTGATGAAATTCTTGTCCAAAGCAGGCAAACGTGATTCTGAACAGGTGGTTCGCAAGTTTACGATCACGGACAGCAAGGGTCGAATTTCATTTAAGGAGAACCCGCCGCGAACGCAGCATGTCAACGACCGGGTCACTAAACATATTACGAAATATCTCACCCAATACCGTCAAACCCTTCCCACTGATGTTGGTTTAATGCTGTCGCAGTATCACGTCACTGACATCGTCCGTCACAGTGTTGGCGTGGGCAGCTTTGGGTCATTATGTTATCTATTATTGCTGACGGGTACGGACGGCTCACACTTGGTCTTACAAATTAAAGAAGCCCTGCCCCATCGTCAACTGGCCGACGAGCTGGATGACGCAAATGCTCAGTACGAACAAAATGAAGGTAAGCGGATCGTTGATTGCCAAAAGATTCTTCAATCTGCATCCGACTCATTTCTGGGTTACTTTGCCACGGAAAAGAAGAGTTTTTACGTGCGGCAATTCCGTGATATGAAAGCCTCTATCGAACTATCTGAACTGGATTGGGATCAGTTTGAAGCCTATGCCAAAACCTGCGCTTGGGTACTGGGTATTGCTCATGCACAAAGTCCAACTGCTGGCGTGATTCTTGGTTATACCGGGCACTCAGATAAGTTTGATCAGGCAATCCAGACGTGGACGGCTGCTTACGTGCAGCAAGTTGATCAAGATTTTGAAGCCTTTAAACAGTATCGTTTATAAGACAAAACCGTTACCTGACAAGCTTCTAGTCGGGTAACGGTTTTTTAATTGATAAACAGCAAGTGGTTATTCTTGACTCACTTACAAAAAGTAAGTAAGCTGTAGTCAATCAAAAATAATTATCTTTGCTGGAGGCAAATATTATGGTTATGACTAATGGTTACGAACAAAACGAAAACGAAAAAACACTTGATATTTTAAACCTAACTCAACTAGAAGAAGATGCTAAAAAGATTATTCCTACCGGTGGCTTTGGCTACATCGTGAGTGGCTCAGAGGATGAATGGACATTAAATGCTAATCGTAAAGCATTCCAACACCGCCAAATCGTTCCTAAGGCGCTAAGCAACATTGAAAATCCACAGACTGATACCACGGTCTTCGGCTTAGATTTGAAGACACCAATCATGATGGCACCAGCTGCTGCACAAGGCTTGGCTCACGCTAAAGGTGAAGTTGATACCGCGAAGGGAGTTGCTAAAGCTGGTGGGTTAATGGCACAAAGTACCTATTCATCAACATCCATTGCGGATACTGCCGCTGGCGGCGACGGTGCTCCTCAATTCTTCCAGCTCTACATGAGTAAGGACTGGGACTTTAACAAGTCACTTTTAGATGAAGCTAAGCAAGCTGGCGTAAAAGCCATCATCCTCACCGTTGATGCCACTGTTGGTGGCTATCGTGAAGCTGATATTATTAATCATTTCCAATTTCCAATTCCAATGGCTAACTTAATCAAGTTCAGTGAAGGCGATGGCGAAGGTAAGGGCATTTCTGAAATTTATGCCTCTGCTGCTCAAAAGATTGGTCCAGATGACGTTAAGCGGATCATTGACTACACCGATTTACCAGTAATCGTTAAGGGAATTGAATCGCCTGAAGATGCGCTCTATGCGATCGGTGCAGGGGCAGCCGGTATTTACGTTTCTAACCACGGTGGCCGTCAATTGAATGGTGGCCCAGCTAGCTTTGACGTTCTTGAAAGCGTCACTAAAGCCGTCAACCATCAAGTACCAGTGATCTTTGATTCCGGTGTCCGTCGCGGTTCAGACGTCTTCAAGGCAATTGCTTTAGGTGCCGATTTAGTCGCCATTGGCCGTCCCGCAATTTACGGCTTAGCACTGGGTGGTGCTGATGGTGTTTACTCAGTCTTCGAGCATCTGAACAATGAGTTGAAGATCGTGATGCAATTGGCTGGCACTAAGACAATCGAAGATATTAAGCATGCTGAGTTGCTGCATATTCAGTATTAATTTAAGAATTCCAGGATTTAAAATTAAAGGGCTCAAACAGTAATCAATGCTGTTTGAGCCCTTTTCCGTTACGATTTAGTTTACCAACCATTTTGCTAAAGTTGGCTGATGTTCCTTTAACCATTCAGCCAGTCGTGTCCGACTTAGCCAGCGGTGAAATTTTGGCGATAGTTTTTTCAAGCTATAAATCATTAAGATCAAAAACGGAATGCCCGGGATGACTGGTAGCACAAAGCCGACAACTGAGCCAATGAGCCCCGTGACCATTAACGTTGACCATAGTAGTTTTGTAAAAATAAATTGCACGTTATCATCCCTCTTAATTTCGATTTTAAAGTAGTATATCTTCAAATCACGTAACTGGCAAGAGAAACACTGTGGGTTTATCAAATGTTAATCATTTCGTAACAGAGCCTTTTCACTTAATCCTAATTGCTAATCAGCATTTTTTCAATTTGACTTTGTAACAGTGCCACTGCTTGTTCTTCCGTACCATCGTATAAACCAATATCAATATACTCCGCAAAACCCAGAATCAAACTCATTAGCATTTGAACACGACCAGAAACATCAATCTGTTTACTGCTCTGCCGTTTTAAAATTACAGCTGGCAATTCACGTAATGCCATTAATTTTGCTTTAATTTCACGTTTGTCCGAAATGTCAGCCGACGTTGAAAGCAAACTGGTTAACGTTAATTTGTGGTTTGAATAAGTGAGCACGGCTTGAGCAAATTTGAGGATTGCCTGATTGCCACTAAAGCCAATCACCTGAGATTGCGTATACTGAATTAATTCATCTAAAAAGGTGAGGATTACTTGAACCTGCAATTCTTCAATATTAGCCACATATCGATACAAAGTTTGCGGCTGAACGTTGAGTGCACGAGCCAACCCTCGGTATGATAAGGCATTAAACCCTGACTCTTTCACAATTTCGGTGGCCTTAGCAACGACCACTTCAGTTGTTAAAGATGCTTTTCTAGCCATTCTAATCACTTCCTATTTTTTATCTCTTGATTAATTCACACCGTGAGTATATTATACACGGTGTGAATTAAATTTATCAGGAGGTCTTAATAATGTATCGTAAAATTGATTTCCATGCCCACTATCTTTCTCCAGGATACAAAAAATTTCTCAAGGAAAAGTTCAACGATCACGCTGACGACTGCCCAACTCCAGCATATAGTATCGACACAACGCTTTCAACTATGGAAAGACAACGTATTGATTACACAATTATTTCTGCTTCGGCACCACATTTCTCAGTAGCCTATGATGCTAATCAGACTGCCGAAATGACAGCAGAAGTCAATGATTATGGTGCAGAACAGCAGGAACATTACCCTGATAAAATCGGCTTTGCGGCCTCGCTGCCACTACCTTATGTTGAAGAAAGTTTAAGTGAGATTGACCGTGCGCTTTCAAAAAACACCGTAGCTTTCACGCTGCCCACTAACGCAAATGGGACATATCTTGGCAATCCTGATCTAGACCCAATTATGTCTAAACTAAACGAGCACCACGCTTTAGTACTGTTGCACCCCAATGAACCACATCCGGCAACTAAAAATATGTCGAGTAAAATCAACATTGCCGTTATGGGCTTTTTCTTTGACACAACCCGTGCCGTCGTTAACATGACGGTTAATGATATTTTCACTAAGTATCCAAACATTAAATTCATTATTCCTCATGCGGGCGCCCTACTTCCCGTTATTTCCGATAGAGTTGCGTTATCAAAGAAAATGAACTCAGAGCTAACCGATAGTCAAGTTGATGTGCCTGGAGTAATGGCTAACCAATACTTTGATGTTGCTGGTAAGGTTTTACCCTATCAATTGCCAACTTTACTGCAAATGGTTAACCCTAACCATTTGCTTTACGGTACTGATTCACCCTACACTCCTGCCCCATTGGTGGATCACTTAGCAAAAACACTTGCGGATACCGACGTTGTTTCTGAACCAATGAAACAAATGATCTTCTATGATAACGGCAAACAGTTGCTAGATAGTTTAAAGAGATAACCTAGATTATATGTACAAAAAGCAGTTGGATTAAATTTTGCAATGAAAAAACTTTAATCCAGCTGCTTTTAATTTAATTTTTCTGAAACGCGCTCACCGCGGCAGATAGCTATGTTTAAGGCAAGGACCACCTAAATCCCAAGTTCGGGGATTTAGGTGGTCCTTGCCTTACACGCCGCTATCTAAACGCCGCGGTTCGCGCTCTAGCTGTTCCACAATTCATCCAACAGCTCTTTAGCACTTTCATTCAAGCTATCCTTACTCTTATCAGTTCCAAGGTGGGTGTAAATTTCACCTACATACACTCCTTGATCAAACAAGCGCTTGAATACCTTATCAATAATTGGCCGCGTCTTTGCTTCTTCTTGGACTGGTCCAAATGGGTTCGCAAAGAAGGTCGTACTCATCCCAACTTCATCCGTTGTCCCCAAAGCAAACCGCTTACCTTCGATGAAGGTTGCCTTAGCTTCCTCTTCATTATCGAAACGGTGAATACCAATATCTTTATCGTAATTGTTTGCATAGACCCACATATCAACGCCATGATGGCCCACAACTCGGTTATACGAATCAGCGGGAATAATAACCCGCGCATTCTTACGGTCTGGGTTCAAGTACACACCACGATCCATGTTATTGAAGGCCACGGCTGAGCTTAAATCATCCAGTCGAACAAAGGCCCCAATTTCGGTTCCTTGCGCATACAAATCATCATCCGTTAAGGTGAAACTGCCCATGTCATCAAAAATCGTTTCAAGACTCAAAATCTTATCGTCCGCAATTTCCTGCAAAGCTTCCAAAGATTCTGACTTCCCGGCACCGGAATCACCGAAGAAGACCACGTTCTTATTCTTACCGTTAGCGAACTTGATCCGAACCATTGAACCGTGAATTGGCAAACGGTTTTCGTAGATCATGTGTAAGTTATGCAACGTTAAGCACATCTTCTTCATGTAGCCAAAGTACGTGGTCTTATCGTTGTATGGTACTTCACCGACCCAGATGTCGTTTTCTTCATCATGGTGATAGTGGCAAACATCGCCTTCAGTCTCTGGTAAACCAAATAGTAAGATTTCATCTGGTTTATGACCGGCAACTTCCTTAGCACTGGCAACTTCGAATAAGTTAGCCAGTGAAATACCGCTGACAAAGTAATCCCGATGGAAGTAAATGTAAGCTAAACTTTCACCGATTTTAGCTGGGAAGCAGTACCATTCGCTACGTGAGCCATGGAATTTGTCAATTGGATTATCAGGAACGGCTGTAAACGTTCCCTCACGTCTGTTTGAAGGTGTCTTCATCATCATTGGTGGCCGTAACATCAAAGTCTCTAAGAAGCGAATTGGCTTCAATGCTTCATAACCATGTGGAATCGGCCAGTCTAACGATTGCGTCAGAACACATGCAGAAGTCCCAGCACTTACCTGACGATAAGTTTTATTACGGAATCCCTGCAGCTTTTCTTCAATTGTCCGGTAAGCTTCAATCACAACATCGTTGAATTTATTATCCATTTGCATGAAGTTCTTTGCGGTAGCTTCACTCCCATGCAAGTTAACAACACCAATTCTAAGATATGACCGGTAATATGAATACAAGTCTTCAACGCTTAGCAGAATTTCCTCACGCTTATACGTATCAAAAGCGTCAGAACGATCAAGCAAAACTGCCTTCAGTGTATCGATGTAAGTTTTGGGATCTGTATCCTCAAAATCGCTTCGCTGACTCTCGGCGGTATGACGTCGATCATCTAAAAATAAGCGGACAACTTCCTCGAGCTCTTTACTATTGATTAAGGTAAAGATATCGGAAACATACTTGTTCGTGTAATTAAGTACAGCAATTTCTCGATCTGGATTCATATATAACGCAGATGTTTCTACTTTTCCTGACTCAGTCATGTGGACAATTCCCCTTCCAATGCAACTCATTTGCATAACTCCATTGTAGCCTAAAATGACCCGAACGAAAATAGAAAAATGAGAATTTAATAAAAGCGACAAATTCCGTTATGACGGGCTATAATTGACTTTTAAAATTACAAAAATGAGAGAATTTTTTGAAAAATTTAGACTAAAATTTAAACGTCATTATCAGAATTTCAACCATTTTAATTTTGAACTTTCTTTTCTTTCAAAGTGAGTGCTAAAAGTAGACCGATTATTTCAAGAATAAAGAAGGTGATGAAAACAATGTGGAAATTACCTAAGGTTGCGGTGGCAACTCCTCCTAGCGACAACAAGATAGTTGCAACGGCAACACCAGTCGATCCCAGTAATTGACGCATGGTAGTGATGACGGCGGTCCCATGAGAAACCTTCTCGTTAGGCAATGCATCCGCACCTAAAGTCGTTGCAGGCATCATGACAAAAGCATTGCCGCCCTCGATCAGCATGGCAATCGGCATCATTCCCCAAAGTGAGAATTTAACAGGAACCAGTGCTAGGATTCCCCAGCCCACCAGAATCATCGTCATCCCAATCAATAAAACCTTTTTAAAGCCGATTTTATCAGCCAAACGACCGGTCAGTGGGTTCAAAATACTTAAGAATAGCGCACCGGGAACTAACGCCATACCTGAAATGAACGGGCTAACTCCCAAGATAATTTGATAGTACAGTGGAAAAACAATCGTAACAACAATTAGCGCGATATAGGAAAGACCTGTTAGCCATACTGATGCGTTAAACTGACGAACCTTGAAGACCCGTAAATCGAGCAGCGGTTCCGGCAGACGTAATTGTCTAATACCGAAGAACAGCAGTAACACGATACTGACAATCAGAATCACGCTGGCAATCCCCCAGTTAACACCTGGCGTACCCACCAAATTGATCACGTAAAGCACACCAATGAAACCGACTAGGCTGACTACTGAAAGCCAGTCAAGGTGTGACGGTACTTGCGGCATCACGTTGACAATCGTCTTTAGCGATAGCACAATGACCAGACTAATGATGATCATAAAAACGATAAATAGACCTTGCCAAGTCGTAAACCGCAGCACAATCCCAGAAATAATCGGTCCTACTGCTAATGCTGACCCCATGACCAACCCTGCAACGCCCATTGCGCTGCCGCGTTCGTCACGTGGTGTGATCGTCAGAAGTACCGTTTGATATGACGGGAACAAAATACCGACACCAATCGCTTCCATTGCACGTCCCAGCAGGACTAACGGAAAGTTGGGTGCTAATATGATTAAGAGCGTCCCCACGTCAAACATCGTTAAAACAGATAAAAATAATGGCTTAAACCCAATATTGCTCAATAGCCAGGGACTCACCGGCATCATGATACACATAATGAGCATGAATCCCGTTGTTAACCATTGAACCGTTGAAGCAGAAATTGAAAAGTACCGCATTAACGTCGGGTAGGCAGTAGACAATGCTGATTGACTGATCGACATGGTAAAAGTTCCCATCAGCAAAGTCGCCACGAACCATAAACGCGCGCGGCCTGATAGCGTAGTTGATTGATCCATCTTCAGATTCCCCCTTATGACCATAATGATAAGCGTAATTAGGGTTAAAATCAATTGCGTCAAAGGTAGATTAAATGATTATGGAGTTTTAAGTTCTGGTAACCTAACAAAAGAGTGTGACACAACTCGGTGAATTTCAGAGCTGTATCACATTCTCAGACAGTATTATTTATCTAACCGACTGCGAATCCGGGAAAGTGACACTGGTGTAATACCTAGATATGAGGCCAGCTCATACTTTGGAACGCGGTTGACCAATTCGGGATCAGACGCCAACAAACTCTGGTAACGCAATTCTGGTGAATCCTCGATTCGATTGAGGAAGTATTGCGTGTAATCAATAAAACGGTGACAAACATAATCGGTAAACGCGGCCATCAATTTGGGCTCTGCTTCGATAGTATGTCGCAATAATTTCCCATCAACAACCGTCACCGTCGTTTTTTCCATGGCAGTAATAGCAAACAAACTGGGCTTAATCAAGTAAAAACTTTCAAAGGACGACACCGCTTGACCCTCAAAGAAAAATTGCACAGTGATATCGCGACCATCATCGTTATGCCACAATCTCACTGCACCCTGATCAACAAAATACAATTGCTTGGCAACGTCACCCTCACGCAATAAATCTTCGCCTGCTTCGAAGTTTCTTTGGTGTCCCATTTGTTTAATCTGCTCATAATAGTCGCTAAGTGCCATTTTCAGTCCTCCTCATAAAACAAAAAAACACGACCAGATTGGCCGTGCTAAATACTAACTTAAACTATTAATCGTACCGTCATCAATCGCTTGTTTGATCTTCTTTGCTTCATCTAAGCGAGACTCAGTAATGTACTTCATAGTGACGTCTTTGTCCGTTTCTGCTTCGTTAAATTGCTCAGTTAAAAACTCGATTTGATCCTTTAAATATGAGATTAAGTCCATCATTACCACCAACCTTTTCATCCTATTCTTATTATAAGTCAAACACGCTTAATTGTCGTCACGATTTCCACCAAAAAGGATGATTAATCGTAACAATTGTAAAAATGTCGCCAGTGCAGCTGCAACGTAAGTGAGGGCTGCCGCCGTCAGGACGCGTCTTACCATTGGCACCTCATCAGCTGTCAATAAACCGCCGTCACTAAGAATTCGAAGTGCCCGATGTGACGCGTTGAATTCCACGGGTAAAGTCACCAATTGAAACAGCAGTGCAAAAGAAAACAAGAAAATACCAATATGAATCAAAGTCTGATTCATTCCCATCAGTACACCCACTAAAATCAGCGGAAATGAAATTGAGGAACCAAAGTTAGCAATCGGTACAATGGCAGTCCGCAATCGCATTGGTGCATAATTAGTAGCGTCCTGCACCGCATGCCCGCATTCATGGGCTGCCACACCAACCGCTGCTACCGACGATGAATTAGCCGTTGATTCTGACAAATTCAACGTTTTATTCCCGCCGTTGTAGTTATCAGTCAGGTTCCCTGCAATTGGATGAACTGAAACATTATTAATCCCCGACTGCTGTAAAATATACTCCGCAGCAGTCGTTCCAGTTACCCCACTTTGTGCACGATATCGGTCGTATTTAGCGTAGGTTGAATTAACGTAGCCTGAAGCTGCCATTGACAGTAACAAGCCAACAATAACTAAGATATACGTTGGATCGAAAAAGGCGAATATCGGTGATGTCATTGAATCCCTCCTGTTTAGTGTAGTCATATCGTTGCAGAACATTGTAGCAAGTTATTGGGGCGGGGGCAAGATATTTAAGGAAGGTTTAAGGTTATGAGACTTTCGAGGTGGTTTTGGGTGTTTTGGACAGGCGGTATAGCCTATTCGGGTTCCAGCGGACTGAGAGCTACATGTAAGCGAGTAACGTTATAAGCCCAAACCCAGGCTTACAACGTTACTCGCTTACACACCGCTCTCAAAACGTCCGCTTCCACACCATGTTCTATTCGGGTTCCAGCAAGCTTTCAACATTGCTGAACTGGGCTTAAGCAAACTGAGACTTGCACATAAGGCGCTTTCGGCACAAATCCCAAGCCCACGGATTTCTGCCGAAAGCGCCTTATGCTCCAGTCTCAAAACGTTTGCTTTCGCACCTTCGTTTTTTGGTGTACCATTATAACTGTTGAATTCATTAAAGAACAAAGGAGCTCAAATTCTTGATTACTTTAAAATCAGAACGTGAAATTGAAATGATGCGTAAATCCGGTGCCATTTTGGCCGGTGTTCACTTGGGTCTACGCGACATCATCAAACCCGGCATTTCTAGCTGGGACATCGAAAAATTTGCTAACGCCTACATTGAAGAACACCACGCCAAGGCCGAAGAAAAAGGCTTTGAAGGCTACAAGTACGCCACCTGCGTCAGTGTTAACGATGAAGTTGCCCACGCCACCCCTCGTAAAGACCTCCTACTTAAAAACGGTGACATTGTTGCCGTTGACATGGTAGTTAATCTGGATGGTTTCATGAGCGATTCTTGCTGGACCTATGCCGTTGGCGAGATCAGCGAAGAAAAGCAGCACCTCATGGACGTGACCAAAAAGGCCCTTTACTTAGGTATCGACCAAGCCGTTATTGGCAACCGAATCGGTGATATTGGTTACGCTATCCAACACTACGTTGAAGACGAAAACCACATGGGCGACGTTCGTGAATTGATTGGCCACGGTATTGGACCGACTATGCACGAAGAGCCAAACGTGCCTCACTATGGTGAACCTGGTAAGGGTCTACGTTTGCGTGAAGGTATGACCATCACCATCGAACCAATGGTTAACCTTGGTACCTGGGAGATTGCTTCAAAGCAAGTTCCTGGCGATACTTGGGAATACTATGTTTCAGCTGATGGCACCCCTTCAGCACAGTACGAACACACTTTGGTCATCACCAAAGATGGGCCTAAGATCTTAACCTCTCAAGATCCAGTTGAAGACGCTAAGTATCTTTAACACTTAAATCAACAAATCAAAACGTCCCGCAGCTGGAAACAGACTTGCGGGACGTTTTTTGCTAAAATTGATTTAATAACTTCACTCAGGAGGAATCAACATGGCACTCACTAATCACACACCAGAACCACAAGTACAGTCACTCTTTCAACGGGTGGCCGGAAATTACGACCGTATGAATAACCTCATTTCTCTCGGCACCCACAAACACTGGCGTAAAGTTGCTATGGCTAAGATGGACATCAAACCTGGCAGTTTTGTGTTAGACCTCTGTTGCGGGACTGGTGACTGGACGATAGCACTAGCAAAAGCTGTTGGCCCCTCTGGTCAGGTAATCGGTCTGGATTTCAGTGAAGAAATGTTGGCAATCGCTAAAAAGAAAGTCACAGCAGCCGGCATGAACGACCGCGTCACTTTAGTTCAAGGTGATGCAATGGCGTTACCTTACGATAAAAATCATTTTGACGTGGTTACCATCGGCTTTGGTCTACGTAACGTACCGGATGCCAACCAAGTTTTACGGGAAATGCATCGCGTGGTACGCCCCGGTGGGAAAGCAGCTTCACTAGAAACGTCACAACCAACTCAACCACTCGTTAAGTTAGGATGGCAAGCCTATTTTAAACTGGTTCCGCTGATGACTAAATTAGCCGTCCGCAACTACCAAGACTATGCCTACCTAGAAAAAACCGCCGCCGAATTTGTTGATGCCAAACAATTAGCCAAAATGTTCGTTAATGCAGGATTTGAAAACATCGACTACCAGACATTTGACATGGGAGCTGCGGCATTCCACAGTGCACGCAAATCGTACACTGAAAATTAAGTTATTTTACCCAGCCATGTGTTTCTAAATCCATATCTCGTTTGCGCATTCCAGAAACATAGGGGTTCCCCGCCACAAAATAGCGGTATGGTGCATCCGTTTGACTGCCACGTTTGCTGACGCCAATGCGGGCTGATGTGGCAATCCGCAACGGCTCGCGGCTATCCTGTAAATCAATTTTAAAGGGACTTTGATCAAGCATAGTGTTGTTCCAGTGAAGGTCATTGACACCAAAGGCCTGCATCAGTTTGCCTGGACCGTTCGTAAGTTCTGATCCGGATTTTGGCCGGTTAGCCATCATGATATCTAGACCATCCTTGGGTTCGATCCCGCGCACCAAAATTCCTTGTGGCTCACCCTTCTCTTGGACCGCAATATCAAAAGCATAGTACCCACGAGAAGTGTAGATGTAGATATTCCCAGGTGCGCCATACAACGCATCGTTAGCCTTAGTCCGACGACCTTCATACGCGTGGGCTGCCGAGTCAGCAACGCCAAGATATGCTTCAGCTTCAACAATGTAGCCACTAACTAATCCTTTAGGTGATTCATAGCTGAGTAATTTACCTAAAAGTTCACGGCTAATGGTTTCGGTTGAACGGCCACTAAAAAATTCTGCCATAGTTGTCATTATTTCTACCCCTAACATCAATATGTGATATTGTCATTATAGAAGAGGTGATTCGAAATGGCACTCAAAATTGAACGAATTTATACTAAACCTGCTGATACGGATGGCTATCGAATCTTAGTTGACCGTCTGTGGCCACGGGGAATTTCAAAGGAAAAGGCTGCTCTCGATGAGTGGTTTAAAACTATTGCACCAACCAAAGAGCTGCGTCAGTGGTTCGGCCATGATCCAGAAAAATACACTGAGTTTAAAACCCGTTATATCGCTGAACTGGACGCCAATCCTGACCGTGACAAGTTTCTGAAACTAATCAAGTCACATCTTGCTGAAGGCAATGTCATCATGCTTTATGGCGCAAAAGATGAAACGCATAATCAAGCTGTGGTGTTAAAAGATTATTTAGAAAAACTGCTTTAATTAAAAAAGATCACTTTAGTCAGTGACCTTTTTTTGTTGTGCCTCAACTTGCTCCTGGATACCAGCTAAACTCAATTCTGTAGAACGGCTAAATTTAACGTCAGCGGCTGCAATCTCTTCTGGCTGACCAACGCCAATGGATAAAGCACCCGAACCGTTTAGAGCACTCAAACCAGTCTTCGAGTCTTCAACACCCATGCACTCATCCGGCTGTAAATTCAGTAGGGCCGCTGCCCGAACGTAAATCTCGGGATCTGGCTTGTTATGCGTCAGTGTTGCAGGATCGACAATCAGCGGGAAATAATCTGTCAGCTGCATCTTTTTAATTTCTAACGGTGCGTTCATGGACGCCGAAGCCAGCACGATACCATAATGCTGAGCCCTTAATTCATCTAGGAAACGTATCACGCCAGGCAATACATCCGCTGGCGACATATGAGAAATCAACTCTAAATACATCTGGTTTTTATGATTGCCCAACTTCTGCCGTTCTTCAGCCGTATAGCGATCCAGCTGATGGCCAGCCTCTAAAATCGTTGTCACTGCTTCCTGCCGGTTCATTCCAAGCACTGTTTCGGTTAAGGCTGATGTCCACGTAATTCCAAGCTCATCAGCTAATTGGCGCCAAGCTTGAAGATGATACTGAGATGAATCCGCAATCACCCCGTGAAGATCAAAGAGCACCCCGGAATATTGCTCGAATTTAATCATTTAACTCACTCCTATTGGGGAAATACCCCTTTTATTTTCAATATACTCCCGTATAATTAGAAACGTTATGGAGGGATCAACACGTGTATCAAGACAACGGCAAGCCAACTATTTTGGGAGATTGTATATTACTTATTATTTCCATTATAATCAACTCACTAGGAAACGCACTGACAGTTTCCTTAAATTTAGGCAGCGCATTATGGACCGCATCCGCTGTCAACATGTCACACCTATTTCACATGAACTTAGGTAACATTTTGTTGCTGGAAGGTATCGCAGTTATCTTAGCCAACGCTGTGTTGCTACGAGAAATTGACTGGCACCGAATGCTTGGCAATATACTCTTCATGGTACCCTTTAGCTATTTAGTCAGTGGCATTGCACAACTGTTGACTGTTTTCCATATTCAACATTTATCACTCATTCCGTCAGTGATACTCGATATCGTCGGCGTTATGATGATTGGCTGCGGTATCTCTATTTATCAGCGAATTAACCTGATTCTGCATCCAAACGATGATTTGATGCAGATCCTACGCTTTAAATTTCTGCACGGCAATGCGGTAACCGCTTCTCTAACCGCTTTTATCACACCCATTACAATTATCGCTATCTGTTTTTTGATTCAACGTCACATTTGGGCAGTGAATATTGGTACAGTGGTGGCACTGTTATTCCAAGGCACCTTCATTGCTTTAAGTGACCGCTACGTTTTTCGAAAGTTAAAACATCAACGCCTATAATTAAAAAAGTTCGTCTGCATATGCGGGCGAACTTTTTTAATTTATTTTGGTTTAAAACGCAAATTCATCAACGACTTCAAAGGACACATTAGCGTTTTGCTTAATCATCTTAGCCACTGGGCAATAGTTTTTTGCTTCATCAACTAGTGCTTGTGCTTGCGCATGATCAACACCTGTCATCAATACTTGAACGCGAACCACGAACTTGTAGCCCGTGTCATCCTTAAGTTGATCCACACCGGTGTGTACAACACTCGTATGCGGTAACTTATGCAACTGCTCAATGATTTCAATAGTAGCGTTAAAACACGTACTGATTGCCAGACCAACTAATTGTTCCGGATTGGTACCAGAGCCCTTCACTAACGAGCTGCTGACCCCAAGTGCCAACCCTTCGTTACCGCGAATAAAGCTCACACCACTTAAACCTTTTTCATTTACTGCCTCAGTATGATATAACGATCCATCAATTGCCATTGTCAGGATCCCCCTTTTATTTTTTGTGCCTGTAGTGTAGCACGCAAGAAAACGATTCCAAAACGTTTAGCTTGTACAAAACTAACAAGAAAACGGTATTTAAAATAACCGGGAGAAATCCAAGCAAACTAATAGATTAGGTAATTAATGACTAATAGACTAATTTAACGTTAAAGCTGTGGATCATTGACTGCCCACTCTGGCTTTTGTCCAGATAGCGCAGCATCGATCATCTTAGCAGCACCAAAGGCCATATTCTGACCGGCTTCTACCGTATTCGATGCCGTATGTGGTGTTAAAAAGACGTTATCCATTTTATAAAACGGACTGTCTGCTGGTAAAGGTTCCTCATCAAAAACGTCTAAAGCCGCACTGGCAATCTGATGCGTGTTGAGGGCAGTAATCAGTGCCTGTTCATCAACCACTGAACCACGCGCTAAATTAACCAATGAAGCGCTCGTTTTCATCATGGCTAATTCTTTCTCGCCAATCAAATGCTCAGTCTGCTTCGTAGCGGCAATATGCAGCGTAACATAATCTGATTGTTTCAATAATGTTTCTAAATCAACGTACTCTCCATATTCTGTTGGCCGTTTAGTTCGGTTATAAATCAAGGTTTTAACACCAAACCCACTTAGCATCTTAGCAACGGCTTGGCCAATGTGACCATAACCAACAATCCCTACCGTCGAACCCAGTAATTCATGTCCAAAGAGTTGCTTAGCAGTCCTAATTTTCCCTTGATGCATCAAAGTTGACATTTCATATGAGCGTTTCGACAACAACATAATATCAGTCACAGCATTTTCCGCTACACTAATGGCATTGGCTCCCGGCGTATTGGTCACCCAAACACCCTTAGTTGCAGCATACTCAGCATCAATACTGTCATAGCCCACACCGTAACGTGCTAAAACTTTTAAATTGGGTAATTTATCATACAAATCATTGGGAAAGGGAGAAACAAACATCATAATACCAGCAACATCAGGTGCTGTCGCCAAAATAGTCGCCGCATCAGGGCTGGTAACGGTAAGAACTTCATAGCCCTTCTTAGACAAATAATGGTCGGTTTGTTTGTCCGCAATCTCCGGAATAATTACTTTCTGCATACTGAGAATTCCCTTCTGAATTAACTGGTTTTAATACCTAAATTTTACCATGAATCTACCATATCAGACTAATTTAACAATTTACCAGAAGTGGTTACCCAATTACGACCGGCTTCTTTTGAACGATACAGTCGCTGATCAGCACACTTATAAATATCTAAGTAGTTTTGATCCTCAGCGTCGATTTGTGCCTGTCCCAACGAAATCGTGATTTGGAATTGGTCACCTTGCTTAGTTTTAAAAACGAGTTTGCCAATCGCCTCACGGACTTGGTTGGCGACTTCATTGGGAGATCCGTGCTGCGTTTGATCGTCAAAAACCATAAAAGAAAATTCTTCACCGCCGACCCGATAAGCCTTTGCATTACTACTGATTTTCGGCAACAAACGGTTCAATTCAGTGGCCACGCCCTTAAGTACTGCGTTGCCTTCCAAATGACCATACCGATCATTGACCCGTTTAAAGAAATCAATATCAAACGTATAAAGCGAATATTGGGTCCCTTTTTCATGATACTGATCAAAGGCCCGCTGCAGATCGTCGTTAAAAATTCTGAAATTATTCAGCTTTGTCAGGTTATCCTTACTGGCTTCACAAAGAAGAATTGCCTGACGCTCATCACGTCTTTTCAACTGGTAATAGATCAACCAAATCAAATAATACACCACGAAACATTCTGCTAACTCTACCCACCAGCTAACCTCTATGCCACGCAACGAAATCCAATTTGCCCACAGAAAAGGGGCCGAAAAGAGTAAACAAAACGGATAAAACACTAGTGGCCGATCGATGATCCGCCACCCAAACCGATCAGCTTCAGCTAACAATAAAACGCTCACAACATAAAAATAACCCCACCATGACACGTTAGGCAGCCACCAATACCAGAATAACAGGACGACAGATAGACTTAGAAAAAGCCATGAGCTCCTTTTTAAAATCATCGCAAAGAGAAGCACCCCTATTTGAAACGCTAAATAACTCCACCCAAGGCCCTTACGATCATGAGCCTCCATGATTCTGAGTTCTGACGCCAAGTGATAAAGCAATAAAAAGCCAATCGTCAGAGCAATCTGACTCGCCTCACGTAATCGTCGCCAAATTGGCAGGTGAAATTCGGCGTGCTGCAACCAAGTGTATAATAGTGAAAACCCCGTTAATAATAGCATGTTGATGACAAAGTTAACTCCTCGAACTTCCCATATCAACATTGTTTCTCCCCCGTTTTCAATTGGATTTTGAAAACATTTGTCTCAAATTATTGCACTTTTCCATTTCTGTTTATTTCATTTATTTATTCTATGATAACTTCCCTAACTGCGCAACTGTGAATAATTGAAACAAATTCGCCATTAAATATAATGTTAGTTTCAACTTCAATCAAAAAAGCGCTAGTAACATTGTTTTTCACAATGTTACTAGCGCTTTTATCATTTATAACTTAATTAGCTATTTGCTTAGGTGATAAAATCAGCTTACCACGAATAGCAGATTTGCGTTCCACGGTAACAGGACGTCTTTGTGCCACTTCCGCAACTTCTGGAGATGGCGTAAAGACCAGTTCGTGATCCCGTTTGACCAACCGGTGAATTGACACCAGTATGACCGCGCAAACCGCAATCAATGGGAATCCAGCCATTACGGAAATCGTCTGAATAACTTGGAAGCCACCCACTAAGACCAGTGAAAAAGCGAAAATCATGAAGACAACAACCCAGCTCATCCGGTTAAAGCGAGTTGGTTCGCGGTGCTTCAATGGCACACTGGTAAACGATGACAGAATGTAGGCTGAACCCGAAATCGTCGTTGCCAAGAAGATGAAACATGACAAGCAGTAAAGCAATGTCATAACCTGCTTCATTGGTAACGTCCCAATAACGGTCGCAATAACAGCAGCTTGACCTTGGGTATTTAGCATGTGGACCAAATTAATGACCCCGTTTTGCTGTAACCAAAGCGCGTAGCCACCCATTACGGCGTAGAACAATGCACAGCCCGTAAAGCCGTACAATAACATGCCCATCAACATTTGACGAATGGTTTTACCACGTGAGATTTTTGCAATGAATAATCCCATCACTGGCATGTATGACAACCACCAGCCCCAGTAGAAAATCGTATCCTGCTGAGTGGCGCTTGGACGCGTATTAGTCGCCATTGGCACGAACTTTTGAACGAGCATGCCTAAGCTTTGCGCCTCGTTAGAAATAATGTAACGGGTTGGACCAAAGAACAAAATTAAGACCAGAAAACCGATGGCTAACCAAATGTGCGCCATACTTAATCGATCAATACCACCATTTAAGCCCTTAAAGACTGTGACAGCAAATAAAACGAATAAGACAGCGAACAATGCTAATTCCAATGGTAAACCGTACTTAATACCGGTTGCACTTGAGAATGCTTTAGCCGTAATTGGAACTTCCATCCCAATTGATGAACCAACACCACCGATGATGCCGACAACGACAAGGACGTTGATCAAGCCAGCAAAGAACTTTTTAGTTGATTGATGCTTATCACCATCTAGCATGCCGATACCGTCGCTAAGTTTTTGAACGGGTTGCCCCTTACGATACATCAGGTAACCAATCAAAACCGCAGCGGGTGCGAACATCATCCAAGCCATTGGCCCCCAGTTAAACTGCCCCATCATAGTGGCAGAAATATAGGCGGCGTGAGAATAGGCTTTAATGTGAAAAGGTGGATTTTGAATCACCGTTAGCGGATCAGTGATGGACAGCATCATAATGCTGGCATCAATCGCAGTGGCGAACACCATAGCGCCCCACTTGAATCCACTATAAACCGGCTTGTCATCAGGTTTTCCAATTTTAATTTTCCCATATCGGCTAAATGCCAATCCGATTAAGAAGACAAAGTTGATGATATAAATACCAAGGTACATCCACCCTAACTTTAGGTTCATCCAACTCAATAGGCTAGATAAAGGTGCTTGAAGACCCTTTCCACCTATCATTAACACTAAAGTTGCCAGTAAGAATAATCCCACAGTTGGTACAAAGACCCACTTGTTGATTAACTTGCTTCTTAAAATAATATTCCTCCTCTAATAATTGTACATACCGGGGACAGAGTGTGGCGCAAGTCAAAGTGTCCGGCAAGGCTGTAAAAGATCGCCCTTACTCATTCCTGATGAGAATCCCGTTATCGAATTCGGACCATTCCTGAATCAGTTAAAATCTCTACCTTGCGTAGCATGCTTTAATTCGTGAAGTACACCATGACTTTTTATTAGCTAAGATATACTTGAAACCACAGATGAAATTGTTACCTTTCAACTCTGCAAACACCCGACGTATTTTCATAAGGGTCAGCAAAGTACAAAACACAAAAAAGCTGTCGAGATCGGTCTAAGACCATCTGCAACAGCTTTCTCTGCAACAAATTGCCACTTCCAAATGAAACCCGAATGAATTTACATTTTCATTATACACGTTTGAAAGAATAAGTAAAATATGCAGCATAGATAAGAAAATGAATCTATTTTATTGTTTTAATGACTCGCGCCGGATTACCCGCTATAACAACGTTGTCGCCGAATGATTTCGTGACTACTGAGCCAGCACCCACAACCACATTGTTGCCCAGAGTCACACCAGGCAAAATCGTGACCCGACCACCTAACCAAGCATTATCGCCAATGGTGATTGGCGCACCCAATTCAACATCCGCATTTCGCTGTACGGGATCCAATGGGTGAACTGGCGTATAAAGGCCGATGTTAGGACCAAAGTAACAGTGCTCACCGATAGTAATTGGGCAGGTATCCAAAAAGGTCATGTCATAGTTACCATAAAAATGATTGCCGATATGAATGTTGAACCCATAGTCAAACTTGAACGATGACTCCACGAAGAAATCGTCGCCAACGTCTGCCAGCAGTGCTTTAAAGCGGTTATTTCGATTATCATTATCCGTAATATGATTAATTTCTTCTAATTGCTGTCTCATGTAGACACGACGGTTAATCAACTCTGGATCAAACTGATTATAGGGTTCCCCCGCCGTCATTTTTTCACGTTCTGTCGTCATAAATTGAACACTCCTTTGCTAATAAGCATATCACACGTCACAAACTCGAGTTAAATTGCTTTCATCATTCGCTATTTGCACTAAACTGTAGTCGTAACAATAATGAAAGAAGAGGCGATTTACTTGAAACTTGCACTAACTATTTTCCTTCTAAATGCTTGTTATATTACATTAAATACATTTCGAACAATGCTGGTTGTCCGGCGCCAGCGTTTATGGGCACCGTTGCTGGCCGTTCTTGAGGAATTCGTATACGTGATTGCGCTGGCGATTGCGTTGAAAAACATCAATTCACCCGTTAACGTCATCGCTTATACCGTTGGTTTTGGACTGGGTATTTACCTTGGTATTATCATCGAAGATCACGTGGCACTGGGTTACGTTAATTTCCAAGTGACCGTTAAAATCGATAATGACGATCCCAAGTATCAGCAAAACAAAAAGCTTCCGGAAGACCTACGTAACAATGGTTATGGGGTCACGGAAACTTGGGGGTACGGCCGCGATGGGTCACGTCTGATTTTAAACATCTTAGCACCCAGAAAAGCCGATCGCCGGCTAATGGAACTCATTCATGAGCTGGCACCCGAGGCCTTTGTGATGGTCAATGAACCAACGCAAATGTCAGGTGGTTTCTGGAGCAAAGAAGTGGAACGCCGATTCAGGAAAGTCACCCATAAGGAAAAACCAAATAGCTAATTTAACTCGGGCACTGGACTATGGATTTTTAAATAAATCCAATTGTTCCAGTGCTTTTTGAATGTCAGAAACAGATTGGTCAACCTGCTTTTGCTGTTCGGGTGTTTGCTTGGTATGTGTCTGCTTGGCAGGCGTTTGTTTCCTAGGGGCAGGTTTGCTAACCGCTTTAGCCTTACCTGTTGCCATCCGAGTCGGTCGACCAGCTTTAACCATTGCGTCCATGGTTTTATTCAATAAAGAATCCACAAAAATATTCCCCTGATTATCGGCATGCCCTTTAGTCCAGACTAATGAGAGATGTGGGAACTGAGGTAAAAGGCGACTGACTTGCTGCCACAGCTCAACGTTCATTAATTCACCGCCGGAACGTCGCCAACCCCGTCGCTGCCAGCCCTTTAACCAGCCCTTGTTGATTGCGTCCAAAACGTATTTTGAATCTAGAACCAGCGTGATATCAGTCTTTTGCTGATGTTCTTCAATCAACGTTTCTAGCGCTTTAATAAACGCCATGATCTCCATTCGGTTATTTGTGGCACCCCACTCACCTGCAGAATCACTTAGCACTTTATCAGGCAATTCTAATCGGTACGCCCACGCTGCCGGATCTGTTGTTTTAACGTGACCGCCCTTAACGTTGCCGGAGTTGCGGGTACCGCCATCCGTGTAGCCAATGATCATGTCACCGTTGGCAGAATGCGTAACCGATTTTTCACCCATAAACTGTCTTGCTTCTGATTCAGTATTAAAGCCCTTAAATTCGGCACCTGAGAAACCGGATACTTCTTTTTGCGCTTCTGGCCAACTGGTATAAATACCGGGATGCTGACCCTTTCTGACTGCGTAATACTTACCCAAAATAGTCACCTCTTATTAATTTAAATGTTGTTAAAGTTTAGTAAATTCTTATTACAAGCTCAATTTTACAGTAGTGAATCATACTAATTCTGTGAAAATTATGCTAAAGTTATTACTGTAAGTAATTTATTCAGTAATTAACGTTCATACATGAACTTTAACATATACCCAGTTGTTCAAGAGGAGGAACTCCGATGTCCGAAATTCACGCGCAGCTCATCAACATCGATCAAGCACACGCCTTGTTGAAAGAGCAACACAGTCAAGCCAACGAATTTTTTCCCAAGCTGACACTAACTGGCCAATATATCCTACCAGATTATCGGCTAACACGTAAACGGGAAGCGTTCAAAATTCGCAAACACACTTTTTTAAAGAGACATTATAAGTCCTACGTTGCCTTTGATTCTGAAAATGGTCAAACGCTTTGGATGCGTAATTTTTCAAGTTTAACCCAAGCTTTGTTCTGGCTTCAAACTGGTCTTAAACCCGGTGATACTGATAGTCAATTCTCCTTTAAAGAATGGCACGAAAACCACGCAGAGGAAATTGAAAGTTATAAAGATCAGCTACGTTCCCTACATAAGGAAGCTGTGGCTAAAAAGAAAGCTTCAGAATCTCGCGCTCACAAGCCCAAAAAGCACGCCTAACTGATTAATTTTGACTATTATTAGCATTCCGACATGATTAATCAGTTACTAAAATCCCTTAAGACGGTGACCAAATCGTCACTGTCCTAAGGGATTTTTGTGTCTCATCTAATTTCGTTCAAAAACAGAATTTAATTACTTAGTAATGTCACTTTGACCAAAGTAAGTTTTCACTTCTTGAGGCCGTGTCTTAACAGTCACAACACCATGATGAATCGCATACAGTACTTCTGCTCGTTCATTCAGAGCATCATAGAAGTTATCTCTGTTCAAAATAATGCAGTTCGCTTGCTTGCCAACCTCAATACCATAGTGATCTAAGACGTGCATCGCACGAGCACCATTTTGAGTCACATACCGATATGAGTTCATGATTTGATCATAACCCATGGTCTGTGCCACATGAAGACCAAGATGTAACGGATCCATCATGTTACCGTCACCCATTGGATACCACGGATCTTTAATATCATCCTCGCCAAAGGCAACGTTAATGCCATCTTCCGTCAACTCTTTGACCCGGGTCATACCCCGACGCTTTGGATAAGTATCAAACCGTCCACCAAGGAAAGTGTTAACCAGTGGATTAGCAATCATGTTAATCCCTGACATTTTCAGCAAACGGAATAACTTATAAGCGTAAGCATCGTTATACGAACCCATTGCGGTAGTATGACTGGCCGTTACTTGATCACGCATACCAGTCTCATAAGCCAAAGTAGCCAAGGTTTCAAGTCCTCGAGCTGCTGGATCATCGATTTCATCACAGTGAACATCGATTAGCTTGTCGTACTTTTCAGCTAAATCACTGACAAAGTGCAAGGACTGTACGCCATATTCACGGTTAAATTCAAAGTGTGGAATACCGCCGATGGCATCAACGCCCATCTCCGCAGCCTTGGTCATCAGCTCCTTACCGTGTGGGAAAGAAAGGATGCCTTCTTGAGGAAACGCAACCAGTTGCAGTTCGATGAAATCTTTCACTTCATCACGAACCTCAAGCAGCGCTTTTAAAGCCGTCAAATTAGGATCCGTCACGTCAACGTGTGACCGAACGAACTGTGTTCCATGACTTGCCTGTTTCTTTAACGTCTGGATTGCACGCGTCTTGACATCTTCAATTGTCAATTTTTGTTTCCGAGCCGACCAGATACGAATGCCATCAAACAGTGTTCCTGATTGATTCCATTCAGGATCCCCCGCTGTTAAAGTCGAATCCAAATGAACGTGAGGATCAACGAACGGTGGTAATAGTAACTTACCGCGACCATCAATCAGGCCTTCACTATCTTTTGGTGCAATGTGATCAGCAATTTCAACAAACTTGCCATCTTCAATTCGAACATCTTTTAAGGTATCGCTATTTTCAATTGACACTTGCTGTATCAGCATCTTTTCACAACCTCCAACGATTTAGTTAATGCTTTTCACTAAATTATACCACTGGATTTACCAATTATTTAATGCGTCGTTCAATTCATCGCAATCTATTTTTAGTCTCACGTTGCTGGCAATGAATTCGGTACCATATTGCTTTTAAACTGCTGCTATTTTCGCTATAGTTTAATTAATAAAACTTAAAGGAGGGGCGGCTATGTCAAAACGTCAGCACCTTTCACTCCCCAAAGCACTGACACTTGGTTTTCTAATCATCATTCTAATTGGCACCGTTCTTCTCAGTCTGCCGATTGCAACTCGTGACGCTCACAGCACTTCCGTACTGGATGCTTTTTTTACCGCTACCAGTGCCACCTGTGTTACGGGACTAACCTTGGTCAGCACTGCTTTTCACTGGACGATTTTTGGTCAAACGGTTATTTTATTTCTCATGGAGATTGGCGGCCTTGGTTTTATGACGTTCACCGTCATGCTGTTCTTATTCATGCGCCGACAAATGAGACTGTCGACCCGACTCCTAGCCCAGGAATCACTTAACCTAGATAACTTATCTCAACTCAATGTCATCAAATTAATTTTACTGCTATCGTTCATCATCCAACTGGCAGGCGCCGGATTATTAATGGTCGATTTTTACCCGCGGTACGGTTTAGCCAAAGGGCTGTGGTTCAGTGTGTTCCACGCTGTTTCGGCTTTCTGTAACGCTGGGTTTGACCTATTCGGCAATAGTTTGGAAGGCTTTGCTAACGATCCTTATGTATTAAGCGTCATGTCTATTTTAATTATTGCTGGTTCTTTTGGTTTCCTAGTTTGGCAAGATCTGCTGCTTTTTCCTAAACGGCATCACTTGTCACTGCATACCAAATTAGCCTTGGGAACTGGTACCGTGCTGGTCTTACTCTCAATCGTTGTTTATCTACTCAGCGAAAATAATTTAGCAGTTCTTAGCCCGCACGTTTCTTTTGGTAATCGGCTAGTTAACACCGTATTCATGGCAATCACACCTCGGACTGCTGGGTTAGTGACATTGCCATATCAGCAATTATCCATTGCCAGTATTGCGTTCACCATGCTATTGATGTTTATTGGTGGGACACCTGGATCAACTGCCGGTGGGGTGAAAACCACAACGATTGGACTGCTCACCCTGCAAAGTATCGCCACTCTAAGAGGAAAACGTGATGCTACTTTTGGTCACCGTCGTTTTACTCAAGAAAATGTCTTCCGCGCCCTGACCTTAATATTCGTTGCACTGACCATTTTAACAGTAGCAACCTTGATTCTCTGTGCCACCCAACCCATTCCTAAAAATGATGGCCTGCAAACCGTCACCTTTGAAGTTCTGGCAGCGTTTGGAACAACGGGAATCTCACTAGGGCTAACCCCTCACTTAAACGTGCTTGGTAAACTGATTATCATGTTTTTAATGTTCATTGGCCGTGTTGGCATCTATACCGTGATGTTCTCAATCTTAAACGCTAACCGTAAGCAACCTAACTATCGTTATCCAGAGGAGAGTGTTCTAATTGGTTAAACAAAAGCGTGAAAACTATGCCGTGATTGGCCTGGGTCAGTTTGGCAGTGCAATTTGCCAATCTCTAGTAGACGCTAATCAAGAAGTCCTGGCCATCGATATTGACGAAGAAAAGGTTAACGAATTTACAAACATCGTCACACGGGCTGTGATTGCTGATGCCCAAGACGAAGATACGATGAAGGAACTCGAAATTGGCAGTTTCGATCACGTTTTTATTTCAATCGGTCAAAATATTCAGACCAGTATCATGGCTACACTATTGACTAAAGAACTGGGTGCCAAAGACGTCATTTGCAAAGCCGAAAACGAAAGCCACGCTAGAGTACTGGAAAAAATTGGTGCTGACCAAATTGTACGACCAGAACGCGACATGGCCCGCCGAATCGTCTTTCATCATTTGCAGCCGAACATCGTCAACTACCTGATGCTGAGCGACCAAGTCACCATGGCTGAAGTGAAAGTCGATAATCCAAACTTCGTGGGTAAATCCTTGAACGAATTAGCCGTCCGAAACACGTATCACATTAACGTAATTGCCATCAAGACAGAGGGTAAAGTTAACCTCTCGCCAGACGCTAATGACAAGTTAAGACTCAACGATTTAATCTCGGTAGTCGGCTATACAACTGATGTCAACCAGTTTAATGAAGACGCGCAGTCATCTTCAAAATGAATGCGTAACGTAACACAAAAACGCCAGTCCAACATGGGAATGGCGTTTTTGTGTTATATTCTGGAATCTACCGAGTTGTGTCACACTCAATCCTTAATATTCATCCTATCTTCCACTTGCAATGACTCATAATCAATTTCTTCTTCTGCTTCTCCAGACCAGTTTAACGACACGATACCCACCACAATCAGAACTAAACCCAAGATCTCACCGATTGAAAATGAAACGTGAAACATGGTGACATCCAGCGCTGCGGTTAATACCGTGCCAGCGCCTGACCAAAGTCCATACGCCACACTCAACGGTACCACCCGCATGGCATACGATAGACTGTAGAGCATAATTAAAAAGACGACAATGCTCAACAAAGTCCAAGAGGCTTGGGTGAACTCCTTTGATAGCTTTAACGAAATCGTCCCAATAATCTCCGTCACAATCGAAAGACCTAACGCTACATAATATTTAAACATCCGCCTTCACCTACCTCACAATATATTCAACATCACCGTGCCAATAATAATGCACGCAACACCGACCACCTTAGAGCGGTTGAGCCGTTCTTTGAAGAAAATGATGCCGATAATCGTTGTAAATAGTGTACCAATCGCACCCCACAGCGCATAGGCTACCCCGAGATCCATCCAGCGAAGCGACTTGGAAAAAAGAAACAGTGTAATCGTATACCCAATCACTAGGCAAATGGTGGGTATCAGACGATGAAAACCATCTGACTCCTTCAATAACGAGCTGCTGATAATTTCAAATATAATCGCTGCAAATAAAAACCCATATCCCAATAGCAAAGTGACCATCCCGTTTCTAAAAACTATATTAAGTCTCATTCTAAACCTAATTAATTAAACAAGTAAATCCCTCGAATTACCAACGTGAAGGATTCCAGGTTCGTCCGTCGATTTCACCTTGTGCCAGCTTAATGCGGCGCTGCTGTTCTTCGTTCAATTCAGCAAGCGCTAAGTACAGTGCGCGTTCTTTAAATTGCGGCGTTTGTGCTGCTAATTTCAAGAGCTGTTGTGTCGCCCATGTCTGTTCTGCCATCAGCTATTCCTCCGTATCTTGAATCATCTTCAGATTCATCTGCAGATCTTCTAGTGTCGATTGATCATTTTTGATTTGATCTAAAATTAACGTTAATTGCTGCTTTTTGTCTTCTGGAACCGTAGCAATTAATTCCGATAATTTATTCACCAGCCAATCGGTTTGATCATCAAAGTGTCCCAATCGTGGCTGCGTGAGATAGCGTTGATAATTAATTAATAATTTGGCCTTCATCTCGTCTGACTGATAGCCAAACTGATCAATTACAAATGTAGGTAAATAAGTCATTTGCAACTTATGCGCTAACGCTTGAAACGGGATCATGATTTGAGAAAGACTAAAGTTCTCCCCAGCACCGGCAACGAAATTTCTGGCTGGTGACCCTAAACTGACTGCAATTCCTAACTCTTTGCCAACTAGACTTCCCATAGCATCCGGATACGCAAAGTGTCGTGTCAGCACTTGATCTATCCAGTTTTTTAAAACGGCTGGCGCTGAGTACCAATAAAGCGGAAACTGCAACACTAATCGGTCCGTTTGTTGAATTAGTGCTTGGTCTTTTGCCACCTCGACATTAAAAGTATTTACAGGATGCCAAGTGACCTCCGACAAATCTGCAGCTTTCTTTAAAAACTGCTGCGTACTGGAATCTTCAATTTGTGGATGTCCCACAATCACTAAAGTTTTGATAAAACCGCCCCCACTCACACCATCATGATGCTTCTAATTAAGCTCATCTTATCACACCAATTATTTGTTCGGTGGTCTCAAAGCTTATCATCATTGTTTTCCTAACGTGAGTGACTACAAAACGGTTTTGAGAGTAGGCTTTTTCAAAACCGTTTTGTGCAATGTTTTATAGGGAGAGCACAGTAGTGACCGAACTACTGGGAATAGCAACGGGATTTATAAGCACCAATGTGACTATACCCTTACTATTCGCCTTAAGTTTACTGTTTGTCTGTAATGAACATATGTCGTTTATGTATCGGTTGCGTAAAGATTGAAAAATCATCTATTGATTAGTTGGACCAACTGAACTCCACCCTCGCTGCCTCAAACTGTACGATATTTTGAAGTACCGATACGATGTAAAACCGGTTTGAGAACACAAAAAAACCACCAATCAAAATGATTGGTGGTTTCGTTGGGCTTAATTAAGAATTAAGCAACAGTAACGTTAGCAGCTTGTGGGCCGCGGTCGCCGTCTTCAACGTCCAAAGTTACCTTTTGGCCTTCTTCAAGAGTCTTGAAGCCGTCAGCATTGATAGCTGAGAAATGTACGAATACATCTGAGCCGTTTTCAAGAGTGATAAAACCGTAACCTTTGTCAGCGTTGAACCATTTAACAGTACCTTGTTCCATTAGAATGAAACCTCCATGCGCTATGCGCAAATAAATTTTGCATTTGAAACTTTTGAATAAGGAGCCATTCTAAAAAGAACGTTGTACCTTAATTCCGAAGCATAAATACATTAACAATACAATAACAGGTAATTCGGAAAAGTGCAACAATAAACTCCTAAAAAAATGAACTTTATTTTGGTTAATCGAATCACCGACTGCAGTATAACACGTTTAACACCATACGTTTCAAGTACTTTTAAAAAATTAAATAAAACCTCAAATGATATCAATTTAATTATTTTAAATTTAGTTTTTAATTATCAAATTACCGAATCAATAACTCAATGGTATCCTTTTGAGGAGCAAAATTTAGCCCCGCCACACGTTCTTTAAGAATCTTTGAGTATTCATCCAGTACATCATCAGGAAGGGGTGTTGTGGCCCCTAATTCAGCTAACACATCATCTGGAGAGTCAACTTTCTCCATATCAATAAATAGGCGCATGTTACCCACTGTATCTCGTAGCAGGTCGGTCAGCAGACTATTGGGTTTGCCTTCCAAATCGGTAACAACAAGTTGTGCGCCATCAACTCCTTGATGATTGATCGTAATCATTTTTAAGACATCAAAAACGTTATACATAGCAGCTCCCCCAATTAATAAGTGACATTGTGCTCATTATACACGATGTTTCTAGGCTGTAAAAGCGATTCAGTTTAACTCATCCGTACCAGGTGCCAGCCAGGTTTCAGACTAAAGTGCCATTGGGTGCCGGCATAGTCGTGATTCTTTACGCCAACGCTGAATAACAGTCGCAGTTCCTCATTTCGGTAGACCCGATACGTTCTGGTGACTTTCAGTTGATTGTGCTTAGCATTTTGAGTAATTTCAACTGGTCCCTGGGTAGGATCTGTGTGTTCTAATTTGTGTTCCAGCGGATTGCTCTTATACAAATACACCCGCTCGTTCTTCGTCCCAATCTGGCGATAAAGCAACACCCGTTTTTTGGTGGTTAAACTAGAGGTAAGCGGATATTCATGACTAACCGTCACCTTTTTCATACCTAAATACTGATTGAAGTTTAGGATCATCAGCAAAATACTGCCCACGGTTAAAATCAGGCCAATAATTACCCAAACCGTTTTCTTAGTACCGCCACTCATAAAAATCATACTACCAGCAAAAAGCAACACACCGGCAAATAATAGTATTGCAACCATTTAGGCCACCTCCTTATTTCGTTTCAAGAAGAAGGTCATCACAAGGCCAATCAATGCAAACGTAGTGGCAATCCCAAAAGCATACCGAAAACCGACAACGTTAGCGTGCAAAGCTAATTTTTTAAATAAAATTGGTGTGGCCGTGGCTACGGCATGGTTTGGCATGTGGTTCATGGTCACATTCGACATTACCGAAACCAGCACAGCAGTCCCCATGGAAGCAAAGACTTGTCGTGCAGTGTTGTTTACAACGGTTCCATCACTGATCAAGTTCAACGGTAAAGCGTTCATCCCAGTAGTGGTAACGGGCATCATAACCATGGAAATTCCCATCATCCGAACGGTATACAGACACACGATATCAATCACTGGTGTGGTTGCGGTAATCGGAATAAAGGAACCGGTTGCCAACGTCAGCAATAACATGCCAGCAATGGCCATGTTACGTGCGCCTAATCGATCAAAAATTCGACCAGTAATCGGGTTCATCAACCCGATGACAATCGCCCCTGGCAATAACGTTAACCCTGAAGCTAACGGTGACTCCCCGCGAATGGTTTGCAAATACATTGGCAGAATCAGCGTAAACCCGTTCATCGCCATAAACGATACGGCTACCAACGCTGCTGAAAGTGAAAATTCACGGTGAGCAAACACTTTAAGTTGCAATAGCGGATTCTTGATCTTAACTGACCGCCAAATAAACAGCCCCACAACGATCAAACCAACTATCAACGTGACGTAAACCACCGGACTTGTCCATTGATAATTTCCAACAGATGAAAAAGCAAACAGCATGGAACCAAAACCAATAACAGAAAGCAAAACTGATAGCCAGTCAATGGGCGCTTTCTTGGTGGGCAGTACCTTGCGCAGTGTAAACCAGCCCATAACGAGGACCAGTACTAAAATTGGCAAAATAAATAAAAACAGCATCCGCCAAGAATAGTGCATCAGGATCCAGCCTGAAAGCGTTGGCCCAATTGCAGGTGCTAAACCAACTACCATCCCGGCAGTCCCCATAGCAGCACCACGTTTCGAGGGCGGAAAAATGGAGGTCATAATGGTTTGGTAAACTGGCGCAGTAATCCCCACACCAGCCCCCTGAATCAAACGACCAGCTAAAATCATCCAAAAGTTAGTAGCGGAAAGGCACAGCAGTGTACCGATACCAAAAATCAAAATAGCGGATAAGTATAACTTCCGCGAATCAAATCGCTGAAGGAAAAAACCGGTAATGGGAATGATAATCCCCATCATCAGCATGAACCCAGTCGTCAGCCATTGAACAGTATTCGCCGAAATACTAAAAGATTTCATTAACGTTGGTAAAGCGGTAGTCAGCATCGTTGACGTCAAAAAGGTGCTAAAGGTCCCCACAAGCATCGTAAAAACTAATATGAGTCGATTATACGGTCGCCCCATTTGATCAACTGGCTGATCTGATTTATGTAACTTCTCATCCAAGAGCATCACTTTCTTTCTGTTTAAATCTCAAATTGAAACTATTTATTGAATCTGATGTACCCGCGTTAGTAATTTTTCCTGAACTTTCGGCAACGCCATTCGCGTCAGTTCGTCGCTGGACAGCCATTTACCCGGAAAGAAACTGAGGTCAGCATCTGGTTTAACTTCAGCACTTAACAAGGTGATGAGCCACTGACGGTGAGTAAACGTATGTTTAACTGGCTTACCACCCATAGGTATCACGCGAACGGTTAGGCCAAACTCCTGCTGCACTAATTTCTCAAGCAAGCTTAATCGTTCTTCTTCCGTTACCAGTTCAGGCGTTTCACTCATGGCTAAAACATCGTCTTCCGCGATTAAGGGGAAGGTCCAGAAATTAGCCAATAGCCCATCACTGGGTCGTTTTTGCATCAAAAACTGATCATCATGGCGAATGACTAACCCATAATAAGCCACTTTAACTGGCTTGGGCTTCTTCGATTTCACCGGATACTGCATCTCAACGCCATCTAAATAAGCCTGATTAAAGGCCTTCACTGGTGAATGCGCCGAATCAGGATTCTTGGCAGACATATAACTGGCGCCAAGATCCATCACCGCCTGATTGAAATCACCGGGACGGTCGGGTGACATAATGCGACCAATCACCCGTTCAAAAACTGGGCGTGTTTGCGGCTTAGCGATATCCAGGTCAATCTCCAGTAAACGAGCAAACACCCGGAAAGCATTGCCATCCACGGCGGGAACGGGTTCGTTAAACGCAATGCTGGCGATGGCACCAGCAGTATATGGTCCAATACCAGCTAATTCTTGCAGGCCCTCAGCGGTTTGGGGCCACTGACCGCCACGTTCATTGACGATTTGTTTAGCCGCCTTTTGTAAGTTACGCGCCCTAGAGTAGTAACCAAGACCCTCCCACGCCTTCATCAGCTTAGCTTCAGGTGCATTAGCCAGATCCGTTACGGTGGGAAATTCCGCCATAAAATGTTCGTAGTATGGTATCACTGTATTCACTTGGGTCTGCTGAAGCATAATTTCCGAAACCCAAACATGATATGGATCATGGTCCCGACGCCAAGGTAAATGGCGACCGTGGGCATCATACCAATCCAATAACGTTTTTCGAAAGGAGCGAATCGTACTTTCTGACCATTCAATCATCCAATCACTCCTTCACTGCAACTAACAGGCGTACCACCTGTTTCGCTGGATCATCCGTCTGCCAGTTGCCAACTACTGGTTCTTCATAATAATTGGTCCCTAAAATCAGGTGATGTTGCGCTGCATACTCACGTAAATGGTTAAAGCCATCAATCAATGGCGTATCTAAATGGTGGTAAGCAAGCACTGCACGACCACCTAACTGGGTGGTATCAGCCTTAACTTTGCTGCTGGGAGCTAATGGCGTATATAGCGCCGTCACCAACTTGGATTGCCCCGACTCAATTGCGTGCTGCGAATGTATCCGTCCAACTACTAAATTAACCGGTGCCATGTCCATCACGGAAAGCACGTGCTTGATTTGCGCTTGAATTTGGTTTCCCGTGACCTGTATGTCCTCCGGAAACGTCGTTGTTAGTAAACTAACTGGTGAACGATCGACCACCGTCGCCGCTTCTGGCATGGCCTGACGTGCGGTTTCCTGATTCGTGATTTCCTGGGAAATCTGCTGATGCGCCATGCTCAACTGATTTAATTGTTTTTCAACCAGTTGCTGCTGATACTTCAACATGGCAATGTGATCATTACCATTTGTGTGCAGTGTTGCTTTCGTCTTATTCAAATCATTTTCCAGCTTAACCGTGGCTTGCAGTGACAGCCATTGATTGACCTGGTTGAGATCATATGCCCGCCGTCCGTTCTTATCCCGACTTGCTGGCTGGAATAAACCCAGCTCATCAAAGCGATTAAGAACGTGACGATCAATTCTCATGAGCTGGGCAAACTGACCTGCAGAAAGTTGTTGCCCTTCTATCAATATGGTTCACCTCGTAAAGTATTTATGTTACTTGACGTTATGAAACTGCTTCATTATTATCAAAATAGAGCTATTGGGATTGAGAGGGTACTGCCATGAAAACAACATTCAAACTAATCAGCGTTATGCTGGCAACGCTTTTTTTAAGCGGCTGTCAGCAAAGTCTGTCTAATTCAAAACAGACTTCTGACAATAAAGGGGTCATGTCACGTAATCAAAACGTTACCGTTGTTGAGCAAACACGTTTAAACACCGTGGATATTTCAAAGGTTAACAGTTTTAATAAATTACGCAGTTCAACGGAAGGCCTATTTCGATTGGGCAACAATGGCCGGGTCAATAACGGCTTAGCTCAGAGCTACCACATCAGTAAAGATGCCAAAACGTACACCTTTCAACTTCGAAATAACGCGCGCTGGAGCAATGGTCAGCCAATTACCGCCACTGATTTTGTTTATTCATGGCAGCGAAGTGTTAACCCGCAAACTAAGTCCGTAAATGCTAATCTATTTGACGGAATTAAAAACGCCGACAAAATTAGAAAAGGTGAGCTGCCAGCAAGCCGTTTAGGCGTCAAAGCCCTTTCAACACACAACCTTCAAGTGAAGTTAAATCACCCAATGGTCTACTTTGAAAGTCTATTAGCCTACCCACTGTTTGCACCTCAGCATCGTGCCACGGTGCAACGTTATGGGTCCCAATACGGTGCCAGTGCAGATCAGCAGATTTACAGTGGCCCCTTTAAACTGGTTAAATGGCACGCCAATAGTGCTTCTCGAACGCTGGTACCTAACCCGTATTACTGGGACAAATCCCATGTTTATCTCAAACGTTTAACCATTGTGACCTCTAAATCGCCCTCTCAAGATTTAAGGGATTACCGCAGCGGTAAAGTTGCTGAAATTCAGTTAATTGGTAAACAGATCCCTGAGAACAAAAATAACCCAGACTACATTGTCCGGCCCTTCTCATTAATGCGCATAATTGCTTATAATTTTAGCACAAGTAACACTGCTAATAAAAAACTCATTAATAATCGTAACGCACGACTGGCAATTTCGCACGCAATTAGTCGTCGCCGTTTGATCGATCAAGCACTGCAAAATGCCTCTCTACCGCCAAAAGGATTTGTCACTGCCGGCCTCAGTAAAAATAATCTTAATCATTCCGACTTTGCTAATCAGCAGGAAGCATCCTCATACGTCAAAGGGAACAACAAGACAGCAGCACACGAATGGGCAGCAGCCAAACGACAACTGCATGTCAGTACGGCCAAGCTAACTCTCATTACTGCAAACGATGCGGTCAGTGTTCGGGTTGCGAACAATCTCAAAACCCAACTGGAAAATCATTTGCCAGGACTCACCATTCATACAGTTTCTCTAGATTCAAATCACTTAAACAACCGTGTAACTAACGGGCAATTTGACCTGCTGCTCACCGGGTGGGGTGCCGATTATCCCGATCCGCTTTCATTTTTACAAGTAATGACGAGCAATAGTCGGCATAACTACGGGCACTGGCACGACGCTACGTATGACCGACTAGTAAATACTCTTAATAACAATCAGAGCACGGACAATCAATTACGGTGGCAGCAAATGCTAAATGCTGAAAAAAGGCTAACTGAACAGCAGGGCGTCACGCCTTTGTATCAGCAGGCTGACAGCTTTTTAACTAACCCAAAGTTAAATGGAGTCGTGCATAATATCAGCGGGGTTGTGGAAGATTATAAGAGTGCGTATTGGGTAAAATAGAGTGTGAAAACAAGCGCTTAGAGAGTGGAGAATAAGGCATAGATGACGGAAATCCCGGTTTTGGATTTCTGTCATCTATGCCTTATTTGCAACTCTCTGCTTGTTTGAACACGTTTAAGCTAGATTAAAGTGGTGAACAAAAGTAAATTTTCAATTGTACTTCAGTCAAAAACTAGATAACATTTTTATCAATACAAATTTACGATAACTCTCTTTTTAGCTAATCCACCTTTAACTCATTATCAGCCTTTAATTCCTTCAGAAAAGCAGCACCATATTTAGCCAGTTTACTTTCACCAACACCGCTGACCGTCAGCATCTCTTCTTCGTTTTGCGGCATCACTGCACACATATCACGAAGCGTTTTATCCGAAAAAATCACGAATGGCGGTACGCCCTGCTTCTTAGCAAATTCTCGACGAATAGCCCGCAGGCGTTCGAAGAGATCATCGTTTTGTGGTAAGACGTGCGTTGCTTGCACGGCAACTTTCCGGTAAACTTTCTGCTTTCCCTGCAGCACAGCTACCCCACTATCACTCACACGCAGTACTGGATACTGACCGCCTTCCGCTACCAAATAACCAGCAGCCGTCAGAAAATCGATTAGCTCTGCTACCGACTTCTGTGACGAACCCTTCATGATGCCGTACGTGGTCAGCTGGTCAAAGTGAAACTCTTTGATCCGTGCCACGCTGGAACCCGTTAGCACTTGCGCCACAAGGATTTTCCCGAACCGTTCGTTCATCCGCTTAACGCAAGACAGTACTTTTTGAGTATCAACGGTAATGTCTTGTTCTTCACGATCATCCAGACAATTCGAACATTGCCCGCAATCAGTGCCCTCTTCACCAAAGTAATTTAAGATAAATCGTTGCAGGCATTCTTGCGTATTAGCATACTGCGTCATGTCCTGTAGCTTTTCGTATTCCCGCTTCTTACCCGCATCGTCTCGCTCAGACTGATCGATCAAGAAATGCTGAATCGACACGTCCGACTGTCGAAAGAGTAAAATTGCTTCGCTTGGCAAGCCGTCTCGACCTGCCCGGCCAGCTTCCTGATAGTATGATTCAAGGCTGCCTGGAACCTGTGCGTGAATCACGAACCGAACGTTACTTTTATCGATCCCCATACCAAACGCGTTGGTGGCGACCATGACGGGTACCCGATCATAAAGAAAGTCTTCTTGATTTTGGCGACGAACTTCCTTAGAAAGACCACCATGATACATCGTTGCGTCGATGTGTTTTTTATTTAATAACTTAGTTAACCGTTCAACTTCTTTACGGGTACTTGCGTAAACAATACCGGATTGACCGGCATTTTGCTTTAAATAATCCACCAGATATTTGTCGTTATCCTGGTGCTTGATTACTTTAAAAGCTAGATTGGGCCGTGAAAAACCGGTTTTGACCTCTTCCGCTAAACCTAATCGCTGACAAATGTCTTTTGCCACAATTGGCGTCGCGGTAGCCGTTAACGCAATAATCGTTGGTTGACTGGGTAACTGCTGAATCGTTTGCGCCAGATTCAAGTAACTCGGCCGAAAATCATGCCCCCACTGAGAAATACAATGGGCCTCATCAATAGCTACCAAATCAATTGGGAGCTCTGCTAGCCGGTTCAAGTAACCCGAATCCAGCCGTTCTGGGGAAACATATAGTAGTTTAACGTCACCGTTTGCGGCATCATTGAAACGCTGATTGATCTGGTCATAGTCCAGTGAACTATTGATGAAGGTTGCCGCAATCCCATTTTCATTTAACGCATCAACCTGATCTTTCATTAGTGAGATTAGTGGTGACACCACCAGCGTAACCCCATCTAACATGAGTGCCGGAATCTGGTAACAAAGTGATTTACCACCACCAGTCGGCATAATTGCCAGCACGTTTCGATGTCCCAGCACATCGTTAATGACTTCTTCTTGGCCGGTACGAAAGCTGTCATATCCGAACTGGGATTTTAATATGGTCTGCGGCTTCATGAATTTCAGTTCCTTTCGAAATAGTCTTCTTCCAGTTTAACAGAATACTGGCGCTAATGTTAATTACGGTAATCAGGAAAATTAAATTTTAATAAAACGAAAGAGGACTGTGATATAAGCCTATATTGATTAAAGCTTTATCTGGTTTTTTAACTGAAATACCATTTAAAATTTACCTTTGTTCAATGCTTTAATCTAGACTAAACTGGCTTCACACTCTGTTTTTTGAAACGTGCTCTTGGGAGCAGAGACTTGCACGTAAGCAACTTATGGTACAAATCCAAGTTCGGGATTCCCACCATAAGCTACTTACGCTCCAGTCTCTAAGCGCTCCTCCTCACACTCTGTTTTTGAAACGTACTCTTGGGAGCAGAGACTTGCACGTAAGCAACTTATGGTACAAATCCAAGTTCGGGATTCCCACCATAAGCTACTTACGCTCCAGTCTCTAAGCGCTCCTCCTCACACTCTGTTTTTGAAACGTGCTCTTGAGAACAGAGACTTGCACGTAAGCAACTCATGGTACAAATCCAAGTTCGGGATTCCCACCATAAGCTACTTACGCTCCAGTCTCTAAGCGCTCCTCCTCACACTCTGTTTTTGAAACGTGCTCAAACAAGCAGAGAGTAGAGAATAAGGCATAGATGACAGAAATCCAAAACCGGGATTTCCGTCGTCTATGCCTTATTCTCTACTCTCTAAACGCTTGTTTTCACACTCTGTTTATTTAGCTGTAATGTAACCCTGTGCCTTTAATAATTCAGCACATTCAACGGCACCGCCAGCTGCCCCACGAGCTGTGTTATGAGACAGACCAACGAACTTCCAATCAAAGATTTTATCTTCGCGAAGCCGACCGATAGAAATTCCCATACCGTGTTCGTAGTTCACATCCAAGCGAACTTGCGGACGGTCATCTTCAGTCATGTAGCGGATAAACTGCTTTGGCGCGCTTGGCAGACCCAAACGTTGCGGTTCACCAGTATAGCTTTCCAGTGCATCGATTAGATCCTGCTTAGTTGGGTTCTTGCGGAAGTTAACGAATGCTGCAGCAGTATGCCCATATAATACTGGCACTCGGATACATTGAGAAGTGATCACAGTATCATCAGCGGGCACAATGGCCTTCTTTTCGTCATCAACGTGGCCCCAAATTTTCAGGGGTTCGCCCTCTGATTTAGCTTCTTCACCAGCAATGTAAGGAATCACATTGCCTTCCATTTCTGGCCAATCCTTGAAGGTTTTACCGGCACCAGAGATAGCCTGGTAAGTCGTAGCAATCACTTGAGTAGGTTCAAACTGACGCCAGGCTGATAGTGCTGGCGTATAACTTTGAATCGAACAGTTAGGCTTAACGGCGACAAAACCGCGACTAGTCCCTAAGCGTTCCCGTTGATACTTGATGACATCCGTATGATCCGGATTAATTTCTGGAATCACCATTGGCACATCAGGTGTCCAACGGTGCGCGCTGTTGTTTGAAACAACTGGCGTTTCAGCCTTTGCATAAGCTTCTTCCAACTTACGGGTGTCGGCCTTATCTAATTTGATGGCACTAAAAATGAAATCGACTTGAGGTGCAATTTCGTCAACATTGGCTGCATCATGAAGCACCATGTCCTTCACTTGTTCAGGAACATCGCCTTCCATCTTCCAACGGCCCTTAACAGCTTCGGCATAAGTTTTGCCCGCACTGTGCGCACTAGCCGCAACTAAAGCAATCTCAAACCAGGGATGGTCAGCCAAAATCTTGATAAATCGCTGACCAACCATACCTGTTGCACCAATAATCCCTACTCGTAGTTTCTCACTCATCAGATATCCCTCGTTTTCATCACGCATATTTTCAAATTAGTTTTTAATAATTGCATTAAACTGTATTTTGCACAATTAGTCAAGTGCTAGGCTTTATCAGCTAAAAAAGCTTTTAGCCGTTTCATTGCTTCCGTCAAATCTTCATCAGAAGCCGCATATGAGAAACGAATATAGCCTTCACCGCCGGCACCAAAGGCACTGCCCGGTACACCACCGACTTTGCCCTGCTCAGCCAAATCGTACGCAAACTTCACATCATCTTTGCCGTAGCTAGCTGGAATTTTAACAAAGGCGTAGAACGCACCAGATGGGGTCGCCATTGATAGTCCCATGTCATCCATCGCATTTTGAACGAAGTCACGGCGTTTTTGATAAACTTTCCGCATTTCAACGGGATCTTGCAGACCGTTATGCAGTGCTTCAGCCGCGGCAGCCTGTGCTGGGTTCGATGGTGAAGTCACCATGAAAGCGTGCATCTTGGTTGCATTCGCAATTAGTTCAGCCGGACCAGCCATGTAGCCCATACGATAACCAGTCATGGCGTGGGACTTCGAAAGGCCATTAATCAAAATCGTCCGCTCTGGAATGACGTTAGCAATCGAGTAGTGATCAACACCATAAGTCAGTTCACTGTAAATTTCATCAGCAATCACAAACAAATGGTGATCAGCAATGACTTTAGCTAAGCCTTCAATCATTGATTTGGGATATTCAACCCCAGTTGGATTACCTGGATAGTTCAGTAAAACAGCTTTCACTGAATCACCTTCTTGATCCAGCACTTTTTCCAACCGCTCTGGTGTCAAAACAAAGTCACTGTCCGAGGTATCAACTTGAACCGTGGTTGCTCCAGCAATCGTCACTAGCGGGAAGTACAGGGCAAACGCTGGTGTCGGGATCACCACTTTGTCACCAGGATTTAAAATGGTGAACAGTGAGGCACAAACGGCTTCAGTGGCCCCTACAGTTGCAATAATTTCAGTATTGGGATCGTAATCCAAACCCTGACTTGCCATCAGATAATGATGAATACCTTCCCGCAGATACATGGTCCCCTTCTGTGGCGAGTAATGTGAATCATTGTCTTGAATGCTCTTAATGGCTGCTTGCTTAACGTGTTCCGGAACGTCCATATCTGGTTCTCCCAGGGTGAGTTGAATGAGTCCTGGAATGGTTGAGAATTTTTGGGCAACTTCCCGAATGCCGGAAGGTCCAACTTGGTTTAATCTTTGATTGACTTGCTGACTTAAATCACTAGCTAATTGAGGCATAATGTCACTCCATTTTTTTATTAATTAAAGTACGTTTTCAAGTCCAACAACTAACTGTTTCAAGTCGAGGACGTGATCCATGGCGACCTTAACGCCGGTCATGAAGGATTGACGGTCAAAGGAATCTTGGCGAATGGTTAATGCTTCACCTGGGCCGCCAAACAAAACTTGTTCATGAGCAACGTAACCGGGTAAGCGAACCGCATGAATATGGATCCCGTGATAATCACCACCACGGACACCTGACAAACTCTCTGTTTCGTTAGGATTTCCCTGTTCATGTTCTGGGCGAACTTCATCGATCAGTTTAGCTGTGCTTAGAGCCGTTCCTGATGGCGCATCCGCTTTGTTGTCATGGTGCATTTCAATGATTTCAACGTCTGGGAAGTACTTGGCTGCTTCCTTGGCAAACTTCATCAATAACACAGCTGACATACCAAAGTTAGGTGCGACCAAACCACCTAAATGCTTAGCATTAGCTAACTCCTGCAATTCACTTACTTGATCATCCGTTAATCCAGTTGTCCCGATAACGGGGTGAATCCCGTGTTCAATCGCAAATTTGGTGTTGGCGTATACCGCGCTTGGTAATGTAAAGTCGATCCAAATGTCAGCATCGGTTTGAATCTCGTTCAAATCACCATAGATGGCAACCCCGGCTGGCAAATCATAGTCCTTAGGATCCTTGGAAGTCACATCAGCAGCGAAACCAGCGACTAATTCATAACCGTCACTTTCTTGAACTAGGTGAACCGCTTTTTGACCCATGGCACCGGTAAAACCGGCAATTAACACTTTTATCATTTTAAAAAACTCCTTGTTCTACCACACTTATTATTTTACTAATGCGTCTTCATCCATACCTAACGCCACTGCTAATTGACGAGATTCTTCCTCATTCAATGATTGAATTGGTAAGCGGCAATCGCCAACGCCATAGCCTTGGGCATTCAAAACTGCCTTAACGGGTGATGGTGATGGGAACATGAACAGTGCGGCCATCTTTGGTGTTAATTGACGCTTCAAACCGCCAGCCTTAGTCAAATCACCAGCGTAGAGTGCATCGTACATTGCCCGAATCTGATCACCGTAGATGTGTGACGCAACGGAGATCACACCAGCACCGCCAACCACGCGAGCAGACAGTGCCTGAGCATCTTCACCACTGTAAACATAGAAATCATCGGGGGTGTGTTCAACTAAAAATTCGATATCTTCAATTGACGTACATTGCTTAACACCTGCAATCTTAGGGTTCTGAGACAATGTTACAACCGTTTCGTTGGCCATGGTTACACCAGTACGGCCAGGAATGTTGTAAATGATGATTGGCTTTTCAGCTGCATCTGCAACTGCTGTAAAGTGAGCAATCATCCCGCGTTGACTTGGCTTGTTGTAGTAAGGTACCACGACGAGTTCGTAATCGACACCTTGGATTTCGCTGACTTCCTTGGTTAAGGCTGCGGTTTCACGGGTATTGTTGCTACCAGTGCCGGCAATAACGGGCACACGACCACCAATAATTTGACCGAAACGGGTGTATAATTCAATCTTTTCATCGTGAGTCAACGTCGGTGTTTCACCAGTCGTCCCACCGATAACAAAGCCCTTGCTGCCAGTATCAATCAAGTGATTAGTCAACTTTTCCAACGCATCATAGTTAATGTTGTCGTTTTCATCAAATGGGGTAATAATCGCGGTCATCAAATCTACGTTATCTAGTGTTGTCATAATAGTTCTCCTTTTTATTGAGCAATTCAGATTACAGTCTAATTATTCAGCCATTCTAGCGGTCATAAAGCCGGTAATGGCGTTAACACCTGCTTCAATAGATGATTCTTTAGGACTCAGTGTTGCTGAATGCAACTGTGAGTCGTCTTCAACCCCCAGCCAGAACATCGTGCCAGGAATCTTGGAAAGCAAGTAACCAAAATCCTCACCCGTCATGGCAGGTTCGGTTTCGACAAAGTTAACATCGGGATTTCCCTTCATATATTTAATGAAGCGTTTGGTCAGTTCCGGATTATTTTCAACCGGTAGATAACCGCCCTGATTCAAACCCACGGTCACCTTGGCGTTAAAACTTCTGGCAATCCCTTCACCAACGTCTTGCAAACGCTGGTCAATACGCTTGATCATGACTTGCGTCAACCCACGAATCGTCCCTTCGATGTGGGCGTGACCGGCAATCACGTTACGAATCGTACCAGCTTCCAGTTTACCTAGTGTAATCACACCGCCCTCGATGGGGTCAATGCTGCGGGAAATGATGGTTTGAGCTTGGCTGATCAAAGCCGCTGCTGCCACCACCATATCATTAGCATCTTGCGGATAAGCAGCATGACCGCCCTTACCTTCAAGGTCAATATTCACTTCCGTAGTACCAGCAAATAAAGTTCCCATTCGGCAGCCAATCGCGCCAGCCGGTAAGTCCGGATTGTCATGCAACCCATAAAATTCATCGGGTCGCCACTGACCTTTGAATACCCCTAGTTCATAGGCTAGCTTGCCGCCATTTTCACTTTCTTCAGCTGGCTGGAAGAAGAAAATCATGTTGTCAGTCGGCTGATGTTCAGCAAAGTAACTCAAAACACCTAACGCCACCGTCATGTGAATATCGTGCCCACACGCGTGCATGACACCGGGATGCTTGGAAGCAAATGGGAGACCCGTTTCTTCAGTAACCGGCAACGCGTCAATGTCAGTTCGGTAACCCAGGGTCCGTTTTGGTGCGCTGCCTTCAATTCGTACTAACAGTGCCGTTGGCAAATCAGGAATCTTTCGAATTTCCAAATGGGTCTGATTAAAACTGGTAATCACTTTTTCCAGATAAGCTGCCGTCTGCACTTCGTTTAACGCCAACTCAGGAATCTGATGCAAGTCGCGACGAATTTTGATTAACGCATCTTCCGTTAAAACTGCCATCTCATCACAACTTTCTTAAATCGTCTTCAAGACCGGTCTTCGATTCGGTCTTCTGATCAACGTTCTTGATAAACTTAGCTGGTACACCAGCCACCATGGTATGCGGTGCAACGTCTTTAGTCACCACAGCGCCAGCTGCAACCACCGCACCTTCACCAACGTGCACGCCTTCAATCACCACGGCGTTGGCACCGATCAGGACGTTATCGTCAACACGGACCGGTTCAGCAGATGCAGGTTCAACGACGCCTGCCAAAACGGTACCGGCACCAATGTGAGAATGTTTTCCAACAATCGCTCGGCCACCAAGAACCGCACCCATATCAATCATGGACTCATCACCAATTTCAGCACCAATATTGATAGTTGCACCCATCATGATCACGGCATTATTACCAATCAAAACTTGATCGCGAATAATGGCACCTGGTTCAATTCGAGCGTTAATTTCTTTCATGTCCAACAACGGTACAGCGGAATTACGGGTCTGGTTTTCAATTTCCGTATCCGTAATTTCAGCTTGATGCTGGTCAAGGAAAGTTTTGACATCCGACCAGTCACCGAACAGCACGCCAGTCTTAGTTTCAATGAAGGCTTTAATGCTATCTGGAACATTTAAATCAGCCAAATTACCCTTAATATAAACCTTAACCGGGGTCTTCTTTGGTGCATTACCAATGTAATCAATAATTTCTTGTGCGTCTAATTGTGCCATGTGATAACCTCATCTCTCTTAAATTAGTTATAAATAGGAAGTTTTTCTTTAAAATGATTCAGGTAATGGTTGATCTAACCGCGTCAAATCAGCGTACGTTTCACGTTTAACTACCAGCGTTGATTCACCATTTTCCACGAAGACAACGGCTGGTCTTGGATTACGGTTATAGTTGGAAGCCATGGAGTATCCGTATGCCCCAGTATCCAAGATAGCGAGAACGTCACCTGGCTTGCTTGCTGGTAACGGCTGCTGGTCAATCAAGATATCGCCTGATTCGCAATACTTACCAGCAATGTGCACCGTTTCAGTTGGCTTTGCAGTTGGCTGATCAACCAAAAGCGCTTCATACTCTGCTTGATAAAGTGCTGGTCGAATGTTATCACCCATACCACCATCTACAGTGACATACGAAGTTAAGCCGGGCACATCCTTACGAGAGCCGATGGTATATAAGTTATAACCGGCTGGGCCAGCAATTGAACGACCAGGTTCGATCCAAACAGCTGGCATGTCCAGGTTTTGATCTGCTGCACTTTGCTTGATGGTCTTAACGATAGCATCCACGAAATCTTCAGGAGCTAATGGATGATCATCCTTGGTATATTGAATACCGAAACCACCACCAACGTTGATGACCTCTGGTTGATATTGGTATTGATCGTGCCAGTTAGCTGCAATTTCAACTAACTTTTTCGCTGCCATTTGGAACCCGTTGAGTTCAAAAATTTGAGAACCAATATGGGCATGAATCCCTAACATATTCATCCGTTCGTTCGCTAAAACTTCTTGAAGTGCTTCATCAGCTTGGCCTGACTTCAAGTCAAAGCCAAACTTACTGTCCTCTTGACCAGTGGAAATGTATTCGTGGGTATGTGCTGAAATCCCCGGCGTAATTCTGAGCATCACTGCTGAACTGGCGTCCTGTTCTTTAAGGACTTGATCCAATAATTCAATTTCATGGAAGTTATCTAAAACAATGACACCCACGTGGTTTTTAACGGCCATTTCCAATTCTTCGCGTGATTTGTTATTACCGTGGAAGCTCACACGGGCCATTGGGAACCCAGCCTGAAGGGCCGTGTAAAGTTCACCGCCGGAAACTACATCAATGTGCCCCTGTTCTTGGTCAATCACTTGGAACATAGCAATCGCGGCAAAGGCTTTGCTGGCATAGCTAACTGCGTAGTCCACGCCGTTTGCTTCAAAAACTGATTTGAAACGTCGAATCTGATCACGAATCTTAGAAACATCGTAAACTGCTAGCGGTGTTTGGTACTTCGTTGCTAATTCATCCGCATCGACACCACCGATGGTTAAATGTCCTGCTTCGTTGATCTGTTCGTTTGTCAATTGCTCACTCATGTTATGCCCTCCGGTAGATAATAGATTATACGAAAAGGGTCCTTTTGTTTACGCTAAACAAAAGGACCCCACAGTTAATGACTTATTCATTATGGACTCAATTTCGATAGCGCTCCGCAGACGTTATATCTGCGACAGTCCGTGATTTATTGAATCACGTCCCAGCGAACTGAATGCTGCAACATTCAGCGCTTCGGCAACGTCCCCTTTTGGTTCACCTCTTAGTCATAACAGTGACTGAGTGAACTGACTAATGTCGGTTGCAACCTCTTCGATTTAATCAAAGTTTATAATTGTTTTCTAAGATAGTCAAGGGGTTATTAAAAAAAGGTGTGGAAACGAGCGGTTAGAGAGCGGAGTGTAAGTGGATAAGGCTAAAAATCCCGGGCTTGGATTATTAGCCTTATCTGCTTACATGCAGCTCTCTGCTCGGTGGAACCCAATTAAAAAAAGGTGTGGAAACGAGCGGTTAGAGACTGGAGCCTAAGGGCACTCGGGCAAAAATCCCGGGTTTGGATTTGTGTCTGAGTGCCCTTAGGTGCAAGTCTCTGCTCGGTGTAGCCCAATTAGGCGATGTAAGAGTAAACAGCCTTTCCAGCCACTTCCATCCCCCCAAAAAACTTAATCCAAAAAAAATTCACATCCTACTATTGCCCCACAAAAGCACCCCCATTTCCATCAAAAAAAATTTGCCAAAGAAAAATAAACTGTTAGAATTCAATGTAATTATTAACCGTTTCTGATAAAAGCAGAACGGACAAGGAGTGTTAGATGTGAAAGTCGTTAAGTTTGGTGGCAGTTCGTTAGCCGACGGACCCCAATTTGAAAAAGTAATTTCGATTATGAAAGCCGATCCTGAACGTCAGGTCATTATTACCTCAGCACCAGGAAAACGTCATGATGGTGACATTAAGGTCACGGATCTGCTTATTAAATATGCACAATTAACGATTAAACATGCAGACACCAGTAAAATTTTTAACCAAATTTTTAGCCGTTATCAATCAATTGGTGACTACTTTGGTTTAACTGAAGATGCACTTGCGCCTATTTGGCACGCCTTAAGCGAGTTACCCACGACCGATTATCCTGATGACGACTACTTAATGGCCGCGTTTAAAGCTCATGGTGAACGCTTGAATGCCCGTTTAATGGCAACCGTTATGACTCATTTAGGCCTCAAAGCCCGCTTTGTCGACCCTAAAGAAGCTGGCATCATTGTTAGTGATGAACCCAATAACGCCACGGTACTACCAGAAACCTACACACATTTAGCTCACATTGACGTGGATGATACTATCTTGGTCTTCCCAGGCTTTTTCGGTTTTACCCCTAATGGTCAGATTGCCACTTTTTCACGGGGCGGATCCGACATCACTGGTGCCATCGTCGCCCGTGGTTTAAAGGCTGATCTGTACGAAAACTTCACCGATGTGGATGCTATCTACGCTGCTAATCCTAAGCTAGTCGATCATCCGCTGGCGATTCACCGAATGACCTACCGGGAAATGCGAGAACTGTCATACGCTGGTTTTTCCGTATTCCACGATGAAGCCATTATTCCAGCTATTCAAGGCGAGATTCCCATTAACGTGAAAAATACGAATCGTCCAGACCTACCCGGTACACTGATCGTACCAGAAAAGGACTTCAAGCCAGCTCAAACCATTACTGGTGTCGCTAGTTCTACTCGCTTTGCTGCACTATATTTGCACCGTTACCTGTTGAACAAAGAAGTTGGTTTCACTCTGAAATTACTTCAAGTATTCAAAAAATATAACGTCTCATACGAACATATGCCTTCTGGAATCGATGACTTGACCGTTATTTTCGATAAAACCCAGTTTGATGAAGATACCATCCACAACATGTGCCACGATATCCGCGAAGTTCTCCAACCCGATACATTAGAGTGGATTGACGATTATGCTATCATCATGGTGGTCGGCGAAGGAATGCGTAATAAAGTGGGTGTCATTGAACAAATCATTCAGCCACTTGCTCAGCATGATATCGGTGTCCATATGATCAACCAAGGTGCTTCTCGCATCTCAATTATGTTAGGTACCCGTCGCGCAGACGCGGAAGAAGCTGTTAAGTCGATCTATAATGCTTTTTTCAGTAGTGAACCCGTTAAAAATTGATTTAATCAAGAGACTTTTTGACTGAAGACTGATACAATAACCACACGATTATCTGCAAAAATAAGGAGTAAAAAACTATGGTGCAATTACGAAAAGTTCACGGTTCTGAAAATCACTTTTTCTTACTGGATCAAACGACCCTGGACCAACAGCTCAATGATGCTGAATTAACCGCATTAGCTCAGCAGATTACCAATCCCCAAACGGGTATTTTAGACGGTGCTGACGGCGTACTAGTGGTCAACTCATCGTCACACGAAAACGTTTTGGGTCAAATGCGTGTGATCAACGCCGATGGCAGCGAAGCTTCAATGTGCGGTAATGGTTTACGAACTGTTTCACGTTACCTGGCTGAAAAGAACCATGCCAATCAGTTTAAAGTTGAAACACTAACAGCTGATCTACAAGTTAGCCGTCAAAACGACTTAGCGCCAGAAGTACCTGCTTTTAGCGTGGAAATTTCTCCTGTACGGTTCAAACCAGCGGATTTTCCATTCACCAACTTGGGTAACGATGCCTTAATCGACCAACCAGTACCAGCACTTGCGCCAGGATTAAACTTCACTGCCATCGCTGTTCCTAATCCGCATCTGATCAGTTTTGTGGATGAAGCCACCATGAATAGTGACGTTTTAGGTGAATTAGGCGCTCGTTTAAACGGCGTCAACGACTATTTCCCTGATGGCGTAAATGTTAGTTTCGCTCAAATCTTAGGGAAGAATCAGTTATTTGTTCGCACCTATGAGCGTGGCGTTGGCTTTACTAATGCCTGTGGAACCGGTATGTCAGCTACTAGTCTAGCGTTTGCCATGGTTCATCCTAATCTAGGTGAATTTGACCATACAATCACCGTCTACAATCCAGGTGGTTTAGTTAAGACTCAGGTTCACCAAGCCGATGACCGCTACTGGATCGATTTAACGGGTAACGCCACCGAGACCCACCTCATTGACGTTGATGAAGCAGAACTTCATAACGCTAACGTGACAACGGAAACCGCCTCGATTCAGCAAACCACGGAAGAGGCAGCTTACCTTCAGTTTGTTGATCAGTTACCCAAGGTTTCAGCAATCGCCGTTAAAAAGTAAAGTAAATCAAGTATGAATATATATACAAAAAGAACTTCAGCCATTTTTGAGTTGAAGTCCTTTTTGTACTATTTAAGTTTGGTTTTTGCCAGCTGAATTAACTCATCGCTAACAAACTCACTGGTGAAGCGTTGCATCGTTGTAATGGCATGCCTGTCCTTATACGCCACAGGTTTGGTGGCAACCACCGCTACCGTTAAATGATTCTCGGTCAAAAAAACCTGGCCGATTCCTTTCAATTTACCCTTGGTATGCCTACCAGTTCGCCAAGAATGCAGTTGAAAATCTGATTCATCACGGATAACGTACTGACCGCTATCATCCTGCTCAACTGGCACACCGATATATTCTTCAACTGGATACTTTGCTTTTGCCATGATTCACCTACTGCTTTTCAATTAATAATTCATCAACTAATGTTTCAATATCCGCGTCACTCAGTACTTTACGCAACCAGCGCTTACTGAGCCGTTTTCGTAATTCATCTTTATCTAGACTGGCATCCGTCAGCTGACTTTCTAACTTGCGGGCCAATTTATCATCAAGTAAATCACCGTATACAGCGACCTTGATAATTTGCCGCTGGTCAACCATCAGATTAAGGGCAACGGTACCTGCATCAAATTGCTTAAACCGATAGCGGTTAAAACCGGGATTAGCACCAAAATTCCAGTCATTCGTTCGATATTGTTCGGCTAACCGTTCATCAATGATTTGCCAATCATGATCAGTTAAATGATAAGTTTCAATATCTTCTAAATGCTCTACGTGGAATAACTTCAGTAACAACTGAGTCTTGAAGGCTTCACTCGTTAACTGCTGATGTTCTGGTGCCAAGTGAGCTTTAATATTTTCAATGTTACTTCGATTTGATTTGACCCATTTACCGTTAATCCGCGTTTCAACCGGGTGTAAGGCCTGACTAGCTGCCTCCAAATCCATGTCATACATCAGCGTTCCGCCAGCAGCATAGGCATCGCCTGACTTAACCATGGTCATACCGGTAAACTTATGATCATTTACCACGAGGTCGGAATTGCCACGTAAAACGGCATCCGTTGCTCCTAATTCGTGTAGCGCATCAAGAATTGGCTGAGCGAAGACACTGTAGTTCCCCCATTCAGCGTCATCATCGGTTTCCCCTACCACAATATTTTCGAACACCAAGTTACCCATATCATGATAAACAGCACCACCGCCTGATGTACGTCGGACTAACGCAATGTTATTCTTGCGTAAATATGGTACGTTGACCTCCGCAAACACATTTTGATTCACCCCGACAATCACGGAAGGCTCGTTAATGTACATGATGAGACCATGCCCCGGTAATTTGAGATCATTGATCAAATAATTATCAAGGGATTGATTGACGATTGGATCATAGACTGGTTTGCCATCACGACTGGTATCGATTAAGAACATAAGGTTTGCCCCTTTTTCACTGATATTTGATACTTCTATTTTACGGTTTTTCTGGTGCCGATACCAGTCCAACGTGAATCGCTTTCTTTCTTTCACAAACCTCGGTATACTAACTGTATGAACGAAATGTGAGGGAGCGAATAGTCATGTCATTTTGGACGAAATTAATCACTAGTATTAAACACTTGTTTGGTGGAAAACCAGCTAAGTTTGAACCGAAAGAAAAAGACGGCGTTTGGTATCAAGAAATCAAGCCAGGTGTCGTCAGAATCGGGATGACCGATCAAGTTTATGAGGATCTAGGTGATATCACTTTTATGGACTTTTCATCACCAGATGACCAATTGGAGCCCGATGATGACCTGCTTGAAATGGAAGGCGCAAAAGCGGTTGAAACTTTAAAATCACCCGTTAAAGGCACCATTATTACAAGAAATAATGACTTGCTTAAACAAAGTGATCAACTAGCTAACCATTCAACTCAGGATAACTGGTTAGTCGATGTTAAAACTGCCTAACTACAAAAAGAACGTGATCACAGCCAATCGGTTGCCATCACGTTCTTTTTACTGTTCTTTTGAAAACAGCCAAAGCCGTTTTTGATTAGTTTTGGTTTTCTAGCTTTTCAGCAGCTTCGTCAATTGTAGCGAAACCTGACTTGCCACTCTTAGCCTTTGGGTGCTTAGCACGGTCTTCCTCTGCCTTTTCGATCAATGCCTTACGCTGTTCTTTACTTAACTTGTTAGCCATTTAAATCGCGCTCCCTTTATTGTCTTAAAATCATACGTTAGGATACCCTAACAATTTTATGTTAGCACTAATAGTCGGCTTTGTTAAATATTATGATTGATTGTAGCCCGATTTAATCATCTTCTAAACGCTTCCAGTAGATGATTTAATGTGTCTAATCTCATTCATAAGCAAAAAATTTAACACTCAGAAATAAAGGACTACAATGTAGTTTGTAAGGAGGAATTCAATATGGCAGAATCAGTAGATAAGACTTTATTCTTGGATTACAATATGAATGACGCTTTTGACTGGAGCGATGAAGAAATGCCAGTTCGCGACGCCATTTGGGATTACCTCATGGAACACAACGGTCACGATACCATGAAGACCGAGGAACAAATGAAACCATTCATGACCGAATCTGAAGCTGACATTCGTAAGTTTGTTGAAGGTAACTTGAAGACTGCGGATGCTAAGTAATTTATTATTAGTAAAATCGTTTTAAAACAAGGGTCGTTCACCACTAATTGGTGAACGACCCTTGTTTTGTGATTAGTTTGTCTTTTTATGTTTTGCAGACAATATAATGGAGATCATAACTGATATATTCAATTAAAAACGAATATCAGAACTGATTTTGACTAGATTTATTCGTAGATTTAGTTTAAAATCAATTCAAATCTAAAAAAATCAATAGCAACAACTGACAAATATTCAGAAAAAACTTTTGTATATTCAGTTTTCTGCATAACACTGTTCTATTGGCGTTTTCTAGATTTTTCCACAGTTTGTTGTAAACCTTTTTGTATCAAGGTTTTGTTGAGTAATGTCAGACAGCTATCTTTCGGGAATGTATAAAATAAAGTTGCGTTTTATCTCTATAAGTATTCATATAAAGCCTAAATAACTTATATTTAACTGAAAATAGCCGTTTTTATGTATAAACCAACTTGACAATACTCGATAAAAATCTTATCTTATACAAAAAGCAATTAACTCCGTCCGGCGAGGCGGTCATTGAGGAGGCTATCAAACATGAAGAAATATTTAACACTGGAAAACGGAGAACAATTTGTAGGCACCGCTGTTGGTGACCTCACTAAAGAGATTAAGGGTGAATTAGTTTTCACTACCAGCATGGTAGGTTATCAAGAAAGCATCACCGATCCCTCATACACGAACCAAATCATCACCTTTACTTATCCATTAATTGGTAACTATGGCATTTCGCTTCACGCTAATCAGTCGCCAACGATTGCTGCATCAGCCGTTGTCATGCAAGAAATTGCAACGACGGTTTTTCATTATCAAAGTGTCATGACGTTAGATGAATTCTTAAAAAAGTCTGGCGTCCCAGGCATCACTGGTGTTGACACTCGTAAATTAACAAAAATCATCAGGAAACACGGTACCATGAAAGCCAGTTTGACTAATCAGCCACTGTCTAAAAGCAGTTTTAACCAGACTAAAGCCGTGGATATGGTGGTTAAATCAGCGACCTTCTCACACCCTGAAAACGAGCATCCGGATCACGTTGTCTTAGTTGATTTCGGGGTCAAAGCAAACATTGTTAAATCACTGAGAAACTTCGGTGCTAACGTGACTGTGGTCACACCAGAAGCTAACTTCGAGTCAATCGAAGCTTTGCATCCAGATGGCATCCTGTTATCGAATGGCCCTGGAGACCCCGAAGAATTCACGGATTTCCTGCCCGTTATTAGAGAACTGCAGGAGCATTACCCACTATTTGGTATCTGCCTGGGTCACCAGCTTTTGGCGCTGGCAAATGGCGCCCGCACTTATAAGATGGTCTTCGGACACCGTGGTATTAACCACCCCGTTAAGAACCTACTGACAGGTGAAGTCATTATCACCTCACAAAATCACGGTTTCGCCGTTGATATTGATTCCGTCGATGAAACACCCCTTGAAGTTACCGCCATTGAAATCAATGATCAAACCTGCGAAGGATTGCGCTACCCTGGTAAACCGGTCTTTTCTGTTCAGTATCACCCAGAAGCTGCACCGGGACCACATGAAGCAACGCGGTTATTCAGTAAATTCATTGGTTCAATGCATACGAATGGGGGAGTACAACATGCCTAAAAGAACAGATTTAAATAAAATCGTCATTATCGGCTCTGGTCCAATCGTTATTGGCCAAGCTGCTGAATTTGATTATGCTGGCAGTCAAGCCTGCTTAAGCTTAAAAGAAGAGGGTTATGACACCGTTCTGATCAATTCCAACCCAGCCACGATTATGACCGACGACGAAATCGCCGATAAAGTCTACTTGGAACCCTTGACGTTGGACAGCGTCACTGCCATTTTGAAGAAGGAAAAACCCGATGCTATCCTACCAACTTTAGGTGGTCAAACTGGGCTTAACCTGGCAGTAGAACTAGCTAAAAAGGGTATTCTTGCTGACCTGGGAATTGAGCTCTTAGGAACTAACCTGCATACGATCAACCAAGCTGAAGACCGTGAAGCCTTCAAAGACTTAATGAAGGATCTCAACCAACCAATTCCACCTTCGAAGACGGTTTACGACCTTAAAACAGGGTTAGATTTTGCCCACGAAATTGGTTATCCCGTTATTATCCGGCCAGCGTACACCCTCGGCGGTACTGGTGGCGGTTTTGCTCATAACGATACGGAAATGGAAACGGTACTCAATCGTGGTTTAACCATGTCACCAGAAACCGAATGCTTGGTTGAAAAGAGCATCGCTGGTTACAAAGAAATTGAGTTTGAAGTCATGCGCGATCACAAGGGATCATCAATTATTGTGGCTGGGATGGAAAACTTCGATCCCGTTGGTGTTCATACCGGTGATTCAATCGTCTTTACCCCAACACAAACACTAACGGATAAAGAGTATCAACGCTTACGTGACGCATCGCTGACGATTGTGAACGCCCTTAAAATCGAAGGTGGCTGCAACGTTCAATTAGCTCAGGATCCTTATAGCGAACACTACTACGTGATTGAAGTTAATCCTCGGGTCAGCCGTTCATCAGCCTTAGCCTCAAAAGCAACGGGTTATCCAATTGCTAAGATTGCGGCTAAAATTGCGGTGGGCCTTAATCTGGACGAAATCATTAATCCAATCACACAAACGACCTACGCCATGTTTGAACCAGCGTTAGATTACGTTGTTGCCAAAATTCCGCGCTTTGCTTTCGACAAGTTCTACCATGCCGACCGTAAACTAGGCACCCAAATGAAGGCCACTGGCGAGGTCATGGCAATTGGCAGTAACATTGAAGAATCCCTCTTAAAAGCAGTTCAATCATTAGAGCTGGACTCCCAGATGCAAACCACGCTTTTACCGGATGATGCTAAAAATAAATCACTTGACGATTTACTCGAAACTATTAAAACACCAACTGATATTCGTTTATTTGAATTATTTGCAGCCATTTGCAAAGGTGCAACGATCGAACAACTGCACGATTCAACCAAAATTGATGAATTCTTCTTGTCCAAATTAATCAACATCATTAACATGCAAAAAGAGTTAATGACTGGTATGTTAACCTCTAGCTTGGTTCTAAAAGCCCAAAAGCTGGGCTTTGATGACGACATGATCAAAGCCGTCACCAACGTTACTGATGATGAATTAACTAAACTTCATAGTATGACCGATCAACATTTAGTCTACAAAATGGTTGATACCTGTGCTGCTGAATTTGAAAGTTTTACCCCCTACTTTTACAGTACGGTTGGTAACGAAAACGAAAGTAAGCCACTGGGCAACAGTGTAATTGTACTAGGTGCTGGCCCTATCCGGATCGGTCAAGGTGTGGAATTTGACTACACCACCGTTCACTCGGTCAAAGCGCTTCAGGCTGCCGGTTATAATGCCATTATTATTAATAACAATCCGGAAACCGTTTCAACCGACTTTTCAATTTCAGACAAGCTCTACTTTGAACCCCTCACCATTGACTCAGTCATGAACATCGTTAACTTAGAAAAACCCATCGGTGTTATCGTTCAATTTGGTGGTCAAACAGCGATTAATTTGACTCAACAGCTCACTGATCGTGGCGTTAAAATCCTCGGAACTAACATGGCCGGCATTGAACAAACTGAAAATCGGCACGATTTTGAAGATCTGCTGATTGATCAGAACATTGCTCATCCTGCTGGTGACACTGCAACTGATATTCCAGGTGCCCATGAAATTGCAACCAAGCTAGGCTACCCCGTTTTAGTACGGCCAAGCTTCGTCCTTGGTGGCAAGGGTATGGCAATCGTTCATGATCAAGACGAGCTTAACGATTACCTCGTTCCAGCATTGAAGCACAGCCATGGCGAACCTATTTTAATTGATAAATACATTAAGGGTACCGAATGTGAAGTTGACATCCTCAGTGATGGTAAACAAGTCTTCATTCCAGGCATCATGGAACATTTGGAAGGCGCTGGTGTCCACTCAGGTGATTCAATCGCCATGTACCCACCACAGACGTTAACGACTTCTCAAAAAGCCGAAATCGTTCAAATCGCAACTAAAATTGGTAAATCCGTCCACTGCATCGGTATGATGAACATCCAGTTTATCGTCGCTGATCAAGTTTACGTGATTGAAGTGAATCCACGGGCTTCAAGGACCGTGCCATTCATGAGTAAAATTACTCATATGCATTTGGCTCAGCTCGCAACCCAATTGATCATTGGCAAATCACTGGACGAAATCGACCTGCAGCCAGGAATGTATCCAGAACCAGATAGTGTTTATGTGAAAGCACCCGTCTTCTCATTCGCTAAGTTACCGGGTGCACCAACTGCACTTAGTCCAGAAATGAAATCAACCGGTGAAGATCTTGGTCACGGCAAGACCTTAGCTGAAGCACTTCATAAAGCATTCTTTGACAGCTACCATTTCGATAGTGACCAAGTGGGACCAATCTTGGTTACGCCACACGATGCTAAAAATACTGAATTAATGGCAGCACTTGATGCGGGTGGCTATCCGCACCAGGTTTATCAGATGGGACAAAAGTGGCCCGAAAACTTAGCTTTTGTTCTCGCAACTGAAGATGAAAGCAGTCTGGCCAAGCAATTAACAACCCGGGCTTTAAGCCACGAAGTCACTTTGTTTACCGCTTCTGACACTGTCGCAGCTTTAGTGAAAAATGCTCAGTCTGCTAGTGCTAAACAGTAGAGTGTGAAGGTAGGCGTCTAGAGATTGGAGCGTAAGCTAAGAAAACGGGGATCAGGTGGTTTTGTCCTGATCGTCGTTTTCTTAGCTTATGTGCAAGTCTCTGCCTACCTGAACACGTTTTGAATGTGAGCAATAAGGCGTATTCCGTCGAACGGAATACGCCTTATTTGATTTAAATTTTGGTATTTACCAATTTGAATCACGTCTTTAGTGAAACCGTTTACTTTCTGATTGACACCCGGCTTTTAACCTGCGATGATTAAGTTGTAATCATTGAGATTAGAAGTGAAACTAACGTCATTAAGGAGGCTTAAAAATGATTAAAAATCAAGATCCACAAACCACAGAACGACTTACCCGTTTAACCCTTTTACTCGTTATCCACGCCCCAAAGCACGTTCCTCTTGAAGAACTCACTCAAGCGTTAAACGCTGACGCAGACACAATTCGTCACGACCTGAACTGGGTTTCCGACTTTTTGGCGCGTTATGGCCTGGTTGTCGACCCTTCCGTTGATCAGCAAGTAGCTGTTTACGGGCAGGAAAATTACCTATTTCGGGCAGCTTTAGACCTCTTAAAATCACTTTCCAAACCCCATCAACTGGTTACTGACTTACCAATTTCGGATCCAGCATTAGAAACGCAGTTGGAACAACGATTAGATGCGTTGCTTAAAACCATTCCGTTAGATACTACCGCACAACAATCAATTTACGATTACCTTTGGACATTAGCCATGCGTTACCGCTATGGCAGAGTAAAGCGACTGGGACTGGCAGAATTATTCACGCCTGGACAGTTGGCACTGATTTCAAATGAAAAGGGCATCCATCCCTGGTCCCAAAAGACCATCGAAGTTTTAGAGGATTCTTTACCAGGAAAACAAGATTTCCCTCTAGTCGAAGCTTATTTATTAACGTTAAGAGTTTGGCTGTATGCTAACTGATTAGATTATCAAGCGAGTGTGACACAACTTGGTAGTTTCCAGAGCTTAACACAAACAAAGCGTATTTCGGCAAAGTTGCCGAAATACGCTTTGTTTGTGTTAAATGGCCAGAACCTGAGTTGTGAAACATTTTAGACTAGATTAGAATATTGAGTAAAAGCGAACTTTAAGTTGTCTTTCAGCCAAAAAACAGATGAAATTTTTACCAATATACCCTTATGTCACAGCCTTTTCTTTTGTCCTAAGATTCACTTATAATGAGAGCGTTGTTTTCAATTCTAATATTACCCGGAGGATGTCTATGTTTAAATTTCAACCCGCCAAACCAAACCAGCTTGATGCCATTATGACCATTGAAAATCAGGGGTTCACTCCCGACGAAGCCGCCAGCAGAACCAGCATGGCGCAACGTATCGAGCAAATCAGCGACACTTTTATTGTTGCCTCACAGGGATCACAAGTCTTAGGCTACGCGGTTGGTCCTGCTTCAAACGAACGCTACCTTACCGATGACCTCTATGATCACTTAACGACCAATAACTCAACGGATCGTTACCAAACCGTGTTGAGTCTTGCAGTAGCCAAAGATGCACGTGGAAAGGGTCTCGGCAGTAAATTATTAACGAAATTAGCAGATGTAGCTCGCATTCAAAACCGCGAAGCAATCACGCTGACCTGTCTGGCAAAGTTAGTGCCTTTTTATGAACGGAATGGCTATGTCAACGAGGGCGTTTCAGCTTCTACGCATGCTGGTGAAACCTGGTATAACATGATAAAGTCCCTTTAACGCTCATAATAATCGGTTATAAAACCAAACGTAACAGTGCCCATCAATTAAACTAATTTTAGTGACGCTGGTATTATCGGGCTCTGGCAGTGTCATCGCATCCCGTGGCTGCAAAGCGGCTAACACGGCTGCTTTAACAGTAAATCCATGGGTGACCACGATGTATTTTCCATCCGCTGAACGATTCGCATAGGCCGTCATAAAGTCGGTGATGCGCGCTATCACGTGATCAAATGTTTCACCATCAGTGGCATACTCCGTATAACTGGGTAAAACGTCACGTAGAACCGGATCAAATACAGCTGGATATTGTGCTTGTAACGCCTGGTTTTTTAAACCGTCCCACTGACCATAGGAGATTTCAAGTAACCGTTCATCCGTTTCCGTAGGCAATTTCGCCGTTGCATTGAGAATGGCCGCCGTCTCTTGCGTGCGGTGCAATGGGCTGGCAATCAGTTGATCAGCAAAGCCAATGTCAAACACATCGTGCAAATGCCGTGCCTGTTTTTTCCCTTTATCATTTAACAAAGTGATTTGAGAATTAATCGTGCCCTGTTTTAGACCAAGAGCATTAGCCTCAGTCTGCCCATGGCGGATAAAATAAAATTCAGTCATGCAGTTGTCCCTCATTTCTAGATGGTTAGTGGTTTAAAATTCATGAATGTTTTCATAATAGCAATTATCCTCATGTAATTCCAATCTTTAAAGCATCCGTGTAATTATAAAAAAATTCTATCAGTAGATTAAAACGCTTCCATTACGTGTTTATCGCTTATTAGTTATAAAATTTTCGTTGACAAGTATTCTATCGTCTGTTAAATTTTAATTAAAGAAAGGGAGGCTAACAATTTGAATAACTTAAATAACACACAAACAGTATCATTCTCCTGGTCTACAGTCACATCTGTGTAGGCCCATCTTGACGTGTCTTAATTGGTCTCACACAGATGAATTTACGAATTTAAATTCAACTGTGAGGCCGCTATAACTGTAAACAATCACCCTCACAGTCAATACTGTGAGGGTTTTTAATTTTTTAAATCATTTGGAGGAAATCTCATGACAGTTTATAATTTTGCCGCTGGTCCAGCAACGTTACCAGACCAAGTTATCAACCAGATTCAAAGCGAACTTCCCTCGTTACGAGGAACGGGAATGAGCATTATGGAAATCTCCCACAGATCAGCACTTTTTGACGATATCATCAATACTGCACAACAGGATCTGCGCGACCTCATGAGTATTCCTGACGATTATGAAGTGCTCTTCTTTCAGGGTGGCGGAACCGGTCAGTTCGCAGCCGTTCCGATGAACCTAGCCACTGAACACCACCGTATTGCTTTACTAGATAGTGGTCACTGGGCAGCTAAGGCCGGTGAAGAAGCCGCTAACTTAGGTTATCAAGTGGACACACTGGCTTCTACTAAGGGCACCCATTACGATAGGCTCCCCGCCCGAACCTCAACGTTACCTGCTGATACCTATGACTACTTGCATATTTGCACCAACAACACCATTGAAGGTACCGCCTATCATGATCTGCCTCAAACTAACGGTACGCCCCTAGTAGCTGACATGTCTTCCAACATTATGGCGCAACACTATCAAGTGACTGATTTTGACTTGATTTTTGCTGGTGTGCAAAAGAACCTTGGCCCAGCAGGTGTTACGTTGGTCATCGTGAAAAAGGCACTGATCAAACATGTAGATCACATCCCAAGCGTCTTTAACTACGAGCTGTTTGCAAAAAAGAACTCCATGCCAAACACCCCGCCCGTTTTTAACATCTACGCCGTGGGATTAACCCTTAAATGGCTGAAAGAAATTGGTGGTATTGAAGCCATGGAAGCTCTCAATAAGAAAAAATCCAGTTTACTTTACGATTTCTTGGATCAGTCAAAACTATTTAACAACCCCGTCAAACATGATGACCGTTCCCTCACTAACGTACCATTCATGACGGGTGATGCTAAAATTGACCAAGCGGCTATCGATGATCTGACCGCTCATGGTTTGCTGAATCTAAAGGGTCACCGCAGTGTCGGCGGTTTGCGTGCCAGTCTTTACAACGCCATGCCATTTGAAGGTGTGCAAGCATTGGTCAATGAGCTTTATCATTTTGAAAAGAATTTATAGGAGGCCTTGTCATGTATCAGATTAAAACGTACAACGCAATTGCAAAAGCCGGTCTGGACCGGTTTACTGACCACTATCAGATCAATCAAACTGATGATGCTGATGCTTACCTAATTCGATCGGTAAACCTACATGAGCAAGATTTACCTAACAGTTTGAAAGTTATCGTTCGGGCCGGAGCTGGCTTCAATAACGTTCCTATTGACCGTGCAACCGCAAACGGTACGGCGGTCTTCACCACTCCGGGTAGTAACGCCAACGCGGTGAAAGAACTCATGATTGCTATGCTGATTGCGGCCTCTCGAAACCTCTTTGCAGCTGCTGATTACGCTGCTCATAATAGTGGTGCTGACATTTCAAAACGGACTGAACACGATAAAACGAAGTTCAGCGGTCAAGAACTATTAGGGAAAACCTTGGCTGTGATTGGTGTTGGTCACGTCGGCTCGTTAGTCGCTAATGCGGCCAGTCAGCTCGGCATGAAAGTTATTGCTTATGACCCCTATCTGTCATCCGATGCCGCATGGCGGATCTCCACTGACATCCACCGGGCTAAAACATTACCAGCAGCACTGAAGAATGCTGATTACGTTACCATTCACGTCCCTAAAAATGAGGAAACGACAGGCATGATTGGTGCTGCAGAATTTGCGGCAATGAAACCTGGTGTGACAGTCTTCAACTTTGCTCGTGGCGGTATCGTGAACAATACTGAAATGCTCAAAGCGTTGGACAGCGGTCAGGCAAGAGGCTACTTCACTGATTTTGGCAGTGACGAAATTTTAAACCGGAAAGACGTTGTAGTGACCCCGCACATTGGTGGCTCAACTGGCGAAGCAGAAACCAACGGCGCCGTACAAGGTGCTGAAACCATCATGAACTTCCTGGAAACCGGTAACGTGCAAAGCAGTGTTAACCTGCCCAATTTACAAGTTCCATTTGGCACACCTTACCGAATCACCGTCATGCACCAAAATATTCCTAACATGGTTGGTCAAATTGCAACGATCCTAGCCAATGCCAACATCAACATTGAAAACATGAGTAACGCGGCTAAAGATAAAGTGGCTTACACCATCATTGACGTCAACCATTTACAAAAGCAAGACGCCGTGATTATTGACCAGTTAAGTGCTATTGAGGCCGTTTACCGGGTCAGACTAATTAAGAAATAATCGTAAATAGAGGATGCTGTGACAAACCTCGGTAGATCCAAAACTTAACGCAATTAATGCCTATTCCGCGATTTTTGGAATAGGCATTATTTAGGCCGGAACCTGTGTTTATACTCATGACTGAACCATATGCAAAAACGGGTATCAGCGCCCTACACGCTGATACCCGTTTTTAATTAAAACCTTACCGTTGTTAGGGAACGCGAAGTAAAGTTTGTGTGTAATATCTAAAAACTGTTACCGTGAGTGTTTAAATGATTCGTCGTCACCAAACACCCTTATCTAGTCGCTGCAGCTTGCCATCGCGCCCCCACGCTCCGGCAATTACAACTCCATTACCAATCCATAAATTGCGCTGATAAACAGTTAGCTCAGCAGTAGTAGTCGGCTCAATATTCTCTCCAATATTAAACTTCGCTGTTGAAACACTCCCAGAACTATCCATTTGTCTACCACAAGATACATCATGTAATGTAATTAACCCTTGTATTAAATTCCCTAGCTAATTTCCAGGTAGTTAGCCATGTAGAAACGTTAAGCAAGAGCTCCTTTAATACAAGACTAATTATGGCTTGAAATAGCCGTAAATTCAACACTTCGAGTCTCCCAGTTTTTTTAATTTTTTTAAAAAAACTGACAAAGTCAATTTGGCAGAATAACTGATTAATGGACACAAATGAACTATAATAAAGTATAATTTAGGGTGAAAAGATTAATCGAACACTATGATTGGACTGGCTGCCATGGATTATACGTTTCTATTGTCGAAAAACGATAAAATTTGTCTTGAAATTTTATCACTCTTCACCCAACAAACTGACCAAACTTTGAATAAAGCGGAGTTAAGTCAGTCACTGTCATTGACGAACTATCAGTTAAATAAGTATTTTGAAACGATGAACGCAGATCTAGCTGTCGTTTCAGAAGATACGCCCTGTTACCTGGATGAACCCAATAAGGGGGTCTGGCAAGCATTTGGACTGAACTCTTACGTCTTACAAAGGGCTACTCTGCTCTATTTGAATCGAGCACCGCTTTTTACGGCTCTAGAGTATCAGTTCTTCTACAATCACTTATATACCAAAAGCGGCTATGTTGCCGCAAATTACATGAGTGTTTCGGTATTCTACCGTTCATTGGATTCACTTGAAGCAATCCTGGAAAAGCACCATTTTTTCCAAGCCAGTAGTTTGTACGCTAGTAAAGAATTCACCATTCGGCTCCACTTATTCCAGCTTTATTACACACTATATAATGGTGTCTCTGAACCTTTTGAGCCTCTGAATCCGTTGGTTGAAGACCTCGTTTCAGCCATTCAAGCTGGATTGCCTGCCGCCTTAAAACCAACCCAAGAAACCAAGTTATCAACCTTTTTACGGGTATGGTTACTCAGAATGCTTAATTCCGATCCGATTGGTTCGTCTCAATTGCTTAAAATAAAACCCACAAAGTCTAGCAAAACAATGCATCAACAGCTTCAAACACTATTAGCAGATCAGTTGACACTAACCGACGACGAATTTAACTATTTGTACAGCTTTTTAGTTGCACAAGGTTACTTAGGCTTCGATCAAATGCATGAATTGGCTGCTAACATTCCCGCTGTTGATGACTTAACCAACCAGTTTTTGGATGAGTTGCAAGATACTAATGTGCTACTCAAGACTCACTTGGTTGATAATCGTCAGCTAAAAGATAGTTTGCTGAGTATTCATTTCCAATTCACGACGTTTTACATTGAGCCCACAACGTTTATTGATCCCGACCAGGTTCAATTCTTTTCGGAACTTTATCCTGCCTTCGACGTTGCTGTTTCCCATAACATCACTAAGTTACAGCGTCGCGAGGATCTTCACTTAACGCAGAAGATGGCTGTCAATTTATACTTCAGCTACATGTTTGCATTAATCAATGCGGTTCCAACTGAATTAATGCGAGATCAAGTTCATATTTGCGTGGACTTTTCACAGGGTGTTTTATATACCAATTACGTTATTCAATCCCTGGACGCTTTTAATCACGCCCACATTATTATTGACACTGAATTGACGCCTGACACCGACATTTATATCTCAGATTTTCATTCTAAGAAAATTAGTCAGACGCAAGTCATTTGGCAAGACCCACCGACCCCTGTCGATTGGTCAAACTTAGCCGATTTGATTCTAGACGTTAAGCGCCAAAAATTACCAGATTTATTTCCAAACCAAGATACGCAAGAACCAGAATAGAAAGGAAGTGGCGTTCATGAGACTCAGTAAGTCAGCGAGAAATAAGTGGCTAGCAGCATGCCTGTTTTCAGCGACCGTTTTAACTGGTTTCCACTTGCAGCAAATGGCTGTACACGCCTCAGAGACGCAAAATACGACTGCTGTTACCTCAACAACGGCCGCAACAACAAGCTCTACCCATAGTGTGTCTCTGAAATCATCTTCAAGTGTAACGACGACCACTTCCTCTAATTCGCAAAGTAACAGTTCATCTAGTTCTCAAAATAGTAGTAACAGTAGTTCATCTTCTTCAACATCTATTAGCAGCACTAGTGATTCAAAGACAAGCAGTGTCATTTCAAATTCAGTTGGTGAATCATCTTCTAGTACGCCAGCAAATGGTTCTAATCAGAATAAAGAAACTGATAATACTGCTACTAATCAATTAGGTCACTTAGTCGTTAACGCTTTTAATGCGATAACCAATGAAAAGATCAACGGTGATGCCTTTACCAGTCATTATCAAGGCTACGTTGGTTCAGCTATTAAGGATAAGTCGGCTTTCGTCACTCATATTCCCGGCTATTCATTCGTCGGTAATGCCGACACTGCTGTTCCCGATAACTTTATTGGGGGCACTCAAATTGCCAATTTATACTATAAGCCGCTCTCAACGATTGTTGTCCGCTACGTTGCAGAACCTAACCGGTTATTGTGGACCTACTCAATTCCAACTACCTATGCAACTCAGGGTCAGCTCTTCTCGACCACTGATAATTTAATCCCATTTGCTGGGTATAAGCTCAATCATGTCAGTGGTGATGCGAATGGTATTATTAACCAGACCGTCAACTCGCTTAGCGATGCTAACCCGGTTGTGATTACGTACTACTATCAACCAGAATCTGGTTCAACAAGTACCTTAGATACCAGTAACTGGATTGTAACGTCTAAAACAACGCCAATTGGGGCAACGGGTAAATACAGCTTTAGCATGTACCTCCAACGTGACCAATTACCGCCTATTGAAATTGGTCATTATGGTATCCAACCAACTGGATCTAATCAAATCCGTACTAACGGTGGTACTACAGGTACTGGTAGTGTTATCGAAAAGGTGCCAACTGGGTCAGCTACTACAACTGATATCAATACTCAGACACCGACAAAACCAATTTCCTTACCAACAGCGCCATCAGTACCTACTGCAACGGTAAATGTTGTTACGGAAACGGGCAAGCCAATCAATCAGCTAACGGTTAGCGGCCAACCAGGCACCAACGTTCGCACTCAGATTCAACCTGAACTGAACAACCTGCGACGCCAGGGCTTTGCAATCTTAAGTAACGGTGTTAAGGGTGACACCAAGTTAGGGCGTGATAACAGCGTCTTAACTGTTAAAGTAAGTCAGACTGATCAACAGACTGATCCTTTCCAACACAGTACAATGCCAATTGTTACCCAATTAGGTCAAGCTTCACAACCCGCTCGGCAAGCAGCTCAAACTATAAATAAAGATCAAACAAACAATAGCAATAACAATCAACGTTCCGAAAACACGACTCAAACGACTCAGCAAAACAGCCAAAAGCGCCAGCAGATAATTCGTACACACACTACTGAAGCGACTGCAAAAGATACGGAACGAAATAACCAGGTTCACCGCGACACCATTGCTAATCTCGGCCAATCACATCAACACAGCGCCGCAGCTACTGGTAGCGGTGGTAATCAAATTTCTGGTTTGGCTGCTTACTTCATCAGCCTTTCCGGCAAAATCAATCTTGGTACAAGAGTATAAAGTTTAAAACACTCATTTTTGAAGCGTACAAAAATGAATGCTTTTTGTTGATTCTAAATTTGTTGTCACAAGTTAAACTAAAAAAGATTACCAGCAACATTCACTGGTAATCTTTTTTTGATCCGAATTTTTAAGTATACTCAATCATATAGTGCTTGAACTCTGTCATTAAAACGATGCGACTCCCCTAACGTGCTTTAAGTTGCTAATGTTCCCACGATTAGCAATTAAACTGATATTTGTTTTCATCGCTTCACGCCCCCGTTCACGACGAAGGCAACCGCAACTTTTAGTATTTCCCTTACGTAATAAATAGCCGTCAGCAACAACTTCTTTACCGCAATCACACCGACAATTCCACAAGGCATTGCCATTTTTCGCCATCCCAGCAAAACTAGTCACGGTCAGACGGCCAAACCGTTGATTGGTTAAATCAATTCTTTTCATTGTAATCCCCCATTAGTGCTGCGTTGATGCAGATTCGGTCATCTCATTTTCCATGTTGGCGTCTGTCTTTTTAGGACGTGGGTGCCGAGCACGAAACCGATCTAAACCAAACAGTCCAATTAAGCATACCAACAACCCCATGCCTATAAAGACTGCTTCCGTTAAATCTTCACGATCGGCTTTTACCAATAACTGTGATGTAGCAGCATTAACTAGTTTAGGAAACTGAGTAACCCCGTAAACCACCGTTGCTGTAAGACTCCCCCAAAAATAATATGTTTTACGTAATAAATGTTGCTTTTCCATTTTGCTCGGCCCCCTTCTGACTTAGCATATGTCTATACTATAATAGTACGCTGAAAGCGCTTAAAATCAACGTTTCTTGACAGCTTTTCCTTCCCAGTTTTTTTAAAAAAATTAAAAAAAATGATAAACGTTGCTGTAAAGGTTTTACAGACCAACTAAAAAAGTCGACTAATCAAGTGATCAGCCGACTTTTATTCTGATTAATAAGGTCAATTCGAGTGATTAACCGGCATGACAGCCTCTAGAAATTCACCAATATCTTTGGTTAATTGACGCCCCTGGGGACTAAAGGTCATCACGTGAGGCGCTTCTGGATAGTGCCGATACGTTACCGGTGCGCTGGGCGATAAATAATCTGCCAAGCGCTGACCAATATCACGATCAATCAGTTCATCCGCATCCGCTTGCGCAATAAAGACTGGCTTGGTTAGGCCGCGGATCTCGTCATGTACCGGCCCTGTAAACGTCTCAATAGTCGTTAACATCTCATCAATATGCTGTGATAAATACTGCATTCTTTCTGTTACTTCGTCCGTTGCCAGTTTCATTTTCTGGTACCAGCCACGACATTCCAACAAGAAACGTGCCGCTACCCGACTGGTGTCTACCTTAAAAAGCGGTGTATCAATTGTGCCGCCTGCAACCACTTCATCAAATTGTGCTAAAGCTTTCATAGCAAATAAGCCACCCAGAGATTCCCCAAAAACTGCAATTTCACTGTGACCGTCATTGATAAGCTGCTGAATAGCTGTTCTTGTATCCTGCCACCAACGATCAGGAGCGCCAGTCTTAAAAATCTGCCGCGGGTCAGCGGTGCCATGGCCTGCAAACATAGGTCCTAAGACTGTATATCCACGTTTCTGCAATCCTCGTCCCATGATGCGGACATCATTGGGTGTCCCGGAAAATGTGTGTAACAACAACACAGCCGGTTCACCCGCTTTAAAATAAAACGCCTGTGGCAAATCCATCTCAAGCACTTCCTTTACTCTCTTTTTAGAATATTTTACACTATTACCACTAAAAAATCGCACCTCCAATCTGGTAGTGCGATTTAAAAGACAATCAAATTATTCAGTTACTTGATGGCGACTAGTGCCGCCTTTGACAATGGTTAAAGCGTCATCCAAGGCAATTTCCACCATATTAGCTACAGCAGCGTCCGTATAGAAACCAACGTGTGGACTGACACTCACGTTGGGCATGGTCAGCAATTTTTCCAGCGGTGGATTATTTAGATTCTTATTAGACCAGTTCTGACTGAAAATCTGACTATCGCCTTCAATGGTATCAATCCCGGCACCGGCAATTTCACCGGTTTCCAGTGCGTCCACCAGATCATCCGCAACGACAACTGGTCCCCGAGAGGCATTGATGAAGAAGGCGGATGGCTTCATCATTTTAAATACGTGCTTATCAATCATGTGGTGTGTTTCATCAGTTAAGGGCGTGTGCATGGTGACGATATCCGCCGTTTTATAGACCGTTTCATGATCCGTATAGGTTAAGGTATCTCCAAGTTCTGGCCGGTGAATCGGGTCAGCCGCAATCACCGTTGAACCTAATGCCTTGAATATCCGGGCAACGGCACTACCAATTTTCCCAGCACCAATAATGCCAATGGTTAAATTATGAATCTCGTTAGCTTCCAATCCGCCCCAAGTAAAATCGTGGTGAGCTTCACGGGCTTGGGTAATCCCTAAGTGACGAACTAACTTCATCACGTGTGCCAACACCAGCTCACTAACTGAACGAGGTGAATATGCTGGTACGTTGGTAACCACTAGATGATTTTCAGCAGCCAATTTCAAATCAATAATTTCGTAACCCGTAATTCGTAACGTGAGCTGTTTAATTCCAAATGCATGCAGCCGCTGGTAAATTTTCGGCGAGTCTACTGGAATATGCTGCTGAATCACAATCCCATCATACCCATTAGCCAGTTCAACGGTTTCTTCGGTCAACGGCACATCGTTGGTATCCACCTGAACATCGGGATGATCCTTCATCCATTCCTTAACGGCAACTAACTCATCTTCACGTGCATGATATAACAAAAACTTCACTGCGACTTCCCTCTTCCTCAACGATTTCCTTTTAATGCTGATCAACAAACTTTTGAATCCGCTCGATTGCTTTCTTCAAATCTTCGGTGCTAGCAGCGTAACTGATACGAACATAGCCTTCGCCACCAGGTCCAAATGATGCTCCAGGAATAACCGCTACCTTGGCTTCTTTAGCCAGTTCATAGCAGAATGCCACACTGTCCTGATTGAGGTTGGCTGGAATCTTAGCGAAGAGGTAGAACGCTCCCTTAGGATTGGCACATTCAAAACCGGCTTCTTTAAGCCCCGCTAACAACAAATCTCTGCGTTGCTGATAGATCTTACGCATGGCAACCCCATCGTCGGGTCCGTTTTTAAAGGCTTCCTCAGCGGCAGCTTGTGCGTTTGCGGTGGCAGAAGTAATGGCAAATTGATGCACCTTACCGATTTCTGAAATGACATCAACTGGTCCGCATACTAAACCGATTCTCCAACCGGTCATAGCGTGAGACTTTGACACACCATTTAACAAAACAGTCTGTTCTGGTAATAATTCGCCCATGGAAACGTGACGTTCACCATAAGTTAATTCCGAATAAATTTCATCACTTAACACAAAAATATCGTACTGTTTCAAGACATCTGCGAGTGCTTGCAGTTCTTCACGATTATAAGTCACCCCCGTTGGATTAGACGGAAAGTTCATGACAACCGCTTTTACAGTATCCTTGTTAGCTTCAATGGTCGCTTGCAACTTTTCTGGTGAGAGAATAAAGCCGTTATCGGACGTATCAAGAAAGATTGGCTTAGCACCATTTAAAATAGCAACTGGAATATATTGTGGAAAAATTGGTGTAGGAATAATGACGGTATCACCAGGATTTAGCATCGCTGTTAATGAAGAGAAAATCCCTTCCGTAGCGCCAGTGGTCACCAAAATTTGAGTTTCGGGATCATAGTTGACGTTATATTTATCATTCAAGAATTTTGAAGCCGCTTTGCGGAGGCCTTCAGTTCCGCGAGAATTCGTGTAGTGACTTTCGTTATTTTCAATACTGCGAATGGCGGCCTGCTTCACGTGATCTGGCGTATTGAAATCGGGTTCACCTAAGGTCAGCTTAACCATATCTGGTACCTGAGAAATTTCTTGGTTAAACTTTAAAATTGATGATGGCTGAATCTGTTTTAACTCTTTTTTCATGCTGTCTGACAATCGACTCATTTCACACACTCCTTATAATATAAAACACCCATACAGCCAATGACTGTACAGGTGTCGAAGTTTACCCACACAGTCAGAATCTGATCTGTGTGGTCCGTTTGCATTAATGACAAAATGCTCTTGGCTCTTCACAGATCAGGACTGGAAAAACCAAAAGTAAAATCGACTATTCAACTGAGTAACTGTAGTTGTCTGCATCATGACGATCCTCTCAGAATAGTGGTTACTTTTATCATAGCATTTTAATGGAAGAAAGCAAGCCAAGGTGCGGAAACAAGCGCTTAGGAAACGGAGTGTAAGGTGGCTATGACAAAAATCCTGGGCTTGGATTTATGTTGTAGCCACCTTACATGCAGTTTCCTGCTTGTTGGAGCCCGATTAAGCCAAGGTGCGGAAACAAGCGCTTAGAGAGCGGAGTGTAAGTGGACAAGGACGGAAATCCTGGGCTTGGATTTATGTGCTTGTCCGCTTACATGCAGCTCTCTGCTTGTTGGAGCCCGATTAAGCCAAGCTGCAACAAAAAAGCCACCACCCCAAACAGGATGATGACCCCTAACATCTAAAGTTTATTGAACCTGAACATAACTCTGATTAGCAGTGATGTAACTGCCATCGCTCAATTGGATACGGTAAGTACCACCGTGTGAACGAGCAATTGCCTTAGCCGTCACAATGGTATTGTATTTTAAACTACCTTTTTTACCAGTCAAGTTAGCGGTTTGGTATCTGCCAATATTACGTGTTACCCGTAATTTTTGACCGTTTTTAATACTGCTAAAGTAACTGTCCTTTGGCGTGTTAGTATACCACTTTGTTACGGTTGAATTATCCACAGTCCGGCTCAGATCAACGTGACCGCTGATACCTGAAAGCGAACCTGTACTACTATATTGCCATAAGTCCGTTGCGACATTTGGCTTTTGTGAATAGTTTGCGATCCATGAGCCATTAAACTTGGAATAGTTGATGCTATGTTCTCTGACAAAGCTTTGGTATGAATAATAGACCAAAGGCTTCTTTGTTAAAGTCCGCATTGTGTTATACCAAGCGTTGACATAAGTCTGTTCATGTCCTTTGACACCAGAAACTCGGTGTTCGTTATCCAGAGCATAGAATTTAGCGTTCTTATTTGATAGCGCATAGAATTGACGCGCATCGTTCACAGCATCAGCAGTGCTATTGAACTCTGTATAATCATATTGACCAAACGGTGTGCCATATTTGTGAGCACCGTTTGCGTTCACGTCACGCTTAGGATCGATCCGGTAATCAGAGTCACCAGGGTTACCATGTTTAACACGAATAATCGTCATCCGTAAATCTTTAGAAGCCTTAGACCAGTTAATGTTTCCCTGATATTGCGAAACATCGGCAATCTTAGTCTTAGCAGCAAAGGCGGTGGTTCCAACAGTTAGGGCGCTAACAAGTGCTAATGATCCGGCAAAAATTCTCTTCAATAATTGATTAGTTTTCATGTAAATCCCCTTAGTCTAATTTATTAATTATTACTAGTGTAACGCAAGAATGAAACAGAGGGAAAACATGTGAATTACAGTTCATTTACTGTTGTGTGACAACAAGGTGTGAAACCCGGCGTTTAGAGACTGATTAGGCAAGGTGCGGAAACAAGCGTTTAGGAAACGGAGTGTAAGGTGGTTATGACAAAAATCCTGGGCTTGGATTTATGTCATAATCGCCTTACATGCAGTTCTCTGCCTGCTGGAGCCTGATTAGTCTACATGACAGTGAGCCAACATCATTGTCCCCAACCCAATAATCTGTCATAATACGTTCAAAATTAAGCGTTGTATGGGAGGCGTCAACATGGAAAAAACTGATTTGATTGGTTTACACCACATCACTGCAATTACTTCAAGCGCACCAAAAATATTTCATTTTATGACAACGATTTTAGGCCTGCATTTAATCAAAAAGACGGTTAATCAAGACGATGTCGCCACGTATCACCTTTATTTCACCGATGATATGGGAACTGCCGGCACTGACCTGACCTTCTTCGATTTTCCCGGAATTGCCAGCGGACACTACGGTAAAAATAGTATTTCCAGAATTGGCTTTCGGGTACCAAACGATGTGGCATTGAATTACTGGAAAAACCGCTTCGAACAGTATCACATCAAAACTGATTCAATTCAGGAGCAGTTCGGCGCTAAAGTCCTTCCGTTTTACGATTTTGATCAGCAACGCTATCAGTTAGTTTCTGATGAACATAACTCAGGCTTACCAGGTGGCACGCCATATCGTCACAGTCCTGTTCCTAATAATGTGGCAATCAGTGGGCTTGGACCAACCATTATCACCGTTTCCCAGCCGGACCACCTAGGCAACATCTTAACCAGCGTCATGGGTTTTACTAAACTTGAAAGCCAGGGTTCTCAGACTCTCTATGAACTTCACGATGGCGGTCACGGCGCTCAGGTCATTATTGAAAGCAGCCTCATCTTACCCGATAGTATTCAAGGCTACGGTTCGGTTCACCACATGGCTTTTCGAACGCCCGATACCGATAGTTTGAAGGAGTGGATTCAGCGAATTCAGCGCGCTGGGCTTCATGATTCCGGCTTTATAGAACGCTTTTATTTTCAATCAGAATATTTTCGAGCCGCTCCAGGCGTATTATTTGAAATCGCTACTGACGGCCCCGGTTTTCTGGTTGACGAAACGTATGAAGAAGCTGGCATTCACTTAGAACTACCACCCTTTTTAGAGGGTCAACGAGCAGCTATCGAAGCTAATTTGATCCCGTTTAATTCTAAGGAGGAGTGAACTAATGACAAATGGAATTCACACTGCTTTTTTCCCTGGCAGAACCGACCTAGCTCCGGTGTTAATGTTACACGGTACCGGTGGCGATGAGAGTGATCTGCTACCAATCGCGACCTTTTTATTTCCAGAACACCCCAAACTAGGTATCCGTGGCCGAATCAATGAACACGGCAGTAACCGATACTTTATTCGCCACGAGGATGGCACGTTCGACTTGGATAATTTAAATCAGGAAACTGATTGGCTACTAAACGCTATCGAACAGGAAACCGCGCGTTACCAGTTGGATGCCAACCGACTCATCGTCCTTGGCTTTTCCAATGGTGCCAACATTGCTGCTTATGCTTGGTTAAATAAACCGACACCGTTTAAAATTGCGGTTTTGTTGCACCCCATGATGATTACGCCACCACACCAAATCGTGAATTTAACCGGGTATCGGACATTCGCCACTTACGGAGACGTAGATCCCATCGTTTCTGAAGATAACTTTGATCAATTGATCCAGCAACTAACGGATGCCCACGTAACCGTTGAGGCCTTCAAAAACCATCAATCCCATCATCTGACGCAAACGGAATTAATGGCTGCGCAAGCCTGGATTAAAAAACTATAGGATTCAACTTGAACACTAAAAATAGCGCAATTCCATAAAACATGGAATTGCGCTATTTGGTATTCAATAACAAAATATCTACAATTAGTTTTCTTCATCCATCAATTGCTGAACGCCACGAGCCATCGCTAACTCTTCGTTGGTCGGAATCAGTAATATTTTGGCACGGCTATCCTGGGCTTCTAGTGGTCCGGTTTTTCCAGCTTCATTGAGTGCGATATCAAGCTTAATCCCTAAAACGCGCAGACCTTCAATAACTGCCTGACGAATTTCCGGATCTTTTTCACCGATACCACCCGCAAATACCAGCGCATCCGCACCGCCAATTTCCGTATAGTAACCGCCCACCAGCTTCACCACTTGGTTAACAAACATGTCCAATGCCAGCTTAGCACGTTGATTTTTCTCAGCGGCTTCATGAAGATCACGCATATCTGAGGACACCCCTGAAACGCCAAGCAATCCCGAAGAAGCATTCAATTCTTGAATCACAACTTCAGGTGTTTCCAAATCTAACCGTTTCATCAAATAAGGGACCAAAGTTGGGTCAACGTCCCCACTTCGCGTGCCCATCATCACGCCGGTAACTGGTGTTAGACCCATGGAAGTATCATATGGCCGACCATTCTTCACTGCTGTGATTGACGCGCCACTGCCTAAATGCATGGTAATCAGATTTAGCTCATCTAGTGGTCGATTAAGCATCACCGCTGCTTGTTGCGCTAAATATTGATGTGAAATTCCATGCTCACCATAACGTCTGATTTGGTACTTTTTAGTCCATTCATACGGAATGCCATAAATCGCCGTCTTCTCTGGTAAACCGTGAAAATAGGCGCTATCAAACACGGCGTATTGTGGCACACCGGATAATCGTTGTGCTAACAGTTCAATACACTTAACCTCCAGCGGATTGTGCAGCGGTGCCAGTTCACTCAAGCCCTTTAACTGATTGATTCGACTTGGAATCAACTTCACCGGTCCTTTAAAGAGCGTACCGCCAGCCACTACTCGGTGTCCTACCGCTTCGACTTCATCTAAAGTTTCAACGCCACCAACTGTGATCAAACGTTTCAAAACGCGGTCGATGGCTGTGATTTCATCCAAGGTCTCTACTACTTCTTTAGTTTTCTTACTGCCCACTTTAACCTTTACGATGGTCCCTGGTAAATTGAGTCGCTCCACTTGACCTGAAGCAATCACATGTTCAGCTGGCATCTTCACCAACTGCCATTTTAAAGAGGAACTTCCAGCATTGATCAGCAATATTTTAGTCATAGGTCAATACCTCCGTTTACCTCTATTTTACAGGATACTGAGGTCATTTAAGGTAAGTTCATAGAAAGATCATACACCTTTCGAAAAAAGCGCATATTCGTTGAACAAGTAAAACCTATCACATACAATACAATCATATACAACTCACATTGTCACAATGAATAGGGATTCTTTTAGAGGGGGAATCATTTTGAAACGAGGACGTTTTTTTGCTGTGGCCGCAACCTTGATGACAGCAGTTGCGCTACCACTTTCTGCTCAGGAAACTACGGCACACGCGACAACGCTTACGCCTAGTTCATCTATGCTTAGGCAAAGTAAAAACTACTACCGATTTAATGCTAGAACGCTTGCTAACCGCTATGGACTAAACTACGCTGCACAAACTGCCTTAACTCGCCAGGAAGTCGTCAAGGTTTACGTTGCTAGCAGCAATACACAAGTCCAAAAAAGTGCCAAATTGGCCATGTCATATTGGAACCAAAAGCTAGGCCATACGGTTTTTGCCAAGGGGACGAAAACCAATCGCACGATGACTATCAGTATGACTGCTAAGAACACCAGTGCCGACGCCTGGTGGAAGCCTGTCCAGCACCAGATTTTACTGGAGCAGGCAGATTACAATCAGCAACTTTCATTGATCCGAAATAAAATGATCAATCAATCGACTTCAACCGCCGTCACCAAGACCAATAACCGAATTTTAGCTTACGGCCATAAAATTGCTCGCCAAGCTAACTTTGCTCATCGATATAATACCTACCGGGCCGCACAGATCAATCAGACTCAAAAACAGATCAACACTCAAAAACGGAACATTACCACCCACAAGATTGACGTCAAAGCCAGAACTTTTAAATACGCGAACATCATTGCGCACGAAATGGGTCATTCATTGGGTCTACAGCACTCTGCAAATTCAAAAGACGCGATGGCCGCTAATAGTACAACACCCAACATTTACAACTACAGCAAAGTAAAGGCCAGTAAAAACGGGTTTAACACACTGGACAAAACCGATGTTAACCGTGCAAAATTAGCGCTTTCCGTCCATGATGCATTGCACTAATACAAAAGACACCTGCAAGTGGTTGTGCCATAAGATTGCCTAATCATGCGTCAAAACTCAGATTCCTGCCATTTAACGCAAATAAGGCTTATCCCGAAAAGTTCGTCGGAATAAGCCTTATTTACGTTAAATTCTGGAATCTACCGAGTTTTGTCACACACTCCAGGGGTGCCTTTATTTCAAACTGATTACAATCCTTTACTATCTCAATCTACTATTGAATTGAAGCATTCTCTCATGGTACTATAACCAGTGGAAAACAAACGTACATATCACCAATTTTTCTTTATTCACTTTTTGGTGAATGCACATAGAGCCATTATTCAAGCTGATTGCTTAGGCAGTCAGCTTTTTTGTTGTTCTAAATTAAAAGACTTCTTTGTCCGTATAGTGCTGTTCTAGATCATTAAAGTCATAAGCCTTTAACGCTTGAATCGCTTCTTTGCCGTTATAAAAGGCAGTATATGACTGTGCCAGCATTAAATTAAGCTTCTTACTTTCATCATACTGAACGAGGACCACTGGAATACCGGCTTGCCATGCCGCACCAATTTCAAAAATCGTTCCTGAATCTGGTTCATTTTCCTTAGTTTCTTCGTATTGATAATCTAAAATAGCGACTACCGCGTCAGCTTTGCGAATCTGCCTAACATCACTATTAAACGTTGCCACTTGCCACTTGAAAGTACCAAATTCCAAATCTTCCTGCTGATGCTCAGAAGGAATAAAAATACCATTATCAGCGACCGTTGGGTTGGCACGCAATAAACTCACTACCTCGTTAACACGGTCATTTTGACCATCACTAAAGAATGGGGCTGCTAAATAAATATTATTCATCAAAAGTCGCTCCTTTATTATATTATCCATTAGCATACCATAGATACGCTACGTTTCAGCATTAAAAATCAGCTTATTTAACTTGCTGTCTGTGTTGAAAAATCCACTGCGAAAAGGTCCTTTGGTTGTCGTCATTACGGACTAGCCAATCACGGATAACTAAACTATTATCATCCGTTTGTTCGTTCAGCAAATTAAGCAGTCCAATCTCATTACCCTCCGCTATCGTCAGTATCTTTGTCAGATGATCCGGTAACCAGTCTAGAAGTGCAACGGGAATGTCACTTGGCGTACCGTCAGTATCTTCCACGGCAATGATCAGATGTGGCGGTAAAACATAATCCGCCTCCTCTGGCACGTGATCAAGCGTAATAAGGTTTGGTGCTAAACGGGCTAGCAGCCGGGCACTTAACTCAATGAGCGTATTGGGTAACGATTCGATATCAACCGTTATCATAACAGCAAAGACACCAATTACATCGTAATTAGCTAACGCCAACACATTCATTAACGGTAGTAACAAATCATTTCGCTGACTCTGTTGCAGTAAATAACTACCTAAATATTGCTCAGCCACTGGTCTAACTTCACTGGCGTTAAAGCTACCCAGAACTTCAGTGGCCGTCACTGTCCGATTCATAAACCGGTTCAAATTATGGTGGTTCAAAGTGGCATTATCAATAAAATGATAAAGTGCAACTTCATCGGTGCCAGCGGGAGAAATTAAACTGGCAAAGGGACGTTCACCCTTTACATCTAGCCAAGCATAACTGTTGTGTAACTGCTCCGCCAACTGCTGAGAAATGGTGATTGTCTCTAGCTCTGCTGGTAACGGTCGATGCCGGTACTCTTCAGATAACATTGTCATCCACCCCCTTATTAATTGCCGTTATCATATTGAAAATTCACTAAAAATGCAAAGATTGTGCGTTAAAGAAAAGGGCCACAATAACGGATTGGTTATTGCGGTCCTCTATTCTGCACACGACGGCAAAATCGTATGCCAACAAGTATTTAGCAAATTTATCTTAGCAGATTTGATGACCCTTTTTGATTAAAATTTCATGAGATTTATTTAGTGTATTCCCTATTAGCCACTATTTGACGGTAATTGACACTTCTCTCCAAATACTTATCTCTAAAATCAATCTTCTACCTTGTGCTTTAACGACGTATTATTCAGCAAAACATTTAGGATAACTGCTGTAAAACTCCCTACAACCATTCCATTGCTGAGAATGGTTTGGGCTTCTGCTGGCAAGAACTGGAAGAGTTGCGGCTGCGTGGTAACACCTAGACCCAAACCAACTGAGACAGCAATAATCAGTAGATTACGATTGTTGAGCTCAACTTTCATCAGCATCTTAATCCCTTGGGCACCCACCATACCAAACATGATCAGCATCGCGCCACCCAAAACAGCGGATGGAATCAGAGTTGCAATAGCGCCAAACTTGGGAATTAGTCCCAAGAAAATCAGCAGAAAAGCTGAGTAGTAAACTGGACGAAGGGTCTTGATGCCAGATAATTGAACGATCCCAACGTTTTGTGAGAAAGTCGAATATGGGAAGGTATTAAAGATGCCACCCAGAATCGCGGCTAACCCTTCAGAACGGTAACCATGTTTTAAGTCTTTGGTATCTAAGTCACGTCCGGTAATTTCCGCCAAGGCGAAGTAGACCCCAGTCGATTCAATCATACAAGTCACAGCCGCCAAAATCATTGTGGCAATTGATGACCACTCAAACCGTGGTACCCCAAAGTAAAATGGGCGTGGTAATTGTAACCAGTGAGCCGCACTAACGGGAGCAAAGCCAACTTTTCCCAGCGCAATCGCCAGTAACGTTCCCACTAAGATACCGATTAGAATCGCAATCTGTTTAAGAAACCCGCGACCCCAGATATTAATCACAATAATCACTAACGCGGTGGTAAACCCCAAAGTTAAATTGATGGGTGAGCCAAAGCTTTTAGCAGTAGCGTCTCCCCCACCCAAATTTTGAAATGCCACAGGAATCAACGTGAACCCAATCAGCGTGATCAGTGAACCCGTGACTACTGGTGGGAAAAAACGTCGCAAACTAGCGAATGGACCAGCGACTAAAATAATAAAGATACCAGCTGCAATGATGCCACCATACATATAAGTCCATCCAAAATGATTACCAATACTTTGAAGTGGTGCCACGTATTCAACGGCACACCCGAGAACAACTGGTAAACCAATCCCAGTAATTGCAGTTCGCTTCAACTGCAGCAAAGTCGCAATGCCACACATAAAAATATCCATTGAAACTAAGTAAGTCATCTGAGCGGTACTAAAATGCAGCGCACCGCCAACCAGTAACGGAACTAAAATATCACCAGAATACATCGCTAATAAATGCTGAAACCCTAAGATTAAATTTTTTACAACTGAACGATCGTTTTTAACAGTCTCCACGTTCCATTACCCCTCATTCGGTTTTATATTATCAGTATCTTCATACTATCATCTATCCATCAGTCATTCAAACTAATTATGAACATTATTCGTAAATAGATTAAAATAGTTCGTATTCAGTGCTGTTCTATTTGATTCAATCGTTCATAAACAGTTACCAGTTCGCGTCCCATCTCAATCGTGGTCATTGCCATGCTCAAATGATCCTGAGCGTGAACCATGAGCAAAGATGGCCCCTCATCCGAGTCAACGTGTTCACTAATATAGTGGCTTTGAAATTGATGTCCCTCACCTAACCGCTTTTCAGCATTGTCTAACTTCGTACGTGCGTCTTGAATCAATCCCTTCTTAGCCAATTCAATCCCCTTAAAAACCTGCTTCTTGACGTCTCCAGCAACTAGAATTAATTGCATTGCCACGTGCTGTTCCTCATCGCCCATGTTATACGCCCTCCGAAAAGTTTTTTAACTATAACCGTAGCGCCAATTAGTATGAGATGCAATCACTTCTTGAGTAAATTGCGCCTTATATGCAAAAAAAGAACCCTATTATCAGAGTTCTTCAATCAATCATCTCTATTTCACATGTTTAGCCACAAATTCTTCGATTGGTAATCTAAAATCAGCGTAGTTCGCTTCAAGTTCTTCGCGCGACCAATCCCACCAAGCAATTTTCTCCAGATCGGTTTTAATTTCATCCGGAAAACGGTCCTTGATCTTCTTTCCAGGAATACCACCGATAATCGTATAGGGTTCAACGTCCTTAGTGACCACTGCACCAGCACCGATGACAGCACCATCACCAACCGTCACGCCAGCTTGAACGACCACGTCATGGCCTAGCCAAACATCGTTGCCAATCACCGTTTTTAACTCTCGACGTTTCTGTAAAAATGCGGTATCAGGATCACCGAAACCATAACCCGCACCGTTATATGCAAAAATATGCTGACTTGGTCTATTATAAGGATGGTTAGTTGGCCCAATTCTGACCATCGCGGCCATACTGATAAATTTCTTGAGTTCACTGTTCTGGATAAAGCATAATTGACCCGTATACGTATAGTCATCAATCGTACTGTTATCGATAAAATTCTGACTGCCAATTTCCACGTACTGGCCAAAGGTGGTGTCCTTTGTTTGTCCACCTTCACCAATCGTGGGATGATCCTTGGAAAGTTTCACGAAATCAATGTGCATTAACCTCACTCCTGACTTAAAATTTGTATTAATTATACTCGAGAATCTATTTTGGAGGAAAAATTATGTATCAAGTAAAAGCAATCGACGAATTTAACGTTAGTGAATTTGCGGGTAACGTTTTTCAGCTTAAAGATACTAGTGCCCCTGACGCAATCCTTGTGCGTAGCTCAAAAGTACCAGATGAACTGATCACCCCGCATTTATTGTTGGTATCCCGTTCCGGAATTGGAACCAATACCATCAACATTGAAGCCTGCACGCAAAACGGAACCGCCGTTTTTAATACCCCAGGCGCCAACGCTAACGCGGTGAAAGAACTAGTCATTCAGACACTGTTTGCCAGCGCACGACCATTGCAATCAGCCATTGAACACACAGCCTCACTGACTGGTGACCATCTCCAGCAACAAGCAGAAGCGACGAGATACCAGTTCATCGGTAACGAACTATATGGTAAAACGATTGGCATTTTAGGCTTAGGCGCCATTGGTCAGCGACTAGCAGATAGTTGCTACCACTTAGGCATGCAAGTTGTCGGCTATAATCGCAGCCCTAAAAATCTCCAGTCCGTTCAACAATTGGAAACTATCGATGAAGTTTTGTCCATCGCCGACTTTGTGGTTCTTCTCCTGCCATTGACCGAAACGACTGAGGGCATCATGAACGCCGAACGGTTCCGACTTATGCGTAAAAACGCAGTCTTATTAAACTTTGGCCGTGGCGAACTGGTTAATAACCAAGCCGTCATTGCCGCACTGGATCAAGGCCAATTTAGTCGCTATATCACTGATTTCCCAGCAGAGGAACTTCAAGATCACGACCACATTGTCATGTTGCCGCATCTCGGTGGTAACACTGTAGAAGCACTATCCAAAAGTGCTAACTTGACCCTGCAAAATACCCGTGATTTCCTTGAAACTGGTATTATTCGCTCTTCGGTGAACTTTCCAACTGCTGATTTACCCTTTACCAGTCCTAATCGATTAACCTTTTTCTTTACTTCTCGTGCTGCATTTTGGAACGATATTTCCGCCGTTCTCCGTCAATATCACGTCCCAGTTTTAGAAATGATGAGTAACCTCCGCGATGACTACGGCTACATGATCGTTAACGTTGATTTAACCGCTACAGACCAGACCCAGCAGTTGGTTGATGATCTCCAAGCGGTGTCTGGTACCTTACGCGTTCGCATCTTAAATAATCCGTCAGAACTCGCAAGTGGGTCAAATTCTTAAGAATCTCTATGCTCAGTAACGGATAATTGACTGAAGTATCCGAACTTCGATAAACTGATATCATAAGTATCCTCTACTACGTCATAAGGAGACGCCTAAATGAATACCCAAACTATCATGACACTCATTAATCAATACGGTTACCTCGCAATTGTTTTCTTGATTGCCTTAGAAAACGTCTTTCCGCCAATTCCTTCTGAGGTTATTCTAACCTTTACTGGTTTTTTGACGCTGACCACTCATCTGACTGTCTGGGGGTCGATTATAGCCGCCACGGTAGGCTCGATTATCGGTGCCATCGTCTTATACGGCGTTGGCCGACTAGTTTCGGTCGAACGACTCAGCAGGTTCGTTGAAACACGGGCAGGACGCCTACTTCGTTTAAAGCAAACTGATATTGAACGCGCAGGGAACTTCTTTAATCGCAGAGGTGGTATCGCTATCTTCTACGGCCGTTTTGTGCCAGTAGTGCGCAGTCTGATCTCTATTCCTGCTGGAATGGCCAAGTATCCTTTTTGGTCGTTTGTTGGTTTATCTACGTTAGGCACCCTAATATGGAATACCGTGCTGATCAATGCCGGCAGCCTAGCCGGATCCCATTGGCAATCTGTATTGGGCTGGTTTGAAGAAGCGTCAATGTTTGTACTGATAGGTGTCATCGTTTTAGCAGTCCTGCTTGGGGCCTTCTACTACCATAGAAAAAAGCGTCACGGTTAAAATACAAAAGGATCTCATGACAGCAGCCATGGGGTCCTTTTCTTTAATTCGATTTAACTTAATACCTAGACGATTTCCAAATGAAGTTGTTCGTCTTTAACCCAATCAATTGCGGCAAGCAGGTGGTAAACAACCAGTGAGATTACGGCTGGTGCCAAAACTGCCATTACCATGTAGGCGATGAACATTGGCATACTGCTTGAAGCCAAGTTGATTGGTGCAATCAATGAGTTTAATCCCAAACCACCAAGGGTGTACGAAACTTTGAAACCGAAGAAGACGGTCGCAAGCGGTGCACAAACCCCAGCAGCAACAAACGATGGAATTGCCAAACGTGGATTCTTCAATAGATTAGGGAACTGAACTTTAGGAGTGATGATACCTTGAGCGATGTTAGCACCAATCTTGTTTTGACGCCATGAGATAGCGGTAAAACCAACGAATTGAGCAGTGGTACCAACCAAAGCGGCACCAGCAGCTAAAGGTGACAGCATAACGGCAACTGACAAAGCAGCTGACGAAGCAGGTGTCATCAAGAACAATGACCAAGCAAGGGAAACACAGATTGAACCGATAACTGGGTTAACTTGCATTGATTGTGCAATGAAAGCACTCATCCAGTTCAAAGCAGGTGTGGTAACACTTGCTAATCCAAGACCGGCAATTGAACCAACTAACGTGGCAGCTAATGGAACCAGCATCATATCTAGTGGTGTCTTACCAGTAAGATACTTACCAACTAATACGGCAACTAAACCAGCTGCAACGGCACTGATAGGTTGACCAGTGGTGAAGATCCCTGATTGGGCTGCTTCAACCATCTTGTTACCAGTAGCGGTTGCTGCATGCATTGCCGTTCCAGTGAAGTAAACGGCATTGGCACCAACAGTGGATGAAATCATGGCACTGAAGAGAACCAACGTGTTAACTTTCATTTGTGATGCAATTGCGGCACCAAACGCTGGTGCCAGTAACCATTGGGCAATTGAACCAACTTGGAATAAGGCTTGCCAATGAACGAAATTAGCGATTGACTGTGTTAATAGCCCAATCCCCAGCATAACCAAAACGGCATTAGAAACACCGGCTGAAACCTTATAAACATAATCCATTACTGACATTTTCTCGGTGTCAGTTGTTGCTGCTTGTGTACTTTCCATATGTAAGACCTCTCTTTTGCCCCTTAAATAAGAGCTATGTTATAAAATGAGAAAATGATTAAAATGTTTATGCTGTTATTAAAGCATTATCGCAAAACCTTGTCAATAGTTTTTCACATAGAAATCTCATTTTATTCTAATTATTTATTGAGCATGTTTGGCCCAATTAAACCAACTAACAGAAATAAGCGTTATCCCGATAAAGAATCGGAATAACGCTTATTTCTGTTAGATCATAAAATCTACAACTCAAATTATTTTGCTTTTGCATTCTGGCGGTACTTGGTCGGTGAAACACCCGTGTACTTCTTAAATGACGTTGAAAAATAGTAGATATTTTGAAAACCGACGTTCAAAGCAATGTCTTCCACCGTGGTATCCGTATTTAATAACCACTGCGTTGCCTCTTCCATCCGGTACTGCATCAAAAACTCCGCTGGCGACATGCCGATCGTCTGACGTAAGACACGCACAATATAATTCGGCCGTGCGTCAAAATGCTCGCTTAACGTGGCAGCAGTAATTTTTTTATTAAAGTTCTTTTTGAGGTACCTCTGAATCGACAGCGACATCTGAGTTAACTCGTTTTTCGCATTATCTTGTGTCTGCAAACAGGATAGTAATTTAATGAAAATAGATTGCGCTTCAAAAAACTGCTTCGAATTACAGTTCAGCTCTTTGGAAACTAATTGGTCTACCATTGAATAAACCTGTTCAGGCTGTTCAACTGAACGATGCTGCATTAAAAAAAGCGTTTGTACTGGTACTGGTGGATGAAGAATTAACGTTTTCATTGAATTTTTTGCGGGTGTCAACGACGATTGAACATGCCAATCACCACCAACATAGGCGTAGATCCAGTCTAGTTTCACCGCTTCTTTATCTGCCCACCACACATATTTATGGTAACCCGGGGTCATGATGAAGATTTCCCCTTCACTAATCTGCTGTTCAACGTCCTCTTGAATCACGTTTAGGCGTCCTTTGCGCACGAAAACGAACACAAAATACTCCAAGTGAACTTGGTTCATCTTACTACCATCCGGTTTAAGTTCTACCCGGCGACCCTCGATAAAAGTCGGTAATGGCAGACAAGACAGCGAAATATATGCAGCCTGTGCCATTTTTCGTTCCTCCTAACAGCATCTGCTATCCTTTAAAATTATCTAAAAAGTAAATCCATAGATTTATAAAAACTCCACGTTAATTGTAACAATATCAGATACGTTATAACAACAAAAAAGTGTTACTAAATTCGTTATTTCACCGAACTCGGTAACACTTTTTTATAATTATTGTTTGTCGGCAAACTTCCAAATTAATTGCTGCACAATTTGATTATCCGTTGGTTGACCAACTGTGATTCGTAACCAATCAGGTCCTAATCCCGTCCGAACAAGATACCCTTGGTGCAATAGTTCCTGGCTGAGTGCGTCAGCATTATTAATTTTGAAAAAAACAAAGTTTGCTTGTGACGGATAGTACAAAACACCTAGCTTTTTGAAAAAGGCTAACCATTTTTGTCGTTCATCCGCAACGGTTTCAACTACCGTTTGAACGAATTGCTGATCGGAGTAAGCCGCCTCTGCAGCAATCTCCGCAAACGTACTCAAATTATACGGTAAACGCACGGTTTGCAGAATCTTTGCCAGTTGTGGGGCAACTACCGCGAAGCCCACCCGAAAGTTAGCTAAACCATACGCCTTCGAAAAAGTACGTAAAACCACTAAGTTATTAAACTTAGTCAACAGATCAACAACTGAAGCCTGTTTTTCAGCCGTAACAAAGTCGATATAAGCTTCATCAACGATAACAGTCACACTTTGCGGTACTTTAGCCATGAACTCAGCAATCGCCTGATGGGTAACGTATGTCCCAGTCGGATTATTGGGATTGCAAAGCCACACCATACTTGTTGCTGGTGTAATTGCTGCCAGCATTCCGTCCAGATTGGTAACCCCGTTACTATCCACGGGAACGTCCACCATCTTAGCACCCTCAATTTCAGCATGAAGGGCATATTCCGAAAATGTCGGCTGGGTTAAAATCACCTCGTCGCCAGGAGAAAGCAGTGTCCGAGACAATAGCTGAATAATTTCATCCAGCCCATCACCGAAAACTAATGCTTCTGGTGAAACGTTTAAGCCAGTGGCAATGGTTTGTCGCAAACCTGTCACTTCACTGTCCGGATAGCGGTTAGCACCCTTAACACCCCAGTCCAGAATTGCTTGAGCCACTTTTGGTGAAGTCCCCCAAGCATTTTCGTTAGCGGACAAGCGAACTAGTTTGGTCAAACCTTGTTCCTGCTTGATTTCAGCAATCGTTTTTTCTGGGATATACGGTTTTAGTTTTTTAATCGCTTCTTTGACCATTGACGTTCATTCCTCCTACAGATCTTTAATATCCCGGCGTTCCTTTGTTTTACTCATTAAGCCTTCACGTTCAGCCAATTCCTTTTTAACTTGATCAACACTGATGCCACGATCTGCCATGAGAACCAGCACGTGGTAGGCTAAGTCAGCAACTTCATATACGAATTCGTCATCGCTGTCGTTCTTAGCTGCAACGATAACTTCCGTGGATTCTTCGCCGACCTTCTTCAAGATTTTATCTAATCCTTTGGTAAAGAGATAATCCGTGTATGATCCTTCCTTAGGGTTGTTTTTACGGTCTAAAATTAACTGGTAAAGTTCATCTAAGTCTTGCATACTATTTTCCTCCTGCTGAATTAAGTTTAATGTCACGGTAAAAACAACTGGTGTGTCCAGTATGGCATGCCGGTCCGGCTGGATTAACGCGAACGAGTAACGTGTCCTCGTCACAATCGATTTGGATGGCAACAATGTCTTGGGTATTCCCGCTGGTCGCACCCTTGTGCCAAAGCTCTTTTCGGCTACGGGACCAAAACCAGGTTTGTTTGCTTTCTAAACTAAGCTGATAACTCTTTTCGTCCATATAAGCCATCATCAACACTTGATTCGTCTGATCATCCACGACAATGGTTGGCACAAGGCCATCCGGGTATTTATCAAAATTTGGCTTCAACGTCATCGTACTGTCACTCCATCCTGCTTCAATGCTGCCTTAACATCCGGAATCGTGAACTCGCCAAAGTGAAATACCGACGCGGCCAAAGCTGCATCCACATCCGTTTGCTTAAAAACGTCATTGAAATCGCTGATCTTACCGCAACCGCCCGAAGCAATAATCGGTACTCTAACTGCTGCTGTCAGGGCTTGGTATAGCGGAATATCAAAACCGCTCTTAGTTCCATCCTTATCCATACTGGTAACCATGAGTTCGCCAGCACCGGCAGCGACACCCTGTTTTGCCCATTCGATAACGTCTAAATCAGTGGCCTCACGACCGCCATTTACGTAAACGGTGTAACGCTGTTTTTCAGGATCCCATTTACTATCAATTGCTAACACAATGCACTGGGCACCAAACTTTTCGGCACCTTCTGAAATCAGTGAGGGATCACGTACCGCTGCTGAATTCACCGCAACTTTATCCGCGCCAGCTTTCAGTAACCGTTGCATATCGTCAACGCTGTGAATCCCGCCACCAACCGTCAGGGGCATAAACACCTGCCCAGCCACCTTTTCAATGGTATCCACAATGGCGGGCCGCTTTTCGTTAGTTGCTGTGATGTCCAAGAAGACCAGTTCGTCGGCGCCCTGTTTTTCATAGGCGGCAGCAATCGCCACTGGATCGCCAACGTCGGTTAAATGAACAAAATTAACGCCCTTCTTAACCCGGCCGTGATCAACATCCAGACAAGGAATAATTCGCTTAGCTAGCATTGCTGGACACCTCCGCTAAGGTTCTTAAAGGAAGGTCGCCCGTTGCCATCGCCCGGCCGACAATGGCTGCTTTAATGCCAGCATCAGCTAATTTTTCTAAATCAGCGACAGTGGTGACACCGCCGGAAGCAATCACCTCAGTGGTTGGAAAGGCCTTTTGCAGTTTTCCTAACAAATCCACGTTTGGTCCGCTTAATGTACCATCCTTCGTGATATCGGTCACCACAAAGTTGACTACGCCCACTGCCACCATTGATGTCATCAAGGTGTTCATGGACACATCGCTTTCTTCAAGCCAGCCAGAAATGGCTACCTTGCCGTCTTTACCATCAATACCCACAACGACTTGATCGTTGCCAAACTGGTTGACAGCCTCCTGAACAAGTTTCGGATCAGTAAGCGCTGCTGAGCCTAAAATGACTCGTGAAACACCACTAGTGAGATAACCATTGATCTGAGCTAAGGTACGAATACCACCGCCAACTTCAACTTTTAAGCTGGTTTCGGCACAGATCTGTTTGATGAGTTCCCGATTTACCGGGCGGCCACTTTTAGCACCGTCTAAATCGACTAAGTGAAGTCGCTTTAAGCCAGCTGCCTCAATTTGCTTAGCCTGCTTCAGCGGATCTTGGGCAATCAGTGTGGTTTGATCAAAGTCACCTTGGTACAGGCGAACAGATTGCTGATTCCTTAAATCAATTGCGGGAATAATTTCCATTAGATACCAACTCCTTAAACGCAGCCAGACCATTTAAGCCGATCCGACCACTCTTTTCTGGGTGAAATTGCATACCGATCACGTTTTGATTACGTACGATGCTGGGAATCTTAACGCCATAATCACTTTCGGCTAAAATATATTGCGGTTGTGTTTTGACGTAGTAAGAATGCACGAAGTACGTTGATTGCTGGTCAAAGCCGTTGGCAATAGGGTCTGATTGCGTCACTTGGTTCTGGTCCCAGCCCATGTGTGGCACCTTAACGCCTAAATTCTCAGGAATGGCCACAACTTCGCCTGGAATCAAGCCTAATCCAGCCGTTTCACCGAATTCAAAACTGCGGTCAAACAACAGCTGCATGCCAAGGCAGATACCTAAAATAGGCGTTCCTTTTTTTGCCGCTTGCTTAATGACCGGAATCAGTTCACGTTCTTTGAGCGCTTCTACTGCCTTGCCAAATGCACCGACTCCTGGAAGGATCAGCCCATCAGCATTTGAAATAACCCCTGAATCAGCTGACAGCGTATTGGGGATTGAGAGAAAATCCATCGCTTTTTTGACGTTTCTGGTGTTGCCCGTGTCGTAAGCAATAATCGCAATCATTAAATCACTCCTTTAGTCGATGGCACCCCTTTGATTTCAGGATTAATGGTCACTGCCGCACGTAGCGCACGACCCAATGCCTTGAATAACGTTTCAATTTTGTGGTGCGTATTTCTGCCATACAGCACTTCTGCGTGCAAGTTTAATTCAGCGTTAAAAGCAAAGGCCTGGAAAAAGTCTTCCGTAACTTCGGTATCGTAATCGCCTAATTTGGGATTGGTCAGTTCGGCGTTGAATACCAGGTAACTCCGGCCAGACAGGTCAATGACTACTCGACTCAACGTTTCGTCTAACGGAATCAACGCTGATCCGAACCGTTCGATACCAACCTTGTCACCCAGCGCCTGCTTGAGCGCCATTCCTAAAGCAATTCCTACGTCTTCGGTGGTATGGTGAGGATCAACGTTTAAGTCCCCATTGGCTTTAACAACGAGACCAAACCGGCCGTGCCGGGCAAAGGCGTCTAACATGTGGTCCAAAAAGCCGATACCAGTATCAATTTTGATCGTATCGTAATTATCCAAATTTAAGCTCAATTCAATTTGAGTTTCGTTCGTATTGCGTTTAACCGTTGCTTCTCTCATGACAGGCCTCCTTAGTTAAACCGTGATTCAACAGCGCGGGCGTGGGCTTCAAGACCCTCAACACGTGCTAAGGTGGTAATCGCCTTTTCTTCGTTCTTCAGCGCATCCCGTGAATAAGTGACAAATTGGATTCGTTTAACAAAGTCTGACACCCCAAGTGGTGAGAAGAAGCGGGCTGTCCCACCTGTTGGTAAAATGTGGTTAGGACCTGCAACGTAATCACCCACTGGTTCTGAGGCGTTAAAGCCTAAGAAGACGGAACCGGCATTCTTGATCTGGTTAAGATACTGCATAGCATCTTCCAGCTCAATTTCCAAGTGTTCTGGGGCAATAGCGTTCATCACGGTAAAGGCTTCATCAAGGTCATCAACTACGGCAATAAAGCCTTTGTTGGCAACGGAAGCACTAGCGATTTCTTTCCGTGGTAAAGTTTGCACTTGACGATCAATTTCATCGCTAACAGCTTCAGCAAATTTTTCACTAGGCGTTACCATCATTGGCCGCGCCATCTTGTCGTGTTCTGCTTGTGACAGCAAATCAGCAGCAACTTCTTTAGGGTTAGCTGAGTCATCCGCAATCACACCAATTTCTGATGGGCCAGCAATCATATCGATGTCAACTTGGCCGAAAACTTGTTTCTTAGCAACGGCAACGAAAATGTTACCAGGACCGGTAATCTTATCAACACGAGGAACACTTTCAGTCCCATATGCCAAAGCAGCAATGGCTTGGGCGCCGCCGACTTGATAAATTTCATCAATACCAGCGATCTTAGCGGCGGCTAAAACGGCTTGGCCAATACCATCTTTTTGTGGGGGTGTGACCATCACAATTTTGCCAACACCAGCTAACTTAGCTGGGATAACGTTCATCAAAATAGATGAAGGATAAGCAGCAGTACCACCGGGAACATACAGACCAACGGCAGCTAATGGGGTAATCTTTTCGCCACGGACAACACCCTTTTGTTCAGCGTCCACGAAACCGTTTTGAATCTCTTTTTGGTGATAGCTAACAATGTTGTTCTTAGCTAAGTTCAAGGCATCGATTAAATCTTGATCTGCATTTTTATAGGCAGCATCAATATCAGCTTGTGGCACTCGAAGGTCATCTAACTCAACCTTGTCGAACTTTTGGCTGTATTCCTTTAAAGCCTTATCACCGTTCTTAATCACGTTGGCAATAATTTCTGAAACAGTTGCTTCAACTTCTGGTTGGTTAGCCTGTTGGTCAGTTTGACGGTCGACTTGTTCGAGTAATTGGTCTAAAGTTTGGTTTTTTAAAATTTTCATTATTCATTCACTCCTAAATTATTTTTGGCTTGTTGTAAGTTTTCAACTAAGGTTCTAATTTCTGAATGATACTGTTTCAAAGCTAACCGGTTGACGACTAACTGTGTGCTAACTGGCTGCAGTTCAGCGTAAACATGGAGATTATTTTCTCGCAACGTAGTCCCCGTTTCCGTAATATCAACGATGGCATCAGCTAAGCCAATCAACGGTGCCAGCTCCACTGAACCCTCGATCCGAATGATTTCAACGTCTTCACCAATACTTTGAAAATAACGCTTCGTGATATTCGGGTACTTGGTAGCAATGATTTTCCGCCGAACTTGCTGGGGATTAAAATCACTGGTAGAGGCAAGGACGAATCGGCAACGCCCCACGCCCAAGTCCAACATGGCGTACTGGGTATTGTTCTGCTCAGCTAAGATGTCGCTGCCAACAATTCCCAGATGGACCGAACCGCTGTTGAGATAAGTCAGAACGTCGGGACCCTTGACTAAGATGGTTTCGTAAACTGGATCTTCGTCAAAAATCAGTCGCCGTCCTTTGTTGCGAATACCGCTGCAATCAATCCCACTGGCTTCAAGCAGCGGCACCACTTGCTGTTCCACACGGCCCTTGGTTAAAGCAATTTTGATTGGCATTTACTCACCTTCCTTCGTTAAATCTAATAGCTTCTTATTATTGCTAACGGCAATTCGGTTGGCTTCTTCTCGACTGTCCGCCAGACACAAAGTACTGTTTGGTGTCTCTTTCAAAACCTGTTCAGCTTGTTGCCACTGATCAGGTTCAAAATAAATCAACGTCTGCTGTGGTGCTTCCGGTAACGGTACCCGATCAGCCAGGGCATCAACGTCGAATGCTAGCCCAACAGCGGGTTCTTTGATCTGCTGAAAGCTGGTTAACAAGTCATCGTAACGACCACCGCTGAACAAATAATCTGAAGCATTTTGGGTGTAACCCCGGAAAGCCATGCCCGTGTAATAGGTCTGCGGTGAAGGAATACTGAGGTCGAGAACCACTCGCTGATCTGGTGCCAGCCGCTTAATAAATTGGTTAACCGCATTTAAGTTCTCAATCACTGTCTGAACCTTGGCAATCTTTGGCAGGCGTTTAACCACCTTCATGACGGTATCAAAATCACCGAACAGCCAAGGCCACTCGCTTAGAAAATCACCAAACTCAGTTTCATTAAGCAACTCTGAAATCTGGTTATAAGTAGTCAGATTCTTTGTAAACAAGGCTTGTTTCAACGCCACCTTAGTTGGTTCTGGCACCGGTAATGCTTCTAAAACACCTTCCACAAAACGGGCATCGCTCAATTCCAAGGTCATTTTCTTAACACCAGTTGCGAAACATCCCGCTAAAGCAATCGTTAGGCATTCCAGTTCGCCCTTAATGCTACTTGAACCAACTAATTCAATACCGGCCTGAGTCACCTGGTTGTAGCTTCCAGAAAGTTGCTTTTTTACCCGGAAAACGTCACCGCCGTAATACCATTTGGCTGGTAACTCAACGCCCGTGGTACTCATCATCCGAGCAACTGGTAAGGTTAAATCTGGTCGAAGTACCAACGCTTCGCCCTGCTCATCCAGGAGTTGGTACGGCCGGTAATTATCAAGATTTAAGGGCTTAAAAACATCCGCATATTCGAGAATTGGCGTGGTTAACTTGGTAAAACCACGCTGTTTGAAAATGGAAAAAAGCTGTGCTGATATCGTTTCCTTAACCGCGGCTCGCGGACCAAATTCGTCGCGCGTCCCACTTGGTAAATTTCGATTTTTAATCATGCTTGCTCTCCTTTCTGATAAACAAAAAATCCTCGCAAACTAAACAAGTTAGTTTACGAGGACGATTTAATCGCGGTTCCACCTCAATTTGTCGCCACCTCTCGATGACGGCCTTACGTTGCCAATAACTAGTCGTTGAAGAAACTTCAAGAACAGTTAAGGGTAACCCTGATAACGCTAAACATGCGGAGCAGCTTACTTAATTCAGCTGATCAGTTCATAGAGGTGTTTCGTTGTCCCAATCACTTGGTTTCCAGCATTCCAAGTTCTCTGCGCATTGGCGTTCAACTACTTTTTCTAATCACAACTTATTTTGTCATTCAGTTTTAATGGTTGTATATAATTTAACACCAAATTCTAATTTGTCAACGTATTCTTTAATAATTGCCACCAATATTTCTTGATGTTAACGCTTTATTCCGCGATTTAATAGTACTCTCAATTATTAAAATTATTTTTAATTTATCATAGCCATCAACGTATGATAACCGTGACCCACCTCTTTAATACTGTGCGCGTCACTACCATAAACTAAGGGAATTTGCATTTGCTGAGCCTGCTTTAAAATAGCCGCATCCGGATAAGTTTCGTTACAGAATTCCTTATAAAGTCCGGCAGCATTATAATCAAGCTCGTCACCATGCTGTTTGACCGCCTGTAGTAAGGTCGTAATCACTTGCTTCGTCTCAGCATCATAAGTGCGTGGCAAGCCAAAATAATCCTGAAACTTTTTAATCAGCGTGATGTGCCCAATGCGCTTGGGTGCGTACGATCCTAGGTCTGCATTCACTGCTTCGGTTACCACTTCAAAATACTGACGATATAATGATTGACCGTTTCTTGCAGGTTTTAACAGTCCCTTTTCAAAATCATCAAGGGTATCGTCAACGCACCAAAAATGATCATCCGTTCCCTGCATAAAGTGGACGGATAAAACATTATCAGTCGTTTGCGGGCCATATTCATTTAGGAAATCCCGCGTCCACTGTACCTGATTGGGTAAAAAGTCCACTTCAAACCCAACGTTGATTCGAATTTGAGCACCATATTTATCCTGCATCCGCTGCACTTTTTTGAAATAAGCCGGCAGGTCACTCATGGCCATTGAGGCCTCGGTATAACCGGTCTCTAGCCCCGCATATTCCGCAGCAAAGGCTGGCGGTAACGGTGCGTGCTCTGTAACACTGTAGCTTTTAAACCCGAGCCGAATTGCCTTTTGAATCATTAGCTCCACGTCATCACCACTACCATGCGGACAAAATTCCGTGTGCGAATGGCCATCTTGTTTAAGCATAAAAATCCTCCTAACCTTGAATTGCTATCGTTGTATCCTATACTGAAGTAAATATTGTTATTAATTGGTTGATTGACAGAAAATAATCTAGACACTGTTGTTGGCTAATCCCACCGGCATATGGTGACATTTTCTCAGAATAATTGCTATAATGAACTAAATTATCTCACCGTTTTATCATTATTTAAAGCTCTCACTTGTCATTCATTAAGAGGAGGAACAATTTTGGGACTCTCAAAACCTTTTTTAGACGCAATTAGTACTGATTCAGTTCGTGGTCCATTAAACCTGATCACTGATGTGCCTGGTGTATCAGTTGGTCAAACCACCTTCAATAGCGGTACCCACCATACGGGGATCACGGTGGTTAAACCGACTGCCGACAACATTTTTCTTAATAAATTACCAGCTGCTGCCCACGTCATCAACGGCTTTGGCAAAAGTACCGGCCTAGTTCAGATCAATGAACTGGGAACGCTAGAAACCCCCATTGTGCTGACCAATACGTTTTCAGTGGGGACAGCTGAAACTGCACTGGCAGAAGACATGATGGCTGAGAACCCAGATATTGGCGACACCACCAGTACGGTTAATCCCGTCATTATGGAATGTAACGATGGTGATATCAACGATATTCGCGACGTTTTCATTACCAAAAAAGATGTCTTAAACACGTTACACCATACTGGCGAGTCATTTGATGAAGGAACGGTTGGTGCCGGTGTCGGTATGAGCTGCTACGATTTAAAGGGTGGCATTGGTTCCGCCAGCCGAGTAATCAAAATCGATGGCAAGTCCTTTACAATGGGTGCACTGGTCCTATCAAATTACGGTTTCCTACGAGATCTAAATATCTATAACGTCCCAGTCGGCGAAAAGCTGGCTACCTTTAAAGCTGAACAGAAGCAAAAAGAAAAGGGTAGTATCGTCACTATTTTAGCAACTGATATTCCCTTTAATTCCCGTCAATTAACCCGAATCGCTAAGCGTGCCAGTGTTGGAATCACCCGGACTGGCGCCTTCATTGGTAACGGTAGCGGTGAAATCGTCTTAGCCTTTTCAACGGCTAACCGGATTGCCCACTATCCTAAGACTGAACTGTCCTCACAGGCCGCAATCACTGATGATAAAATTGACCGTTACTTCCGCATGACCGTTTCAGTGGTTGAAGAAGCCATCTTAAGTGTATTGACTCACGCAACGACGGTCACCGACCGAAAAGATAATCCTCGCCTGAGCCTCCACGACGCTTTAAGAGATTATCAGGCTGAACATCAAGATCCTGACATTGTCCGACTACAAGATCAGCTAGGCATTTAACCAATTTCAACGGCCCACTGGCGGGCATCGTAAGCCTTTTTAAAACGATCCATGCTGAGCCAATAACGACCATCAATTGGATCTGAAACATGTAATAACTCACCAAAATAACCATCAACTAATACCGCGTGATTATTGCCCATTGCACGTCCAAATGAATATTCTCCCCATTCAGGGGTTTCAAAGTTCACCGTCACGTATGCGACGATGGGCTTTTTTTGTTGCAGTAAAGTCGGTATCTTTTCAGCAGTTAAACCACTGACGTCACTGACTGGCGCGTATTTTTTTGCCCACGCAACTAACGGTTTGGGATAAATCGCTTCAAAGTGCCCCGGCATATCCTGATCAGGTTCACCGCCAAATCCGTAGTTTGGATTAAAATCAGCTGCTCTGGGCATGTCCTTTAAGAAGGTCAAATAATCTAATTCAGTGGCATACCCCTTTACGTGCAAACCTTCTAACAAGGCAGCTGGTTCACAACCGCTTTGCATCCCCCACCAAATTTGATTGATGTTTTCTGCTTTAAGGCTAAATGGCTGTTGCCCCTTTTCAAGAGCTGCTTGCCATAAATTGGGATCCAGCGTAACGGCATTTTTTAAAACATAACGGTCACCCGGCAACTGATAGAAATGTTCACCGTGCCCATCCGTTACTTCTTGAGTTACGGTAACAGCGGTCAAAGCACTCATTTGGCCAACTTCTTTTCCGCTGGCATCCACGGTTACCGTACCATCTTCCGTTACACAACCACTAGTTTGTTCAGGCTGATGCAATGCTAATGCTAATCCGTTTGCCATGAGTCTACCTCGTCAATAACCGCTTGGGCCATTTTCTTTGATTGATCATTAAACAAAGTTGGTAAATGGTTTAAATCAAAATACTTCACCTGCTTGGTCTCGTTGGTGACGTGATCCAATGGTTTACCACCCGTTTGTCGAACTAAATATAGTGCTGTAATCAGCTGTGTCTGATCACCATTCGGATAGGTATAAAAATCTTTATCGAACAACTGAATCAACTTCACCGGTTCCACTTCAATTCCTGCATCTTCAAGGTATTCCCGCTGGCAGGTTTCGACAAAACTAGCACCAAACTCCATGTAGCCACCTGGAAAACTCCAGTCACCCGTATCCGCACGTTCTTGTAATAACAAACGGTTATTATCGTCTAGCAAAGCACCAGCTGCAGTATTCAAAATCATTGGCCGGTGTCCAACCAACGCTCTCATTTCATGAATATAGTCTGCCATAAAACCACCCTTTCAGTTTAGGTATTCGGTTTTATTATAGCAGTTACCCTGTCAGCTGTATCCTTCTCCGCAACGCTTTTAAAAATGTAGCCGAACCCCCGAACAGTCTTTAAACACTGCGGATTTTTGGCATCAACCTCGATCAATTTACGTAATTTACTGATATGCGAATCAATCGAACGCAATGTCGCATCACGACCATTGCGCCAAACCCCTTCTGCAAGTTGTGCGCGGGTCAGCACAACGTTTTCGTGTTGCATAAAGTAAACGAGTAACCGAAAATCAACGGGACCCATCGTGAGTTTGCGGCCATTCACGGTAATCATGTAGTGCTGAAAATCCACCTTGAGTTGTCCCGTATTTAAGAACTCACGATTTTCCTCCTGTGGCTGATAGTACCGCCAAATCTTCTGTTGAATTCTCGCCTGTAATTCACAGTTAGCCATTTCTAACGACAGTAATTCATCAAAATGAAATCGGTTAAAAATATCGCAAACGGTCGTGATAGCTAATTTTTGGCGATGAATGGCTAATAACGGCCCATGAAATTGCTGTCGCATTAAAACTAAAGTATCGATTCGCTGAGTTAAAGCAAAAAAATGGTCTAAATCCAAAATAATAACAGTTTGATTATCACGGTTTAATAAGAAGTCGGGTAAATAAGTGGGACTGCTAATGATTTGCCAATCAATCATAATCTGTTTGAGTCGTTTCAAAAGATTCGCATTATCACTAATCAGCAAAATACTTCTATCCATGGGGCTTCCTCTTTTCATTTCAATTGATACCATAGTTATCCCACGTTTCACTGCCCAACAAAACCCGTTTTACATAATCTTTACATGACCTATACATTAACTTTACGCAGACCTTTTATACTAACCTTGTGCTTAGGAATTACCTTTCTACAACACAATACTTTTAAAGGGGAATATGTTCATGCATAAAAAAACATTGCTTTCCACGTTAGTTGCTTTTAGTCTCGCCGGCCTGCTATTAGGAGGTTGCAGTTCGAAATCAAGTCACAAATCTTCTTCTGAAGACACCAAGGCGGCAAAGGTCACCAAGATTACAGCCGTTGGTTCAACCGCACTCCAACCATTAGTTGAACAAGCTGCACAGGATTATCAGGCTGCAAATAAAAACGTCAACCTTACCGTTCAAGGCGGTGGCTCAGGAACTGGTTTAAGTCAGGTTCAACAAGGTGCTGTTCAAATCGGAAACTCCGATATTTTTGCAGAACAATCATCAGGGATTAAAGCTGATAAACTGGTCGACCACAAAGTCGCTGTTGTGGGTATGACCCCAGTGGTTAACCCTGAAGTCGGTGTGGCTAACGTCTCAATGGCACAATTACGTGACATTTTCACGGGTAAGATCACTAACTGGAAGCAAGTTGGTGGCAAGGATCAAAAAATCTCAGTAATCAACCGTGCGCAAGGCTCCGGAACTCGAGCAACCTTTGAAGGTGCTGTACTGGAAGGGAAAAAGGCCGTAACCTCTCAAGAACAAGATTCTAACGGTACCGTTCAAAAACTAGTTTCATCAACACCCGGTGCCATCAGTTACCTCGCTTTCTCCTACGTAAACGACAAGGTCAAAGCCCTTTCCATCGATAATGTCAAACCAACTGATAAAAACGTGACCACTAACAAATGGACCATCTGGTCATATGAACATATGTACACCAAGGGTCAACCAGTTAAAGCAGCTGCAGGTTTCTTAAAGTACATGAATTCTGACAAAGTCCAAGGTAGTCTGGTCAACAAACTTGGCTACATTAGTATTCATGATATGAAGGTAACCAAAAACGCTAAAAACGTTGTCACCAAATAACTGAACTTAAACAACCAATAAGCGGAAAATCGGGTAATTACCAACTATCCTGATTTTCCGCTTGTCTATGGCATACCAGCACGAATTTCGTCGTTCCTGCTGGCATTGAAACAAATACATTGTGATATTGGAGGCTTTTATATGGATGATATTCAACACAAATTAACTGCACCTTCTAAAGCATCCCGTGAAGATGTCATGGGTCGAATCATTAGCTACACCTGCATCGCTGCAATCATCATCCTGGTGATCAGTATTCTCTACTTCATTACTTCCCGGGGAGTCGCCACGTTTACAGCTAATCACGTTAATCTCTGGCAATTTTTGTCTGGAAAAGAATGGAATCCTGGGACCTTGAACGCAAGCGGCCAGCCGCAAGTTGGCGCGCTACCGATGATCGTCACTTCATTCAGTGTCACGATTTTAGCCGCCTTAGTAGCCACACCATTTGCGATTGCTGTAGCTCTATTTATGACTGATATCGCACCAAAAAATGGTGCCAAATTTCTGCAGCCGGTGATTGAACTGTTGGTGGGAATTCCATCCGTCGTTTATGGGTTTATCGGTTTAACGGTAGTTGTCCCCTTTATTCGTCACCTTTTCGGAGGAACTGGGTCCGGTATTTTAGCTGGTACTATCGTGCTGTTTGTGATGGTACTACCAACGATTACTTCACTGGCAGTTGACGCACTCAAAGCAGTCCCAACTTACTTTCGTTCCGCTTCATTAGCGCTAGGTGCAACTCGTTTTCAAACTATCTATAAAGTTCTTTTACGCGCAGCCATGCCCCGCCTACTCACCGCAGTCATCTTCGGGATGGCTCGCGCATTCGGTGAAGCACTAGCCGTTCAGATGGTCATTGGTAACGCCGCTTTAATGCCCCATAATCTAGTGACACCAACTTCAACGTTGACCAGTCAGTTAACAACTAATATCGGTAATACCATCATGGGGACGTTACCAAACAACGCACTGTGGTCATTAGCCTTGATTCTGCTATTAATGTCCTTAGTGTTTAACTTACTCATCCGTTACATCGGAAAGCGAGGCGAAATCAAATCATGACACCGAATCAAACAGATCGAATAGCTACTCAAGTGATTAATTTTTTGGTTCTTATCGTCGTGCTAATCTTATTTTTCCTATTAGGCGACATCATTTTGAGTGGCTTTCCCCACATCAGTTGGCACTTTTTAACTTCCCCATCCAGTTCGTTCAGTGCCGGTGGGGGCATTCGAGACCAACTATTTAACTCTCTTTACCTACTAGTGTTAACGCTCATTATTTCGTTTCCTCTCGCCCTCGGATCAGCCATCTATTTGTCTGAATATGCGGGTAATAATTGGCGTACTGGGCTAATTCGAACTGCGATTGAAGTTCTTAGTTCACTTCCTTCCGTCGTAGTTGGTTTATTTGGCTACCTGCTATTCGTCATTGAATTTCACATGGGATTTTCAATTCTCTCAGGTGCGATTGCGCTCACCTTTTTTAACCTGCCACTATTAGTCCGTAGTATTGAAGGCTCCCTGCACGCAGTCCCAGATAGCCAGCGTGAAGCTGGAATTTCACTTGGTCTTTCTAACTGGCGTACGATTCGTGGGATTATCTTGCCAGCAGCCTTGCCCGGAATTTTGACGGGTATCATTCTCAGCGCTGGCCGCGTATTTGGTGAAGCCGCCGCTCTAATTTACACGGCTGGACAAAGTGCACCGATTCTGAATTATTCAAATTGGAATCCCACTGATAGTAGCAGTTTCCTTAATCCAATGCGTCCGGCCGAAACCCTAGCCGTTCACATCTGGAAAGTCAATACCGAAGGCGTTACGCCAGATGCCGTTAGCATTTCCGCTGGTGCATCAGCCGTGCTGATCATTGTCATCCTACTTTTTAATTTTGGCGCCCGTGCAATTGGTAACCACATGTACAAGAAAATGACTGGAGGAAAGTAAGATACCCATGGAAACTTATGATTTAAGCCAAAATCACATTGTCACACCACCAGAAGAAATTGCCCTATCGACTAATCAGTTACAGGTCTATTACGGTAGTGGTTCTCGTGCTTCCATGACTGATGCTAGTCTGAGCTTCCCCCGCTTTCAGATTACTGCCTTGATTGGTGCCTCCGGTTCAGGAAAATCAACTTATTTGCGTTCACTCAACCGCATGAATGACCGAATTGCCCGGATTGAGGGTGAAATTATGTATCGTGGTACCAATATTAACAGTCCTAAAGTTAACGTCTATGAGGTTCGCAAACATATCGGCATGGTTTTTCAAAAACCTAATCCCTTCGCAAAATCAATCTCCGAAAACATTACCTTTGCACTTAAAGCTGCCGGAATCACGAATCGTCAGGAGTTAAACGAACGTGTTGAAACCAGTCTGAAAGAGGCTGCTCTATGGAACGAAGTTAAAGATGATCTTAATAAGAGCGCACTCGCCTTGTCTGGTGGTCAACAGCAACGATTGTGCATTGCTCGCGCACTCGCTATGAAACCAGATATTTTATTACTCGATGAGCCTGCTAGTGCTTTAGATCCTATTTCTACCACTAAATTAGAAGTCACCCTGAAAGAACTAACCAAAAATTACACCATCATTATCGTGACTCATAATATGCAGCAAGCCTCACGAATCAGTGCCTACACTGCATTCTTCCATTTGGGACATGTTATCGAATATGATCAGACCGAAAAAATCTTCCAAACCCCAGAAATACAGGCCACACACGATTATGTCACTGGCAATTTTGGCTGAGAAAGGATACCCATTTATGACTGCACTTCTATCAACAAAAGATGTTCATCTTGCATATGGTAAAAAAGAAGCGCTTCACGGCATCGATTTAGACTTTGCCGATCACAGCATCACCGCTCTAATCGGGCCATCTGGTTGCGGTAAATCAACCTTTTTACGTTGCTTAAATCGCATGAACGACTTAATTCCACACACGACCATTACTGGCAGTTTTCAGTTTCACGAACAAGATATCTATGCGCCTACCACTAATTTAGTTGAACTACGCAAACAAATTGGCATGGTCTTTCAGCAACCGAACCCCTTTCCGTTCTCCGTTTACGAAAACGTCACTTATGGACTGAAGTTAGCTGGCCACAATGACCGAAAATTTTTGGATGAACAAGTCGAACGTGCGTTGAAGCAAGCCGCTATTTGGGATGAAGTCAAAGATAATCTGAATAAAAACGCCATGTCATTTTCAGGCGGTCAGCAGCAACGAATCTGTATTGCCAGACTACTTGCTGTCCAGCCAGACATTATCTTGTTAGACGAACCCACCAGTGCTTTAGACCCCATTTCTAGTGCCCAGATTGAAACCACTTTGATGGCACTTAAAAATGAATACTGCATCATTATTGTCACCCATAACCTGCAGCAGGCTTCACGCATCGCTGATCGAACAGCTTTCATGTTAAATGGCAACCTGATTGAATATGATCTTACCAGTAAAATGTTCACCAAGCCCGTTATGCAAGACACCAGTGACTACCTCAACGGCAAATTTGGTTAGGAGCGATTACGCAATGAATAATATTTTTTCAACTGAACTTAAAAAGTTATACTCAGTTTTCACTCAGATGGGTGATGCTGTTAGCAAACAGATCGAACAAGCCACCGAATCTTATATTAATCATGATAAGGTTGCCGCTCAAAATCTTGTGCAACAAGATAATTCAATCAACGGAAACGAAGTGGATCTTGAAAAACAAGCACTTACTTTAATGACGTTGCAACAGCCCGTAGCCGATGATTTTCGCAATGTGATCACTATTTTAAAAGCCAGTTCAGATTTAGAGCGCATTGGTGATCATGCAACTGGCATCGCACTAGAAACTATCCGTGTCAAAGGCTCACACCGCAATAAAGAAATAGAAACTAACATTGCGTCATTGACCAATATGATTCGGGATATGCTTAAAGTAGCTCTAACTGCTTTTCAAGACATTGATCTTAAACAAGCACAGGCCGTAGCTAACCAGGATCAAGACGTGGACGCTAAATTTGATGAGATCAGAAATAATATCACTGATGCAATTCGTAAGGACCCTGCTGTGGCGGAAGCTGGTGCAAGTTATCTCATGGTGACTAAATTATTGGAACGGATTGGTGATCGAATCGTTAACTTGGCTGAAGAAATGGTTTATAACCAAACTGGTGAAATTGTTGAACTTAATCAAGGACGGTTACATCCCAATGATTAGGTTAAGGAAACGGCAAATTAGCTGATTCTCATATTTTAAAAAAATAATTTAATTAATTTCTTTTTTGCTATAACTGACGGGGGAGTAAAGGTTAGACGTCCAAATTCCGACTAAATACTAGACAATTTCAAATAATTAGAGCTTTAGCACTTGCTATTACGAACAATAGCTGGTAAGCTTACAACTAATGTATTTAATACTTCGAAATTTTGGTACGACGTTCGTAAGAATGACTTCCCCGATTTCTAAAGTTTCAGATACACAAATATATTGCGCTATGCGCTCGGAGGTTTCACTCTTATGGAACAAGGTACTGTAAAATGGTTTAACGGCGACAAAGGTTTTGGCTTTATTACTTTGGAAAACGGCTCAGACGTTTTCGTTCACTTCTCAGCTATCAATGCTGATGGTTACAAGACTCTTGAAGAAGGTCAACATGTAACCTTAGACGTAGAACAAGGCGACCGCGGCCCACAAGCAGCCAACGTTACTGTTGCTTAAATTCGTTTAAATCATAATGAAAGAACCCATCGACTATGTCGATGGGTTCTTTTTTGTTCAAGCTGTGACAAAACTTGGTAGATTCCAGATAGTGCAAGATAGACTACTTGTTTCCCCTTACTTCGCCTAAACGTGTAAAATAACTCAGATTCCGGCCATATAGTGTTAATAAAACAGGTACCCGCCCAAGAACAGCGGATACCTGTTTTATTAACACTATATTCTGGAATCTAAACGAGTTATTTTACACTCTCTCTAAATAACATTTCTCTCAAACGGATCATCACTAATACCCTTTTCAAGAATATCACGAGACCACTGCTTTGCAGAGAATAACGAGTGATCACGGTAGTTACCGCAACTTGTGATATCAGTTCCAGGAACATCTTCCCACTTAATATCGTTAGCAATTTGTTCCAGTGAGCTCTTCAATGCCTTAGCAACTTCAGTCGTTGTTGGTTCGCCCCACATAATGAGATGGAACCCTGTACGGCACCCAAATGGAGAACAGTCAATAACCCCATCCATCCGGTCACGCAATAAACCAGCTAATAAATGTTCGATAGTGTGAAGTCCAGCAGTTGGAATCGCATTTTCGTTGGGTTGAACTAACCGTAAATCAAAGTTGGTAATCGCATCGCCCTTAGGTCCCTTTTCCACTGTAATCAAACGAACATATGGTGCCTTAACCTTAGTATGATCTAATTGAAAGCTTTCTACTTTTGCCATAAAAATCCTCCTTGAGATTAATCTCTGTACGAATACTATTATACCGCTGATTGAGCCTCAGTGTCATTCGTATAAATCAGGACGCCGATCAGCAAACACCGGCATAAACCCACGGACCTTATCCATCGCACTGGTGTTGATCGTAACGGTCTTCAACTCTTCATCGTCACCAAGGGTCAAAACCTCGTTACCAAGCGGATCGATTACGGTTGAATGGCCACCAAAATGGTTATCTGGATCCGCACCGACCCGGTTAACGGCCACAACAAAACTCTGATTTTCAATTGCTCGTGCAGCTAATAGTGTTCGCCACTGCGGTATCCGCGGTGTTGGCCACTCAGCTGGGACGAAAATAATCCGGCTGCCTGATAGCGACAATGTTCGCAACCATTCAGGAAAACGAATGTCGTAACAAATCACACTGGTTGCAGGTGTCCCCTTTACCTCGAAATGATCCTGAGCATTACCGGGAGTCAAAAATTCATCTTCACGCATTAAGCCAAATAAATGAACTTTATCGTACGTAGTCAGTAACTCACCATCTTCATTAAAAACATACGTGGTATTAAAGAATTGCTGATCCCGCTTGGTAGCAACCGATCCAGCATGAATCATAATATGGTACTTTTGCGCAAGTGCCTGACAAACATGCAGTGCCTGGCTACCGTTTGCATCAGCAATATCATCAAAACGACTCAGATCATAGCCGGTATTCCACATTTCTGGAAAAACCACAATATCCGCGTGTTCACTAGCGGCTTGTGCCACAAACGATTCAATCTTCGAAAAATTTTCGGCTGGTTTACCGAAACTAATATCCATCTGTGCTAAAGCAATTGTAATTTTCATTCCAACGCCTCCATGTTTTGTTTTTAGTATAATACTGATATTTTCGCTATCAAGTCCATATTAATCTTTAAATTGAATTTCTTAACAACCATAGTTGCACATCCATCAATTATCCGGCACAATTAAAGAAATTACGTTCGAAAGAGGTAATCACTATGAACTCATTCACCGTTTATCTGGTTCGCCATGGCAGTACGATGTTAAATAGCTTCAATCGCATGCAAGGTTGGATCGATTCTGACCTGTCAGATGAAGGCATCCAGCAAGCTGGACAAGCCGCTGAAAAATTACAGGGTGTTACTCTTGACCGCGCTTTTTCTTCAGACTTAGGTCGAGCCATTAGTACCCGTAACATCATTTTAAATCAGCTCCACCAGACACCGCGTGAAGTAACTCAATTACCCGCCTTTCGTGAAGTGAACTTTGGCTTCTTCGAGGGTTTAGATTCCGATGACATTTGGGCCGGCATTGCCGCACCGTATGGCAAACACAGTCAAGACGATTTGATGGCGATTGGTGGCCTCCAAGAGACGCGTGATGCCATGAAGCAAAGTGACCCATCACATACCGCCGAAGACTATGACGCCGTAATTTCACGCGTTAAAACAGGTTTTACCGCCCTGCGTGACCACTGTCAAAACGGCGAGTCAATTCTACTAGTCAGCCACGGCACCTTAATTCGCACAATCATTGATTATTTAGGTGTCGACACAACGGGCAATTACCCTCAAAATGGCAGTGTCAGTGAATTAACCATTTTCCCAGACCACGTTAACGTTGAGACCTATAACCAATGATGAAAATTGCTTTCAGTCACCAAACGCACCAGATAAAGGGATTTCGCCTAGCTAGCGGGATCTTTTTTACTGCCACTTGAAAACGGTTTCATTCTCCGTTAGACTAGACTTATATTTAGGTTATAGAAAACAACGAGGTGGGAATATATCATGACAAAAATTTTAGCAGTCAACGCAGGTAGTTCAACTTTAAAGTGGAAACTATTTTCGATGCCGGATGAAACGGTAATCGCTTCAGGTTTGGTCGATCGCTTGAACTTGCCCGGTTCAGTCTTTACGGTTAAGCGCCCTGACGCCGACAAGTACGTGGTCACTCAAGATAACATCGATTATCGCTTGGCAGCTGCAATGGTTCTTTCTCACCTAAAGGAAGCGGGCATCGTTAAGCATTTGCACGAAATTGCTGGCATCGGTCACCGTGTCGTAGCTGGTGGCGAAGTTTTTTCAGATTCAGCCGTCGTTGATGATACCGTATTGAAGCAAATTCATGAGCTTTCTCAATATGCGCCACTGCACAATCCGATTGAAGCAACGTACATTGAAATTTTCCAACAATTGCTGCCAAACGTGCCGCAAGTAGCCGTCTTCGATACTGCACTGTACACGGATATGCCAAAGATCAACGCGCTTTACCCCATTCCTTATGAATATTACAAGAAATACGGTGCGCGTAAATACGGTGCACATGGTACCAGCCACCGCTACGTTTCAAAACGAGCAGCCGAACTATTAGGTAAACCCCTCTCAGATTTAAAATTAATTACTCTGCACCTTGGCTCTGGCTCATCCATCACCGCTTTTGACCATGGCAAAGTTGTTGATACTTCCATGGGCTTTACGCCATTAGCTGGTGTCATGATGGCCACTCGTTCTGGTGACATCGATCCTTCGCTGGTAACATTCCTGGCTGAAAAAATGCACGTTAAGATGAGTGATATGATCGATATTTTAAACCAAAAATCCGGTCTACTAGGCATTTCTCAACTGTCACCCGATCAACGTGATTTGGAAGCAGCTCAGGATACCAATCCACAAGCTAAGTTGGCATTGGACATGTATGCTAACCGAATCGTCCGCTATATTGGCTCATATATCGCAGAATTAAACGGCTTAGACGCCCTGATATTCACCGCTGGCTCTGGCGAAAACGGCATTGATATGCGTGCCAAAATTGCTGATCAGTTAAGCTACTTTGGTATTCAGATCGATCATGACCGCAACCAAGTTCGTGGTAAGGAACAGGTGATCAGCCCAGATGGTGCACCGGTAACCGTTATGGTGGTGCCAACTAACGAAGAGTTGATGATTGTTCGCGATGTGGAAAGATTAACACAGAACTAAACTAATACAGCCATTAATAATGATGACGTTAGATTGCCGATAATCGGGAACCTAACGTCATCATTATTTTACAGTGCTTCTGGCACTTTAACACCAACTTCTTCTCCAAGTGTCGCCAATTCAGCGGCCGTCTTGTCATCAATTAATACGCCTTGCTTTTGGTTTTCAGCATAGCGCCGATATTCACGGTCACCGGGAATCTTGATTTCCGTACCTGGTAAATGCTTCAAATTTCTGATGCGGTCAAACATCGTTGAAACATTGGCTTTTAGGGTATCCAGATCCCCAAACAGTGACGGATCCATGGTCATGAAGAACTGACTGAAATCGTGTTTGCCTTTGTTGGTATCAGCAGAAATTGACCCTTGAGCAAGAATACCCGTCAGCATCTCAACAACTAATGAGTTACCGAAGCCCTTGTAGTTCGAATTATTCTCCAAGTTACCGCCTAAGGTCAGAACACCACCATCTGGCCGGTCATCACTGAAAGCAATGGTCGATAAATTATCTTCAACCCGCTGAGCATCCTGATCAACTTGACGATTTTCACCTACGGCCCATTCGCCGGGAATGTTTTCACCCTTTTTAGCTAAAACTTGAATCTTACCGCTTGAAACCACTGAGGTCGCACCGTCAAAAACAAATGGGTGCGGTTCTGCTGGAAAAGTAAACGCAAAAGCATTCGACCCCAGAAAGGCCTCTAAGGAATTCGTAGGGAGCACTAATGGCCGCGTATTGGTTGTTGCAATGCCAATCAAGCCCTCTTTAACCGCCATCCGAGCGTAGTAACCGGCAGTTCCAAAGTGGTTAGAGTTGCGAATGACCGCAATGGAAACACCTAACTTCTTCGTTTTTTCAATCAAACGTTTCATGGTAAAACCAGAAGCAATCTGCCCCATGTTTTTGTTAGCGTCAACTAACAAGCTGGTCGGTGTTTCTCGTAAAATCTCTGGCTTGTTAGTGGGATCAATCGTGCCGTCCTTAATCATATTGGTATACCAAGTGATCCGCTGAATACCGTGTGATGAAATGCCACGTAGGTCAGCATCAACCAAGGTATCAGCAAGAAATTCTCCATCCTCCTCCGAAAAATGAAAGGCTGCTAATACCTTCTTCAAAAAGACCTTTTCTTCTTTTGCATCAATACGCATTGTTAGTACTCCTCTTCTTAGTAAATGATTTTAAACCATAAAAAAAGTCCCTGTTATAACAACAAGGACGATTTGCAATCGTGGTACCACCTAAATTTACAGTTCCATAGAACTGCCTCAGTTCGCTCAAACAAGCGATGCAAGGATAACGGTTTGCTTGCCGTAAACGTCGCGTGAACGCGTTTAGCACTCCGAGCTCATCTTCACCAACCTTCAATGATGCCTTTCCAGCTACCGGCACTCTCTTAAAATTAAAAATTGATTACTCTTCTCATCAATGTACAATATTTATAAATAATTTCATGTTAGAACTCGTTGAAACAATTGTCAAGATTGAGAGTGTGACATGACTCGGTAAATTCCAGAATTTAACACAAAAAAATCTCAGGAACGCGTCCTGAGATTTCTGACATTAAAAATTATCTATTTACTACCATCCGGAGCTTCAGCTTCACCAGCAGCCACACGATTTTCCTTAGTTAAGAATAATGCAGCAATGATTGTTGCGACAATAACAATCGCACCAAGAACGAAGTAAGTGTGTTGGAAACCGATTGAATCGTATAAGTTACCAGCAACAGTAGAGAAGATGAAGACGGATATTTGCTTAGCAAAATTAGAAGCTAACGCATAAACCGTCGCGTAAACCCGGATATCGAAGGCTCCGGCAATGTACTTCATGATTGAAGTTAATACCAAAGGCATTTCGAAACCAGCTAACAAACGAAGGATGACAACCCAAACAACACTAGGTGAAAGGGCACTACCAATGATCCGGATAGCTAAGATGCAACCATAAGCAATCAAACCATTACGTGAACCAATCTTGTTGATTAACCATGGCATTGGGAACATGAGTAAGAATTCCAAAGCGATTTGTGCAGTAGTCATATAACTGTATGCAGTGGTACCAGCAGACGCACTGTTAAAGTATGTCTTGAAGAAGATGATGAATTGTTGATCAAAAACATCATACAAAGCTGAAGTACCAATGTAGAAGATTGAAAGAATCCAGAAGTTACGGATTTTGAAGATCTGACCGATTAAGCCCCAGTTAAGTGAATCAGAGGTGTCACCAGCAGCAGCAGCATTTTCCATGTGAATTTTATCACTGAAAATGATGGTGAAGGTTAAAATGGCACCCATAACAGTACATGCCCAGAAAATTGAGTTAGGGCTCCATAGGAAGAGCTTACCACCTAAGAATGAGGCGCAGGCACCGGCTAATGAACCACCCATACGTGAGTGAGCATATTCAAAACCGTTGGCAAGACTGGCACGTTGGACATATTGTTCAACAACAGAAACACCACCGTTGAATACGAAACTCAAGAAGATACCAGTTACGACGGCAACTAATGCAGCGTTCATGTGCACTAGTGGCAAGAATAACCATTGGAAATAAGGTCCAATTAAAATAGCAGCAATCGCAATTGTAACTAATAAGTTCTTTTTGAAGACTAATTTATCGGAAATAACCCCGAAAATTGGTTGGAATACTAAGGACATACCAGCCATCATTGAGAATACGAATCCGGCTGTGGTCCCGTTTAGATGGCCAACTTGTTCCATCCAAAGTGTTAAATAACCATTAATAATTTGCCACATGAAGAAGTAAGTAAAGTGGGTGACTGGGAAACCCCAGAAATCCTTCTTTTTACTTGTTTTAACAGTATTATCCAAGATATTTCACTCCTATTCTATTCGTAATTATAAGGAACCGGCTTACCGAAGTTTGGTGTACCATCGTCATTCCATGTAAATGGTTGTACCTTAGTATGACGGTTAGGATCGTAAAGCGGATCACCCTTGATTTCGGTGTAGTCGCGACAGTGATAAACCATGATGTCGGTTTCGCCATCTTCAGCAACTGTAAATGAGTTATGTCCAGGACCATATTGATGAGTCTCTAGGTCGCTTTGGAAAACTGGTTCCTTCGATTTTGACCAGTTAGAAGCATCCAGTAGATCAACGTCATCTTTAACGGTGAGCATACCCATTGCATAGTTTTCATCAGTAGCACTAGCAGAATAGGTCAAGAAATAACGACCATTTCTGTGGATAATAGCTGGTCCTTCGTTAACCCAGAATCCTTTGATTTCCCAATCGAATTCAGGCTTTGATAACATGACTGGATCAGTTTTCAGAGTCCAAGGATTTTCCATTTCGGCGATATATAAATTAGAATTACCGCGAATGGCTTTATCTTTTTGTGCCCAGACATAGTACAGCTTGCCATTTGCTTCGAAACAAGTGGCATCCAATGAAAACGTATCCATGTTAGTCTTCACTTGACCGCGTTCAATCCAGTTATCTTCACTGGTCATTGGATTTTCTTCATCACATTCAATGCAGAACATCCGATGCTGGAACATCCCGTTTTCATCTAACGCCGTTGTCTCTGCAGCAGCAAAGTAAATGAACCACTTACCATCGATATAGTGAATTTCAGGTGCCCAAATTAACTGACTCATGGGACCGTTTTCATGTTTGCGCCAAATCGTCCGTGGAGCTGCATGTGCTAAACCAGCTAATGTTTTAGCCCGACGGATTTCAATCAAATTGTATGCAGGCACTGAAGCAGTGAAGTAATAATAACCATCAGTGTGTTTGTAAATATAGGGATCCGCACGTTGGATAATCAGCGGATTAATATATTGATTTGTATTCGCCATTTAGATACTCTCCTTAAACTTTTTACTACGTAGTTTGTTGACCTCTTGTGCACGTGATTATCATATGATGAACCGAAAGCGATTACAACATGGTTTTTAATGTTTTTCCAAACTTTTTGCATTTTAACCAATAAAAATATTGTTCAAAATGCTTTTGTGAAGAAATTGTATCCTTACAAAAAGTAAATTTGATATTTTTATACTGATAAATTCAAAATTTTAAAAAATATTTATTGAATGACTTTTCCGATTATTTCAGTTATTTTTATTAAAAATAACCATTTATATTACCCTAATATTTTTATATATTAAATTAACATCCTAAACTAATAGCTAGCTAACAGCTGTTTAGGGATAATACGTTCTTATTTAAACTCAGGAAAAAGCCAGTCATCCTAATTAATCACACAATTATTTGGAATTTTTTCAAATCAATTTATTGGCATGATTTAAAAACAATAAAAACATTGCTATAATGAGTGAGGATACAAATTTATTCTTAAAGATGAACAATTTGATAATTTAATCACAATCTTTCAAAACATTGGAGGTTACGTTTATGGAATCTGATATCTCAGAAAGTTCACTACCCGTCTATAAAGCTTTGGCAAGCCCAGTCCGTCTAAAAATTATTCAAAAACTCTCGATTCGTAAGATGAGTGTACGGGAGCTGGCATCCGCACTTAATCTCAGCGGCACCATCGTGTTGCAGCATCTGAACAAGCTGGCAGATGCCGGCATTATTAAGTTTGAGCGAGTAGGTCATAATAAGGTCTCTCGCTTAACGGTTGATAAGATCAACGTTCATTTTCCCCAAACCATTTATTCCGAATTTGAATCCTACAACACTCAAGTTCCAGTAGGTCACTTCACTAATTTTTCCGTCGAGCCTTCCTGTGGCCTAGCTGGTAAAACGGATTACATTGGTAAAGTAGATAACCCAGCGTATTTTATGGACCCAGACAGAATTTCTGCTGGTATGATTTGGTGGTGTAACGGCTTTGTCGAGTACCAATTTCCTGACTACCTCACTGAAGACAATAAGTTAGAGATGCTAGACCTTTCCATGGAGTTAGGCTCGGAATTCCCGTTCTCTAATAACGTTTGGCCCTCCGACATTACCTTTTATATCAATGGTACCGAAATCGGCACCTGGACAGCTCCCGGTGACTTCTCCGATACTCGTGGTAAATATACCCCTGAATGGGTGCCTGACAACGTTAACCAGTACGGTATCATGAAGACACTGCGTTTAACTCACGATGGCAGCTTTCTAGATGGTCAGCCATTCACCGATGTTTCGTTGGAGGATATTGATACTCATAAACAAACCTTTGCAGTTCGTTACGGTATTAAAAAGAACGCCAAAAATAACGGTGGTTGCACGATTTTTGGTAAGGGGTTTGGCAACTATAATCAAGATATTGAAATGAAGCTGTTTTACAGTTAATCCTTCACGTATCAATGAACAAAAAGCGCTGATAAACTTTCTCAACTCGAAAGCTTATCAGCGCTTTTATGATACTTACTTTAAACATTTATTAACCAATTTGTCGTGAAAATTTCTTGAAACCAAACAACTTATCAATCCGTGGGTAAAACTCAGCAGGAATCTCTAAATCAATCGCTTTTAAATTATTTTTCAGCTGCTCGGGTTTGCTAGCACCGGTAATCAAACTGGAAATCCGTGGATCCAGAAGCGCCCAAGCTAAAGCAAAGGTGGATAGATCAGTATCAAGTTCATCGGCCATCTTAATTAAGCCTTCAACCTTATCCAAGTTATCATCCGTCAGCAATGCCTTAATCTGGTCTTGATACGTTGCACGAGAGCCTGCAGGAATCGGCTGACCCTTTCGATACTTACCTGTAAGCAAGCCCTGAGAAAGCGGTGAAAACGGCACTACGCCTAACCCAAGTTTGCCGCAAACGTCCAATAATTCATGTTCAATATACCGATCAAACATGTTGTATTGAGGTTGAACCACTGCCATTGGGTGTAAGCCACGTTCCTGAATAATTAACTGAGCTTCCAGAATTTGGACTGGACGCCATTCACTGACACCGTAGTACAGTATTTTACCTTGATCCACTAAGTCGCTTAAAGCCTGCAACGTTTCTGCTAATGGCGTTTCTGGATCAAATCGGTGGCAGAAGTAGAGATCTAAGTAGTCAGTTTGCATGTTGGTTAAGGACGTCTCAATTGATTCCATGATATGTTTCCGTGATAAACCGCGATCATTTACACCCTTGTCAGTAGGGAAAAAGACTTTGCTGGATATTACGAGTTCTTTACGTGGGAATTGCTTTAGCGTCTTGCCAAGAAATTTCTCTGCCGCACCGCCACTATAAGCATCAGCGCAATCAAAATAATTGATGCCACTCTCATACGCTAATTGAATACTTTGAGCAGCCAGCTCCTGTTTATCAGGTGCACTGACATCAGTCATCCAACTTCCCAATGCTAATTCGCTGACTCGTAATCCCTGCTTACCTAAATGTCGATATTTCATGTGATTAATTTCTCCCATTCCTGAATTTGAATGACTGTACAGTAAAAGCACAGACAGTCTCCAAAACGGGACAATGCTGTGCTTCTACTGTTTGTTTTCAAATAATATGATAGATTTCTTTAAACGATTACTTGATGTTAATTAAATGCAAGTTAACCATCTTAGCAAAGTCTTCCATTTGCTGAGCAGTAACACCGAATGAGAAGACAGTGTGGTGACCACCACCATTTTCGATCCATTGAGTGGCACCGTTCTTCAGGCCAGCTTTAGGAGTCCACATCTGCTTAGCAACTGGCATTTTAGGCATTGACTCTGCCTTGTGACCATCTACTTCGTACATGATCATCCGATATTCGTCACCAAAGTCAGCCAAGGTAACGTCAATAGCGTCGCCTTCACCACCGGCAAAGACCAAACGAGCTGGATCTTCCTTACCACCGATGTCCAATGGGTGAACTTCAATCTTAGGCTTATCAGTAGCTAAGGTTGGGTCAACTTCCAACATATGTGAACCGAGGATTGCTTCGTGACCCTTACGTAAATCAAGGGTGTAGTCTTCCATGAAGGCAGTCCGCTTGTTGTGGCTAATGATCTTCATCAAACGGTCAAGAGCGGCAGTCTTCCAGTCACCTTCACCAGCGAAGCCATAACCTTCAGCCATCAACAATTGAGTAGCCAAGCCAGGTAATTCCTTCATGCCGTATAAGTCTTCAAAGTTATCTGAGAAGGCCGTGTAACCATGAGCATCCATAAAGCGCTTCAAGCCGAAGTATTCACGGATTTGGTACTTAACGTGGTCTTCGAAGAAAGCTTCATCGTTATCGCCAGGGTTCATGGTGTAAGTCTTAGCTAATTCATCGTACTTTTGGTCAATGTCAGCATCAGTAACCTTATCCATTTCAGCAACTAAATCACCAACAGCATAGTAGTCAGCAGTCCAGCCAAGTTGGATTTGGGCTTCGATCTTATCACCATCAGTTACGGCAACGTTACGCATCTTGTCACCAAAGAGCACAACTTTAAGCTTAAAGCTTTCGTTGTAAGCAACGGCAACGTCTTGCCAGTCAGCGATTTCTTTTTGAACATCTTCATCGCCCCACCAGCCGTAAACAACTTTATTGTTTAAACGGAGACGTGCATTGATGAAGCCGTATTCACGGTCACCATGGGCACTTTGGTTCAAGTTCATGTAGTCCATGTCGATGGTCTCGTATGGAATATGGTTCAAGTATTGGGTAGCCAAGTGTAATAATGGCTTCTGCAATAATTGTGTTCCACGGATCCACATCTTAGCAGGACTGAAAGTATGCATCCAAGTGATCACACCGGCAACGGAGTCATCATGGTTGGCATCCTTCATTAACTGGGTGATGTTATCAGCTGTAGTGGCAGTTAACTTAAATTCGATTGGGTAAGGTAAGTTACCGGACTTGTTTAACTTATCAACGATATCCTTGGCATCTTTTTCAACGGACTTTAACTGTTCGTCACCGTATAAGAATTGACTACCAGTAACAAACCAAAACTTGTAATCTGGGGTACTTAACATAATAAAAAATCTCCTCTTTTAATTTAGTAACCTTAGTTTATGAACGAGCTGCATGGTCTTTTGAATGCGCGTTGTTTTGACCATAGTAAGCGTTGGAACCATGCTTACGGTAATAGTGCTTATCCAAAAGATATTGTGGCAACGCGGAACTCTGGTGAGTCAGCTGCATGGTGTGGAAATCTTCTTCAGCAACTACTTCTAGAACCTTAGAGTTATAAACCGCCTTGTCTGGTGTTGGACCCCAGGCAAATGGGCCATGTTGACTAACTAAGGCAGCAGGTACGGCTTCGTAATCTAACCCGCGTTCCTTGAAGGTCTTAACGATTGTCTTACCAGTGTTGCCTTCGTAATCTTCTTCGATTTCTTCCTTGGTTAGTGCATCAGCGGCTGGCACGTCACCGAAGAACGTATCGGCATGAGTGGTGTTCATCGCTGGAATGTCCATCTTAGCTGCAGCAAAGGAAACAGCCCAAGGTGAATGGGTATGAACGATTCCGCCAATCTTTGGAAAATGATTGTACAGATACGTATGGGTTGGCGTATCACTAGATGGGTTCATGTCACCTTCAACAACTTCACCCTTCAAGTTCACAACAACTAAGTCTTCTGGCTTTAACTTGTCGTATTCAACACCGGATGGCTTAATCACGAACAGGCCCTTTTCCCGGTCGATACCTGAAACATTACCCCAGGTAAAAGTAACTAATCCCAATTTAGGAAGCTGCATATTAGCTTCGTAAACTTCTTGTTTAAGATCTTCTAACATTTAAATTTCTCCTTTTTTAAAGCTCGATTGCGTCAACTGCTGCTTTTTCGACTTCAAGGCCCTTCTTATAGGAATCGATGAACTCGTTGTAGCCCTTAACACCATCAGCGTTAGGTGTCACTGTTTCACTTTCTGAACTTGCGAAAACGTGATTGTCTAAGTAATCAGCTAAGTTTTCTGTGTTTGAATCAGTTGATTTAGCCAAAGTGTATAAGCCCAAAATAGCCATGCCCCATGGACCACCCTCACCAGCATTACTCATAACAGTGATCGGTGTATCCAAAGCGTCTGCTAAGACTTGTTGCCCAATCTTTGGTGTTTTGAACAAACCACCTTGAGCAATGAAGACATCCGCTTTGATGTGTTCGTCGTTAGTCAAAATATCATTACCAATTTTCAGTGGTGCAAAGGCTGAATAAAGATGTGCCTTCATAAAGTTGGCTAAGTTAAAGTGACTATTTGGCGTCCGAACAAACATTGGGCGTCCTTCTGGCATCTTAGTGATATTTTCACCTGACAGATAAGCGTAACTTAATAAGTCACCAGCGTTATCGTCAGCACGTTCAGTACTGTTAAACAAGGCACCGTATAAGTCATCGGGTTTTAAATCAATCCCGATTTCCTTGGCGAATTCACCAAATAGTCCCACCCAAGCATTAATATCTGACGAGCAGTTATTGGTGTGAACCATGGCAACTGGTGCACCATCTGGCGTGGTAACCATATCGATATCTTTATGAACACTATCCATTGGTTGATCCAGCACAATCATTGAAAAGGCTGAAGTTCCGGCTGAAATGTTCCCAGTACGTTCACGAACCGCGTTAGTGGATACCATTCCTGTCCCGGCGTCTCCTTCTGGCGGTGCCATCAATGAACCAGCTTGAAGCGTACCATTTGGATCAAGCAAGTTAGCACCCTCAGCAGTTAAGTTTCCGGCTGCTTCACCCGCTACTTTAATCTCAGGTAGAATGTCCTTTAAGTTCCAGAAATATTGTTGAACATTACTTTGTGCTTCAAATTTATCAATCATTTCTGCTGAATAAGTCTTAGTAGTGGCATCAATTGGGAAAATGCCTGATGCATCACCAATACCCACTACCTTTTCGCCTGACAGCTTCCAGTGAACGTAGCCAGCCAAAGTGGTCATGAAATCAACGTTTTTAACGTGGGTTTCCTGATTCAAAATAGCTTGATATAAGTGAGCAATACTCCAACGTTGTGGAATATTAAAATCAAATAGCTTGGTCAATTCGTCCGCAGCTTGTTCGGTAATGTTGTTGCGCCAAGTTCTGAAAGGCACCAACAATTTACCATCCTTATCAAACGCCATGTAACCGTGCATCATGGCACTAACGCCAATCACACCGATCTTAGTCAGTTCAACGCCGTAATCGGCTTTGACTTTTTGAACCATTTTTTGATAACTGGACTGAATACCCTTCCAGATGTTTGAAACTGAATAAGTCCAAATGTTGTTGACCAGTTCGTTTTCCCAGGTAAAATCGCCGCTAGCAATCGTTGTAAAATCGTCTGTAACAAGTACAGCTTTAATTCGTGTCGATCCTAGTTCAATTCCCAATGAAACCTGCCCATTAGAAATCTTTTCTTTGATCTGGCTCGTTTCCATATCTGATTCCTCCAGATAGTTACTAATTTGTTTTAAATTCATTAATAGACTAAATCGCTTACAAATTGAATTTTATTATATTTATGCTAATAAATCAATATGTTTATTATTTATACGGATATAAAATGATAAAGAAACGGCTTTAACGGCTTTAAATCAGCGTTTCAGCCGTTCACTTATTTTTGTTACTTTTTAGTTTCAAACCACTTTTGAGTCAGAAAATATATTTTCTGCGTTGAACCTCAGAATGCACAGTAAACCCAAGCGTTTGCTTGACCAGGCTTCGTTTTTCATGATGTTCATATCATAATGGCAATTGACATTTATACGGATGATTACTATTGTTTTAGTAGTGCATATCTATGCCAATTGCTTTTCATGCCTAAAAAGGAGTGTTTAATTTTGAAAGCTTATAAAACGGATTTTGACAGCTACAAGGACCAAAAAGTAACCGCTTTTCACCTTGAAAACGATAATGGTGTACGGGTTACAGTGCTCAGCCAAGGCGGCATCATTGCTGAAATGAGCGTCCCTACAAAAGATGGTCAGCATAAAAACATGCTACTGGAATACCCACACACTGCTGATTATTATGCGAACCCATTCTACGTAAACATGATGATTGGGACCGCAGCAGGCCGTATCAAAAAAGGTGAATTTACCATCGACGGCAAAACTACTAAGGTCACACCAAACGAAGGTCAAAATACCCTTCACGGTGGTCCTAATGGCTTCCACTCAGTTAACTGGGATGGCGAGCTTGAATCAAACACTAGTGATGCCAGACTTACTCTGAATCACCACTTTGATTCAAATCCTGGTGATTTTCCTGCCATTTCTGTAACCGTTACCTATACTTTGAAGAACGATAATACACTCGGCGTTCAATTTACTGGTGAATCAGATGAAAACACTATTTTCAACCCAACTTATCATACGTACTTCAACGTTAGTGATGAAACAACCATCAAAAACCAAACATTGCAACTCAATAGCCATCGTCACATGGACGTTGATACCGAAAAGATTCCAACTGGTAAAATGCTTGATAACACTAATACTGCGTTTGATTTTACGACACCACAGAAACTGGGTACCGCGATTGATAAAATGCAGGATACTACCGAAAAAGGCTTTGACGATATCTTTGAAGTTGAACCTTCTTCAACGGATCAAACCATTACTAAGTTATCCGATGACGCTTCAAAACGTGCCGTTACATTACATTCAAGCCGTAATGGATTAGTCGTCTTTACCGCTAACTCATTTACACCTGACATGAACTTAACTCTTGGCAAGGGTGCACCATATATGGGTGTCGCATTGGAAGCCCAAAACCTTTCTGATGCAACACGCTTTGAAAACTTAGGTGACGTCACGTTACAACCTGGTGTGCCAAAGTCTTACGAAATTACGTATCAGTTAAGCTTCTAAAACAACGATTTTAACCAAATAAAAAAGTTTTGATATTAATGGCTATTGCCAATTAGTATCAAAACTTTTTTTCTTTGGGACTGTAATTCACAATCTATATGGATAAATATTTTATTTTTGATTTATCGCTTTTTAATATAGACTAAACCTGCGACACAACTCAGATTCCAGAATCTACCGAGCTGTGTCGCACTCTCGTTTAATTAATCTTTTTAACTGAGTCACGCACGACCATTTCCGGCTCATATAAAATCGATTTAACTGGTTTCTTGGCAATTAAATTAACCAGTAACTGTGCGGCATCATGCCCCATTCGTTCCTTTTCATGAACCATCGTGGTAATTGCCGGATTAATATAACGCACCACATTATAGTCATCGAACCCGGTAATTGAGATATCGTCTGGAATTGACAGGTTCATGGACTTTACCATATCAATCACCCGGATAGCTAATTGATCGTTATAACATACAATTGCCGTTGGCCGATTTTTCGATTGAATCTCATGCTCAACTTTGGTTAACACTTGCTTAGTGGAATCCATCGACTGATACATAATAATATTACTTTTAAGCGCAATGCTGGCATGCTCTTGATAAGCTTTAATATAGCCATTCATCCGGTTAACACCTTGCATATCATCAACTTGGAAAACACCCAAGATGCGCTCGTGTCCTTGTTCAATCAGATAATTAGTTAGCCGTTCCAACGCACCCTTATCATCGGTAGTTACCGATGGCGCATGAAGATCTGGCATATCATACGTTGCATTAATAAAGACCACTGGTAAGCCCATTTCACCAATCTTTTCGTATAAATCACGATTAGTTGTGGGTAACGTACTTTGAGTCGGCTCAATAATCAGTCCAGCCACATCGCTTTGTAACATCGTGGTGAGTGACCGACGTTCTAATTTGGGATCATTGTGCGTATTAGCCAATAGTATGGAGTAGCCATTATCAGAAATAATCTGATCAGCACCACTGACGATGCTAGGGAAAATATAATTGGCAATATGTGTGGCAATCACACCAATCATCCGATTGGAATTTTTCCCTTTAGCGTGTGCGGTTTGCCAGTCGTTCACGTACATACCGCCACCTTGAATCCGGTAAACGAAGTCTTCGTTTTCCAGATCACCAATCGCTCGACGAATCGTATATCGACTCACGTTAAATTCTTTCATTAATTCAGTTTCGGTCGGTAATTTTTCGCCAATTGGATAGACACCTGACAGGATTTTTTCCTTAACCCCATTTTCCACAATCTCATACTTTGCCGACATACTAAAAACTCCCATTTTATCTCGCTAATCATCACTTACATTAACAAGTCTTTAATTATTAATTACTAAAAACAATGAAACTTTGGTATGAACTACCTGCACACATGATGTAGTATAACAATTTTTCGTAAAAACACTTGATTCATCAGGCTCTTTACCGAAAATAAAGGTCATGCCTAAACTAAACAAATGATAATAAGTAAAGAAACCCAGACAAAATTTCTGTCCAAGTTTCTTTACGATACTATCCACTGTTAGTTACTGATCTTTCTACGGTGCAGAATCAAAGAATCCACTAACGTCACAATTCCTAGTATGATCATCGCAATGTCTAACCAGAAATAAATGTTCGTCATCGTTTCATGAATGAGTGTTGATGCAGCAAATACCATCACAACAAGTGCGATCCAGAATTGAAAATCCTTATAAAAAGTCGTATTAAACTTTAGTTGTCTATTATTCATGGTGTAGTAACCCCTTATTTAAGCTCATTGAATGCGTTACCACTATTGTGCTTCATTTTTTATACGGACGCAAGTAATTTATCTATTTGATTATCACTAACTGATTCTATAAAGCCTAATATACAAGGATTTATATCGTTAAAATTTATCAAATAAATTTTTAAAAAACAACATATTAAGTGTTCTCAATACATATCAAGTAACAATTGAAATGGCATATTTAACAAAAGCGATCTTTAATCAATTTAATTTAAGCTCTCAAACGCTTTTTCAAGGTGTGACCAGTCTACCTGACGAACAAAGACAGGTATCTGTTCAATCGGTGTTTTAACCGGTATCGTTTGACCACCAGAAACAAGATCACCAGTAAATACGTTTACCCAATCGTCACCTTCTGGTAAATAAACCAGCCGTTGCTCAGACTTTTCATATAAGACAGGTGCAACCAAAATTGAATCACCAAATAGAAATTCATCTTCCACGTTCCAAGCATCATCATCTTGACTGAAATTATAGAACAGTGGTCGAATAACCGGTGTCCCTTTTTCATGGGCATTTTTCATCTGTACTCGGATATAGTCCTTCAGATTGTCCCTTAATCGCATATACTTTTGCATAATCGAATAGACTGTCTCACCGTAAGCCCACGGTTCAGTGGCGCCACCCGATGGCATTTTACCGCCTCCTTCATTGCTAAGCGGCTCAGTATGAGGTTCACGATCACCATGCATCCGCATGACTGGACAAAATGTCGCGAATTCAAACCAACGAGTGACCAATTCACGAAAATCGTCATTATCGTCCACACCGCCATGGAAACCACCAATATCAGTAGTCCACCACGGAATCCCCGCGATTCCCATATTTAATCCAATAGCCAATTGGTTTCGTAACGACTGAAAACTGGAGTCAATATCGCCAGACCAAACTAAGGCACCATATTTTTGACTCCCTGCCCAGGCACACCGAACTAAATTGATAATATCCGTCTTACCACTCGCTTTTTGACCATCGTAAATTGCCTTTGAATACCCAACAGGATAAGTATTGCCAACTTGTAAGTTAGTACCATTTTGATAACGATAATTATCGAAATCATAAACTGTATATTCCGGTTCAGCTTCATCCAGCCAAAACAGATCAACACCTTTATCTTGATAATTCTTTTTCAAAAGCTGCCAGCATCAGGATTAGTAAAATCAACGAAACCGTTATTCCCCAAGAAATTCATCGTAATTGGAACACCACGTTCCGTTTGCACCAGATACCCCTTTTCTACCATTTCTTTGTAATGGGAGCTGGTTTCATCTACCGTAGGCCAAACAGAAACCATGAGCTTGATGCCCATTTCGTGCAATTCTTGAATCATTTCTTCTGGATTTGGCCAGTATTTTTTATCAAAAGTATACTCACCTGACTTTGGCCAATGAAAGTAATCAATAACAATAACACTAATAGGTAATTTACGTTTTTTGAATTCACGAGCAGCATTCAGCAGTTCTTCTTGAGTCCGATACCTTAACTTACACTGCCAATAACCCATAGCGAAATCTGGCATCATAGGCACTTTACCAGTCACATCAGCATACTGCTCTTCAATAGTGCTGGGTGTATCGCCGCAAGTAATCCAGTAGTCCATTTCTTTAGTCGATAATGAATGCCATTCCGTCACGTTTTTAGCAAAACTAACGTCACCGATTGCCGGATTATTCCACAAAAAGCCGTACCCTTTACTTGAAATTAAAAATGGCACACTTGCTTGAGAATTACGATGAGCAAGTTCCAACTTGGCATTTTTAAGGTTCAGAAAATCTTGCTGATATTGCCCCATGCCAAATAATTTCTCATCCGGATCAGATTCAAAACGGACTTTAAGTTCAAAATCACCACCCAAAATCGGTTTAAATTCACGTGAATCAATATTTAATGCGCTATTAAAATGATTCACTTTCTCAGCATCCACACCAGCTGACATATCATCGATTCGATTACGTTGAAACCCCTTCAGGAGAACTTCACCTTTTTGATTATAAAAACTTAGATTCTTATACATATCAATTCTTGCCGTCAACTGACCATTAGTGATTTCTCCTTGTTTCTGATTCTCATTGACGGTTACTGTTGCAATGTTATCAGGAACTGCTTCGCTGAGGGCATTGTTTACCCCAGTATATGTTGCGTACTTAGTACTTCGAACACGAAAACTATTCTCTCCCCAAGGTTTAACCTCTAGCAACTCATTTCCGTTTCTTAAATACAAACAATTATCAGATTCATAAATCATTTTTCTAGCCTCTTAACTTGATTGACTGATTGGACTCATAGCATCTAACACAGGGAATACTGGTAAACGCTTACATCGCTAATATTAAGGCTTTACAGCGCATTTAAAAACTAATAAAATTAGCACAAAGGTATACATATCAAAAGTGGAGGTATCTATTTTGGATAAAAAAGTATACAAATTTTCGTTGTATCAACCAGTACAATTTTATAAAGCTGGTCAGTATTTTGCTAATCAAGGCTGGCGACACAAAGATATCGTTAATGACGGCGACTATGAACTATTTATCATGCTATCTGGTGCTGCATATGTTCAGGTTGGTAACAAAAAATTTGCACTTTCAAAACACGATTGTCTGCTAATTCCACCTCATATTCGCCATGTCGGGTATCAAGATTCACCAGACGACACTGTCTACTATTGGATGCACTTTTTTCCAGATGAAACTGTGACAACCTCTTTTGATTCAAACCTGTCTACGACACAAGCAGATATTGAAATTCCACAATTGTTTACAATTACTGATTTTGAAAGATTAGTCATTTTAATCAGACAGCTTTTAGACAGCGCTAATGACTCGAATACACCAAAAATAGCCACCAATTATTTTATTTCAAACATTCTAATTGAACTCTCTCATCAGTATATTTCAGCCATTCGGAATTCTCAGAAATCCCCTACACGCTTTGAACTAATCAAAAATTGGATTCGAATCCATAGTCACGAAAAACTGAGTGTCACAAAAGTTGCAGCTGAGTTCCAGATGACACCAATATACTTAACTCGGCTTTTTAAAACTTACGAGAATACAACCACCATCCATTTCATTAATTCCGTAAAAATCAAACAGGCTGAAGAACTATTACTCACAACGGATAAATCAATCAAAGAAATCGCCTATGAACTGAGTTTCAGCAATGAAAAATACTTTTTACGTATCTTTAAACAAATTACATCTTTAACACCTTCAAACTTTAGAAATTCCTATTCTAAAACCTATCTGAATAATATTGAAGTTGATCCAACCATACCTAAGCCTTGATCAGTCAGGGACTGTGACATAAGTCTATATTGATGAAATTTTTATCTGGTTTCTTAATTGAAAGGTAACTAAGAATTTGCTCATGTGCACTACTTTAATCTAGCCTAGATATGCTCCACAACTCAGATTCCGGCCATTTAACCCAAAGAAAATGCCATCCCGACAAAAGCATCGGAATGGCGTTTCTTTGAGTTAAATTCTGGAATCCATCGAGTTTTTATTCTTTACTCAACCAAACTCTCATTGCACCATCTTCACGGTTTGCCCAAGCATAGTAAGGAACTAACTTGATTTTGGTATCTTCAAGCTTTTCATCCGTTGCTTCAGTATAGAGGTCAGCACCATCTTCATCCATCGTAGGTAATTTGGCATCTACAGTAATAGTACCCACACCTTCAAGTAAATCAGGTTCAAATTCGTAGCTGGTCTCACTCTTTGTAGAAACTTCGTACTGCCACAACGGTGCTTCGTTATCAGCACTTTCAGCACAAAAGACGATTGGGCCGCGTTGAACTGCTAATTTACCAAAATCGACACTTACTCGATTACTTGCTCGCATAAACTTAGTAGCCATATCGAGTGACAAATCAACAGAAAGTTGCTCTTGGTTGATTGAAATGTAAAGGTAACCGTCAGTTGCTTTAATGTCTTGTACGTCACCGTTCACTTTCAGTTCATAATTTGCCTTTGACCAATTTGGTAAGCGAATGCCGAACAAAGTCTCAACTTGATTAGGGTTAGAAATTTCAAAATGGATTTCTCCGCTCCATGGGAAGTTGCTAGTTTGCTCAACCTTTAGACCATTTTTAAACTCAGATTGATTAGCAATAAACTGATTGCTTAAAATTCTGTCCGGTTTAACATCATAGACATATTGATCAAGTGATGTAATCAACCGGGCTAAATTAGCAGGACAACATGCACAGCCAAACCAGTCAGCACGATGAGTCAGGACATGTGACTTCCCAGGATTCAGTGCTGACGCCTGTGGATCGGCTTCAAGCGGATTAACATAGAAGAAGTGTTTTCCGTCTAATGCCATGCCAGAAAGTGCGCCGTTAAACAATTCCTTTTCAATGACATCGGCATATTCACTATTAGTATCTAACAAGGACATCTGCCGAGCGAAGAAGGTTAATCCTACTGAAGCGCAGGTTTCACCATACATTGTGTCGTTAGGCAGATCGTAATCATACGTGAACGCTTCACCAGTAGTGGTTGAACCCACGTTACCAGTGACGTACATCCGCCGTTTAACAATATCTTTCCAAAATCGATGACATGCTTCTAGCAGCGTTTTATCATTTGTCAAACGCGCAACATAGGCCATCCCAGTACATAGATAAACGACACGAACCGCATGACCATCAGCGGTCTTCTGATCAGCAATTGGTTCTGCATCAAGATAGTAACGCTCTCCCGCGTCACGCATACCTGGAATAATATCGTTTTCTAGCCCATCGGCTTTATTTTGCTTTTCGAAGAAATCTGGTTCAGTTCCCCGAACCCTCAAAAAGTAAAGTGCTTTATTCAAGTAATCCTCGTTATGTGTCACTTCATATAAACGAGATAAAGCCAACTCAATCTCAGGGTGACCATCATAACCATTAATTTGGCCGTCTCCGGTACCAAAACTTCTGACAATACAATCCGCCATTCGCTTTGCTATTTCCAGCGCTTTTTCACTGCCAGTTGCCTGATAATAAGCCACACCAGCTTCGATATAATGCCCCATCGTATAAAGTTCATGCGATTGTTGCAGTCGCTTAAATTTTCTTTCTGGCGCATCAATTTGGAAGTATGTGGACAAGTAGCCGTCATCTTCTTGAGCATCGGCAATTAAATCAATCAAATCATCAGTAATCGTTTTTAATGCTGGATTAGGGTGATATGAAAATGAATAGGCCGCAGCTTCAAGCCACTTATAGACATCTGTATCTTGGAATGGGAATCCATAGTGATGCCCCTTCATTTTGCCAGCCGCAATTTTTAAGTTAGCAACTGCATGGCTATTTTTATCGGCTCCTTGAATTTTTTGAGGATCTTTAGACATATTAATGTTGGCCTCATCATTCATGACAGCCCATTGATACGGTAAAACTTCAGAAACAACTAATTCCTGGTACCTCTTCCAAAACGGAGAGGTAACGGTCACGTGTTGTAAACTGTTACTTGTTAATTTCGTTTCAGACATTTAATTGTTCCCCTTTCAATAAATAGAATAACGTTGCTTACTTATCGGCAACAACATCTGCTCCATTTGCTGCACGACGTTCTGCTAATTCTTCAGTAACAACTGGTTCATGGTTCTCCCACTTACGATAGAAGATCATGCATACGATACTCAAAGCGTAAATGATGACTGGTACCCAGATGAAAGTAAAACTAATAGCTGACAAACTACCAGCTGTTTGAGTTGCTTTAGCTGCAGTAAATCCGAAGGTAGCTAAGATTCTGGAAGCAATGAAAGAACCAAAGCCAGAACCCATTTGGATACAGAACGAAGCACCCATGGCTGTCAAGAAACCGTTAGCCCGAATACCGTTCTTCCATTCACCAAAATCAACGGTGTCACCAACCATAGAGAAAAACATGGTCATAGCTGAACCTGAACCAATGCAGGCCAAGCACCAGCCGATTAAACCAGAAGTAACATTGCTACCAGCCATACCGATCCAAACTTGACCAATCATGGTTAGCGCCAACATGAGAATCGTTGTCCCCCATTTGTGCAAATACTTAACAACAAATGGAACTGAAGCCATCCCTAAAATCTGAATGATTGAAAAACCGTTAAAGACTGAGATCAGACCCTTATCATTCAAATTATACTGGAAATAATATGGCAAGGCTGCATTCCGCGCGGAATAAGCGGTCCACAGTGCTAAGTTAGCCAAAACAATCAATACCCATGGCCAGTTACTCTTAGTTGCTTTAAGACTCTCACGAATCGTAATGATCTTTTCTTTCCCAATATTCTTTTCACGCATATCTAAGAAAGCAATCATCAAAATAATAAAGGCAATGATTGCGTATAGCCCAACAGCCAGTGACCAGCCTCGACGATCATTGCCATGACCAAGAGCTGATGCTAATGGCATAACGAACGTAACAGCAAAGAAGTTACCTACGTTCCCTAAAACCATCCGAATTGAGTTAGCTGAAGTTCGTTCATCTGAATTAGCCGATAAGTTAGGTAAAACGGAGGTGATTGGGGTTGATAGGGCAGTATAAGTTAATTCAGCAACGATATACATAGCCCCAGCATAAATAATCTTCGCGGTTCCGCTCAGTGATGGTGTCGTGAACAACAGCCAAACTGAAATGGTAAATGGCAATGCCATCCAAAGGAACCATGGTCGGTTTTTACCGTACTTACTGTGGGTATGGTCAACTAAAACCCCCATTACTGGCGCACCTATTGCATCAATGAAACGGCCTAAAAGAAGTAATGCACCGGCAGTACCTACATCCAAACCAAAGACATTGGTGAAAAAATAAAGCATGTAGGACCCGATTAAAGTATATAACAGGTTCCCAGCCATATCAGTAAAACCATAAGTGACCTTTCTATGAAACGGTAACTTATCATTTGCGAGCATGGCTTGCGCAGCTGCAACATTATGATCTGTATTTGAACTCATTGTGTAACCCTCCATCCATAGATTTAAAAATAATTGCTAAAAGCCAAAATAAACAAAACCTTTTCTGTTACTTGTTGGAAATTCGTTTCTTACTGTCAAAAGCAAGACTGACATACGTGACCAGCATCAAAACCGTACCACCAATAATCGTCCACAAATTATTCGGTATGCTATGATCTGCGACCTTCCAAGCCAGCGTGATAAAAGCAATCTGTAGTAGCCAAGAAAAAATCGACTGGCTTGCGAAGAGTTTCCCAAGCAATCGCATGATAAGGCCTCCTTTACAGTTTTATTTTGAATACGCTTTCATAATAACTGTTTCCATATACCCTAGTAAGGTCTATAATTACAAAAAAGGTAACTATTTCCGACTTTTTAAAATTTAATTTAGCGACATATCGCAATTTTTATATATTAGGTGACTATTTCCGACTTTTAGCTTCGGTATTTTCTTATTAAATACTACGATTCTTGTTTAAGATTGGAGGTTTACACGATGAATTTTTATTGCTTTAAATTAAACAAAACTGTCTTATATTATAAAGGTGGTGAATTTATGAGCAAGCCAAAATGGATTCATAAACCCATGTATCATAAGGGAGACTACGAAATCATTCTGGGATTAAAGGGCAAAATTCATCTTCAAATTGAAGATGAACCCGTCACTGTTGGCCCTAATGATGTCTTATTAATTCCACCATATACGCATTTTCAAGGTTCTAAACCAAGTAACCAGGTCGACTTTTACTGGCTTCACTTTTTTCCTCAGGACTCACTATCTAGTTTTACAGCTGATGAAAATGCGACTGTTAGCTCTATCATTACAAATTCCGATAACGAGAAAAAAGTGATCCTGCCCAGTCTATTTCATTTACATGACTATGAACATATCACCGTCCTCATGCACCAAATTTTATCCCTTCACACAGAGCTTTCGTACGTTGAAGAACGGGATTTTTTAACGTCTGCGTTACTAATTGAACTATTCAAATCATACATCGCACAACATAATCCATCAGACGCCAACAGTCGTATCAACTATTTGAAAGAGTGGATCCGAGCTAATATGTCTAGTGAATTGACTGTAGCAGAGATTGCTAGACAAGTTCACCTCAATGTAGACTACTTAACGCGTTTATTTAAAAAATACGAAGGCATCACCACTCTGCAATATATTAATCATCTAAAAATTGAAGTTGCAACGCTCTTACTTATTCGGACTGAAATGCCAATTAATGAAGTCGCCGAAAATTCATACTTCAGTGATCCTAAACTTTTCATGAGACACTTTAAAACCGAAATGGGGCTATCACCTACTCAGTATCGAAATACGTTTAACATCATTCATCACAATAATCCGCACATTGACCCGCAGATTCCCTTACCAAAACAATTATCTGACTCAATCGATAAAATTCCCGTTAATGGCAATGAATAAACTGAAAATTAGAAACCCATTCCCTTAATGATGTCAACATGATAAATTAGTTACTGGCAACTTTTTTAGATGATTTAAATAATTTTGTAAAGCGAGGAATAAGATGCTATTAGGAAGTATCGAAGCAGGCGGTACCAAATTTGTCTGCGCAGTAGGTAATGAAGATTACCAAGTTAAAGAACAGATTCAGTATCCAACAACTACACCAGAAGAAACCATTCAAAGATCAATTGATTTCTTTAAGAAGTACCCGGATTTACGCGCCATTTCGGTGGCTTCGTTTGGTCCCATTGAAATTCGTAAAAACACCGAAAAATACGGCTACATCACTGACACACCGAAAGTAGGCTGGTCACAGACTAATTTCTTGGGCATGCTACAAAAGGCCTTTGATCTGCCAATCTATTGGACGACTGATGTTAATGGTTCAGCATATGGTGAGTACACGCTGGCACTGGCATCAGGTAACCAGATTGATGCATTAACTTATTACACCATTGGCACGGGTGTCGGTGCTGGAACAATCCTAAATGGGCAGTTCATCGGCACTTTGGGTCATCCAGAAGTTGGTCACGTCCGGTTAAAGCGCCATCCCGACGACTTAGATTTTAAAGGCATCTGTCCTTATCATGGTGATTGCTTAGAGGGCTTGGTAGCTGGCCCAACGTTTGAAGCTAGGACTGGTAAAAAAGGCCAGGATATTCCTCTATCTGATCACGTTTGGGATATTATGGCCTATTATGTGGCACAGGCCGCTCTGCAAACAACGCTGCACATTCGTCCACAGAAAATCGTTTTTGGTGGTGGCGTCGTCAGTGAAACCTTCCTCAAGAAAGTTCGTCACGAATTTGCGACACTAATGAACGATTACCAAGACGTTGGTGACTTAGAAGATTATATTACAATGCCCATCGCTGAAAATAACGGGTCTGCAACCATTGGTAACTTTGCTTTAGCCTATCGTGAAGTTAAATCAGCAGATAATTAATCCATCACACCATAAAAACAGCACGTTGATTTTTCTTTTCTGGAAAAATTAACGTGCTGTTTTTAAATTAACTATCTTCAACTACTTAACATAAGTCGTCTTAAAGTTGTAGTTTGCACCAGCCGAGTTGTAAATCGCGTTCTTCACGTCCCGACTAAAGACCCATGGAGCTGAAGATTGATACAGTGGTGTAATGCCTTGATCCTTCAACAGGATATTTTGGGCTTTCACCATGTCATCCCAACGTTGCTCAGGCTTGTTAGCATCCGTTGTTGAGGAGGCCTTAACCAACTGATCGTAAGTAGTGTTCGACCAATCAGAAATGTTACTTGGGTTATGCGTGGTGTAAATATTCAAGAAGGTGATTGGATCAGAGAAGTCTGCGAACCAGTTAGCCATTGTGACTTGATACTTCCGCGTAGCCTGACGTGCCAATACCGTCCGAGCTGGAATACTGGAAATTGAAACCTTTAGTCCTGGTAAATTCTTCTCTAAAGCACTTTGGAGATATTCGCTAACTTGCTTAGTCGACTCACTGTCACCACACATGATGGTGAACTTAGGGTTAGAAATGCCAGTTTCTTTGAGTCCTTGTTGCCATAAAGTTTTGGCCTTAGCTGGATCATAGTTCATAGAGGATGGTGCAGTGGTGTCTGCAGTAAAGTCCTTGCCAGTCTTAGGGTTAGTCGCTAGACCTTTAGAAACGAAATTATTGGTCACGATTGAACCATCACCAAGGACTTTCTTAGTGATTTGCTGCCGATCCACTGCCATAGAGATTGCTTCACGAATCTTCAGGTTCTGGAATAATTTCATGTGTTGGTTCAGCGCCAGATAATACGCACTTGACTGTGGCCGTGCAATCAAATCTTTATTGTTCTTTAGGTTCTTCGCTTGGTTACCCGTTAACGGCGCACCAACTAATTTCTTTGAATTATACTGATTCAAAGCCGTCTGACTATCTTTAACAACTTGGTACTTGATTGAACTCATCTTAACGGCTTTCTTATCCCAATAATTGTTGTTCTTAGCCAGCGTCCAGGTCGTACCAGTCCCGTTCCACTTGGTTAACTTGTATGGCCCGTTGTATACCATCCGATCGCTTCGAGTACCGTAGTTGCTGCCATACTTCTCAACCACTTTCTGATCTTGTGGATAAAAGACTGGGAAGCCGAGCAATAGTTTGAAGTACGGAATTTGGTGATCCAAATCAATGGTCAACTGATACTTACCAGTGGCTTTGATTCCCAACGTATCTGGTGCTTTCTTACCCTTGGTGATCGCATCCGCATTCTTAATGCCACTAAACAGATATGAATACTGAGAAGCCGTTTTAGGATTGACCGTCCGCTGCCAAGAATAAACAAAGTCTTTGGCAGTCAATGTATCACCATTACTCCATTTCGTATTGTGACGAACATCAATAACATAGTGGCGGCCTTGATTTGATTCAGTTAACTTGGTGGCTAACCCCACTTCCGGTTTACTGTTCTTGCCCAAGCGGTATAACCCTTCATTGGTGTTATTCAACGTATCAAAAGTACCCAAAGCAGTGGATTTCGAAAGATCCATGGTTGATAATTCACTGTCGGCAGGCATCGTGAACGTTTGCTTTTTACTCGAACTGCTACTTGAACCACAAGCACTGAGCAGTAACGCTAAACTTGCTAAGCCAGCGGTAACCGCCCTTTTTGGATTGATTTTCATATGCTTTTCCTCCTACACAACTCAACTAAAGCACAACAACGATTACTCATATTCTATCACAATTATGAGTAAATACACATATTATTTTAATATTCTTTTAATGTTGTCTTTTCCAATTTAGTTAGTAATCCTTCAGCGGAGCCCCTATAAAGCGCAATAACTTACCTTTAGTATAAGATTTATGACGTATCTTACATCAATTTGTGAGAATTAAAAATAAATGAGAGATTCTAATGAGCACAAATCTGGTTAATGCTTATTCATTTTAAAATACGATCAAAAAAGTGCTTCCTAACAGTTAGAAATCTAACTGTTAGGAAGCACTTTGATTGCTATTTTGACTGACTTAAACTACTTAATATAAGTCGTCTTGTAGTTATAGTTAGCACCCGCTGAGTTATAAACAACGTTCTTCACGTTTTGGTTAAAGAGCCATGGGGCTGACGATTGATACAGTGGTGTAATCCCTTGATCCTTCAACAGGATATTCTGGGCTTGAACCATATCTTGCCAACGCTGCTCTGGCTTATTAGCATCCGTGGTTGAAGAAGCCTTGATTAACTTATCATAGGTACTGTTTGACCAGTCGGAAATGTTGCTTGAGTTGCCTGAAGTATAAATGTTCAGGAACGTAATTGGGTCTGAGAAGTCCGCGAACCAGTTAGCAAAGGTCACTTGGTAATTCCGTGAAGCTTGACGTGCTAAGACGGTCCGGAATGGAATGTTAGAAACGGAAACTTTCAATCCTGGCAAGTTCTTTTCCAGTGAGTTTTGCAGGTATTCGGTAACCTTCTTACCGGAATCGCTATCGGCACCTAAAATCGTAAATTTAGGGTTACTGATACCCGTTTCTTTAAGCCCTTGTTGCCATAACTGTTTAGCCTTAGCTGGATCATACTTCATCGAAGCAGGCGCAGTGGTGTCCGCTGTAAAGTCTTTACCAGTCTTTGGATTAGTAGCTAAACCTTTAGAAACAAAGCTATTATTAACGATTGAACCATCGCCCAAGACTTTCTTAGTCAATTGCTGACGGTCGACGGCCATGGAAATAGCTTCACGAATCTTCAAGTTCTTAAATAACTTCATGTGCTGGTTCAAAGCTAGGTAGTAGCTGCTTGACTGTGGCCGTGAAATTAAGTCTTTGTTATTCTGGAGGTTCTTTGCTTGGTTACCCGTTAATGGTGCACCAATTAGTTTCTTTGAATTATATTGGTTCAACGCCGTCTGGTTATCCTTGACAACCTGATACTTGATAGAACTCATCTTAACGGCTTTCTTGTCCCAATAACTATTGTTCTTAGTAAGCGTCCAGGTTGTACCAGTCCCATTCCACTTAGATAGCTTATATGGGCCGTTGTAAACCATTCGGTCACTTCTAGTCCCGTAACCATTGCCATATTTATCGACAACTTTTTCATTTTGCGGATAAAAGACTGGGAAACCTAACAGTAATTTGAAGTAAGGAATTTGATGATCAAGATCGATGGTCAGCTGATACTTACCCGTGGCTGTAGCACCAAGCGTACTTGGCGACTTCTTACCATTGGCAATGGCATCAGCATTCTTCATGCCGCTAAACAGATAGGCATATTGTGACGCTGTTTTTGGATTCAGAGTTCGTTGCCAGGAATAAACAAAGTCTTTAGCAGTCACCGTATCACCATTGCTCCACTTAGTATCGTGGCGAATATCGATCACGTAATGCCGCCCATTATTGGTTTGGGTCATCTTTGTAGCTAAAGCCGTTTCGGGTTTACTATTTTTACCCAAACGGTATAACCCTTCATTCGTGTTATTCAACATATCAAAAGTACCTAAGGCAGTGGATTTTGACAGATCAACTGTTGTTAACTCACTATCAGTTGGCATTGTAAACGTCTGCTTCTGGCTGGAACTGCTGCCAGAACCACAAGCACTGAGTATTAACGCTAAACCTGCTAGGCTAGCGCTAACTGCCCATTTTGGATTGAACTTCATATTCTTTTCCTCCTAGACAACTCATCTAAAATACAACAACGATTACTCATATTTTATCACATTTATGAGTAAATACACATATTTATTTAAGACTTATTTAATATTACTGATTATTATCCGCTTAATTGAGTGCCTAGGAATCCACCTACGTAGGTCAGTTTTCCATAATGGAAGAATTCTGGTATGCTCTTTAAAAAAGAAAGGTTGCAAGAAAATGAGAAAATTAAATGTCCCACTCATCGCCCAACGGCCTGAGTTACCTACTGGCTGTGAAATCACCGCTGTAACCATGCTGCTTCAATACACTGGCGCACAAGTCAACAAAGTACAGTTAGCTAAAGAAATGCCCTATGATGATGTCGATTGCGATAAGGGGTTTGTGGGTGATCCCTTTACAGAAAACGGCAATAGTATTTATCCCCCGGCGTTGATTGATCTAATCTCTAAGTACGCTGGTCACGCAACGGACTTAACCGGAGCTGATTTAGCCACTTTGAAAGATCAAATTGACCAGAACCACCCCGTTGTTGTCTGGGTCGGTGAATTTGACGGCTTTCACACCCACGCGTTAGTCATGACTGGCTACGACGATGATGTCGTCATCGTGAATGACTGCTGGACTAATCAGGTTGAAAAATTATCCAACCAGCAGTTCGCTGAAATTCGAACGCATTTGGGTAATCGTGCAATCACCATCTAACAAAAAAGAGCCATTGATCAACCGTTTTATTTCTAAACGGTTATCAATGGTTCTTTATTTGATTTTTAAAGGTGTCTGATCATTTTCATCAGCCAAATAAGCCCGGCCGGTGTTCTTAACGACAACGTAATTTGGCAAGTGCTGATTGAGCCGTTGTTTAAACGCGCTCAGCAGCTCATCAACTGAAATCTCAGTTTCACCTTGCTGATATAACTTCTGCACAAAGCTATCGTATTCATCTTCAATGAATTCGCTGATACTGCGAACGCTTGAGTAACTTGGCGGGTTATTCCCTTTTTTATAAAAATCTTTGGTACTTGCAATTTCTTTATCCAAAATGTCCCTGGATAACCCCATTACTTCAATCATCTTTTCAGATGAAGGCAAGCCGAATTTCTCGACAATTTCCTCGGGTTCCATGTTAGGTTGAGGCATCTATTAATCACTTCCAGCTTTTTTAATTAAATTCATCGGGTACTTCATAATGAGTTGTCAGAAAGCCAAGGTTACGCAATGCGAATGGCAAGGCGGGTGTTTTGAACACCAAACACGGTACGCTGACAAAAGCGATTCATCACTGTTTTAAGAAAAACCGCCACGACTTCAGCTAACTGGTGGGAATCATGACCGCTAATAGCCGGCTGGTGATATCGAATCGTTAAAATCGCCTGGTGATGCTGGTGATCGGCACGCACTGCCGCCAACTTAGCCGTTCCTTGCTGGCTTCCAGCAGCGTAAGGCACATCCGTATGCCACTCATCCGTCCACGGACTCTGTGACAGTAATAGCTCGTGGATGGCTAACTCCAACTGCTGACCACTGGTGGGGTGCCGTTGATTATAACGATCCAGCCAGTCAATATAAACGGGTAGATGAAAAACAAATGTTGTATTGATATGCCACCCCTACCTTCCGTAAACTCATTAATGCACAAAGTATACTACCTGAACCTAAAATAGCTATAAGAAATTCGCCATCTTTAATTTAAATTAAAACTCTGAATCTTAAGTTAACAAAAATTACCTCCGTACAGAACATGAACGAGATTTTTGCTATTCAACTCAAATAAGCGTTATCCCGACAAAATCGAGACAACGCTTATTTGGCATTTACCAAGATGGCACTCTTTTACGTTAATGACGCTACTCAGCATCTGACACCCCAGGATACTCACTCATAAACTGGGCAACGGCACCAATCAAGTTGGATGCATTACAGAACTTGCAACGGTCAATCTCAGTGGTCACCGTAGCACCCTTTTGTTTCAACAATTTGTTCGTCTGATCACGAATCATTGCCAAGAAGTCGTCCCGGACGGATATGCCGCCACCAATTAATAACCGATCCGGATTGAAACCAGTGATTAAATTATAGGCTTCAATACTCAACCAATGCACCATTTCTTCAATGCACCTTTGGGCTAATTCATCACCCGTTTTTGCGCGCTCAAAAATTTCACGTGCGTCCACCGGTTCTGGGGACTGACTCAGTCGCGTATATTTTCTCGCCATTTTAACCGGTGCCCCTAATTCACTTAATGTTTCGTTTTGCTCGTTCATGATGCTGTAGCCGAATTCGCCCATGAAATAATCGCGCCCGGTTAGCAGATGACCATCCTGAACTATACTACCGCCGATGCCGGTCCCGATAATGAGCAATGCAACTGAGGAAACATCCTTTGCGTTACCAAGCCAGGCCTCCGCTAAGCCGGCACAGTTCGCATCGTTTTGAATGGTTACCGGTAGTTTAAACTGCTTGCTTAATTCTTGACGAATGGGAAAGCCGTTCAGATAGGAAACCGCGCTGAGCCCGGATATCTCACCAATTTTAGTATCCACGCCTCCGGGTAAACTAACGGCTACACCCTGAATTGGCTGATTAACTTTTGCTGGCAAACTTAACAGCGCTGCTAACATTTCCGGCCAAGTTTCTGGCGTTTTAAAGCTACCGGAATCAGTTAGTTTCTGGTACCAATAGCCATATTTAACTGATGTACCGCCAATATCGATGGCCAATAAGCGACTATCATCTCGTTGTGTCATCACTATCATCACCTAAATCTTCACCATGAGTTGAAATGACCTTTTGATACCAGTAGAACGAATCTTTGCGGTAACGTTTCAAAGAACCGCTGCCGTCATCATTCCTGTCAACGTAGATGAACCCGTAGCGCTTAGATAACTGACCGGTACTTGCTGAAACAATATCGATGGCACTCCATGGCGTGTAACCCATCACGTCGACACCGTCATCATTAATAGCCAGTTCCATTTGTTTAATGTGATCCCGCAAATACTTGATGCGATAGTTATCGTGAACTTGATGATTAGCTTCCATCTGATCAATGGCACCAATCCCGTTTTCAACGATGAACAGTGGTAAATGATACCGGTCATTCATCCAGTTTAAAGCGTAACGCAAGCCTTTTGGATCGACCTGCCAGCCCCAATCAGATTGTGGTACAAACTTGTTTGTCACTAAATCTTTGGCTTCGTTATAAGAATAATAGTCGTCTTCATCAGGCTTCGCTGCCGTCGCAAAGGACATGTAATAACTAAAACCAAGGTAGTCAACTCGCCCTTTCTTCAAACTAGCGAGGTCCTCATCCGTAATATCTAAGTCAAATTTTTTCGCAGCTTGGTATTTGCGCAACCAGCTTGGATAACGACCCTCGACCTGTACATCAGAGAACCAGAATCTAGCCTGCATCGCACGTTGCGCCTTCAAGACATCATCCGGTTTATCCGTTGCCGGGTAGACTGGTGAAAAGGCGACCATGGCCCCCACTAATAAATCAGGGTTTAATTGGTGTGCGAAGGCAACCACTTGGGCACTGGCCACAACTTCATAGTGTGCAGCTTGATACATCACGGCTTCCGCGTTCTCACCTTCATGAACCTGAACACCAGAATTAGTGAACAGTGTAAACGCCCGGTCATAATTCGTCTGGTTATTGATTTCGTTAAAGGTTAGCCAGTACTTAACCTTATGCTGATACCGGTCGATCACTACCTTCGCAAATTTAACAAAAGCGTCTAAGACTTTTCGGCTACGAAAACCACCATATTCCGTCACCAAGTGATAAGGCATCTCAAAGTGTGACAGTGTCACAACGGGTTCAATATTGTATTTATGGCATTCGTCAAATAACCGGTCATAAAATTTCAAACCAGCTTCGTTAGGTTCATCCTCGTCACCTTGAGGGAAAATTCTGGACCACGCGATGGAAGTTCGGAAGCACTTAAAGCCCATTTCCGCGAATAACTTAACGTCGCCAGGATATTGATGATAAAAATCAACACCTTCATGATTCGGGTAAAACTCACCCGTCTTAACACCGTCCGTGATGCGCCGTTCATCGAAATTACCGGCTGCAGTCATCACGTCCGCAACACTTAATCCTTTGCCGTCAACGTTATAAGCGCCCTCGGCTTGGTGAGCAGCAATCGCGCCACCCCATAAAAAGTTTTTTGGTACTTGCATATTTTTTCTCCTATCTATCAAAAAAGAAGCCCAAATACCTATCTCTTGTGGGTATCTGAACTTCTTAGAAAAACGTTATAAACTACCTGATGAATCATACTAATGATGGAAGATCAATCTCATACCATTCATGTGAAGCACTGTATGAATGGCCATTGAAGCACCACCTAACAGCGTCGCATAATGCACATCCTTAGACATGACTAGTGGCGGAACAAGTGGTAAAAAGGTTAACTTCATTTGAATGTTCTTCAAGATTTCTGGCAGACTATCGATCAACGGTGAGTTATAGAAAATCATTTGAGGATCATAAGCGGAAATCAAATGGCTAGTCACAATCGCTAAATAATAACAAAAGTCATCAATCAACCTTGTAATTTGGTCATCATGGTCCTTGTAATCCTCAATTAACATCGACAGACTATAAGTCTTGTCTTTCTTAATCACCCGAGCTTTGTGGATAATCGCATTTAGGGACCATTCTGAATCAAAAGTCGGTAATTTAGTCAGTTGCTGATGTGTTCCTGACGTATCTGAAATCAGCATTCTGCCAATCTCACCGGCCTGCCCGTAGTTACCCGTATACAGATGGGCATTAATAATCACGCCAGCGCCAACGCCTTCGTGAATATTAAAGGAGACTAGGTTTTGCAGTTCCTGCTTACTAAAATCTTCTTCAAAAATGGCCGATAAATTGGCTTCATTTTCAACGATCACAGGTACGTGATAATTGTCCTGAAAATAATCAACCAGGTCGACATCATCGTAATCGACAAAATCCGAGTTAACGATTTGGTTTTTATAGACGACGCCAAAGACCGCAATCGATATTGCCTGCAAACCGTTAACAAAGTGAAAGTCTGGCAGTTGTTCGATGAGTTCATCCATCTTTTTCAAAATAACCGAAATCGGCTGATGATTAATTTGTTCAACATTATACTCCAGAACTCGCCCATCAAACCTAGTCGCCAGCATCTCAATCTGAGACCCTGAAATACTAAAGTTAACGGTATAGCCAAATTCAGCGTTATACTCCACTAGCTCTGGTTTTCGACCACTACTGCCACTCATTGATTTTCCCTCACCCAGGCTCTTAGCCAGTCGCTGTTCCAATAATTGACCCACAATATCGGAAACCGTAACCTTGTTCAGCCCAACTTTTTTAGAAATCTCATTGCGTGACATTGGCCCATTATTGATAATTTCGGCCAATACTGAATGCTCGTTATGGTCGCGCATAATGTCTTTGTTAATAATCATCCGAATCGCTCATTTCTCATCATTATTATGCTTCAGCATTTTCCTTAGCATGCTTTGCAGCTAAATCACTTTGCATCTTCTTTTCAATTCCATCTACATGATAGAACAATAATGCAATGGCGGATAGTGCAAATCCGAGAAGTGGTACCCAGATGTAGTTCATTTCAATACCGTGTAAAGCTGATGCGCTTTGGGCGTGGTTAGCAACGTAACCAGTTGATGAAAGGATAGCACCAGTGATGGCACCACCGATACCCATACCTAACTTAGCTGAGAAACTTGAGAATGAAGTCACGATACCTTCTGCACGAATACCGTTCTTCCATTCACCATAATCAACGGCATCGGCCAACATAACGGCGATCAAGCCTGAAACATAACCAGTACCTAAGTAACCAACGATGGTAGCAAAGACAATCATGCCAACACTCAGATGTGATGCACCCAAGTCCAACAGAAGTTGACCAACACAAGCTAACAGCATCCCACCAAGCATGGTGTTACGCTTACCGATTAGTTTAGAGGTCAATGGTGTCAAAACAACGGCAACTAACGCAACTAATTGTAAACTCAGTACCAATGAAGCTAAACCTGCATTGTGCATGTTGTACTTAAAGAAGTAAACAGTAACTTGTGAACGGGTTTGCATCCCTAACCAGTAAATGAAGTTAATGAAGATGATGATTGCCCATGGCCAGTTCTTCTTAAGCGCTTTCAAAGATTCCTTAATTGGAATTGACTGACGTGAACTCTTAGTTTGAACACGTTCGTGAGTGTTTTTGAAGACAATTGCGAACAAGATAACAACAATGATACCAACGATCAATGCCCAAATGAACCAGCCACGTTTGCTGGTAGTAGAACCACCACCGAGCCATGCAACCATTCCTAAGGTGATACCAGTGATGATAGTTGCACCGGCAGTACCCATGAATTGACGGATGGTTGACAAAGTGACACGTTCTTGAGGATTACTTGTTAATGATGGCAAAATCGAAGTAATAGGAATGTTAACTGATGAATAGAGAATATCAACACCAATATAAGTAACGTATGCCCAAATAAGTTTACCGGTCAGGCTCAAATTTGGTGTGGTAAAGACCAAGACACAGAAGACGGCAAATGGTATTGAGAACCATAACCAGTACGGCCGACTCTTCCCATATTTAGTATGGGTATGATCAATCATAATCCCCCAGAATGGACCATCAAAGGCATCCACGATCCGGGCAACTAAAAACAGTGTCCCAACTGCAGCAGCACTAATACCGAATGTATCAGTGTAGAAAATCATTAAATAAGTTCCCACCATTTGGAATGACAAGTTGCAGGCAAAGTCACTCAAACTGTATGAGAAACGCTCTTTCCATGGCACCTGATTTTTTTGCTCGGGTGCTACGTCAGTAACATTTTGACTCATAATTAACACCTCGTTGAATTTTATTATTGATTATTAATAAGTTCAACTTTCAAACCAAATGTTACTGTAACCGGTTTCAAATGTCAATAGTTTTTTAAGGGTCAACTTTGCCATGGTGTTTTTTCATTACCTATATATAAGCCTCTGCCTCATAAAAATTATTCAGTTTCAGTTCATGAAAGCGTTGACAAAACTTCAAAATGCCATTACACTGAACTTGATTATTAATAAGTTCAATTTCTAAACTAACTCAATAGAGGTGCTTTTTCCATGAAGTTTACGAATGGTTATTGGCTAGACCGACCTCAATATGAGATTCAGTCGCCAAAAGAAGTTTTCGACGTCAAACAAGACGGCGATAAATTAACGCTTTACGCTCCGTTCAAGTACATAAATGAACGTGGTGATGAATTAAACCTAGGGATGTCGACTATTGAACTCACTTCCCCAATGGAAGGCGTTATCGGTGTTAAATTAATTCACTTTGATCAACCTGATAAGACCCCTTCATTTGAATTGGCAAATGAACATCCAAATGTCAAGATCACAACTAATGATAAAGAAATTAGCTATCAATCTGGTGATTTGGCTGTTAAAGCACCATTTAAGGGTCACTTCGAACTTGACTTCCAACGTAATGGTAAGACGATTACCAAATCGATGGAAAAGGCTGAAGGCGTTATCTTAGATAAGTCAACTGGCAAACACTACATGAGAGAACAACTTTCCATGGGTGTTGACGAACTGGTTTACGGACTTGGCGAACGTTTCGGCTCTCTTGTTAAGAACGGTCAATCTGTTGACATCGTTAACAAAGATGGTGGTACCGGTTCTGAACAAGCTTACAAGAACATTCCTTTCTACTTAACTAGTGAAGGCTATGGGGTCTTTGTCGACCAACCTGAAACCGTTTCCTTTGAAATTGCTTCAGAAAACGTTGACCGGACTCAATTCAGTATTGAAGGCCAATCAATGCAGTACTACGTCATTGACGGTCCTACTCCAAAGGGCGTTTTGGACAAGTACACTCGCCTAACTGGTAAGATTTCACTCCCACCAGCATGGACATTCGGTCTTTGGTTATCAACTTCATTTACGACCGATTACAGTGAAAAGACTGTCCTTAAGTTTATCGATGGCATGGCTGAACGGAAGATTCCGTTGGATGTCTTTCACTTTGATTGCTTCTGGCAAAAAGGCTTTGAATGGTCAACACTTCTGTGGGACCGCGATCAATTCCCAGATCCAGAAGGTTTGATCAAGAAAGTTCACGATCGTGGCGTCAAAGTCTGTGTATGGCTTAACCCTTACATTGCTCAAAAGTCCCCTCTGTTTAAAGAAGGCAGAGATCATGGCTACTTGATCAAACGTCAAGATGGCAATGTCTGGCAATGGGATCTCTGGCAAGCTGGTAACGGCTTCGTTGACTTCACTAACCCAGATGCTGTTAAGTGGTACCAAAGCAAGCTAAAAGACCTATTGGATATGGGTGTTGATTGCTTCAAGACCGACTTTGGTGAACGAATCCCAGTTGAAGATGCTGTCTTCTTCGATGGTTCAGATCCTAAGCGCGAACATAACTACTACACTTATCAGTATAACCAAACTGTTTACAACATCGTTGCACAAGAAAAGGGTAAAGACGAAGCCGTTGTCTTTGCACGTTCAGCAACAGTGGGTTCTCAAAAGTACCCAGTTCACTGGGGCGGCGATTGCTTAAGCCGTTACAAGTCAATGTCTGACTCTCTGCGTGGCGGACTTTCCTTCTTACTTTCAGGATTTGGCTTCTGGGCTCATGATATTAGTGGATTTGAAGAACAAGCTACTCCAGACCTTTACAAGCGTTGGACGCAATTTGGCCTCTTGAGTTCTCATTCACGTTATCATGGTTCAGGTCAGTACAAGGTTCCGTGGATCTTCGATGACGAAGCTGTGGAAAACACTCGTAAATTCGTTAACTTGAAGCTTTCACTCATGCCTTACATTTACGACGAATCTGTTAACACTCATGAAACTGGTACACCATTGATGCGACCACTCTTCCTCGAATACACAAACGATCGCAACACCTACCATCTTGAACAACAATACATGTTAGGTAGCAAATTAATCGTTGCACCTATCTTCAACGCTGAAGGCGATGTTAAGTACTACTTGCCAGCTGGTAACTGGACTAACATCTTGACCGAAAAGAGCTATCACGTTGAAAGTGGTAAGTGGTTCTCAGAAAACTACGATATGCTCAATCTCCCATTATTAGCTAGAGATAACAGCATTATCCTTCGTCACCCTGGTGCAAAGCATGCGCAATACGACTACACAGATGCTCCTGACATCAACATCTACGAATTAGCTGACGGTAAGACCGCTACTACTCGCGTTGTTGATCAAAAGGGTAAGGCTGTCGGTAGCGTTAAGGCACAGCGCCAAGGCAACACCTTAACGGTCACCTCAGATGGTTTGAAGGGTACCTCAACGGTAAACTTCCATGCTGATGGCGAAGTTAAGAGCTTCAAGTTAAACGGTGGTTCAGGTAACTTCACCCTTTAATTTGAAACCCTAGCAATTCAACTCACACAAAATCAAGCTGAGGCAAAACTCGGTAGATTCCAGAATTTAACGTGAATAAAGCCTATTCCGATGCACTTTTCGGAATAGGCTTTATTTGCGTTAAATGGCCGGAATCTGAGTTTGGACGCGCGATTCGGCTATATTAACATATTCACTATGACTAATCATAGCAAAAGTATGGATTGAAATACTTACCAATATAGACTTTATAGTACAACATCGCCTTTTGTGGACCATATATCTGTTTTAGAACTGATTTTTAATCTGTATCTGAGCCTGCTGATGCCACTCTGATAAAGAATAACCTCCACCCCCCATTAACCGTAAAACAACAAAGCACCAGCACAGTCGCTCACAGACGACTATGCTGGTGCCATTAGTTTTGAATTAAATGGATCCTTTAGTTATTCTCACGCCGGTATGCAAGCAACTGTTGGCTAATGCCCTTAGTCTGCTCATAAACCTGTGCGTAAATCTTGTGCAGCTGATCATACTTCTTAGCATTATCAGGATTTGGCAGGTAAGTCTTACCAAAGTGAACGAACTTCTCAGCACATTCGTGGAAGTCCTTGAACCAGCCAAGACCAACAGCGGCAATCATTGCGGCACCCATACCAGGTCCCTGCTCGTTGGTTAAGCTGACAACTTTCTTGTTGAAGATATCAGCTTGAATTTGCAGCCACAGTGGACTCTTGGCACCACCGCCGATAGCAACAACCGTATCAAATTGCTTATCGTTCTCATCGTAGATATCCATGATGTCCTTGAACGAGAAGATGATACCTTCCAGAACAGCCCGAACGAAGTCATTCTTCTTGTGGGTACCATCAACACCGGTAAAGCTACCACGAATGTCAGCATCCGCGTGTGGTGCCCGTTCACCGACAATGTAAGGTGTATACAGGAGTCCGTTGGCCCCAACAGTTGAATCAGCAGCACTAGCCACCATGTCGTCGAAGGATTCATCACTAGCAAAGGTCCGCTTGAACCAGTTCAATGAATAGCCGGCAGCCAAGGTAACACCCATTGAGTAATAAGAATCCGGAATGGCATGATCTTCAAATTGAAGCACACCGTGATAATCAACAGTTGGATCTTCCTCATACTTCAGCACAACGCCAGAAGTCCCAATGCTTGAAAGTACCATGTTAGGAGACAGGATACCGGCACCAACAGCGCCAGCAGCGTTGTCAGCAGCACCACCGAAGACTTGCGTGTGGGTATCTAGTCCAGAGAAGATGGCATAACTGCTTGAAATCGTACCTGCTGAATCAATCGACTTCATCAAAGGTGGGCACATGGACATTGGAATATCGAAGGCGTCACAGATTGTTTGGCTCCACTTGCCGTCCTTAACGTCTAAGAGAACAGTCCCTGTAGCGTCTGAGTAGTCCATACCAAGCTTACCGGTCATCCGATACCGAACGTAATCCTTTGGCAATAAGAAGGTCTTAGCTTGTGACCAGATATCTGGTTCATTTTCCTTAACCCACAGCATCTTAGGTAAAGTAAAGCCTTCAAGTGGTTTATTCTTAGTAATATCAGTGAATTCTGAGCCCAGTTTGGCCTCAATTTCGCGACACTGTTTAGTTGTCCGGGTATCGTTCCAGAGAATAGCAGGCCGCAAAACTTGGTTATTTGCATCCAGTAAAACTAAGCCGTGCATTTGTCCTGAAAAACTGATTCCTGAGATTTCTTCGGGCTTAATGTGATCGTCTAAGATCAATCTCACAATGGCTACCGTGGTCCCTGATACCCAGTCTTCTGGGTTCTGTTCACTGTATCCTGGCCGTGATTGAATTAATGGATAGTCGAAACTTTGCTGAGCAACAATTTCACCGTCACGGTTCATTGCTGAAACCTTAACGGCACTAGTGCCCAAATCGACCCCTAATACGTATTCGTTCATAATTTTCTCCTTTATAGCTGTTATACCAACAAAAAAGCAGTCAGCAGACAATCGGTCCACTGGCTGCTTCTTTTAAATCACATTATTTGCCTAAAACGTTAACAATGTAATGGTTGATGGTATCTTTGATTTGTTCCAAGTGATCTGAAGAAGTTGCGGCACGTAATTCAGCTTGGGTCTTGTCAAGTGAGTAATCTTCAAGGGTCTTGAAGGTTGCTTTGCCACTTTCGATGTCGGCACCAATACCTGAATCGTATGAGCTGTAACGTTCCTTAACGATGTTGTCAAGAACGCCGTCTTCCTTCATCTTCATAGCAACACGTAAGCCGGCAGCAAAGCTATCCATACCTACAATGTGACCATAAAATAAGTCATTTGCTTCGAATGATGAACGACGAGGCTTAGCATCGAAGTTCAAACCACCGCGAGGGCCGATACCGCCGTTTTCAACAACTTCGTACATTGCAGCAGTAGTCTCGTAAAGGTTTGAAGGATATTCATCAATATCCCAGCCAATCAACTTATCACCTTGGTTGGCATCCAATGAACCAAGTAAGCCAGCTTCACGGGCAACACGGATTTCGTGTTGGTAAGTATGGCCAGCCAAGTTAGCATGGTTACCTTCCAAGTTCAGCTTGAAGTCTTTATCCAAGTCGTATTCCTTCATGAATGCGATAGTGGTTGCGGCATCAAAGTCGTATTGGTGAGTCGTTGGTTCCTTTGGCTTTGGTTCGAGCAGCATTTGTGCATCGAAGCCAATTTCGTTAGCGTAATCCTTAGCCATGTGGAACATCTTAGCAGCATGTTCTTGTTCAAGCTTCATGTTAGTGTTCCAGAGTGATTCGTAACCTTCACGGCCGCCCCAGAAGACATAGTTTTCAGAACCGACACGCTTACCAATTTCCAAACTGTGCTTCAATTGAGCAGCAGAGTAAGCAAAGATGTCAGCGTATGGTGAAGTACCAGCACCAGCAACGAAACGAGGGTTAGTGAACAGGTTTGAAGTGTTCCATAATACCTTCATACCAGTGGTCTTTTGGTATTCAACGATACGGTCAACAACTTTGTCCAAGTTCTTGTTGGTTTCACGTAAAGTGTCGCCTTCAGGAGCTAAGTCACGATCATGGAAGCAAAGGAAGTCGTTACCTAATTTGTCGTAAAATTCAAATGCGTAATCAACTTTTGCCAATGCGTTGTCCATTGGATCAGTGTACTTGTCGTATGGACGCATTGCAGTTCCATCACCGAATGGGTCTACCAAACGTTGATCAAATGTGTGCCAGTATGCAACGGCGAACCGTAACCAGTCGCGCATTTTCTTACCGCCGATAACTTCGTCTGGGTTGTAATAGTGAAATTCAGCACCAGAACTTAAATTTGAGTTACCAACATACTTAATCTTATCCATGTCCCATAGTTGTTCAGCCATGAAGAAGCCTCCTAAATTTTTTAAAATCAAATCATCAATTAATTAGTTTGTTCAAACAACCAACTCACAAGATATAGTATAGCGCTTACATACAAAAATACAAGCCCTTTCATTTTTTAAATGTGCTTAAATTCATCAAAAAGCGATAGTGTCGGGCTTAAAGCAATAAAAAAAATTCAGGAACTCTTTAAGAGGTCCTGAATTATCCATTATAAAACGGTTGTTTGCGCTTCAAAATTCAAATTTGCATCTTCCATTCCCAACGCTTCACGTGTGACTAAGGCACAGCCACCTAGTAATGTCGCGTAATGGGAATTGTGCGTTAGTTTTACTGGTATTAATATGGTTGGCGCCATTTTCGCATATACCGACTCAATTTGCGGTTCCAGTTCCGGTAACGCTTCTAATAATGGCGAGTTCAAGAAAACAACGTCTGGATCAAAACTATTGGCAGTGTTGTAAATAATCTGAGCAACGCTTGTCACGAAGCCCCTTAAAGCCACCTTAGTTGCCTCATCACCCTGCTTAAATAGCTGTACAACATCCTCACGGGACATATTCTCAGCATTCTTCGCAGCCTGAATCTGCGTAATAATGGCATCTTCGGAACAAAAATCTTCCACTTTTCCGGGCTCGTCAGACCAGTTGCCATTAATTAGGACTGAACGCCCAATTTCACCTGCTTCACCGTGCGTACCACGATGCAGCTTTTGATCGATGATCAACCCAGCACCAATCCCACGGTGAATACTGATGGTTACCATGTTTTGCAACTGTTCATTAGCCTTATTAAAATCACGTTCATACACCGCTGATACGTTCGCTTCGTTTTCCAGTAAAACCGGCACCTGAAACTTCTTCGTATAATAATCAGCTAAATCAATGTGTTCCATATCCAAGAATGGCGAGTAAGTCACCGCATTTTGATCAACGGTCCCGTGAATCGCGAAACTGATTCCCAGCAAGCCGTGACTAGTATTATCCTGACTTGCCACACTTTCTAATTCATGGTTAATCAACGGTAAAATTTGTTTTAATGTCAGTCCTTTAACATTAACTTGCTTATATGACAGAACATCCCCAGATAAATTGTTCTGCATCACATGTAAGTGACGGTAACCAAAATCAAAGTTCATGGTATACCCATACCGCCTGTTAATTGCAAGTAAAACGGGTTTACGGCCACCAACGTTTGACGCGTCACCTTCACCAAGTTCTTCAACGTAGCCCTGCTCTTTTAAATCCCTGTAAAGAGAGGAAACTGTGGACTTGTTGAGTGCTAAATTCCGGGAAATTTCAATTCTCGAGATTGGCTGATGATTGAAAACTTCGGCAAGCACCGACTGAATATTTTGTTGATGTAACTGCATTCTGTTACGGATTGCACCCGACAATGTGTTCCCCTCCTTTGGCTATAAGTCCATTCTATTGTACACTATTGTTAAATAGGTCAACAACATTCGTTATTACATTTTTCCAAAATACCTGAAAATGAGTACTTCAACAATCAAAATAATTTTAATACAGGAAAAGGAAGTTCACCATGAAAATTGCAGAATTCGGCGTTGAAAACTGGCTTAACCAGTGGGAAAAAAGCGCCAAGTACGATATCTCTCAAAGCACCATCGATTCAATGACTATCGCAGAACTACTTAAAATGACCGGTGATGATGAAAGTGTTCTTTACGACCAATTATCGCATACCAAAATGAACTATGGTTGGATTGAAGGCTCTCCAGAGTTTAAAACCTTAATTAGCAGTCTTTACGATCACGTCCAGCCAAGTCAGGTGCTCCAAACTAACGGTGCAACCGGTGCGAACTACTTAGCGCTCTATTCCCTGATTGAACCAGGTGATCACGTTATCAGTGAATACTCTTCCTATCAACAGCTATACGATATTCCCCGCTCGCTGGGAGCTGAGGTGGACTTTTGGCATATTCATGAAGCCGATGACTGGTATCCAGATATCAATGAACTAAAAAAGCTCATTCGGCCCAACACTAAAATGATTTGTTTGAACAACGCTAATAATCCAACGGGTACCTTACTGAATAAGGCCTTCTTACAGCAAGTTGTCGAATTAGCAAAGACGGTTGGCGCATATATCTTAATTGATGAAGTTTATCAGCCATTGAACGATCTCGAAAACTTTACTTCTATCGTAGACCTTTACGATCGCGGTATCGCCACTAACTCCCTATCAAAAACTTACTCATTCCCCGGTGTCCGCATTGGCTGGACTGTCGCTAGCGATGAAGTCACTGATTTATTTAGAAAATACCGTGACTACACCATGATCTGTGGTGGCGTCTGGAACGATATTTTAGCCGTTTATATTTTGCAGCATCGAGACCAGATACTGGCACGTAACCGCAAGTTGGTTCTACACAACCTGGAAGTTTTAAAAAACTGGGTGGCGTCTGAGCCCCATGTCAGCGCTGTGTTGCCTCAAGCCGTTTCTACTTCCTGCATCAAAATTGACATTCCGGAATCTACCGAGAGCTTCTGTTTACGATTATTGAAAGAAACCGGTGTTTTATTAGTGCCAGGAGAGCGTTTTGACTTGCCAGGGCACGTCCGATTAGGGTATTGTACTGATGAAGCTACTTTGAAAAAAGGGCTTAGCAAGTTATCAGAATTTCTGCGTCAATTTGACTAAACATTCGGAGGCGTAATATGGCAGCAAACGAAGCGTTACTCATTATTGATTATACGAACGATTTTGTACATGACGATGGCGCCCTGACCTGTGGTAAACCAGGACAGGTCTTGGAACCAGCAATTATCAAATTAGCCGATCAGTTTGAAGCGAACGGCAGCTGGGTGATCCTACCTACGGACGTTCACAAACCCAACGACCCGTATCATCCTGAAACCAAGTTATTTCCACCACACAATGTTCGTGGCACTTGGGGCCGTGAATTTTATGGTCAACTCAAGCCGTGGTTTGAAGAACATCAAAACGATGAAAAAGTCTATATGTATGACAAGACCCGTTATAGTGCCTTTGCGGGAACTGACTTAGATATCCGTTTGCGTGAGCGCCACGTTGATACGGTTCATCTAGTGGGTGTCTGCACCGATATCTGCGTGCTTCACACTGCAGTAGACGCCTATAATCTAGGCTATAACATCATTGTTCATAAGGACGGCGTAGCAGCCTTAACACCAGCCGGTCAAGACTGGGCATTAGGCCACTTCGAACACGTCCTTGGCGCAAAAATTGAGTAGAAAAGAGTTTGGGTATGCAACCGTACTTTAACAAAGTCACTCAAGCTGGGTATGACAAAATTGCCGCTGAAATCGAGGCAGTAAAGAAAGAACGTCCTGGCCGAATCAAAGCACTTTCGGCTGCCCGCGCGCTGGGTGATTTATCTGAAAACGCTGAATATAGTGCAGCTAAACGTGATTTACGACACTTGGAAAGTCGGCTACGCTATTTGGAGAAACAACTACGTTACGCGCAGGTGTACGAACCTGCTGATAACGCCGTGATTGAAATTGGCAAAAGCGTCACGCTGCAGTTCGAAGATGACCAATCAGAGGAAACCTTTGAATTAGTGGGCAATCCTGAAGCCGACATTGAGCACAACAAGATCTCACTATCATCACCGATTGGGCAGGCGCTGCTGAATCATACTGTTAATGACATTGTGACGATTAGCTCGCCTAATGGAAGTTATCAGGTGAAGATTTTGAATGTTAAGAAAAGTTAATGGCGATAAAAATAAGGTATTTGGACTAACCAGAAATTGTTAGTTCAAATACCTTATTTATTTTATATTGTTTAACTGGGCTACTCCGAGCAGAGAGCTACATGTAAGTCAGCTCTGGCACAAATTCAAACCCGGAATTTTTGCCAGACCCGCCTTACACTTCGCTCTCTTAACGCTCGGCTCCGCACCTTGCTTTAATCGGGCTTCTCCGAGCAGAGAACCGCTTGTAAATCAGCTTCCAAGTTCAGCTTTTTTGCATCATAGCCTAATCGGGCTCCAGCGGGCAGAGAGCTGCATGTAAGGGACTTCAGCCATAAATCCAAGTTCGGGATTTTTGGCTGAAGTCCCTTACACTCCGCTCTCTAAGCGCCCGCTTCCGCACCTTGCTTTTATGCCGTTGGATCCACTTTTTTCTCCACCCAGCCTAAAACTAGGTCAAGAATAATCGCCATTAAGGCCGTTGGTAGCGCCCCCGCTAGGATAATGGCCGTCCCATTCGTGGCATTTGTTCCCCGAATGATGATGTCCCCTAAACCACCGGCGCCCACGAAGGTCCCGATAGCGGTAATTCCAATAGCTAGCACCAGTGCGTTTCTCAAACCAGCCATGATCACCGACATGGACAGCGGAATTTCCACCAACCGCAGCAACTGCATCCGGGTCATCCCCATACCAGTCCCTGCGTCTAGTAGCGCCGGATCAACGTTTCTCATACCCGCATCCGTATTCTTGATGATTGGCAGCAGTGAATACAGGAACACCGTCACAATAACGGTATTAACCCCTAAGCCTAAACCAATCATGATGATTGACAGCATCGCCAGTGATGGAATCGTTTGAATCACGTTAGCAATTCCAATTACAATCCCATTCAGTTTTGTATGATGAGCGATGAAAATCCCAATGGGTATGCCAACAATAGCCGCCAGCAGTACACCATAAATCGAAATCAAGAAGTGACGGCTAAACTGGGAAAGTACGTAAGCGCCATTATGACTGTAATAGTAGACTAGCTGTTCCCACAAATTCATCTTCGCCATTAGTTGCCACTCCCTTCAAAGTAATGATGTTGTTCAAGATATTGCTTAGCAACCACTTCAGGCTCCATCAAGTCATTATCAACTTTATAGTTGAGCTGTTGCATGGTCTTCAAATCAATTTTACCGCTAAGTTTATTAATGACTGGCTTCAGTTCTGGGTGTTCTTTCAGGACTTTGTTGGTTGCCACGGCACTAGCCGTATACGGTGGGAAGAAGTGCTTATCATCTTTGAGCATCTTCAAGTTATAGCTACCAACACGACCATCAGTTGAATATCCTAAAATCGCATCCATTTTATCGTTGGCAACCGCATCATAAACCAACCCAATTTGCATCGGGTGAACTGCACCAAACTTATAGCCGTACGTCTTCTGGAAACCATCATAGCCATCGCCTTTTCGGTTAAGCCAGATTTGGTCAATACCAACGTTCATCTTACCGGCAACTGGTTTAAGGTCGCTAACGTTATTTAAGTGATAACGCTTGGCGGTCTTTTGGGTCACCATCCAAACGTAGGTATCCGCAAAGCCGTATGATTTGAAGTAAGTCATATGGTATTTATTGTTAAAGTAGGTTTCAACCGTTTTCGTAGCCCGTTCTGGGTTACGATCAACTTTTCTTTTCATAATGGTGGTTAAATCAGTACCGACATATCGAATGGCCGAAATATCAGCCTGATTATTTTTTAAAGCATTAAAGGAAACACTTCCTGAACCAAGATTATTAATAATTGTCGTGTGTAATTTGGTATCATGCTGAATCATGTCTTGTAACATATAGGACATGATTTGCTGTTCAGTTGTATTTTGCGAAGCAATCCGAACCGTGTCGTTACCGCTCCCAGCTAATCCAGGAAACCCGCAGCCGGCTAATCCAATAGCGCAAAGTAAGGAGAAGCCCAACATGATCAGCCATCTTTTGATGTTTTTCACGTTTTCCCCTCCTATCCTTCTGATGTTCTTGGTGTTAACGCTGTTTCGACTTTGCCTAACAGCCAGTCAACCACCAGCGCCAAAATAATTACCGGAATTGAACCACCAAGAATCAAATCACTACGGTACAGGTTCAAGCCGTTAAAGATAAAATCACCAAGTCCGCCAGCACCAATATAGGAAGCTAGCGCTGCCCAGGCAATGACGTAAGTGGCTGATAATCTAATACCCGACATAATCACCGGCGCGGCTAATGGCACTTCCACCTTGATGATGGATTGCCAACTGGTCATTCCCATACCCTTCGCGGCATCCTTCAAAGTTGGGTCCACATCATTCATACCAATATAGGTGTTCCGTAAGATTGGTAGTAACGAGTAAATGAACAGCGCAACGATCGCCGGTTTAGCCCCAATCCCAAAAATGGGAATCATAAAGGCTAATAGTGCCAGTGCAGGTATGGTTTGAAGCATACTAGCAATGGAAACCACGATGTTTGCCGTACGTTTGGTTCGAGTCAAAGCAATCCCAACTGGCACCGCTACAATGATACCTAAACCTAACGAAATACCCGAAATGTAAATATGCTGCCAGGTTTTACCCAGCAAAGACAAGCCATAGACGGCTAAAAAGTGCATCATTTGGCGTCACCACCTTGATCTGCAGCTGCTGCATCAGTCTTGGCGTCCTCGCTATCGTCCTTTTTATCTTCATCACCCCAAAGCGCGTCGTAAACAATATCAACCAACGCCGCACGGGTAACGATGCCGACTAAATGATTATGATTATCAACAACGGGCACGTTCTTAAAACCACGTTTCAAAATCCGTTCAACCGTATCTCGAACTAGGGAATCTGATTTAACGTAGAACACATCGCTGTGCATAACGTCACCAACGCTAGTGGCCGTTTTAAAATTATAGTCAATATCTTCAATATCGAGATAACCTTTTAGGGTACCGCCATCGTCCGTCACCAGCAGCGAATCAACTCGCCGGTCATGCATTAACTTTAAAGCTTCTTTTAGCAGGCGATCGGGTGTAATCGATGCCACGTTAGTCAGCATGACTTGACCAACAGTGGTAATGCTTGGACGTGCCTGAATCAGACGGTCCTTCCCAATCAGGTTTTCAACAAATTCGTTTGCAGGATGACGTAAAATCTCGTCTGGTGAGGCCACCTGCATAATTTTACCGCTATCCATCACCACAATCTTGGTGGCTAACGTTAAAGCTTCATCCATATCATGGGTCACAAAAATAACCGTCTTGCCCAGCCGAGTCTGCAGATCTTTAATCAAGTCTTGTAGTGATTCACGGGTAATCGGATCCAAAGCCCCGTAAGGTTCATCCATTAAAATAATATCTTGATCAGCCGCTAACGCCCGGACAACGCCGATCCGTTGCTGCTGACCACCAGAAAGTTCAGAGGGATAACGATCCAAAAACTCCTCTGGCAAATCAACCAGCTTAATCATTTCCTTAGCGCGTTCATCCATCTTAGCTTGTGGCCACTTCAATAAACGTGGTACTAAGGTAATATTTTGACGAATGGTCATGTGCGGCATTAAGCCAATATTTTGAATCACGTAGCCAATCTTTCGGCGTAATTTCACCGGATCCATTTGACTAATATCTTGACCATCGATTTTGATCGTACCAGATGTCTGCTGCAACATCCGGTTGATCATCCGCATCGTTGTCGTTTTACCAGATCCTGACGTCCCAATGAAGCATACGAATTCGCCCTTTTCAACTTCTAAGTTAAAATCCTCCACGGCAACTTTACCGCCACTGTATGTCTTGTTGAGATGTTCCATTGATAAATACATCGGTTTTATCCCATCCTCTCTGTCGCAATTTTGAACAACTGTCTTAAAACATCTAGGTCAATTGTAACACTTACGTATTCTGACATACATTTTCCAGTACCCCCTCTACTTAATCATTATCGCGGTAAATAGCCGATTTGGGGCCAATTGTTAAATTAAAGTAAGCGCTTTTATTGCCTTTTTGAATGAATCAGTTATAATTAAATTGTACACAACTCAATTCCCCGAAATGAGGTAATTTTAATGACAAAAAAACTCTATACCACAACGATGACGAACAAAGGCGGCCGTTCCGGTGAAGTATGGTCAAACGATCGTAAATGGGATTTTAAAATTGGTACTCCTGGCGTAGATAAAGACACGACCAACCCTGAACAGCTTTTTGCGGCGGGGTTTGCCTCCTGTTTTAACGGTGCCTTAGACATCGCCTTACAGCAGGCTGGTGTTACCGGTGAACCCACCGTTCGCGCAAAAGTCTCCCTATATCAAGAAGGCGATGAACCCGACTTCCATATTGGTGTCGAATTATTCGGTCACATCGAAGGCTTAGATGAAGCTGACACTAAGAAGTATATGGAAATTGCAGAAACCATCTGCCCGTACGCAAAAGCAACTCGCGGCAATATTGAAGTGACGGTTAACGCTGAATAGTTTTGAAATTTACCGAAGAGCCACCTGGTAGTCGTTATTTGACTGCTGGTTGGCTTTTTTTACTGCATCAAATTTTTTTGATTGTGCAAAATTACATTGATAAAATTAATTAAGTTATTTAATACTTGAAAGTATCACGTTTTTAGCTACTTAACAAAGATAACTGGTTTTCACATGACGAGTAAGTATGACTATCACATAATGAAAGGGCTTGCATTTTATAGTTAAGGTAGTTATACTATCTTTTGGTTAGTTGCTTCTGTAAACCAACTTATCAAATACCAACTCACATTGGTGCTATATTATTTTTATCATTGTCGTTTTGTAAGCGGTTACTGCAATTATTAGTTACACAACGTAACCATCATTGATTTGATAGGAGGATCTGTCTATGTCAAATGGAGGTACTAAAACCCTTCACCACATGCCTGTCTGGGTCATTTATTTCTTTGGTGCCCTAGGTGGCTTGCTGTTCGGGTATGATACCGGTGTTATTTCCGGTGCCATGTTATTTATTGGTCACGAGTTAAACATTGCTAATGGTTCATTCCAATACGGTTTCTTAACCGCATCTACTTCAATCGGTGCCGTGTTTGGTGCCGCCTTTATCGGGCCGTTGTCCGATAGATTTGGTCGTCGTCACTTGCTGATCACCGCCGCAATCATCTTCTTCTTTGCAGCCTTAGGTTCAGCCTTTTCACCAGAATACATCGCTTTGGTTTCCTTCCGATTCTGTTTAGGTATCGCCGTTGGTGCCGCTTCATCATTAATTCCAACGTACTTAGCTGAACTGGCTCCCGCAGAACAACGTGGGACTGTCGGGTCGCTGTTCCAATTAATGGTTATGACCGGTATCTTCTTCGCCTACGTCTTTAACGAATGGTTCTCACCACAGGGTGGTTTAAACCTTTCTGAAAGCATCAGTTGGCGTTGGATGTTAGGGTTAGCCGCGATCCCTGCTGCCATTCTCTGGATTGGTGCTATCTTCCTACCAGAATCACCACGTTTCCTTGTTCGGAAAAATGATGAAACACAAGCCCTTTCAGTTCTCCGTCAATTTAACCCAGACGAAAAAGTGGCTCAAAAAGAACTTAGCGCTATTAAAGTGCAAGCTGCTATTCCTTCTGGTGGGTGGAAAGAACTCTTCGGACCAGTTGCTCGTCCAGTTCTAGTTATGGCCGTTGGGTTAGCTATTTTACAACAAGTCATGGGTTGTAACACTGTTCTCTACTATGCACCAACCATCTTCATTTCAGCCGGGTTCAGTACCCACTTTGCCCTTCAATCACATATTGTTATCGGTATCTTTAACGTGATCGTGACTGCCGTTGCCGTAAGTATCATGGATAAGATCGACCGTAAAAAGATGCTGACCGGTGGGGCCATTGGTATGGCGGCTTCACTGTTCGCAATGTCAATCGCCATGTTAGCCTTACATGCCGGCGATGGTAACTTAGGTTCATGGATCTGTGTTATTGCCTTAACTCTTTACATCGCCTTCTTCTCAGCAACTTGGGGCCCTGTAATGTGGTTAATGATTGGTGAAGCCTTCCCATTGAACATCCGTGGGTTAGGTAACTCATTCGGTGCCGCGGTAAACTGGTTCGCTAACTTCTGTGTTTCCGAAACCTTTACTGTTTTGCTGGTTGCCTTCGAACCCAAGGGTGTTGCAAACCCAGAAGGTCAAGGTATCGCTCGTCTGTTCCTGATTTACGCCCTCTTCTGTGTATTCGCCATCTGGTTCGTACACAAGAAGGCCATTGAAACTCGTAACCGTTCACTTGAAGATATTGAAACAAGTCTTCGTGAACGTGCTGCAGAAAAGGGGTTTGATCCAGAAACTGGCCAGCCCAAATAATTAATTTTAAATTCTAATATAAGAGGTTCCAGACTGTTATCATTGATCAGTCTGGAACCTTTTTTATGATAAAAGAAGGGCAAACGCCGGCTTCAAAAGCAGCCAATGGTCAAATCTTGTCATATAACTTAATCTACTGGTAATTGTTAGTTAACATAAATGAAACATTCCCCGTGTATGCTGTTCATTAGTAATCAACAAATAAGGGGATTTTTAAATATATGTCAAAAGCGAATATAAAAATAAAATTAGCAGCATTCTTCTTGATTTTCGGATTCGCCTTTGGAATGGGCACCGACGTTACATCAAGTATCACTGCACAACCACAAACCACGACAGCACAAGCCTCAACTAAGGTTACTGCTAGCCAAGCAAAGCAAATTGCTAAAATCAACGCTAACTTATCTAAAACTCAAAAAAAGGCCAAGAACTGGATTGCCTATCGCGAATCTCGTTATAACTACTCTGCTCGCAACGGAAACTGTTATGGTCGTTATCAATTACTGAAATCTTACCTTCATGGTAACTATAGCCCAGTCAACCAAGAAAAAGTTGCTAACCAGTATGCTAGCAGCCGTTACGGTTCATGGACAAAAGCCAAGAAATTCTGGCAAGCGCATCACTGGTACTAATTCACTACCAGATTACATATAAAAGACTCAGGCACTTCATTCTCACGCGAGAGGTGCTCTGAGTCTTTTTTTACGCAAACTTATTTTTTTAACTGATCAACTTTCTTAGACAACCGTGATACTTCTCGAGTCAGCTGCTGGATTTGTTTCGTCAATTCTTCGTTTTGCTGCTGTTGCGCATCAGCCTGCCCCGTTCGATCCGTGAAGAAATCGGTAATCGTACTGGTCAGCAAACCAATAAACCCAACCCCGCCAAGCATTAAGACTGTGGCAATTAATTTTCCCCAGGCCGTATGCGGCGAATCATCTCCATAGCCAACAGTCGTCGCTGTGGTAATCGCCCACCATAGTGACTCCGAAAGTGTCTGGTGTTCGACGATGGAAAAAAGCAGCGCACTCAGGCAAATAATTACCACACTAATCGTAAAGAGGTAAATAAACCCGGTATCATATGTAAACCTATGAAACTCGCGAGTCCATTTACCGGAAATACCTAATCGCCAAAAGACGTGGTGGGTGCGAATCATCCGAAAGATTCTTGCTAGCCGAAAAAGTGAAAACGCAGGATGCATGGGCAGAATACCTAACAAATCAAAGGCGTTATTGATCAAGAACCACTTGCGGTTTTTGGTAAAAATTAACCTGACCACGTAATCAACAACGAAGAAGGCCAACAATCCTTGATATACGACACGCCCAGCCAAGCCGACCTTAACATTCAACATCATCGAAACGGCTAAGATACTAGATATAACCGCCAAAATAGCAACAAAAATATGATAAATGACAAGCCATCTTGCTTGTTGTTGCTTTGTTGTGTAACGCATGACTAATTACCCTCCGTACCGTAAATCGTCTTTAGCGCACTAATATCACCGGTTGAAAGACTAGTATTGCCTTGATCCACTGGATACATCACTGAATTACGATAACGACTATGATCTAGCCCTAACGCGTGTCCTAGTTCGTGAATTGCCACCGATTTTCTCAGCGAAGCCGCTGGATAATAAGCGTTCAGACCAGCACGGGCGTGGTTGGCGGTATAGGCATTCCAACCGGTCTGCTGAATAATCTGCGGACCACCATGTCCCGATTCAATCATAGTCGTGTTGCCACTATCTGGCATTTGCTTAGAGTACTCGAAAAAAGTCACTGAGTTTTGCCGATCGGTACCGTCACCTGGTACGAGTTTCACGATACCCGTTTGATTATAAACGGCAACTGCATTCTCGAAAACCGTTTTAGCACTGGCAGAAACGTTAGCGTCAAAATGATAGTAGTAAGTCCGAGATAACTTACGATTCTGAACAATCGATTCAATTGGCGTATCTCCCGCCGACACTTCCTGCTTTTGTGTCTGCTGAGTCGTTGTTTTAAAATTGGGGTCAACCCGTTCAATCAGTCTTGTCATCTGACTGCCAAAATTAATGGGTGCCGGTTTGGAATCCACTGCCATTGGCACGAACGCCACGGCAAGTCCCAGTGTGACCCATGTTAACCAACCTTGATAGCGCACAGCAGCCACTCCTTACTTTATTAGTTAAACATAGATTACTGATTCTGGATGAAAAGGTCAATTAATCTCACTGAATGACACTAAATTTTAAACGTTTCGTACGAAATCCCCTTTTCAGCCTGTATTTAACGTGGCAACGAGATGCCTTTCTCACAATATCATTACAATTTAGCCAAAACGATTGACCTAGGCCCTTTAGAATACATAGTATGAACTATTATAGTTTAAGCGGACAGGGAGGGTCACTATGACTAAAAGTTTGAAAATCTTAATCGTTGAAGACGATGACGCATTAGCCAAAAATTTAGAACGTTTTTTATCAGATATCGCTGAAATTACGGTGAGCAATGATGGCCTTGAGGGGCAAATGCTGGGACAAGACGGTATCTACGACCTTGCAGTGTTGGACCTCATGCTGCCCCAAGTCAGTGGTTACGACATCTTGAAGTATTGGCGTCATGAATGCCAGCTCGAAATGCCAGTCCTCATCTTAACCGCAAAGGATACCCTAGATGACAAAGTTCGTGGTTTCCAACTAGGCGCCGACGACTATCTCACAAAACCTTTCCACCGTGAGGAACTCATCATGCGAGTGAGAGCCCTGTTACGGCGAACCGGTAGTATGGGTACTGATAACCAGCTCACCGTGGCGGACTTCAACGCCAATCTAAATAGTCGCACAGTTTCTCTAAAGGGTGAGAACCTGTCACTGAATGGTAAAGAATATGATTTACTAATCTACTTTCTGCAGAATCCCGATACCATTATTACGAAGGAGCAAATCTTCGACCGGCTTTGGGGCTTTGACTCAGAAACCGCGCTGTCAGTCGTGGAAGTCTACATGAGTAACCTGCGCAAAAAAATTAAAAATGTGACTAATAGTCAACCGATCCGGACACTGAGGAACGTAGGTTACATGCTGGAAACGGAGGCTTAAAATGAAAGGTAAAACTGCCGAGAAGCACCAGCAATGGCAGCTCTTCATTAAAGAACTGGTCACCTTCGCCCTCCTTTTTGCTGCTTTAGGCCTAGTCGTTTATTTTCTCTTCTATCAATCAATTTATCACGAAATGAACCATGGCCTGCAATGGCAAAAAAATCAAATCATGCAAAATTCCCCTGTTCCTAGAGTCAACCATCTAATGGGTAGCGAAGCGCAAAAAGCTCAGAAAGCCAAGAATCAAGTGCCACCTAAAGATGGCTCTTTTCGTGCTAACCTAGTGGTTTTCAATAAGAACGGCAGGGTTATCAATGATCCTATGCTGGGTGAACGTGACTATGATCTGCTGAAAAACACGCAGTTAATTAAACGGCATTTAAATCGCATTAGTAACTTGTCGCTAACGGCCGATGGCATCACCGGCCACTTTAAAACGTTATTGATCAAGGTGCCCAAATCAAATCCTAATCCCGTTTACGCAGGGCGCTACGTGTTAATCATGAAAAACATTGACGCTGATCTGCAAGCATTAACCAACTTCAGAACTGCCTTGGTAACTACCCTGATTATTTTCTGGATATTAGCAATTGCGATTGCCTACTTCCTATCTCGTTCAAGTATGAAACCCATCATTCTCGCCTGGCGCAAACAGCGTGACTTCTCTGGTAACGCTGCCCACGAACTGCGGACGCCACTAACAGTGATTCAAAATCAGCTGGAATATTTGCTGACTAAGCCTAAATCACGAATCATGGATGAAGCTGAGGAAGTTTCAACTGCTCTGGATGAAGTGCGACACATGCAGACATTAACCAACCAGCTACTAATGCTGGCAAGATCAGATTCTAACGTGATTCAACTTAACCAAACCGATGTCGATCTCCAGCCATGGTTGGAAAAATCCGTCAAGCTATACAGTGACATTGCCACCAGTCAGCAAAAAGAGCTTAAAGCCAATATTAAAGTCTCTGGTCACGGTTCGTTTGATCCTGATCTCATCCGTCAGGTACTCACCATCCTGCTAGACAATGCTATTAAATACACCCCAACCAATGGCACTGTCACCGTGAACGCCAAACGGATTCACGATCCGCTTCAGCATGAAGCCCTGCACCTACAAGTTGCAGATACTGGCCCCGGTATCGCGGATTCGGAGAAAACGAAGATTTTTGAACGTTTTTACCGCACTGATAAATCCCGTAATTCTAAAACCGGGGGTAACGGTCTTGGCTTAGCAATCGCTAAGTGGATTGTCACCCGGCATCACGGTAAGATTAACGTTAAGGATAATGAACCTTGTGGGTCGGTTTTTAATGTGACGATTCCACTGAAGAGTGCGAAAACAAGCGTTTAAAGAGTGGAGAATAAGGGCTCAAAACGGAAATCCTCTGAACTTTGGGGATTTCTGTTTTGAGCCCTTATTTGCAACTCTTTGCTTGTTTGAGCCATTTTTGGCTACATTGAAGTATTGAATAAAAAGTAAACTCTTAAGTGTATTTCAGTTAAGAAATCGGATGAAATACCGCCCAATGTAGCCCTAATGCCGCTTTTCGCTATTCACCTAAATGATTCACCGTACACTTAGCCAAATGATCATCTAAAATGCCCAGTGCTTCCAGCCAAGATTGAACGATCGTCGGCCCCACAAACTTGAACCCAGCTTGTTTCAGCGCTTTACTGACTTGCTGTGACAATGGCGTTTGTGCTGGCACGTCCGCCATTGTTGGATATCGGTTTATAACTGGCTGATCACCAACAAACGACCATAAATAAGCGTTCATGGTCCTACCTGCGTGATGCCATTCAACCAACTGTCTTGCGTTATGAATAGTATCCTTGATCTTCAACTTATTACGAATAATTCCAGCATCGTTGACGAGTCTAACCATATCATCATCGTTAAATTGGGCAACCCTGTCCACGTCAAAATTAGCGAACGCCGCTCGAAAGTTCTCCCGCTTGCTTAAAACGGTTTGCCAGCTCAACCCCGCCTGCATCATTTCCAACGTCATCAGCTCAAAGGTTTCGCGCTCATCTTTAGTGGGTACGCCCCATTCGTAGTCGTGGTAATGCGTCATGAGGTCATCGGCATTCTCTGCCCAATCGCATCGTGTCATAGTTTCCTCCTAGTGAATCTGCTGAGTTGACAGCAGGTTAGTCAAGTACTCATGGCTAGCGCGCATCTCTCGACTATCGTTTTGATCAGCTAAGTCAATTTCGTAAATATTAGTCGCTTTAGGATTAACCACTTTCATGACCCGCTGCCAGTCAATCTTACCTTTGCCCAATTGTAGACTGTCGTGATGTTGTCCCATAGAGTCCACCAGATGATAGTGAACCGTTTGCGGCGCCAACCGAGCAATACTGTTAACTAATTTATCGTTATCGCCGTGCAGCACAATAAAACCGTGACTAATATCGTAGCACAACCGGTAATGGTGCGCCATGACAGTTTCTTCAATCTCCTCATCACCATAATCAAAAGCTGGCGAAATTGAATTTTCAAACATCACGTGGTCGCCACCCATCTTCTGGAAATAATCCAATCGGGCAAAAATCACTTTTCGCGCGGTTTTAAAATCACCGAAGGAATTAACTACTGCTTCTTTGTCTGAGTAACCGCCGTGAATAAGCACCTGAACGTTTAATTTAATAGCCAATTCGATCAAGGCATCCGCGCTACTCATCATAAACTGATAGCCAGCCGGATCTTTAAGTGCCGAAACAGCAACTTCATTATGATGGTGATCATACGCCATCGGGTGATGGATCACAATCTGGCGCACACCTGCCGACTGAACGTACTTGACCATTTCTTCCAAATGTGCCAGTCCGTTCTTAGTCATGTCGTGAGCATCCGTGTAAAATTCAAACACTGACGGTTGATATTGTAACCGCTCATCGATTTGTTCCAGCGATGTACTTGCTTTTAAGCCTAAACTTGGCATCATTTAATCACCCCATCTCGTTCTTATTTATAGCACCATTAACTGAAGATAACGACTATTTCGCACTTCACTTCGCTAATCGTAAACAAATGTTAACCGTTAAAATAATTGGTCAATTCAAAAAGCACATTTGCCAGAAAAATCGGCAAACGTGCTTTTTAATTTTACAGTCTTCTCAATGAATTATCGATCTGATCTGCGTTTCTTAAAGCCTAATAATCCCAATAAACTCATCAACATCGCACCCAATATAGCAAACCATGATGACTGTGTTTCATTAGTTTGCGGTAATTGGTTCGCCACAGCCGCCTTGTCCGTACCAGTCTTTGGCGATTGGCTAGACGACAGTTGTGTCAAGGACTGAGCACTCTGTTTACCAGCAGTAATCGCCGACATTCTGTAAGGCGAATTACCTGCGTAATTGACTTGCTGCGTGTCGTTCTGCGTAGTCTGTTCGGATGCCGGACTAACGGTGCGCTTATTGTGTTTATTGGTACGTCGGTTAGAATTCGAACCAGTCTGGTTTGATACAACTAACTCTCCCTGTTCAGGAGCAGATTCAACAATGTGCTTTGCCTCATCAAGTTCGTGAGCAGGTGGAACGATTTCAGCCGCCTGATGCGTACTTGGGTCATTTTTATCAACTAAATAGTTGACGATTAACTGCTTCACTGGCAATGTTGATTTCTCAACCACAGTTTGTGGTTGCCTCATCTTAGCTGGTACAAACGGTGTCACTACAACTGATTGTGGCTGTTTCGTCTCAACTGGAACAGATGGCGTCACAACGACCGGTTGCGGCAAAATCTGATAGCTGTTCGAAACAGCTGTAATGTCATAATTAGGATTCAGCTTGGGACTCGCGATAACGTTGATCAAATGCGTACCAACGCTGCCGTTATTGCCATAATCCAGCTGATAAACAACCGACGTGCCATTTGCTGGTTGTCCGGTTACTTTACCAGTAGCCGAACCTGAATATGGCTGACCATCGTCAGTCTTTGAAATACCACTAGGTGCAGTAATCGTGACCGGTGCCTTAGTAATCGTCAATTGACCAGGAGTAATATCTTCCGCGCTAATGACATAGTTTGGATTAGCAGCTTGAAGCGCCGTCAAACCAGAATCACTCAACGTTACAGCGTAGTTACCGGCAGTTTCACTGGCATCTTGACGTTCAAAATCACTGGCTGTCCAAACTGGCGCTATCAGCTTATCTGGTAACGTCACCGTGTAGTTAGTTGGATCATCCGTTTCGCCATCGTAAACCTTCGTCTGGCTGCCGACTTGAATTTGACCTAAATCAGCTTTTTCCACATCGATTGGCTCAATGACTAGCTCACCTGGTGTTACCTTTGCTGGATCTACATTGATGACATCATTTGGATTAGCTTGCTGTAGCTTCTTCCAGCCGGTACTGCTCAATGTCACTGGATAGGCTCCAACCGCATCGGGAGTGCCTGAAACCACAAAGTCCTCTGGGGTCCACTGTGGTTGAACCAAATCAGCGCCCGTTATTGTGACTTTATAAACGTGCTGATCATCCGCTGACGCGCCAGTATACAGTTGATATGTTGCGTCAATCATGAAGCGGAATTGTGGCGTCATCGGGTTGATGGTTAACTGTCCTGGAGTCGTTGAAATCGTGTAGTTTGGATTATCATTAGCCGAAATATCAACCAAAATTGGATAATTTCCTGCATCAACATCATCATTCAATGATGGCAGCGTATAAACCGGAGCAACACCCTGTGCAGGTACGCCGGTGATCACTGGCGTCAATGCCCCCGCATAAGGATAACCATCATATTGTTTAGTCAGGTTGGGTGCAGCAATCGAAATTGGTGCTGGTGTGATCACTAATAACCCATTTTGAATCGACTGTGCGTTAAAGGTGTAGTTCTTGTTGGCTGCCTGCAATTTTGCAAGACCAGCAGCATTCAAGGAAACTGCGTGATTACCAACATTTTGACCATCATTGACCGTTGTAAAGTCATCAGCAGTGAACGTCGGCACATTAAAGTCGGCATAATCACTTGGTGCAAACACCTGGTACGTAATGGGATCCGTGCTGGCATCGCCATCATAGACCTTAGTAGCACCCTTAACGACTACAAACTTGTCACTCTGGGAGTTATCAGCCGGAGCGTTGGTATTGGCTGGTGAATCGACTGAATTACCAGTTGCCTGACCCAATGCTTGCGGTGTAATCGTCAATGTACCACCAACATAGGTAATGGCGTAATTGGCAGTATTATCCTTAGCGGTTGCTTGGATACCGTACGTACCAGCATTGATATCTTGGCTAATATCAGTCAAAACAAAGCTTGGCGCAGTTGCTTTTACTGGTGTACCAGCCACTGCAGCTTGATACTCACCTGCATAAGTTGAACCATCATAGGTCTTACTCATGGTAGGTGCTGTCACGGTGATTGGTGCCGATGTAATCGTCAACCGTCCAGCCTTCACGTTGTCAATCGCAAAGCTGTAGTTAGTGTTAGCAGCATTTAATTTTTGAATCCCACTATCACTTAATGTAACAGCATACGAACCAACGTTTTGACTGTTACCAGAAACTTCAAAATCATCAGCCGACCAGTTTGAAGGTGCGTTGACACCAGCTGGTAACGTCACTACATATTGTTTAGGATTCGTATTCTCATCGTTATCGTAAGTCTTGCTTGCCGATCCGATTTGAACAGACGCCTCAGTATTCTTAGTTACGCTAAACGTACTTGGAACCACTGTAATGTCGTAGTTTGGATTGTCAGTCGTATCAGTAACATTCACTGAGTACGTACCTGCATTAACAGCTGTCTCAAGTGATGACAAATGATAGTTAACAGTCGCACCGTTATCAGGCTTGCCTGTCACTGTAGCACTGTCGTCATTCAAAACATAACCACTACCGTCATAGACTTTGGTTAAACCTTGTGGCGCTGTAATGGTAACGGGAGCCTTATTGATAGTTAATTTACCCGTAGCAGTTTGAATGTCATAGTTTTGATTTACTGCAGCAGTAGGATCAACGATGACATCAATCTCGTAACCATCAGCATTCACATCTTGACTTAAATCAGTCAGACGATAAACGGGTTGTTGATTGCCAATCTGATCAGTCACTGTTCCCGACAAATCATTACCAGAATAAGCATAACCATCGTAAATCTTTGATAGTGTTGGTGCGCTGATTGAAATGGTCTTTCGTGTAATGTTCAACGAACCATTGCCAACACTCTTCGTGGAAATGACGTAGTTCGGATTAACGTCCTTGAGCTTCTGGATACCGCTATCTGTCAAGCTGACATCATAGTCGCCAACGTTCTGACTAGCCGCTAAAGTCGTATTAAAATCAGCGGTAGTAAGGTTCGTTGGCATCACGAAGTTTGGATCGTCCGTTGCATCTGGTGCACTTAAAGTAAATGTTGGAACGTTATTGGCATCATCATCATAAGTCTTAGTAGCATGACTGATGGTGATTGCGTTATCTGCTAATACCTTAGGTGAAATAGTTAATTTCCCATCAACCGTTGTCAGCGCGTAGTTCGAGTTAACAGTCGTATCGGCAGTAATCGTAATTGGTGCACTAGTAACTGTATTGACATTCTTAGGCACATTTACAGTATAAATTAACGGCGTACCGGATTGTATGTTACTGGCAACTTTAGCTGTACCTGGTTCATCATAAGAACTGCCATCATAAACCTTTTGCACATCATCTGCGGTAATGGTTACAGGCCGTTTGGTAATGTGAAGTTGACCGCTACTGATACTATCAGCATCGATTCGGTAATTGGTGTTGGCTTGATTAAGCTTATCAATACCAGATTGAGTTAATTTTACGTTATAGTTACCAACATTTTGACTATCGATACCAGTAGTATCAAAGTCCGCAGCTGTCAAATTGTCGGGAATAACGACTTCTGGATATTGATTTGAAACAGTCAATCCATAAGTCTTAGGATCCGTATTGGCATCGCCATCGTAAACTTTGCTGGCTGAGTCAATTGAAATGGCTCCAGTAGCGACCTGTTCAGGAGTGATGTTGAAATGACCTGTTGGTACGTTTGAAGCTGCTAAGATGTAGTTTTGCATTTGCTGGTTAACCGCATTGATGCCATCACTGTTCAAACTAACAGTGTAATTACCAACGTTTTGACTAAAACTACCACCATTATTAGCAGCGAGATTAAAGTCTGAACTAGGTAACGTTAACTGGTCGCCAGTTGATAATTGTACCGTGTAATTTTCTGGATCATTGGCAGCATTATTATCATAAACTTTTGTCTGATCGTTGATTGTGGCTGTTAAGTCAGCCTTGTTGATTATCAGCGAACCAGCCTTATAAGTGACGGCATAATTTCCAATGTCTTCACCAGAAGCAGTCAGTGTGTAAGTACCAGCATTGATGTCACCGCTAATATCCGTTAAGTCAAAGCTAGGTTTAACGCCATTTACCGGTAAACCATCAACTGAAACCTGATACTGACCTGCGTAGGCTTTGCCATCATAGGTCTTAGTTAATTGCGGACCAATAATGGTAATCGTCTTTGTTGTGATATTGAGTAAACCACTACTAATACTATTGGCTGAAACAACATAGTTCGGGTTAACATCTTGCAGTTTCTGAACGCCATCAGCGGTCAAAGTAACCGGATAATGACCAACCTTTTGACTAGCAGCCTTTGAAGTATCAAAATCAGTTGCCGTCAAATTTGTAGGCATTACGAAGTTGGGATAAGTTGCAGTATCTGGTGCGCTTAACGTAAATACTGGCACAGTGTTGGCGTTATTATCGTAAACTTTAGATGCTTGGCTAATCACAATTGCGTTGGCAGCCAATTGCTTAGAGTTGATCGTTAAATGTCCAGAAACAGTTTTAACATCATAGTTTGGATTCTCACCAAGCTGTATTTCGATGCCATAGCCATTAGCTTGCACATTCGTATCCTGACTCAGATCAGTCAGACTGTAATTCAATTTAGTTGCTTGCGGATTGGCTGGCAGACCGACAATTTTTGCTTCATTATCGCTACCAGTATAACTCTGGCCGTCATAGCTCTTCGTCAAAGTTGGCGCGATGATCGTTACTGGTGCCGCTGTAATGTGGAACTGACCACCGGTCACGTTGGCACTTTCAAGCGTGTAATTCGGGTTAGCTTGCTGTAGCTTCT
>NZ_BCMJ01000001.1:41437-434694 GCF_002583405.1 Secundilactobacillus silagincola | reverse complement strand
TACTAGCGAAATTGACTTCGCAAATTACATTTGATATCAACCGAAATTGATATACCCTGCACATTTGTGAAACAAAACTTTGTTCAGTTTTCAAAGGCCTACTGAGCTGATCACTTATGAACCAGCCTTTTAATCATATCTCATTGCTTTTAACTTGTCAACCAAAACTTAAAATTTTATAATTTTGAATTTTGATATCCGTCGCAAGCAACTTAATTAATATACCGCTTTGTTTGGAAAATGTCAAACACAATTTATAATTATTTATAATCACGTTTGTGCTTTCCTCGCGAAGCAACTTAACTAATATATCATCCGTATAACCATGTGTCAACGGAAATAATCACTTTTAATGGTAATCACATTTATTAGTTGCGAATTATAGCCACAATACCTGTCTAGATACCTGCCAAATCTAACTTTATAGCCAGTTAACACATTAAAACAATCCCACATCTATTTCTCATGACCATCGTCCTTTGTGAAGAACGCTCTGCTTTGTGCTGGGTGTTTACGCAAATATTGCTTGGTAAATGCCGCAACTTCTTCTTTATTATTAGTATTTACATTAGCCGATGCCATTGCTTTAGTCAGTTGAGAATAGAATTTATCGGCAACAGGATCATATAAATGTACAAGTTGATCATGGTTACCCTTAATCCAACTAACTAGCTTCGCCTGGTGAAACGGTTGAACGATGTCTAATAAAACCACCATCGCCGTTGGAATTAATTCGAATAATTGCTGCTGCTTTTCGTGATCTTCCAATAACCTCACAAAACGGTTAAAAAACAAGTCGGCAAACATTTCTGTCGTCCATTCGGAAGGTTGTTTACCATAACCTTCTATAGATACTTGTAACACCAGCGAATCAATTAAGAATACTTTTTGCTGATCTGCTTCACTCATATTATTAACAAGCGGCACCTCAGCAACCTGATCAAGCCAGCTATCTAGCTGTTCATCAAACTGTGCCATAATCTACCTCCTAATTCAGTTTTATCATTATATGAGAGTTTCTACTATAATACAAACCTTTAAAATTATGGAAAAGCAAAATCAAAGCTAAAGACATTTTAACGATTATCATGTATCCTTATCAAACGTATATTTAATTTAAAGAGGAAGTTAATCATGAAAGAAGTCGTTATCCTAAGTGCGGTCAGGACCCCAATTGGGAAAATGGGCCGCCAATTAGCAAAGTATTCATCCGTTCAATTGGGAACACTGGCTGCTAGGGCCGCTATTCAGCAAGCAAAAATTCAACCCGAAATAATCGACCAGACTATTATCGGTAACGTGTTGCAAGCAGGTTCTGGTCAAAACGTTGCCCGTCAGATCAGTCTCAATAGTGGTCTACCAGTCACCAGCACTGCCATGACCATCAACCAAGTATGCGGCTCTGGAATCAAGGCGATACGTTTGGCGCAATCAGCTATTGTTATGGGCGATGCTGACGTCGTTCTTGCCGGCGGTACCGAAAGCATGTCTAACGTCCCTTATCTACTACCCGATATGCGTCAGGGAACTAAATACGGCGAGAAAAAAGTACTGGATGGCATTGAACACGATGCCTTGCGCGATGCGTTTACCCAGGATTTGATGGGAATTACGGCAGAAAACGTTGCTACAAAGTACCACGTTTCCCGGGCAGAGCAAGATGCCTTTTCTCTACGTTCTCATCAACGAGCACAGGCTGCCACTCAAGCTGGCTACTTTAAAGATGAAATGATTCCAATCACCATAGCTGGAAAAACTACCACTGAGATGACCCAAGACGAAGCCATCCGTCCCGATACCTCCCTTGAAGCCCTTAGTCACTTAAAGCCGGCTTTTAAATCTAATGGTACTGTGACTGCTGGTAACTCCGCCGGTTTAAACGACGGTGCCAGTATGTTGGTACTGATGTCAAAGGAAGCCGCTGATGCTGCTGGACTAGACTATTTAGCCGTGCTTGATGGCTATCAGGAAGTGGGCATCGATCCAAGCATCATGGGGTACGCACCCTACTACGCCATTTCACAGTTATTGGCGAAACAGAACAAAACAATCACAGATTTTGACCGTTATGAACTAAACGAAGCCTTTGCTGCGCAATCAGTAGCCGTTTCCCGTGACCTAAAAATTCCGGCAGAGCGACTCAACGTTAACGGTGGCGCTATTGCCCTAGGTCATCCCGTTGGTGCTTCTGGTGCCCGAATTTTGACAACGCTCGTTCATGATTTACAGCGTGAACAACTTGAATCCGGCATGGCTGCCATTTGTATCGGTGGCGGAATGGGGATTGCACTGTCTGTTCACCGAAACTAAACGCGCTAAAATAAGCCCCATGACCTAACAGCGGTCGTGGGACTTTTTGATATCTACCCTAGCTATTTAGCCTCTTCAAAATCAGCGTACAGATTAAAAGGCACCTGCCGTCTTAACGTGACTGTATCCGGTGTTACCTGACAATCCAATGCCACTACGCGAACACCGGCTTGCTGTGCAGCGTCAATTGCAGCCGCTAATTTAGGGGCCCGTTTCCGATAAATGGTCATGAGCCGTGCATAATCCAGTTGAACAACAAACAGCAAGTAAGCAATTGCTCCTTCTTGAACCGCACGTGTCAACTCGTGAACGTGTTTCACGGCCCGCACAGTTGGCGCATCTGGGAAAGCAGCCACCCCATTATTTTCCAAGGTCACTCCCTTAACTTCGATCCAAAGATCTTGCCCTGATGTCGTTTGACCCCAAAAATCCAGCCGAGAATCATGATAAACAGTTTCGGGTTTAAAATGGCTTAATTCCGGCAAATCTGGTAGTTGGAGCTGATGATTCAGCTGAGCTTCTTTTACTAACTGATTTGGCAGCTGACTGTCAATATTAATCCAGTGACGCCCCCGCTTTTTGACGGCAACCAAATCATAATCCGTTTTCCGTGTTTGCTTTGGCTGATAATTTAACGCAACCCGCGTGCCGGGTACTAGCAGTTCTTTACTTCGCCCAGTATTTTTAACATGGACGGTGACGATTTCATCCGCTAGTTTACAATGCGCAATAAATCGGTTAGGCCGATCAATAAACGTTGCTAACTTAACATCTTCATACTGCATTCCAACCACCTCTCCCTCATTTTACACTGTACTAGACCTTTTTAAAAAGCCATTAAAGGGGTAAAATTTAGGCTAACTATTCATTAGGAGGCAAAACATGTCAGCTACATACTTAAGACGGGCAACTCAAGCAGACTTACCCGCAATTACAGCCATTATTAGTGGCGCTAAGGCCTACTTAAAGGAACAGCACATTAATCAGTGGCAGGATGGCTATCCGGATCCCGCAACCCTTAAACAAGATATCAAAGATGGCATCACCTTTGTTTTAATCTATAATAATACGATTGCTGGAACCGCTGCTCTACACCAGGGAATCGACGTTAACTACCTTAAAATTGAAGATGGTCAATGGATCAGCGGTACCGATGATCATTATTCAGCGATTCACCGAATTGCCGTAGCCAGTAATTTTCGTGGACATCACTTGTCAGAAACGTTAATGACCGGCCTTATCACGATTTCCGGTTTACTGGGGTTCAAAGACATTCGCATTGACACCCACCCGGAAAATAAAGGGATGCAACACGTCATTACCAGCAGTGGCTTTGATTATCGTGGTATCGTACACATGCAACGAGACAACGCGGTTCGTTATGCCTATCAGTTACTTATCAAATAGTCAGCGAGGTGAACTCCTATGACCATTGCGGATACCGCAGTGCAAATTAAATTAATGATTTTGTTTACAGTTGGACTGATTGCACTGCTAACTGTCATCATCATTAGCATTCGTCACGATCACCGAATTGCTTTAAATTCAACGCTGCCACTCATTATCGTGGCGCTTTTCATGCTGATTGTTTTAATCAGCCTATTGCTTCTGTAAAAACGATACTCAAAAAGGCTTGAATCCTCAACAATAAAAGTTGAAGGATCAAGCCTTTTTATATCACATATGAATTAAGCCTGTTGCTTTTGACGATCTGTTCGCCTACGAAGCAACCAGCGCCAAATGTTCCATATAGCCCCTAGTCCAAAGAGCACTAGTCCAAGAGCTGAAAGCAGTCGCCCAGCCGACAGTCCTGGTGTTTGATAAGTTAACCGGATCTGATGCTTTCCAGCAGGAATCTTAGCACCCACAAACCCAGTATTAACTTGTTGAGTAGGCGTACTACGCCCATCCACCGTCAAGTGCCAGCCCTTCGTGTAAGGAATGGAAGTGGTTAGGACACTTGCCTGAGTGCGGTCAGTTGTTCCCGACACGTGGTTATTAGTTACCTTTAACTGCTTAAGACTTTGCTTTTGAATTTGAGTCGTCTTTTGACGGTAACTTTGACCAAACGGAACTGCAATTACCCGTACGTGCTTAAAACTCATCTGATTAGCTTTAGTAAAGGAAACGTTGATGGTCTTTCGTGCTTGCTTAGCGTATCCCAAATTGATCAGGACTTTATCGCGCTTCTCATAATCCGACAAATTATTAATCCCTAATTGCAGGATATTAGCGCCTTTGTTCTGAGTTGTCACTTGAAGATTATAAGAATTGAAGTACTGGTTATTCATAAAGTCTCGCCAGTAGTTCAATTTAGCCCCTTGTGAAAACGGAACATCGCCCATTATTGATCGACGCGCAGTGTAATCTAAACGATCAGAAATTGATGGGAATTTAGTTTTAATACCATCAAATTCAATGTAAAGTTCACTGTTTTTATATGCAGAAGGATTCTTTAGCGTGATTTGATAATCAGCATTTTGACCAAGAACGTCGCTTGTCATGGTCTTTAACCCATTTTGATTAGTTTGACTATCTTTTTTAACAATCGCCTGATTTTGCTTCATCATATTAGTGATTGCCTTAGTCGGTTTCTTTGTTTTTGCAATTTGATCATACGCTTCAATTTGCTTTGGCGTCAGTTCTTTCGACTTAATTTGGGAAAGAACTGAATGACCAGTATCATGTTTGACTTGATAAGCAATTGCCTGATCTTCCGTGGTAATTGGCAGATAGTTCATTTTAACAGTATACGGAACCGTCTTCGCCGTTGTTGCAGCCTTGACCGTCTTAACACCACTTACTTTGTGATCCGTTAAGGCGCCATCCAGCATTGCCTGTTCTTTATCGCTAGCTGAAAGCTTCTGATACGACTGTTTATCAAGTTGCTGACTTTGGGTATATGCCAGTGGCAAGGCGTACTTGTTTCGGTAAATCGCTGTACCAGTATGGTTATCCAGGGTATAAACAGCTTGATTTTGGAATATCATAGGTTGCCCATCTTTATCTTTGATCGGTTCAAACCCGTAAGGAACTTTCGACTTACCCACTTCATCTTCACGAACAAAGAGATATTTGACGTTTAGCAGTGACGAAAATGTCGTTCGGTTATCAACGTTTCGAGTGGGGTTATTCATGGTATTCTCACTGTTAAGTAACTCTTTATTGACAGCATCAACGTCACCGTTTTGAACGGAAAAGTAGGAACTGATCGAATGCATATTTAACAGCATCGGAATGTTGTTCCCCGCTGTCTTCAGCGCGTAATAATCAGACGTTTCTCCTGTCCGGTAAAAACTCTTGTCGTGCTTTGCCAGATACCGGTTTGCATAATCATAATACGTCGAGATCCAGTGTGGTGCGACACCCCGACTGAGTTGAGAGGATGTCGTGTCACTGTATTTACTACTATAAAAGCCAAGTCCCATGCTAGCAGCGTTCACAACTACTAGCACAAACAAACTAAGCTTTAATCGCTGACTTTTAAGCCCACCAATAAACCCATAAGCAAGCACTAGTAACGTCACGAAGTAAATACCGTACATCACGGCATTATGAGCCCGCATTTTGAAAATAAACCCGTTACCGACCCAAACTAATGCCAGTAACAGCAACGTCCCCCACATAAACCATTTAAAGTCGGCGGGAACAAGTTCATGCAGGTGATCAATAAATAGTCCGGCAACCAGAGCAAACGGGAGCTGTGCTAGTAAGACCCAACGATTAGATGGCGTACTCATGACGTTCATCACCGCTGCAAATTGTGGGAGCAGTAATCCAACCGCAATTAAAATTAGGGTGAGATTGAGCATCAAATACTTTTTAAAATGCCGCAGTGACCACATGATTGCGATTAGGGTTAGTCCACTGGTTCCCATAACGACCCAGTACATTTTGGAACCGCTAGAATCCAGAATGACGTTAGGTAACTTCATATAGTAAATGGCCGGATAAAGTTTTAAGCCGTTCGCAAAAATGCTAGATCCTGACCTTGAGGAATTAAGCATTGACATAATATTTGGTAATAAGATCACACCTGAAATCAGTAATGCCATGACGACAGTCAGCACAAAATAGCCAAACGATTTCGGTAGCGTGCGAACTAATTCATCTTTCCGTTTAAGATCGAGATAACGAACCAACGCAAACACTAATGAACCAATTGCAAGTAAATAAGCAAAATAAACGTTACTGATTAAAACGATTGCTGTAATTGCCACCAACCATAAAAATGATTGACCATGATAGATCTTATCAATCGCCGTACAAAGTAACGGGAAGAAGATCATTGGTAGCAAGAAAAATGGGTGATGATAAGCAACGTAGAATGAAAAACTGCAGAACGTATAGATCAGTGTTGAAATAAGACTACCAGTACGTTTTAACTTCATCTGCTTCGCAAAAGTTAAGAAGGCTAGCCCCACTGCATACACACGTAGAATGGTAAGTGCCTGGTACCCTAGCTGAATCTTATCAGCTGGGAACAACGCAATCAGGTAACTAAAAGGATCTCCCACCACATAGTAAGAGAAGGTGGTCATCTGATCGGCACCAAGTCCCAAATTCCACGACCAGCTAAATAACGACTGATGCCCGGTTCCGCGAAGTATGCGATAAAACTCTTCTAATATTGGATAATGCTGCGTAATACCATCCATGTTCCAAATCGTGGTTTGCCCCATGAGGCGCAAAGCACCAAAAGAAAAAAGTATGATAAAGCCAAAAGTAACCGTATAAATTAACCAAATTGGAATTTTTTCAAATATCTTTCTCAAAATTATTCTCTCCGTTTTAGAATCAATTGTTCACATTATGCCATTATGCCATACCTATGACATGAAAAACAGACGCTTCCGTTTGCAATTCGATTAAGATTTTCTTTCAAGAATAACGTTCCCATAACAATTTCTTTTATTCAAGCCTAGACCATCATACCTGAACCAGCTGATTAATCGACAGTAGGTAAAGATACTTTTCAGCCACTGGCCGCTGCAGCATCTTCTCCAATGCTAGTGCGTATAATCGCAGTTGACCTTCATAACGGTGCTTTATTTTTTCAATACCACTATCCGTTGGCTGCAAATAATCGGTCTTGTAGTCAAATAACGTGATGCCCTCTTCAGTCACAAAGTAACCGTCAATAATCCCGTGAATCAGGATTTTGGCGTCTTCATCATGCACGGTTGCGAAGGCGTCCTTTGCCGGCAATAACAGTGAAAATGGCGTTTCTCGTTTTAAACTATCTTGATGCTGTAAAATGGTCTGACCAAATTTGCTGGCAAAGAAGTTCACCACCTGTTCTTGCTTAATGCGCTGGGCAACCGGCTGCTGCATGACTTTTTGGTCAACTAACCGATCAATTACAGTCTGAACAGCATCCAAGTCAACGGGTTTTGATAGATCCAATTCCTGAAAAATCAAATGAGTGGCAGTCCCAATTTCTGCGGAAGTTGGCGCGTTAATGGTCTGCATAAAAACAGGTTGCTCAAGTTCATGAGTCACAAACCGATTACCGCCTTGAGCCGTTTGCCAATCTGGCTGATAATCCCCTAACTGCTTCAAATCAGGGTCTTCAAACAGCCGCTTAATTTCGGATACTGATTGGTATGCCGTCGTCTGCGTCTCAGCTTGATTTTGATAACTAAAGGTCATCAACTGATCGATTTTATCAACGTCGACCTCCGCGTAATCTGAAATAGCCGCCTGTTCCTTTAAATCCTGTAACCATTTCTCGCCCGTTTCAGCTTTTAATCGTGGTCCCATACCAATAAGATCATCCGCAGAATAGAAGTTGATATCAAACTGGGTTTTATCGTCCTTTAAAGCTGGTAGCACCTTTTTCTCCGGATTCAGTTCAAATCTTGGGTGCCGCATGAGCGTCAAACCGATCCAATCAAGGAAATTGTGCGTCTTCTCGCGTAAATTAGGATTCAAAACTAGCGAATCATCGTGATTAGCTGCGCTCCAACTTTTTAGCAAACTGTCTTGGCCCTTGCACTCACCCACGATGTAAAGCCGCTGTTCAGCACGAGTCAGTGCAACGTAGAGCTTCCGCATTTCCTCGGCCAGTGCTTCCTTTCGAGTAGCTGCCTGTATGACTAACTTGGGTAAGGTTGGTGCCGCAACCCGCTTGTCAGGATCAAAATAATCAATCCCAATACCCAGCTGGTTATTGAGAATTGCCTTATCAGTAAGATCTTGAAGGTTAAACTTCTTCGAAGCATTCAGTAAGAAAACAACTGGAAATTCCAGTCCTTTACTGCCATGAATCGTCATGACCTGAACTGCATTTTCGGTGGCTCTGGTTTTTGCTTCGGCGAGGTCATGGTCATTTTTCTGCATCCGTTCAATAAACCGAACAAACTGAAACAGGCCCTTAAACCCGTTTTTTTCATAGTCAGCAGCTCGTTCGTACAGAGCATGTAAATTAGCTTGTCGCTGCGGTCCAGCTGGCATTCCGGCGACGTAGTCCAGAAAACCAGTAGTTTGATAAATTTGCCAAATCAAGGTCGCCAGCTGTTTTTGCCGAGCTGTGGTTTGGAATTGGTTCAACTGTTCTAAGAACTTCTCAATCTTAGGATACAAGCTATCCGCGTACTGATTACCTGCATATTCATCGTGGTAATGATTGTAAAAATGCAGTAAGGCAGAATAGTAATCATCCGTTTTGTCGCTCACTCTTAGATAAGCCAATTCATTTTCATTTAACCCTACGATTGGCGATCTCAAAACTGCAGCCAATGGAATATCCTGATACGGGTTATCAATAATTTGCAGCATGGACATCATTATTTGAACTTCTGTGGTTTTAAAGTAACTTTGCGCATCGTTGATTTGAACCGGAATATCGGCTCGGCCAAACTGATCCTGAATTTCCAGATTATTCTTTTTCGTTGAAGCAATAATAGCAATGTCTTGGTACTTCAGTGACCGAAGCTCTTGCTTGGACCGATCCCAAATTTGAGTGTCTTGGGCTAATAATTCCCGAATCTTTTGTGCCATCAAGGTCACCTGACCCTCATCACCATCAGGCGCCTCATCCGTACCCGCTTCACTGGCAGCTTCTGTATCATAAATCATTAATGAAGCCACGTTTGGCAATGTATCCGGATAGCTGGCACCATACACTAATTTAGCTGAACCGGCGTATTTAATCTGTCCCAGTTGTTCATCCATGATCTGGGTAAAAATTAAGTTAGTAAAATCATCTACGTTTTTCATCGAACGAAAATTTTCTGCCAAAGTAATTTCTTTACCGGCATTCGGATCTTCTCGATACCGGTTGAACTTTTCTATAAACAGCTTGGGTTCCGCTAGTCTGAAACGGTAGATGGACTGCTTAATATCCCCCACCATGAACAGGTTACCAGGATGATCATGTGCCAACGTGGTCATGATAGCTTCCTGTAATTCGTTAGTATCCTGGTATTCATCGATCATGATTTCGTGATAGTCCTTGGATAACTGCTCACGGACGGCAACTGCTTCGGGCGTTTCCGTTTGTAATATTTGCAGCGCAAAGTGTTCAATATCGCTGAACTCCCACACGTGTCGGCGACGTTTTTCAGCATCATAAGCAGTGGCGAATTTTTCCACAGTCTTAGCTAGTTCTTCAACGATTTCTCGGCTATTATTCATCGCTTCAGCCGTTTCTTCTTCAGGTAACGGCATTAATTTAGCTGCCGTTTCAAGGGCGTCTTTAGCATTATCCCGGTGAGAAACAAACGTCTCTTTGATTTCTTGATAATCATCATATTCAGCCGATTTTTTACCGATTGATGGTAACCGGCCCCACGGAAATTCATTGAGTCCTAACCGCAAACCATTCCAAGATAGCTCGTCCATATTGAACTCTGATAATGGTGACAGCAGACTGTCCATGTATGCCACTGCTTTATCAATTGCGGCATCTTCAGCCAGATCACGTCCCTGCTGCAATTCCCGTTTAGCCGTATCCAACTGTTGCTGAATCAAAGGCAAGAGTTGTTCTTGGACAATTTTACTTGCCATTAATGGACCATCCACCTGATAAGGTTCAGCTAGGGTCTTTAACCACGCACTGGGGTCGGGTTTGGCACCCATAAACTGAAAGACTTGCATCACTTTGTCGGTGAGGCCGTCATCTGAACGGTCGTTGGAGAAGTTCTGAACCAGACGTTTAAATACCCCATCTTCGTCATCTTGATACAGCTGTTCGCGCACATCGTTCCAAACTTCATCTTTCAGTAGCGCACTTTCAGATTGATCACCCAGGATCCGAAAAACGGGATCGAGGTCGATCAAATAGTAGTAACGCTCAACAATTCGCTGACAGAAAGCATCCAATGTACTGATGTCAGCAACCGGCAAAACTGCAAGCTGGCGGGATAAATACCGCTGTTCCGTGGCGTTAGCTTGACTGATTTGTTCTCGAAGGGCAGTCTCGATTCGTTGCTTCATTTCGGCAGCGGCAGCTCGAGTAAACGTGACGATGAGGAGATTTTCCAGACTTTCATGCGCCAAAATCATATTGATCACTCGATCGACTAGCACTCGAGTTTTCCCAGAACCAGCAGAAGCTGATACGAGTAAATTAGTTTGGTGTGTGTCTAGCACTTGCTGCTGACTTTTAGTGTATTTCACGGCGTTTAACCTCCTCCGCAATTTGCTTCATGATCTCATCCGCTTTTGCTGGTGCCGTCTGTACCCGGTAACTATTTTCCGGCAGCATTGGATCAAACTGCATGATAGCAGTATATGGCGAATTCGTCATCGCTGTTGGACCACTCAGCGGTTTATAGGGATTCAACTCGATCTGACCGTCAAAAATACTGCTGCCGGCTTCGGTGATCTTCATTTCGGTATACTGTAATAGATTTTGCAGCTGGTCCATGGTAATGATGGAGTTTGACTTGGCTGCTGAACCATCTTTTTTTAATTTAAACGGAAAAACTTTAGCCGCTTCACTGACTGCTAACTGCGGTTCCAGACCGTGAATCAACTCGTCATCAGCAACTAAGACGCCTTCATAGCGCTCCTTGGCCAACAACGCACTGGAAATATCCGTCCTAATGTCGCTGGGACGTAACCGCGGATTCTGCAAATGTAGGTAGAGCGCGCCAGCTAGCTGCGCATCCGGATCATCAGCAATCAGCGCCATGTTCTTTTGCACCACGTCCAGATACGTCATCATCTGCATGGCGATACCTTCGTAAATATCGTTGAACTTCACTGTGTGTTCGCTGGACTTGTAATCCACGATGCCGATGTATTCGTTATTCGGCAATTTCAGCGTATCGATTCGGTCGATTTTCCCACGAACCCGAATTTGTTTTTTCTTCGGTAAATTAAATTCCAGCGGTGGTAGACCATCCTCTGCTCCAATGTGGCCAAACAGGACTTCAGTCTTTCGAGCCCGCATTGGGGTGTACTGACTTTGCTTATGGAACGTCACAGCCATTTGACGGACCACGCCAATCAGCTGTCCTTTAATAAACGCCATTCGGTGACTGCTATTCAAAATGGCGTACTGCAAGTTTTTAGGATCATTCAGAATTTGACCCGTAATCTCATCGATCAGCTCGTTAAGCTGTTGGTCATCCAAATCTGCTAAATCAATTTTTTCCGCGTTGACCCGTTTCATTAACTGATCCATGGCGGCATGGAAAAATTCACCAGTGTTGGCTGGTGACAGTTCAAACTCGTCTCGTTCACGCAACTTTAACCCATACTTCAAGAAGTACGCATACTGATTACGGTAGAACTCCTCCAGTTTCGAAATTGAACTGTTAATGGTGTTGCCGTACAGTCCGGTCACAATTTCCGCGTCTAGCTGCGCAGGCACGTTACGATACGAAATACTACCTAATAACTTTTCCGTTAACGCTTGCGTGTCACCTTGGCTAAGCACTTGATAAACATACTGCCACGAGGGACTTAACCGAATGTTACGATCACGGCTGTCATTGCTGGCTTGAATCAGATGTCGCAACGTTGCCCGCTTAGCGCCCAGATAGGGGGTCAAATCCTGCTGATCAGCTTGAGGCGTTGCTGTGTGACTGATAATTGGTAAGTTAAAATGTTTTTGTATCCGCGCCAAATACGGACTGATCTGATTTTGCTCATCATCGCCCGCGTTGATGGGGTACGTAAAAATCAGGCGTTCACTAGGCGTCATAAAGGCTAAATAGTTGATGTACGGCTCACCTTGTAAGGTCATAATGCCATCATCATTTAAATATTCACCTTCAGGCAAAGTCAGTTTTTGACGGTCTTGGTCATTCAGCAAGTGAGTCGGCAAAGTGGTATCCGGCATGGTTTTATCGGTGGAACCAATCATAAACGTGATTTTACGGTTGTTCATTTGGATGATCCCACTTTCGGAAATCATTACTTGATCCAGTGTTGAAGGAATCTGAGAATAATTGGCGCCTTCAAAACCAGCTTGCAGTAATGATAAGAAATCCTGCGACCGAAATAGCCGATCACCGAGAATGGTAACGTATTCATCTAACAGGTCACAAAACGTCTGCCACACCTGTTCCGGCTGACCTGCTTGTACCAAGTCACCAGCATCAATGGCGCAATCTCGCCAAACCATTAACTGGTCAACTACCCCGTTTTCAGTCATGAAGTTAACTAATAAGGTTGCCGCTTCACGGCCATTTTTAACGTGATCCAATTTTTGATAGAAAGGTACTAGCGTATCCCGAATAAATCTGCGAATACCGTTGATCTGATCCGAGGTTGCTTGGTCAGCGCTGGTGGCTGTGCCTAAATCATCACTTTGAAGCCGGGCGTAAGGCCAATCTTCCTTTTGCAGCCAGCGTGATCCCTGATAGCCCATTTTTAACACCCAATTTTCCGTTTTAAATAGGGCATCACGAAAGGCATCAATTGCCATATACTGACCATCGCCTATTTTTGGAAGTAACAGTTCGGTTTTTAGTAACCGCATAATATCGGCGTACTGAAAATGCTTGCGCTTAATCTCAAAAATCGCGTCAATCAGTTCAACCAGCGGATGGTCCGCCATTGATTGCTGGACATCACTAAAATAAGGTATTTCCTGTGCGTTCATAATCGGTGCCAAGATGGTTTCGTATTGATCGAGGTGACGGGTCAAAATCAAAAAGTCGCGGTACCGATACCCTTTTTCCGCCACTAACTGACGAATCATGGTTGCCACCCGAGCGACCTCAGCATAACGGTTATCAGCCTGAATAATTTGAATCTGATCAGTCTGCTGAAGCGTCTCGCCTTTCATTGACGTCACGCCCGTAGCCGTTGCTTGCCAATAAGTTTCTAGTTGTTGCAACTCTGGCGTTGTCCGAGCAGTTGTTGCTCTAATATCATGTAATACGGGAACTGATAGCGCACGTGCAGTTTGATAGAGTCGCATATAGGTCCGTGACGGTTGGTAGAATAAACTCTGTTCGTTAATAGCATCAGTTGTTGGCGTGCCTTGATCAAGAATCAAAGCAATCTTTACCTCAGCTGCCCGCTTCATCAGTGTTGATAACAATTTCATTTCCTGTGCTGAGAACTGGGTCTGAGAAAAGCCGTCGAAGTAGAAATGAGCGTGGCTTAAATCAACCTCTTCTAAGTATGTACTCAGTTGATTCAGCAAGTCGGTATTGGCAACGTACTTATTGGTCATCGCCTGCTCAAAACTATCGTAGATCAACACCAAATCATGTAGTTTGGCATCTAAATCTGCACTGGTCCCCGTCATTTCCTTGGCAACTTGATCCAAGTCCAAAACGCTAACCTGACCCGTTTTTAACTCCAATATTTGACGAGTCAGCAAACTAATGAACCCGGGACGATCGGCTTCACCAGCAAATAGTTGCAGTTCATCTTGATGGTCTAAAATGGCTTGATAAACCAGCATATTCATGCCCGCTTGTGAAATCCGGGGTAGTTGATAAGCCGGTGCGTTTTTCATAAAGAACCAGGCCAGCCGGGTTAGCGACAGCACCTGAACCCCTGATTGGGCATAGGCACCATTGTCATTTCCAGACAGTTTGGCTAATTGTGTCAATACCTGAACTTCAGACTCGAATTTAATGTGGTTTGGTACCAAGTAATAAAACTGGTCATCAGGGTGTTCCTGCTGCGCTTTTGCCAGCTCTGATAACAGGCTATTTTCATGGTTAACACTTGCTTTTCCAATTACAAATTGCAACGTCATCGTGTTGGTTCCTTTCTATACATCATTCACGAAACTGCGAAATGGTTTGTACTTGGGCCTCTTCAAATTTTGCTGGTTTTATCATAGCATATTTGAACGTCTGTTCTAGTCGTTTCCAAACAGATTTAAAGAATTTATAGGAGTTTTTCGCCATAATTATCGTCTTGAAAAGGCTGGTCTAATCACCTTTGAATTCAAAAACATCCTATTGGTCTCTCTAAACAAATACGGCAAAGCCCTATCAACAGATCATGGTCTGCCTAGGCCTTGCCGTATTTGTTTGAATAGCGGTTATTTCATCAGTAAAATCCTAATCATTGCTGTGCGGATATTCACTCTATTTTGCTAGTGCATCAATCAACGTTTGATTAAATACCGGAATATCTTTGGGTTCCCGGCTAGTGATTAGATTACCATCGACAACCACGGGCTGATCCTCAACACGAGCACCAGCGTAATAGAGATCAGGCTGAACCGTCAGATAAGCGGTCATCGTTCGGCCATGAACCAAGCCGGTCTGAATCATTAATTGCGGACCGTGACAAAGCGCTGAAATCAGCTTATTGGTCATTAAGAAGTCCTTGGTAAAATCGACAAAGCGCTGGTCTGCACGTAATTGGTCGGGTGAAAAACCACCTGGAATATAAAGGGCATCAAAGTCTTCTGGTTTCACATCCGCAATCGACTGATCAATGGTAATGGCTGTATCGTGTTTACCGGTTACGGTACCCTTTTCAAATCCAATAACGGTCACTTCATGACCGGCATCACGAATTGCGTTGACTGGTTCCACAAATTCAACGTCTTCTACCAAATCAGTAACCACAACTGCAACTTTTTTCATCGTATCTTCCTCCTTTGTTTGTAAGTCCATTATTACGGCTTACGAGCAAACCGGCAATAACGCACTTTTTTGTGCCCATGAAGATTTTGCTAGTGAAAGAATCCCAGTGCGTTTTAGTTGCCACTTTCTCGGCTCTGAGATATGATTTTAACCTGCAAAACACGCTCACGAATTCCAAATTACTTTGTGGAGGACGACATGACTGACGCACTTAGAAAATACACGCAAGAGAAAATCCAGAAAAAGGATTTTGATTGTGCCAAGGAATACACACTTTCGATGTTCTCAGGCAAATACAAAATTGTCATCATCTATCACTTATCTCACGACGGTACCATGCGTTTTAGCCAGATCCAACGTTTGTTGACTGACGCAACTCATAAGATGCTGGCACAGCAGCTTAAAGAATTAGTAGCTGATGGCCTAGTCACTCGCCGTGAAGAAATTTCTAACAACCGCAAAGCTGTCTATTATAGCTTAACGACAACCGGTGAAAGTTTAATGCCTATTATTGAAGAAATGTTTACTTGGGGAGCTAAACGGTTAGAAAAATTAGCGTTGAAAAGTAACTTTAAGTTAGCTTAAAGTTTGTTTCACGTGAAACTTTTAATTCACCGTATATCAAAATAACGGCTTGTGGTATAAGTCTATATTGATAAAAATTTTATCTAGTTTCTTAACTAGAATATAATTTAAAACAAGCACCGTCCCGATAAGGCCCATCGGAACGGTGCTTGTTTTAAATTCTGGAATCTACCGAGTTATGTTACGCTCTTATTCTTGATTCACTTTAATAAAGTTTTCCTTCAAAACCGCATTGGTATATTGTTCCAAGTCGGCTAAGGCTTCCGGATCATCACTTTGATGTGCCGCTTTACTTTCCGCGATTGCCCACTTGGCCAGATTATCCGTGATTGGGACAATGTCCTGCAAAATATGCATCTTGGCCTGATCTGCGTGAGCCTTACGAATTTCTTTAAAGCTTTCATAATCGGTGATTAATCGCAAATTATCGCCACTAGAAAATTCAGTAGACTCGAAAATAACAAAATGAGACTTTTGGTTTGCCTCATCCATTTGCGATTTAAGCATGCCCAATTGTTCAGGATTAGTCTTAATCGTCACAGCGCACCACCTCTTTACATTCATTTTAACAAATTTTCATCCGTTAAACGAGGTGTCACGAGGCCTTTAAAGCATTTTAATTATTTCCGAACTTGCCCGTCCCCATAGATAATGTACTTGGTCGACGTTAGTTCGTGCAGTCCCATCGGCCCACGAGCATGCAGCTTCTGAGTACTGATCCCGATTTCGGCTCCAAAACCAAACTCAAAACCATCCGTAAACCGAGTGGAAGCATTGATATAAACACAAGCAGCATCAATCTGCTGCAGGAAGCGCTGACCGTTTTGATAGTTGTCAGTGATGATAGCTTCAGAGTGTTTCGTATTGTGTGCATTAATGTGAGCGATAGCTTCGTCTTCAGAATCAACGACCTTCACCGCCATGATCAAATCGTTATATTCTTCGTCCCAATCGCTATCCGTTGCTGGTATCATGCTTGGCACAATGGCGCAAGCCCGTTCATCACCGCGAAGCTGAACACCTTGGTCCGCCAACGCTGCTGCAATCACTGGCAAATACTCGTCAGCTATGGCACTATGGATCACTAACTTTTCCGCCGCGTTGCAGACCGATGGCCGCTGAACCTTGGCGTTAACAGTGATATCAACTGCCATTTGTAATTCAGCATACTGGTCAACGTAAATGTGACAGTTACCAGCGCCCGTTTCAATGACTGGTACTTTGGCTGTTGAAACAACGCGTTGAATCAAGCCACGGCCACCACGGGGAATCAACACATCCAAATATTGAGTCAATGCCATCATTTCGTTAGCGACTTCGTGAGACGTATCGTGAACTAACTGGACGGCGTTCTCGTCCACGCCCAATTCCTTTAAAGCACCTCGAAGTACGTCACTAATCGCAATGTTGGTCTGAATGGCTTCTTTACCGCCTCGCAACATCACGGCATTACCGCTTTTATAACTTAACGCAGAAGCATCCGCCGTAACGTTTGGCCGGGCTTCGAAAATAATCCCAATAACGCCCAATGGCACTCGCTGCTTGCCAATCATCAACCCGGCTTCATTCTTCCACATCTTGTCGACACTGCCGATTGGGTCTGGTAATTGAGCTACTTGGCGCATGCCTTCAGCCATATCGCTGATTCGGTCAGTCGTTAAAGTCAGCCGGTCTACAAAACTGGCCTTCAGATCCGTTGCGTTTGCCAAATCCTGCTGATTAGCAGCCAAAATGGTAGCCGCATTCGCCACCAAAGCATCCGCCATGGCCGTTAAACCAGCGTTACGCTGCTGATTAGACAGTTGCGCCAACTGGGTCTCCGCCTGCTTTGCAAGCTGACCCATTTTTTCTAATTCAGTCATATTAATCGTTTCGTTAGCCATTTTGAACAGCTGCTACTGATAACTTATAAAAAGTTATAGATCATTCTTGCTTCTCCCTATCCTGCCTCGCATGAAACTCACTAATACAGTTGATATGATAGTCCACAAGCGTTAATTCCCGGCTAGCCACCGGTACATGCTTTGAAACCTATTTTAGTAGGCGAATTCAAAGTTTTCAGTATCCCTGATATTCAGGGCCGCATTAATATCACGGTCTTCGGTATAGTTACAATTCTGGCACTCATACACTCGATCTTGTAGTTTTAAATCAACTTTTTTATGACCACATTGATGGCATAACTTAGAAGTAGGCTCAAAACGATTGGTTAAGTGTACCGGAATGTCTAACTGCTGGCATTTAGCAATCAGTTTGATTCTGAAATTATAGAACCCCTGGTAACTAATGGCCTTAGCTAAATGCCGATTTTTCATCATACCCTTAATATTCAAGTCTTCTAAGGCTACCCACTGTGGTTTGGTTCTCACCACAGCAGCGATAATCTTATTCTGATAATCAGCTTGAATGTGAGTTAGACGTTGATACAAGCGTTGCACTTTCCGCTGAGTTTTAGCTAGATTTAAATCAGTAGCAGATTTCCCTTCTTTCTGTCTTCTAGCTTTCAGTGCGTGATACTGACGGGACAACTTTCTTTGCAGTCTGCGCAGACGTTTTCTGATCCGTCTTACGCGACTACTTTTATTCTGATTAGGATACAAAGTACCATCATTTAAAATGGCAAATTCTTTTAAACCAAGGTCGATGCCGATAGGTTCACCGGTTGATGCTAGTTTTGGTAATTCAGCCTGTTCCACTAAACAGGTCAGGTAATACCGACCAGCTTTGAATTTAATTCGGCCTTGTTTGATAACGAAGTGTTCTGAGTCTGTCGGAATGTAGCCAAACTCTTTCAAACGTACCCAGCCAAGCTTCGGTAACTTGATGCGGTGACGCTGACAAGCAATAATCTGTGTTTTACTGTTCTTAACAAAGTAATAACTACCTTGGTCCCGTTTAAATGACCGCCAATGGGGAAAACCACTCTGTTTCTTGAAAAATCGATTCATAGCCGTGTCAGCGTCAATAAAAGCCTGCTTAACCGATTTGGCATATAATTCCTTGATCCACCTATCATCAGGATTGGCTTCAAGGTATTCATGGTTAAACCACTTACTAAAGGCGTAAGCGTTTAAGTAGCAATACCCCCTTTCGTAGCGTTGCCGATTGATATCCAAAAACAGGTTATAAGCCCAGCGACTGCCACCAATATGACAATCAAGCTGCCAGGCTTGTTTTTCGGTCGGCTTAATTTCGACTTTATATGTGAGTAATATCAGTGGTTCCGCCTTATTGAATTTAATCACCAAGGTGAGGTGTCCTTCATATTATACGGGATGGCTTTATTCCAAAAAGCCTTTTAATGAAATTCATATAATTCACTACTTATAAGCTATAAACTAATACGGAAAATTTAACGGCTAACTTTAACCTTGTGATATCTTTCGCCAGTCTTATAAGAATATGGAATAGTATAGCAGCACCACTTTACAAAGATTTATATCCTTTTACAGCAGAATAGTTACTGTTCATTCCTCCTTTTTCTTCGGGAGTAAACCAAGTACCAACTGGTTTACCAGCTAAAATATCCAAAATAATCGCGGGGTCTTTGCCACTTGCCAACACCATTTGACGATTGTCCTTAAGCATAATTTCCGCTGCCGTCAGCTTCGTCACCATGCCGCCCGTACCATACCGGCTGCCGCGACCGCCAGCCACAGCATAGGTTTCATCATCAATGTGATGAATCGTTGGAATTAACTGAGCATCGTCATGTTTCAGTGGGTTTTGATCGTAAAAGCCCTCAATATCAGACAACATGATCAGCAGGTCAGCATCTACGTGAGTCGCCACAATAGCGGACAACTGATCGTTATCACCAAACTTGGTCCGATGATCCATTTCATCTACCGCGATGGAGTCATTTTCGTTAACAATCGGTACCACGTGTTTGGCTAATAACCGGTCAAAGGTATCCATAACGTGTTGGTTGCTGGCCGGAAAATCGAACACATCATGAGTCAGCAACAGTTGCCCGATGGTTTGATTATAGTGGGCAAACCGCTGATTGAACATCGTAATCAGCTTACTTTGGCCAATCGAAGCCAGCGCCTGTTGCTCACTGATCTCCTTGGGTCGCTCCTTCAGCCGAAGTGCGTTTAAGCCAACACCAATCGCCCCAGACGAAACTAAAATAACTTCCTTACCCTGTCCGCATAACGTACTTAGTGCGAAGGCGAGTTGATCAATCACCCTTAAATTAAGTCCGCCACTGGGGTAAACCAAGCTACTCGTCCCAACTTTAACGACTAATCGTTTAACATTCATCTTTCGGTTGCTGAGCTGAGCTCCCATACCTATCCCATCTTTCTGTCTCAAATAATTTCTCATTAAAACACCATCTCTATATTACCCATCATTATTGCTTATTTTTCGGTTTTTGACAACTAGTATCAACCGGTTTCTTACATCTATTAAAATGAAATACCGCTGAGATAATCAGCACATTAAATTAAAAAAATCTAATTTTATCCTTGACTTTTAATTTTCCATTGACTATTATTATCCACATAAACAAAGTTTGTTTCACACATATTTAAATCATTTTTCAAAGACTATGCGTAGAAGAGTAGTCACTGGCAAGATTCACAGGGAGCCTCAATCAGTGCGACGAGGTAATCGACCCAGCGATGAAAGTAATCTACAAGTCGTGACCGCGACGAATAATTCGAAGTGGTCACTGGGAATGCGCCCATTACAGCAATGAAGTATCGTGGACCGACCGCGCATCGGTTCGCCGTACTTTCAAAGTCAATCATCGCGAGGTGGTTGAAAATTAAGGTGGTAACACGTCGATAACACGTCCTTAGCTTTTATAAGCTAGGGGCGTTTTTTATTACCCCGTTGTTTCACCAAATTCACAGGAGGTTTTATATATGAAAACATCACTCACGAAACGTCAATATATTATATTAGGTTCACTGCTATTCGGTCTCTTCTTCGGTGCTGGGAACTTGATCTTCCCGATTCATCTAGGTCAATTAGCCGCTGGCAACTGGGGACCTTCCGCTATTGGATTTCTGTTAACTGCTATTTTATTACCGTTATTATCGATTCTCGCCATTAGTTTAACTCGCAGCAGCAGTGCTTATGACCTTGCAAGACCAGCTGGTAAAGGATTTGCGCTCTTCTTCCTGATCATGATTCACGCCACTTTAGGGATTCTGGTTGCTTCACCACGGACAGCCACCACTACCTTCGCCATTGGGATTCAACCCTTCTTGCCAAAGGCTTGGGATCAAATGGGACTACTGATTTTCTCATTCTTGTTCTTCGGCATTTCACTCTTACTTTCTTGGAACCAATCCAAAATCACTGATTACGTTGGTAAATTACTCAACCCAATCTTACTTGCTCTCTTAGCTTTCATCTTCTTCATGGCTTTCATCATCAAAGGCGACATCCGTCAAATCTCAATCTTTCCAGCTGGCTCTGGTGCCGGCAGCAACTTGATCAACGGGTTCCTACAAGGTTATAACACCATGGATGCTCTTGCCGGATTAGGTTTTGGTGTTACGATCATTACCGCGCTTAAGTACTTTGGTATGAACGATACTGGTGCCCGTTCTAAGGCGGTTGCTAAAGTTGGTGCTATCAGCATGGGGCTTGAAGCGATCATCTACATCTTCTTGATTGCTCTTGGTGCTTCAAGTTTAAGTTACCTCAAGTTAAGTGCTGATGGTGGGACTGCCTTCTCTGGTATTATGGCTCACTACACTGGCATGATTGGTATCGCCATCCTCGGTGCCGTTACCTTCCTTGCCTGCATCACTTCATGCATTGGCTTGATGGCCGCCCTTTCCGAAGATTGGGGTCACCGTTTTCCAAAACTCGGCTACCACTTCTTCCTGACTTTCAGTTCCATTGGTGCCTTCATCATCGCTAACTTCGGTTTGGATCAAATCATCACTTACTCCACACCACTACTTAGTTTCATCTACCCATTAGCAATGTCCTTAATCTTCTTAGGTTTGTTACATCCATTCATGGGCAAGAACCAATTCATCTACAAGACCACGATCATCTTGACCTTCATTCCAGCTTTCTTGGATGCGATTCACACCTTGCCACCATTCTTCGCTAACATGGGCTTCTTCAAAGCCATCAATGCTTGGGCTGGCAACTTCATCCCGCTGTTCAATCAAGGCTTGGACTTCTTCCCATTCATGCTGATCGGTATCTTGGGTAGCTGGGCAATTACCAAGCTCTTTAACTTACAACCATCAGCTAGCCTTGAGAAAAAATAAACTGTTTATTTCCTATGATAAGACACATAATATCAGACTTTCAAAACACACATATTAACCACATAGTTTCAGTTCCTCCAAACACACATATAAAAATGACCTCTTGTTTAGCTTTTACTGCTGAACTAGGAGGTCATTTTAGATTTGTCATTACTTACTAACTACCGCTATTGACTGATTAACATGAGTTCCATTTTGAATCTCATCAACCACCACCTGTGCAAATGCTGCAGCGCTAACCGGCTTTACTGGAACTGGCTGTCCTTCATTAATAAGCTGGACTTGCGCAGACCCAGATTGATCATCAATAATCGGTCGTAAGACGGTGTACGGCATCTCAGCCTCATCCACAATTTTAATGCCATAACGTTGCTGTTTGAGAAATTCTTTGATATCGATAATTCCAGGATAAGTAAGCGTACCATCGACTTCCTGATCAATACCAGCAACCGAGCGCATCACGGTTCTGACGGTTTGCTGCTGCTTTCGAAGTGCGGTGAAGACGGCTTCTAGCTTCCAGTCCACATCCATCCCAATGAAATCGGAGTAGATGATGTCTACCCCTTTAACTGCTTCCATATAAGTAGCTGCTTTGCGGGCATCCCCGCAAAAGTCAGCAGTTTCGTCTACTTCGGAAAAACCAACTACTGCCACATCATTCAGCTGCTTAGCCACTAATTGTGCGACTGGTTGATCAATCCCCAAAATTAAACACTTCGTCATTCTTCTAACCTCGTTTCGTTCATGTCGATACTCACTTTACACTATTTTTCGATTGTTTTCTCTCTTCATTTCCGAACATTTGGTTTTTAAAATAATTATTATTCGTATATCGCAAATGCTATAAATTAATGTTACGATAATATCTGGTTTTTATTTACGAAACACGAACATTACGGCTATTATTTTAGATAAAGGGAGTTAATTCTTATGGGTCAAAAAATTGCGTCATACTTTCAGTTCGATGAGTTAGGGACATCGTATAAGAAGGAATTCCTAGCAGGTTTAACCACATTCATTTCAATGGTCTACATTTTGTTTGTTAACCCCAACGTTTTAGGGGTTTCTGGCATGGACAAGGGTGCTGTCTTCACCGCAACCGCGTTAGCCAGTGCCTTTGGCTGTTTCTTAATGGGGATCGTTGCTAAGTACCCCATCGCCATTTCGGCTAGTTTGGGGATCAACGCCTTCTTCTCATACACCGTTGTCTTAGGGATGAAGATTCCTTGGCAAACAGCTTTAGCTGGTGTGTTTGTGGCTTCCATCCTATTCATGATTTTAACTGCCTTTAAAATCCGTGAAATGGTCGTTGATGCCATCCCTCGTGATTTAAAAATGGCCATCAGTGCCGGGATTGGGTTATTCATCGCCTTCATCGGTTTAAGTGATGGTGGCTTAGTCACTGCCAACAAATCAACCATGATTGGTTTGGGTTCATTACACGTTGGCTCAACTTGGTTAACCATTATCGGCTTACTCCTCACCATTATTTTAATGAGTGCTAGAGTGCCAGGTGCGATTTTCATCGGGATGGTCATTAACGTCATTGTTGGTTTATCAACCGGCTTAATTCACGCACCATCTCAATGGGTTTCCGGTGTGCCAAGTCTTCACTCCACTTTTGGGGTGGCACTGATGAACGTGGGCCACATCAATACCTTGCAGTTAGCCGTGGTTGTTTTGACCTTCTTACTGGTGACCTTCTTTGATACTACTGGGACATTGGTTGGTTTGACTGAACAAGCCGGCATCGTTAAGGACAATAAGATTCCACGTATTGGCCGGGCTTTGACAGCTGATTCTACTACAATGGTTGTTGGTTCACTCTTAGGAACCTCACCAATGGGCGCCTTCGTTGAATCCTCAGCTGGGATCGCCGTTGGTGGCCGTTCCGGATTTACCGCTGTGGTTGTCGGGGTATTGTTCCTATTAGGTTCATTCTTCTCCCCACTACTGACAGTCATTACTAGCCAAGTAACCGCCCCCGCTTTAATCATCGTTGGGACGTTAATGGCGCAATCTTTGAAGAACATTCACTGGGAAAAGTTCGAAATTGCAGCTCCTGCATTTCTGATCTTAGTTGGTATGCCACTGACTTACAGTATTTCAGATGGGATTGCTTTAGGCTTCATCACTTATCCGCTATCAATGATTGCTGCTAAACGTGGTAAGGAAGTTAGTCCAATTATGTACGGTCTAGCCGTTGTCTTCGTCATCTTCCTGTGGATCTTGCAAGCTGGCTAATGTGGTACAATTCAATTATGCAAATAAAACGGCGGTTTCCTTTAGTGGGAACGCCGTTTTAAATTCTCTGAGAAATGAGGCAATATTTGTGACTATCCAAGAACACCAAGCATGGATCAAACAATTTTATGAAGAGCGTAACTGGTACCGGTTCAATCCCTTGATTCGGATGAACTTCTTAACTGAGGAAATGGGCGAACTGACACAAGTCGTCCGTACCATTGAACTAGGACGCGACCACCCTGGAGAACATAAAGCCACTGCACAGGAGTTACGCGACCATCTCAAGGAAGAATTATGCGACGTTTTTGACCAGACGCTAATTCTCTGCAGTAAATACGATTTAGACCCAGCCGAAGTCTTCCAGTACGGCGAAAACAAACTAAAAAAGCGGTTCGATTCAGAAGCCTAACTTGAAATTTAGGCTTAAGTACGGTAATGTATACCACTGTTGTATATCTGTATGCAGCACTCATTTAAATATCTCAAAACGGAGGAAGAATTTACGATGAATTCTAAGACAACACACTTCGGCATCGACTCAGTGGCAGACATTGCCCGGGTCGCCGTCATCGCTGCACTCTATGTCGTTATTACGACGGTCTTGGCAGCCTTTAGTTTTGGACCTGTCCAGGTAAGACTGGCAGAGATGCTTAATCTATTGGCCATTTATAACAAGCGTTATGTGATCGCCGTTCCGCTTGGCGTTGCCATTTCCAACCTGGCTTCACCATACGGGATCGTCGACATCATCTGGGGCAGCTTATCAACTTTTGTTACCATGCTGGTACTCTATTATGTGGCTAAGCACATCTCGAATTTCTATGGCAAATTGGTTGCTGGCGTTTTAATTGTCACCTTTTCAATGTTTACCATCGCGTTGGAACTGGCCTGGTTAGGCAACGCTGCCTTTTGGCCAACTTTCTGGATCAACTGGGGCACCATTGCCATTGGTGAGTTTATCTCACTAACGATTGGTGCCATCTTGTTAGTCCTCATGAGTCTGCGAATCGATTTAAATAAACTGTTTGATTAATTTGTAAATACCTGCTGATCACTGCTAAACGTAGTGGTCAGTGGGTATTTTTTTGCTCGTTAAAAATCGTAAGTTCCCTCAGTTGCGACTCAGTGTAAATTGCTTTATGGTTACGTCAGCAATAACCATAACTGTACATTAAGGGGAGTTGGCTTATGTTTCTAGCGTTGAAAGAAATCAAAAAAGAAAAGTTCAGATCGTGGCTAATTATTATCATGATCGTCCTCATCAGTTATCTGATTTTTATCCTGACTAGTTTAGCAATCGGCTTAGCCCGAGAAAATACTGATGCCATCAATTCTTGGGGAGTCGAAAAAATCACTCTCAGTTCCACTGCTAACGTTGATATGCGGCAGTCACTTTTAACTAAAAAGCAAGCTGGCACACTAACGAAAAATGAAGCTTATCTTGGCGAAACACCCGTCGTAGCTGAGGCTAAGGGACATAAACAGCAATCAGCCTTCTTTGTGGGACTTAAAGCCAATCAATTTATCGCCAAAAATATCAAACTTGACTCTGGTCACTGGGTCAAACATTCCCATGAAGTTGTGGCAGATGACTCGTTCAAATTAAAGGGTTATCAGTTGGGGGATAAGTTCAAATTAGCTGACGACAAAACCAAGTTTACTATCGTTGGATTTACTAAAAACGCCAAACTAAACGTGACACCAGTGCTTTACGGCCAGCTAGGGACCTGGCGCACGCTTCGAGGTATCGCCATGGGTCCGATTACCAGCGTGGTTGCCTCCAAAAATAGCCGTTACGAGTCTAATCAATCAGGAACCAAGACCTATACTCGTCAGCAAATTATCAATAAACTGCCCGGTTATCAAGCACAAATTTTAACCTTCGTGCTGATGATCAGCTTCTTGATGATTATTTCACTGATCATCATTGCTGTTTTCCTCTACATCCTTACCATGCAAAAATTACCCAACTACGCTGTTCTGCGTGCTCAAGGTATTCCTAGCCGGGTACTCGTCAGCGCAACGATCAGCCAATCTCTGATACTGGTTGCTAGTGGCTTAGTTATTGGGACCATCCTAACCGTGATCACCGGTTTCGTCATTCCGGCACAAGTCCCAATGGCGTTTGATATCCCAATGTTGGCAGCCGTTGGTTTAGGGATTTTGATCATGGCCTTGGTTGGCAGTCTCATACCCGTCAGAACCGTTCTCAAAGTCGATCCCGTTTCAGTGATTGGAGGCTAACACGATGAGTTCATTTGCCGTCAAAAATGTGAATCAAATCTTTGGGACTGGGACCGCTAAAGTCCATGTCTTACACGATGTTAACTTTGAGGCCGAATCTGGTACTTTGAGTTTAATCATGGGCCCATCCGGCTCTGGCAAAACCACTCTGCTAACCATTGTGGGCGGATTGCTGACCCCAACTAGCGGCACGGTAACTGTTAATGGTGTGGATTATAATCACCAATCAAAAAGACAACGTAATGCCTTACGCTTGGATGAAATCGGGTTCGTGTTACAGCAATACCACTTATTACCTTACCTAACTGTTGCCGATCAATTTACGCTGGTAGATAAGGTGAAACCAAAAGGCAATTTGCCTCGGGCTCAACTAGATGAAGTACTGCAAGCGCTAGGCATCCAAGGTCTACTCCATAAATATCCTGGCGAATTATCCAGCGGTCAGCAACAGCGGGTGGCGATTGCGCGTGCACTGTATCCAAACCCAACCATTATTCTAGCGGATGAACCAACTGCAGCACTTGATAGTCCTAGAGTAAAAGTCGTTGGCGAGCTGTTTAAAAATCTAGCCACCAAACATAACAAAGCCGTGGTCATTGTGACCCATGACTCACGGTTGATGGCCTTTGCGGATCAGTTGTACGAAATCAGGGACGGTGTATTATCGAAACAAGAACTAAATCATAACTAATTTAAAAGGCCTACACCGAAATTCAGTGTGAGCCTTCTTAATTACAGTAACTGTTTAATTGACTTTGGTGTAATTTCTAGCACTTTACGAATAAATGGGTACTTTGCTTTGACATCATCGAATTCTTGACCCTCTTCAACAAAGCGTGCCGTCCCTGTTAACCGGAAACCAGTTCCTTGATAACCATCGCGGCCCTCAACTTCTCGCGCACCCACCGTGAATAAGACTTGGTTATTTTGAGCTAAATCATCTTCAGCATGGGTAAAACCTGCCGCTGGGATTAAGATACGTTCATCATCCGTAACGGTTAAATATGAATTCCATGTATTCGTAATGTGCGGTTCCGCTGGCGTCCAAGTGACAACGGAAACGACACCTTCGTGGTTTAATACATCGTGAAATTTCTCGGTTAACATGATTATTCCTTCTTTATATTATGGCTTATTCCGATAATATATCAGGCTGGCGGCCATGTCAATTCGTATGCTTTTTTTCTTTTTGTCGAAACGTGCTCCGGCAGGCAGACAGCTGCATGTAAGGGCCCCAGCACAAATCCCAAGCCCATGGATTTCTTTCCTTTTACTTTGCCTAAACGTGCTCACGCAAGCAGACAGCTGCATGTAAGCCAAGCCCCTCACAAATCCCAAACCCGTGGATTTATGAGGGGCTTGGCTTACACTCCGCTATCTAATCGCTTGCGTTCACACTCTACACAAAAAAGCCGCCCCCCAACAATCGTTGTCAGGGAAACGGCTCCTGTATCTAAACCGGTCGCAAACTTCACGACCCTTTCGTACCTGTAGAAGGTTATCGACCAACAAATGGTAAATCTTGGATCTTAACCGCTGGGGTTCGCACTCTTGTCGGCTCGAGGGTTACCATCGAATACCGATTCTATCTCCTGTTATTCGATGCCTCAATTCTCATTTTAGCAGCCTAACAAGGAAACAGTCTATTACCCATTTGATTCTACTATCAACTCGATTGGTCTAGTATCACTAAACGTCGAATCTTTGTTGCTTCACAGCAACGATACTACTTACAAAACTAATTGGTCTTATCTAACCTTCCAAGGATATAATAACCTATTTTGTAACCGATTACAAGAAATATGTTTGACTTTTTGAGTCCAAAACTCACCCTATAAAATAGGCGATAATAGCCGGCAAAAACTCTGCTTAAATCGTAGATATAACGACTGATTATCAAACGCTTCAGCCGTCATCAACCGACTTAAGCGTTGATCTTTCTCAAACAATTCGGCTAACTGAACCGCTAGTTTTTCATCATACAGAAAAGCGTTCACTTCAAAGTTCAGTTTAAAGCTCCGATAGTCCATATTAGCTGAACCTACTGAAGCCAACCGGTCGTCCACCACCATGGTCTTAGAGTGGATAAAACCGTTTTCGTAGTAGTAAATTTTCACGCCATCTTTCGCCAGTTCATGGGCATAATACTGCGTCGCTCGGTAAACAAAAGGATGATCCGGCATTTGCGGAATCATGATTCTAACATCAACGCCTGCCATCACAGCGATTCGAATAGCATCCATCACACTATCATCCGGAATCAGGTAAGGCGATTGAATCCACACCCGCTTTTTCGCGGATTGAATCAATCGAATATAGCCCATTTTAATTTGCTGCAAATCTGAATCAGGACCGCTGCTAACGATCTGCATGTTAGTATCACCCTTCACATGCGTTAATGGAAAATAGCGCGTCTCAATATGGTCAGCTGGCAATAAGCCTTCTGAGGCTGTGGCGTTCCAATCCAGAATAAATCTGCCCTGCAAACCAAAAACGGCCGAACCCGTAATTCGTAAATGCGTATCTCGCCAGTAGCCAAACTTTTTGCTTCGACCTAGATACTGATCACCGATATTAAAACCACCAACGTAACCAACTCTGCCATCCACCACCACAATTTTCCGGTGATCACGAAAGTTTAACCGAAAATCCATGATTGCTGAACGGGCTAGAAACGGTTCTACGTAGCCGCCAGCGTCTATGAGTGATTTGAAGAAGGAACGAAAGGCCCCTAAGGATCCAAATGGGTCATAAATCACGCGCACTTCAACACCCGCCAAGGCTTTGCGAACTAACAGGTCACGAATTTGCTTACCGATTTGATCATTTTTAAAAGCGTAAAATTCAATGTGAACGCTGCTTTTAGCCCGTTCAATATCCTCAATCATTTCGTGAAATAGCTGCTTACCATCCGCAATAATACGAACCCGGTTCTTCCGAGCCAAAAAAGCGTGGTTTGCCGTCTGAAACATCTTGACTAGCGACTTCACCGAATCAGACACTAAATCAGCTGGTAAGTTTTCAGTTCCCAACTCCTGACGCTGCTGAGCCAACAATTCATCCAGTTGAAGCTGCACATCACTTTTAACCTTAAACAGTTTATTTTTAGGCAATTGCCGGCCAAGAAAGGCGTAGATGACAAAACCAATCACTGGCAGCAAAAAAAGCACCAGTAACCACGCCCAAATAGCAGCAATATCTCGACGTTGCCTAAAAATAATGATAATTGCTAAAATAACATTGATGAGATAAACCCCTTCACCAATCATTGTCATGGTAATATCCATACAATTCTCCCTCTTAGCATTCTAATTGTGATACTATGGGGAAAATTATAGCACACGCATCATTATTAGCTCCTAGAAAGGAAGTTGAAGTTTCACATGCTCACTACAATCGTTCCCGCAATATATGGTATTCATGGCGTCGGTACCATCCGAATTTTTCACTGGTTGTTCCGCGAAAATCCAGTGATTGGTTTTGGCTTCTTACTGGCTATTATTCTCTATGGTATCTATCGTTATAATAATAGACGCTAAAATCTAAAAGGGTGGCTTATTCGCGAAAATTACGAATAGTCACCTTTTTAAATTACTAATAGACCGTCGTCGACAACAGCACTTCTGGATCATGATTGCATAATAGATAGCCATGACCAGTTGAATCAAAGGTCAATCCCTCTGTTTCACGCTTGGGCGTTAATCCAGACCATTCAAACGAGCTGTTAGTTAATGATCCGTGTCCGTTTAACTGTTTGGCTGGAAAACTAGCTACTGAATCATCCGCAACCAAATATAACCGACCACGTTTTTCGTTGTAGCCCATACTTTGAATATGGGTACCTGGAAGATGCTTAAAGACCTGATCGGTTCTCCTAAAGACAACGTGATGGGCAGAAATGCGGCCTTTATAAACGTTCACGCCATTACCCGGATTACTCCAGAAATAGGCATTCCCATACTTATCAAAGGTTAAAGTATGACCGCCGTGAATGAAACCATGCGAAATTAAATGGAAGCTGATGGCACGATCAGGTTTCAGCGAACTGGCACTGATATGCTGAATATAACCGCCAGTTGAAGTCGGTGCGCCTGACTTCGTTTCGTTATCGCGCCACATATATAGTGCGTGGCTCTTCAAATTATAAGCCAATGATTGTCCGTGACCGGTATCAAACAGCCCACCAACTTTAATCGCCTTTTGAACCTCTTTTTGTTTGTCTGAGTACCGACCATTATGCTTAACGTAAGTCGATTGTAATAACTGCGGATCTTTTTCGACCCCTAATTGTACTAATCGTTTCATATCATATCGAACAATTCGGCCCTCATTATTTAAATTAGTTGGACAATAAACGATATACATATAGCCGCTTTTAGAAATGGCAATTGACTGAGGATTGCCCCAAGGCTGGTTGTCTTTACCCGGGTATGGCAGTAAAAATCGGGTCTTAAAAGTAACTCCCTTACCGCTATACGATTTCATCCCATTAATATGATTTGTTCGTTTCATATGTGCAAAACTTTTGGGTGCTTTAACATAGTTAACCTTTGAGTTATTAAGTACGCGCATCCTTGATGGATGGTTAATTAACGCTGTGGAACGCTGGTTATATACTTTAACAGAAGCATTTGCGACAGCGAATTGGCCCAACATTAAGCAGGCGGCAAAACTGATCACCCCTAAAATAAAACGTTTCACGTTATTTCCTCCCCAAAAAAGATTAAACAAAATCTAAAACATATATTTTAATAATAAAACAAAATGACTTCTTTGCTCAATATAATCTCAAAAATTTTTCCAATATCATCCATGAAATCATTCGTTCTATGACACGTTCTAATCCCCGTTCGAAACCGTTGAACGTCCGGTTGCGTAATCAAGCTTTGCGCCTGGTTGAATATTAAAGATATAAACATTGAACCGAATCGTATTGTTACCAATTGACTGTGCCTGCATTTGAACGCCTCGTGCTAACAGTTCATTATTCCGAAAAACCGGCGTCACACGATACCTAACGTAATTCGTTGGGCTGAGTTTAAGGTAGGTTGCTACCTCAGTTTCGTAATTCTCCATGCCGGGTGAATTCAGCGATCGGGTCCCCGTCATGAGATTTTTAGCGTTGTTATTCTGACCCGTGAACTGATAGCCAATCAAATGACTTCGGTTATAAAGCCAATCCGTTTTCCCCTGATATGTAAACCGTTTGTTATGCCAGCCTGTAGGATCCACGTACAACGGTTCTCGCTGGGCGTGCGGCATGAGCGACTTCGACAGTAGCGCATCGGCTCCGGTCACCCGGTTATACTGATCTAAATTATGATAAACCTGCCATGGCCCCTTAGCCGTGCTTAGATCCTGTTTAGTAAACGTCGGTACGTTGTTATTGACCTTGACCACTTGCTGACCCTGATAGTTAAGCGCCGCTAATTGTGCCGTACTATTAGCTTTCGTCTTTCCATCAGTGTTTGGCTGAGTCGTTGTTTGATTAGTTTGATGCCCTTTGAAAGCATCAATAACTGAACTGGCTTTTTTCTGTAGCTCTGTTTGGCTGCTAACCGAACTTGCTGTATTTGACTTTGACTGATTACTGTCCCCTGTGGCCGAAATGCCGGCAATGATTGCCACCGCAATGACTAGCCAGGTAAAAAACGAATTACTGCTGCGTTTACGTCGACGTCTTGGCATCTTTTAGACTTCCCCCTAAATGTTCACTAATATCAGTTTACCAATAAACATACGTTCGGTCTAGTTCATAATTAAAAGCGCTCATCTTCAAATAATGCGATGAGCGTTTAGTTAATTATTCATTTCTTTTACTTTGAAATACTGCTGTTCTGCTTGGCGCCGTAGTTCAACCGCCTCATCAAAAGACTGGGTCGAACGATTTAACACGTAACGGCCGTGATACATTAACCTTGCGATGTAAGTCCCTGTTTTCTTATCAAATGAAACCCCGATCACACCCGTATGATTCCGTTTGGAACGAATTAACGATGAATAGCCAATGCCATGTTCGTTCACTAACGCTCCGCCTTGCGCGTCAATAAACCGTTCATTACGACGAGCATTCTGACGTGAAACTTCTCGTCTTAGGCAGCCGCAACTTCGGGTAATGCCCTTTCTAAGGGCGTAACCTTCAACAACCACCCGTTTACCGCAATCACATCGACATAGCCAACAGACGTTACCGTTTCGTGCGACAGTTTGCGCACGTTTCTCAACAACCAAACGGCCAAATCGTTGATGCGTTAAATCAATACAATGACTCATTCAAGATTCCTCCCTTTAATTTAAATAAGTCCCCATGACGAATGCCAAAATGATTAATATAATTAACCATCTACTCTTGCTGATCAATATCCCCCAACTCATGCCCATATTATATAATAGGTTGGTTAGACTGTGTCTCTCATTTTTTCATGATTTTTTAAAAAAATTGGTAAGGTTTTCACGTAATATAGTTTGAATGCTCGTTTAATCGATCTCAGTTAATCACATTTCTTTGAAAATGCTTAACTTTACCCCAAACACTTGCGTTACTGTAACTCCCACTGCTATACTCGATTCACAGAATAATGAGGTGATTAGTAATGAAAACATCCCGAATAAAGGTCATGCTACTGAGTTTAATTGCAGTTTTAGCCATTTTTCTAACGGCTTGCGGCAGTCAGTCAGCTTCAAAGTCACACGAACAGGCTAGTTTTAAAAACGAACCGGCCACTACTAAACATACAGACGTTAAATCAACCGTTTTATCAGGGGACGGCTTCTGGTACTTAGCCGGTAAGATCAACCATAAGAGTAATTCCGGTGTTGAAGCCGTTGCATTTGATAAAAAGACTGGTAAAGCAACGATGTACAATGTTGATAAATTCTACAAGTCTTATAGTGCGGCTAAAAAAGCGAAAGCACTCAACAAGGAAGGTACCGTTAAGTATACCTTCACTAAGAACAAACAGAATCAGACCGTGATTAAGTTGGCTGGTAAATTATCAGGCATTGATATGACCCAAACCGTAACAGTCAAGGATACAACCAAGGGAACTAATAAGGCAACTAAGCTGCACCTTAGTGGTTATCATGCTGTACGTGATGTCGATATGGACAAAACTAACGTGGTATTCGTTGAAACCAATTAAATCAATTAAAACTCAGTAACTACAAAACCTGCGCTATGGCGAATATACCGTCATGACGCAGGTTTTAACGTATAATGGATCATAAGATCTTATATTAAAGGGGGGTATGTCGTTTGTCACACGCCAATGCTTATCCATACCAGGAAACTTTTGAACAATATCTTAATCGGCGAGAACTCGCACAGCCTACCATCGCTGAATACCGTTCAGTTTTGACTGACCTATTCAACTTCCTGAGTAATTTCAATGCCGGCTATCAGGCTGATCACCGCGTGGCAACGTTACTGGATCGCGATGTTGAACAGTACCTCGCTATGCTGGTGAATCAACGTCACGTCACTAATGGAACTTACAATAAAATGCTGTCGCACATCAACATTTACTTTAAATACCTCTTTACTCACGATTTGATCACACACTACCCCACTCTAACGCTAAAGGGTAAATCACACGATGATCTCAAAGCACCAACCACCAAATGGCTGCACCTCATGCCAACTATTTTAGCCAACCAGCAACTTGCAGTTTATACTCGTCTCACAATGCTGCTATCTAGCCGTTATTACACCATCTCAGAATTTTTAACGCCGGGATTTTATCAGCAGTTAAACACCAGTGACTTTAACGCGGATGAACGGACTTTTTGGCAAACTTATCAGCAGTTCATTCGACCGCTGCAGGAGCGTCAGCACAGTTCAGACCTGTTTTTAAAACAACGATTAGCTGGTGATCCGCATCTCACGGCTGCCGGCCTTCACAAGTATTTAAAACCCGATGAAAAACTATTGGGCTTCTCACTGACCCCCACCCGTTTATACCAAAGCGCCGTTATCGATTTTCTGTTGCAGCATCCCAGTCTTAGCGACCAGCAACTTAGCCAAAAACTCCGGCTAGATCCCCAGTCGCTCACCTATTATCGGCAACTAGCAATGCAGTATCGCGGGTGAATCATGATTAACACCATAGCGTCTTAAATCTTCAGACCTTCCCACTGCATTTAATCAAACTTTACGGTATGATTAGGGCAAAAGGAGTGTGGTTTTTATGGCAAAGAAAACGGTTACTGTTGATTTCGCAAAACTCGCTAACCAGCGAGCCGAATTTGTAAAAGAAAATCCCTGGTTGATTCCTGCTGGTCTAGCAATTCAAATGATCCCACTGGCACTGTTGATTCATGGTCATGTTAAAACTAACATTTATAAAAAGAGACTCCAAATCGAACGTGAAAAAACCAAACAGTTAGCACTTCAGCTTCAAAATGATCATCCGCACGGTCATGGTCACCATCGTCACCACTCTAAGCATGATGGCAATTACCGTAATTTTGAATCACCAGCACCGAGACAACTTTGATGACTCAAAATTTAAATAGCGACTGACTTCCTTGCATGGAAATCAGCCGCTATTTACTCGTTATCATAAATTTAGTAAACCGATGTCGATCGAAGAACCTCTGGATTGTGATTAGCCAGTAGATAAGCATGACCCGATGCATCAAAGGTTAAGCCCTCCATCTCACGTCTGGGCACTAGTCGCGACCATTCAAAAGAATGCTTAGTTAACGACCCGCGACCGTTTAACTGTTTAGCAGGAAAACTAACAATGGAATCATCGGCCACCAAATATAGCCGGCCACGTTTCGCATTATATCCCATACTTTGGACGTGCGTTCCGGGTGCCCGCTTCAGCGTTTGATCGGTTCGTCGGAATTTAACGGAATGGCCCGATATTCTCCCTTTGTAAATCTCAGCTTCTGATCCGTTTAAACACCAGAAATAAGTGTTGCCATACTGGTCAAAAGTTTGGGTGCCACCACCGTAAAAGGTTTTTCCATGAGCCCGCAGATGGAAACTAATCGCTCGATCTGGTTTCAAAGACTGGGTGTTAATATGTTGCAAATATGAACGGGTAGTGGTCTGACTGTCATTATTATCTCGTTTCCGATTATCACGCCACATATACAGGCCATTGTCTCTCGGATTAAAAGCCAGTGTCTGACCATGACCGGTATCAAATAGCGGCCCAATTTTAATGGCCTTTTGGAGCTTTCGTTGGCGCTTAGAATACTTACCATGATGCTTAACGTATACCGTCCGCAAAATTTGTGGCTTTTTATAAACACCTAATTGCCCTAACCGTTTTAAATCATATTGTACAATGCGTCCTCTGTTTCGCAAAGTAGTGGGACAATAAACAATATACATCAGATTGTTTTTTGACATGGCAATAGCTTGCGGATTTCCCCAGTGCTCGGTACCTTTACCAGGGTAAGGTAACAACAGTCGCGTCTTGAAAGCCACGTGATGCCCAGATACTGATTTAACCCAATTGACTTTTTTAGAAGCTTTCATATGGGTATATCTGCCTGGCACTGTGATGAAATGTACGCTTGAATCATCAACGATACGCACTTGAGATGGGTGATAAATTAATGCTGATGAATGCTGGTAATGCACGATTGAAGCAGCTGCTTTAGTAGACTGCCCCCAAACCAAACATAAAATAAAACTCATAATGACCAAAATAAACCGTTTCAAAATCCTCTAACTCTCCCTTTTAAAGCTACTTTTATAATAGGTCAGCGAGTTAATGCATTTCAATGGACAGTGAACGATTTTCAAAGAATCTGCCTTGTATGGTTCATTTAAGCCCAATAAATAACCCGATCATCGTCAATAAATGATCAGGCTATCTTGTTATTACTGTTGTGCTGAGTCGATTAGCGTGTAATTAGCTGGGACTGCGATCCGGTCCTCCCGCCTAATCGTAAATCCTTCGTGGGCATAAAATTTTAGTGCAGCTTCATTATCGATCACACATTTTAAGGTTAAATTACCGATAGCCTCTTGGCGCATGCGCTGAATCAGCGCATGACCAACTCCTTGATGCCGAAATTCCGGCGCTACGAAAAGTAGATGGATAAAATCCATAACTGGTAAGAGGCTGGTAAAACCAGCAACTTGTCCGTCGATTTCTGCGACAAAGACCGCTTCTCCCCGCGAATCATGGTTAAAATCCGTAATATCAGGATGCGCTACCCACGGAAAATACAGCTGACGGTCACGTAAATAAATTTGCGCCACTGCTTGGCGATCACTTGGTTTCATTGGTCTTACTTTCACTTAAGTGTCTGCCCCCTTATTATTCACTTCAAAAAAATTATAGCATTAATTATTAAGGCTAGGTGGAAAAACGTTAACCGGAACATTCGCCTCAATTTATGCATTTAATTAATTTTAAATTATATACATAGTTTATTACTGCAGGAAAGCCAAAAATATCCTCAAAACAGTTGAAAATCCGTTTATTTGGGATTATAGTAGCCACATACCAAATAACCTAATAACCAATCTATATTCTTTTTATAGCCACAATAATGGTTAAATAGAATATTCTCAAGAGACGACCGCCCCAATAGACGGTCGTTTTTTGTGGGAAATTATGATTAATAACCTATATATTATAGTAATAATATGATATGAAAATTTCCAATCATTTTAGTTGTTAAAACCACTCTCGTTATAATTTAACCTTTTCTTGACCCTTTTTATAGGTGTTTTCTGCTATACTAGTTTCAGTTTTGTGCAACGGAGGTGTACCCGTTATTTTAAATACTTACAAAAAAAAGCGCGCTTCAAATTTTCTGATCGCACTTATTTGTATGCTACTGGTGTTTGCACCAGCAAGCCCTAGCTTCGCAAAAAGTAAAAAAGACACCCGGATGTCTGACTATACAAAGGTCAAATCAGCTTACGTCATGGATGCTAAAAGCGGCCAAACGCTATATGAAAATCATGCGGATCGGCAATTACCGATTGCCAGTCTATCAAAGATGATGACTCTATATCTAACGACTCAAGCCATTAAGCATCATCAACTCAACTGGAACGATAAAGTCCCCGTTGATAATCAACTGATTAAAATGAGTAAAAGCTATGCCTTAGGCTCTTTTAAAATTAAACACTCGAATCAATATACCGTCAAAGAACTCTATCAAGCCGCATTGATTGCCTCTTCTAATTCAGCGGCCATTGCGCTTGGCAAAGCCGTTACCGGTGGCAATAACACCAAGTTTATTAGCATGATGAACCATCAAGCCAAGGCCTGGGGGATTGATGCCAATTTTGTCAGCAGTTCTGGTCTAGATAATACTGATTTGAAACATTATGGCTATCAGCTATCAGGTACTTCTGACAAGGCGCAAAACATGGTCAGCGCTAAAGCCATTAGTATCGTGGCTCAGCATTTGATCAAGGCTTACCCGCAAATTAATCAGTGGAGCAATAAAGCGACGTATAAGCTGGATGGCCAAACCTTGGTCAACGCTAATTCCATGTTAAAACCCGGCTACTACTATCGTGCCAGCAACCATTTAACCGGTCTAAAAACCGGCTATACTGAAACTGCGGGCCTGTGCTTAACGATAACGTACTGGCGTAACGGTCGAGAGCTTATCGCAACGATTATTGGCAGCCAAAGTACTTTCTCTGCCATGAACGGCCTGATTACGCATTTAGATAAAACGGTACGAAGCAAACCCGTCACCGAAGCGTCTAAAACATATGATATTCAAGGACGCAAGGTCACGGTTAATCCCGCCGAAAAGCAAACACGGGTGTGGTACCGTATCGGTCAAGATCCAAACAAGATTAACGTCACTAGCAAGTTGATGACGACAAAATTACCCGTTAAAAAGGGACAGCCACTAACAACCACCAACTTTAACCATACGGGGTTACCAAGCGTTACTAACCAGAATGGTACGGCTGCTGAAACGGTGGCTAAACCTGTCGCTAAGCAAGGTAATGCCACTGGTACTAACTGGTTTAGTCGCCTTTTCGCTGGTATTGGAAAAGCTTTTTCACAAATTTTCTAACCCTTTCACTAAATGAACGATCTCTTAACTCACCTAAGCTTATCGGTTTAGGTGAGTTTTTCTATCTTCACTTTTGGTGATTATATGAGAATTCATCTTTAATTTTCACAAAGTTCTCATATTATTTGCTATACTAGACAAATATAGAATCAGACAAGGAGAACCCGATAATGGATGAAATTAAAATTGGCCTTGTTGGCCTAGGGACCGTTGGCAGCAGCGTCCTCAAAATGATTACTGAAAATTCCCATAAGGTTCAAAACATCACCGGTCGAAACCTTAGCATTAAAACCGTGGTGGTTAGAAACGTTGCTAAACATCAACAGGAAGTTCCGGAAGGCGTCACTGTCACTGACGACCTGACTGCCATTGTGGACGACCCAGAAATCAAAATTGTGGTCGAAGTTATGGGGGGCGTTCATCCGGCCAAGGAAATTATTACCTCATTATTAAAAGCTAAAAAGCACGTGGTAACAGCTAACAAGGATTTAATTGCCTCCGCTGGTGAAGAACTAGCAGTCATCGCAAAACAAAATCACTGTGATTTGATGTATGAGGCCAGTGTCGCTGGTGGAATCCCAATTTTGAGAACCATTGTCACCAGCTTCGCAGCCGATTACATCACGGAAGTTAAAGGTATCGTCAATGGCACCACTAACTTCATTCTGACCCAGATGCAGCGAAAACACTGGTCCTATGATCAAGCACTGATGAAGGCTCAGGAACTGGGTTTTGCAGAATCTGATCCCACCAACGATGTGGAAGGAATCGATGCCGCCTACAAGATGGTAATTCTTAGCCAATTCTCGTATGGCACTCACATCAAAATGTCCAATATGTCTGTTGAAGGTATTTCAACCATTCAGCAAGAAGACGTTCAACAAGCTGATGCTTTTGGTTATACCATCAAATTACTGGGAATTTCACGCCGGATCGATGATGGCGTTTTTGCCGAAGTGGGACCGGTTTTAGTTCCTCAGGATCACCCGCTAGCAACCATCAACAACGAAAACAACGCTGTCATGGTCACTGGTAAAGCCGTTGGCGAAACCCTATTCTATGGTCCTGGTGCCGGTGGCTTACCAACTGCTAACAGTGTGCTAAGTGACATTGTTTCAGTCACTAAAAACATCGTCCTTGGCACCACTGGTAATGGCTTTAATAATTACCAAAGCCAAGTTGGTAAAGTTGATCCTAAAAACGTCATTTATCCTTATTATCTATCACTTAAGATGCTTGATGCTCCAGGTCAAATGCTGAAATTCACGCAAATTATGACCCAGATTGGCGCTAGTTTCAGTCAGATCGTTCAAACTAAAAATGACGATCAGACTGCCCGAGTGGTTATCATTACCCATGAAATGTCAAAAGCGCAATTAAACGATTTAAAGACCTATTTAAGTAAAGTTAACACCATGTCGCTGCTGGCGGCTTATAAAGTCTTGTAAAATAGAGTGTGAAATAAGCGTCTAAAGAGTGGCGCATAAGGGCTCAAAACGGAAATTCCCCAAACTTTGGGGGAATTTTTGTTTTGAGCCTTTATTTGAACACATTTATCACACTTATGGCTTAAAGCGAACGTCAATATCCGCTAAAGTATTCATATGCGTCAATACAGATTGCATGGCATCAATCAAGCTTAGTGCCAAAACAGCACCACTGCCTTCACCCACCGCCATTTGGAGATCTAACATCGGTGTTAATCCTAGCCAATCCAGCGCACATTTAGAGCCAAATTCTCGGGAAAGATGAGAAGCAATTAAGTGGTCTTTCACACCGGGATCAAGCTTCTCCGCAATAACCGCACCTGCATAGGAGAGGAAACCATCTAGGATCAACGGTACACCATGTTCAGCAGCGCAAAGTATCGCACCAGCTTTAGCCCCTATTTCAAAACCGCCAACCTTACTCAAAACGTCAACTGGATCATTAGGATCAGGCTGCCAATCAGCGATGGCTTTTTCAACCACCTTAGTTTTGTGTGCCATTCGTTCAGTGGAAATGACCGAACCGCGACCAACAACGTCAGCAGCTGGAACACCCAGTAAAACGCTGATAATGGCAGATGCTGGCGTCGTGTTACCAACACCCAGTTCACCAATAAGTAATAAGTCATTACCTTCATTAATAGTATCTAGGGCAACGTCATAACCGGCTTGAAGACACTGGATAGCCTCATCACGGGTCATTGCCGGTTCCTCAGCGAGATTTTTAGTCCCCCAATTGACTTTTTTATCGATGACGCCTGTGCCACTAAGATCGTGGTCAACACCCACATCGATGACTTTTACGTCACAGTGATTAGCTATCGCAAGAGACGCTACGGTTGTGTGGCCTTCAAGGGTATTAATGGACTGTTCCCAGGTGACTTTTCGCGGTGTTGCGGAAACACCAGCACGTTCAACACCATGATCACCCGCAAAGACCATCACACACCTTTTTGCTGTGCGGGGTTTGGTAGTTTGCTGGATGCCAGCGAGGGTAATCATCAGTGTCTCAAGTCTGCCGAGTCCTCCGGTAGGTTTAGCAAGCCCATCCAATTTAACCTTCATAGCGTGACGTTTTGCTTCAGAAATAGGCGATAGTGTTGGTCTGACATTAAACATGGCGGTGCCTCCATTCAAGATTTTCAACTTAAATTTAGCCTACTCTCGACTGAAAACGATTACAATCAATGGTCGTAAAGACAACAATAATAATGGCGCAATTATCAAAAAAGTCACTGGAATGTAGTGTTATTTTGAAAAAATGGTAGAAAAAACAGAGTTTCGGGAAATCTAGATTAGATTTCTTGAAACTCTGTTTTAAATCCAGCTACATCAACGGATCCCACGGTGCTAGTTCAACTGGCTGATGAGCCAAAATTGCCCGCTGCTCATCCGTGAGGTACTTTTTGTGCACAACGACTTCGTAGACAAACTGATCCATCCAGTCATCTGTCATCACGAAATAGCCTTTTTCACCGTTCTTTTCACCCCAGGAATTTTCGACCTTCCAACGGTTAGGCTGCCCATCTACAAGATTGACGCCCGTCAAGGTCATGGCATGGGTCACCTCAGCTTCATGGTAGGCAAACCGCTGTGCTTTGTTCATGGATAAATCGATGCCAAATAGTTCTGCACGCCGGTATAATTTAGCGTCTAAGAAACCTTGCTCGCGACTCATCTGCTGTAGCACATCGTTGCCAAACCAGACCGTTTCGCCATCCTTTAGCTGCGCAATCGCAGTCTTTTTCAAAACCGCCATATCCACGTTCAAGAATTGAATCTGCTTGCCACCAGCGACATTTTCCTGACTAGCTAAACGATAAAGTTCGTTTAACGGCTTATCAGGTGAATTCGTCACCACGACATAATCTTCCAAATCAACGTCAAATTCCTGCTGGAAAAAGGCAGTTGGCGTTAAATTAGCTTGTCGGTGCCACTTTTTATCGTTATCTCGGTATTCCAAATCGAAAGTTGCTGGTGGTTCACCGAAGGAATAAGCCGCCATTCGGTAAACTTCACCCACCATTTGACGCCGTTTTTCATCCAATTGATCCGCACTAGCACCATCACGAACGAGACCACGTAAAATCACCGCATCCCGCTTCATTTTAAGTGCTAAAGTTGACGCAAAAGCATTGGTATGGTCGGTATTGTAGGTTTCCGGCATCGCATACGCAGGCATCACCCCGTATTTTTCCACTAAGGCTGCTGCCATTGGCCATTGACCGCCGTCACCACCCGCCATTTTCAGGTAAAAAGCAACTTCACGGTCATTAGGACCCTTATCAGCAGTGGCGATAATCTGCTGGTAAAACATATTTGCCCGTTCAACTTTATCCCAGAAAAACAGGTAGTTTTGCGATAGTTCAAAGTTTTTCACGTGATGGGTCTGTTCAAACTTGTGTCGCAGCGTATTCAACAACGAGAATTCCCAGCAACGGCCACTTTGTTTTTGATTGGTCACAGTGCCCGTTTCTAATTCAACGGAAAATTCCCGGTGAAGCCGCACTTTAGCTTGCGGATCGGTGGCTGCAGCGTTGACCCCATTAGTCATTACAGCACGACTGATGACGGCTGCATCTGGTCGTTGCATTAATTCTTCATGATACTGTTTAAAATCATCTGTTGTTAGTTCTGATGGATTCAATTTGATCATTCAATTCATTCCTCCTGATAAATAGACTCATTCTACTGCTTTTTTAATTCGCATGCATTCGGCGCTGATAAGAAAGTCCTAACGCTCCCAAACTGTAGATCAACACTAACCCGGCCATAGGCGCGTAACTGGCTGTACCGAATAGCCCCACTAAAGGTGACGAGATACCGCCAAACGCATTTTGCGATAACCCCACCAATGCTGACGCGCTACCGGCATTTTGCGGTGTTTGATTCATGATGATGGAAGTGGTCAAGGTGAGCAACATTCCAATAAATAGCACTAAGAACCACAGCAATACCGCCACCGCAATCAGCGGGAACTGGAGCCATGAACCAACTAGTAGTGCTAAGCTATCCACCAATACGATTACCATGCCAACTTTCATTTGCCGCACTTCCGACACGTGATTAATGCGACTGGGCAAACCACTACCGATGACGATTCCCAGACCATTCATGGCATAAATCAGGCTGAAAGTTTGGGCAGACAGGTGGAACAGCTGCTGGTAAATAAAGGTTGAGGCTGAAATATAACTGAATAAACAGCCGTAAACTAATCCGGTAATCATAATATTTCGCATAAATCCTGGCATCTTAACTAAGTTAACAAAGGACTTAAAAGTCGCAAATATTGGCCCCGTTAAACGCTTGTCTGGTGTTAACGTTTCCGGAATTCCAACCACGATGAGTCCGGAAAGTACTAGGCCAATCGCACCAAGGAGCATAAAAATTGCCTGCCACGGTACAAATTGAATCATGTAGCCACCGATAATGGGTGCGATGATGGGGAAAACACCGTTAACCGCGTTTAAGATGGCGTAAAAATTAGTTAGCGCATGACCACTAAACAGATCACGTGCCACTGCCCTAGAGAGAACTTGACCGCTGGCCCCAGCTAGTCCCTGAATAAACCGCATCACGATCAACATAGTGATGGAATGGGTCAATGCAATCAGAAACGACGCCAGCGCAAACACTAAAAAACCGGCCAACAGCGGTTTCTTGCGGCCATAATGATCACTCAACGGACCAGCAATCAGCTGACCAAATGCCAACCCTAATAGACAGGCCGTTAAGCTCAATTGAATCAATGATGCTGACGTCTGGAACTGTCGCATCATTTGCGGTAAAGCAGGTAAGTATAAATCAATGGATAATGGCCCCGTGGCACTTAAGGTACCCAAAATTAAAACAAAGCGAAGTCGGTGACGGTTTTCAGACATGTTATCAGTTCATCCCTTCTAAATGGCATCATACTTACAATGATACGGAAATACGTGAAAAATACTAGCAAATTCATTTACAAGCCAATTAACATTGTAATAAATCACCATGACATATTGCGACTTTTAAGCAAAAAAGAGTAATATAGAGTGAATTAAGATAACAGGACTTGGTTTACAGGTTCTGGAAGGGATATAACCACTCAATGAAATTCATCAAAGAAATCGTCATACCAGTAGTGATCGGTCTCTTACTGGCATTCGGCTTAAAAACGTTTATTTTATCACCGGTCCGTGTCGATGGGCCTTCAATGGAACCTAACTTGACCAATAACGAACGGGTCTGGATGTTTAAGCAAGCCAAAATCAAACACCTCAGTGTCATCGTATTCGATGCCCATGGCGCTGATCCAGAAGCGACAGCTGGCACAGACTACGTGAAGCGTGTTATCGGCTTACCCGGTGATACCGTTTCCTTCGTTAACAACAAGCTTTACGTAAATGATAAAGTTGTCGATCAAAGCTTTATCAGTAACAGTGAAGCAACTACTGGTACCGGTAACCATAACTGGACATTACAAACGCTGGCAAAGCAGTACGGCTGGGGTAAACATGTGACGGTTGTTCCTAAAGGTGAGTACTTCGTTTTAGGTGACCACCGAAGCGTTTCAAATGATGGCCGTTACTGGGGCTTCGTGAAAAAGAGTAAAGTGGCTGGCGTTGTCAAAGTCCCATTTTGGGCCGGGACTAAAACTCAGCGCGCCAATGTGAATGGTTTAGGATACGAATAACCAACAAAGAGAGTGTGATACAACTCGGTAGATTCCAGAATTTAACGTAAAAAGGCGTATTCCGTCGAACTTGTCGGAATACGCTTTTTTGCGTTAAATGGCCGGAATCTGAGTTGTGGAACAGTTTTAGACTAGCTTAAAGTATTGAACAAAAGCAAACTTTAAATTGTCTTTAAGTCAAGAAACCAAATGAAATACTTACCAATATAGACTTATGGCACAGCCTCTTTTTTAAAATCGATGATACCCTACGAATGACGTTGCTGCTCTTTTTTAATTTGACCAGATACCCGCTGTGCCTGCTGACGTTGGCGGGACATATCTTTTTGTTTTGTTTTGACGTAATTTGTGTAAAATTCCCCATAATCAAATTCGTGATCACTGTTGGTTCCCCCAAATACCCGACGTTTTGGACGTTTTTCACTCAACCACTTCGCCATCGCTTTTTCCTCCCTGCATGATAGGTATACCCGTATGATACCAGATTTCACTAATCTTGCGTGTATTACGGCAAATTTGTAATAACAGAACTTAAAATAATCTTCCCCATATCGTGTTGCATCCATGATACAAAAATAGCGCATTGCAACTATTTCAGTGCAATACGCTATTTATAACACTTTAAAAGCTATCTTTCGTCGCCTTGAGCACGCAGTAATTCACCTAATGAAGGCTGCGTCTTTGGATCAATGTGGTACTTCTCTGAGTACGCCTTAACAGTATCCGCGCCATAGAGCTTTTCATCTAATGGCATAAAGGCCGTAGCGATTGGATCATCTGGCTTGATGTAAGCATTAATGACGATTGGCTTCTTGTTACCGTTAGCCTGCAGGTCCTTAACCTTAGCGAAAACCTCGTCCAGATCAGCCTTATTCTTCACCGTGAAACCAATACCGCCAAGTCCTTCGGCAACCTTTGCCCAATCAGCATCGGTTAAATCGACACCATAGAAATGCTGCTTAGATTCAGCCTGTTCGTAATAAATGAAACCAAAGCGGCTGTTGGAGAAGACAACGTTAATTACTGGCAGTTCATAACGAGCTTCAGTAATAATGTCAGGTGCTACCATGGCAAAACCACCATCACCTGACAGTGACCATGCCTGAGCGTCCGGAACACTGAGCGCACCAGCCATGCCACCTGGTAGGCCAAAGCCCATGGTTGCAAATAAGCCGGAAATCGCAAACCGCTGATTCTTATTCATCGGTAATCCACGAACGCCCCATTCAGAAACGTTCCCGGTATCAACCGCGTAGGTATCATTAGGACCAGCGAGTTCAGCAATCTTCTTCGTTACAGCTTCAGGATTCAAGCCCTTACTGTCATCTTCCGCTTGTTCATCCAGCCACTTGTCCCAGTTAGCCTTGTTTTCTTGGTTAGCTTTTAGCCAAGTATCAGCTGGGCGAGTTTCACCAGTCGCAATCATATCATTCAAATAAGCCTTAGCATCCGCAATAATCGCGTAGTCCACATCAACGGTCTTACCAATATCAAAGGCGTTGGTATTAACTTGAATAATTTTAACGTCCTTTGGCCAGAAGTTAGCGAATGGAAATTCGGAAGCTAGGAAGAGAATCAGGTCTGCATGTTGTAAAGCTTCAAATCCTGATTTAGCACCTAACCGGCCAAAGGTCCCAATAAAGTTAGGATGATCCGTTGCAATAACCCCAGTTGCGGGTACTGTATTCATGACAGGAATGTTGAACTGTTCTGAGAACTTAGTCAGTTCATCACGCGCGCCTAATAAGCCACGGCCAGCGTAGATCAACGGGTGCTTAGCTTCTTTGATCATCTTAAGGCTGTCAGCAATTGCCTTTGAATCAACGGTTTGACTGTAGTTATTAGCCACAACCTTTGGTGTCTTAGCTGGTTCGTAGTCGATTTCCTTAGTGGTTAAGTCTTCCGGCAAAATTACCACAGCAACCCCGCTTTGTCGGTAAGCTTCACGAATGGCTTCGTTGATCACGTAAGGAATCTGTTCAGCCGTGGTTACTGTCCGGTTGTAAACCGAAACATCTTCAAACATTGGCGTTTCATCCATCTCCTGGAAGAAATTCGTGTTCATAACCGGCTGAGCAACTTGACCCACGATGGCCAACACGGGTACGTGGTCCATTTTAGCGTCGTACAGACCGTTGAACAGGTGAGTTGCACCAGGACCTGCAGAACCAAAAGCAACCCCAATTTTACCAGTAAATTTAGCATCAGCAGAGGCTGCAATGGCACCAACTTCTTCATGACGCACCTGAATATATTTAATTTTATCTTGTTCTAGGTATAGCCCTTCAACTGTGTGGTTAATCGAGCCACCGGGAATCCCATAAATATGGTCAACGTCCCAATCTTCCAATACTTTAACTAATGCCTGTCCTGCCATCATCTTTGTCATCTGAATCGCACTCCTCCATCAGTTTCTATTAGAACTTTTAATTCTTAAATTGTTTAACATGGAAGAGTATAAGACGAACAAATTTAAAAGTCACGAGATTAGCTTACTTTTTGTAAGTTGATTTTTCATATTTTTTACACGAAAAAAATTCTGGTATTAACCGATGAAAATCGGTTAATACCAGAACAAATCCGAGATGATTGCTTTTTGATTGAATATGATTGCTAAATACTAATGAATTGCTGTTTCCAACGCAGCTGCGATGAAACCACCAACCAGTGGACCACACATTGGTACCCATGCATAATCCCAGTGAGCTGAACCCTTGTTAGGAACTGGCAGGATTGTGTAAGCGAACCGTGGGCCCCAGTCACGGGCTGGGTTAATGGCGAACCCGGTGGTCGTCCCTAAACCAGTACCGATAACGAAGATCAAGAACCCAACAACAAGCGGTTTCAAACCAGTTGTGAAGTTACCTAAATTAAGAAGAACAAAGACAAAACCGAATGTAGCGATAACTTCTGACAAGAAGTTGAAAAGAGGTGACTTAATTGCTGGCATAGTAGCAAAAATACCAACAGTGTTCCCATTTTCTTCTCCTTTTGTTTCCTTAAAGTGTGCACCGAATTCAACCATTACTAATGCTGCACCGACAAACGCACCTAAGAATTGGCCTGCTAAATATGGCAATACTTCATTCCATGGGAACAATCCAAAGATTGCAAATGGAATCGTAACTGCAGGGTTTAAATGACCATCTGAGCCTAAAAGTCCCGCAACATATACCCCCATGGTAACAGCCATACCCCATGACAGGCAGACGAACAACCAACTAGATCCCTTGGCGTACGTCTTATTCAAGTTGATCCCAGCACCAGTACCAGCTCCTAACAAAATCAGGATCATAGTGCCGAAAAACTCACCAATAAAACCATCCATTAGTGACACCCACCTTTATATAAGTTTGTTAAACAATTAACACACTAATATTAGCATATTTGAAAGCGCTTTATTTACATTATTTTCACTACTTTACAACATAAATGTGCTTAATTTCCGCAAAAAAGTGTGATACGGTTCAAAATTTTACTGGTCGGCTACTTCATCATGACACATTCTTTGCAGCATCTGCCGCAGCACATATCGCTTGTTTAACGGCTGAACGACGCGCTTTTCAGCCTTACTGATTAACTTAAACGTGCTGTGACCAAGCGTATAGTAAGTCACTGATGAAAACTGGGAGGCAAGCCGCGCTTCAATTGATTGTAATCGCGTGTAACTTGAAGGACTTGTCACAAGGATTCTAGTGATTTGATGCCCCTTTAGTTGAGAAACGACCTGGTCTTCCTGCGTCTGAGACCAACTATTTTTGTAGCACGTTAGTTGCGTCAAATGTGGCAAAACTGCTAGCTGGTTGTGTTTGATGTGCCGGTTACCTGTCAGCCACAGCAGTTGCTGTGCTGGCAATGAAGCTAATAATTGCGCCAAACTAGCCTGATTTTCTTCGACTGGGTACGTCACCTGAGTAAACCCTTTAGCTTGTAACTTGGCCGCCATCTTTTGACTCAGCACAAAGAATTCTGGCTGAGTTGTAGCGTGCCAGTCCCGACTCAAATAGACCTGAAGCGCAAACTGACTCGTGATCACAATGCCTGTTGCAGAACGAATCTGTGAGACCTCAGTCGACGTTAATTGAGTTGCCACCAGTTCACGCAACGGCAGATATAACGGCACTGTAATTTTTGCCAACTGTGACTGCAGTTCCGGTTCGACCTTCTCTTTTGGATACGTAATTAAAAATGCCACCGAAAACACCTTCTCAATCATTGATTGAATGCTATAACCTTCATCTTACCTTGCCCATCAGACTGATAGGTTGAATAGTGGCCCGCTTTGAAATTAAGATCCCAAAATACCGTGTCCGGTACCCACGACTGGTGCATCACACGCAACGTGCCAAGGTGCGCAACAACTAACACGTTAGCTGCCGAAGCCAACAAATCCTGGTAACCAGCGACTGCATGCAGTACACGTTCCGAAAAAACCTTATAACTCTCAGCACCCTTTGGCGTCACGTCAAAGGGCTTTTCAATCCACCGTGCCCACGTAACTGGATCCTGTGCCTCAATCTCATCAGCATCCAGTCCTTCCCAGTCACCAAACCCTTTCTCATTCAAATCAGCATTCACGTAAACGGTTGCGTTTGGATGATCATCAATAATAGGTTGGGCAGTCTGCTTCGTGCGCGTTGTGGCACTGCGTATAATGACATCCAGTTTTTGACGTCGCAGTTTCTTCGCAAGCTCAGCAGCCTGTTGTTGCCCTTTATCATCAAGTGCCACATCCATGGACCCATAAAATTTTCGGTGCTGATTTAATGTGGTTTCACCGTGTCGCGTTACAAATAAGGTCATTTGATCACCTCAATAATGCCACTGTATACCAGCAGGAAAATTACCTGCGATAACTCACCAAAAGCGCCAATCGTGTCACCGCTAAAGCCCTTCAGCAAGCGAATGTTAAAACGCCGGTAAAAATACCCAAACACAACGATGGCTAAATAGCCCACCAGACCCGGCCACTGTAATACCGCACCAATGACCACGATAGCCACTAACTGAGACACCACGATTCGCCAGGTTTTAACGCCGATCCAGATACTAGCCAGCCCGTTATCACCGTTATAGACCATCTTGTAGAACAATAATCCAATCCCTGTTTTGGCGACCATCGTCATAACTGCCGTTAACCCAATCAGTTGCCACAATGGCAGCTGATTGCAAATAACGATACCGCTCCCGATAACGATCAAATAAAAGTAGATCAGACCCAATGCGCCCATCGTTCCAAGCCGACTATCGTGCATGATATCCTTCATCTTTTCAGGCTTTCGTGACGAAAACAGACCGTCAGCAGTATCCGCTAAGGCGTCTAGATGGAAACCACCAGTCAGCAGTCCATCCGTGACCCAGTAAATGATCCAGGCAAACCAAAGTGGAAAGATACTGGCAAAGCCCCAGAAGATTAGTGCCTCAAGACAGCCCAGTAACAGCCCAAAAAGACTGAAGTACTGGATATTATTTTTGAACTTGTTCGTGACGTCCTTAATCTCGATTGGAATGGAAATCCGCGTAAAAAATTGTGTGTATAAAATCATTGCTTTTCCCATGGTGACCCCCAATTATTTCAACTGTTGTGACAGACCACTGATCACAAAATATACGTGATCAGCTGCCTGTGCCAAGCGTTGGTTCACCTGGCCGTAAATATCCCTCAAAATTCGCGTCTGTTTTGTCGCCGGCACAATACCTAGGCCCGTTTCATTGGTCACCACAACCATAGATTGATGAGTTGCGCGCAGGGCATCAACAATGTGATCCCAGGCATCGAAGATTTGCTGACTTAGTCTGTCAATATCATCGCTAGTCATCTGCTCAATGGCATCATCCAAACTAAGGCATCGATCTGCTGCCAGTTGAGTTGCACCATCGTAAAACAAATTGGTAATAAGCATGGTGGCATCATCCAGCAAATAACTATCGTAATGATTGGCCGTGATAAACGCGTCAACAGCTTGATACCGCTCTTCAGTAGCCCAGTTTTTTTCAGCCCGCCGTTTCTGGTGCGTTTGAATCCGCAACTGCATTTCCGGGTCTGGCTGAGTCATCACGCCGGTGGCAATGTAACATACACGGGCAACATCTGATAGTGACTGTTCAGCAAACACTGACTTGCCGCTCTTCGCCCCACCAGTCACCAACACTAACTGACTCTTCATGGTTTTGGCCTCCTGAGTTCTGCCACCGCAGCCAATTCTGGAAACGCTTGTTTTACCGCTTCTGCCTGTGTCTTTTTTACCCCAACTAGTACCACGGTTGCTGGACCAGCAGAAGTATTTAACTCTGGCAAGGTGCGGTCAACCAAGTAGTGCGTCTCCAAGTGATTCGTCTGCGCCATTTGGTCAAGTTCATACGTCACACCCTTTGACCCCACTGGCAGCATATCCACAACATCAGCGTTCCCACGAATTTGACGAACCTTATCATAGCTAAAAATCTGATTTAAATGTGCCACCACTTCGTTACCGACGTATGGCGTGCCCAATTTAAAAACAGTTAGGTCCACAGTCGCTGGTTTGGGGATGTTAGCCGTTTGAATTCGGCCAATCACCGTGATACCAATCGACGTTGTGAGGGTGGCCATGTTATCTTCTGTACTGCCATTTAACGGTATATCGGATAATTGCGCCCGTGCAAGCTCTGCTTTGACACCACTGATGATTCGCTCACCGGTCGGCACCATTTCGTTACCGACCGTATCAATCACCGTAATGGGGTGGGCGCCAAAACACATTAGCTCTAAAAGTGGCACCCTTAAAGAATAAGCAGCCGTAATAGCTGGGTCAACGGCTACAACGTCTGCTTTTTTCTCCCCAATTCCGGCACTGCTGTCACACGCGATTACCAATGTTTCCTCTGCTGTTATCGGCGTTAACGTTAAGTCTCGAAACTGTGTATTTATCATATGCGTTACCCGTTATTTACTGCATCAAAGGCATTGTTGAATGCTTGGATCGTCTCATCAATATCTTGATCCGTATGCTTGCTAGACATAAAGTTGGTTTCAAACTGCGATGGCGCGGTGTAGATTCCCTGTTGCAGTAACTGCTTGAAGAATTTTGCAAAGTAGGCCACATCGCTGGCTTGTACGTCATCGAAGTTGTTCACTGGACCGGCGTTGAAGAAGTAGCTCCACATGGTACCAACATGGTGTACCGTAATTGGCACGTTATGAGCATCGCCAGCAGCCTTAATTCCTTCAACCAGACGAGTCGTTTTAGCTGTCATCTCCTGATACAGATCATCATTCAACTGGTTTAACGTGCTTAACCCACCGGTCATGGCCAATGGGTTCCCTGATAAGGTACCCGCATGATAGATGCTACCAACTGGCGTAATGTGTTCCATAATGTCACGACGCCCGCCAAATACACCAACGGGAAGCCCACCACCAACGACTTTACCAAGGGTGGTAAGATCTGGCTTAATGTGATAAAGGCTTTGTGCACCATGGTAGGCAGCCCGAAAACCAGACATCACTTCATCAAAGATCAGCAGTGAACCAGCATCCGTTGTTAGCTGTCGCAAGGTATCCAGGAATTCTTGCGTTCCTGGAATAACGCCCATGTTTCCAGCAATGGGCTCAACGATAACGGCCGCAATTTCAGGCCCATGCTTTTCAAAAACAGCTTTAATACCTTCAACATCGTTATACGGCACCGTCAACGTATCGTAGGCAAGATCCTTGGGTACACCTGGTGAAGTATTGATGTTGAACGTAGCTAGACCAGAGCCGGCATCCACCAGTAAGGAATCACTGTGGCCATGATAGTTACCGATAAATTTCACGATCTTATCGCGTTTTGTAAACCCACGGGCCAAACGAATGGCGCTCATCGTGGCTTCGGTCCCAGATGAAACCATCCGTACCATCTCAACGGACGGAACAATTTCACGAATCTTCTTAGCCAATTCCGTTTCTAATTCCGTTGGTGCACCATAACTGGTTCCCTTCTCGGTTGCCGACTGCAAATCGCTAACCACTTTATCATCAGCGTGGCCTAAAATCAGTGGGCCCCATGAAAGTACGTAGTCAATAAACGTGTTGCCATCAATATCTTCAATGTGTGCACCCTTCCCCTGCTTAATAAACAGTGGGTCACCACCAACGTTCTTAAACGCCCGTACTGGACTGTTTACGCCACCGGGCATATAGTCTTGAGCTTCTTTGAACGCTCTTTTTGAGTTGTCAAAATTCTTCAATGTGTGTGTTCCCTTCTCTGATGATTTTTATTTTTTTTGCGCGTCCATCCGTGCAGCAACTTCCTTAGCAAAGTAGGTGATGATTAAATCAGCACCAGCACGTTTCAACCCCACAAGCACTTCGTTAACGATCTGTTCTTCATCGATCCAGCCATTAGCTGCCGCTGCTTTGACCATGGCATATTCACCAGAAACGTTGTAAGCAACCAGCGGTAAGTTGGTGTTGTTACGAACATCACGAATGATATCAGCAAAAGCCATTGCAGGTTTGACCATGGTGAAGTCAGCACCCTCTTTTTCGTCACTCTTCATTTCGCGAATGGCTTCAAGCCGGTTTGCTGGATCCATCTGATATCCCTTACGATCACCAAACTGCGGTGCGCCATCAGCAGCGTCACGGAATGGACCGTAGAAGCTGGAAGCAAACTTAACGGAGTAAGCCATGATTGGTGTTTCTTTAAACCCAGCCTTATCCAATCCTTCACGAATGGCGGCCACAAAACCGTCCATTGCGTTGGAAGGGGCAACCATATCAGCACCGGCCTTCACTTGGCTGACAGCGACCTTGGTGTTGTATTCGAGCGATTCATCGTTTAATACCTTGTGGTCCTTCACGATGCCGCAGTGACCAGTGGATGTGTACTCACACATGCAAGTATCAGCGATGACAATCAGTTCTGGATAAGCAGCCTTGATCTTACGAATGGCTTCCTGCACGATGCCGTTATCCTCCCAAGCGCCGGTGCCGACATCATCTTTGTGATCCGGAATTCCAAAAATAATGATTGATTGGATTCCTAAATCAACGATCTCTTTAATTTCATCCAGAATGGTATTGAGGCTATACCGGTAAATACCTGGCATAGATTTAATTTCTTCCTTATCCTGAATCGTGGCATCCACGAACACAGGCATAATTAAATCCGACTTCTCTAAGTGATTCTCGCGCACGAGATCACGCATGGCTGCGCTGCTTCTTAAACGACGATGACGATCAAATGTAACCATAATATATAATCTTCTTTCCACTAAATAATTTTTAAAAATAAGTAAGCGTAATCATTCACTAAATATCCTTATTTTAACGTTGATTCAATCAATTTCAAAGCGCCTTCAGCAATTAACGTATCGGCAACCTTAGACCCAATTTTGTCATTAACCGTTTCCTGCACCGTTTTGCGAAATAGGTGGGTGCCATCGGGCGAAGCCACCAGTCCCTTAAAGGTGATCTGATCCCCAGCCGACTCGGCAAACGCACCAATGGGGTAGTTGCAACTGCCACCCAAGGCGCGCAAAAAGTCGCGTTCCACTTGCACATTTTGCTTAGTGGTCGCATCGTCAATGGCGCTCAATAATGCCAACGTATCAGCATCCGTCTTGCGACATTCAATAGCCAACGCGCCTTGCCCGGTTGCTGGCAAAATATCAGCCTGCAAACTCAGCCGATATAAACCATCGAGCGAGACTTGCAGCCGGTCTAACCCGGATTCTGCCAAAATCACACCATCCAAATGTTCCGTTTTAATTTTCTTGATTCGGGTATCAACATTTCCACGAATCGGAATCACTTGAATATCTGGGCGTAAATGCAACAGTTGACCCTGACGACGCAGACTGTTGGTGCCGATTCGCGCACCCTGCGGCAAATCAGCCAGTTGCGCCAACTTTTTGGGTGTAATCAGACAATCATAAGGAGACTCACGCTTAGGAATCGCTCCGATAATCAGATCATCGGGTAACACCGGCATGACGTCCTTCAGACTGTGAACCGCAAAGTCGATATCGCCACTTTGCAGTTCCGCTTCAATTTCCTTGACGAAGACTCCTTTGCCACCAATCTTTTGAAGGCTATCCTTTAAGTTACGGTCGCCTTGCGTCACGATTTCTTTAATGCGAAAGGTAATTTTTGGGAATCGTTTCTGTAAGGCCGCAATGACCAGTTTTGACTGACACATGGCCAGCAGGCTCTTACGTGATCCCACTACAAATTCATTTTTCATAAGTGCGCTCCTGTTTTGCTAAGTCTGTTGGGAGACCAAGAATTTGGCAAATAAATGCCAGATCCACGTCAACATCTTCCTGAAGAGCCAACTCCTTGACCCCTTTGATGGGACCGAGAATCATCTGATTGATAATGCTCTTCATATGCTTGCTGATGACCTTACGCTGGTGGACATCAAGTTCTGGCAACTTTCGCAGCAAACTGTCATAAGCGGTCTTTTCAATGTCCATCGCAGACTCCCGAATCTCTTTAATGACGGGGACCACGTGAAGCTGTTGTTCCCATACGTAAAATTCATCTACGGCTGCGGGTACTTGAGCTGCCATCTGGTCGATCATCTCAGCCTTAGCCTTTTGATTTTCCGAAATGATGGCCGTTAAGTGATCAATATCAAAATAGGTGATCTCAGCAGGTAAATCTTCACTGTGCACGTTACGCGGTACACCTAAGTCCACGATGATCTTCAAATTGGTGGTTCCGCTATCAAAGATGTGGCCGTTCAGTACTGGTGATTTCGCAGAAGTTGCGAGAATAACGGTATCCGCCGCGTTCGCTGCCACCGCTAATTTATCCCAGCTAGCCGCCTGCACCGTTTCGCCATAGTTCTCGGCCATCTGAACCGCTTTTTCATTCGTCCGATTCAAAATGGTGATTTCGCTAAAGCCCATGGTACTAGCATTCTTCAACACGTGACTACCAACCTCGCCAAGACCTGCGATCACCAGGTGCTTATCCGAAAGGTCCTGCAGTACCGTTTTAATTTGGTGTAACCCGGTCTGCCCCGACGTTTTGGACAACTCACTCACGCGATAGGTCGTATGCTGTTTTTTAGCAAACGTAATAGCGGCCTTTGCCAGATGATTAAGGATCACCCCGGTGGTTCCAAGGTCACGTGCGGTGAAGAAAGCATCCTTCACCTGACCCAAAATCTGCGGTTCGCCCACAATCAAGGATTCCAAACCAGTCGTTACCCGCAACAAATGTGCCACGGCATCTTGTTTAAAACCAATTTCTGCCCATTTGCTGATTTGATCGATGGAGACGTGAAACCAGTTGGCTAAAAAGCGTTTAATATAATAACGGCCAGTATGAATCTGGTCAACCACAGCGTAGACTTCGGTTCGGTTACACGTTGACAAGATCATATTTTCAAGGATCGATTTTTCATCACTTAACAGTTCGTTCGCCTGAGTCAGTTCTTCTTTGCTGAAAACTAACTGTTCTCGTGTAGTAATTGGCAGATGTTGGTAGTTCAGACTGACGTAAATGACAAACATGTATTAATCCTCCTCTTGGTTAAACCAGTGCTTGCTTTCAAGCCACTGACGAATTTCTTGCTTGATCTGCTTGGCCTTAGCTGGTGACTTCCCCTTGGTTGAAACGGTTACCAGCAGATTCTTTGATTCCACGCGTGCGACGTTGAAAAAGTCGGACTGCTTTTTATCACTGGCATCGTTAACCAACTGAAAATGTGTGGCATCTTTTGTGACCTGCTGGTTAACACTGCGATTATTCGTACAGGCAATGATAATATCCATCTCGGAAATATCACCGGTCTCATACTCCTTTTTGATCCAAGTGATCTTAGCAGGATCAATCGCATCACACAGCGTCGGGCTGATCACAAAGACGTTCGCTCTAGCATCCAGTAAGCCAGCCACTTTACGTGCGGCTACCTTACCCCCGCCAATCACGGCAACGCGTTTACGACTCAGGTCAATATTAATTGGATATGGATAGTTCACTTGATTCACTTCCCGTAATCCACGTCAGATTCAGCCAAAATTTGATCGATTTTAGCCATATCCACGTTTTCTTCAACAATTTTAGCTAATTTTTCGTACTGGGCTTCCTTGTATTCCGCCATGGACTCATTCTTGGCGTGTAACGGCTGCAACCCTTTAGCAACCCGTAACCGGTCTAGCAGCTGCCGCGTCCAAGCGGTGTTGTCAAAAATGCCGTGGAGATAAGTTCCCCAGACACTGCCATCACCGTTCACAGCGCCATCTAAACGGTCTTCGGGTTCACCGTTGTTTTCAATAATGGTTGAAAACGGCGTGGCATCCTTCCCAAGAGTGGTCTCTCCCATATGAATCTCATAACCGTGCAAGGTCGCATCCTGATGTTTCGCAATCGCTTGCGTAGTGGTTTTTTCACCCGTAAAGGTAGTTTGAATATCGAGCAGCTGCAAACCATCTTGGTCAGTAATATCTGATTCAACATGATTAGGGTCATGTAACTGGTTACCAAGAATCTGATAACCGCCGCAAATACCGACGATCTGCGTCTTATGTGCGTGCAACGCTTGAATCTCAGGCACAAACCCATGTGTTCGCAGATAGGCCATATCCTCGTTAGTGTTCTTGCTGCCAGGCAAGATCAGCAAATCTGGGTTCCCCAGGTCTTCCGGCTTAACCACGTAGCGAACTGAAACGTCTGGTTGAATCTCCAAACTATGAAAATCGGTAAAGTTGGACATCTTCTGCAAGGCCATTACCGCCACATCAAGATCCTTTGTGGCATCCTTGACCCGAGACTTCCGTTCAAGCGCAACACTGTCTTCCTCGTCGAGATCAACATCGGTCATAGGAATCACGCCAATGACTGGCACACCGGTCAATTTTTCAATCATATCATTTCCGGACTTTAACAAACTGGCATCGCCACGAAACTTATTGACGATGATGCCCTTAAACCGCTTCTGGTCTTCTTCAGGCAGCAACTTAATCGTCCCGTAAATCGACGCATACATTCCGCCCTTATCAATATCTGCCACTAAAATAACGGGTGCGTGGGCCATTTCAGCCATGCCCATATTAACCAATCCTTTGGTATCCAGATTGATTTCTGCCGGACTGCCAGCACCTTCTAGAACCATGACGTCGTTTTCAGCCGCCAACGACTTGTACGTTTCTAGCACCCGATCCTTCAGCGCCATTTTATGGTTCTGATACTCAACAGCAGTCATATCCGTGAGTACCTTGCCCATAAACACCACCTGTGATTCCTTGTCCGTCGACGGTTTCAATAGTAAGGGATTCATCCGTACATCTGGGGCAACTCCGGCGGCTTCCGCCTGAAACACCTGAGCACGACCCATTTCCTTACCATCAGCAGTGATGTAGGAATTCAAGGCCATATTCTGTGATTTAAACGGAGCAACTTTAAGGCCCCGATTCTTCAATATTCGGCAAAGACCGGCAGCAACCCAGCTCTTACCTGAATCCGAGGCCGTTCCTTGAAACATGATTGATTTTGCACACATACTTGCGTACCTCCGCTTCCTTATGTAATGACCAATACGCGTGATTCACGCACTGGCACACCCGTTATTCTAACTTGGCTAATTTAGCTTGCAGCGTCTTATCGGCAAAAAGTTCTGCTTCATTAGCATAAAGTGGCAAATGTAATTTCTGATGAATTTTTACGAGCCACGGCTGGTCAAGCTTATTCTTCAACAGCGCTTTTTCATCATCAAAAACCGTTTCCTTTTGACCTGATTTCACAATGTGGCCGGCTTGCAAAATATAAAAGTAATCACAAACTTCATACATAAAATCAATGTCATGGCTAGACAGAATAACTTTTTGGCCCCGATCGATTAAGTGCTTGATCAGTTCAACCATTCGTCGCTTCCCATCTGGGTCGAGTCCCGCAGTCGGTTCATCCAGTAGCAGCCATTCAGAATTTAAAACCAAAATACCCGCAATGGCAACTCGCTTTTTTTGACCGCCACTGAGGTATTGAATGGGTCGATCCTTAAGGTGGCTAATATCTAATTCCCTTAAAATCGTATTTACCCGCTGCTTGATCTCATCTTTCGGAACATCCAAATTATGAAGGGCAAACGCAACATCATCTTTAACAATGGAATAAAAGATCTGCTGATCAGAGTTTTGAAAAACGATGCCCACTTTTTGACGTAACTGATTCAAACCCTTTTTAGAATAATTAATGGGCTGATTATCCACTAAGATTTTACCGCTGGTGGGCTTTAGTATTCCAACCAAGTTCAAAAACAAGGTCGATTTACCAGTTCCATTAGGACCAATGATACCCACGACTTTGGAACCATTCTCACCAAACTTAGCTGAAATATCCTTCAAAATTGGGTGATTTTTCTCATATGAAAAATCCACATGCTCTAGTTCAATCATCACTCATCATCCTCCCCAACTTTGAATTCGCCATTATACAATTTTGCATCCAACGCATACACCATTTGCTGATAATCAGTCATCACTTGCTGAAAAAGCATCTTAACTAAAATACCAGCTGAATGAATGGATAAACGGAAAGTCCGGTAACCTAACCGTAATTTTTGAGCCCGATAAATCTGTTCACACGCTTCAATAAAAATGAAGATGAAGCGATACATGAGCATCGTTTCCTCAATCATCAAGGCGGGCATATGGACAGCTTTCAACATTAAAATAATCTGCTGAAACGGCGTGGTCAAAGCGAACCAATATGTGCAAACCACCGCCGTCAAGACTTGTACGCCAAGCCGCAGCCCCCTTGGCAACATCACCTTAGACACCCCAAAGTAACTGCCAAACAGGTGAATCGGATAATAAATCTGACTGGCTTTAGGTGACATAGTGAAAACAATGCCAATAACGCTTAGTAGGAGAAAGGGCAATACCGCATAGAGCCAATGCAAATAAACACGGACAGACATCTTTGTCGCATATAAGGTATGCCAGATAACGACTGCGAGGACAACGATTTTGATTAGAATGATTGGTTGAAAGGCCAAGACAATGCCAAGCAGCCAAAGTAGGCCCTTTATTTTAGGAGACCACTTAACGATTCGATTTGAATAAGCGTACTTATCAATGACTAACATTTCATCACCCTATTAACGACCATTGTCAGAATTGTTTTTAGCTTGTGCTTGCTGCTGACGTTGTCGTTCTTTCCTACGACCATGAGCGTTACCAATAATATAGGCGATCACACCGGTCCCCAAACTGCCTTGTACCGTGAACAGCAAACTTTCAATTTCGGCTGAAGGTGGCGTCCATATCGGATGAATCCAGACTTTATAGCTAGGATCATTTTCCTTGATCTGAGCTGTCCCTTCATCATCACTGCCGGAAAACGAACCGCCTTTGGCTACGAAGAATGGTGTGATCACGAGAATTAAGACTAACAATAGTAGTATCCAGTTTTGCTTGGTCTTTTTCTTCATCCCAGTGCATTCTCCTTCCAGAGATTATTGCTGATCACCAGGTTATAGACAATCACGGTCAAAAACCCTTCGGCAATAGCCAACGGAATCTGCGTTACCGCGTAAATACCTAAGAACTTGATCACAGCACCACCAACCCCGTTATTCGGGTCTGGAAAAACAACTGCTAACTGGAATGACGTGGTCACATAAGTTGACCAATCAGCAAGTACCGCACACATGAACAGTGATACTGCACGACTGAGTTTCAATGCTCGGCAAATTTTGTACGTCGCGTACCCGACAAATGGCCCGACAATCGTCATTGAAAAGCAGTTAGCACCAAGGGTGGTTAAACCACCATGAGCAAGCAGTAACGCTTGAAACAGTAAGATAATCACCCCAAGAACTGACATGACTCCTGGCCCGAACATTGCGGTACCCAACCCGACCCCGGTTGGATGCGAGCATGAACCCGTAACAGAAGGCAGCTTCAGCGATGAAAGGACGAACACAAAAGCACCGCATAGTGCCAGCATGATCTTAGCATTTTGAGTGGTCGAGATAACGATTTTTTTCATCCGGTATAACCCGTAAATGAAGAACGGTGCACTAACCGCAAACCAGAAAATACACCACTTTGGCGGTAACATCCCTTCCATGATGTGCATGGCATATGCATCGCGAGGATACAGTGCAAAGTACAGCAAGGAACACAGGCCAACAATCACGCTTACCTTTGGTACCAAATGATTTCTAAAAACTTTTTTCATTTGTTTCACCCTATCTAATATTAATCAGAATTGATATTTCTTTTTTAATATCAATGTTGAAAAGTATGGCAATTTCGTTTCTTTGGTCAACTCGGCAACCTTAAACTGCTGCTGGTTAGCCATTGAAGCGTTTACGATTACAATTGCCTGATTCAGCAATTTTTTTGATGCCAGCAACTCAAAGATTTCTGACCAATGGGTTGCCACTTTCATGAGAACCACATTGTCATTAATATCGACCGCCTTATCGATCAGCGACATATCCGCGGTTGCTGGAATTATTTCTAAAAGTTCATCATCTAACACCAGTGGGATTGACGTAGCTGCCGCAATCTGCGAATAAGCAGAAATACCTGCCACCGTCTCCACCGCAATCTGATCACCAATAATATCGAGCAAGTAACTATAAGTACTGTATACAGAAGCATCACCCAGCGTGATAAAACCCACATCGTGGCCCGCTTTAACGTCTGCCACGATTTCTTCAGCAATGGCACGCCAACTGGCCTGTTTCTCGCTGAGATCTTTGACCATCGGGAAGCGTCGTCTTTTGACCGTTAGTTCTTCTGAAAAGTACGGCGATGCGATTTTTTCCGCGACACTCGGCTGGTCATTATGGGCCTTAGGGGCGTATAGGATGTCAATTTGTTTAAGCGTGTTGACTGCCTTCACTGTCATTAGTTCGCTGTCACCGGGGCCAACCCCGATGCCATAAAATGTTGCCATCGTTACATACCGCCTTTCGTCTCAGTTGACGCTAATTGTCGTTTTAGATGGGTAATGAACTGCTGTTGAATTTCGGGATATTCGCCCATACCTTTCAACTGTGACACCACTTGAATTCCTGCATCCTGCAACTGGCTCTGCCAAGAATCAGGCGCGTCAGAAGCCATGTCATTATGAGCGTGATTGCCCGCCACCAGCATGAACGGCTGCAACCTCACATGTTTGACACCAGCCGCCTTAAGCCGGCTAATTTCAAACTGAATATCAGGATAACTTTCAACCGCGCCCATGTAATGCTGACTGCCCATCAACATATGATCCAAGCAAGCGTAGGCCGTAAAGGCACTATTTGCAGTGCCGTGTCCCATAAAGAGTACGGCCTCATCAGCTGCCAGTGGGTTACCAATCTGCTTTAAAAAAGCAACCGTATCCTGATAATCCGCAAAGTCGTTTAATAATGGCCGACCCATGACGACCCGTTTAAAATGATCCGATTCCTTTGCCACGGCCGTTTCAACTTGGTGGTACTCAATACCAGGAATCAGGTGCAGCGATTGTACGTAAAGGTTGTCATATCCGCCGGCAATAATCTTGGCAAGTGCCTCTTGCGGTGAATCAATGCTAAGACCCTCGTTTTTCTTGATTCGTGAAACAACGATTTTTGACGTAAACGCCCGGAAAACTTCGGCATCAGGAAAAGCTGCTCGAAAGGCGTTCTCCGTGGCTTCAATCGTTTTGTGACGCGTCTCGGGATAAGTGGTACCAAAACTCACCATTAATAATGCTGTTTTACTCATCGTGCAAAGACCTTCTTTACCGTTTGAATCACGTTATCATAACTTGGTTTGACCTCGATAACATTCTTCAAGCCTAATTTCTGGCATTCATTAGCTACCGTTTGACCCATAGCGAAACAACTCATTTTGCTCATTAATTCACGTTCCTCACTGGTACAGCCGGTATAGAGATCGGTAACCGATGCTGAGCTTGGAAAAACAATACCGTGAAAATCGTTTAGATCAATATTTTGATTGATCGTTTCACTTTGGTATGTCGCCAGATAGTCGGCTTTGGCAGCAACGTCGACGTTATAGTTTGACAACGCCAGCCGTTCACCAATGAAAACAATTGGCCGTTTATAATCTAATTTCTTAGGATCATACAGCCCGTCTGCCAGCAGACCATCTTGCTGCAACCGGTACTTCACGATGTGGTTGCTAGCCACTAGTTTCCAGTTAGCCAGTGCTCGATTATCGATTCCCAGTGTCAGCAAGCGTTCCTGAAAGTAGTGAAAGGCTGCAAAATCAGTGACAATCAGCACGCCGCCAGCGTCAAAGTCTGGCAGTTCAAATGCCAATGGTTTCTTGACCCGCCGATCAAAGAAGTTTACGGCTGCCCCTTCATCTTGGAGGGCGTTAAATAATTTTGAATCCTGTTTGAACGGAATCAAGAAGTGCAACCCCTGTAACGGCCGATGCGGCTGCAGATCACCCATCAACTTAACAACGCCACCAACCACGATCAGTGCCGGTGATGAGATGTGCATCTTCTCAACTGTTTGAACCACGTTGGCTAAGTCAGACGAGATTGACCGTTGCTTCCAGTGGGTTGCCCATTGAACCACCGCAACCGGTGTATCGCTGGCCATTCCATGCGCCACTAACTGTTTAGCAATGTTAGGCAGCTGTGCCATGCCCATCAAGAAAACAATCGTCCCTTCCTGATGTGCAATGTTTTCCCAATCCAATTCTTCTCCGTTGGCTTTGCGGTGTCCGGTAATGACGTGAAAACTGGAGGCAAAATCACGGTGAGTAATGGGAATCCCTGCAGCCGCTAACCCTGCAATGGCACTAGTCAATCCAGGGACGACTTCGAAAGGAATTTGATGTTGACTCAGGTACTGACCTTCTTCACCGCCACGGCCAAACACGTATGGGTCGCCCGCCTTTAAGCGGACAACTCGCTTTCCCTGTTTGGACAGGTCCACTAGCATATCGTTGATCTGATACTGGCTGATTTTATGGTGAAGTGGCATTTTACCCACATCAATTTTCTCTGCCACAAACGGTGACAGTAACGCAGGGTTTACCAACCGGTCATACACGATGACGTCGGCTTCTTCAAGGCGGCGCTTGCCCAACAGTGTGAGCAGTTCCGGGTTGCCTGGTCCGGCGCCAATAAGTGAAACTAAACCGTTCATTGCGTTCCCTCCAATAGTGCCCTTAATTCGGCTAAACTTATGGCCCGCTCCGGATATTCCAGCGTTGGCCGTTTAATGACCAAACACGGAATTCCCAGTTTTTCACAGGCCGTTATTTTTTCCTGAACGCCGCCACGACGCCCAGATTCTTTTGTCACCACCGCAATTGCGTGACAGCGATCAAACAGTTCAATGTTGAGCTGTTCACTAAACGGTCCGCGAACAGCATCGATTTGGTCGGCTTCAAAACCAGCATCATCCAGCAAGCCAATTGCTTTAACGGTTGGTAAAACGCGGACATGTAGGCGATTAACGCCAAGCTTTTGGGCATAATCACCAGCCGTTTTACTGCCAGTAGAGAGGTAAACCGTCCCAGTAGTTGGTCTTAGATAATCGACCACGCCATCCAGATCATCAAACAACTTCAAGTTGGGTCCTTCTTCTAAACCGTTTGCTCGTTCCAAGCGAATATACCTAATCTGATCCGTTTTTGCTGCCACCATCACGGTGCCTGAGATCACCTTCGCAAATGGGTGCGTGGCATCGATAATCAACGTGATATTATGGTCAGAAAAGAACGCGTGAAAAGTTGCTGGCGTCAATATCTGCTGACTGACGTGCGCGGCATGTGGTCGTGCAAGTTCTGCACCGTAATCCGTAGTGACCGACAAAATAAACGGTGCATTGATCTTCGTCAGATAATCGGCGACATCCAAGCTTTCACTGGTACCGCCTAATAGCAAGATCAAAGCGTGTACCCTCGCGGTGTCACCATGCGACCATCTGCCACGTAGGTATTCTTGTTTCCCACGATAACGATGGTAGTCATGTTGATCTCCTCTACATCTAAATCTTTAATGGTGGTCACTTTTTCGATTTCCTTCTTGCGGGCAACATCCTTGCCAATACCAACGACAGTGTCTTCTGACTTGTATTTCAAAATAATATCTAAGGCTTCACGCAAATTATTTGGACGGCCCTTACTACGTGGGTTGTACAAGCAAATCACAAAATCAGCTTTGGCAGCAGCATCAACCCGTTCCTTAATGACATCCCAAGGGGTCATCAAATCGCTTAGACTAATGTGACAAAAATCGTTCATGAGCGGTGCACCTAATGCTGCGGCCGCACCGATACTGGCAGTCACACCTGGTACAACTTTCACGTCAATGTGCTGATCGGCCTTAGATGCCAGTTCCAGCACTAGTCCGGCCATACCGTAAATGCCGGCATCCCCACTGGAGATAATGGCAACGTCCTTACCAGTCTGGGCAATCTCAATGGCCTTTTTACAACGCTCAATTTCACCGTGCATCCCAGTGACCACAAGTTCTTTGCCCTTCAGCATATCTTGTACCAAGCGAACGTACGTCACATAACCGACGATGGTATCTGTTTTTTCAATGACGTCTAATGCTTCTTGCGTCATTAATTCTCTTGAACCGGGGCCAAGCCCTACGATATATAACATATGTTTTACTCCTTTTGAGTTTTATCTAGTTTCATCACTATTCAGCAGTTTCCGACTCATGGTCATGGTGATTTCATCCAGTGCAAAGCGATCAGTCACGGCAGGTTGCCCGGTCAGCGTTTCAGCGGAAGCACTGGCAACGTTGCCGACACCCACCGTTTTTTCAACAAACGCCGATTGCGGGTAATGCTGGCTCGCTGGCTGCAATGCTTCAGCTGTGTAAAACGTCACCGGCACGTTTAACGTATCGGCAAGGTAGTGGATGGCACCTTCGTGCTGTTTTTTATCAATGGATCCAAGTGCGTAAATTGATTGCCAAGCTAGTTGATGCTCAATACAAAACTGGGTAAATACAGTTTGCATCATGGCGTAGGTCACATCCTTGCGGCAGCCGATACCCAAAGCGTTGACCCTCGGTACCACTTGAACGCTGTTGGCACTTTTATCGAAATTGACCTTATCGGAAACAACAACTAGTGGTACATCGGGCGTCGCATCCGTCAGCGTTTCCAATTGACGAAAGCCGCTTAAATCTGGAAAAACTGATATAAAATCAGGGTCGATCCAAATCTCAACTGGTTCACCGGCAGCTAATAGGCTGTTGTATTTCTTGGTATTCATTTTGAAATCCGGGTACCAGCCGTCGACACGTTGCGCTAATGTGTCCAATGCTTGAACATGTTCCGTATCTGTCGCAGTGGTAATCACCGGATCTGATTCCAGTAATTCGGCTAACTGCGTCGTCCACGCATTCGCACCGCCAACGTGACCGGATAATAAACTGATCACATGGTTAGCACGTTCGTCAACTACGAGCACCGCGGGATCCACCGTTTTATCCTCAATCAGTGGCGCAATCGTACGAACCACGATGCCGGTGGCCATAACGCAGATCACACCATCCATTTCGTGAAATAATCGCTGACACGTCTTGGTAAACTGACCCTTGCCAAACGTCTGCTCATTAGCCACAGCAAACCGCTCTGGCAGATACACCGTCCCTTGCATGAGGTCGGCGATGCGTCGTGCCAATCGGCTTCCCTGCTTTGTCAGCGCAATCACGCCAAGTTGCGGACGCTCACTTTTTGGCATTTTTGATGCCCTTACGATAAGTATGGGTGAAAGTGGCATCGTAGAGCTTGGAGTAGCTGTACTCATCACCTAAGAAATCTCCAACCATGATCAAGGCTGTCCGGCGAATACCTGCTTCTCTAACTTTCTTGGCAATGTCGGCCAAGGTTCCCTTCACCATCTTTTCATCCGGCCAAGTGGCTTTGTAAATCACGGCAGCTGGTGTAGTTTCCTTGTAACCGCCTGCTAACAGTTCACGGACAACCTTGTTGACGCCTTGAACGGATAAGAAGATCACCATTGAAGTGTGGTGGCTGGCAAGTTTTTGTAATGATTCGCTGTCTGGTACTGGTGTCCGACCTGCCATTCGAGTGATAATGACACTCTGTGACACTTCTGGAACCGTGTATTCTACGCCCATAGACGAGGCAGCACCAAGGAAGGAGCTGACACCTGGAATGCATTCGTACTCAATATCTAACTTCTTCAACTCTTCGATCTGTTCGCGAATTGAACCATAGATTGAGAAGTCACCCGTCTGCAGCCGTACCACTTTTTTATCAGCAGCAACGGCTTCCTGCATTTTAGAGATGATGTCTTCAAGTGTCATGCTAGCGCTGTCATCTTTTTCAGCACCATCCTTGCAGTAATCGAGTAATTCAGGATTAACGAGGGAACCGGCATAGATCACCACGTCAGCTTCGGCTAAACGTCGATAGCCTTTTAATGTAATTAAATCCTTGTCACCAGGGCCTGCACCTACAAAACTTACAATTGTCATAATTTATCTTACCTTTCTGATGGCACTCACGATGAGTGTCGGATTTTGGGGTTTAAAGAAATGGCCTTGGCCGAGGGCGTGCCATTTCGCAATTCGCGTTTCAACCATTTCCAGTTCAGTTACGTCCACTGACTGAAGATGTTTAAACGCTTCAAACGCATTCTCTTGCAAAATAAAGTTCAGTACTAACGCACCGCCATCTGCCAAATGAGCCACTGCAAAGTCAATAATGGCGGTCAAATTAGAGCCGCTACCACCAACAAAAATGGCATCGTATTGCTGATCTGGAATATCGGCTGGTGCTTCTCCTTGAAGCAGCTGAATATTCTTGGTCTTAAAGTGCACCATATTTTCTTGCATGATGGCAATGGCATCGTCGTTCTTCTCAATGGCGGTTACCTGCAGTGCTGGAAATTCCAACGCTGCTTGTAAACTGACGCTGCCAGTACCCGAACCAATGTCTAAGAAACTGGTTTTACCCTGCAACTGAAGCTTATCCAGACTAATACTGCGTACTTCTGATTTGGTCATCGGAACCTTTGTCCGTAAAAAGTCTTCATCACGCATTTGTTATAATCACCACGTTCATGTTGTATTTTTTATTTTCAACTTGTTCAGGCTGTAACTGGCTGATCCGTTCTTCTGGATAGCTCAGTTGCTCGCCAATATAGATGGTGCGCTGTTGATGCCGACTCAACACCTCTTGTGCAATTTGGTAGGGACCGATTTTTGCATCGGTGACCATACCAACCGTTTGGTGTGCTAACAAGAAGTCAAAGTCGGGAATTCGACCGTGGCTGCTAGTAAAGTACGCGTCGTTCATCGGAAGTCCCACCTGGTTAAACATGTACTGAATGGAACTGATACCCGGAACGACCGTCACGTGGTCACTGCCAAATTCTCGTAGTGTCCAACTGCCGATACCGTATAGCAACGGATCACCTGACGCTAGTAGCACTACGTTTTGGTCGTATTGTTCTACCAATAATTTTTTGAGGATCGCCAGTTTGGGCAATACCAGTTGCTTCTCACTTGGAAGATCAAAACCCGCTAATTGGCGTTTCGATCCAATCACTAAATCTGCCTGAGCTAACAGCTTCTCGGTTCCGCGTAGCATCAGATCTGGGCTACCTGGGCCAATACCTAACACAGTAATCATTGCCAATCCGCCTCAATTTCTTTCAGTGGCTTAGTAGCAGCTAGAAAACCGGTGTCCCGTGAGAAGATGACCGCGTCAATTTCAACCTGAGGCTTTTTATGCGCCAGCAATTTCTCCGCGCGACCCTTGATCTTATCGACGATTGTCTGGTACACATCCTGATAACCAGCCTCATTGATCAATTTGATCATTGAGATCGTGGTTAAGCAGCCGTAGACGTTTTTCATTAGATCCAGCGGTGCTCCCATTAAAGCAAGGTTGGCAACCATGATTTCTGCCCTAGCGTCAGCATCCTTGCTGTGGGTCGAAAAGATACCCCCGGCGACCTTGATCATCTTACCGAGGTCCCCCACCATGAGCACCTTGGTAAAACCTAACCGCTGAACTTCTTTAAGTACATAACCGACAAAGTTACTCATCTGAACTTGCTTTGTGACCGGAATATGCATGTCGTCCTTTAAGAAATCTTCACCGTAGTTACCAGGCGTCAGGATTATCTCGGTGTCACCCCGTTTGCGATGAATATTCATTTCAATGGAAATGGAGTGCTTCCAAGATTCCTCAGACATCGGTGTCACAATACCACTGGTGCCAAGAATGGAAATACCACCAACGATTCCTAGCTTAGGGTTATAGGTCAATTTGGCGACCCTTTCACCCTCCGGTGCTGAGATAATGATGTCAGCACCCCGGTCAGGACCAAGCACATCGCGAACACCTTCTTGAATCAGCTTATAAGGCGTTGGGTTAATCGCTGGCATTCCCGGTTTATTAGCGAGACCATCCTGCGTCACGCGGCCTATGCCTTCACCACCATCAAGTGTGATGGTGTGATCGGATCGTAACGTAACCGTCGAATAGATCAACATGCCATCAGTTGCATCCTGATCATCACCGCCATCTTTTTTGATGGCAACGCTGGCGTGGTTGCGGTCAAACGTGCAATCTTGAACGTCAAACTGAACCGGCGTCCCGTTAGCAGCGTTGACTTTCACAACGGCTGGCGCTTTTTGGTCAAGGATCGCCTTTGCAGCGGCCACTGACGCTGCGGTTGCCGTGGTACCTGTAGTGTAGCCTTTCCGTAATTTACGGCCATTATAGTAAACATAGTTATCTTCTGGTTCTGACATAGACGTCACCTACTTCACAAGTTCCAAGTTGTATAACACCGCGTTGACCATAGCAGCGGCTAAATTACTGCCGCCTTTTCTGCCTAGGGCAACGATGGCTGGAATATCACTTTCGTAGAGGGCCTGTTTACTTTCCGCGGCTTCCACGAATCCAACGGGCACACCGATAACGGCATCTGGTTTCAACTTACCAGCCTTAGTCATCTCTAAAATCTTGTACAGCGCAGTTGGCGCGTTACCAACGACGAAAACTTTTTCCGTTGGCACTTCAGCTGCCACCTCTATAGCCGCCATGGAACGGGTAATGCCGCGTTCCTTTGCTCGAGCGAACACCTCTGGTTCACTGATGTAACAGTGGTAATGACAGCCAATCGCATCCAATTTACGTTTGTTCATCCCAGCGAGTGCCATGGTGGTGTCAGTAAAGAGCGTCCCGCCATTTTGCATCACGTGCGCAATTTTGGCGATGGCGTCATGGGTAAACTTCAAGTTCTTGAGGTAGTCAAAATCCGCGGTGGTATGAATTGCCCGTTTGATCGTAGCTTCCTCAATCGCTGAATTGAACGTGTAATTAGGATCAATTTTGTCAATTTCGTCTTGAATCATTTCAAAGCTTTTATCCGTAATTTGATTTGGAATCGTAATGTAATCACTCATGCAATAAATCCTCCAATGATTAAAAATGCGAAGCGACAGGCACAGACCAGGAGCAGGCCGATGACCGCCACCAGATAAACAAGTTTGAGCGTGTTTCGAATGGCACTAAAGTCAGCCGTCACAGCATCTGGATTACCAATAAACGGTTTGTCTACGATTTCGCCAAAGTAGTAATGCGGGCCACCTAAACGTAGGTTCAGCGCGCCAGCCACCACGGATTCGGAAAAACCACTGTTCGGACTGCGATGATGTTCCCGGTCACGTCGGCCGACCACAAATGCGTTATGTACATCAAAACGCAACAGTACCGTGGCAAGCATCAGCAGACACCATGTGATACGAGCGGGAATGTAATTAAACAAATCATCTAACTTGGCAGAAACAAAACCAATGTCACCATATTGTTCGTTCTTATAGCCCACCATCGAATCAAGTGTGTTGACCGCCTTGTAGGCTAATCCCAACGCCGGACCGCCAATCGCCAGGTAGATCAACGGGGCAATCACCCCGTCGCTGGTATTTTCAGCATCCGTTTCGATGGTCGCTTTACAAACATCCTCAGCGGAAAGCTGGTCCGTATCTCGACCAACGATCATACCCACCTGATAGCGGGCCTTTTTTAAATCACCCTGTTTTAGACTGCGCATGATTTTGCGGCTCTCAATTGATAACCCTTTGATGGAGAGACACGTGTAACACAGGTAGGTCCCAAGGATAAACTGCAACCAGGGTACCGACCGCGTCAGCCACATGAGCCCAAAGATGATGCTCCATGTGCCGCCAACGATAATCACCCACATCAAACCGCCAAGCGACCTTCTCGTCATCGGTGAAAACATCGGCTTGTTCCACCACTTGGTCAAGTCCGCAATCGCGTGGCCAATCAGTTTTACCGGGTGCGGCCAAGTCGGCGGGTCACCTAAAATCAGATCGAGAATAAAGCCAATGGCAATCATACTAATGACTCGCATGAACACGCGCCCCCAACCGGTTCAGTAATCCGTTGAAAACGGCCTTGCTCTGGTAAAAATGAACGTGCAGGTAACTGGCAAATGTTTGTCGAACCTGATAACCGCCCGTCCACTCATCCGCAACGACGCCATCCCGGACCTTTCTCATGCGAAGCACCGGCTCGAGCCCGGCATTGGCGGTAAACACTGAATGGTGAAATTCGTGACCAACAAGTTTAGTACCAGCCGCACCAATGACTGTATCGACAGCCGGTGACGCCTCACAGTAACCAAACCGCTTCAACCGTGGCGTCATTTCACTTTCACCATCCAGTAGTCCCAGCATGTCAAAGGTGCCACTGTCGGTGGTCAACCGGTTACCCAAATACATTAAGCCGCCGCATTCTGCGTAGATGGGGTGGTTCGCTTGTGAAAAGGCGCGGATAGCCTGCTTCATTGGGGTATTCGCTGCCAATTCCGCCGCGGATTCTTCGGGATAACCGCCACCCAGATATAGCGCGTCGATGCCATCTGGTAGAGCTTTGTCTGCAATCGGGCTAAACGGTTTGAGCGTCACGCCTGCTTCTCTAAGCGCTTCCAAATTATCTTGATAGTAAAAATTAAACGCATCGTCTTGCGCAATACCTAGCGTCAGGTCAACTTGCTGGGTCACGATTGGAGATGGCAGATGCGCGTCTACGCTAGTTCCGGCTAATGTCAGCAACTGGTTCAAATCAATATGGGCTTTCGCAAGTTGACCTAACTCACTGATTTTTGAATCCACCGCTGGCAATTCGTTGTCGGGCACCAATCCCAGTTGCCGTGACGGCAGTGATAACGACTTTTTAAATGGCAGATAACCAAGCACCGGGACGTTCTTTACGTAACGCGTAATAGCACCCTTGATGAGTTCAAAGTGATTTTGACTCATCACGTTATTGACCACGATACCAACGATTGAGACAGCCGGATCAAATTCGACAAAGCCCTTTACGATAGCTGCAATGGACGTTGATGCTGACCGGCCATTGACCACCAGTACAACGGGAATGTTTAGCATCTTGGCAATACTAGCTGAGGAATGAGCATCCTTATCCGTCCCCAATCCGTCGTAGAGTCCCATGACGCCTTCGACGAGTCCCAAATCAACATCGCTGGTATCACGTTCAAAGAGGTACTTTAGCGAGTGCACATCTGGCACCAAAAAACTGTCAATATTGCGTGATTGGCGGCCCGTGATTCGCGAGTGAAATTTAGTGTCAACGTAATCCGGCCCAATTTTATAAGGCTGAATTCGTAACGTGTCGCTCAAGGCTGATAAAATACCCAGCGTCACACTGGTTTTGCCTGAACCACTCGTTGCTCCGGCAATCATTAACTTTTTCATCTAACCAACCCCCTTTGCTTTTATTGTGTCAACGACTGTAAGGCAGCAATCAACTGTTCGTTTTCAGCATGACCACGTACCGCTACCCGGTAATACTCCGGACTTAAGGCCACGTAATCGGAACAGTCGCGAATCATAATCCCTCGTTGCCAAAGTCGTTCGCGTAATTTTGGAACGTCACTCTTTAATAAATAGTAGTTTGTAACCGATGGAAAAACGGTCAGGTAATTCACAGTCTGTAATGCCTGATACAGGTATGGCTTTTCGGCTCTTAGCCAATCGTAAGTACGTTTAATATAGTCCGTATCTTCATACATATGTTCACCGAATCGAGCGGCCATGGTGTTCACCGACCACGGTTCCTGTGTCGCAGTTAATTGTGCTTTTAGCCGTTCATTTCGCGTCAATGCAAACCCAAGCCGCAAGCCTGGAATCGCAAAAAACTTAGTCGCTGATCGCAGAATAATCACGGGATCCGTTGGTTTCATCAACGAAACGTAACTGAGAGCATCATGGTCGATTAGATCCATAAAGGCCTCATCGAGAATCAACCAAACGTCGTGTCCCATGCAATAGTCGGCTAACTGTTGTACATCAGCTGGTTTGACCACTTGACCACTTGGATTATTGGGATTACACAAACAGATCAAATCGATATCTGGGTGCGTCTCTAAGTGTTTCAGTAACTGATGGACCGGTACCTGAAAATCGTTTGCCGGTGTCAGTTCAAAGTGTGAAACCGTAGTACCCGCACGTGTCAGTGAGCGTTCATACTCACCAAACGTGGGGGCCAGCACCAATGCATGTCTCGAATGTAAAGCCGTGGCAGTATCAAAGATCATTTGAACTGCACCGTTCCCAACAAAAACGTCTTCAGCCGCTAAATTAAAGTGGCTGCCAATCGCCTGACGCAATTCTGGGTACTGCGGGTTTGGATAGTAGATAACATCATCCACCGCATCCGTAATCACCTGCTTAAGCTGAGGTGACAACCCTAGTGGATTAATATTGGCACTAAAGTCCACCAGCTTGTCTGCTGAAACACCAATCTGTTTTGCAATTAATTCGCGGTTACCGCCGTGTGTGACTTTCATGCTAATTACTCCTTAAGAAGCTGGCATGCTTCATATTCTTTGGTAAAAAGGCATAGATAATTTCTGCGATGACGATGTTAAAAATGGTTGCCGCCGTCAATGGAACGAACAGTGCGAAGATGGCGCCATGTAATAACGGGTACAGCAACGGGACTTCCAGCGGCGTATTAATGATGTATCCCACGATATCGGAAAGCAAAACAATACTAAGCTTGTCTTTACCGAACCGTTGACGGATCCATCCGAAAACAAACATGCAGACTCCCATCATGCATCCAATGATAAGGTGAATGGGTAAAGTTAACGGAAAACCAGCCATGGCAGCTGAGGTCAAGTGACCAAAGACACCTAAAAACGCCCCAAACCACGGTCCTAATAGAATAGCACCGAGAAATGCTGGCATAGAATCAAACGCAATCGACCCCATGATCTTAATATTTGCCCCAACCACACAAAGGGCCAGTAGCATGGCTGCTAAAACGATTCTTTTTAATCTGGCTAAATCACCCATATGACTATATAACCTCTCTTTCGTAGATATCGAAATAATAATGTTGGCGCTTACATAACGTGACATTCGGTTCTCACTAAAAATATAAAAGCTTCCCTCCCCCATTTCAACGACTTGTGATTCACCTAACAATTTATTTGCGGTGATTTGACTATCTCTTCAAAATAGTATTAATTTATTTGCTAATAGCAAAATATTGCATGATATTTTTGTGTGCTCTTAAAACCAAAATGGCGTCATCATTGTAATCTACACTATGCTTTGTTTTTGATAGTCGTTTTTTGAGCTCTCATTTATAAGAGATTCTCGTCGAAACCATACTATTTTGGCGTTATTTTAAATTGACTATCATTATTTTGCTATCAGCCCTTATTTTTCAGCTTACTATTACTTTATACGCCGTCATATCAGCCTTTATTAAGATTAACAACCAAGCAATTCTTTTAGAGTTATATTATGTATAATGATGGAGGAACGTAAATTCATCTGAATATTTCAGGAGGTTTAACATGAAAATTTACACGAAAAAAGGCGACAAGGGACAGACCCGGATCATCGGCAAAAAGATCGTCGATAAAGACGATGCGCGGGTTGAATCCTACGGTACCGTCGATGAGTTAAATTCTTGGGTCGGCTACACAATTTCGATCCTCACGCCAGAAACAGCCGTTTTAAAAGATGAGTTGGAAGAGATCCAACAACAGCTGTTTGATGCCGGTACTGATTTGGCCACTCTAAACGACGACCCTAAACGAGACTTCATCTTTAACGCAGATGCCGTGAAATGGCTTGAAGGTAAAATCGACACTTATACCGAAGCTGTACCACCCGTTCAGAAGTTTATTCTGCCAGGAGGCAACCAGCCAGCTTCAGCATTGCACGTCGCCCGAACCATCACACGTCGCGCTGAACGCAACATTGTGACGCTCCAAGGTGAAGACGATATTAATAAAGACGTGCTGGTTTTCATTAACCGACTATCTGATTACTTCTTCGCTGCTGCCCGTTACGCAAACATGCTTGGCAAGAACGAGGATATTTTATACCGGAATAGCAAACCCGTCTTTCGGTAAACCATGTTTGCTAAAAAGCGACTTATTAAGAAATCTAATTAGATCTCTCGATAAGTCGTTTTTTCTGTGAATAATTAACACTTTCACCTTAAATTAAAAAGATTATCCCAAACTGTGTTCATTTCCAGATTGCACAACTGACTGGTTCACGTGCACCGTACTTTCAGTATTGGCCTCATTCATCCGTTCAAAGATGGCCTCTTGATGTTGCTCAGCCTTCACAACGGCGGCATCCTTTGCTTTCAAGTTAAACACTTTCCAGATAATCAAGGCAGCTGACCAGGTAATTATAAACAAAATCACTAGGAGAATTCCGAGGATATTAAAATTCAGTGACTGTGCAAATTTAATGATGGGATTATGCCACTTTAAGTACCCACCGATTGCCTGCAGCACGTCCACAATACCAACGAAAAACGCTGCGGTAACTGATAATCCCGTCAGTGCGAGGTTGTAATAGACCTTTCGGAATGGTGAGGAGAATACCCAACTGTACGCGGTACTCATAAATAGACCATCGCACGTATCCATAAAGCACATACCGGAAGTAAATAGGATTGGAAATGAGAACACCGCGAACCACGGAATCCCCTTACTAGTTGCAACGGCTGATGTAGCAAGAACGGCGATTTGGGTGGCAGTATCAAAACCAAGGCCAAATAAAAAGCCAACGCAGACCACTTGCCAGTTGTGCTTAATAATGTTGAGCATCTTCTTAAAGGTTCTGAAGATTCGCGTATCGGTGGACGCTTGTGCCGTGGAGAAGTCCCCGCTACTGATTGCTTTAAATGATTTCCAGATGCCAAACAAGATAATTAAATTAATCGTTCCCAGCAGCAACAGCATAAACCCGGCAAAAAGTGTTCCTAACACCCCACCAACATTCTGAAACTTCGGCAGCTGTTTCTTAGACCACTCAACGAAAAAGATCGTCAGCAAAGCCATAATCACGACCACTAATGAGTGTCCAAACGAAAAATAGAACCCGACGCCATGAGTGTTTTTACCGTCGTTAATCAGTTTACGCGTCATATTATCAATAGCGGTAATGTGATCCACATCAAAGGCATGCTGTAAACCAAAGGTAAACGATAGAAACGCCATCGCTAATAAGGATGGATAGCGGCTAAGATACACAAAGACGAGTCCCCACCCGATCACAAATAGAAAAATAACGTAACTGCCGAATTTCAATAAATCTGGCTTTAATGGATAATGAGTCATTTTCGATTCCAATTGTAAAACCTCCGTGGTGGTCGGCAACATTAGGTAGTCATAATAAGGATTAACGCTGTGACTAACGATGTCGTTACCAGTAGTTTGGCTCAGTTTGAAATGCTGTTTAGTAATTCACAATCTAATAAAAAAGACAGTATTGATACGAGCCCTTCGAACACACTCAATATACCATCGGCAATCCCAATTATTTTGTACGCTTGACCTTAACCCAGTTGCACTAGCAATGTGTGACATTTTTAACGCAATTCAATAAAGCGCTTTCACCCACCACATCAATCTCAACCTAGCCTTCGTGATTAGAGATGGTATTATTTTGCGTTTCTATCGACAAAATCATCATGATTTAAGGCGAATATTTTGTTAAAAGGTGAAATAAAACAATATTGACCAATTTTCAAGGTTGCTTGTCTACTCTTAAAATTCTGTACCAAAAGAATTGAAACCACTGATTTAACAGTCATTAAACCGTTTTTGCCAAACGTTTCAACCAGCACTTTTCTAAAAGTGCCATTGTCAACCAACATGATAATAATTTCACGATTGCCGTTTTTATAGAAAATTCTGTCTTTTTTTGCACCAAAAAAACCCACCACAACACTAATTCGATTTGAATTGCCGTTGTGATAGGTTTTCTATTTAATCCAATATTAGACTGTCCTAACGTTTATTTAATTACTGAACCATGTCCGCATAATTTTTATACGTTTTGAAAAACGATTCTACGTAACTACATTTAGGAATGATTTTAAGCTGATAGGCCTTTGCCATGGCAATGACTTTGAGAACCAGTTGCTTTGCGATCCCTTTTCCGCGTAGTTCGGGCTGAACAGTGGTACTCGTGACGGTCACTGCGCCCGGCGTGTCAAAGTTAAATTTAATTTCAGCCACAATCTCACCAGCATCATTTTTATGGTAATAATGCCCCTTACCAAGCGTCAGTGACAGTGGATCAGTGCTATCGTCTAGAAATTCGCCAACGCTCGATGACAGTGACGTCACGTAAAGCAACTTAACAAATGCATCGATAGCGGACTGCAAGAACCCAATTGTCCCTTCGCTTTTAATCATGTCATGCTCATCAAACATGGTATCCGTGTGTGCAAGGTACACCTCCGGCCGCTGAACTGGAATAATGTTCAACGTAGTAAAAGTCTGCCGCAGATGATGGTTTGCACCGTATCCACCAGCGTTACCAATGGAATCAGAAACCACTAAAGCAACGCGACCGCCAAAGTGGTTCGTTGGTCGTGAGCCAATATCCATGGCATTCTTTAAGGCTCCTGGAATCGACCGATTGTACTCTGGTGTGACGATTAATAACCCATCCAGCGTGTCCAATTGATTCCTGAAACGATTCCATTCTGGCACGCCATTTGGATCAAGATCATCGTTAAATAATGGCAGCACACCCGTGTCTAAAAATTCTGCTTCAATATTGCTTGGTAGTAACGATACTAAAACCTTAGCAATCTTTTTTGAATATGACCCCTTGCGTAAACTACCAACAAATACACCTATTTTTTTCAAGAAAACCACCTCAAAAATATCTATAGATTGACAATCTGCGTCTAACACATTAATTGTAAGCACTTACATTATATGACGCCATGAGCCAAAAAGCTCGTATCTGAGCAAGTTGGATATAATAAGATTATTTTTTCAAAATAGTCTTATTCATCATTCGCCATCACCACGCCTAACACCACTCAATACTTTTCGAATAGCTCCTTGTCGCATACCCCTTAATATTGTTGATTATAGGACCAAACGTATGATTGATTGCTAGCAGTATCAACGGTTATCTTGGTCACACTAGTATTGCCAGGCTCCGGTAAAGCCATCAGATTGGCTGGCTGCAAGACCGCCATAGCTGCTGCTTTAATCGTAAAGCCATGAGTGACCACGATAATGGCTTGGTCAGGATACTTGCCTGCAAATTCCGTCATAAACGACTTGGCACGATCAGTGATCGTTTTAAAGGATTCGCCATGCGCATGACTAGCGTACGTTGGCAACACATCGTGAAGGCTGTGGTCGAACACATCCGGATATTGTTTCTCTAAGTCCCGGTTTTTTTGACCATCCCAGTCACCGTAAGAAATTTCTAATAACCGATCGTCATAGCTGATTGGTAATTGCGCGTTTTCATTCAAAATAACAGCCGTTTGCTTTGTCCGGTTCAGCGGGCTAGCTACCAACTGATCAGCGAAGCTAATATCGAAATGATCACGCAAATGAGCTGCCTGAGTCAGCCCCACTTCGTTTAAGTGGGTAATTTCTGTGTCCATCGTCCCCTGTTTTAACCCTTGAACATTCGCCGACGTTTGACCATGACGAATGAAATAAAAGTCTGTCATACTGCGCCCTCCGTTTTTTCTTATTCTGCCATTATTATGACATATTATTTCAGGCACGTCTGCAAAATATTAATTAAAGGAAACGACAAAATAATCATAAGTACCGTACCCGATTGAGTGTCTGCTTACACACCTTGTTTTCTGAAAGATTAGTCCCATCCGTCAGGTATTTACCATTACCATCCTCGCTGTACCACAATCTTTCAAATTTTGCTGATGACCAACTAAACAAGATAAGCGCTTGAATATGTGCATTACATCACTTAGAATGAAAGGATAAACAATTAATGAAAGCGGATACAGAGGTCCTATAATGTTAGCACTGATTATTACGGGGATAGTGTCATTTATTAGCTCAGACTTAGACGACATTGTGGTTCTAACACTCCTCTTTACTCAAGAAAAAAAGTATCAAAAATATCAAATTGTTTTGGGACAATTATTGGGTATCGGCAGCTTAGTTGTCTTCAGCTTGCTGATTGATTATGGCCTCAGTTTCTTAATTAGCGGGTTGCTGAAATGGATGGGCTTCTTGCCGATTTTCTTGGGAATTAAATATTGGTTCGACTATTATTTTCGTAGTAAAACCGACAATAGCAGTTTACCTCGATCAATCAAGTACAACCGATCTGGCATGATTAAGATTCTCAGTATCTGCTTGCTGACGATTTCAAATGGTGCCGATAATATTGGCATTTACGTCCCATTATTTTCTCAGTATAACCAAACCGAAACGGTACTAACCATTGGTGTCTATGCCATGATGACGCTGATTTGGTGCTTTATCGGCTATAAGCTGGCCAATTTACCAGTGTTAAAAGAAAAAATCGAGGAATACCGAAAATGGGTCATTCCACTCATTTTCATTGCATTAGGTATCTACATCCTCATCAAAAATAACGCGTTTTAAACGCCTATCATCTCAAATAACTCATTAACTATGGAGGCCTTTTAACATGAAAAGGGCAATGTTCATCGGCCCAATCGGCTGTGGCAAGACCACACTGATTCAGCGGCTAAACGAAATGGAAATTAAGTACAACAAAACGCAGACCATTGAGTATTACAACGATATCATCGATACTCCAGGCGAGTACGTGGAGCACCGTTTTATGTACTCAAACTTGATGACTTCAGCCATTGGAGCTGATATTATTGTGTTAATGCAGAGTGCCACTGATTCACGGGTAATCCTGCCTACTGGCTTTAGTTCCATGTTCAGCAGCCCCACCATTGGCATCGTAACCAAAACCGATGTGGCAACTGATAAAGATGTGGCCATCGTTAAGGACCGTTTAAACGATGCAGGTGCTGACCCGATCATCTCCATATCATCTTACACGGATACCAATATCGATCAGGTCTCCGCATTACTCAAATAACACAAGCAACTGTTACTAGAAAATACTATAACGAATAATAAGAGGTAACCTATTTATGAACGCACACATCGTATACGCAAGCATCACTGGCAATAACGAAGACATTGCCGACATTGTTTCAGATCAGCTCAAAAAACACGGGGTTGAAGTCGATGAAACCGAGATTTCACAAACGGACGCTGATGAACTACTGGACGCAGATATCTGTGTCGTTTGCCCTTATACCTATGATGAAGGCGCCCTCCCTGAAGAAGGCATGGACTTCTATGATGATCTAAAGGAACTGGACCTCACAGGCAAAATTTACGGCGTTGCTGGCTCTGGAGATGTATTCTACGGCGATGACTTTAATAAAGCGGTTGATGTCTATGGTGAAGCATTTAAGACTGCTCACGCTACCCAGGGTGCCGAGAACGTTAAGATCGACTTGGAACCGGTGGAAGAAGACGTTGAGACACTAGCGAAATTTACGGATGCGCTGGTTAAAGCTGCTGGAAAATAAGTGTGGTAAGGGCGTTTAGTTACTCCCTCTATCGTTAGTTATTCACCATTATTTTCGCCATTTAACACAAACAAGGCGTAATGCTGCCAAAATTCGACGGCATACGCCTTGTTTGTGTTAAATTCTTCTACCGAGTTATATCACATTTCTATTGCCGTTCATCCACAATTTCCACGTTTTGATCGATTTCTTCGCTATCATCCGCTAAAATCAAAGTCTGGTATTTCGGTTGCAGTTTTAGAGTCATTTGATCACTCAAAAACCGCCCAGAATAACTTTTAATGTACATTGGCTGCAAATTGGTTTCAATTTCTTCGTCATAATCCTTAAACGGTTGACTGTCATTGATCAGTACCAGCTGAAAGGAAACCTGCAGGGCCACTAATCCATGATGAGAATACGGGCCAACACCATCGTCATAACTCAACAGGAGTCGGGTATCATCCTTCAAATAGGGTTTGATCTTTTCAATTGCTTCTGGTGACAGGGTTAAATGACGTGTCATTTTCATCGCTTCTTTCGGTTAATTTTGGCTTTATTATGAAAGTTGTCATCACAAATTACAATTAATCTGTTTCGGCTTCGCATTACGTTAAATGTAACCGTTTTATTTTGCTTGTGAATTTATGGTAGAATAGTTTTAATTATCGATTGCTGGAGGTCACAATAATGAGCACAAATCAGTTAACCTGTCACGAAACGTTAACCACTACAAGTCACCGCGTGTTTAGTTCCGATTTAAACGAACACAACACCGTGTTTGGCGGTCGCATTTTATCCCTCGTGGATGATACCAGCTCAATTGCAGCTTCCAAAGCTGTCCGCCAAGTTCAAGTTACAGCCACCATGGATCACATGAACTTTATCGCGCCCTTTATCATGCAAGATGCCATGTTGATTGAATCCTACGTCACTGGTACTAGTCACCGCTCATTGGAAGTCTTCGTTAAGGGACTCGGCGAACATTTGCTGACGGGTGAGCGTTTCGTGGGTTTCACCTGCTTTGTCACCTTTGTCACAGTGGCTAATCCAGCCGATCCGCCATTGCCCAAAATCATTCCCGAAACGGATGAAGAAAAGTTTATTTGTAGCGGGTATGCTGATCGTTTAGTCGAGCGTAAACGAGACCGAGAATACCAAAAAGCCTTATTTAAACATTTGAATTTAAAATAGAAAAAAGACTGAATCCTCGCAGAATAGCGAAGGTTCAGCCTTTTTATAATCTATCTATTAATGAATTTTAGCAATTCTGCCCCGTTCAATATACACACTTAAAATCGCAATATCAGCTGGGTTGACCCCACTGATCCGCGTTGCTTGTGCAATGGTTTCTGGACGAATTTTATCTAATTTCTGGTGAGCCTCTGTCGCTAATCCATCGATAGCATCAAAGTCGATGTCATCCGGAATCTTTTTGGCTTCCATCTTCTTCATCTTAGCCACATTTTCTTCGGCTTTCTTGATGTAACCAGCGTACTTGATCCGAATCTCGATTTCTTCGATAACTCGGCGATCCAACGGCTTTTCAGGAGCTGGAATAAACCGTAGCAGATCTTTATAAGTAACCCGTGGCCGGCGTAAGAACTCAGCAGCCAAAACGCCATCTTTCAGTGGCTTTTCGTTATGTGATTCAACGTAGGCGTTCACTTCTGCAGAAGGCTTGACCCGGACAGTATTTAACCGCTCAATTTCATCTTCAATGGTTTTACGCTTAGCTAAAAAGTTGTTGTACCGGTCATCAGAAATGAGACCCAGTTCGTGGCCTTTAGGTGTAAGACGCAGATCAGCATTATCATGACGTAAGATCAACCGGTATTCGGCACGGCTCGTCAGCAAACGATAAGGTTCGTTGGTACCCTTAGTGACTAAATCATCGATCATGACACCAATATAACCTTCTGAACGCTTCATGACGTAAGGTTCTTTACCCAATGCACGCAACCCAGCGTTAATACCAGCCATGATACCTTGTCCAGCAGCTTCTTCGTAACCTGACGTCCCGTTAGTTTGGCCAGCGGTATACAGGTTTTTAACGATTTTGGTCTCCAGTGTTGGCCGCAGCTGATATGGCGAAACCACATCATATTCAATGGCGTAACCTGGTCGCATCAGTTCAGCGTTTTCCAGACCTTTAATGGAATGGAGAATCTTTTGCTGAACTTCTTCCGGCATTGAAGTGGACAGTCCTTGAACATACCATTCATCCGTATTGCGGCCTTCTGGTTCCAAGAATAGCTGGTGGCGACTCTTGTCAGCAAAACGCACGATCTTGTCTTCAATTGAAGGACAATAACGTGGACCCACACCTTCAATAACACCCGTAAACATTGGCGCGCGGTCAAGGTTAGCACGAATAATCTTATGAGTAGTTTCGTTGGTATAAGTTAACCAGCATGACAGTTGATTCTTGAGCTCCAGGTAATTTTCATCTGGAGTTTCGTAACTGAAATGATTAGGTTCTTTATCCCCTGGCTGTTCTAGCGTTTCGTCATAGTTGATCGTATTACCGTCAACTCGTGGCGGTGTCCCCGTCTTAAACCGCTTCAGCTCTAAACCGTATTTTTCAAGGTTCTTAGTGAGTTTCATCGCTGGTTGAGAGTTGTTAGGACCAGATGAGTACATGAGCTCACCGATGATAATTTTGCCCCGTGCGGCTGTTCCGGCAGCAATCACCACTGTCTTAGAACTGTAATGCGCACCCGTATTCGTGATGACACCCTTGCAAACGCCATCTTCAACGATCAAATCATCGACGATTCCTTGCCGCAAGGTTAAGTTAGGTTCTTTTTCCAAAGTATGCTTCATCTCAGCGTGGTAAGCGTGCTTATCCGCTTGGGCACGTAAAGCCCGGACAGCCGGTCCCTTACCCGTGTTGAGCATCCGCATCTGAACGTAGGTTTTATCAATATTCTTGGCCATTTCACCGCCAAGTGCGTCAATTTCCCGCACGACGATTCCCTTAGCCGGACCGCCAACTGATGGATTACATGGCATAAAGGCCACCATATCCAAGTTGATCGTCATCAATAAGGTTTTATTTCCCATTCGTGCAGCTGCCAGTGCTGCTTCTACTCCGGCATGGCCGGCACCAACGACAATGACGTCAAAGTCTTTGCCTTGATAGGCTTGAATCTCAGGCATGTTGTTTCCTCCTAAATAAGTTCTCTCTTTTACTTACCAACACAAAACTGACTGAAGAGTTGATCCAACAATTCGTCCTGGTAACTATCACCGGTAATTTCACCCAGTTTATTCCAGCACCGCGTCATATCGATTTGAACCAGATCCACTGGCATTCCAGCAGCAATCCCGCTCATCACATCGTCTAACGCAGAACTAGCTTGATTCAGCAGACCAATATGACGAGCATTAGTAACCATAACGTTACCGCGGCCCGTTTCAATCCCTTCATCGAAGAACAGGTGACTGATTTCGCCTTCCAACTGGTCGACTCCTTGGTTTTGAGTCATAGAAGCCTTAATAATCTTGGTATCACCAGCTAATTGTTTAAGTTCAGACATTTCGAGTTTGAGTGGCAAATCAGTTTTATTTAAAATGATGATTCGCTTTTCATCGGCTGTGTCCGCCAATAGCTGTCGGTCCTCATCGGTTAGTGGCTCACTAGCATTCAATACCAGCACCACTAAGTCTGCAGCTGCAATGGCCTTTTTAGAACGCTCCACACCAATTTTTTCCACTTTATCATCCGTACGATGAATCCCGGCTGTATCAACCAGCTTCAGCGGTACGCCGCCAACGTTAACGTATTCTTCAATCACGTCACGAGTGGTCCCGGCAACATCCGTTACAATAGCTTTATCTTCATGAAGCAGTTCGTTAAGCAAACTTGATTTTCCAACATTGGGCCGACCAACGATGGCGGTTGCTAAACCATCACGCAGGACTTTACCCTGTTTGGCCGTTTTAAGTAACTGCTGAATCGATGCTTTAACTTCCTTAGCCTTTTCCAGCAGTAATTTGGTCGTCATAGTTTCAACATCATCGTATTCTGGATAGTCAATGTTGACCTCAACTTGAGCCAAAACTTCCAAGATATCCTGACGCAGATTTTTAATCAGCCGAGATAGATTACCGTCCAGCTGGTTCAAAGCCACCTTCATGGAACGGTCCGTTTTAGCACGAATCAAATCCATGACCGCTTCAGCTTGACTCAAGTCGATTCGGCCGTTAAGGAAGGCACGTTTGGTAAACTCACCAGGTTCAGCTAATCGCGCACCCTGACTAATAACAAGCTGCAAAATTTCATTGGTAGCCACTAACCCACCATGACAGTTGATCTCAAGCACATCTTCACGCGTATAAGTCTTTGGTGCCCGCATTACGGAAACCATCACTTCATCCACTTCCGACTGCGTCTCAGGATCAATGATATGACCATAATTAATTGTGTGACTTTTCACTTTATCCAACGCTTTACCTTTAAATAACGGCATCACCGCTTCAAAAGCATGATCACCACTCACCCGAATAATTGAAATACCACCCTCACCAGGCGGTGTTGCAACGGCCGCAATGGTGTCAAATTCACTTGTCGTCGTCATGTTTATCCCTCCGTTAATTAGTTGTTCATATTTTCACGCACAAAAAAAGTGCCCACTCCATGCCCCTAACAGCATGGATAAAGCACTTTGACTACTTTATCTATTTAAGATAAGAATGATTAAGTATCATAATAGACTGGAATGCGGGGAGTGTCAAGGAAAAAAGGTGCGGAAACGAGCGGTTAGATAGCGGAGTGTAAGGTACTGCCGGCATAGGTGCGCCGGTCTTTGGCGTGGCTATGCCGGCAGTACCTTACATGCAGCTGTCTGCTCGTTGGAGCCTGATTAGGCTAGAGAAAATAAAAGCACTAAACACCAAAATTTCCAGTCATCCAGCTCCCCTTTCCTCTAGCCCAAACTGGCTCCAAAAAGCAGGGAGTTGCACGTAAGGGCCTAGTAGTCTAAGCCCAAGCCCATGACTTACACTACTAGGCCCTTACGCTCCACTCCCTAACCGCTTTTTTACGCACCTATCTTAACGTAATCACCACCGCCCTCTTCGGCTCCGTTCCTGCCGAATAGGTCATGACATGTTCATTATCCGCTAAGACACTGTGAATTTGTTTGCGCTCAAAAGATGGCATCGGATCCAGATAAACTGGTTTACCCGTTGCCACTACTTCCCGAGCCATATTTTCGGCTAAGCGGGTCAGGGTTTCTTCGCGCCGTTCACGATAACTAGCCACATCCAGCGTCACCTCTAACTTCGAGAAACGCTTGTGATTTAAATAGACCTGCGCCAAACTCTGCAAGGCATTGATCGTCCGACCGTGCTTACCGATCAGTAGGCCCTCTTGTTCAGTTTCAAAATTAATCGTCACATGCCGATGCTTAACCTCAACCTGACTAGTAGCGTCAATGCCCAGTTGACTAACAATCTCACTTAAATATTGATTGAGTTCAGTTGCAACTTGCCGGTATTCAGCCTGTCGGTCAACTGTTGGCCCTTCAGTGGTTTCAGTAACTGGTTTTGATTCACTATCCGTGGTTATTTCTGGCTCGATGGTTGTTTTCGTATCCATAGCTGATGGAGTTTCATCAATCTGGTGATCAGCTACCTCAGGTTGGTCTTTAACAGCCGGCTTAACCTCAACTTTTGCTTTCCGGGCACCAATACCAAAAAAACCTTTTCGCGGTTGAGTTAATACGGTCACCTCCACTTGAGATTTATCGAGCTGAAGTTGTTGAAGTGCGTTTTGAATTGCACCATCAACGGTCTCGCTTGTATATAAAGTCATGACTGCCTCTCCCTTCAATGAACTTCTTAACTTATAGTATAGCATGCGAGCGGTACGCATTTAGTAGCTTTTGCAAATGGTAATATTACAATTTCGCAAGCGCTTGCTTTTAGTTTTTTAAATAAAAAAATCTCAGAGCAGTGAATCACCACTCTGAGATCGTTATTTGCTTTTTAAAATTAGGCCGATTAATTACTTACGACGACTTTGTTTAGCACGCCGCATAGCCTTTTTGACTTGTCGCTCGTGTTCGCGTTTTTCTCGGTTCTTTTCTTCACGCTCACGACGGATCTTCCAAGGATTTTGAATAACCAAGGTTTGACCCACTTGGAACGCGTTGGTAACAACCCAGTAAAGTGAAAGTGCACTTGGCAAGCTTAACGCGGTGATGAAGATAATCACTGGTGTGGTTACCGTCATCATAGTTGTCATGGTATTAGACTCTGGTTGTCCTTTCATCATGAGCCATGAACTTAAAAAGGTGAAGATAGCAGCTAGAATTGGCAAAATCAGGTATGGATCTCTTGACCCTAGTTGCAACCATAAGAAGTGTCCAGACCGTAATACATCGGTCCGAAAAATAGCTTGGTACAGTGCCCAGATAATTGGTAATTGCACAACCATTGGCAAACATCCAGCAACCGGATTAACGCCAGCTTCACTGTAGAGCTTTTGTTGCTCTTCACGTAGCTTAGCCATGGTTTCCTGGTCACGAGATGAATACTTTTTCTGCAATGCCTTTAACTGTGGCTGGATTTCTTGGGTCTTTTTCATGCTTCGCGTTTGGAAAATCATCAATGGTAAGATGACAATCCGCACAATAATAGTAAAGACGATAATCCCCATACCATACCCACCAAAGACGTGGGCTAACCAAATAATGGCTCGGGAAAAGTTTAATAGGACAACACCATCCCAAAACCCTGTGCTATGTTCGGTAATTGGTTGGTTACCGCAAGCTGTTAGAAAAACGGATAGCCCAACAATACCAAACATAGTGATAAATCGCTTTAATTTTTTCACTAGTCTTCCTCGCTATAATCGTTATCAAGCAATTTTGCAAGTTTCAAAACGTGAATCAAATGCGTCTTGATTTCTGGCATTGGCATCTCTGAAGTTGATGGTCTGGCAATGACTAGAAAATCAACATCCTGTTTCAAATAAGGTTTCAGCTCAGTGAGCGATTGCCGGATGCGCCGTTTGACCCAATTCCGATGAACCGCATTACCAATTTTTTTACCTACTGAAATACCAACCCGGAAATGGGGCTGATCTTTTCGATCCATTCGGTAAACTACAAACTGACGATTAGCTACCGACTGCCGTGCTTCAAAAACCTCTTGAAACTCGGCTTCTTTTTTTACACGGTAAGATTTTCGCATATTGCATCTCCAAAACGTCCGCACTACATTATTTTTACGCAGTATAAAAATAAAAGACCACTGATTGGTCAGTGGTCTATGCAGACAATACTTTTCTACCTCTTTGACGACGACGTGCTAAAACCTTACGGCCGTTGCTCGTACTCATCCGCTTACGGAAACCGTGCACGCGTGAGCGATGACGTTTCTTAGGTTGATATGTGCGCTTCATAAAACTTACACCTCCTGATCCTCAGGCATGAAGCCATTATTTACATCTCTAAATGCATTTCTAAAATATAATAGCATATCTAACGCCAACATCAAAGAGTAAATTGAAAAAAAACGCACTTTTTAATGAATTAAAAAATTTGTTTCATGATTTAGGGCTGTGGATAACCTGTTAATTTAAGATTTAAATTTGGCCCCTTTTAACAGAGTTATCCACTATTCCACAGGCTGTGGTTTCTCAACGATTTACCCTTGTTGATTCTGGGGACTAACTTGTGAAACACCTGATATATCAGCATTTGTTTTGCACAACTGCCTGTGGATAAAAATGTTTCACAACACTTTTGAACGAGTTATACACAACCTTGTGGAAAACTTTATTCCTGCCTGTGAAACAATTATCCACAAGTTCAAAAGGCTGTGGAAAACTTTTTTATGGCATGCTAAACTAAATTTATCAATTTAATACGGGGAGGAAGAAAAGTGCTTGATTTAGACACACTTTGGGGTGAAATCAAAGACGGTTTCCAACAAAAGATCGCCCCTACTGCATTTAAAACGTGGATCTCATCTGCAGAACCCGTTAAGTTAACAAACAATCGTCTAACAATCAAGCTACCATCTGAGCTACATCGTGATTATTGGCAACGCAACTTAACCCAGCCGTTAGTTGAACTGGCCTATGAATATGCCCAAGAGGATATTCAGCCAGTTTTTATTGTGGCCGATGATGACGAAAGCTCTCAGGTATCCACACTTGAACACCCTGCAACAGCATCCGCTCCGTTTAGTCAAAGTGCTAAATTGAATCCCAAATACACCTTTGATACCTTTGTCATTGGTAAGGGGAATCAAATGGCGCATGCTGCTGCATTGGTTGTCTCTGAGGAGCCGGGCGTGATGTATAATCCACTATTCTTCTATGGTGGTGTAGGCTTGGGTAAAACCCACCTGATGCACGCTATTGGTAACAAGATGTTAGCTGATGATCCGAATACTAAGGTGAAGTATGTCACCAGCGAGGCGTTTACAAACGACTTCATTACTGCTATTCAATCGAAGACACAGGATCAATTCCGTGAAGAGTATCGAAGCGTTGACTTACTACTAGTTGACGATATTCAGTTCTTTGCTGATAAAGAAGGAACTCAAGAAGAATTCTTCCATACTTTTAACGATCTTCACGATGATGGTAAGCAAATCGTATTAACTTCAGATCGGTTACCAAACGAAATTCCGAAGCTGCAAGACCGACTCGTTTCTCGGTTCGCTTGGGGATTATCAGTGGATATTACGCCACCTGATCTGGAAACGCGGATCGCGATTTTACGCAATAAGGCCGAAGCGGACAACATTGCGATTCCCGATGAAACGTTAAGCTACATCGCTAGCCGAATCGACTCTAACGTGCGTGAACTTGAGGGTGCTTTAGCCCGGGTTCATGCCTACTCTAAGATGGTTCATCAGCCAATCACGACTGAACTGGTTGCCAGTTCTCTTAAGAGCTTGAAGCTTGACCGTCGTTCCAGTGAACTCACGATTCCATTGATTCAAGAAAAAGTCGCCAAATATTATCACGTTTCATTAGCGGACTTAAAGGGTAAAAAACGGATGAAGACCATCGTGATGCCGCGTCAAATCGCAATGTACCTATCACGAGAACTCACCGACAGTTCACTGCCAAAAATTGGCAACGAATTCGGTGGTAAAGATCACACCACCGTTATTCACGCCTATGATAAAATTGCTGATGCCTTGAAAACTGACAGTGATTTACAAGCAGAAATCACAAATCTTAAAACCGAAATTGAAAGGTAGTCCGAGTCAGCAAAAAAAGTAATCGATTTGACCCAAAGTTCAAGTCGGCTACTTTTTTTACTCATTCGAATAGGCTATGATAGATAAGACTTCAAAAAGAAAGATGTGGAAAACTCAAAAAGTTATGCACAAGTTATCCACATGTGCATAACTTACAGTTTACGAGTGTTTCTTAAACTTATCCACAGTATCCACTGCCCTACTATTACTATTCTTTTATTTATATTATGGATTATAAGGAGTCCCAAACATGAAATTTACAATTAATCGTGCAGCGTTCATCAAAGAACTCAATAATGTGCAACGCGCCATTTCTTCAAAAACCACTATTCCAATCTTGACTGGTTTAAAGTTAGTTGCTGACGATTCTGGTTTAACACTGACTGGTTCAGATGCTGATATTTCTATCGAAACGTTGATTCATTCAGATAATCCGGATAATCAGCTGGCCATTCAAAGCCCAGGTGCCATTGTGTTGCCCGCACGTTTTTTCAGCGACATTGTTAAACGATTACCCGAAGATAACTTAACGTTAGACGTTACTGAAGGCTTCCAAACAGAGATCACTTCAGGATCTGCATCATTTACTATTAACGGCTTAGATGCTAATAACTATCCTCATTTGCCAGAAATTGATGCCAGCGATGCGATTACACTAACTGGCGATGTTTTCCGCGAACTGATCAATCAAACCGTTATTGCCGTTTCAAATCAAGAAAGCCGACCAATTTTAACCGGTGTCCACTTTACGTTAGTTGATAATCAGCTGTTAGCCGTTGCTACTGATAGTCACCGGCTAAGTCAACGTAAGATTGAATTGCCATCCGCTGCCTCAGGTACCTATGACGTTATTATTCCTGGTAAGAGTTTAACGGAACTCGCCAGAATGCTTGGCGATGATAATCCTGACGTTGAAATGCGGCTGTCCGAAAACCAAGTCCTATTTACCATTGGTGACACCATGTTTTATTCACGTTTGTTGGAAGGCAACTATCCAGATACTTCACGGCTGATCCCTAATGAATCGACCACTAGTGCTGAATTTGATGCTAAGGGGTTGCTCTCGGCTATTGAACGTGCATCGTTGCTGTCACATGAATCGCGGAACAACGTAGTAAAGTTGACCCTTGATCCAGCCAACAGCCAAGCAAAGATTTTTGGTAACTCGCCTGATGTTGGTAACGTTGAAGAAGCCTTGACACCTAGCGAAATGACCGGGGAAGAACTTGAGATTTCCTTTAACCCCGACTACATGAAAGATGCCTTGCGTTCATTTGGCGCTGCGGTGATCACCATTTCCTTCACGTCACCGTTGCGGCCGTTTACGCTGGTACCAACTGAAGACAAAGAGAACTTTATTCAGCTGATTACACCAGTTAGAACTTTTTAAATTAAATCAATAAGCAAAAACGTCGACTCAGTTCGAAACTGAATCGGCGTTTTTTTGTTACCAACGTTTCGTTAGCTGATTTTAGTGACGATTTTTAGGAAATTTTGGGTCATAAATTGGTTCGTTAGTTATTTTTTTCAAAAATGAGCTAATTTTTACCAATTCCGTTACAAAACGTCATTTTTAAGCTCTAAGCGTTTTTAACCGAATTATGGCAAAATACCTTATGAATATCGAAAATCGCTTAAATGGCTGTAAATGAAACTGAAACTATACTTTTACCCCTAAAAAGCGTATAATTATAAGAGAAAATGAAGGTGGGTGAAGCCGTGAAAAAGGAAGTTTTCATTGAACCACCCTTTATCACCTTGGGCCAGTTGCTGAAAGAAGAAGCAATCGTTAGTTCAGGTGGTCAAGCAAAGTGGTATTTGAAGGAACATGCGGTTGATGTGAATGATGAGCCGGATAATCGGCGCGGACGAAAACTATATCCAGGAGATACGGTCGATGTCAAAGACGTTGGGCTGTTTTTTATTCGCTTAAAACAGGCTGAATAAGCTTATGAGATTAGAAGAATTAAAGTTGCATCATTTTCGCAACTATCAAGATTTAACCGTCTCGTTTGGGCCGGGTGTTAACGTCTTGATTGGCGAAAACGCACAGGGTAAGACGAATTTGCTAGAAGCCATCTACTTTTTGGCTTTGGCGCGAAGTCATCGGACCAGTAACGATCGCGAACTGATTGGTTGGCAGGCAGATACAGCGCAGGTATTTGGCCGAGTGCAGAAGAATAGCGGTACGACACCGCTAGAGCTCGATCTTTCCAAACATGGTAAGAAGGCCAAAGTGAATCACTTGGAGCAAGCAAAATTATCGGGCTATGTCGGCCAGTTAAACGTGATTTTATTTGCACCGGAAGATTTGAATTTAGTCAAAGGATCTCCGCAAGTTCGGCGTCGTTTTATGGACATGGAATTTGGCCAAATGAGCCATAAGTATTTATACAACACCTCTCAGTACCGCACGATTCTCAGGCAGCGTAACCGTTATCTCAAGGAATTGGGCAGTAAGAAACAGTCAGATATGGTGCTGTTAGATGTCCTGTCCGATCAGCTGGCGGCTTACGGCTCTGAGATTATCAGTGCGCGTGTCACGTTATTGAAGCGCTTAGAAGTCTGGGCAGCTCAGGTTCATCAGGAGATTTCGCAGCAGCGAGAACAACTGTCGTTTCGCTATGAAACCAGTGTTAAAGATGATGATCTACTCGATACCCAGCACGTCTACGATGCGCTCAAATTACTGTATAAACAGCGTCGTGACAAAGAACTTTTTCAGCGAACGACGCTCATCGGACCGCATCGAGATGACTTAAAGTTCTTAGTGAATGATAAGGATGTCTCGAGTTTTGGTTCTCAGGGTCAGCAGCGGACAACGGCACTTAGCGTTAAGTTAGCTGAAATTGATTTGATGCACGAACAGACGGGTGAATATCCTGTTTTACTACTGGATGATGTGCTGTCTGAACTAGATGACAGTCGTCAAACACACTTGTTAACTGCGATTCAGGATAAGGTTCAGACCTTTTTAACCACCACTAGTTTAAGTGGTGTGGCGCAAAAATTAATACACCAACCAAAAGTATTTCGGATCAGTGACGGTGAAATTCAGACTGATCATTAGTTGTTTTAGGGATTTATTAGTGAGGAGGATCACACTTGGCTGAAGAAAAAGAAACGAAACAAGAGCGTGCTCGCGAGTACGATGCCAGTCAGATTCAAGTTCTCGAGGGACTTGAAGCGGTTCGCAAACGACCTGGTATGTACATTGGCTCTACCAGTTCACAAGGGTTACACCATTTGGTCTGGGAAATTATTGATAATGGGATTGATGAAGCCTTGGCCGGTTTTGCTGATGCCATTCACGTGACGGTTCAAAAGGACAATAGTGTCACTGTAATGGATAATGGTCGTGGGATTCCCGTTGACACTCAAAAGAAAACGGGTAAATCAGCACTTGAAACGGTCTTCACGATTTTGCATGCCGGTGGTAAATTCGGCGGTGGCGGCTATAAAGTTTCCGGTGGTCTTCACGGTGTGGGTGCGTCAGTCGTTAATGCGCTATCCTCTAAACTGGATGTCAAGGTTGTTCGTGATGGTAAACGTTACTACATGGACTTTGCCTATGGCCGAGTAACTACCCCAATGAAGGTTATCGATACTGGTTTGCCAGAAAACATTCATGGCACAACGGTTCACTTTCTGCCGGATTCAGATATTTTCCGTGAAACAACTACTTTTGATATTAAAACGCTGACAACACGGATTCGCGAACTGGCTTTCTTGAATAAGGGATTGCGGATTACGATTCGGGACGAGCGACCAGAAAAGCCAACTGAAGAATCCTTTATGTACGAAGGCGGCATCAAGCATTACGTTGAGTATTTGGATAAGAATACTGACGTGTTATTTGACGAACCAATTTACGTTGAAGGTGAGGAAAACGGCATTACGGTTGAAGTGGCACTCCAGTATACGGATGGCTACCACTCTAACTTGCTGACGTTTACTAATAACATTCACACGTACGAAGGCGGTACTCATGAGGAAGGGTTCAAGCGGGCCCTTACTCGTATCGTTAACGATTACGCCCGTAAGAATAATTTGATGAAAGATAATGAACCTAATCTGAGTGGGGAAGATGTTCGTGAAGGGATGACTGCTGTTGTCTCCGTTAAACACCCGGATCCACAATTTGAAGGTCAAACTAAAACCAAACTGGGCAACTCAGACGCTAGAACGGCCACGGATCATATCTTCAGTGAACGCTTCATGCAGTTTATGATGGAGAACCCGACAGTCGCTCGAAAAGTGGTTGATAAGGGGTTACTGGCTTCTAAAGCGCGAGTTGCTGCTAAGCGTGCCCGTGAAGTTACCCGTAAGAAGAGCGGACTTGAAATCAGTAATTTACCAGGGAAGCTGGCTGATAACACCAGTAAGGACCCTGCAATTTCTGAATTATTCATTGTCGAAGGTGATTCTGCCGGTGGTTCTGCTAAGCAGGGCCGTTCACGGTTAACGCAAGCTATTTTGCCCATTCGTGGGAAAATCTTGAACGTTGAAAAAGCCAGCATGGATAAGATTTTAGCTAACGAAGAAATTCGTTCACTGTTTACAGCGATGGGGACTGGGTTTGGCGAAGACTTTGATGTCTCCAAGGTCAATTATCACAAACTGATCATCATGACCGATGCCGATGTCGACGGTGCCCATATCCGGACGTTGCTACTGACGCTGATTTATCGCTATATGCGGCCACTACTGGACGCTGGGTACGTCTACATTGCTCAGCCACCGCTGTATCAAGTTCGCCAAGGGAAAATGAAACGTTATATTGATTCTGATGAAGAATTAGATGACATTTTAGGCCAATTACCACCATCTCCAAAGCCAGTTATTCAACGGTATAAGGGACTTGGTGAAATGGATGCTAGCCAATTGTGGGAAACTACGATGGATCCAGATAAGCGTCGTCTATTGAGAGTTGATCCTAGTGATGCCGCTGAGGCCAACGAAGTCTTCACCACGTTGATGGGTGACAAAGTTGAACCACGGCGAGACTTCATCGAAACGAATGCGAAGTATGTTGAAAACTTGGATGTCTAGTTTGAATTAACTGAAAATTCACTGGGGGTCATTGATTGACGGGTAGTTGAGTGCCCGTGATACGTTATGGGAGGTACTAAATTTGGCGAATGAAGAACTGCCAAGTCGCATCACTGATGTCGATTTAGCGAAAACCATGCGGACTTCATTTTTGGACTACGCCATGAGTGTTATCGTTGCTCGTGCGTTACCAGATGTTCGGGATGGTCTAAAACCAGTTCACCGGCGGATCCTTTACGGGATGAGTGAATTAGGCGTTACGCCTGATAAACCATATAAGAAGTCTGCCAGAATCGTTGGGGACGTTATGGGTAAGTTTCACCCCCATGGGGATGCTGCAATTTATGAAGCCATGGTCCGGATGGCGCAAGATTTCAGTTACCGTTACATGTTAGTTGACGGCCACGGTAACTTTGGTTCTGTTGATGGTGATGGTGCAGCTGCCATGCGGTATACCGAAGCTAAATTGAGCAAGGTTGCCATGGAAATGTTGCGCGATATCAACAAAGATACCATTGATTATCAGCCAAACTACGATGGCACTGAAAAAGAACCCGTAGTATTACCAGCACGTTTCCCTAACTTACTGGTTAACGGTGCTTCTGGGATTGCCGTTGGGATGGCGACTAATATTCCACCGCATAATTTGGCGGAAGTAATTAGTGCGCTGCATATCCTGATGAAGAATCCAGATGCCACTACTGCGGATCTGATGGAAGCTTTACCTGGTCCAGATTTTCCGACCGGTGGTGTTGTCATGGGCAAATCCGGTATTCGGAAAGCTTATGAAACTGGTAAGGGAACCATTACCTTACGGGCAAAAGTTGAGATTGAGGAAGATAAGAGTGGCAAGCAAAAAATCGTTGCTACCGAAATTCCTTACATGGTCAACAAAGCACGCTTAATTGAACGGATTGCTGATCTGGCACGAGATAAGCGAATCGAAGGGATCACGGATGTTAACGATGAGTCTGACCGTGAAGGGATGCGGATCGTTGTTGATGTGCGTCGTGATGCCAGCGCTGAAGTTATCTTGAATAACCTGTACAAGATGACCATGATGCAGACGTCATTTGGCTTTAATATGTTAGCCATCGTTAACGGTTCACCTAAAGTTCTGAGCTTAAAAGAGATTTTGCAGTATTATCTAGCTCATCAACTTGAAGTCATTCGTCGCCGGACGGAATTTGAACTTAAAAAAGCTAAGGCGCGTGCTCATATTCTTGAAGGGTTACAGATTGCGCTTGATCACATTGATGAAATTATTTCCATCATTCGTAATTCTCAAACGGCTGAAGTTGCTAAAAACGAGTTAATTAGTCGGTTCCCACTGTCTGATAAACAGGCACAAGCCATTTTGGACATGCGGCTCGTTCGTTTAACTGGTCTAGAACGTGACAAGGTTGAAAAAGAATTTTCTGAACTGCAAAAATCAATTACTGAATATCAAGAGATTTTGGCAAGCAAGGAAAAGCAGAACCACATTATTTACGAAGAATTACTGGAAATCCAAAATAAATTTGGGGATCCTCGTCGGACTGAATTAATGGTCGGTGAAGTTTTAAGCCTAGAAGACGAAGATTTGATCGAAGAAGAAAACGTGATGATTTCCCTAACTCACAATGGTTACATCAAACGGTTGCCTACGTCTGAATTTAAGGCGCAAAACCGTGGTGGCCGTGGGATTCAAGGAATGGGTATCCATGACGATGATTTCATCGAGCACTTGATCTCCACTTCCACGCATGATGTGCTGTTATTCTTTACCAATGCTGGTAAGGTGTACCGGATGAAGGGGTACGAAATTCCTGAATACGGTCGCTCAGCTAAGGGGATTCCAGTGATCAACTTGCTGAATATTGAAGCTGGTGAAAAGATTCAAGCCGTTATCAACGTGTCTGATGCTGCGGGGGATCAGGAGAAATACCTGTTCTTCACCACGTTGCACGGTACGGTTAAGCGAACACCAGTCAGCGAATTCTCTAATATTCGGAGTAACGGTCTAAAGGCTTTGAGCTTGAAGGATGATGACCAATTGATCAACGTGTCCATCGTTGATGATGAACAATGCATGATTATTGGGACGCATTCGGGCTATGCTGTTAGCTTTAAGGCCAGCGATGTTCGTTCAATGGGTCGTTCAGCCACAGGTGTTCGTGGTGTCCGTCTTCGTGAAAACGATTATGTTGTTGGTTCAGCTATTTTAGAGCCGAATGACAACGTCTTCGTCATCTCCGAAAAGGGCTATGGCAAACAGACGCCAGCTAGTGAGTATGCCATTAAAGGTCGTGGTGGCAAGGGTATCAAGACCATCAACGTCACTGAAAAGAATGGTCCACTTGCTGGTTTAACGACCGTTACCGGTGAAGAAGACATTATGCTGATTACCGATAAGGGTGTAATGATTCGGTTCGGTGTGGAAAATGTTTCTCAGACTGGTCGGGCAACTTTAGGTGTTCACCTGATTCGCCTGGATCAAGATGCAAAAGTTGCTACTATGGCGGTTGTTGAAAAAGAAGCGCCAGCGGATGAATCTGATGAAACGGATTCAGACGAGTCAACTGACGATGGCGATACATCCTTAGACCGGTTAGTTGATCGGGCAACGGATGATGATACTGATTCATCAACTGATAGTGACAATGATGATAGCGATAACGAATAATTAAAAAGCAATATTTAAAAGAACGGCAATGATGCCGTTCTTTTTTGCGTAGTTAGAAAGTATAACCACCATCTCTTGTCAGGTTAGTTTAAAAAATAATTTATCGTTTAAGGGTTGCGGCAGCTGAATTGCGGGGTGAGTAGCTAACTGCGGGCAATCGGATTACAGAATAACATTGCATATTTGAATGAACTTTGGTAAAATAGCATTCTGTGAGTAATCCATTCGGAAGACTCTCCTTGCTCTCTTAAAACTCAATGAAGAGGGCCTGAAGTCCATAAGGAGGTGCAAATTTCATGAAGTATGAAATTACCTACATCATTCGTCCAGATCTTGACGATGCAGCAAAGACCGCATTGGTTGATCGTTTCGACAAGATTTTGACTGACAATGGTGCAGATTTAATCGATTCAAAAGACTGGAAGAAGCTTCGTTTCGCATACGAAATTGGCGGTTACAGCGAAGGTTTATACCACGTTGTTAACTTAAACGCTAATGACGATAAGGCTTTAAACGAATTCGACCGTCTTTCAAAGATCAATGACGATATTCTTCGTCACATGATCGTAAAACGTGAAGACTAATTTTTGACATTTAATGACTGAGAGGAGCGGGTCGTATGATCAACCGGGCAGTGCTTACCGGACGCTTGACAAGAGATGTTGATTTGCGGTATACCCCAAGCGGGGCGGCAGTTGGAAACTTTACGTTAGCTGTTGATCGGCAATTTACCAATCAAAACAACGAACGTGAAGCTGACTTTATCAACTGTGTTATTTGGCGGAAATCAGCTGAGAACTTTGCTAATTTTACTCATAAGGGTGCGTTAGTAGGGATCGATGGCCGGATTCAAACCAGAAACTACGAAAATCAGCAAGGTCAACGGGTCTACGTTACCGAAGTTGTTGTTGAAAACTTTGCTTTATTAGAACCGCGTTCAGCGAATAATAATGCAGGGAATGCCAACAACGGTGGTAACCATAATGCACCCACTGGCAATGCTCCTCAGAACACTAATCCGTTTGGTGATCCAAACACCAATGGAGCGGCTAACAATAATCAGAATACTGGGAACAATCAAGCGGACCCATTTGCAAATAATGGTGATTCAATTGATATTTCCGATGATGATTTACCGTTCTAAACGGATCGAATTGGAGGGAAAATCATGGCTCAACAAAGAAGAGGTGGCCGTCGTCGTCGTAAAGTCGACTTCATCGCCGCAAACCACATCGAATACATCGATTACAAAGATACTAACTTATTGGAACGTTTCGTTTCAGAACGCGGTAAGATTTTGCCACGTCGGGTTACTGGCACTAGTGCCAAGAACCAACGTAAGTTAACCATCGCTATCAAGCGTGCACGGATCATGGGCTTAATGCCATTCGTTGTTGCTGACTAATATAGTGAGTGAGAAGGCATCAACCAGTTTATACTGGTTGGTGCCTTTTTTGGTGCTCGTTGTTAAGCTTGTGAAACAAGTTTTATAAATTGGTTAATTGGTATGGTATGTGAAAACAGGAGTGGTATAGTAATCTAAGTATCCATCAGAACTAATGGATGGTCGTAATAACTGGATAATCAGACATTAAACAAGGAGCATCACAGTTAAATGAGAAACACTAATCAATCAGAAGAACCCAAAAAATCGCACCATCAGCAAATTGAGTGCAATATAGAAAAATGCTGGGTACGCATGGGAATAGTCACCGTCACGCTGTTGACAGGATTCACCTTCAGCATGGCGGTGACTGGTGTCCAGGCAGCGGCTGAAGGGGAAGGCACAACAACTCAAGAAACCAAAGCCAATGATGTTTCTTCGTCTTCTGAGCAGCCAGCAGTTTCGAGCTCAGATGAAAAGGATCAACTAAAAAATGATCAATCATCAGCGTCAAACAGTAGTGATACTTCAATATCAAAAGCAAGTAGTACCACTTCTAGCAGTCAGTCGAGTAGCTCAGAGCAATCGTCAGGAACTTCAGATGCATCAAGTATAGGTAGTTCAAGTTCATCTAGTGCGGGCGCTTCAAGCCAATCTAATGCAAACAAACCCGCTACTGATGTCAATGGGCATTCATTGAAATTTGACTCATCGAGCAATCAGAAAACAGCAGATTCTTCGTCTGAAACTAAAACAGTTAACGATAAAACAGCTACGCAAACTGCTGATGTTAAGAAAGATGCTGATGGTAACTATTGGCTACCAGTTGTTGAAGCCCAGGCTGATGAAACAACTGGAGTTAACACTTATACCCAATTAACGGATTACAGTTACACTCAAAATGCGAATAGCTCAACGTACACCATTACAGGATATACAGGCGAGCTACAAAAGTACTTAGCCGGTGGCACAACGCCAGAAGCTGTGTCGGCCACGGATATTACCTTACCGACTACTTATAATGGTGGTGCTATTACCGCGATTGCTGATAATGCTTTTGCAGGTATCGGTATTAGTGGCGAAATTGTGATTCCTGATACTGTGACGTCAATTGGTAAAAATGCTTTCGCGGATAATCAAATTACGGGTACAGTCACGATACCTAATTCGGTGACTAGCATTGGTGATGATGCCTTTGCGAATAATCAGATTACGAGTGTCGTACTAGGTAATGGTACTTGGTTTACGGGTCATGGTACGTTTGAGAATAACCAAATCAGTAGTCTTGATTTAGGGACGGGTGTGAATACAATTGGCATTGACACTTTTAAAAATAACCTTTTAACAACACTAACATTGCCAGCTAAAATTGGACAAATTGATGCTGGTGCTTTTCAAGATAACAAATCGTTAGTAACGGTTAACATTGACCCGGTGAGTCAACTAACAGGTATTGATTCTTCGGCGTTTGAATCTGATTCATTAACGTCGTTAATCTTGCCTTCTAGTGTGGTTAATATCGGTAATAGTGCCTTTGCGAATAATCAAATTAAAACATTAACGCTGGGTACAAGTGTTCAAACAATTGGTACCAGTGCTTTTGCGAATAATCAGATAAGTGGCTCAGTTGATATCCCTGATAAAGTTACTGGCATTGGTGATGATGCTTTTGCGAATAATCAGATTAAGGCTCTGACACTAGGTACAAGTGTTCAAACAATTGGTACCAGTGCTTTTACGAGTAATCAGATAAGTGGCTCAGTTGATATTCCTGATAAAGTTACAGGTATTGGTGATGATGCCTTTGCAAATAATCAGATTAAGGCTTTGACATTAGGCACTGCTGTTAAAACAATTGGGACTAATGCTTTTACAAGTAACCAGATAAGCGGTTCGGTTGATATCCCTAATACAGTTACTGATATTGGTGATGATGCCTTTGCGAATAATCAGATTGAGACTTTGACGTTAGGTACTGGTGTTCAAACAATTGGAATCAACACCTTTTTAAACAATAAGATCAGTGGTACAGTCACAATTCCAGATTCAGTAACTGAACTGGGTGCTTATGCTTTTATGAATAATGAAATTTCTGGAGTAAGTTTAAGTGACAAAATCACCCAAATTAATATTTATGCTTTTGCGAATAACAAACTTAAAGATCAGTTAGTCATTCCGGATGCAGTTACTAATATTGGTGATAGTGCTTTTGCGAATAATGGGATTACCGGCCTGACACTAGATAATAATCTCCAAACAATTGGTGATGATGCCTTTGCGAATAATTATATTAGTGGCAAGTTTACAGTTCTTGGCAGTGTATATGCAATTGGTGAAAATGCTTTTTTAAATAATCAAATTAGCGAGTTAGTGTTGGATAAAGTAAACGCAGGTGTTAATCAGACAATAGCTACTAATGCGTTTGCTCAAAATGAAATTAGTCAGGTTAGCAATAACTCTAAGAATGATTCCGATGACTATCTGAGCGATCAAAAAGCTAAGATTACTGTGAATTTGTATGCAACTGCAACTCAAATTGAAAATATTCGTACAGCAATTGAAGGCGCTGTTCACGTCACATTACCCGAAGTTTTAACATTCACAGATAAGGCTGGTAAGCAATGGCAGTATGATTCACAAGCGGATACGCTCACTATCCCAAGTGGAGAGACAATGCCAACCCAAGTTACTTTCAAATTTAGTTCAGTTGGTTCGGCTAGTTACGGAACAAATGATTTGGTAATCAATCTGGATCAAGAGCAAACTGGTCCAGCCGTAGCTGCCACAACCACCACGATCGACTATGAAACCCCAGATGGTAAAATACAAGGCAGTGCTCAGTTAGTAGGGACTCCCGGTACACCATTTGATCGTTATAAGGTTCAGGAGTATGTTCCAGCTGGCTGGCAACTAGCAGACTCAGTTAGCGAACTACCGCTGATTATCGCCCAAGATACCAATCGAACAGTGGTTATCCCGTTAGTTATCGCATCAAGCGGACCAGCCGTAGCTGCCACGACCACCACGGTCAACTATGAAACCCCAGATGGTACGGTACAGGGAAGTGCTCAGTTAGTAGGGACTCCCGGTACACCATTTGATCGTTATAAGGTTCAGGAATATGTTCCAGCTGGCTGGCAACTAGCAGACTCAGTTAGTGAATTACCGCTGATTATTGCCCAAGATACCAATCAAACAGTGATTATCCCGTTAGTTGCGAAGACTACAGCTTCAAGCGGACCAGCCGTAGCTGCCACAACCACCACGATCGACTATGAAACCCCAGATGGTAAAATACAAGGCAGTGTTCAGTTAGTAGGTACTCCTGGTACACCATTTGACCGTTATAAGGTTCAGGAGTACGTTCCAGCTGGTTGGCAACTAGCCGTTTTAGTTAGCGAATTACCGCTGATTATCGCCCAAGATACCAATCAAACAGTGATTATCCCGTTAGTTACCGCATCAAGCGGACCAGCCGTAGCTGCCACAACCACCACGATCGACTATGAAACTCCAGATAGTAAAATACAAGGCAGTGCTCAATTAGTAGGCACTCCCGGTACGCCATTTGACCGTTATCAGGTTCAGGAGTACGTTCCAGCTGGCTGGCAACTGGCTATTCCGGTTAGTGAATTACCGCTAATTATTGCCCAAGATACCAATCAAACAGTGATTATCCCGTTAGTTGCGAAGACCACAGCATCAAGCGGACCAGCCGTAGCTGCCACAACAACGACAGTCAACTATGAAACCCCAGATGGTAAAATAAAAGGCAGTGCTCAGTTAGTAGGCACTCCTGGTACACCATTTGACCGTTATCAGGTTCAGGAGTATGTTCCGGATGGCTGGCAACTAGCCGTTTCAGTTAGTGAATTACCATTGATTATCGCTCAAGGTACCAATCAAACCGTAGTGGTCCCATTAGCTGCCCAAACTGGGACTGAAACTGGGCCAGCAGTAGAAGCCACTACGACAACGGTAAAATATGAGACACCGGATGGAGTGACCCGAGGTTATATTACCTTAATTGGTGAACCAGGCTATTCATTTGGTCAGGATGAGATTATGGCACATAAGCCAGCTGATTGGCAGTTAGCCGTACCAGTAGATGAGCTGCCGAAATTAGTGTCTCAGACTGGAAATCAAACAATCGTTATCCCGTTGGCTGCCCAAACCAAGACTGAAATCGGACCAGTAGTGGAAGCCACGACTACCACGGTCGACTATGAAACTCCAGATGGTACGGTACAAGGAAGTGCCCAGTTAATCGGTACTCCTGGAACGCCATTTGACCGTTATCAAGTTCTGGCCTATGTTCCGGCTGGCTGGCAGTTGGCCATTCCAATCAGTGAATTACCGCTGATTATAGCCCAAGCTACCAACCAAACGGTGGTCATTCCGCTAGTTGCCCAAGATGATACAGGAACGCCACCAGCACAACCAGCACAACCTGAAAATGGTAATGGTGGTGGATCTACTACAACTACCGGCCAATCGAATGGTCAAGTACCAACTGATCCAGAGCAACCCAATTCATCAACTGATAACGGCGGTGCAGTGACGCCACATACGCGACCGTCTATTTCGACGAGTGACTCGCAAGCAGGCCAAGTTTCGGCAGGTGAACAGTCCTCATTAACTGCAGCGACTGGTCTACACGAAGATAGTAATAGTGGTCGGGCAGTTGAAATTGAGAGAACGGTGCAAACAGCGCGTTTAACAACGTCTAAGCATCAGACAGGTTCATCTAAGGCGCAACTACCGCAACTACCACAGACGGATGAAACAACACCAACTCAACCAACACTTATTGGCGGATTGCTGCTAAGCATCCTTGGCTGGTTTGGTCTTGCGCATCGAAAACACGAAAAAGATTAATTAATAGTAATCAAAAAAGGTCTTCGCAAGGTTATCCTACCTACGAAGACCTTTTTTGATGATTGTGAAACATATTTTGTAAATTGGTTGATTGATATGGTATGTGAAAACAGGAGTGGTATAGTAATCTAAGTATCCATCAAAACTAATAGATGGTCGTAATTATCAGACATTAAACAGGGAGCAGCATAGTTATATGAAAAATATCAATCAATCAAGTAAACAAAAAAAGTCGCACCATCAGCAAATTGAGTGCAATATAGAAAAATGCTGGGTACGCATGGGAATAGTCACCGTCACGTTGTTGACAGGATTCACCTTCAGCATGGCGGTGACTGGTGTCCAGGCAGCGGCTGAAGGAGAAGGGGCAACAACTCAAGAAACCAAAGCCAATGATGTTTCTTCGTCTTCTGAGGCACCAGCAAGTTCAAGCTCAGATGAAAAAGATCCAGCAAAGAATGATGAATCATCGGTATCGAGCAGTAACGCTACATCGGTAACAAATACCAGCAGTACCGCTTCTAGCAGTCAGTCGAGTAGCTCAGATACAGCATCATCAGGAGCTTCAAATACATCAAGTACGGATAGCTCGAGTTCCTCGAGTACAGACGATTCAAGCCAATCCAGTGAAAGCAAGTCAGCTACTGATGTTGATGTAAACGGACATTCGTTAAAATTCGATTCATCAAGCAATGAAAAAACGGCAGCTCCTTCGGCTGAAACCAAAGAAAAAGCTCAAGTCGCTGACGTTAAGAAAGATGCAGACGGTAACTATTGGCTAGCAGTAGCGGATGAAAAGACCGGGGTTAACACTTATACCCAATTAACGGATTATAGTTACAGTCAAAGTACAGATAGCTCAACGTACACCATTACGGGATATACAGGCGAGCTACAAAAGTACTTAGCGGGTGGTACAACCCCTGAAGCAGTGTCCGCTAAAGATATTACTTTACCCGATACTTATAACGGTGACCCGATTACAGCAGTTGCTGATGGGGCTTTTAATTATCAGAATGTTAGTGGTGCTGTTACTATTTCTAATTCGATTACCAACATTGGTAGTAATGCTTTTGCGAATAATGATATTACGACGTTAAATTTGGGTAAGGGCGTGCAAGTAATTGGCGACGATGCCTTTTCACGTAATACCAGTGACACAAGATCAAATAATGATATTAGTACAGTTATCATTCCAGATTCAGTAACTACGATTGGTGACAGAGCTTTTGCAAATGTACAAATCAAACAGTTACAGTTTGGTGATTCAGTATCTGATTTAAATTCAAAGCTTGGAACGATTGGTGTGGACGCTTTTTCAGGCAATCAGATTAGTGGCGTTATTACAGTTCCTGGTAGTGTAACGTCAATTGCTATGAATGCCTTTGCGGACAACCAAATTAGTATCGTAATGCTTGGCCAAAAGATTGATACAATTGGTCAGAATACGTTTGATCCTAAAACAACTGTCATTGCGAAAGATGCGGATGGTAATTATTGGACACTAGGTTCTGATTTAAAGACGTATACGCTGTTAACTGATTATAAATATGCCCTTAATGTGGATGGCACATATACGATTACGGACTATACCGGCAACTTACAGAAATATCTTGGTGCTGAATCTCAGGACGGGTCAATAGCTAATCTTACGATACCAAGTACTTACGATGGTAAGCAGGTAACTGAAATTGGGGCTTTTGTCTTTAATAATAAGAATATTACTGGCACTGTCACAATTCCTGATTCGATTACTAAAATTGATAATGATGCTTTTGCGAACAATGATATTACAACGTTGAATTTGGGTAAGAATGTGCAAGTGATTGGCGAGGATGCCTTTTCGATTCAGAAAAGCAACGCCAATCCTGATCGTGGCATTAGCGCAGTTACCATTCCAGATTCAGTAACTAGTATTGGACAGAATGCGTTTACGAACAATCGAATCACACAGCTGCAATTTGGTGATTCCGCATCTGATTCAAGTTCAAAGCTTGAGACGATTGGCGAGGATGCTTTTTCAGGCAATCAAATTAGTGGTGCCCTCAAGATCCCTGATAGTGTAACTACAATTGATCAAAATGCTTTTGTAAACAATCAAATTAGTGCAGTAACCCTTGGACTTGGCGAAAAGGTTGACGCGATTGGACAAAATGCTTTTGATGCGACTGTAGTTGTAAAAGATGCGGATGGTAATTATTGGTCACCAGTTACGGATCCTACAAGTGGCGAGGTTACCTCATATACGCAGCTAACGGATTATTCTTATACTTCAAATGATGATGGCACATATACTATTACAGGGTATACCGGTAATTTACAGAAGTATCTTGGTACTGAATCCAAGGATGAACTAACTAACCTTACGTTACCAAGCACCTACGATGGTAAGAAAATAACTGAGATTGGGGCTAATGCCTTTAATCATAAAAGCATTAGTGGTAGTGTCACAATTCCTGATTCGATTATCAAAATTGATAGTGATGCTTTCGCAAATAATGATATTACAACGTTAGACTTGGGTAAGGGTGTACAGATAATTGGCGAGGATGCTTTTTCACGTAACCCAAGTGACACAAATTCGAACAATAATATTAGTACAGTCATTATTCCAGATTCAGTAATTAGTATTGGTCAGAATGCGTTTACGAATGATCGAATTAAACATCTGCAATTTGGTGATACAGATTCAAATTCGAAGCTTGAGACGATTGGTGAGGACGCTTTTTCGGGTAATCAGATCGGCGGTACGGTTACGATTCCTGATGGTGTAACGTTAATTGGTATGAACGCTTTTATGAATAACCAAATTAGTGGATTAACCATCGGTAAAAGTGTTCAAACAATTGGCATGAATGCTTTTGTGAATAACCAAATTCGCACAGTAGCATTGGGTCAAAAAGTTGATATCATTGGTCAAGATGCTTTTGATGGGAACACTTTAGTAGCCATGAAGGATGCAGACGGTAATTATTGGAAGCCCACTATGGATCAAGATGGCAAGGTTACCTATACGCAGCTAATGGATTATGATTATGAGCTTAATAGCGATGGAACATATACCATCGCAAAATATACTGGTGATTTGCAGAAGTATCTTGGTACTGAATCTCATGATGTTATGTTACCAAGTACTTACGATGGTAAAAAAGTAACTGAAATTGCTGATGGCGCTTTTGCAGATGCCGGTATTAGCGGTAAAATTGTTATTCCTGATACAGTAACTAGTATTGGTCAGGATGCCTTTACCAGAAATAAAATCAGCGCTGTGGTGTTGGGCAGCAACGTTAAAACAATCGGGCAAGATGCTTTTTCAGCTAACCAAATTAGCGGTACTATTAACGTTCCAGATTCGGTAACTAATATTGGTACTCGAGCTTTTACGGACAATAATATTACTGGATTAACTCTTGGTAAAAGTGTTCAAACAATTGGCGAGGACGCCTTTTCGGTCAATCGGATTAGTGGTCCTGTGGTAGTTCCAGATTCAGTGACTAGTATTGGTACACGGGCTTTTACGGACAATAATATTACTGGATTAACTCTTGGTAAAAGTGTTCAAACAATTGGTGAGGACGCCTTTTCGGTCAATCGGATTAGTGGTCCTGTGGTAGTTCCGGATTTAGTGACTAGTATTGGTACACGGGCTTTTACGAATAACCAAATTAATGGATTAATCCTTGGTAAAAGTGTTGGAATAATTGGCGAGGACGCCTTTTCGGGTAACCAAATTAGTGGTACTGTCACGATTCCTGCTAGTGTAACATCAATTGGGATAAACGCCTTTGCGAACAATCACATAAATGCAGTAGCGCTGCGCCAAAAGCTCGATACAATTGGTCAGAATGCTTTTGATCCAAAAACGACTGTGATTGCAAAGGATGCGGATGGTAATTATTGGACACTTGGCGCGGATTTAAAGACATATACGCAGTTAACAGATTATACGTATACTCAAAATAGTGATGGTACGTACACCATTACTGGCTATAATGGCAATTTGCAGAATTATCTTGGTACTGAATCCCAGGATGGGCGATTAAATTATCTCACGTTACCAAGCACTTACAACGGGAAGAAAGTTACCGGAATTGGCGCTTATGCCTTCAGTGATAAGAATATTACTGGTACTGTCACGATTCCTGATACAGTGACTAGTATCGGTCAGGATGCTTTTACCAAAAATACAATTAGCTCCGTAGTGTTAGGTAGTGGCGTTAAAACAATCGGTCAAGATGCTTTTTCGGTTAACAGAATTAGTGATACTGTTACGATTCCAGATTCAGTTATCAGCATCGGTGTGAGAGCTTTTGCAGAAAATTGGATTAGCGGTGTTAAATTGGGTAATCATGTTCAAATCATCGGAAACGATGCTTTTGCACATGATACAAGTTTACCGAATACATCACATAATCAAATTAGTGGCATTGTCGAAATCCCTGACTCAGTTATCAGCATTGGTGCGAGAGCTTTTGCGAATAATCAAATTGATCAGTTACAATTTGGTGATACAGGTTCAGATTCAAACTCAAAAGTTGCAGCAATTGGTGTAGATGCTTTTTCAGGGAATCAAATCGGTGGTTCTGTCATCATTCCTGACAGTGTAAAGTTAATTGATATGAATGCCTTTACGAATAATTATATTGAGAAATTAACGCTTGGTCGGAATGTTCAGACCATTGGTGAAAATGCGTTTGCTAATAATAAAATCGTATCTGATGCCCGTACGGATGGTGCAACTACAGAACTATTCACAGTACCAGATAGTGTGACGTCTATTGGGACGCATGCCTTTTTCCAAAATCAAATTAGTGAATTGTATTTAGGCACAGGTATTCATACAATTGGCGATTATGCATTTGCTCAGAATAAAATTAGTAAAGTTACGAATAAGTCTAAGAGCGATGCTACTAATTACTTAAGTGATCAACAGGCTTTAGTTACTGTAAATGCGCACGCCACAGCAACCCAAATTGAAAAAATTCGCGCAGCCATTGAAGATGCTGTTGATGTTACGTTGCCTGATAACTTAACTTTTGTCGATAGCCAATGGCAATATGATCCGCAAACGGATACGCTTACTATTCCAAGTGGAGGGACAATGCCTAACCAAGTTACTCTCCAGTTTAGTTCAGCAGGTTACAGTTACTATGGGACGAATAATTTGGTAGTTAATCTGGATCACAGTTCAACAGGGCAGCCGGATTTTGCTACTACCACAACCGTGAATTATGAAACCCCAGATGGTGTTGTACGAGGAAGTATGACCTTAATTGGGATGCCAGGAGAAGTGTTTGATTCAAATAGAGTTGTCACTCATGTTCCCACTGGCTGGCAATTAGCCAACCCTGATTTACCACAAATAGTTGCGCAAACGCAGGACCAAACGGTAGTTATTCCGTTAGCTGCTCAAGATAAGACGTCAACAGGGCAGCCGGATTTTGCTACTACCACAACCGTGAATTATGAAACCCCAGATGGTGTTGTACGAGGAAGTATGACCTTAATTGGGATGTCAGGAGAAGTGTTTGATTCAAATAGAGTTGCCACTCATGTTCCCACTGGCTGGCAATTAGCCAACCCTGATTTACCACAAATAGTTGCGCAAACGCAGGACCAAACGGTAGTTATTCCGTTAGCTGCTCAAGATAAGACGTCAACAGGGCAGCCGGATTTTGCTACCACCACAACCGTGAATTATGAAACTCCAGATGGTGTTGTACGAGGAAGTATGATCTTAATTGGGATGCCGGGAGAAGTGTTTGATTCAAATAGAGTTGCCACTCATGTTCCCACTGGCTGGCAATTAGCCAACCCTGATTTACCACAAATAGTTGCGCAAACGCAGGATCAAACGGTAATTATTCCGTTGGCAGCTCAAGATCAGACGTCAACAGGGCAGCCGGATTTTGCTACCACCACAACCGTGAATTATGAAACTCCAGATGGTGTTGTACGAGGAAGTATGACCTTAATTGGGATGCCGGGAGAAGTGTTTGATTCAAATAGAGTTGCCACTCATGTTCCCACTGGCTGGCAATTAGCCAACCCTGACTTACCGCAAATAGTTGCGCAAACGCAGGATCAAACAGTAATTATTCCGTTGGCTGCGAAAAATACTGCTTCAAGCGGACCAGCCGTAGCTGCCACAACCACAACGATCAACTATGAAACCCCAGATGGTAAAACACAAGGAAGTGCTCAGTTAGTAGGCACCCCTGGTACACCATTTGATCGGTATCGAGTCTTGGAATCCGTCCCAGCTGGTTGGCAACTGGCCGTTCCAGTTAGTGACTTACCATTAATTGTGGCTCAAGCCGAAAATCAAACAGTAATTATTCCGTTAGTTGCGAAAACCACTGTGTCAGCTGGACCAGCTGAAGTTGCCACTACGACGATAATCAACTATGAAACTTCAGATGGCGTTGTACGTGGCAGTGCGACGTTAATTGGTAATCCAGGAATGTCATTTAATCGGTATCAGATTTTGGAATATGTTCCCACTGGCTGGCAGTTGGCCATTCCAACCAGTGATTTACCGCTGATTATAGCCCAAGCTACCAACCAAACGGTGGTCATCCCGTTAGTTGCCCAAGATGATACAGTAACGCCACCAGCAACACCAGCAACACCAGCACAACCTGGACATGGTAATGGTGGCGGATCTACTACAACTACCGGCCAATCGAATGGTCAAGTACCAACTGATTCAGAGCAACCGAGTTCATCAACTGATAATGGCGGTGCAGTGACATCACATAAGCAACCGTCTACTTCTACAAGTGATTCACAGGCCGGACAAGTTTCGTCAGGCAAAGGGTCATCTGTGACTGCAACGACTAGTCTACACGAAGATAGTAATAGCGGTCGAGCAGTCGAAAGAACGGTGGCAACATCGAATTCGACACCGTCTAAGCATCAAACAGATCCATCTAAGACGCAACTACCACAGACGGATGAAACAACACCAACTCAACCAACACTTATTGGCGGATTGCTGCTAAGCATCCTTGGTTGGTTTGGACTGGCACGTCGGAAACATGAAAAGGATTAATTAATAACTTAATAGCAGCACAAAAACGCCTCCGCAAGCTTTGACCTGCGAAGGCGTTTTTGTACGAATTAATTTAACAATTATTTTTCAGTTTTAAATGAACGGGTTGTCAGCGCGATAATAAACGCGATAACAGCTAAGGCAAGTGGTAAGTAGATAGCGACATGCACACCGGCTGTAAAGGCACCCTGAGCACCTAAATGGCTGGTTGCTTGGCCAATACCTAGCAGACTAGTTGCTAAAGCAGTTGAAATTGCACCAACAATTTGTTGCATGGTGTTCATGATGGTACTGCCATCACCGGATGTAGGACCAGCTAAAGCGTTTAAGGCATGGGTTTGAGCTGGTGACATTGCCAAAGGACAGCCGATCATTAAGACGATGTGGGCAGCAATGACAAACATCACGGCGGTATGAGCACCAGTTGTTAGTAACATGATGCTACCGATAATAGCAATCAGGAAGCCTAACCGAGTTAACCACTTAGCACCGAAGTTATCAAATAAACGACCTGAAACGGCAGAAACTAAGGCGTTAACAACACCACCAGGTAACATGATAATACCGGTCATGGCAACGGGCAGTAACAATCCCTTTTGCATATACATTGGTAAAATATACATGGCAGAAAGAATAATCCCGAAGTCTAACATCACCATTAAAGCGCCAGCCCGAAAGGCAGGAATGGCGAAAATCTTCAGGTTTAAGATAGGTGCATCAATATGAACCTGACGGTAGGCGTAAGCGGCTAATACAATGATACCGAATAATAATAGGCCTAAAACAAGTGGTGAGCCCCAGCCGTGTGAACTTGCGAAGCTAACCGCGGTAACGACGCTGGCAAAGCCAACAACACTGGTCAAAATAGATAAGACATCAATTTTAGGTTTCGTTAATTGACCGACATTTTCTAGTGAAGTCAAAGCAAAGATTAACGCAATGACTAAGAAAGGTACAAATGCCCAGAAAATCCAGTGCCAAGAAAGCTTAGCTAAGATCAAACCGGTCAAAGTAGGGCCAATGGCTGGCGCAAACATAATAACCATGGCGCAGGCACCCATAGCGGCCCCAATTTTAGCTGGTGAGAAGACTTGCATGGCAACCGTAAACATTAACGGTAGGATCAAGCCAGTGGCAATTCCTTGAATCATTCGTCCGAATAATAAAATTGGAAAACTTGGTGCTAATGCTGCAATAATGGCACCTACAAGAAAATCTGATAAACCAAAAATAACGACTTGCCGAGTGGTGAACCACTTGGTGATTAAACTGTTTAACGGTAGTACGACACCAATCACTAACATGTAGCCAGTGACTAACCATTGTGCAGTTGCAGTGGTAATCCCTAGACTAGCCATTAGACTTGGTAATGCAATATTTAACGACGTTTCACTAAACATACCGACAAAGGCACCGACTAGCATACTAACCATGGCTAGTGCGGGGTGCCTGACGGTAACTCGTGGCCGAGAAGAGGCCATTGTTGCTTGCTGTTCCATTGAATAAATTCCTCGCTTTCAGAAAACTTTTTTGCACAAGTGATTACACTAACAGAAAAAAACCGTCTTCGTAAGTTTTTTTTTTAATAAATGGTAAAGTTTTTTGAAATTACTGTTAGATACCAAGCTCAGATGTACTAATTTGTTTCCACAAGACTAGTGGTCACAACTAGCTTTCATTTGTGCTAAAATGTAACTACTATTATCATCGACAAAGCAGGGGAGTCTGAAGATGGACGGTTTATTTTCAAGGGCTAATTTACCCGAATTTTTAAGGAATAGACGGTTGCGCGGTCTGGCATTATTCATGATCGCACTATCAATTGCAGGAATTGTTCTGGCTTTTTTGTTCTCATGGATTTTAGGGATATTGGCTTTAGTGGCGGTGGTTACTAGTTTGGTGTTTTCCTTTAATACCATGAATGAGATTAGCGCTGATATGAACCGTTACATTGCGGATCTGTCATTTCGAATTAATCGTGGCGAACAAGAGGCGTTGATCGATATGCCCGTTGGTGTCATGATTTTTGGTGACAATGACGCTATCGAATGGGTTAATCCATATTTGCAGCAATACTTCGGTGACGAAGCGGTTTTGAGTAAGCGGATGAGCGACGTTGATCCGGAACTGGAAAAGTTAATTCAAGATCACGTCAACGACAAGCAGCCGCAAACAGTTACTTGGAGAGACCGCCAGTTTTCATTTTTAGTTCAAAAGGATTTCCGTGCGGTTTATATGACTGAGGTCACCTACTATACTCAAATTGAGCAGCGGTATGAAAACGAACGAATTGCCATTGGTCAAGTTTTTTTGGATAACTACGTTGAAGTAACGCAGTCCATGACGGATCAGGAAATTTCTAATCTAAGAAATTACGTGACCAACGAGCTCTCCGTTTGGGCGCAGCGTTTTGGGATGTATCTCAAGCGGCTGGACGATGACCACTACCTCGTGTTTATGTATGCGCAAGCGATGAAGGCAGTCGAAAATGATAAGTTCAGTATTTTGGATATCATTCGCGAAAGTACCTCTAAGCAAAACTTCCCGCTGACGTTAAGTATCGGTATCGCTTATGGCGGTGCGGATTTAAACAAGTTAGCAGATCAGGCACAGAGTAACCTTGATTTGGCACTTGGCCGCGGCGGTGACCAAGTTGTGGTTCGTGCCCAAGATGAAGAAGCGCGTTTCTATGGTGGTAAGACGAACCCAATGGAAAAGCGGACGCGGGTTCGTGCACGGATGATCTCACAGGCCTTGCAGGAGTTAATGAACCAGTCGGATGCCATCTTCGTTCAAGGCCATCAACAGCCTGATATGGACTCAATCGGTGCCTGCATGGGGATTCGGCGGATTGCTCAGATGAACCAAAAGGACTGTTACATTATCTTGGATCGCAGCGACATACATAGCGATGTGCAGCGGCTGCTTGATTCCATCAAAGACTACCCTGAAATTAACGATGCCATTATTACGCCTGAAGAAGCGTTGGCTAAAATAACGAAACAAAGTATGTTAGTGATGGTCGATCATTCCAAACCATCATTATCAATTTCTCCTGAGCTGTATCAACAACTGGAAAATCGGGTCATGATTATTGATCATCACCGTAGAGGCGAAGAATTCCCAGAAAATCCAATGTTGGTTTACATTGAACCGTATGCTAGTTCAACTTGTGAACTGATTACTGAAATGTTTGAATACCAGTCTCAAGAATCTGAACCTATTAATAAGATCGAAGCGACAGCTATGCTGACGGGGATCTTTATTGATACGAAATCCTTCTCGTTGCGTACTGGATCACGAACCTTTGACGCTGCTAGTTACTTGCGTTCAGCTGGCGCCGATTCGGTTCAAATGCAGCAGTTTATGAAGGAAAACGTTGATAGTTATCTGCAACGGAACCACTTGATTGAGTTGGTTACCTTCGTCCACGAAGATCTGGCAATCATCGCTGGTGAAGAGGATGAAGTTTACGATTCTGTGACGGCTGCTCAAGCAGCGGATGATTTGCTGAACATGTCTGGTGTGGACGCCTCATTTGTCATTACTAAGCGAGACGATGGCCGAATCGGCATTTCCGCTCGAAGTATGGGTGAAATCAACGTTCAAGTCATTATGGAGAAGATGGGCGGCGGCGGTCACCTTTCCAGTGGCGCTACGCAAATTGCTGATAGCACTGTGGCTGAAGTTAAAGATCAGTTGGTAGCGATTTTGAATAGCCAAGAGGATGAGGCAGCAACACCAGCTTCGTAAATAGTATTGAAAAGGTGTAAAAATCGCGACGCCGAGGTTAAAACGGGTTGCGATTTATGGTAAAGTTATTTAGTGAGAGTTCCCAATTGGGATCGATAAAGTCTTGGCATTTCGATACTGATCGAGACGTCAGATAAGGAGGACTTATTGTGAAAGTTATTTTTTTGCAAGATGTTCGCGGTAAAGGTAAGCGCGGCGAAATTAAGAACGTTCCAGATGGCTATGCCCAAAACTTTTTAATCAAGCAAGGGAAGGCAAAGGCTGCAACGGCCAATGCAATAAGTCAGCTTAAGGGACAGCAAAAAGCTGAAGCTAAACGCGAAGAAGAAGAACGACAAGAAGCTGTGTCCGTTAAAAAAGTCTTGGAAGATGATAAGACCATCGTTCAATTAACGGCTAAAGCGGGTACTGACGGCCGACTGTTTGGGTCAATTCCAAGCAAACAAATTGCGCAGGCGTTGGAAAAGCAGTATGGTATCAAATTGGATAAGCGAAAGATTGAATTACGCGAACCAATTAAAGTGATGGGCTTCGTCAACGTGCCTGTTAAATTACATCAAGATGTGACCGGTCGGATTCGGGTTCACATTTCAGAAAAGTAATTTGAAGTTCATTTTTCTAAGGGTCGTCGGCAAATTGCGTTTGCCCCGACCCTTTCGTTTATCACAGCGAGGGGTAATTAATAATGAGTGAAGGGTTGAGAGATCAAACACCACCTCAAAATATTGAGGCGGAAAAAGCGGTACTTGGGGCCATCTTTTTAAACGGCGATGCCCTAGTCGACGCAATGGAACAACTGACCGCGGATGATTTCTATCGTCGTGCGCATGGGTTGATTTTCCAGACAATGGTTAACTTAAACGACCAGGATGAAGCCATTGATGTGGTGACGGTGTCGGATGAATTAAAACGGCTCAATCAGCTCGAAGATATCGGCGGTATGCCGTATATTGCCGAATTAGCGGCTTCTGTTCCGACGGCAGCTAACGTTGGCTACTATGCCAAAATCGTTGCTCAGAAGGCCGTTTTACGGCGTTTGATCCAAACAGCAACTAAGATCGTCACGGATAGCTATTCAGAAGATGCGCCCGTGGATGAGTTGCTAGATCAAGCTGAGCAGTCGATCATGAACGTCAATGAGTCCCGAAATCAAGCCGGTTTTAAAGCGATCAAAGATGTCTTGAATTCTACTTTTGAAGAGATTGATCGTTTATCGCAACAGGGTGATACAGTGACCGGCCTATCTACCGGATACCCTGATCTGGATAAAATGACAACCGGTCTTCATGACGATGAACTCATGATTTTAGCTGCTCGGCCAGCCGTTGGGAAAACGGCCTTTGCGCTAAATATTGCACAGAATGTCGGGACTAAAACCGATAAAGCAGTGGCTATTTTTAGTCTAGAAATGAGTGCCGAATCACTGGTTAGCCGGATGCTGTGTGCAGAAGGCAGTATCAATGCCAATCATCTGCGGACCGGCCAGCTTGAAGAGGGCGAATGGCAGAACTTAATTGTCGCAATGGGGAGTTTGTCAAAGGCGAAAATCTTTATTGACGATACCGCTGGAATTAAAATGTCAGAGATTCGGGCGAAATGCCGTCGATTGGACAAAGAGCAAAACGGTAATTTAGGCTTAGTCGTAGTTGATTACCTGCAACTCGTCGAAAGTACCGGTGCTGAAAACCGACAGCAAGAAGTTTCCGCAATTTCACGGCAGCTTAAAAAACTGGCTAAGGAACTGCATGTGCCAGTAATTGCCTTGTCACAACTGTCTCGTGGCGTGGAACAGCGTCAGGATAAGCGGCCAGTTTTGTCAGATATTCGTGAATCTGGTTCTATTGAACAAGATGCGGATATTGTGTCATTCTTGTATCGTGACGATTATTATGAACGGGATGATGACGACAACGATGATGGTGGTAATGGCGGTGACAGCAACGACGGGGAACAAGATGTCGGTGAAGTTGAAGTCATTATTGAAAAAAACCGTTCAGGTCCACGGGGAACGGTCAAATTGCTGTTTGTGAAGTCGTATAATAAGTTTTCGTCTATAGCGTATGGGGCGGAACCAAATCAGTAAGGTGCGAAGGCAGACGTTTAGAGAGCGAAAGATAAGGGCAAGGAAATGGAAACCCTGGGTTTGGGGTTTGCGTTTTCTTGCCCTTATCTACAGCTCTCTGTCTGCTGTAGCCCGATTCAGCTATGTAGAAGTAACGAACAATCCCGAACTTGGATTTGTGTCTCGGTGCCCCTATGTGCAAGTTTCTGCCTTGTTGTAGCCCGATTAGGCTATGCAGAAAAGTAAACCAGTCTTGAACTTGAAGTGTCTCAGTGACCTTATCTACAGCTCTCTGTCTGCTGTAGCCTGATCCAGCTACATATTACCAACGCGCTTGACACACCTCACCATCCATGCGATACTATCAAACGGTGCCAAACCATGGCGGGATTCCAAAGATCGGCGCATTCGTGCGTTCAGAAGGTCGGCGGGCCTGCCTTTTCTTATGTCTTTAAATATGATCCAGCTATCGATTGTGATAGCTGGATTTTTTGTGGTTTGGGGGATGTTATATTGTTGAAACGTGTTCAAGCGGGCAGACAGCTGCATGTAGGGTAACTCAGCCATAAATCCAAGACCAGGATTTATGGCTGAGTTACCCTACATTTCGCTATCTAAGCGCCCGTTTTCACACTCTACAAAAAAGCCCCACCACATTAGGGATTGTGGTGAGGTCGAGGGGAGTGATAGCGTTTCTTATTGGTTTATCCTGATTTTGGGGAGGAGGAAAAATCGAAAACCGTTATCTGTTTTAAAAGGGAAGTCAACTAATCTTTAATTGACTATGTTTAAATCATAATCAACAAATGTGACAGAAATATGAAGTTTTCCATGCTACTTTCTAAAGGAAACGTTAAAGAAAAGTAAAGCACGGATGCATTCAATAAACGAAAAGAATTACTATTTGTATATATTATCAATATAAATTATAAAGATTCAATCATTACTTAAACTTGCGTATTTAAAGGCGTTGAGACAGTTAGCTATAAAAAGATGGTTGCAAGCAAAGAATAAGAAGAAGATAATAAAAACGTTACATAATCTAATCTAATTTTCATCAAGGCGTTTAGAAAGGATGTTTACAATGGTCAAACGATACGATAGTGATAAGGTGAAAGCATTAGTACATAAGATTTATAAAGCCTATGGATTTACAGAGGAGCAAAGCGCAGCGGTTGCTGAAACTTTGATTTATACCGATTTACACGGAATCGCGTCCCACGGTGTTCAACGTATGGTGATGTATGATCACTTCATTCAAAATGGTAAAATTCGGGTTAAGAGTAAGCCTGAAGTTGTAAAAGAAACAGACGTAAGTGCCGTGGTTGATGCCAATTTTGGTTTAGGACAGCTGAACGGGATTTATAGTATGGATATTGCCATTAAAAAGGCTAAGGAGCACGGTGTTGGTATCGTAACGACCAAGCGCTCAGGCCACTATGGGATTGCCGGTTATTATGCCAATATGGCAGCTGATCAAGGCTTAATTGGGCTATCATCAACTAATTCTCGACCAGCAATGTTACCGACGCACGCAACACAAGCATTTGTCGGTACTAATCCAATTGCCTTTGCCATGCCAGCTAAGCCGCATAACTTCATCTATGATGCGGCCACGACTACGGTTCCCCAAGGGAAAATTGAAGTTTATCGTAAACTGGAAAAGGATTTACCAGCGCTATGGGTGGCAAAGGATGGTGATCAAGAAATTAATGACCACACCGATAATGCTGATCTGGATGCTTTGCGTGATCCATTATCCAACGTTGGGTTGACACCGCTTGGTGGCGTAAGAGAAGAAACCGGGAGCCATAAAGGGTTTGGCTTAGGGGTCATCGTAGAAGTCTTCACTTCCATTTTATCGTTGGGGAACACTTCCACCGAAATTACGCCAGAGGATCTGCAAGTTGGACCATGTCAGAGTTTCATTGCCATTGATCCATCGATTTTTGGCGACGTAGACCAAATCGTTCAGCGTTTCTCTGACTACCTGCAACAAATTCGTGAATTACCCGCTATTCCAGGTAAGACAGTTTATGTTGCGGGTGATAAGGAAGCTCTCGCATACGAAGATCGAAAGACAAACGGAATGGTGATTGATGATAAAACCTTAGCTGAAGTTACCGGAATTGCTGATCGGCTAGGTGTTCAATATGGATCACTAGATATGGATTAATCAAAATAAGCTTGGCTCTGAGATCAATTAACGGTCTCTAGAGGCAAGCTTATTTTTTAATATGTTTCACGTGAAACATTATTGGGGAATCAACGCCAAAGATCAACTGCTGCGAACATCAGTAACAGCGTGACGATGGTATTAAAGACTCGGTAATAACGGCGGTAGAAACGGCTCATCATTTGGCCAAACACCGTCCAAACGAAAGTACCCAGACTGCCAATTAATACCATGAGCAGCCACTTTACGGGCATATCGTTCCAGATGCCTGCCAGACTAAAGGCGCCTAAGCCAGTGATGAAGTACAAATAACACTTGATGTTCGTTAATTGCAGCAACATGCCAGTCCGAAAACCACCGGTACTTTGATCATCTTCACTTGGACGACTGATAAACATATGGTAGGCAAGATACAAGAGGTAAGTGCTACCAACGATTTTCATAACCGTAACAAACGTTGGTGTTGATTGCAACCAGTGGGCGAAGAGCACACCCAGTAATCCCATAAGTCCCATTCCAATCAGCATACCAATATTGAGTCGCAGACTCGAACGAAAACCTCGCTGCTGACCAGAAACCATTGCCATTATTGTGTTAGGCCCAGGTGTAAATGACATGACAAAAACAAAAATAAAGAATGCTGACATTGAAACTCCCCCTTACAGGTATGTATGATTATTCATTGCATTTGCAATGACTTGGTCAAAGCTTATCACTATTTAATTGCAAATATAATAACCTTCCTGTAAATTAGAGTCAAAATGTATCATACGGAGGTTAATGATGTTTGAAATTATTCGTGATATTGGTGCGATTACCCGTAAGACAGAAATTAAAACCAATGCGGAATTTAGAAGACTTGGCTTAGCAAACAATGCTTTTATTTATGTGATTCGGACCTATGAAAAGCCGGGCATGTTTCTGGGCGAACTAGCAGATTCTGTTCAGATTGACCGAACAACCGCGTTTCGAACAGTTCAAAAACTCGTGGATAGCGGGTATCTGAGATTAGAGGATGATGCTAAGGATAAACGGTTGCGTCGTGTTTACGTCGCTGCAAAAGGGAAGGCGGTATATCCAGAATTGCACGCTTTCGAACAACACTCATCCGATACGTTGCTGTCACAGCTGACCGCCGATGAGCAAAATGAACTTAAGCGACTACTTTCCAAGCTAGTTTACTAACCTAATGGATCGTGAACCATCTTGATGTGAGGCGTTGAATTGAAGATAAAAGATTCGCCAACTGTTTTAAATCCATATTTCTCATAGAAGCCTTTAACGGGTACTTGAGCCTCAATTTCGATTGGTAAGTGGGCAAAGTGCATCCGAATGGCGGTCAAAACGTTCGTCATCAACTGGTCGCCTAACCCCATACCACGGTGGGCAGGATCTGTGACTACTCGGCCAAAGGTGACGTGATCATCTTCCTTGTAGATTCTGGAATAAGCAATGATCCGGTCATCTTGATAAAAGACGTGCAGCGCATTAAGGTCATTTTCATCCACTTCCTGATAAATGCGGTTTTGAGCCACCACGAAGGTTGCTACCCGCAGGTGATAGATTTCATATAGTTCTTTTGTTGATAATTCCGAAAACGACTTGGTTTTCCACATAGATTGACACTCCTGACTAATTGTTGTGCTTCTGTTATTTTAGTGAGAAATCGATAAAAAGGATTTTTAACCCACAATTTAAAAATAATTTTGAAGTCGATAAATGCTATTATAACAGTGTTTAAAACGCGGTTAAAGCAAGCAATAAAAAATTAATTTATTAAAAATGATTGACATTTTCTCATGTTCGGGGCTACACTACTTGCAACAAATCAAATACGACAACAAGATTTGACCCGATGGATTAGGGTCATAGCCTTATGAAGAGAGTACCGGTTTGGTGAGACGGTATTAGGACTATGATTTGAAAGATTGAGTTCGACGGGTTCGCTTTTCGAGGCGAACTGGTGGCACCCATTATCGTGCAGCGTATCGCAACTGATATTAGTTGCCGTGCGTGTGAGGAATTACTTCAAACGGTAATTTGAATTAAGGTGGTACCGCGTTACTAAACGCCCTTTGGTCTTTGACCAAAGGGCGTTTTTTAGTTGTCGTATAGCTGATGAAATCAAAAAAACTTAGAAGGAGTGGTTGTAATGAAATACGGAATTATTGGTGCAGGTGCAATGGGTTATCGGTACGGTGTTATGCTTCAGGAAAACGCTGGCGTAGATGTTGACTTCATCGATACATGGGAACCAAACGTTGAAAAAGTTCGTGAACAAGGCGGCGTTTCAGTTGCTCGTGACCATAAGAATCGTCGGATCATTCCAATCAACATGTATTATCCTGAAGAATATACCGGCCATCCAGATGTTTGGATCATCTTTAAGAAGCAGATGCAATTAGCTGAAGAGCTTGAACGCGACAGTAAAGCCGGTATTTTCCATGATGACCAATACGTCTTCTCAGCTATGAACGGCATGGGCCACTTCGAAAAAATTGAAAAGTACTTTCCAAAAGATCACATCGTCTGTGGGACCGCAATGATTGCTACTCGTCTTGATGGACCAGCAAACGTTGACTTCATGGGACCTGTTAACAGCGAAGTCATGCATATGGCGCCTTATAACAACAAGCCAGCTGATGAAACCATGCAAGCAATCTTCAACGACTTTACAGCCGCTAAGATGGGGCCAGTGATGGTGGACGAATGGAAGGGCATGTGCATGTCAAAGGTTGTTTTCAACGCCGTTACCAACACGCTTTGCACCATGTATGAAATGCAGATGGGACAATTTATTGAATACGAGGGTGTTACTAGAATGGCAACCACGCTATTCAACGAAGCCTTTGACGCCTGTGAACGTGCCGGTATTCACATGATTGAATCCCGTCAAGAAGAAATCGATTCTATCATTCCAGTTAGCCAAGCCTACAAGTACCACTACCCATCAATGTATCAGGACTTCTCCAAGGGCCGTCCTACTGAAGTTGATTACATCAATGGCTACATTGCTAAGATTGGTCGGGAACACGATTATGTTTGCCGGGTTCACGAATTCGTTGTTGAAGAAGTACACATGGCAGAAATGATGCGTAAGTACCACAAACCAACTGAAAACGTTGCGGATACTAAACAAGCAGAGGTGGAAGCATAATGAAATATCAATTTGCAAACAACATACCTGAAAGTAATGAAGATCCAGTTGGTAATATTTTAAAGGTGGCTGGCGATCCTAAAATCATCTCATTTGCCGGCGGATTACCAGCACCAGAATTATTTCCCGTTGAAGACTTAAAGAAAGTCACCAACGAGGTTTATGACGAATCTGGTCGTGAAGCCTTACAATATAGTATTGCAGCTGGTTATCCGAAATTACGCGAGGAAATTGCCAAACGAATGAATCGTTCAGGTATTGCTTGCGATATTGATAACATTATGATTACCACGGGATCACAGCAGTCCATTGATTTAACCACTAAACTCTTTGTTAATCCGGGGGATACGGTCATCGTGGAACAGCCAACTTACCTTTGCGCCTTAGATGTGTTCCGTAGCTATGGTGCTCACATGGTAGGCGTACCAATGGATAATGATGGGATGAAGATGGACGCCTTAGAGCAGGCGATTCAAGATAATCCGAATACGAAGTTTATCTACACCATCCCAAGTTTTCAAAATCCAACGGGTCGCACGATGCCTGCAGATCGCCGACAAAAGATGATTGAAATTGCTGAGAAATACAATGTCATGATTCTGGAAGATGATCCATATGGCGCTATTCGTTTTGCCGGTCAGGACGTTGCACCAGTCAAGACATATGCTCATGATGACCGAGTCATTTACATGAGCACCTTCTCAAAAATCTTAGCACCGGGGCTACGGATCGGCTGGATCGTCGCTGAAAAGAACCTGGTCAAGAAGTTTACTTTAATGAAGCAAACGGTTGATGTTCATTCGGATAATTTAACTCAGCACATCATTGCGAAATACATGTCGGATTACAATATTGATGAGCACATTGCCAAAATTAAGGATGTTTATCGCCGACGTGAAGGCATCATGATGGATGCCATCAAGAAGTATTTCCCAAAGGATGCTAAATATAGCCAGCCAGAAGGTGGGTTATTCATCTGGGTTGAGGTGCCGGGCGTTGATACCCAAACGTTATTCAATACCTGCATTGACCATGATGTTGCCTTTGTTCCTGGTGAACCGTTCTACGCCGACAAGGTTATTCCAGGCACGTTCCGCTTAAATTACTCCAATATGCAAGATGATCAAATCGTCACTGGTATTGAACGGTTAGGCAAAGCTATTAAAGAAACCATTAGCAAACAAGTTGAAGTTTAATCACCAACACATAGCACCACTCACATATTTAATCACACATAATATATAGTAGGAAAATTAAAAATCTCGCTAATAAAAGCGAAACACATACTGTAGCCTTAGCAATCACACATATTAAAAAATGCTGATAACATCCCTATCAAACGGGAAGTATCAGCATTTTTTGTTGTCAGTATTTCGGTTACAAATACTTGCCTTTCTGTGCAATTCAGCTTATATTGTCCGCAAAATTAAAATGCTAGGATTTTAGGAAAGAGGGCTGAAACTGATGAAAGCAATCGTAATTGATCGATATGGCGATGCGCAAGAGCTTCACGAGGCGCAATTACCAATGCCGACCATTAATCCGGATGAAGTATTAGTTAAGATGGTGGCGACCAGCGTGAATCCTATTGATTGGCGTACACGAATGGGTCGGTCACGAGCTGGTTGGAACTTTCCCATTGTTTTAGGTTGGGATGTGTCCGGTGTGATTACTACTGTGGGGACCTCAGTTCAGCAGTTCAAAGTGGGTGATGCGGTGATTGCAAGGCCAGATACGTCCTCGGATGCTACTCGTGGCAGTTACGCAGAGTATGTGGCGGTTAAGGCAGATAAGCTGGCATTGAAACCGGCCAATATTTCTTTTGAAGAAGGTGCGGCCATTCCGTTATCTGGCACTGTTGCTTATCAAGTAATCGTTAAGCAGTTAGCGGTAGGAAAAGATGATAAAATTTTAGTTCAAGGCGGTGCTGGCGGCGTTGGCCTGTTTGCCGTTCAAATCGCTAAGGCGCAAGGGGCGTATGTTGCGACCACTGCCAGTGCGGAGAATCATGACTTACTACGGTCTTTAGGTGCCGATGAGGTGATTGATTATCATCAGACCAAATACACGGATATACTACATGATTATGATGCAGTGTTTGATACTACGGATGATATTGAAAATGGACTCGCTATTCTAAAACCAACTGGTCATCTCGTTAGCATTGCTGGTCAGCCAACCTTTGTCCAGCAAAGTGGTCACCCGTCAGCAAAACATTGGTGGCTACATCCCAACGGACAGGATTTGGCAGCCGTAGCTGAACTAGTGGCTGCAGGTCAGGTAAAAGTGGTGATTGATAGTGAGTACCCGCTAACTACAGAAGGTCTGCGGGCAGCGCACCTACGCAGTGAATCGCACCATGCACATGGTAAAATCGTTATCACGATTGCTGAACCCCCGAAGCTAAATAACACCGTGATGTGAAGTGGTATGGAACGTGAGAAAGGCGTATGATATTCATAATTATTTTGAAAGCGAGTCTAACCTATGAGTATTACCTTTAAATACGCTACTAAATCAGATTTACCAACTATCACTGACATTTATAATCAAATTATTCCCAGTCGTTTAGCTACTGCGGATCTGCAGCCAGTTTCTGTGGCTTCTAAGCAGGCGTGGTTCGACGAATTTGACCCGCATTCACGGCCAATTTGGGTCATGAAAGACGGAGATACCATTGCAGGATGGGTGAGCCTAGAGTCATTTTATGGCCGTCCAGCTTACATCCATACAACTGAAATTAGTATTTATATTGATGAGAATTACCGTCATCATGGACTGGGGCAAAAGGCGTTAAATTACGTCTTCTCTCAGTTAAAGGATTTAGATATCGATACACTAGTGGCGTTTATTTTTCACCATAATCTTCCAAGTATCGGCTTATTTAAGAAGAATGGGTTTGAGACTTGGGGACATTTGCCTGACGTTGCTGACATGGATGGTGAGCTGCGCAGTTTGGATATTTTGGGGCGACGATTTAAGTAAATACAAACAAGCTGTTGCAAAACTTGGTAGATTCCAGAATTTAACGTGAATAAAGCCTATTCCGACGAATTTTTCGGAATAGGCTTTTTAATCAGTTTGAAAAGCTCTAGGAATGCTGAATATTAAAAATTTAAATATCCTGTGTGGTCGCTGGATAACAACTTAACAGGCTGTCCATCTGCTTGCATTCTGGCAACACGACGTTCTCCCCAATCAGACATATCAATCAGCAATTTTCGTAATGTTTTACCTTCTGTGGTCAGTGAATAGACAACCTTTGGGGGTACTTGCTGGTATACCTCGCGATGCACAATTTTATCATCTTCAAGTTCACGTAATTGCTGCGTTAACATCTTAGCAGTAATCTTAGGCATCTTTCGTCTTAATTCACCCGTCCTTATTGGACCGTTTCCTAGATGACAAAGAATAATAGGTTTCCATTTACCACCAATCACATCCAAAGTTGCTTCCACACCGATTCGATATATTTTTCCCATTTTGATTACTCCTAACCCTTGATATGACCAATTGTTACTTTTTGGGTAGTATAGCACTTTAAAGTGCGTACTTGTAGAAATATCTGTAGTATCTATACTAGCTACTATAATATATATAGGAGATGTCGAGATGTCAGCTTATTCATTTTTAAAACCATTCACGTTTAAGAATGGTCTTGTACTAAAGAATCATGTTGTTATGTCACCGATGACCACAATGAGTAGTTTTTATAACGGTATGCTTACTGGTGATGAGATCAACTACTATAAAGCCAGAGCAGCTGGTCCCGGAATGGTTATCACTGGTGTTGCAAATGTTGATAAGCTTGGGAAAGGTTTCGAGGGTGAACTTTCTGTAGTCAGTGACGATATGTTACCTGGTCTTACAAGACTGGCTAGTGCAATTCACCAACAAGGTACGAAAGCCGTTTTACAAATTTTCAATGCTGGTCGTAAGACTAACCATAAAATTCTGCGTGGAAATCAACCAGTTAGTGCTAGTGCTGTTGCAGCCACTTATCCAGCTGATTCAGAAACTCCTCGTGAAATGACCAGTGAAGAAATTGACCAGCTTATTCTTGATTTCGGCAGTGCTACTCGTCGGGCGATTCAAGCTGGTTTTGATGGCGTGGAATTGCACGGAGCCAACACGTACTTACTACAACAATTTTATTCTCCTAATTCCAATCAGCGAACAGACAAATGGGGTGGCTCGCGTGATAATCGTTTAAGACTACCACTGGCAGTGATTCACAATGTCCAGTCAGTCATTAAGCAATACGCCCCAAAACAATTTCTACTAGGTTATCGGTTATCCCCTGAAGAAATCGAAACACCTGGTATTAGATTGGAAGATTCACTTTATTTTGTGGATCAAATTAAAGAGCAGGTAGATTACATTCATTTATCGATGGCAAGTTACCAACGAACTTCTCTCAATGATAAAACCAATAAGCAAACTTTGTTGTCACAGTTTGCTGCCCATACTAAAGGAATTGTACCTTTGATCGGTATTGGTTCAATCGAACAACCTGCTGATGCCGAAGCGGCCTTAGCAGATGGTGCGGATTTGGTTGCTATTGGTCGCGAACTACTTCGTGAACCGCAATGGGTTCAAAAAGTAGCTTCCGGTGATGAAGCAAGTATTCGTACTCAAATAAGCCCTATGGATATGGACGAGCTGGCTATTCCATACGGTTTGCAAACGTTTCTCACTACTGATTTCACGTCAGTTATGCACTTTACAACTGATGCAGATGCTACTCAAGATTATCAAAACAGCTTAGCTCCAATGGAAGGCATGGAAGAAAAGTTATAATAAAATTTGCGTTAGATATGAACTAAAAAAACTGAGGGTTGGTTCCTGAAGTGAACAGCTAAGTATTAAGAATTTATGCGCATTGTTAAACGGCGTGATTTCGGTATTCTACCGGAGTCACGCCGTTTAGTATTTGTTGCAGGTAAGAAATATAGATTATGGTAAGTATAAAAAAGCATCCGCTATTAACGGATGCATCCATTCGACCGACGAATTATTGTTTTATTAATATGTGTTAAGTGAATGTCATTTTAAATGTTGTTTAGACTTTTTAAATTAAATCTCAGAGTACAAAAAAATCAGCATCCCCGGTGTCAAGCACTGCGTGGAAACTGATTAGTGGTGTGTTGCATATGATGGGCAGTCAGGGGATCGAACCCTGGACCCACGGATTAAGAGTCCGTTGCTCTGCCAGCTGAGCTAACTGCCCATATCTTTTTGTTACCCTTGCGATTAAGCACCTGTCTTAATCAACGTTTACTAATATATCATGTTAAAAAGTGATTGGCAACTATTTTTTGAAAAAAAGTTATAGAATATCTGAAATATGACTCTTAGTGTGACGGTATCTCATTTTCAAGAAAATTAATTGTAGCATACAAATGTTTTGCTATTTATGCGATAAATGCTTGCTACATCCCAGTTTTCACCATTTCGCGTAATGTAAAATACTGTGATATAATAAACTTTGTGCAGACATGATTTAAATATGGCTGCCACTACTTGAATGCACCTACATGGCTCGTGCTACTGTGTAGGAATGACCGAAAAGCACCTAAAACTAAAACTATAATACTTGAACGAATCGTTATCTGAAGGAGGACATGTTCAGATGAAAAAAGTTATTCTCGTTGTCGATGATGAAAAACCAATTACTGATATTGTAAAATTTAACCTAACTAAAGAAGGATACGAAGTGGTCGTCGCCCATGATGGTGAAGAAGCACTTAAACAAGTTGAAGAAGTTAACCCAGATTTGATTATTTTAGATTTAATGTTACCTAAGATCGATGGGCTGGAAGTTGCCCGTCAGGTACGGATGAAGCATGATATGCCAATCATTATGGTAACTGCCAAAGACTCTGAATTAGATAAGGTTTTGGGCTTGGAACTTGGTGCGGATGACTATGTCACTAAGCCATTTTCAAACCGTGAACTGGTTGCTAGAGTTAAGGCGAATTTGCGTCGGCAAAATACCGTTAACGCAGCTCAGCCTGAAGAGGAAGAAAATAAGGATATCGAAATTGGCGATCTGGTAATTCATCCGGATGCTTATTCGGTGACAAAACGTGGTCAAAATATTGAGTTAACCCACCGTGAATTTGAGTTACTGCATTACTTAGCACAGCATATTGGCCAAGTAATGACTCGTGAACACTTACTTCAGACGGTATGGGGTTACGATTATTTTGGTGATGTGCGGACAGTCGATGTTACTGTGCGTCGACTACGTGAAAAGATTGAAGATAGTCCCAGCCACCCAACCTGGTTAGTTACTCGTCGTGGGGTTGGTTATTATTTACGAAATACTGAAAGTGAGTCGGGTCAGGCGTAATATTACGCGTGCAAGGCGTTTAAGGGGTAAACGGTAGCGTGAAACGAAAAATTAAATGGTATCATTCGATACAATTCAAAATCGCGTTCGTATTCGCGATGATGCTCATTATTACATTGGAAATTGTCGGCGCCGTTTTTGTACAGCAGCTGGAGACGCAGAATTTGCGGCAATTTAAGAGCCAAATTTCACTGCAGCGCTACGTCAGTACGAACTTAACGACCCAGCTGTCACGATCAAATACAAACGCTTCTAACAGACAGATTCGCATTCTTCTGTCTGATGCAAATATTCCTAGCACGGCGAATGCACAAATCCTTGTTATTGATAATAAAGGCACCATTCGGGGAACAAATGAGGCCAATAATCAACAGATCGTTGGGCAAAAAACGACGGACGACACCGTTAAAAAGGTCATTTATAATAACAGTGCCGGAAGTGAAACGACGACGTTTGATTCGTCGACAAATCAATATTATTACACTAAGGTCACACCACTGATGAAACAAAGCAGCGGAAGCAGTACTTCCGTTGGCGTTGTGTACATTCGTGCAAACCTGGCAAGTGTCTATGACAGTATTAGTAAAGTTACTGCCATATACCTTGTTGCGGCCGTAATTGCTATTATCATGGGACTTGTTCTATCAATCGTTATTTCCCGGGCAATTACCGTCCCAATTACCGAAATGAAGGAACAAACGCAACGAATTGCCCGAGGAGACTATTCTGGGCAGGTTCAGGTATACGGAAACGACGAGTTGGGTCAGTTAGCCAGTGCGGTTAATAACCTTTCTGTTCGTGTGGAAGAGGCCCAAGAGTCCACTGAGTCTGAGCGACGACGGCTGAATTCTGTTTTGGCACATATGACTGACGGGGTTATCGCCACCGATCGTCGCGGTAACGTCACGATTATTAACGAAACAGCGGTAGAATTCTTGGACGTGGACTCTGATCAGGCCATTGGACAATCGATTCTAGATATTTTGAATATCCGTAAGCAATATACCTTGCGTGATTTGCTGGAGGATCCAGATGAAATTATGCTGGATTTTTCCACCGATGACCACGATTTGATCCTGCAGGCGTACTTCTCGCTGATTCAGCGTGAATCTGGGTTTATTAGCGGTTTAGCATGCGTATTGCACGATGTGACTGAACAGCAAAAGATTGATCAAGATAGAAAAGAATTCGTTTCAAACGTGTCTCATGAATTACGGACACCATTGACCAGCGTTCGGTCGTACGTGGAAGCCTTATCCGATGGTGCTTGGAAAGATCCTAAGATTGCACCGAAGTTTTTGAAAGTGACACAGGAAGAAACGGATCGTATGATTCGCATGATCAACGACTTATTGACACTTTCAAGAATGGATTCGGGTACGCAAAAGCTTAATCTAGAGCTGGTTAATTTAAATGAACTCTATAACTACATTTTGAATCGGTTTGATATGATCATTGATAGCGATGAACAGAAAGACCGGTCTGATAAGCATTACACGATTAAACGAGAGTTCACTAAACGTGATTTATGGGTTGAGATTGATACCGATCATTTTACACAGGTGATCGATAACATCATGAACAATGCAATCAAGTATTCGCCAGATGGCGGTGTGATTACCTGTCGTTTAATTGAAACAAATAATAACGTGATTATCAGTATTGCTGATCAAGGACTGGGAATTCCGCGAGCAGATATACCACACGTCTTCGATCGTTTCTACCGAGTAGATAAGGCACGTTCGCGGGCACAAGGCGGTACTGGACTTGGTTTAGCCATTTCCAAAGAGGTTATCCAGTCGTTGGGCGGTAAAATCTGGGTAGAGAGTCGCGAAGGACATGGCTCTACTTTCTATATTTCACTGCCATACGAACCTTACGATGAGGGGGATGATCTTTGGGATGAAGCTTAGAAATTTATGGCTGCCAACGAGTTTGGTGGCGGCATTGCTAGTCAGTTTAGGTCTTTCAGGCATGATATGGACCAACCCGGCTCACTCTAACTTAAGCAGTCGAACGAAAGTGACTAAAAACGCTGATAGTACCAGTAATACAACCTTTCAGGATATCTACTTACCATCACAGATTATCTCAACCAATGCTGCGGGTAAACAAGAACTATTAACTAATAATCGGGTTAACGTAGCAACTGATTTACGTAATAGAATGAGTCATTTTACGGCTGAAAAAGCTAAAAGTATCAGTCAAGGGAATTCGAAAACCTATCTCGCGCAGTTAAAGCGAAAAGGGACTGTGTTAATGAATTATAATTCTGCTATCTCAGTTAACTTCTTTCGTAAGGCGTTCAATAATCAGTTGAAAGTGCCGAATCAAAAGTTCAACCGAATGCAGTTCCTGCTCAATGATCCCAATCACCTTTATTTGTTGAACGATCAGGGTTATCGAATTGTTCGAGTGACCCTTAAGAATAATCGTTCGGATAAGCTACGTCATGTTTTGGCGGATAAAATGGTTAAGCACCAGGTCACTTTTAAATTACTTAATGGCAAAGTGATTTTAAACTACCCTCATAATGTTAAGCTACGAACTTATAGTTATCAGTTATCGCAGCAGACGCAAGATTATTATGCTAACCGGATTATGACGACCAATTCTAACAGTAACGTTCAAATCAAGCGGCACAAAAATAGCACCGATTATGATGATCACGGTTTCCGGCATATGACGGTTGATGAATCAACGGATACTGTTAACTTCACTAACTATAATGCTCAGATTAAGAGTAATAGTTTCTTACAAACAATGAACGGTATTTATGAACAGTTAGTGATGGTAGGAATGCCATTGGATAGTGTTCGTTTTTATTCCTATGATTCAGGAAGCGATACCGCTGTTTTCCGAACATACGCCGGTGGGGTGCCAGTCTTTGATCAAAGTGACTTTGGTGCGATTCAGATGAAAGTACTGGACCAATCTTCGTACCGAATGAAGTTTTCACTGGACAGTTTGCAGGTGCCGATTCCACCAGTGCAAAGTTCGGCCACAATCATGTCGACTAATGAGCTTATCAAACAACTTGAGGCAGCTGGTACTCACGAAAGCAAGATTCAAGGCATTGAGTTAGGTTATGAGTGGGTTCGTGATAAGTCGCTACCCAAGGTCGTTGATTTATCACCAACGTGGTACGTTAAGATCGGTAATCAGTGGGAAAATTATCGCAAACTGATCGGTCAACAGTGAAAGGGGGTAGCCGGACGTGAATTTTAAACGCATTCAGTCAATTTTCTTGGTGATTTTTATCATTATGGATGTGCTCTTATTTCTATCGTATAACCGTAATAGCGTTGGTGATTCAACTGCTTCAGGAAGTAACAACATTCTGGAGGAAATGCGGAAGGATCAAATTACGTATAGTAAGCCGACTACCAAAACGCATGAAGGCTATTATTTCTCAGGAAATAACGGGAACGCTTTGCGACAGGACGCACCTGAACTGCAGCAGCAGGATATTCGTTTCAGTGGTGATGAACTGGTGAGTGAATTTAAACAGCCACTTAAGTTAACTAATGGATCAGTTAAACAGACTTTAGATAAAGTGGTTGCAGATCCTGGATTGATTGCTGAAGGCAAGCATTATAGTTACAGTGAGCAATTATCTAGCAAGAGTGAGATTATTTATGTGCAACGGGTTGCACAGAAGCCAATTTATTCACGCTATTGTCAAATCCGTTTTGATCTTAATGGTAAGAACCAGGTTATTGGTTACAGCCAGAATTACTTGGAAGGTGTTAAGATGTTGAAGGAAGCTTCCAAGACGATCAGTGAAGAACGAGCGTTGACTTGGCTGTACCAGTACAATGAGATTCCTAACGGTGCCAAAGTAACCTGGGTTCACTTAGCTTACACGAGACTTTTAACTGCTCGTGGACAATATGTCTTTTTACCAACTTGGGTATTTGCCGTGAAGCTCAACAATTCATCTTCCACCATTTTGAAGCGAGTGAATGCTTACACGGGTGAAGTCATCAAGACTGGCGATAATAATCAAACAAGTAATGCTAATTCAGAAATTTTTACACTCACATAGTCACTTGCAAGCAATATTTAATGATTGCGTTTAGGCGTAAAATGCGTTGTAATAGTAACGACGAACAATCATTGAGAAGTGAGTACGGATAAGTTTATTCACGGCCCTACCAATGACCATGTTGGCGGGGTTTTTGTATTTATAAATAAAGGGAAGTTGGTCGGTTTATGCAAGAGCAAAATAACAGCTTAAAGGTCAGTGTGTTAGCCAGTGGCAGTACCGGAAACTGTACGTATGTTGAAACGGCTGAGCACAAGATTTTAATCGATGCCGGTTTAAGTGGTAAGAAAATCGAAAATCTCATGCAGTCTATCGGACGCGACTTGAGTGATGTGGATTCACTTTTCGTGACGCATGAGCATTCAGATCACCGTAAAGGCGTTGGGGTTTTAGCACGGCGTTACGGAATGGACGTATACGCTAACCAGGGAACCTGGGATGCGATGGCTAGCAAAATCGGTAAAATTCCCACGGAACAAAAGAACATTATTGCACCTGATTCCGTGCTAAGCATGGGTGACTTAGACGTTGAGAGCTTCACAGTCTCTCACGATGCTGCTGAACCGCAATTTTATGCCGTTCACAGCGGTGGCAAGAGTTTTGTGGTACTCACGGACACCGGTTATGTTTCAGATCATGTCGAGGGTGTGATCAAAGATGCGGATGCTTACTTAATGGAGTGCAACCATGACGTCGAAATGTTGCGGATGGGCAGTTATTCATGGCCACTCAAACAACGAATTCTAAGCGATACGGGTCATTTAAGTAATGAAGACGGTGCTGATGTGATGATGGACGTTTTGGGTAACCACACTAAGCGAATTTTCCTCGGTCATCTCAGTCAGGAAAATAACATGAAATCACTGGCCCATCTTACCGTTGCTTCAATCATGGAAGACCATGATTTTGGTGTTAATCACGATTTTAAAATTTTGGATACGGATCCGGAAAAGGCTAGCGGCTTAGTCACCCTTTAGTTGCTTAATAAATCTTTAGAAAAATCTTATCCTTTTTACGAGTAAAGATTCAAACAAATTTCACATCTCATCGATACAATATATGCATAAGTCAGTAGGTTGATCAAGTTTAGGGGTTGCGTCACAACCTAAATAACTGCGTTCATCACTTTGCCTAAATTGTGATGACATACAAGGAGGGAAGCGCGATTTGCGCGGAAGTATGGATAATCAACAAAAACCAGGATCAAATAATAACCGGGGACTGCTTATTAAGGTTGCTGTAACGGCGTTGGTAGCAGGCTTACTTGGTGGTGGTATTGCGTACGGTGGTGCTAATTACATCAGTAATCGCGATACAACGTCTGTTCCAGCCGGCTCCAACAAATCTGGGACTGCCTCAACTAGCAATATGAAGGTGAATGTCAGTTCACAGGCTTCTAAAGCCTTCTCAAACGTGAAGGATTCAGTGGTTTCAGTCATTAATCTGCAAAAAGAAAATCAGTCGTCCAATACTTTAAATGGTATTTTGGGAGGCAGCGATTCAAGCAGTGACTCATCGTCTAGCGGTAGTCTGCAGGCCAGTTCAGAGGGCTCAGGTGTGATTTATAAAAAGGCTGGAAACAGTGCTTATATCGTGACTAACAATCACGTGGTTTCCGGTTCTAACGCACTTGAAGTGATTTTAAGTAACGGTAAGAAAATTGATGCTAAGTTAGTTGGTAAAGATGCAGTGACTGATTTGGCCGTATTGAAGGTTAATAGCGCGGATGTTTCTAAAGTTGCCACATTTGGTAACTCGGATAACATTAAGGTCGGCGAAACCGCTTTGGCAATCGGCTCTCCACTGGGTTCACAATATGCTACTTCACTAACTGAAGGGATTATTTCAGCTAAGAAGCGGACCGTGGCCACAACGGATGAGACGACCAACCAGCAGACTGGTAACGCAACCGTCATTCAAACGGATGCTGCTATCAACCCTGGAAACTCAGGTGGTCCGCTGATTAACCTTGCTGGCCAAGTGGTCGGAATCAATTCCATGAAGCTTGCTAGCAGTGGTACAGGAACCAGCGTTGAGGGAATGGGCTTTGCTATCCCAAGTAACGAAGTGGTTTCCGTAATCAATCAGCTGATCAAGAACGGTAAGATCGTTCGTCCAGCGTTAGGTATCAAGTACGTTGATTTGTCAGAAATTTCAAAGACACAGCAAAAATCGATCTTGAAGTTACCATCCAGTGTGGAAAACGGGGTTGTCATTATGGAGAAACCAGGTTCTTCAACACCAGCTGGCCGTGCTGGGCTCGAGAAATACGATGTGATTACCGCCTTAGATGGCAAGAAGATCAGTACGAATTCAACGTTGAGAGATCTATTGTATAAGTACAAGGTCAACGATACGGTTACGGTAACGTATTACCACAATGGTAATCAGAAGACCGCTAAAGTAAAATTGACTGAAACAACGTCACAATTGAATCAATAATCAGAAAAATAGTGTATGTGAAGAAAAGGCTGAAACCTGTTTTGCGGGTTTCAGCCTTTTCAGTTATATTGAAAAAGACGAATGTTCGAGTTATACACAAGTGGATAAATACATAGTAATGGGAACGCAAGGAAGACACAGTCGAATAAGGAAAGCGTTATCCTTGTGGAAAATTCGGAAGTGTGAGTAATCCACAAGAAACTGTGGATAACTTTGTGGATAACATTTAAATGGATGGAAACACCGTAATCACTGATTTTCTCCAGGCGTTTCCTAAAAACTATTAACAGGCTGTGGATAACTTGAAAACATCGCTAACTAAATTTTAATAAAACGTTGCTATGACGGCGTTTACATTGGTACAATAAGAGCGATAAAGTACGATGCAATGAAAATGAATATTCGTTGTTAGCAAGCGAAAATTTGTCCACAAAGATTCAAATTAAGCACAAAACAGGTTGTGGATAACTTTGTGGACAACTTAAAATGAGGGGAAAGTTATGAACATTAAACTGGTAGTTGTTGGTAAATTAAAAGAGAAGTATTTTAAACAGGGAATTGCCGAATACGCTAAACGGCTGTCGCGGTTTTGCAAATTTGAAATTGTGGAAGTGCCAGACGAAAAAGCGCCAGAAAGTTTAAGTGACGCAGAGATGGAACAAGTCATGGAAAAAGAGGGCGAACGGATTCTTTCCAAGATTAAAGACCGAGAATACGTTTATGCGTTGGCTATTTTGGGGAAAGAACGCTCATCGGAGGAATTCGCTAAGGAAATCAAGGACCTGACTACTTACGGCCATTCTGATATTACCTTTGTGATCGGTGGCTCACTGGGATTAGCGCCAGAAGTCTTGAAACGAGCGGATACGCAGATTTCCTTTGGGCGGTTCACGCTACCTCACCAGTTAATGCGGTTAGTGTTGACCGAGCAGATTTACCGGGCGTTTATGATTAATGAGGGCAGTCCGTATCATAAGTGATAAAGTGGGAATTAACCGTTATTAGATGGTTTTAATTTATAGAACTTAATAAAAAAGCTGTTCTCGAAATATTTTAGGGTGGATGTAATATGACTAAAACAAATGATCTAATGGATCTCAATATGCGTCAAGATTTTGAAATACCTATTTTTTTAGGACTTAAACTTACTGATTTTAAAGGAATTAAAGGCATAGCTCGTGAAGACAGATATGCTGGAATTATTTCAAGAAAAAATGGAAAAACAATTTTAAACTTATCTAGTCAGCCTGAAAAGGAGAAACTACTAGATGAGAAACCAATTTATACAGATTTAAGTAGTAAAAAAGCGTTTCATGAAAAACATCCTTGGTATGCTACAACTTGGGATGGAAGGAGACAATTCATAATTCGTGAATTTTATAATATTGAAGAGATAGCACCAGGAAATTCTTATAATTCAATTTCGTATGGGTCAATTTCGAAGTGGGAAATTAACAACTTTTCAATAGCTACTCAATTTATGCTTAAGGAAAAAATATATAGGGCTAAAGTGAATATAGACCACGCATTTTATTTTTTCGGTATTACAAGTCTTGTTGATGAAAGGTGTCATGAATTAAGGTATACAAATTTAGAATTTGAGCAGCAAAGATTTTCTATGTATGTGGTTAGTAGCTACAAAGAAAATTCAACTATAGACAGTTCACAGAAGCATGAAATACTAGATATAGTATTCAAATTTAGAAAATATAAAAGTCGAGAATTTGTATACCGTTTAATTTTGCAACTTAGAAATTTGATACAAATTTTAACTGACAAAGGTACCGGAATAAATAAGATAGAGTTAAATGCAGATAAGTCCTTGAAAGCTAATTTGGAGGGTAATTTACGCCTTTTACCCAAAGATGAAAGAGAAAATTGGAATATAATACAATCTTTTTTACCGGAACTGGGGGAAAAAGATGTTGGATTTAGTAACGTGTTTAAAGAAATAAGGGATAACTTTCACTCTATCCTGACAAATTTTTTCCAGGACGACAAGCTACAAAGTCTAATGCAGAATTATCTTTTGGTAGGTCAGTTTAATGTACCTGTCTCAACTGCAATTGTGACTTTAGTATCCGGTGTAGACACTTATTATAGAGATGCAAGATATAGCAATGGTAATAAAAAAAGTAGTTCAATTGAGAAATTAAAGATGCTTATGGATGTGATAGATAATCCGCAAGAACTTATTTATAATTATTTTGGAATAGCCCATTATGATGTTGAGTCGCTATTAGTCAAAATTGTAAATGATCGTGACTACTTTGTGCATGGGGTTAAAGAAAATGCCTTTGATTCCTATGTTAGTGCGGCAAAAGATTTGACGAAGTTTAGGATATTAATGAGACAAGCAATTGTGTTATTGATTTGTAATCCAGAAATAAAAACAGAAGTTTAAGTGCTACGTAAATGGCTCAATGTTTTATATAATCTTCTAGGAATAGACTATTTTTTGTGTTTCCCTAATAAAGGTTAGTAGAATTAGTATTTAATTAAGGGGTCAGCAGGTTATCATCCTACGCCGAATTAAGCTCTCCTCTGGAATCGAGTAAATCAAAACGAGAGTTATTGTGGAAACGAAAATTAAATCATACATATTCATAGCGTCACCAAGATATTGTAAAGACAGTTTAAAAACATGATAGTAGCACGGTGTTAAAACGGAGAATAGTAGATAGCGGAGATGGAAATCGAGCCCACAATAAGTCTAGGTGCATGATTTACCTTTTAGTCTGAACACCTGAGGTAATCGCTGGCTGTGTGTGATTGTATGAGTCTCTTTGTCATAAATAAACTGTAGGACAAAATGAGACGCAATTCCCATGTTGTCGCTTTTTCGTCAAACAGTAAAGGTTGTTAATTCAGCTGATTATGCAGTAGATCAAATTAAGGTTTGGTCTGGCAGAAAAATTGATATTCAAACTTTGGATGAGAATTTACTGGTAAATATAGTGTTGGTTGCTTTCGATGATCATGATACAATTATTGGTTTTGCGAACATGAATAATAGCGGTTATTTGGAATGTTTATTTGTCAGTTATCGGTATCAGCATCATGGTTGCGCAATGTTGCTGGTTCAGGAACCTTGACGACGAAGTACTATGCATTTGTGTCCATTACCGCAAGGCTCTTCTTTGAGTCATAGGGATTTCAAGTAGTGAGAGAGGATACTGCTATCATTGAAGAAGTGAAACTTTGGAACTATTTGATAGAGAAGATAAAGATTAATTATTGAAGTGAGATTTCAAAATTAATATTACCTAAGAGCAATCTGCCAAAGAGTTTGTATTATTTTCGGGGGAGTATAAACTTAAACTATGTAGTAGATAATAGGGAGAGAAGGATTTTATATGCGTAAAGAAATTATGGCTGGATTGTTAAGTTTGGCAGCTTTTGTAGCTGTTGGGACTGGGACAACCAGTGCTTATGCGTCAGCAGTAAAAATCAACGGAACAACCGTTAATCGTCAGTTCTTAAACACGAATAATTACTATCAGACCAAACGAGCAACTAAAGTTCATCTGGAATACGCTCAAATTGGTTCAGATAAGGGTTACACGAAGTCGGTGACTTTACCGAAGGGCACTATTGTTGGCGGTCAGCTAGGTAAAAGTAATACGACTGGTAAAATGAACGCTCAACTAGATTTCATGGGTGGCCAGTTAAACTATGCATTGGTCAATAAATCGGTTAAAAAGGGTTACTTGGCCGATGGTGATGGCTATTCTACCGCCATTAGTTCCTTCAAGAAAATTTCGACGCCGGCTTATTTACCAACTTGGAGTTATGGTGATTTATACTTAGGTGAAACTTCGGTTGCTAAGCAGTATCGCGCTGTTTATCCGAGTCAGAGCGTACAAATTACGACTAATGGGTATGTTGAAGTTCACAAAAAAGGTTCCGTTAAGAGCTGGATGGACTATTATTTAAATAAGCCAATTGCTTCGGTAAAAATTAAGAAGACCACAACTAAAGGCAACACACGTTACTTATATTTAAGTTCTGCATTAAAGGGCTTCAAGACCACCCGTGTTGGTAAAAAGGGTGCTTACGAATATCGTTTAATCATGACTAATTTGCACAAGCCAGTCACGATCCCTTCACATGACGAGGATTCGGATGTTTCAAGCTTTGTTAGTCTTTATTCGCTTGGTGGAGTGACGTACTATACTCCGATTGGCGTTTCTGGGGATGCGGATTGATCAATGATAAAAAACAGATCGAGAATAATAATTTCTCGGTCTGTTTTTTATTTTGCAGCTAGTTTAGTTTAACGAAGCAAACTTACTTTCCTGTTTCATTCAATTCCAGCAACCGCGCCCGCAAAGCATCATCGTAAGCAGTCAGATAGAGTCCGTACTTACCACGCTTGATCAACACGTTCAAGACGTTCGCAATAAACGCTTTATATTCATCACGGCTAAACTTGATATCTTTCCGTTTTTTAAAGACTTCCTTATGAGAATACTTTTCGGGAATAACGGTCATGGTATCTGTTTCTTTGTCGTAACCAAAAGATGGTCCAATCACCATACCCACGTAGTTTAAGTCAAAGCCTTGCAGCGTATAAATCGTTCCAACTTGAGTAATGGAGCCTTCACGCTTTGCCCATGGTGTCCGTTGTGGGTCCCATTCATCCCAAGGCAGGTTGAAAGTATCCATTTCAACGTTATGGCGGCCATCAATCCGTGGGAAACCTGATGTGGCAACCATACGGCTCATGCCATATTTCTTATTTTGTTCCTTAATTTTTTCGAACATTTCGCCAGCTTTATCGAATACTTTAAATTCGAAATCGCTGTTATCTGGAAATGGTTTAATGGGCTTCTCTTCGGTTAAATCGTTCATCCATTTAACCTGTTCGTCGCTGGCCACCATCCGGTACTGGAAGTTCATGTCGAACTGTTTGTAAGGGTGATTACCAATGGTTTTGAAGAGTAGTTTCTTGTCCCAATACATCTTTGATTGGAAGACTTGATCAAAGTCGTAAACCACAACGACGACCTTGGCCAAGTTCATCAAATCAGTTAGTTGGTTTTGACCGCGGTAATGAGCGTAAGGTTCTGATTTAGAATACAGCAGATGCGCTTCGTCGACGAAAATAATGTCGTATTTTTCGTGGTTCTTTTGCGCGTAGTTAATTAGAGATGTGGGGCGGCGAATCGTGCTGACATTCATGTTAGGAATGGCTGAACCCATTTCGCGATAGGCTTTATATAATTCGGGATGGTTGACCACCAGTGAAGTTTTGTAGCGCTTGTCCGTCATGTATTGGCGAACTAGCTCCATTAAAACAACTGATTTACCAGTTCCCGCAGCGCCTTCGATAATGGCAACTGATGAGGTCTTGCCGGTGAGTCCTTGTTTGATATAGGCGTTGATATTCGTAATCACATTTTTTTGGTCATCGGATAGATCATCCACAAAAAACTGTGCTTTTAAAACTTTGTTCATTGGTTTGGTCATTAGAAAACTCCTAGTTGATTAATTATTTAAGTGTTGCGGTTTTGTATGGCGATAAAACATACAACAGATAAACATTATACTGCTTAAACCAATGACGATACCAGTAGACGTTGTTAAATTATTTCGCGAATTTGCTTCGTTGCCCGTACCATTCTCTCTAAATTGGTTAATGCATCTGCCTCAGGTAACGTTTTTAGCCCACAATCCGGATTGACCCAAAGGTGCTCTGGCCCGAGTTGTTTAATACTAGCTTGTAATTTGGTTACTAGTGTATCAGTTGTAGAGAGTTTAAATTGCGCTGTATCAAACATACCTAAACCTACTGGTGTGGTGAAATGCGCATCGTGCAGTGCATCTAATAACGTTGGATCCTTAGCTGACAGTGACAGTGCATCGGCATCGAGTTGATCCAGAACGTCTAAAATATCGGTGTAGTGGTCATAGCACATATGAATATGGAAGCGGGTAGTAGATTGTAATCGACTCGCGACTAATCGAATGACTTTAATTGCCCAGTTAAAATACCCCGTATACCAATCAGTTCGCCGTAAGGGTAATTGACTGCGAAAAGCAGGTTCATCAATTTGAATGATGTGAATTCCGTTCGTTTCTAGAGCATGCGCTTCATCTTGTAACGCCAGTGCAATCTGAGTGGCACTCACACGTAAGGGCACGTCTTCGCGAGGATAAGCCCAATTAACCAATGTCAGGGGACCGGTTAGCACACCTTTTACAGGTCGATTCGTTAGTTGCTGAGCGGCGGCAGTTTCGGCTACGGTGATCGGATGTGTCCAGGCAATATCACCCCAGATAATGGGCGGTTGTGCGCAATAGGTACCAAACGTCTGAATCCAAGCATGCTCCGTGAACAAGAAGCCGCTGAGTTGATGATCGAAGTCGCTGATCATATCATCCCGGTCATATTCACCGGTGACCAGGACATCTAGGCCAAGCTTGGTCTGCTCTGTGAGGCATGCTTGCATTCGCTTATGAGTGGCAGATTGGAATTGAGCTTGGGTTAATTTTCCCTGTTTAAAGGCCATTTTACGTTGCTGATCAGCCGCAGTTTGTGGAAATGAACCGATGGTCGTTGTTGGCAGCATTGGCAATGGCACAGCCCGTTGCTGCACTTGTTGTCGCACAGCCCGTTCTGATTTGCGGTGATAATCGGCACTAGTTAGCGTCTGAAGCCGTTCGGTTACCCGAGTGTTTTCGGCACCACGTGAGTGATTGAATAGTTGTTGGTTAACCAAGAGAAGGGCAGGTTTTCGACCTGCTAACAAGTCGTTTATGGCAACTAAGTCAGCAAGCTTTTCGTCGGCAAATGCGAGGTAGGGGCGCACATGCTCAGGCAGCGTTGTTTCACTTTTTAAAGAAATCGGGAGATGAAGTAAAGAGCACGAGGTGGAGAGCACCACGTGTTTGACTGGTAGCCGATGCAATTGATTCAGTACAGTTTGATAGTTGGTGCGCCAGACATTACGTCCGTTAACGATACCGGCAAAGAGAATCTTGTCATCAGGAAAGCCCTGTTCTTGAATGCAGGCTTCTGTTTGCTGACCATCGACAAAGTCTAATCCAAGCGCATCAAAATCCTGTGAAATTAGCTGGGCGTATGCTTCTCGAATATCTCCGTAAGCTGTTTGCAGTAATATCTTCAGCTGACCTTTTTGGGGTAGTAGTGCAGTATAAATATGTCTGAATAACGCCAAATCAGCCTTTGTTGGTGCTAATACTAGCGCAGGCTCATCTAGTTGAAGCCAATCAGCCCCCAGTTGGTCAAACTGTTTGAATAATTGAGCGTAAGCGGCCACAAAACCCTCGATGTAATCAGAAATTTTCTGAGTCCCAGTGATTCGGCTGAATTTCAATAAGGTATATGGTCCGATAATTGTCGGTCGAGCGTGGTAGCCCAGTTGTTTGGCTTCCTTAAATTCATCGAAGGGTTTAGTTCCTGTTAGTTGAATAGTGGTGCTATCGTCTAATTCAGGAATGAAATAGCCATACCGAGTGTTAAACCAAGTTGCCATCTTTAGCGGTGGTAGGAACCCCGTAGCCGTTTGAGTACCCCGTGCCATTGCGAAATAAGTATCCAGCGGTGACAGTTGTAATTGCTGAAATCGTTGCGGAATAAGATTGAAAAGTGCAGCAGTATCAAGCACTTGGTCTTCGTACGAAAAATCATTCACAGGTAGCCAGTCGATGCCAGCTTGAGCTTGTGTTTGCCAGTTTTGCTGGCGAATTTGAGCTGCAATCCGATTTAAGTCAGCAGCGGTAATCGTCTGGCTATGGTAGGCCTCAACTGCCTTTTTTAGTTCAAGGTGTCGACCGATACGCGGATAGCCAATAATGGTTGTGGTCATGGTGGTCACGCTCCTTCAATACGATTATTTTAACGCTTTATAGCGTAACTGAATGTAAAAACAGAGAATGCGAGAATAACGCGGTAAACGGTGATAAACTTAGTATAAAGTGTGTTTGGGAACCTTTGTTAAGTTCAATTCAGTACGATTGACATACTGAAAATATCAATCTTGAGGTGATTAGTATGACACGAGACCAACTCATTGAATATTGTCAAAATGAGTATAATTCAGAAGTCGATAAACCCTTTAAACATTTTCCAGACTATGTTGCCATCCGTCATCCTAACGGTAAGTGGTTTGGCTTAGTCATGAATGTGCCAGCCAACAAACTCGGTCTATCGGGTACGGATGAAATCGATATTGTTGATTTAAAGGTTGAACCAGAGCTGAACTCCATTTTGCAAGTGCAGCCGGGCTTTTTACCAGGTTATCATATGTCCAAAACACACTGGATCAGTGCGCGATTGGATAAGTTCAACAGTGTTGATGACTTGGCCGATTTAATTGAAGGTAGCTATAATGAAACGATGTAGTAGGGATTCTTTTAGTGTGAACAGCAAAGACGCATTCTTCTGACCAATTTTGGTCTGAGAATGCGTCTTTTGTATTTTTAAGTTTCTTCGTTGGAAAATGTTTCATGTGAAACATTTTCGCACTGTTAATTTTGATTTAAAGCATCAATCACTTGTTGTGTCGACCTTACCTGTCCCATTTTAGGGAAGATTGTTTCTGTCTCAAAAGTCTGGGCTTCTTGCGACCATGCCGTCATTGCATCTTCGACGAAAATTTGGTTATAGCCACGATCATATGCATCTCTGGCCGTAGTATCCACACCGTATTCGGTAGCTACCCCGAATAAAACAATCATATCAATATGGCGTCGGCGTAATTCCATTTCTAAATCAGTGCCGTAAAAACCGCTCCAAGCAATTTTAGGAGTGACATGAACACCATCAATTTGGGCTAGTTCTGGTAAGAGTTCTGGCTTCGCAATTGGTGCACTGCCAGTCTTTAAATCCATATCGGTTTTTGGCATCACACGATCTTTGCCATCGGTTACTGGAATCTGAGTGAGGTCGATAAATGCACCAGCTTTGGCAGCCGCGTTAGCAAGCTTAACGGCGTTATCACTTACTTGCTGGTAAGTGTATGGCGCATAGGGCAGATTAAGACCAGCGTGTAAATCGATGCCGACAAAAGCGGTGTGTGTTGGATCAAAGTTTAATTCATTCATGAAGATTACCTCCCAGGTAAAGGACTTAGTTACGGTTTAAAAGTTTTTCAGCGTTAGTTGCAAAAATTTTGTTCTTAGAGTTTGGATCGATTGGTAAGTTTTCAACAAATTTCCGGGTATCCGCCATTGAAACGTAAGGGTAATCAACGGAGAAGAGAATATGATCGGCACCAACTTGCGAATAGAGTTCCAGGAATTGCGGTTCGGAGTTATAACCCGAAATCGTATAGTAGATATTATTCTGCAGGTAATAACTAACAGGATGCTGTAATTTAGAAATTTCTGGTGGCAGCAGAGTGTCTAACCGTTGGACAGCGAACATTAAACCTTCGCCTAAATGACCAGTCACTAATTTTAGATTTGGATGTCTGTCAAAGACACCACCTAAGATCAGATGAATAACGTGAATGGCAGTTTCGATGTGCCAGCCAAATCCTGCTGAGCTGAACTGTGCGGTGACTTGTTCCGAAAAATTACCGCGATAACAAGCATCAACAACCGTTTTCGAAGGTAAACCAGGGTGTAAATAAATCGGCACGTTCAATGACTCTGCTTTGGCAAAAATGGGATCGAAATCGGGGTCATCCATGTAGCGGCCTTGGCTGGTACCGTTAATTAAGGCACCGGAAAAACCATACTCGCTAACAGTCCGTTCTAATTCAGCAGCTGCTTCCTTTGGTGCGCTTGTAGGTAGTGTTGCAAAACCACCAAAACGTTCAGGATACTGTAAAACCGCTTTTCCAAGCAGATTATTGGTCTTTTTAGCTAGCGGAACGGCCTTTTCAGGAGCCATATTCTCAGTGGCTGGTGCCGTAAGTGAAATAATTTGTCGATCAATACCGGCTGCATCCATTTCAGCAATTCGTGAGTCGCCTAAGTTTTCACAGCGGTCGATAATCTGACGGATGGCTTTTGCCTGAGGGGTATCACCGGTTTTAATGTTAGTTTCAAAGTCGGGTGTAATGAAATGTTCTTCTAAAGAAATAATGTGTTGTTGTGCCATTTTGTCATCGGCCTCCTGTGGGTTATCGTGATGTTAAACGAAGAAAAACTTAGTTATTAAGTTTAATTCTTAGTTGCTAAGCTACGAGAAGTAATGATAAACTTAGTTGATAAGTTTATCAAGGCTTTTTTTGAAAAAATTTGGAGGTTGTTATGAAAAAGAGAATTTTGAACGATGATTTGGTGATTAATGCTGCGTTAGAAATCGCAAGTAAATCCGGATTTAAAGACGTGACAATCACGAAAGTTGCTAAAACATTAGATATCCAGCCACAATCTATGTATCGTTACGCGGAAAATAGTGACGATTTACGTGGTAAAGCAATGGCAAAGAGCCTACAGAACCTGCTCGCTTATTTATACCAGCACCTAATGGGTGAAACTGGTCAAACAGCGTTGAAGAAATTAGCGATGATTATTGTTTTTGGTAATCAGGATCAACAGTTGATTAATGATTTAGGGTTACTTTCTGAATATCGGGAACATCCCGCTGTCGCCGAGGCATTTCAAGGCTTATACAGTTTGATTACGCAATTACTGAAAAGCAGTATTGAGAATGAAAATGATCTGCGACGAGCCACACAGTTACTGATTGATTTAGTACTGGGTGAAAATATTTCGGTTCATTCGCAGTCAGCGGGGAATTTACAAACGATTAAAGAAGATTTTGAAACTAACTTAGATCGAGTACTGGCATTGATTATGGGTTAAACGGTTTGATAATAAAGAAGAGCGGCAAATTGTTTAGAAAATTTACCGCTCTTTTTATATCATATAATGAATAATTATTAAAATATTGGATAATAATTATTTTTGTAGTACAATACTAACTAATTTTTATAAGGAGGATGATAAAGTGCAAGTTGAAGATTTTGAAAGAATGTATGCGGAAATAACTCAGTCAGAAAAACATTCCCATCTGATGTTGATGAGTGCAATAACTGGGACCGGTAAAAGCTACGCAGTAAAGAGGTTTTTATGTCAGCAAGCCAATAAAGAACCTAGTTTTCGAGCATTTTTTGTGACTGATCAAAAAAAGAACCTACCAACATCAGCAGGTTTTCGGAAAATTTGGCAACAGTACAATCCGAGGAAGGACTTTTACAAGCATGTTGGTTTCATTCGGTCGTTACCAGATACAGTTCAGATGATCTTAGATGAACAAAAGCAGAGAAGAATACCGTCTGATCTAGTAAGTAAGACACTTCAAGAAAGGTTAACAAATTTGGCGTTTAAGCAGATGGTTTATCAACAAACGGTTAAATATACGCCAAATAATAAAGCCGCTTGGACTGACCTGGCCAAGGCTGAGTACCAAGTTAGACAGACATTAAAAGAGTCGCTTTGTAAACTAGCGGGACTAGAGAAACTGGCAAGTGAAGATGTACCGGTAGCTATTCAACAATACGTGGCAAAGATTAATAGTCCTGCCTGTGAATGGATTAACCGCATTTATCCGACGATTGATATTGAAAAACGTCAAATTTTGATTATGACCACGGACAAATTCATCAGGAGCTATACATCATTTTTTAAACAGAATGGTACTCTCTTTCAATATTCTCGAGTCTTAAAAGAGTCGCTGGTAGTTTTGGATGAATTTGATAGCACGAAAAAACAATTATGGAATAAAGGTTTAGAAGATACACTTAATTTGAAAGTAGACTTATTAAGTTTATTTAGAGCTATCCATCAAGCTTTAGATTGGGAAAGTAAGCAAATACCTGTTGCGTTACAAGAAATTTTAGAAAAACAAACTAGAATTAAAAAACTGCTGAAAACTGCTGATAAATATGATCAGAATTATAAATTATCATATTTGTACAAAACAAAAGAGATTCAACAAAACGATAACTATTTAATTCATTTACCAGAATATAGGGATATCAGTGCTACAGGGAACTGGTACGTTCATTTAAACCAGCAAACTAACAGTGTGGAATTAGATCATCATGAAGCTGGAAAATCGATTGGGGATAAATTCGATTTTACTGAAATGCTGGATAACGTTGGTCGATTTATTCGAGAATTTGCACACCAAATGCTTTTCTGTGGAGAGGCTTATGCCCAAAAAAGGAATCTAAATGTTTCGGCCAGTCAGAATCGTATTTCGACAAGGGAAGCCTGTTATACAGTTTATGATGCGTTAGGTTTTAGCCGAAATCAAATTGAAATTTTACTGGGGCTGGATTCAGGATTGTTAGGGTCAAAATCGCCGTCTACCGTAAAATTTAAAGGACGGAAATATCATTTTCAAAAATCAGGTCTGAGTTTATATGAGTTTGTAAATGCTGAACGTCATGATTTGAGAACAGATATTAACGCAGCTTTCTTTTCGGTGACACCTGAACGATATTTACTAAATGTGATCAGCAAGGCTAATGTTTTAGGATTATCTGCTACAGCAAAGATACCAACAGTTTTAGATAACTATGACCTCACTTATTTACGTCAAGAATTAGGTGATCATTATTTGGATGGAAACAAACAAATTACTGCTAAAACAAAGGCAGAATTTGACTTGGCTAAACGTTATCACAAAGCAGGAATTCAAGTTGATGCTGATTGTGCAAGTGTGCAAAAGACCATAGTTAAAGTGATGGCAGAACATGATATAACCTTGTCTCCTACTGATTATCAAAAGGTGAGTGAGATGGATAGTCGGTTAGATCAGCAGTTGAATAACATTGAGGATTCATCAAAAAATTATTGCCGAGAACGATATATTGGCTTGTTCGACAGCTTTATTGATTTCTTATCAGATGAAACGGTGACGTCTTATCTGGGATTGCAGTCCAAATTGCCAAGTAAAGACGACAAACTGTCAGCACCTTTAATTGAAGAAGTGTTTGAAGGATTAGCACCCATACTCTCTGATAATGAGGATAATCTCCCCCAATTAAGAGTTATTTCTACTTTGAATAGTAATGGGGACGGTCCATCGATAACACAACAGATTCATGATGCGTTACGCTTGCCATCAGATGAAACAACAAGGATTTATCTACTGAGTGCGTACCAAACTCTCGGGGTAGGCCAAAACTTACAACATACTTTAAGCGAGTTTGAGAAGAGCCATGTTAGAAGCATTGCAGGTAAAAATTCACAAGGTGACCAACGATCTTTACAGGCGGATTTGGCCGGTATGTATTTAGGGGATATCACGCATATTCTGACTAACCTAAAAGATAGTAATCTAGATGAAGATTTGGTGCGGTATGTAACTGAGCTGGAATACCTAGAAGATGCTGAGGAGCTCCCCCAAAATGAGGTGCAAGCAAAAATAGCAGCAGTAGTACATGGTGTTAAAGGTCGAATTCGGCCCAAAACTGTTCCCAGTGAAATTGCAAGTATTGCACGAACGGTTATTCAAGCGTTAGGCAGAATGAACCGGACTTTTAATAAAAATAAGCGCATCAAAATTCTAGTGTTTAATAGAGTGCTAGATAAATTAAGTGAAGTGAGATTGCCTCAGATGGAACTGAGTCCTGAGATGCAGGCGGTGTTGTCAATCGGGCAAGTTCCAGCAGAACCAGACGCCTCAACAGAAGAAATAGCAAAGAGAAAGGCAACAAAAATGACATTTCGTGATCTGGAAAGATTACTTACGGGCGGCCTCAATACAAGTAGAAAACGTGCAAATGAATATCAAAATGCACGTCAATATCTGTTAAAGTATCCAACAATCAATACGAAAAAGTTAAAGCAGCTACAGTCCCAGCAACTAAGCTGTCTGCAATACTTACCAAATAAAGAATTAGCGACACAATATCAAGCGCTTCAAGAAAGCCAATCAGAGTTTAGTTTTGAAAATAATTATCTTGATGGTCCTAGTATAACGGTATCCCCAAAAGATGCCGGTTTACCTAGTATGTGTCTGTATCAAGGATTGGAAGCTTACTTAAAAAAGCTGGGATATGCGACCGAATGGCAGCCTAATGAGTGGATCTTGAACCCAGTGCAGTTTAATAATTTGTATCGAGGGTTATTAGGTGAAGTTAGTGGGCAATTTATCGTTGAGGATATTTGGTCCGTTAAACTGCAACCGTTTCAAGAGTTACGGCATAATGAATTATTTGACTTTAAATTAGCGCAACACGTTGCCATCGATTTTAAAAATTGGCGAGGACCACACCAACAATCGATTGAACAGGAACGCCAGCATGTGTATCACAAACTTGCTCAATTAGACGCTGACAGTGATCAGCCATGGCGGGTGGCGATTATTAATATTGTTTCTTCAGATGAAGTAGTCCCAAAGTTGACGGCAGATAAACGGATTTTGGAGATCCCTGCTTTAATCAATGAAGCTGGCGAGGTTGTTTTAACGGATGATAATAAAAGAGATATTGGGGTGTTTTTCCATGGAGAATGAGTCACAGACAGTTTTGGCTAACGTCATCAAATATCGACTAAATAAAGTAGCATTAGACCAGGACTTCAAATTATTAATAGTTAAATTGGATAACAAAATGAGATTGAGAAAATTTCAAAGTCTATTGAGATCTTGTTCAGCTCAAGCGGTAACTGGCTATCAGCTTAAATACCTCGTATTGCTGAATAAAGGAATTGATTGGCCTGTGTTAGAGGGTATGGCAGTTAAGCAAATTCGTTTTAGTACTATCAGTGAAAACAGCGTGTACCCAAATCAGATACTACAGTTACTTTTAAATCAGCAAACTTTAGATGCGGGTAAAGTGCCAAAGGAAAGTTACACAAATGGGTTATACGTTTCTCGTAAAGAAATGGCACATACTTTACGAGATGGACGCGAGCAACGAATAGCGCTTAATATTACAGCTAATTGGGAAAAGGATTTGGAAATGAAGGCCGTGACTTTTACCGAAAAGTTAAATCCACAGGCCAGTGATGAACTTTATTACTGGAATCAGACATTTAATCGGATGGAACGTAGTCAAATCGGTAGCACACAAAAGTTGTATAAGAAGGAAAATATCTATAATGAAAAGAACAACATTAAGTTTGTTTCATTTGAAGAACTGTCAAAATTCGAAGAGAGCAAGGTAGGCATCGTACAAGAAATTAAATCATCCATTAACAAAAATATGGCTCCCTATTTGATTGCAGAAATGAATTTTCGTAAATTTCCGTTGGTTAAATATGACAAACCGAAATTGCCTAAAAAAGAAGATATCTGGCAACTGTTGAAGGGACAAACAATCAATATTTATTTTGATTCAAGTGAACCAACGACTCGTGCGCTGGCTAATGAAATCGTTAATGCACTCAAACACAGTGCCATTTTGAAAATACTGCAGATTGAGGTTACTTTAAGTCAAGCGGCAAAACCAGGATTGAATGTTCAGGTTGTACGAGATGCCAGAAATAATGATGAGGTTAAAGAAGCGTATGAGATTGGCACTCAAGAGCAGATTATCCAACACATTACAGTCGAAAACTTTGGACAGATGAATTCTAAAAATCAGACTTTTAAGTGGCATCGTACAGGAATTTCGGACATTGCAAGCGATAATAAGATGATTAAGTTAATTCAGGAACTAATTGTTAAACAGGATATTGTAAATGGGCATATGCGACCAGTGACAAATCGGCTTATTCAACTTATGGGGAAGTATCAGTTTTACAAAGTTGATTGGCTGGATAAACGCCAAACCCAGGTGATGATCACTAAGTTATGGATAGAAAAAACCAACCAGCTAAGGTTTAAATCCCAAACGGTCGATATCAGTAATCTAACTGCTGATGACTAGTTTACGGAAATTGCTAAAGGTATTTTGCCGACATTACATTATAAGAAAAAGAAGTCAATTTGGGATACTGTAGAATGTGTTGTTAAATGTCAGAGCGGGTTCGTTATGATTCAGCAAACACCAAGGCAAACCATGGTCGAATTAGATAAAATTGCTAGTAAAATGGCTATAAGTAATCCAAATAAAAAAGTTCGACGTTCCACGATAATGGCGGACTTTGAAAATCTACGGAACAGTCACGAAAGCGAACCAGAATATCAAGCAGCAGTCGACCAAATTATGTCGGTGGTCGGTCAGTTAAGTATTGCACCGCGGTTAGGTCAGACTAAGAGAGTCTTGAAAGAAAATGGCGTAAACTTTAAGACCAAAATTGTGCAACGGATTAATAGCGAATTAGAGCAATATGGGCATTTTGCATTTGGTAATTCAGTTCGACATAAACAAAATGACGCCCAAGTCCTTGGACTTTATGGGATAGGTTTAGTTAATATCGATGGTGATTATCATTATTTTGTTGGTACTGATAAAGGATTAAAACCCAGTCTCATGCGTGCTTATCGCCTAAGAAGATTAATACCGATAACGGGTGATGATAGTCAGGTACCGACTTTATTTGAAGATCTATTGGCAATGATGGATGTCGAATTTGTTCGTAACGGGCAGTATACAGTGCTACCATTTCCAGTCAAGTATTTACGTGAGTATCAGGAGTATCAAAAGCGAATCGCAACAAATAGTAAGTGACAATTAATAGGCATTAAAAAGGGCCTCGAAAGTTTATTCTTTCGAAGTCCTTTTATCAATATTGACAGTAATTTAACCTTAATTATCTCCAGCTGACATCTTCCGCGCATCAATCAGATGGCTGTTCAGGAACCAGTATTGGTGCCAGTCACCGACTAAAGCAGTAAATGGAACGGGTGTCTTACCAACTGCTTCGACTTTTTCAATCAAGTAATTCCGTAAGATCCAAGGGTCGTTCAGTGAACTTTGAGTTAGCGTAAATAGGTGATCCAGCTTGGTCAAACTAATGTGCAGATCACTTGCAACCTGTTCCTTAGTGAGACCGCTGAGTTCAAAATTTTGTTGCAGTTCATTTCTGGTGTTTTTCATTTGTTGTGGATTTAATGACATGCTGTTAGATTCCTTTCGTTTTTAAAATGTTAGTTTAAGTGGAAAATTTGTTCTGCGTTACCATGAGCGAAGGCTTCCAGTTGATCAGGTGTCAAATCAGTGTGATCAAGGAATGTCCGAGCGTTTTCAGGTTGTTTGTATGGGTAGTCAATCGAATAAATCAGGTGTTCTGGCCCCATTTCAGCCAAGAGGAAGTTGAGTTGCGGTTTGCTTAAAATACCGCTTGGTGTGATGTAGACGTTGTTGCGGTAGTAATCAGAAAACGACTTCTTCAATCCGTCATAAGCGTCCAGTTCATCATCCAGCCGTTCTAGGAACATCGGCACTAACTCGCCCCAATGGCCAGAAACTAATTTCAGGTTAGGCAGTTTATCGAAGATACCTGAAGCAATCATCCGCATGACTTGAATCCCTACATCCATGTGCCAGCCATAACCAGCGGTGGAGAGGATACCCGTTACGACATCAGACCAGTTGTCACTGGCAAAGTAGTGTTGAGTTACGCTTGGATCGATGAATGACGGGTGGAAGTAAACGGGGACATCCAACTTGCTGGCCATTTCAAAGATTGGGAAGAAGAAGGAATCATCAAAGTATTTATTTTGGTAATTACCTTTGAGTAAAACACCATTCAAATGAAGTTCGTTAACAGCGCGTTTTAGTTCAGTCGCAGCTGCGGTTGGATCGCCAACGGGAAGAACGGTTAATCCAGCGAAGCGAGTGGGATTGTGGGATTGGTCTTAATCGCTCTAGCAAGTTCATCGTTAGCATCTTGGCACAGTTTAACGGCCACTTTTGGGTCAAGGTTCTGTGGGGAAGAGTTACCGTACGAAAGGATTTGCTGATCGATTTCATATTTATCCATAAAAGCGATGCGTTCTTTAGTGACATCTTGCATAATTTCGGGTGTCGGTAGCGTTGTTTGCATGTAGTGCAGCATTTCTTTGCTGACGTTAGGCATGGCAGCTTTACCGACGGCTTGATTAATTTCTTGAGTGATTTTAGCGGATTCAAAATGTTCTTCTACTGTAATAATTTTCATGTTTATAACTCCTTTGCCAAAAACAGATTTGTACTTTGACTTTACATTGAGTATTATAGAGGGCAATAAAATCGTATGAAAGGAAGATGCAAGACATATGTGGGCCTTGTGTCACATTAAATAAATGGCGAGAGCGTTTTTAACAAATCCAGTAAAAATCGATCAGCGCAAACAGCGTTCCCACGCGAAACTGTTTAATGCCATCGTGGCGAAGTATCGGGCTGGAATTCCCTTTAAGCAGATTGAAATCAAAACATTTTGTCAGGAAGCGGGCGTATCACGAGCGACCTTCTATCGGCACTATCAAAATCTGGCGGATGTGATCGTGGTTCATTTTTTAATCGTCATTGCTGATTTTGATCAGCGAATTGATGCACTACCGGAACCTAACTTTGAGAACAGCAGTCACGTTGTGGTGTCGGAAATTGAGAAGAACCTTGATTTGATTAGATTGGTTTCGTGGAGTGGTACCCGACAAGCTGTCCAATCGGTGCTAAGTGGTACAGCACAGCAAATTTTGATTCTGCGGGATTATCCGGTTGCCAGAAGGCAGTTTATCAGTGAATTTTTGGGTGGCGCACTCCTGAATTTCGCTCAAGAAGTTGCTGAGGCACCGGAACCTATGTCAGAATCAGAAGTTTTAGAGTTATACCGGTTGTTGATTCCAAGTAGTCTATCATAATAAAAAATAACGTTAGTCAGGATTGAGACCTGACTAACGTTATTTATTTGGCTTCAGTTTCACGGATTTGATTTAGTGAAGACTGTTCATCCGGAGTAATGATCCCGGCTTTGATCATGAGGCGGATCGTTTCTTTCAAGTGGTGAGTCAGGGCAGCTTGCTCGTCTGCAGAAAGCGTTTCTGTGTGAGCTTGGATGCGGTCAGCAATCAGCTGGCTGTGATTACGAATAGTTGTTTTACCCTGTTCGGTACCATAAACGTTGACGATACGCCGGTTATCTTCGTTATGTCGACGCTCAACGAGATGGCGTTTTTCCAGTGTGGCGATCAAGCGGGTAAGTTGCGCCCGAGAAATACCGGTGATATCAGCGAGTTGACTCATGCTGATACCTTGTCGTGAGTAGACATTCTTTAGCGCCATTGCTTGGAGTCGCGTTAGGCCGAACTCGTCCAATGTCCGGTTCTGGGTGATGGCCTGGGTAAGATCAGTAAATAGCTGTTCTAGTTCGAGGCCATTGTTATTATGAGCTGTCATGTCATCACTTCCTTAATAATTGAGAATTTAAAATAGTAGCTAGTAAACGATTATAAATAATTGACAACTATCAATTGTAAGTATAAAGTAGATTATTGTCAATTATCGACTACTTGGTTTTAAATGTAAAAGGTAGTCATTACTTTAGGTTAAATTTGAAAGGGACGTGGCCAATTATGAATGATTTTGAAACAATTAGTCAACTCGTTTTAAAAGAACGGATGTATCGTGGACGGCATGTTAAAGAAGCAGCCGACTGTTATTTTCCAGATGCAACTGTTACTACTAGCTGGCAAAGTGGACCAGTTTCCACTTTTTTAGGTAAGCAACCGGCTGACTTCAATAATTCATTACCCATCGTGGGTCGATTTGGTACGCCAATCGTACATCAAAATGGGAACCGTGCTTATGTTGAACTTTCATCGACTACTAATCATTGGCAGATGATCAATGATGTGGAAGCAGTCATTGAATCATATATGCGACTTATTTATCGGGTTGAACAACGAAAGAATGAATGGAAAATTGTTGATTTGACTTCAATTGACGAGGCCGATAAGATTCAGCCAGCCATTCCGGGTCAAGACCTCAAGATCGACCCAGCAGACGTTGCTAAATTACGTCGTAGCTATCGTTTCTTAGCCTATGGTCGAATCAAGGCTGGTGGTAAAATCAGCCAAGATTTACTGGGGACTGATCGTAAAGCAGATGAAGATGGTCTTTATCAAAAAGCAGAAGAATGGCTTCACGAAAAAGATTAATTGAAAAGTATCTATCACGTACAGAGACAAGGAGTAGTGCTATGGCAGAGAAAAAGACGGTGTTAACGCTGATTACTGGTGCCGACAAAGGCATTGGCTTTGCGACAGCTCAAGCACTTGGAAAAAAAGGTCAGCATATTTTAATCGGTTCCCGTAATCAAGAACGTGGTGAAAAGGCTGTTGAACAATTGAATGCAGCTGGCATCAAGGCTGATTTTATTCAGTTGGATGTCACTGATAAAGCGCAAATCACTGCTGCAGCTGATAAAATTGACGCTGACTACGGGTATCTTAATATTTTAATCAATAATGCTGGCATTGCGCTCGATCATCATCAACCCGCATCAAAGCTCAGTACCGATACGATTCGTCAGGATTTTGATGTTAATTACTTTGGCCTGATCGATGTGACACAAGCCATGATTCCACTGTTAAAAGCAGGTAAACCAGCTAAAATTATCAATGTATCCAGCAACATGGGCTCCATGGGGTTGGCTAGTGACCCTAGCTCACGGTTCTATAAAGTGAATTCACTAGGCTATCAATCATCTAAAGCATCCGTTAATTTTGCGACCATTATCTTCAGTAAAGAACTCGCTACTGATGATATTACCGTTAACTCGGTCAACCCAGGCTGGACTGCCACTGGCTTTGGCGGCCGTCCAGAGGATGCACCTGCTCCAGCAGGGATGCAAGACGTTGCTACCGGTGCAGCACAGATCATTAAAATGGCTAGTCTGCCTATGGACGATAAGACAACGGGTACCTTTACGGAAAATGATGGGACGCTGCCGTGGTAAGCACATTATAATGATTAATCGGTGATGCAAATAGAAAGGGAGTTTTCGAAATGCAAGCTGTTGTGTTAAGCGAACCAGGCAATGCCAACGTACTAAAGGTGACGGAGGTTCCTACACCCAAAGTAAAACCTGGCTGGTCTTTAGTTAAAATCAAGGGTTTTGGTATCAACCGTTCAGAGATTTTTACGCGAAATGGCTGGTCACCAACAGTCAAATTACCCCGAATTTTAGGTATTGAAGGGGTTGGTGAAATTGCTGAAACTACTGATTCTAAACGGCTACCAAAGGGTCAGAAAGTGGTCACGTTGATGCATGGCATGGGACGTCAATTCGATGGTAGTTACGCCGAATATGCGCTGATCCCCAATGACAGCATTTATCCGATAAACACAGACTTAAGCTGGGTCACGTTAGCGGCTATTCCAGAAACGTACTTTACGGCTTATGGTTCACTGTTGAATCTGAAAATTACTGGTACGGATTCACTGCTGATTCGTGGCGCTACCAGTGGCGTTGGCGTAGCAGCAGTTATCCTAGCTAAAGCAATGGCACCGGGTATCAAAGTTTATGGGACGACGCGGAACTTAGCAAAACGTGCTGAACTTGTTGCCAAGGGTTTTGATGACGTGATTGAAGATTGTGATAATGATCTGCAAACTGACCGTAAGTTTGATAAAATATTGGAATTAGTTGGTTCTTTAACCCTCAATGATTCCTTACGTTATTTACACGAAGGTAGCATTCTTTGTGAAACAGGTGAACTTGGCGGTATTTGGAGTATTAAAGACTTCAGCTTGATTGGTAACTTACCATCTGGTGCTTATCTAACTGATTTTAGTTCTGATAGTGTCACTGAGAGTCGGTTCAATGATTTGTTGGATATCATCGTTAACAATAAACTGGATGTCGCACCAGTCAAAACGTTTGATTTAGCACATACAGGTGAAGCACAGGCCTATTTAGATAGTCAAGAAAGTTTTGGTAAAGTGGTTGTTTTACCTTAAAATATAAAAGTTCCAGCTACTGATTACTTACGGTGATTTGGTGGCTGGAACTTTTTATGTTTTGCATTTTTCTCAACTAAAAATGTTTCACATGGAACATTTGTGCCCCTCTTTTTGGGTTACATTCCCTGAAAACTTCTCAGCTAGGAAATCCCTGATTTGGGATTATAATCTGGGTTAATGACAGGGAGGTGATCACGTGAACAATCTAGCCCAGTATCTGAAACGTGAAGGGGCCCATTTTTCAGCCATTGAGGAACAAGAAATCAAGAAACTGAAAACTGCGCTTAAATCGTTGTGGTTCAACATTGCAATTTACCTATTGATCACACTAATTGAATATTGGTTAGCCTCAATTGGACATTCACAGGCGTTAAAAGCGGATGCGATGAACAACCTATCTGGGGTGATTTCCACCTTATTTTTGATCGTTGGTTTGCACACAGCCACCGATTCCGATGATCACTTTCTAGTCGGCAAACGCATTCCATTGTTGAACGGCCGAAATGACGACCGGATGCAGCTGTCGCGGTTTCGAATGGCGACGATTTTCACGTTGATCACTAGTTTGATTATTATCTTTATGGCCGGACAGATCATTATTCAAAGTGTCCAGGTCGTGCTGATAGGGTCCGGAAGGCGACAACCTAATTTATTTTCAGCCCTTGGTGCTGGAATCGCGACAGTCCTGATGCTGATTGTTTGGTATTTCAACTATCATAATGGGAAACGTTTGAAAAACGCGGTACTTTCGGCTGCTGCTAAAGACAGTATGGGTGATGTGGCAACCAGCTTTGGCACTTTAGTAACGGTTTTGGCAGCTTTTTGGTTCAATATTCCGTGGCTTGATAGCACAGTAAGTATCATCATTGGGTTCTTTGTCCTTTGGTCCGGACTAGTTATTTTCCAAGAGTGTACGTTGAATTTGGCAGATTACGTCGATCCTGATTTAGAACAGCAAATCAAAGCTGCTATTATTCAATTCGACGAGGTTCACCAGATCACAGAATTTAGAAGTCGCTACAACGGTGATGTTCTGATTGTTGAAATGTTGATCATGGTTGATGCACGGATGGATGTGATGACACTTTATAACTTAACGGAGCGGATTGAAAAGAAACTGGAAGCTCAGTTTCAGATTTTTGATGTGACGACTCAAGCGGTTCCGGATCCTGAAGAGAATTTATAATTAGGTTTCATAATTAACTGCACCATAAGTTAAAAGCAGTCTCTATTCATAGAAATAGGGACTGTTTTCATTTAAATAAAGCATCACTGGCAGCAGGTAGGTTGATTATTGGTGATAACGTGGAATAATGGGAGTATTGAATAATTACGGGAGGAAACGTCATGAAGCACATCGTAACGGGAATTATTGCCCACGTGGATGCAGGGAAAACCACTTTATCTGAAGCACTGCTTTATAAAGCCGGAACGCTTTCACAGCTGGGAAGAGTTGATAATGGGGATGCGTTTCTTGACCCTGACGATCTGGAGAAAAAACGTGGCATCACGATTTTTTCTCATGAAGCGAACTTACAGTACCAGCAATTAAATTTAACCCTACTAGATACACCGGGGCATGCGGATTTCGGCGCCCAGACTGAACAGGTGCTCAGTGTGTTGGACTATGCGATTTTAGTGGTATCAGCTACTGACGGTGTTCAGGGCTACACTCGGACGCTATGGCGTTTGCTAGATCGCTATCAGATTCCTACTTTTCTCTTTGTAAATAAAATGGATGCTCCTGGGGTTAACCAAGAAGCGTTGCTGACGCAGTTACAGACGGAATTATCTGCTGGCTGTATTGCTTTTGATGGTGAAAATATTGCCGATCATTACGAAGATATTGCATTACAGGATGATGCAGTGCTGGATCGTTATATGACGTCAGAGACCCTTAGTGATGATGTGATTCGACAATTAATCAGTCAGCGAAAAGTTTTTCCCACTTATTTTGGTGCAGCGCTGAAGTTGACGGGCGTTGAAGCACTCATGTCGGGGTTGCAGCGGTGGACCATTGAAAGGCCAAAGAATCAGAGTTTTGGTGCCCGAATCTTCAAGGTATCTCACGATGAAAAGGGTGAACGCCTGACTTGGGTTCGTGTTACGGGCGGGGCACTTCACCCGCGTGATGAAGTGTTGCCAGACCAAAAAATTAATCAACTACGTCAGTACAACGGTGTGAAATACACGGTCAGTCAGGCGATTACAGCAGGAGAAGTTTGTGCAATTACTGGCCTAACTGGGACACGACCGGGGCAAGGCTTAGGTGATTTAACCAATAGTGAGGAACCAGTATTACAACCAGTTTTAACGTATAAGGTTGATCCCAAAGGCAATGACCTGCACGCTTGTTTAACGGCTTTGCAGCAACTGGAAGACGAAGACCCGCAGCTCCATGTCACCTGGTCTAATCAGTTACAGGAAATACGGGTGCAGTTGATGGGGACGATGCAGTTAGAAGTCATTCAGCAATTACTGCAGCATCAATTTCACCTAGATGTAGACTTTGACGAAGGCAGTATCCTCTACAAAGAAACCATTACTGATTCAGTGGAAGGAGTTGGCCATTTTGAACCCTTGCGGCACTACGCTGAAGTTCATTTGCTCATGGAACCCACTGAGCCTGGCAGTGGTGTTACCTTTGCCTCGGATTGCTCGCTAGAAGTCCTGGATAAAAACTGGCAGCATCAGATCATGACTAATCTAGCAGCTAAACAGCATTTGGGTGTACTGATTGGGGCACCGATTACTGATATGAAGATTACGTTGATTGGTGGCCGTGGCAGTATTGTGCATACGGTTGGCGGTGATTTTAGAGAAGCCACCTGGCGAGCTGTTCGTCAGGGCCTCATGATGACTAAACAACAAGACGAGGCGCAGTTACTGGAACCGTGGTATCAATTTCGACTGACGGTGACCCAAGATCAGGTTGGTCGGGCGATGAACGATATTCAGTTGATGAATGGACAGTTTGAAGCACCGGACAACACTGGTGGAACCGTGGTAACTTTAACCGGTAGCGCACCAGTTGCAGAGATGCAGGGGTACGCTCAAACGGTGAACGCCTATACTCATGGGCAGGGCGAGTTGGAGTGTGTGGTCGAAGGCTATCACCCGTGTCATAATGCTGATGATGTTATTGATGCAGCCGATTATGATCCGGTAGCTGACTTAGAGAACACGCCGGATTCCGTCTTCTGTGCCCATGGTGCGGGTTATCCGGTAAAATGGGATCAGTTGCCGGTAATGGCGCATTATCCGTACGCGAAAAAATAATTAAGAAAGGGCACCTTTAAGCGGAAAGCTTAGGGGTGCCTTTTGAATTATTTTAAGATATAGTTATTAGGCCTTTAAAAGATGGTATTTGCACAATTTAACGGCTGATACAGTTACATTGAAGGAATTAGTATCAAAAAAGCCAGGCGGTAAAACAAAAGATGAGTAGCAGAATAACTAAGGCTGTCCAAAGTAAGCTCTTGTGATTAGTTTTGTGGCTGAAGTATCTCAGTACTAGCATGGTGAACGTAAAGGTAAAAATATACGTTGTCATCTTGTTCCTCCTCTGTGTTGAAATTGTATCATTTCGTACTGTGATATGCAGTTCAGGGGTGAATTATTTGTGAATGATTAAGTTTTAGAAAGCGCTTTAATTGTGACCGAAATGTGTTAAAATCAAATAAGAATTATTCTAAAGTATATTTTAGTGACGCATATTTACAAGGAGGGTTTCCGGTATGGCAATCGATTTAAAGGATGTCCAGTCCGTCTATAAGGATGCAGGCAGTAACATTATTTTTTCAACCATGGACTTGAAACGTCAGGATCACGATGCTGATTTAGCAATGGTTCAAGATCTTGCTGAACACCTGCCAGCTTTCGAAAATTCACTGAATATTCGCTATCCAGATGCGGGATTAGCTGTTGCCTTTGGTTTCTCGCGTAAGGCCTGGGATTATCTTTTCCCTAACGCCAAGCGGCCTAAAGAACTAGAGGAATTTGAACCGGTGGTTGGACCAAAATACACCGCACCAGCGACACCAGCCGATTTGTTCTTCCACGTGCGAGCCAAAGATTCCGCCGTCCCATTTGAATTGATGACCATGGTGATGGAACGGATTCAAGACAACGTAACGGTACTTGATGAAACACACGGTTTCCGCTATTTTGAAGGACGCGCCATTATTGGTTTTGTGGATGGTACAGAAAATCCTAGTGCGCTGGATACACCGGACTACGCGGTGATTGGTGACGAGGATCCAGATTTCATCAACGGGTCATATGCGTTCGCCCAGAAGTATGCTCATGATATGGAAGCGTGGAACAAGCTGAAGACGGAACAGCAGGAACAGGCAATTGGTCGGAAGAAATTTAATGATGTGGAACTTGAAGATGAACAAAAGGCGCCGAATGCGCACAATATTGTTTCTCAAGATAATGAGGGGGGTGTTGAGCATAAGATTGTTCGGATGAACGTGCCGTTTTCTAACCCAACTGAAGGGGTGAATGGGACTTACTTCATTGGCTATGCCCAGCACTGGGAAGTCACTAAACGGATGCTGGAGGGCATGTTCACCAAGTCGGATCGGTTGTTAGACTTTTCCACGCCTGAAACTGGTGAAGTGTTCTTTATTCCTTCATTTACGGTTTTGAGTAAGATTGCGGATGGCGAAGGATTTTAATATCGAATTAATGAAAAAGCCTGTTACTTGCTAACGGGCTTTTCCATTACCGTACGTGGCGTGAATTGCCGGTATCTTAATAATCGCGATTTACGTATTTAAGATCGTCCACTAGAGGAGAATAGATTCCACGGGAATTCGTCCAGATGTTGAGTGAAAATAATTGACTATGTCTTGTATTCTGCCATAATAGCACCAAAAATAAAGTATCGGGGTGAATACAGTGACTAAGCTGACTTTAGTAGTACCCACTTATAATTTAAGTCATTATTTCAATGAAACACTGGAAACGATTGCCAATCAAACCGCAGATTTTGAATTATGGCTGGTTGATGACCATTCAACGGATGGTACAGCGGAAAAAGCAGCCGAATTTGTTAATGGTGTGCCAATGTTTCACGTGGAACAATTTGACCATCACCGAGGCGTTTCAGTTGCACGAAATTTTGGTATCGAACACGCCACTGGTGATGTAGTGGCTTTTGCAGACGGTGACGACCGATTGCATCCAGACTTTGTTAAAACACTAATAAATGGCTTTCAGGAGGGTACACCAGCCGTTACCGTTGGCTATCAGTGGTGGCATACCCCAATCAATCCGCGGGACCACTACGAAACGTTGTCACAGCGCACAATGTTTCAGCAGGCTAGTCAACGTGGTTCCGAAATTGGTGGTTATATTTGGAATAAGGCCTATTCGCTAGCCGCCATTGAACAGCAGCATCTACGGTTTGATGAATCATTATCCATTGCTGAAGATTACTTATTTACCGCTACTTTTGTGGCGAATGATTCAGGAATATACGTGTATGATCCGGCAATTAGGTATACCAAAATCAATCGGCCGAATAGCACTTTACGGTCACGTAGCTTTTCGGACCGGCGAGTTGAAGATCAGGTGTTTGAGCGTATCTATCAAATGGGAGAACGATTATGAAAGTGGTAAATTAACTGGAGGCAGCTCATGACAGAGAGTAGCATCATGCAACTTAGAGTTACGCTTAAAGATGTTAAACCGGATACTTGGCGACGGGTATTAGTTCCCACGAGTATTCGCTACGATCAGCTTCACGCAATCATTCAAGTTTTGTTCGGCTGGACGAACAGTCATTTGCATAGTTTTTCGCCGGTCAATGATCCGAGTACGGAATACGGTATGGTGATGCCAGATCTTGATATGGGAGATAACATGTTGAACGAAAGTGAGAACTTCGCATACCCGGATCTGGAAAAAGGTAATGTGATATATACTTACGATTTCGGTGCTAGTTGGACTCATCAGATTGAATTGGAGAAAATGATTACGATGAAAGCTTTTGTTCAGGCGGGACATCATCAATTACCAGTGGTGGTAGCAGGTCGTGGGCCAGAACGAATCGAAGCAACGGGGGATCGTGGCAGAGCGTTTAACGCACGAAATATTGATGGCCTATTTGCGGAATTTGCGGGTAGCTGGGATGAAGCTTATTAGGATAAACACGTTTGCAGCAGAGTGCAGGCGTGTTTTTTTATGATGAACGAATTAACAGTTGACGGGTAAACTGATTTGCGTTATATTCTATCAGTGGTCGGCAACGTAAAAATGAGACCACACTCATCTTTGAACTTAAATGGAGGATCTCATATGAAAATTGCAATTATTGGCGCAACTGGACACGTTGGCCAAGCTGTATACAAGGAAGCCATTGCGAATAATATTGATGCAACGGCGTTCGTGCGCGATGCAAAAAAGGCGCAGTCGTTACTGGGTACCGATGCTAAAATCATTGAAAAGGACGCACTGACGCTAACTTACGCTGATTTAAAGGCTTTTGATTACGTGGTAGACGCTTTTGCATCATTAAAGGCATATCAGCATTTAGATTTGGCTACGAATTTGATCACAGCCTTCCGAGAGAAGACAGATACAAAATTGATCTTTATTATTGGTGCTAGCACTCTGTTGAATGATGCTGGGCAGCCAATGATTAATGAAGTTTTGAAAAAGTACGCTGGACAGCCTTGGATTGAGGCACCGGTTCAGCAAAGTCATGAATTTGAATATCTAAAATGGGTGGATAACGTTGATTGGATCGCGGTCACACCACAGGATGAATTAAATGATGGGCCAAAAACCAACTACAAAATTGGCGGTGATCAGCCAATGGTTAATAAAGAAGGTAAGCCCACCACGTCAACTGGCAATCTAGCTACCGCAATCGTGCAGGAAATGGTAGCGTCCAAGCATATCAAACAACGATTTAGCGTTGTTGATGCTTAATAAAACAAATAGCTCGGAAACTGCAAAGAATGGCAGTCCTGAGCTATTTTTAGTTAGTTGAATCAAAGAAAATCGTTTCCCGTTGCCAAGTCGCAATCAGCTGATCAATTTCACTGGTTTCAAACACGTCTTTTTCAGGTTCAGAGAAGTTTACGATAATGTTTTCCATCCCGGGCGCAAAGAATAATTTGGCCGCCACTTCACAGTCAGTGATATATAACTCTCTGTTATTTACACGCTGCTGTAAGAAGGCCGCCAACAGCTCCCGCATATGATCCGTTCCTTCACGAGTGATAGGGGTGACATCGGCTTCAAAGTCATCTTTGTAATATAGCATAATAGACATCAAATACCAGTTACGATAAAAAATTTCAACAAACTGATGATAGAACAAATGTAGTGAATCAATGAGCGAACCGTCACTTTTATCGGTCATAAGTTTGGCTAACTTATCAAATTCGTCCTTAATATCGGTAATTAGCAGGATTTTCACAATGTCTTTTTTACCTTCAGGAAAATAGTGATAAAGCGTGCTGACGTTGCGTCCGCTGGCGTTAACAATATCTGCGACCTTCGTTTTATCGTACCCCTGCGATTTAAAAAGATCCTTTGCAGTATCTATAAATAGCTGTTTTCCGCGATTATATTGATCTTGTCGTTGTGACTTTTTCCCCGTCATATCGATTCTCCCCCTTCTTTATTAAAGCCATTATACACGAAATTAAATTAAAACAAACTCATAAAGTAATACTTGACGAGTTTGATGAAAGGGGATACACTGTGTTCAATGAAGGAGGTTGTGAAATATGTTACTAATTACCTGTGCTTACGGTAAAGTTGGGCGCCAAATCGTCCCTTACCTTGCCAAAAAGGGTTTTGATATTCGTGCCATTGACATGAACCCTGATATTAAGAAACTTGAACAGCAGGGGGTTAAAGAAACCCTTGTTGGTGATAGCCGCGATCCTAAATTCGTTGCCCAAGCAATGAAGGGTGTGGATCAGGTGCTATATATTCCACCGCAGTTTACTTATTAAGAAGCTAAGATGGGACGTATCGCAATCGATGCAGCTATTGATGCTAAGGTCAGCAAGTATGTTTACTTATCCTGCATGTATCCTAATATGAGTACGCTCTTGCAACACCGGATGAAGGCTAAGGATGAACAATACTTGCTTTACCGTGGGTTCGAAAGCGGATTAGATTGGAGTGTCCTGCGTCCTTCTACCTATCACCAAAATATCTTTATGAAGATGTTCTATGATATGGGCGAGTATCCAAGTATGTGTGACATCGACAAGCTAGTTTCATGGGTTGACCCCTTGGACGTTGCCGATTGTGCCATCAAGATGCTTACGGAAGACGGCTACAAGTACGCTATCTATACTTGCAGTAACGAATCCATGACACCTAGAGACGTTGCGACGATCATGACCAAAGTTTCTGGCAAAGAAATCACACCGATCTCCGTTCCTGAAGATAAGCTAGTTGAATACTGGCCAGATTACTTCGCAGGCAGTGACAGTTTTGCAACTGAGACCTTCTACGCACTGCGTAAGACTTACAACAAGTGGGGCTGGGCTGGTAACAACAAGCAATTGATCGAATTACTGGATCACAAACCTCGTAGTGTCGCTAATTGGTGTGCCCGTCAATTAGTTGCTAATGATATCAAACCTACTGTTTCAGTTGAAGATACCGAGAAGACGTCGAATAGTTTCGATTTATTCTAATCTAAATTTTCATGTGAAATAGTTATTAAATGCTTATAAGAAAAGGAGTGTTTTATAATGGCTGATTCAAAAAAAGTTGTTACGTTAATTACAGGTGCTGAAAGAGGTATGGGTTTTGTTGAAGCTAAGACCTTAGCTCAACATGGTCAGTTTGTTTTCATTGGCGCTTATGATATGGAACTTGGTCAAAAGTCGGTTAAAGAATTACAAGATCAAGGATTAGATGTTGCTTTAGTACACTGCAACATTACCGATCAAAAGACGATTGATGAAACCATCAAGACGATTGATGATAAATTCGGTTATCTCAATATTTTAATTAACAACGCTGGTATTTCTGGCCCTGAAGGTGGGTTACCATCAGAAACGTCAGAAAAAGATTTACGTGGTGTCTTTGAAACGAACTTCTTCGGGACTGCTGCAATGACTAAGGCTGCTGTTCCGCTATTGAAGAAGGCTTCATATGGTAAGATCATCACCATTACCAGTGACATGGGTTCATTAGGGCTTGCAACGGATTCAACATCAATGTTCTCACACATTAATGCCTTCCCATATCAAGCTTCTAAGACAGCCTTGAATGCTATGACTATTTCATATAGTAAAGAATTTAGAGACACAAAAGTTAATATTACCGCTAACTCAGTTAACCCAGGTATGACTGCTACTGATCTGGTTAATAAGGAAGAGTTTGAAAAGAATGGTGCCAAACCCGTTGAAAGTGGTGCTCATCGTGCTATTGAATTAGCATTGGATCCTAAGAATGATCTAAATGGTAGCTTCACAGAAGACGGCGGCATCGTACCGTGGTAATTTAACGGTGTAATAAAAGATTATTAGGTTATTTGGAAGGAGCAACACAGTTTATGATTACAGTTACTTCAGCTGCCGGACATGCCGGTAGCCACGTTGTTAAAGCATTAGTAGATGCCGGTTTCGAAGTTGGTGCAGCTGATATTAACCCCGCTGTAAAGAATTTACCAGGGATTAAGCAGGCTTTCGTTGGTGATTTAACCGACATTACGGTGATTGATGAAATCACTAAAGCTAGCGACAAGATTGCCTACATTCCACCGCTGTTTTCCGCAGAGGAAGGTTTGATCGGTAAACAAATGATCGATTCAAGTATTAAGAATGATGTTTCACAGTTCATCTTTATTTCTGTGACACACCCAATCTTAACCACGCTCCTGCAACACGTTGAAAAGCGTGATACTGAAGAGCACTTGATCTATGCTGGTATGTCAACCCAATTGCCATACACGATCTTGCAGCCAATGCACTACATGCATAACTTTGATCCTAAGCGGGTCCACGACACGGGGAAGTACGAAAACTTCTACGCTTCTGATGGTAAGTTGTGCTATGTTGATCCCTTGGATGTCGGTGAAGTTGCTGCTAAAGTTGCTAAGGATCCAGAGACTTACAACAAGGCAACCTTCGAATTAGTCGGCACCAAGAAGACTTATACTCCTCAAGACTTGGTCGATACTTACAACAAGCTGACTGGTGAGCACGCTGTTGCCACCCACATTGATTTAGAGAAGTTCTTAGACGAGAATCATATTAATGATCTTTATATGCGCCAAGCATTTAAACACTTGTCTGATACTTATTCTAAGTGGGGTTTGGATGGTAATCCGTTCGTTCTTAAGACGTTACTTGGGCGTGAACCAACTACCTTTGAAGAGTATTTGAAACGTGAAATTAAGTAAGCTTAATCTGTGTTAGAAAAGGACGGCTCTTAAAGAACCGTCCTTTTTGCTATCGTGATTTAAGATATTCGCAAACCTTCTTAAAGCTTTCTCAACATTCTTTTTGGCTTCCTTTAAGTTCTGAAAACTAAACTGAATGTAGTTTCAAAGATAAGGAGTGTGACACGTATGCTACTTGACCACGATTCTAAAATGATTAACATTGTTGCCGCACAGATTACCAAGGTGTTTTATCCCTTTGTAGTCGCAAAAACTGAAAACGGTGACTATCTCCATATCAATTTATCAGATAAAGAAATCGAAGATCCCTTATTTTGGGATGAACTACGTAGTATTTTAAACGCTAAACTTTGGGTACCAGTTGGTCGGAAATATCACCAGTTATTGGATAATGGCTGGCTGGTGTCAGAACCTCAAAGAGAAGACGGCTGGTTAGTATCGGAACCTTAAATAAGCAAAAAAGACTTTTGAAACGTGTTGTTGGGTGAAATTACTGATAACACGTTTTTTGGTGATTAAAAGGGAGTTTAATTAAAGTAATACGACCTGGTTAGTGATAAGCTAGAAACACGTTATATGCTATAATGCCTTTAAATTTAAAACCAAGAATTATAGTGACAACCATTTGGACTGATATCATCAGTTCTATAAAATAAGGTTAGAGTGGAGGGATCATTATGAAACTAAGCGTGAAGAAAACTTCGGAGTTATCCGTTCCTGAATTACTGGAAATCACGAAAGCCCGTATCAAGGTGTTCGTGGTGGAACAGGAGTGTCCTTATCAAGAGATTGATGATCAAGATGATGATGCTATCCACATGATCTTACGTGTTGATGGTGAGTTAGCTGCCTATACACGGATTATTCGTAATTCTAGCAGTAATTATGTGAGTTTTGGTAGAGTATTGGTCGTTAAAAAGTTTCGGAAACAGCACTTAGGCCGGGAAATAGTAAGTGCCACAATTGAGGAAATCAAAGAAGATTTCCCGGGAAATGATATTAAAATTGCGGGGCAAAGCTACTTACTAGATTTTTACAAGTCTTTTGGTTTTAAACCTGTTTCTGACGTCTACTTAGAGGATGGCATTCCTCATGTTGATTTAGTGCTTAAGTACTAGAATAGGGCCACGTGTATGAGTGTTATTACAGCGTATATAGCAGAACAGCCAGCTGAATTTCAACCGCAGCTGACCAGCTTATATCGATTACTAAAGGGTGTTTTACCAGATGCAAAAGAAAAAATTTCGTATGGTATGCCGGCCTTTATTCAATCTCAACCGATTATTTATTTTAGTGCCAATAAGCATCATATTGGCATCTATCCTACCGGTGAGGGAATTTCCTTTTTTGCAGCTGAATTAGCTGGGTATACAACCACAAAGGGGAGTTGGCACATTAGTTATAGTGAGCCGTTGCCTGAACAGCTGATCGTGAAAATGACACAGCATCGGCTGGCGTTTGTGCAGCAAGGTTGAGTGGTGTTTTGGAGGCTTTAGATTGGAATCAATCAGAATTCGACACGCCCATAAGAACGAAAATTTTGGTGCTATTAGACAGGTTTATTATCAAACTTGGCTAGCAACTTATCGGACTCATTTACCAAATTCAATTTTAAAAAAGTTAACGCCAACCACATGGCATCCGGAACAACGATGGCAAGACATGCAGTTAGCGTTTAATAATGAAGGCAAGATAGTTGGTGTATGCACTTACGGACCAGCTCGCTTGGCTTCTTTTTCTAGTTGGGGAGAAATATATTCGATTTATGTTTTGCCCGATTATCAGCATCTTGGTATTGGTTCAAAGCTGGTGACTAGGGCCTTAAAGATAATGGGCCCGAAGTACCGACACATTTACCTCGAAGTGCTGCGTAGTAATAACGATGCTAAAACTTTCTACTTAACGTTGGGCTTTTCGGAAACCAAACTAACACGTTCAACGCAAGTTCCCGGAGGCAAGTTAAAAACGGTGATTTTTTCCAGATAACGGCAATTAGATTGGTTTGCCAACTCATAATAAGCCATTATTTCTCTAAACGGCGAGTCGATTCTCGTTCGACGATTTTGAAGGGTAAGTACTGTTTTTGAATGGTTCTACCATCAGTCAAAAACTTGATGCCAGCTAGTCCCATTTCGTAAAAAGATTGACTAATACTGGTAATCCGTGGCCGTACCATGTCCACGATGTCTGTACCGTCAAAACTGACAAGGCTGATATCGTCTGGGACTTTAAGACCCATTTCTGTAATGGCATTTAACATGCCGATTGCGGTGAGATCACTGGCGCAGATTGCGCAGGTGATTTCTCGTTTCTTAGCATATACTTGCCAGGTTTTTTCACCGTCATCATACGTACACGTTCCGTACTGAATCCAATCAGGTTCGACTCTCAAATGATGATCCGACATGCATTGTAAATAACCTGCAATTCGCTGATTAATGGACCCGGCGGTGGGAATACCAGCAATCGCAATCTTAGTGTGTCCTTTGTCAATCATCAGCTGGGTTGCCGCATAACCCATCTGATAGTTGTCAGATGTCACGAAGGGGATGGCCGTATCCTTCACAGAAGTAGACAGGCAAATGCTAGGAATGCTGGTGCTGTTAAGCGTCGTCAGTACGTTATCATCAAGTTCCAGAGAGACCAGAATGATGCCCATTACAGCTCGTTCGATCACCGTCTTAATGGCTTTAAGCTGAGACTGTTCATCGCGGTTTCCGGCATGGAGGATGAACACGTTAAGGTCATCTGAAGCAGCTTTTGATTCAATGGCATCAATGATATGTTCACTGAAATTGGACTTTGTATTGGAAACGATAACGGCAACGATGCGGCTTTTTTGATTGACCAAATCGGCTGCTGAAGTATTTCGCACGTAGCCCATTTTATTGGCAGTTTCGGTCACCCGTTTAACGGTCACACTGCTATGCTGCCCCTTTTTATGTAAAATACGTGAAACAGTGGCCACGGATAGTTGAGTGGCCTTGGCAATATCTTTAATTGTGACTCTGTTTTGTAATGTCATGTGATCAGTCCTCAAAAAAGATTCTCATTTTATTATCGACCTTCAGACCTAGAAATAGTAGGGGTTTAGTGTAATTCTTGTTTCAAAAAATAAAAAAAGTTGGTTTAAAGGTATTGTAAACGTTTACAGAAGGAACTACAATTATTGCTGTAAACGTTTACATAAACTTTTTTGGGAGGTGTTTCTTGTGGAAAGTTCACAAGGAAGCTTAGGTACTGTTAAGCCGCATGTAACAAGTAAGACTAAAGCAGAGAACGAAAAGAAACAAACACATTTCCTACCAAATATTAACTTAAAAACGATGTTCGCCATTACCTTTGGTTTTTGTGGGGTCAACATGGCATTTTCACTACAAACATCGCAAATGAGTCGAATTTTTCAAACGATTGGTGCTGATCCAACTAAACTCGGATACTTCTTCATTTTTCCACCGCTGATTGGGATGATCGTTCAACCTATCTTAGGTAAGTTTTCAGATGGTTTCTGGTCACCGCGATTTGGCCGTCGGATGCCGATTTTAATGGTGGCCGCACCACTTGCTGCCATCGTGCTGGTTCTCTTACCGAATGCCGGATCGTTTGGTTTCGGGTTTGGGTCACTGGCTGCGTTGTTATTCGGTTCTATTGCAATTATTTTAATGGATCTTTCAAATAACGCATGTATGCAACCATTCCGGATGATTATTGGTGACATGGTCAACGAAAATCAAAAGGATAAAGCTTGGTCATGGCAACAAGCCTTCAGTAACGTTGGCGGTGTGTTAGCTAACCTATGCCCATTCTTCCTAACCTGGATTGGGGTCGCTAACATCGCCAAACGTGGGGTTGTGCCGCTATCAGTTCGGTTGTCATTCTACATTGCCGCTATTGTGTTACTCGCTACGTCAATTTACACCATTGTATCAGTTAAAGAATACGATCCAATTACTTATGCCAATTACCATAATTTTGATCCTAAAGAAAAGAAGAAAAAGAAGTCATATTGGACACTGATCAAGGAAGCACCAAGTACTTTCTGGCAAGTTGCTATTATTCAATTCTTTGCTTACTTTGGTATTCAATATCTTTGGACTTATACCACCGGTGCCATTGCTAAAAACGTTTGGCACACCGCTAATGCCACTTCTGCAGGGTTTCAATCCGCAGGTAACTGGTACGGTGTTTTAACCTTTGTCCAATCAGTTGTTGGGATTCTCTACGGGTTCTTAGTTCTTTCACGGACCAGTCAATACAAGCGGAAGTTCTGGTACCGAATTGGTTTGGCCAGTGGTGGTTTGGGCATGATCTGGACTGCCTTTACGCATAACCAATACGTATTGATCATCGCCTTTGTTTTGATTGGGATTTGTTTCTTAACCATGCACACTGAACCATTTGCTATTTTTACTACGACAACAGATGGTGCTAACGATGGTGCTTATATTGGATTGTTTAACGTCTTTATTTGCTTGCCACAAATTGTTGCATCAATCAGCAGCTTCGTGATTTTCCCAATGGTCGGCGATTCAATGCCAACAATGATCGTTATTGGTGGTGTTTCATGGTTAATCGGTGCTGCTTTAATGGACATTATCAAAGTTGAAAAGAAAACGGCATAATATTTAATAAGAGGGATGAGATAGACATGACGACAGATTCATTTGATTTTACTGATAACAACCAACGCGTTCAGGTGGTTTCAGCTAACAAAAGCCTGACTTTCTCAGTTGTGAAACCCGAGATTGTTCAAGTGTTTCAGGATTATGGTAAAAGCACGCATTCATACGCTGTGGAAGGTGATAAAACCGTTGCAACGAAGTATGCCGTGGCTAAAGATGGCGATGTGATTACCATCAAAACAGATGCGTTGACAGTTAAGGTTGATCCTCAGCTGCACGTAGATGTGTATGATCAAGATAACCAGCCATTAGTTATTCACTATAATGGGCAGCGTGAGTCAATTAATCAAAATATTGATGCTGCACATAAAAAGATCGTTCGTTCTGAGGGTCACGAAGTCGCAGCGATTGATGAAGCAAGTAACACTTACTATGAAGTGCTCAACCAATTAGACGACGATGAACAGTTTTACGGCTTAGGTGGCAAGACTGGTTTCTTGAACAAACGCGGTTACGAATACGATAACTGGAATACTGATGAACCTCGGCCACACATTGAAAGTTTTACCCACTTGTACAAGTCGATTCCGGTTCTATTTGGTTTGAAGCAGGGCCATCCATACGGGCTGTTCTTTGACAATACGTATCGCAGTCACTTTGATCTCGGTAAAGAAAGCGATAAGTACTACGTATACTCAGCTGATGATGGTAACTTGAATTATTACATTCTTGGTGGCCGTACCTTAAAGGATGTTGTTGCTAATTACACGTACCTCACTGGAGTTGTACCACTACCACAACGCTGGATGTTAGGTTATCAGCAATCTCGCTGGGGTTACAGCATGGATCAAAGTCGTGTCGAAGAAATTGTCGATAAGTTTGAACAGTATCATTTACCACTTGAAGCCATTCACTTTGATATTGATTACATGAAGGGCTATCGGGTATTTACTTGGGATACAGACAAGTTTGCTGATCCTAAAGCATTCTTAACCTCACTACGGAAACGCGGTGTCCGGGTGATTCCAATCTTAGATCCCGGTGTTAAGCAGGATGACGATTATGACATCTATCAAGAAGGACTTAAAAAAGGTTACTTCGCTAAGAACAAAGATGGGTCGGTTTATATCAACCGCGTATGGCCTGGTCAATCAGCCTTTCCAGATTTCGGTAATCCAGAAGTCCGTCAATGGTGGGGTAAGCACTGCAAGTTCCTGTTAGATAAGGGTGCTGCTGGTATTTGGACGGATATGAACGAGCCAGCAACCTTTGATGGCGATATGCCGGATGATGTGGTGATGTCGGATGAAAATCAGGCTTCAACATCGAAAATGATGCATAACGTCTACGGTCATAACATGGCTAAAGCTACCTATAATGGAATTAAAGACGCTACAGGTAAGCGGCCATATGTGATCACTCGGGCAGCCTATGCCGGAACACAGAAGTATTCTACGGTCTGGACGGGTGATAACCAGAGTCTCTGGCACCACTTGCAGATGTCGATTCCGCAACTATGCAACCTGGGAATGAGTGGTTTTAGTTATACTGGGACCGATATTGGCGGGTTTAGTGCCGATACGACGGCAGAACTGCTCACTCGCTGGGTCGAAGCAGCCTTATTCAGTCCACTGTTTAGAAACCACAGTGCGCTACAGGTTCGCAATCAGGAGCCTTGGGTCTTTGGTAAGCAAGTCTTAGACATTTATCGCAAATTCTTAAACTTGCGGTATCGCTTTATCCCGTATCTGTATGATTGTTTCCACAACGAAACACAGGACGGGCTACCTGTTATGCGTGCGCTAGTACTGAATTATCCTGATGATAAAACGGTTCGCAACATGAATGACGAATACATGGTTGGTGACAATATTTTGGTTGCACCAATCGTGCAGCAGGGGCAAACCGCGCGTGCAGTTTACTTACCTGAAGGGCAGTGGATCGCTTTGGATACCGGCGTTGAATATGACGGTAAAACCACGATTTTGGCTGACGTCCCAATCGATAAGCTACCGATCTTCATCAAGAAGAATACGCTGATGCCATGGGGAAAAGAGGTTGAACATCTTTCTGATCAACCGGACACAACCATGACCTTCAGATTATTCGGTGATGCCGCCACTTATACCCATTATCAAGATGATGGTGTTGATTTTAAGTATCAAGACGGTGAATATAACGAATACACTGTAAAGACAAGTGTTGCAGGTGATTGCAGTGTTAATCTTGCTCATCATGGTTATGATGGCCAATACAAGACGATTAACGTACAGTTGAATGATAAAGTTATGATATTTAAGTATGATGATAAGACTGCCAAGTATGTTGCGGAAAAATAAGAGTGTGATAAAACTTGGTAGATTATAGGATTTAACATAAATAAGCACTGATCCCGTCAAATCGGATGGGACCAGTGCTTATTTGTGTTTTCATCAGTTTCAATAAATAGCTAAATTAGAATTATTATTTTTTTGAAAATGATGAAAATTAGCAGCTATTTTAAAATAATGATTCATTCAGAAAGTTATCACATGTTAAATAAATGAGAAAATCCACTAAAAATTAATATAACTTAATTGTCGTCGTGTTAATTAGTGGTTGTGCAAAAAAATACCATTTTTACTCTTGGATAATTGAAATAATAAGCTAGTTATTAAAAGCGGTATAGATCCACTGAACAACGGATTTTCCTTTAACACTCACTGCACTAGAAGGAACGGTCGGCTGCTTACAGTCAACGGTATAGATCCATCCACGAGACCCAGTGGAATCAGCTAAATTGCTAATGTTATTAAAATAGGGGTAACCGTTAACTGGTTGAGAAAAGTAAGCAATATCGTTCTTTTGAAAATAGCGCTTAGACACGTCAAAAACAGTGTCACTGTCCCGCCAAGAAACATCACGTGGAATCGTAAAGACCTTTTGAATGGACGTGTTTTGGTGACGGTATTCCGAGGGTGTTAAGCCAGTGCGTTGCTTGAAAATCTTGGTAAAGTAGCTAGTTTGCTGGAAGCCAGTTTGATTAGCAATGTAATTGATTGGTAGCTTTGAAAGTGCCAGTTTTTCACTTGCAATTGCAATTTTCCGGTAGTTAATGTAGTCGATAAAGTTAACATCCAAGATCTTCTTGAAGATTCGACTGAGATAGGAGGGCGATAGAAAGACTTCTTGTGCCACAGTTGATAGGGAAATCGTGTGGCGAATGTTCTTTTCAATGTACTGAATTGCAGCGTCAATACTTTGGTTGACGCCGTCGTCTTCCTCTTGAGATGAAGCTTTCGGATCATTTTCTGTATTGTGATACTTGTTCCGATCGGTTTTGACTGGCTGAGTTGTGATTTGAGTACCTTCAGCTGTTGTAGCCCGCAAGAAAGTATCAAAGTAGCGAATCTGAGAGATTTGTTCCGTGTCCAGCGCGTCCCAAACCGAAACTGTAATGTTAAATTCCGGTTCCAGCAGTTGGTTGAAGATGTTTTCTAGGTAGCTACGAGATAGGTAAATACGCTGTTGAGAAACGTTGACCGAGTTACAAATGATAAAGCCCCACAACCGGTGTTCAATGGTCACCGGAAAGATGGCGTAAACCTTGAATTCATCAAAATTAATGTTTTGTTGAACTTCGTTAAGACCCGAAAAAACAGTGTTATCTTTGAGGAGCTGTTCATCTAATGTGTAGAAAACAGTATCAATCTGAGTGATGCCTGAAAACGTTGCAACTGCCCCGGCAAGCGTGCGGTAGTCCTCTTTTTTTAGTGGATAGTCAATCATAAAGGATCCTCCTAACGAGCATGATAGTTCTTTCACATGCATCTCATGAAAACGGTAAGCGCTATCAAGTGCTCTATATTTGATTCTAAAATAATTGTAATGGTAATTCAACATTATTTTTAAATAAATTTGTATTATTTTACACTAATACAACATTCTTTTGAAAGCGTTTACTATTTTTGACATGGGAAATTACACTTGCTTAAAATATCACAAATAATATCACCTATAATGTAAGTGTTTTCAAAACTAATTGGAAATGCGTAGAAATTAGATAATAACGATATTTAACGGTTACTGTCTATCATTACTGCAGTTCCAAAATTTAGGAGGAAGCTCTAATGAACCAAGAAGCTTTAGGATTAATCGAAACGAAAGGTCTGGTTGCTTCAATTGAAGCAGCCGACGCAATGGTCAAGGCCGCAAATGTTGACCTGGTGGGCCAAGAAAAGATTGGTCATGGGTTAGTTACAGTTATGGTACGTGGTGATGTTGGTGCCGTAAAAGCAGCTGTTGATGCAGGTGTTCAAGCTGCTGAAAATATTGGTGAAGTTCTATCTAACTACGTCATTCCACGTCCACATAACGATGTTGAAAAAATTCTTCCAGATCCTAAGAAACTCTCTGCTGAATAGTCAGAACGTCTGATTACGATAGGAGATTAGGGTTATGAGTAAGGATAAAGACGCGTTAGTTGAGCAGGTAATGGGTGAGCTTCTCAAAAAGGGAATCTCACTTAAAGATAAAAATCAGTCAAATGCATCGGGAGGATTCGAAATGAATGATTTTTTAAACTCTACTAGTGTTGTCCCTGAGTTTGTTGGAACTCGTGAAATCGGTGACACCATTGGTATGTGTATTCCCAGTGTTGACCCAACTCTGTTAGATCAACTTCACATTACAAAGCGTTACTCTGTACTTGGTATTCTTAGTGCTCGTTCAGGTGCTGGTCCACATATTATGGCGATGGATGAAGCTGTTAAGGCAACCAATACAGAAGTTATCGATATCGAGTTGCCACGTGATACAAAGGGCGGCGCTGGTCATGGTTCTTTGATTCTTATTGGTGGGTATGATCCTTCAGATGTTCGTTCAGCTATCAATGTAGCATTGGATAACTTGAGCCGGACATTCGGAGACGTTTATAACTCTGCTGCTGGTCACTTGGAATTACAATTTACTGCCCGTGCTTCAGGCGCCTGCCATATGGCATTTGGTGCTCCTGAAGGCAAAGCTTACGGTTTGATTTGTGGCGCCCCTTCTGGGATCGGTGTTGTTATGGCCGATACTGCTATTAAAACTGCTGGCGTAAACGTACTTTCCTTTGCTTCTCCTGCACATGGGACAAGCTTCTCAAACGAAGGTATGGTTCACATTAGCGGTGATTCAGGTGCCGTTCGCCAGGCTGTTATGGCTGGTCGTGAAGTTGGCCTGAAACTTTTGGCACAACTTGGCGAAAAGCCAGTAAATGATTTTCCATCATACATTAAGTAGCAGGGAGGAGGAACAATATTGAAACGTCAAAAAAGATTTGAAAAGTTAGAGAAACGTCCAGTACATCTAGATGGGTTCGTTAAGAACTGGGACGATGAAGGTTTAGTTGCTCTTAATGGTAAGAACGACCCAAAGCCAAGTATCAAGATTGAAAACGGTGTTGTTACCGAAATGGATGGTAAGAAGAAGGAAGACTTCGACCTTATCGACAAGTACATCGCCGAATATGGTATCAATCTAGATAACGCTGAAAAGACTTTAAACACTGATTCAGTTAAGATCGCCAACATGATGTGTGATCCTAATGTTTCACGTGATGAAATTATTAAATATACGACTGCTATGACACCAGCAAAGGCTGCTGAAGTTATCAGTAAATTAAACTTTGCTGAAATGATTATGGCTACCCAAAAGATGCGTCCACGTCGGACACCTATGACTCAAGTCCACGCCACTAACACTTTGGATAACCCAGTTGAAATTGCTGCCGATGCTGCCGAAGCTGCACTTCGTGGGGTTCCTGAAGAAGAAACCACTACTGCTATTGCTCGGTACGCACCTATGAACGCCATTTCAATCATGGTTGGTGCACAATCAGGTCGTCCTGGTGTTATCACCCAATGTTCAGTTGAGGAAGCTGATGAATTGAGTTTGGGGATGCGTGGGTTTACCGCCTATGCCGAAACCATCTCAGTTTATGGGACTGACCGGGTCTTCACTGATGGTGATGATACCCCTTGGTCAAAAGGTTTCTTAGCTTCTTGCTACGCTTCACGTGGATTAAAGATGCGGTTTACTTCAGGTGCCGGTTCAGAAGTTATGATGGGCTACACTGAAGGTAAATCAATGCTTTACCTTGAAGCACGTTGCATCTACATTACCAAAGCTTCAGGTGTTCAAGGCCTGCAAAACGGTGGTGTTAGTTGTATCGGTATGCCAGGTGCCGTCGTAGGTGGGATCCGTGAAGTCTTAGGTGAAAACTTACTATGTATGTCACTTGACGTTGAATGTGCTTCTGGTTGTGACCAAGCCTTCTCTCACTCTGACATTCGTCGGACTGGCCGGATGATTGGTCAATTCATCGCCGGTACTGATTACCTGTCATCAGGTTATGCCGCCGAAGAAAACATGGATAACACCTTCGCTGGTTCAAACATGGATGTTTTGGACTACGATGATTACATCACTTTGGAACGTGATATGGCTATCAATGGTGGTATCATGCCAATTACCGAAGAGGAATCTATTAAGATTCGTCACAAGGCTGCGGTTGCCATTCAAGCTGTCTTTGATGGCTTAGGCTTACCACAGATCACGGATGAAGAAGTTGAAGCTGCAACTTACGGCAGTAATTCAAACGACATGCCTAAACGTGACATGGTGCAAGATATGAAAGCTGCTCAAGACTTGATGACCCGTGGTGTTACCGTTGTTGATGTTATCAAGGCCTTATATGACCATGATATCAAAGACGTTGCTGAGGCTGTGCTTAAGTTAGCGCAACAAAAGGTTTGTGGTGATTACCTGCAAACATCCGCTGTCTTCTTGGATGGTTGGAAGTGTACTTCAGCTATTAACAACGCTAACGATTACAAAGGCCCAGGTACTGGTTACCGTGTATGGGAAGACAAAGACAAGTGGGATCGTCTAGAGAACGTTCCATGGGCTTTGGATCCTCAGAAGTTGGAATTCTAACCAGTCAGGTCGAAGGGAGGTAAGCACAGTGAGTTCAGAAATCGATGAAACATTGTTAAGAAATATTATCAAAGGCGTTTTAAAGGAAGTTCAAGACTCTGATACGCCAATTTCCTTTGGTGGTCAAGATACAGCTACAGCCACAACCCCAGTTGCTGGTGCCCAAAAAGGTGCCGAACCGGAAAAGAAGTTGGACTGGTTCCAACACGTTGGTCTTGCTAAGCCAGGTTTGTCTAAGGATGAAGTTGTGATTGGTGTTGCCCCAGCATTTGCTGAAGTGTTAACGCAAACCATGACGAAGATCCAGCATAAAGACATCTTACGTCAAGTTATCGCTGGTATTGAAGAAGAAGGTCTTAAGGCCCGTGTTGTTAAGGTTTATCGGACTTCAGACGTTTCCTTCGTATCTGCCGATGTTGACAAGTTGTCAGGATCTGGTATTTCAGTTGCCATTCAATCTAAGGGGACAACGATCATTCACCAAAAGGATCAAGCACCGTTGTCAAACCTTGAATTGTTCCCACAAGCTCCAGTTTTGACATTGGACGCTTATCGTCAAATCGGTAAGAACGCTGCCCAATATGCAAAGGGTATGTCACCAAATCCAGTGCCAACAATTAACGACCAAATGGCCCGTGTGCAATATCAAGCACTTTCTGCTTTGATGCACATTAAAGAAACTAAACAGGTTGTTGTCGGGAAGCCTGCCGAAGAAATTAAGGTAACCTTTTAATTGAGGAGGATTTATTAATATGAGCGAAGTAGATGACTTAGTAGCTAGAATTGCTGCTCAGCTACAAAAAAGTGGAAACGCTTCTGGTACTTCAACTAATGCTGGTACTTCAACCGGTTCCGAAAAGGAATTAGGTCCAGATGATTACCCACTGTACCAAAAGCATCCAGATAAAATTAAGACGCCAACGGGTAAAGATGTTAATGAAATTACCTTGGAAAACGTTGTTAACGGCAAGGTAGATGCCAAGGATATGCGGATTACACCTGCAACTTTAAAGTTACAAGGTGAAATTGCTGCTAACGCAGGGCGTCCACAAATTCAACGGAACTTCCAGCGGGCTTCTGAATTAACTTCAGTTCCTGATGATGTCGTTTTGGATTTATACAACTCATTACGGCCATTCCGTTCAACGAAACAAGAATTGTTAGATACCGCCAAGGAACTTCGTGACAAGTACAACGCACCTATCTGTGCCGGCTGGTTTGAAGAAGCTGCCGAGAACTACGAAGTTAACAAGAAGTTGAAGGGCGATAACTAGTTAGGGGTTTTTAGTATGACACGTGTAATTGGTGTTGATATCGGAAATTCCTCTACAGAAGTTGCACTTGCTGATGTGTCTGACAGTGGTGAAGTAAATTTCATTAATTCTGGAATTTCTGAAACAACTGGCATTAAAGGTACCAAGCAAAACTTGATTGGGGTACGTAAATCTATCCAAATCGTTTTGAAAAAGTCGAATATGCAAATTTCCGATATTGATCTTATTCGGATCAATGAAGCAACACCCGTTATTGGCGATGTTGCGATGGAAACCATTACCGAAACGGTCATTACTGAATCAACGATGATCGGCCACAACCCAGGTACGCCTGGGGGTGTCGGTACCGGTTCTGGTTACACGGTAAATTTGCTCGACCTGTTGAACCAAACGGATAAGGAACGTCCCTATGTCGTTATCATCTCAAAGGAGATTGATTTTGCAGATGCTGCAAAGCTAATCAACGCTTATGTTGCTTCTGGTTATAAGATCACCGCTGCCATTCTGCAAAGTGATGATGGTGTGCTGATCAATAACCGGTTGGATCACGAGATTCCAATCGTGGATGAAGTTTCGCAGATCGACAAGGTACCGCTGAACATGCTTGCTGCGGTTGAAGTTGCACCGCCTGGCAAAGTTATTGCTCAGCTTTCTAACCCATACGGCATTGCGACACTGTTCAAGCTTTCTTCTGAAGAAACCAAGAACATTGTTCCAGTTGCCCGGGCCTTAATTGGAAACCGTTCAGCCGTTGTTATTAAAACGCCTGCAGGTGATGTTAAAGCCCGCGTGATCCCGGCCGGAAAGATCTTAATCAAAGGTCAGCCAAATGGCCGTGGTGAGGTCAACGTTGCGGCTGGTGCCGATGCCATCATGAAAAAACTGAACGAATTCGACAGCATCGATGATATTACCGGGGAATCTGGTACTAACATCGGTGGCATGCTTGAAAAAGTTCGTCAAACAATGGCTGAGTTAACCGATAAGCAAAACAAAGACATTGCGATCCAAGATTTATTGGCTGTTAACACGTCTGTCCCAGTGACAGTTCGTGGTGGCTTAGCTGGTGAATTCTCAATGGAGCAAGCCGTTGGAATTGCTGCCATGGTTAAATCCGATCACTTACAAATGCAAGCGATTGCAGACCTCATGAAAGACGAATTTCACGTTCAAGTTGAAATTGGTGGTGCTGAAGCTGAATCAGCTATCCTTGGTGCCTTAACGACGCCTGGGACAACAAAACCAATTGCCATCCTTGACTTGGGTGCTGGTTCAACCGATGCTTCAATTATCAACCAGAAAGATGAAAAAGTTGCCATTCACTTGGCTGGTGCCGGTGATATGGTTACCATGATCATCAATTCTGAACTTGGATTGGAAGATCCATACTTGGCTGAAGATATTAAGAAGTATCCGTTAGCTAAGGTTGATAATCTCTTCCAGTTACGGCATGAAGATGGTGCCGTTCAATTCTTTGAAGATCCATTACCTGCTGATTTATTTGCCAGAGTTGTGGCTGTTAAACCAGATGGTTATGAACCCCTTCCAGGTAATTTGAGTATTGAGAAAGTTAAGCTTGTACGTCAAACTGCTAAGAAACGGGTATTCGTAACGAATGCAATTCGTGCCTTACATCACGTTAGTCCAACAGGTAATATCCGAGATATCCCATTCGTGGTCATCGTCGGTGGTTCTGCCCTCGACTTTGAAATTCCACAATTGGTCACCGATGAATTATCACATTATAATTTAGTTGCAGGTCGTGGTAATATTCGGGGGATTGAAGGCCCACGAAACGCCGTGGCAACTGGTTTGATTCTTTCATATGCGAGCGAGAAGAGGGGATAGTATGGCTTTTGATTCTGAACGTCCGTCAATTATTTTGGCGACACCAACGGGTACTAATGGCCAACTTCCAGCAGTTCTTGAACCAATGCTTAATGGTATTGAAGAGGAACAGATTCCTTTTCAGATTCTCGATATGGAAGGCGATTCAGCAGTTGAACGCGCCTATAATGCTTCAGTCGCTTCACGATTATCAGTGGGGGTAGGGTTCGACGATGCGCACATCATTGTGCATTACAAAAACTTAAAGCCTGAAAATCCACTGTTCGATGTTGCCATCACAGATGCTGCATCGATTCGTAAAGTTGGCGCAAACGCCGCTCGACTGGTCAAAGGAGTTCCATTCAAGAAGTAAAGACAGGTGACTATTTTATGCAATCAATTGGATACCTTGAAGTAGAAGGTCTTCCTGGCGCAATTGTCGCGGCAGATAGAATGCTTAAAACAGCCGATGTTGATCTTAAATACGTTGAAAATACTAAGGGCGGTGGCTGGATTACAGTCTCTGTTACAGGCGATGTTGCTGCTGTACAAGCAGCCATCGATGCCGGAATCGGTGAACTTGGCGATCATGTTTACTGTTCAGACGTTATTGCCAACCCCGCACCTGGTATTGAAACCTTAGGTAAGAACGATGCAATTAAGGGCAATCATTTAGATGACAAAGGACCGGATGATCCTAAAGGACCAGATGATCCAAAGGGTCCAAACGATCCTAAAGGTCCAGATGATTCAAAGGGACCAGATAATGGTCCTGCCCCGAAGGACACCCCTAAGCCAAAAGATGATTCATTGGCGGCATCACCGGTGGAAGAATCGACCAATACAATCGATCAGGCTAGAGGAGCAAATGCTGCTCCTTTAGCTTTGTCAAAGACAAAAACACCAGATGCCAAGCAAAAGGAAGCACCAACGTCAGGAAAGTCAGCTTCGGCTAAGACTTCCGACAAAAAAGAAACAAAGAAGTTTACGTGCAATTTGTGCGAAGATCCCGCTTGCCCACGCAAGATGGGTGAACCTCACAAGAAGTGCATTCACTACGAAGAATTAAAAGGCACCAAAAAATAGGAGGAATTGAAATGAACAACGCATTAGGAATGATTGAAACTAAAGGTCTCGTTGCATCTATCGAAGCTGCCGATGCAATGGTTAAAGCAGCCAATGTTGTCATGGTTGGTCAAGAAAAGATTGGTAGCGGGTTAGTTACTGTTATGGTTCGTGGCGATGTTGGTGCCGTTAAGGCTTCAGTTGATGCCGGTGTTCAAGCCGCTGAAAACATTGGTGAAGTCTTAACTTCATTCGTTATCCCTCGTCCACACGCTGAAGTTGAAAACATCCTGCCTCAACCAAAGGAAACTAAATAATCAATAATTGAAAAAAGGGTGGCTGTTAATTTATGGAATTAACTGATGAGAAACTTAGACAAGTTATTAAACAAGTGATTGCGGAGGAATGTGATCCTAACCGCGTTCAGGTTAGCGTTTCAAACCACCATATTCACTTGACTGAAGAAGATTTTAAGACGTTATTTCCACACGGCAAGATGGAAGCGTTTAAGCCATTGAAACAACCTGGTGAATACGCTACCGCTAACGTGGCAACGATTGTCGGCCCTGCTGGTAAGATTGAACACGTTCGGGTCCTTGGCCCATGCCGTTCGCATTCTCAAGTTGAGATTGCCCGTTCAGAAGCCATCGCTATTGGTGTTGATGCACCGATTCGCCTTTCAGGTCATTTGGACGGCACACCTTCTGTTAAACTTGTGACCCCAGATGGTCAAGTTGACGTTCAGGGTGTGATTGTTGCAAAGCGTCACATTCATATGAGTGATGATGATGCAAAGCGTTTGGGTGTTAAACTCGGTGATACGGTTTGTGTTGAGATCATGTCTAAAGATCGTCGGACAACGTTTAACGACGTGATTGCCCGTCCTCGTAAAGACTTTGTTCTTGAAATGCATATCGACACTGATGAAGCCAATGCCGCTAATGTTGGCATGGGCAGCACCACTTACGGCCGGATCATCGTTCCGGATAAGAAATAACATGAATTTATAAGGGTTGGTGGCCAACATGGATCATCTAATTGAGCAAGTACTGACGAAAATCAGGCAACGCGAACACCAATCTTTCGAAGTCGATTATCTTGATCGGACTTTACCACCTGATGATAAAGTTTTTACCGACTTTGCAAATGTATCGATTAATGATGTCACAATCGACCTGTTAATTGAACTTTATCGGGTGAATACGACCAATTCTTGGATCCACTGGATTTTGCAAGGGATTAGTTTTCAAGTAAACTTCACGTTTAACATTAGTCAATACATGGTCAACTTTATTCCTAAGAAGATGCTGTTGGATTGGCCGGTGAAATTTGTTGTTGACAAAGAACGTCCCGTGGTTACGTTCAATAAACAAACTGTCAGCCGGGGTGATGTTGCAGGACTTCCTGATAAGGCGGTCTTAGTCGTTACCGACGCACAGTCTTTAACAACCGAAGCCAAGGAAGTCAGCCGGTTAAAGCAGATTACTATACAGATTAGGACTGATGAAGATTGTATATGGCAAAAGTAGTTGGAAGCGTTGTCTCAACGCAAAAAGATCGATCACTGGTCGGCAGAAAGTTAATGATTGTGCAGCCGGTAAACTCTGATGGTAAACCAGTCCGTCATGAAGAAGTGGCTGCAGACAGCGTTGGTGCCGGAATTGGCGAGTATGTTTTACTCGTTCGAGGTGCCGGTGCAAGACGCGCGACTCCAGAAGAAATTTCCAAGGATGTCAACGATTGCTCGATCGTCGGCATTATAGACCGATTTGATAAGTGATAAAGAAGGGATAAGCTAATGGCCATTTATACTAAGGGTGGCGATAAAGGCAACACAAGTTTGTTCGACGGTAAACGTGTTCCCAAGAACTCCCTGCGAGTTGAAACCTATGGTACCTTCGATGAACTAAACGCCAATGTGAGTTTAGCTGACAAGTTTTGTCTTGACCCAGAAAACCGGAAGATCCTGCAACGGATCGAATACCGGATGTTCTTCCTCCAAGGCGAGATTGCCACTGAAGAGCCAGAAAAGTTCCGGCAGCAAAGTACGATCATCACCGATGAAGATGTTCATTATCTGGAATCAATAATTGACAAATACACAGCTGAATTGCCAAAGGTAACGTCCTTTATCTTACCTGGTTCCAGTTGTGCAGGTGCACAATTACATGTTTGTCGGACGGTTTGCCGTCGCGCCGAGAGACAGTTCGTTTCGTTCATGGCAGAAAATGAAGTTCGTCCTGAACTAGAACGGTATGTTAATCGTCTTTCTGATTTCTTCTACATCATGGCTCGTTCTGAAGACCATGTGGCAGAGAATCAGAAGATCATCAACATGGTTGTTGATCGGTATAAAAAGGCAATGGAGGAATCCTAATTATGAACAAAGAACAAATTAGTCAAATCATCAGTGAAGTCTTAGCTGATAATGGCGCTCAGGCCCCTAAAGAGGATAAGAGCAACGTTTTTGATAAGCACAAGATGGAACGTGCTATCGATGCCGGGATCGCCAAAGCTAACGAACTTAAAGTTGGTGTGACATTTGCGATTATGGATTGCAAGCAAGTGGTTCAAATGTCATACCATATGCCCAACGGAAATTTAGTTGGTACATTTTTAGCACCTAAAAAGGCTTGGTCCGCTATTGCAATGAAGGAACCTACTAAGGATATCAGTAAAGATATTCAACCAGGTGGACCTTTATACCAAATGGAAACAATGCTGGATGGTAAATTAGTATCATTCCCAGGGGGTATTCCATTGACTTGCGACGGTGAGATCTTCGGTGCCGTTGGTGTAAGCGGTGGTTTGATTGAAGAAGATCAAGCTATCTGTGAAGCTGTCGTAAGCGAATTTCTAAAGGAGAGTAACTGAGTATGGCAGATCAAAATATTGAAGCAGAAATCAGACGAATTTTACAAGAAGAATTGAGCGGTAACGCTTCATCCAGTGATACTGGTACAACGACCAGTCAACCAGATGGGTTAGGCAACGGGATCTTCACCAACGTGAACGACGCCATTGCAGCTGCTAAGCAAGCTCAGGAAATCTTACAAGATAAGCCACTTGCCTTCCGTAAAAAGATCGTTCAAGCAATCAAAGATGGTTTCGGTCCATACATTGAATATATGGCAAAGCAGACCCGTGAAGAAACTGGCATGGGGACTGTTGAAGCCAAGATTGCTAAGTTAAAGAACGCACTCTACAACACACCAGGTGTTGAAGTACTGGAACCAGAAGTTGAAACTGGTGACGGTGGGATGGTCATGTATGAATACACGCCATTCGGTGTTATCGGTGCCGTTGGACCAAGTACAAACCCTTGCGAAACGGTTCTGAATAACTCCATCATGATGATATCTGCCGGGAACACTGTGTTCTTTGGTGCCCACCCAGGTGCTAAGAATATCACACGATGGGCTGTTGAAAAATTGAACGAATTTGTCTACAAAGCTACCGGATTGAAGAACGTGCTGGTTTCTCTGGACACGCCATCAATTGAATCCGTTCAAGAAATGATGAAACATCCAGATATTGCAATGCTGGCTGTTACTGGTGGTCCAGCCGTTGTACACCAAGCATTAACGAGCGGCAAGAAGGCCGTTGGTGCCGGTGCTGGTAACCCACCTGCAATGGTTGATGCTACTGCTGATATCGATTTGGCAGCACACAACCTGTTCACCTCAGCTAAGTTTGACAATGAAATCCTGTGTACTTCTGAAAAGGAAATCATTGCTGAAAGCTCAATCAAAGATGAACTTCTGCAAAAGATCGTTGCTAAGGGTGCTTGCCTACTGACTGATCCTAAAGACATCAAGCACTTGGCTGATATGACCATCCAAGACAACGGTGCTCCTGATCGGAAGTACGTTGGTAAAGATGCGACATTCATTTTGGATGCTGCTGGTATTTCATACACTGGCGATCCTAAGTTGATCATGATGGATGTTGACAAAGACAACCCATTAGTTAAGACAGAAATGTTAATGCCTATCTTGCCAATCGTCGGCTGCCCAGACTTTGACTCTGTCTTAGCCACAGCCGTTGAAGTTGAAGGTGGCAATCACCATACTGCTTCAATTCACTCAAACAACATTGAACACATCAACAAGGCTGCTCACCGGATGAACACCTCGATCTTCGTTGCAAATGGGCCAACATTTGCTGCAACTGGTGTCGGTGATAACGGCTACTACAGTGGTGCCGCTGCGTTGACAATTGCTACCCCAACTGGTGAAGGAACTACCACTACTAAGACCTTTACCCGTCGTCGTCGTTTCAACTGTCCACAAGGGTTCTCACTTCGTTCTTGGGAGGTTTAATTTATGGAAGAGTTCAAAATTCCAACCAAGGTCTTCTCTGGTAATGACAGTCTAACTTGGCTGCAAAACATTTCAAATAAAAAGATTTTAATGGTGTGTGACGCCTTCTTACCTGGGACACCAACACTTGATCGAATCAAGAAGAATGTCGAAGGTAAAAATGAAGTCACCATCTTCTCTGATGTGAAGCCAGATCCACCTCTGGAAAACATCATGGCTGGCGTTGAGGTCTTCAATAAAGTACAACCTAACGTGGTTATCGGTATTGGTGGCGGTTCTGCTATTGATACTGGGAAAGCGGTTCGGTTCTTTGGCGAAAAACTCAATAAGTACACCATCGATTTATTCGTTGCTGTACCAACGACCAGTGGGACTGGTTCCGAAGTTACACAACATAGTGTGTTAACCGATACGGAACATCATAAGAAAGCACCAATCATGGAAGACAGTATTATCCCTGACGTTGCTTTGTTGGACCCACAACTTGTGATGACGGCACCTAAGAGTGTCAGTGCGTTCTCAGGGCTTGATGTCTTGACCCACTCACTGGAATCACTAGTTGCTCAGGATTCAAACACGATCACCGATGCCTTAGCTGAAAAAGCCGCTAGTGTTATCTTGCATAACCTAGTTGAATGCTATCGTCATGGTGATAACGAAGAAGCACGTAAGGTTGTCCATGAAGCTTCCTGTGCTGCTGGTATGGCCTTTGCCAATGCCGGCCTCGGGATCGCGCACTCCATTGCCCACCAATTAGGGGCTAACTTCCACGTGCCGCATGGCTTAGCATGTGCTATGATGTTGCCACACGTTGTTTTATACAACGCAAGCAAGTCAGAATTTGCTTTGCACAAGTACGCTGAAGCCTTTAAGAAGTCTGGCTTAGTTTCAAACAGTATGAGTGATCGAATCGCAGTTAAGCGTTTAGCTGCCCAGATTCAACACATGATGGTTGAAATGGATTGCCCACAGACGCTGAAGTCATTTGGTGTTGATCCAGCTGAAGCAGAAAAAATGTGCGATGTCGTTGTCGATGGTGCTAAGAAGGATGGGACTTTCCCTGGTAACCCAGTTGTGCCTTCAGACGAAGACCTAGCTGCGTTATATAAACAAGTTATTAAATAAGATTTAGAGAGGAAGCACACCTATGTCACAGAAAATCCTTGCCATCAATGCTGGGAGTTCTTCTTTGAAGTTTAAGCTCTATGATATGCCCGAAGAAGTTGTCCTAGTAAGCGGATTGGTTGATCGTATCAGTCATGAGGACGCTGTCTTTACCTATAAGATTGGCGGTCACGATGATAAGCATGAAACGGTACAACCGGTCAAAGACCACACTGCCGCTGTTCAACTGGTGATTGACGCACTTCTAGGAAGTGGACTCATTAAAGACAAGTCTGAAATTATCGGTGTTGGTCACCGGGTTTCACACGGTGGACGTTATTATACCAAGTCCGTTGAGATCGATGACGATGTTGCCGAAAAAATCGACGAATTGTCTGTTCTGTCACCATTGCACAACCCTGTTAACCTGTTAGGTATTCAGGCCTTTGAAAAATTATTACCTGATGCCAAAGAGGTTGCAGTCTTTGATACTTCCTTCCATAGCACGATGCCACGTAAGGCATTTATGTACGCGCTTCCTTATAAATATTACACAGAAGATGGCGTACGGCGCTATGGGTTCCATGGTCAATCACACCAATATATTTACGGCGAGGCAACTCGTTTATTGGGTGAACAAGCGACAAGTAAATTGATTTCTTGTCATTTGGGTAATGGGGCAAGTATCTGTGCCATTAAGGATGGTAAATCAGTTAACACCTCCATGGGCTTTACGCCGTTGGCTGGTCTCGTAATGGGGACCCGTTCAGGAGATGTTGATCCTGAGGTGTTACCATTCTTGGAAGAAAAACACCATCTGAATTCTGAAGATGTCCGCAGCATGTTGAATCATGATTCTGGCTTAAAGGGCTTGTCTGACGTTTCTAACGACGTTCGTGACGTCCTTGATGCTGAGAGTCAGGGTAATGACCGCGCTAAGTTGGCGCTTGAAGTTTACGTCCATCAGATTCAAGAATACATTGGCAGTTACACCACTGATCTTGAAGGTCTGACAACGTTAGTCTTTACCGCTGGTGTTGGTGAGCATTCTGCACCAATCAGACAACGTGTTTGCGAACGGCTTGGCTACCTTGGCGTTAAGATTGACGATGCTAAGAACCAAGCAAATGAAGTAGAGATTGAAGCCGATGATAGCCGTGTTAAAGTGATGGTCATCCCAACTGATGAGGAATTGATCATTGCTCGCGATACGCAAAAGATTGTTGGTTAAAACAGTCGTGACGAAGGGGGTTCAGTAATGACTAGGAATATTGAGCGTACGATTCAAGAATACGTCCCAGGTAAACAAGTTACGCTGGCTCACATCGTTGCAAATCCTACCGAAGACATTTACGAGAAACTTGGTATTCAAATTCACAAAAATGCGTTAGGAATTTTAACGATTACGCCAAGTGAAGCTTCCATTATTGCCGGCGATATTGCCACCAAGTCAAGCAACGTTCAATTAGGATTCATTGATCGTTTTAGTGGCTCTGTTGTGATGGTTGGGGAAGTTTCTGAGGTTGAATCAGCGTTAACACAGGTGATTGAGAAATTGCACACGTTACTTGGCTTTGATATTCCTGACATTACAAGAACTTAAGTATGGAGTGGTTATATGAAAATTGATCAAATATTCAGTCCATATGAACTTAACAAGCGTGTGACGCTTCGTAATCGCCTTGTTTTGGCGCCCTTGAACATGCAATCATCGTTATTTGATGGATCTGTTAGCCTTAACGACCTTAAGTTTCATAAGGCGCGAGCAAAGTACGTTGGTCTAGATGTTATCGGATCGGCTTACATTTCAGACTCAGCAAACACTGCGTATGGGGCGATTAGCGTTGCCGATGACAGTAAAATTGATGGTCTGAAAAAGCTCGCGACAGTGATTCACCAAGGTGGCAGTAAAGCAATTCTGCAGCTGGTTCATGCTGGTCGAATGACCAATGAATACGTCTTAAAAGGCGCTCCGGTACTTGCACCCAGTGAAGTTAGGGCTGCACACGGTGAAGTTGATCTACCAAAAGCGATGACAAAGACAGATATTGAAACGGTGATTCATCAGTTTGAAGCAGCTACTGTTCGCGCGATTCAAGCTGGGTTTGACGGTGTTGAACTGCACGGGGCAAATACCTTTTTGTTCCAGCAATTCATGTCACCGCTGTCAAATCTTCGAACCGACGAATATGGCGGCTCACTTGAAAACCGGATTCGGTTCTGTGCCCAAACAACAAAGCGTGTTCTCGATACGGCACGTGCGCACAAGCCAGGGTTCATTGTTGGCTATCGTATCTCTCCGGAAGAATTTGAACCTGGTGCATTAAAATTAGGTGATGACCTTGTTTTAATGCAAGTACTTGGTAAGCTTGGAATCGACTATCTTAGTCTTTCATTGCGCCAGTACGATCAGACCTCGATTACCTGTGATGCTTTGTCAGATTTACGAATCGCTGACATTGTTAAGCAGGCGGTTGGTGATTTACCTGTTATTGTATCGGGTCATCTTGGGACACAGTTTGCGTTTGAACGGGCTTCCGGTGACATGTTTGCCGTCGGGACAAAGTTCTTAAAGCAACCCAACTGGCCCGGTCAGATGCGTAATCCAGGTATCCAGCCGGAATCCACTGTCACTGGAACTGTGATTCCATATACAACATTGAATCTGTAACGGTGAAGGGTGATATTAATGACACGATACAATGAGGCAATTCCAATATCAGGTGCACTGAACTGTCGAGATCTCGGCGGTCACGTCACTTGTGATGGCAGAACTGTCAAGTATCATAAATTAATAAGAGCCGGTCATTTGTCCGAATTAACACCCATTGGTCAACAACAACTGTTAGACTATGGTGTTACAGTTGATATCGATTTACGGTCTAGTGCAGAACTTGAAAAGTATCCTGATTTAATTCCTTCTGGGATCAAATTTGTTCACTTCCCGTGTTTGGATAACGATGATACAGAGAGTACTGAAACGGTGAATGAGTTAAACAAATTTTACTCAAGCAGTACCCGTAGTGGTTATCTGCGGATGCTGTACGTTTACCGTAAACTTGTGATTAATAAACACTCGCAATCCGCGATGCGTCAGGTATTTGCTTATTTACTTGCTCATGGTAATGAGGAGACTGTTCTCTTTCACTGCTCAGCAGGAAAAGATCGAACAGGATTAACGAGTTGGCTGATTCTGTTTGCGCTGGGCGTTGCCCCAGAAGACGTGAAGCAAGATTACTTGCTGACAAATAAATTTCTTGTCGATCGGTTACATCAGCGAATCAACGATGCAAAGCAAGCTCATTTGAACCAGAACTTTATAAGTTCGATTCATGACTTATCCACGGTGCAGGAGGATTATTATGATCAGGCCATGACTCTGATTAACTACGAGTTTGGCGGTATGAATGCGTATTTACGCGATATCGTCCAACTCAGCGATACTGACATTCAACACTTACGAGCCATCTACCTAGAGTAGGGGAATGGTAATTTTAAATGAACAATTGGTACGATTGAAGCCACCTTTCAGTGAAATACCTGAAGGGTGACTTTTTTGGTGTTTGTTAATGGCAAAATGTTTCATGTGAAACATTTGTTAAATAAAAGCGTAGTAATTTTCAGGTGGAACCACTATACTTTGAAGTGATTTTATTTGTACGATTAGCCGGTTATAAAATGAGATAAATGGGGTAAAATAATGAGCTATAAAGTTGATTTTAAAAACGTTGAGCAGGTGGGGTTAGAATCATCGCCAGTTGCACCAGCATTAGCAGGGTTACGAGCTAATGAAGCACGCTATTTTTGGAATAAATATAAGCATGAATACGTTACGGAGCCTGCTAGTGAACGTCCGGAGTTAGTGGCTTATGTGGATGACGTGTTATCAGAAAGAGATTTAAAAATCCAATCTAAACCACTGGAAGTTTCTCAGTTTGAAGTTGAAGGGACTAAGTGGACCTATGTTTTCTATGAAAGCGGCTTAGCAATCAACGTGATGTATGCGTTAGATCCAGAGGGTAAGCGAGCAGTTGGGTTTAAACTATCTGACGGTATGGAAGTCCCAGCAGAATTAGCTGATAAATTTAAATTCGCGCGTCAAAAATCTAAGCTAGCCGGTACTATCCGGGGGAGTTATTTTAAGATTAAACAGGAACACTAAAAAAATAAGAGTGTGACATAACTCGGTAGATTCCAGAATTTAACCACAAAAAGCGTATTCCGAACTTTTTCGGAATACGCTTTTTTGTGCTAAATGGCCGGAATCTTAGTTGTGGCGCAGGTTTAGACTAGATGAAAGTGTTGAACAAAAGCAAATTATTAATGGTGTTTCAGTCAAGAAGCCAAATGAAACTTTTATCAATATAAACTTATGCTACCAGCTTTATTTAGTGTTTCTGTTTAATAAATTTTTGCGACTTGTGCTTGAGCAACTTCGTGAGCCATAAAATCATCATAGGTGGTGTCGGCGCGGTCAACAACGCCTTTAGGACCTACTTCGATAATATGGTTGGCAATGGTTTGAATGAATTCGTGATCATGGCTGGTGAAGACCATAGAACCGCTAAAATCAATCAGAGCGTCGTTTAAACTTGTGATGCTTTCAAGGTCCAAGTGGTTAGTGGGATCGTCCAATAAGAGGACGTTTGCCTTACTCAGCATCAATTTAGAGAGGTAACTACGGACTTTTTCGCCCCCAGAAAGAACGGGGACTTCTTTCAGAACTTCGTCACCTTTGAACAGCATTTGGCCAAGGAAGCCACGTAAGAAGGTGTTGTCGCTTTCTTCTTTGCTGGCGTATTGACGAAGCCATTCTAAGATATTTAGCTTATCGTTACTAAACTCTGGGTTCAAGTCCTTTGGCATATAAGCACGATTAGTTGTAACACCCCATGTAATTGAACCAGTATCAGGTTCTAAGGTGCCTGCTAGTAATTGCATCAGCACGCTGGTTGTCACGTCAGAACGGGAAATCAAGGCTGCCTTATCACCAGGACGGAGAAGAAAGTTGACGTTCTCTAAGATTTGGTGGCCGTCGATAGTCTTACTGACGTTTTCAACTCGCAGAAAATCATTGCCAAGTTCGCGTTCAGGTGTAAATTTGATGAACGGGTACTTACGCGAGCTGGGTTTGATATCATCCAGCGTGATCTTATCGAGTTGCTTTTTCCGGGAAGTGGCTTGTTTAGACTTTGAAGCATTGGCTGAGAAACGAGCAATAAAGTCTTGTAGTTGTTTGATTTGTTCTTCTTTTTTAGAGTTAGCTTGATTACGCAGTTTTAAGGCAAGTTCTGAACTTTGCAGCCAGAAATCATAGTTACCAACGAAGAGCTGAATTTTGCCAAAATCAACGTCGCACATATGTGTACATACACTGTTTAAGAAGTGACGGTCATGGCTGACGACTAAGACGGTGTTTTCATAGTCAGCAAGAAAGTTTTCCAGCCAGCTAATTGTCATGGGATCCAAACCGTTAGTAGGTTCGTCTAATAGCAGCACATCTGGTTTACCAAACAGGGCTTGAGCCAGTAAAACTTTGATTTTTTCGCTCTCTGGCAAATCTTTCATTAACGTTTGATGTTGGTCCTCTGGGATGCCCATTGATTGCAGTAATTGACTGGCATCACTTTCAGCGTTCCAGCCGTCCATTTCAGCAAATTCGCCTTCAAGTTCGGCGGCTTTGATGCCGTCTGCATCGCTAAAATCGGGTTTAGCATACAGAGCGTCTTTTTCGGTCATCACTTGATAGAGATGTTCATGACCTTGAAGGACGGTGTTTAACACCGTTTGATCGTCAAAAGCAAAGTGATCTTGTTTTAAACTACTCATTCGTTCGTTAGGGCCCAATGAAACATTCCCAGTAGTGGGAGCTAGTTGACCCTCCAAAATTTTAAGAAAAGTTGACTTGCCGGCTCCGTTAGCACCAATAATGCCGTAACAGTTGCCGGGAGTAAACTTTAAATTAACGTCATCATACAGTTTGCGGTCCGAGAAACTCATGGACACATTGGTTACAGTTAACAAGTTAGTACCTCACTTTTTTGTTGTCGAAATCGGGAAATGAGAATCAGTTCCTATATAGTATCAGATTTATAGCGCAGTTTCCATCTAAGAGATGTGAATGGGCAATTTATTTATGAGTCAAAAAAATACGAGGTTGTGCCATAAGTTTATGTTGGTAAGTATTTCAATCTAATTTTTAGCTGAGATTAGTCATGATGGTACTTTGATTCAATGCGTCGATATAGCCTAATCATGCGCCAAAACTCAGATTCTTGCCATTTAGCGCAAATAACCCCCATCCCGACAAAGTACATCGGAATGGGGGTCATTTACGTTAAATTCTAGAATCTACCGAGTTTTGTCACACACTCGCATTTTTAGTTCAAGTTGATGGATAGCTAGTTTGTAGCGTCCTTTGCAGCTTTTTTAGCTTGTTTATCGGCTTCTTTATGACGCATTTCCATTTCGATCTCTTCAAGTGTCTTACCACGGGTTTCTGGAACCGCGTAGATAACGAAGAAGATTGAAACGATGGCGAAGAAACCAAAGACTAAGAATGGGCCACCAACGTTGTTGTGGAAGTAGTTCAACAATACCAAGAAGAATTGTGAAACGATGAAGTTACCAATCCAGTTAGCAGCTGAACCGATTGAATTACCAATTCCACGAACGTTCAATGGGAAGATTTCGCCTAGCATCAACCAGCAAACAGGGCCCCATGAAATCGCGAAACCGATAATATAGAGGGCAATTAAAATCATTGTTGGTACGGCGACAGCCTTAACGCTCATAGTGAAGTTCATGAATGCTAAGATGAAAATTGAAATTGTCATGACGATTGAACCGAAAAGCAAGATAGTCTTCCGGTTAAACTTGTCCATGATCTTATATGCGACAACCGTGAAGACGAAGTTGACGATCCCAATACCAACGGAAACCCAAATCGCGTCACCATCGGGGAAACCAAATCCTTTAATAAAGACTTGTGGTAAGAAGTAAATAACTGAGTTAATACCGACTAATTGTTGTAGGAGCATTAAACCAATGGCAACACCAACAGCTGGACGGGCAAAGGTGAATAATTCCTTAATGCCGCCTTTAGGCTGATTAGCAACGGCTTGAATGTCAGCTAATTCCTTGTCGGGATCTTCGTTGGTCTTAGCACGTAAGTCGTGTAAGACTTCGCGAGCTTCATCGATCTTACCTTTTTCAACCAAATATCTTGGCGATTCTGGTAGGATGATTGAACCGAAGAACAAACAAAGTGCGGGAATCAAAGCTGATCCTAACATCCACCGCCAGTCACGGATACCTAACAAGTTATGTCCCAAGAAACCTAAGTTTGAGACGTAAGCTAACAGGATACCAGCCGTAACCATCAATTGGAACATAGTCCCAAGTGAACCACGGTGAGGTGCATCGGCAAGTTCAGCTAAGTAAGCTGGTGTTAATGCTGAGGCAGAACCAACGGCAAACCCTAAGATGATCCGGGCAACAACCATTGAAACAAATCCTGAAGCGGTCATTGATAATCCTGAACCAAGTAAGAAGAGGATAGAAGCAAAAAGTAAGAGCCGTTTCCGGCCAAACTTATCTGATAAAGAACCAATTGACAAAGCACCTACTGAGGAACCAATTAGAACGGATGAAGTAATAAAACCAGTCTGTTCAATGTTTAGGCTGAAATTGGCTTCAATCAGGGATGAAGCACCTGAAATAATACCAGTATCAAAGCCAAATAAGAGTCCACCCAGTGCGCCGAATGTGAAAATAAAGAAAGTACTTAAATGACGTACACGCACAATAATCTCTCCTAACGTATTAATAATAGCTTTTTGACAATCCCAATTGTATACGTTTATCAAAAAAACACAAACGTTTACATTGCCTGTAAATTAGTTTTTAAAGCGATTTCATAATTTGGATAGGATAGCAATTATAGTTACTTGGAGATGAGTAAAATCATGTTAATTTAGTCACATAAAGCGTCACCAAACAAGTCACGTTCACAAGTCAACGTTTAGTATTTTTGGTATGGTTACTATAAGTTAGAAATTAGCAAATTGGTATACCCCACAATATTTTTTTGAATTTTTTTCCAAGTTAAAAGAATTATCATTTATTTTGTCTGAGTTAATTTCACAAAAATCAATCATCGGCATTGTGCGCTTAAGCTGTCAGAAGTCTGAATAAACTCAAAAACACCACCAATTTTCAATTAAGATTGGTGGTGTTTTTATCAATTAGGCATACCTGTTGAATTCGGATATTCTTAACCCATATTAGCTACATGGTATTAATCATTAACTGATAATTGTAATTCTTTTTTAGTGTAAGTTTTAATCAGATTCAACAGTCGATTAATATCATCAGCCGAAACTTCACCAATATTACCGATTCTAAAACTATCGCACTTTGAAACCTTACCGGGATAAATAATAAAGCCACGGTTTTTTAAATATTCATAAAATGCTTGGAAGTTAAAATCAACTGTTGGGTACTTAAACGATGTGATAATTGGTGACTGAACGGTTTCATCAATGACTAATTCATAACCAAGATCCTGCATACCTTCACGTAGCAAGGTCTCGTTGGCTTGGTAGCGGTGAGTTCGAGCAGTAACACCGCCTTCTTGTTCAAGTTCACGGAGTGCTTCGGCAAAGGCGTAGACAACGTGGGTTGGGGAAGTAAAGCGCCACTTACCGTCATGCTCTTCAAAGGTCTGGTATTGTGCGTAGAGATCTAGTGCTAGCGAGCGAGCATTGTCTTTAGTAGCCTGTAAAGTGTTTTTCTTGGCCAATACTACACTGAAGCCGGGGACACCTTGAACACATTTATTTGAACTGGTGATCAGGTAATCGACTTGAAGCTGTGCAAGGTCGATTGGGACACCGCCAAAACTAGACATGGCATCAACTAGGGTGATGATGCCGTTATCGGTTAATGCCGGGATGATGGTTTCGATCGGGTTTAAAATGCCCGTAGTCGTTTCGCAATGAACCATTGCAAAGTGGGTCACTTCTGGGTGTGCTGTTAACGCTTTTTCCACTGCGCCCAGGGTCACTGCCTGATCCTCAGGTACGTGGAGATCGACGTGTGGAATTGCTAAATAATCAGCAATCTCAATCATTCGTTCGCCATATGCGCCATTGGCAGCGATAAGTAACGTGGCATCCCTTTTCGGAATCGCTGTACCAATAGCGGCCTCGACACCAAAGCTACCGCTGCCTTGCATCAGGACGGCTGTGTATTCCTCGTTTGAAGCATGACCGAGAGTGACTAACTCACGACGAACCCATTGTGTCAGTTCCTTGTAGTCATCATCCCAAGTCCCATGGTCAACTAACATGGTTTCTTTCACTGTAAAGCTAGTTGTGAGTGGGCCGGGTGTTAGTAGTAATGGCATCTCGTGCTGTTGATCATCAATCGATTCAATCAGAGGAATTAAATCAGCGATGTTATTAATGATTTCGTCAGCACCCGCCTCTTTAAGAATTGCAGCGGCTTTAGCACGGTAACGGTCACGCTGTTCAATGTTTAGCTGGTCAAATGCTTGTTTTGGTAAGCCAATTAAATTACCACCGTCAACAACCCCAATTGAAATTGTTCCCGCGTTTTTGCCCTCTAAAATATCATTGACAGTATCACCAACTTTAATGACGTGAGAGGGGTCAGAGATGTGCATCTTCTGCATAGCGAGTGCCACCATGTCAGGTTTAGGGCGGCCGACGTGATTGGTTTGCTCAGAAGTGATGTTATATGTGGGTGTGTACCCCTGTTGTGCGGCTAAAGGTAAAATTTGGTTCAGCATTACTTGTGTATAGCCGGTCGTTGTCGCTAGTTGAATATGGTGAGTGTTGGCAAACTTAATCAAGTCCGTCATTCCAGGCTTCAATTGTGCAGTTTCCGCCAGTACTTTGTTAATTTCAATTTGAAACTGAGCGTAAATTTCTGCCGTTGCTTTTGTTAGTGGGATGGTTGGCTGACGAGTTTCCCAAGAGTTTGCGATTTCAGGAATCTGCAGAATTTTACGGACATGGGTCAGTTTATCCAGACCAACATCTTGGCGGATAGTTTCTTCGCTCAGGCCAATGCCGAAGTGAGCGAAGGCGTTTTTAAAGGCAATGATGGGGGCGCGACTGCCATAATCGACAGTCGTCCCGGCCCAATCTAATACGATGGCTTCAATCATAAGGAAATCCTCCAGTTTGAATTAGGGTTGAATAGTTACTAATTAGTGGCGGTACGCAAGCGGTAGGAAATAATTTCAAGTACTAATGCAAAGGCCAAAATCATATAAACCATGACACCCACTTCATGGAAATTAAAATAGAAGCTGCTTGACATGAAAAGCTGATAACCAATCCCGCCAGCACCCGCTGCTGCCCCAACAGCAATAGCGTCAGCAAAGTTGATTTCAAAGCGGATAAACGTCCAGCTAAGGTAACTTGGCATCATGTAGGGGATAATTGCTTGACGGATAATAGCGCTCTTTTTAAGTCCCATTGCTTGCATGGTTTCGATAATGCCAGGAGAAAGTTCGTCCATGCTATCCGCGTAGACTTTTGTCAGATAAGCAACGCTGTGAAAGGTAATACCTACGACTGCTGCGTTGGCTCCTAGACCAAAGACAACGCTATAGATCAAGACCCAAAGGACAGTTGGAATGGCACGAATAACGGCCATCAGACTTTGAATACCTAAGACTAAGTAGGTGGGAGCTAACCGTCTAGTACTGGCAAGAGCAAAGAAAAAAGCCAGCACCGAGCCAATTAACGTGGTTAAGAATGCCAATAGGATACTTTGACCCAGTGCGCCTAAAAGCGTGATAAAGGTGGTATTAGCAAGGTGTGGTTGCCAAAACATGATTTTGATATTTTCAGCAAAACTTGTTAGTGCGGTACCTAATTTGAAGTGGCTAGGAATCATAGTTGGCAATGTCGCCAATGTGATATACGCCAACACAATTAGCGTCATCAGAATTGTTACTCGGCGTCGGTCTCGAAAACGTAAGGGAATTGACAGTCTTGGTCCGGCTGGTTGCCGTGTTGGTATTGAAATTTGATTTTCCGGTTTAATCACGATAACAACCTCCCGATTAAATTGGAGATTAGCTCAACTGCAACGACTAAAATAATGACTGAGAGGACAACTAATCCAGCAGCCCCGTACCTTAGACTTTTGAAGTAAAGGTTGAAGATGAAGCCAATGCCAGTTCCCGTAAGCAAGCCAACTAGCGTAGCGTCTCGAACGTTGTTTTCAATCATATAAAGGATCCAAGTCATAAGCGCAACGGCGATTTCTGGTAAGAGCCCTTGAAAAATCACTTGCAGATAAGTGGCACCAGTTGCCTGTAACGCCTGAATCTTTTCAGTCCCAAAATCTTCGATGGTTTCCATAAAAGCACGGGTCAGAAACCCCAAAGTCATGAAAAATAGGGCCAAAAAGCCAGTGAGATCATTTTGCTTAAACGAAAAGAGTAAAATCATCGCCCAAGCAACAATGGGGATATTTCGTAGCAGCGATGAGAGGCACCGAATGACCCAGCTAACGGTAATTGCTGGTGTCAGTGTCTGGGCACCGATAATCGCTAAAAATAGGGATACCACGGCGGCACAGGTCGTTGAAGCGACTGCTACTATAAACGTTCGAAATAGCTGTTGGATAATCTCATTCCAGTAACCCTGTGAGGCTTCGTTGGGGATAAAGTTGTGAATTAACCAAGCAATGCCAGCTTGAACGTTTAATAACGATTGTGTTTGAAAGCCAAGGCCAATCGAGGCACCAATGTAAGCAAGTCCAAAAATAACCAGTATGATGGACAGCCGTAAACGCTTGGTGTTGAAGAAATTGGTAACTTGCTGTACATCAGAATTCATGAACGACACTCCCTTCAGAGTTAGCATCCTTTTGGTATATGCTAGCAATAGCAGTATCTGAAAGTGCTTGAATCCGATCGTCGAATACGACTTGACCATTATTGATGCCAATGACGTGATCCGCGTAACTTCGGGCGATATCAACTTGGTGGAGGTTGATTAAAACTGAGATGCCATCGTTAGTCGCCAGATCTCTAAGAATATCCATGACAGTGATAGTTGATTTAGGATCTAGGGATGCAATCGGTTCATCACACAGAATGATTTTTGGCTGTTGCATTAACGCTCGAGCGATGCCGACCCGTTGTTTTTGACCACCACTAAGGTTACGGCATTGCTGATAGGCAAACTCGGCAAGGCCAACCTTCTCCAATAGTTTTAAAGCTTCTTCTTTTTCCCGATTACGGTAAATCGAAAAGATACCCGCTAGATTAGATTTAGTGCCTAAACAACCGTGTAAGACGTTTTCAATCGCCGTTAGCGGTTCGATCAGGTTGTAGTTCTGAAAAATCATACCAATTCGGCAACGAGCTTGGCGTAACTGTGCCCTATTCAATTGACGAATGTCAGTATTATCAAACAGGATTTCACCGTCATCGTCCCGGATAAGCTGGTTAATACTACGCAAAATCGTTGTTTTACCGGCACCAGAAGGCCCAATAATGACGGTTACTTCACCAGGTTGAACGCTAAATGAAACATCGGTTAATGACTTCTTTTCGCCATCGTAGCTCTTAGCTAAGTGTTTTACGGTTAACATTAGAACCTCCTTTTACCAGTAATCTATTCACCGAGTACTTTATGAGTAGGGGCGTACCATTTGTCAGAAATAGCGATGAATTGGGTATCACCATCCTTTGGCAATAAACTGTGTACCTTAGCGTTAGATGGTGCAAAGAATTTTTTATCCTTAGCAATTCGGGACGAAGTTAACGTACTGATGATTTTCTTGGTATCTGATTTGCTAAGCATTTTTGAGTTCACGGCAATGGGTTCGTTTTGTACAGGGTATGCTGCTAAAGCAATACTTTCCTTGCCACGGACACTGTTAAATGGCGCTGGTGCGTTGGCATTGATTTTGAAATCTGCACCTGCTTTAGTTGAATCATTTGTGAATTTACCGTATGAAACTAGATCCATATCATCAAAGGCAGCTACGTCAGCATCACCTTTAAGTAAGTTAACGGCTGAGCCTTGGTGTGAACCGCCAAACAGGACTTTAGAGAAGAATTTACCACTTTGTTGCAGGTCATCCTTATTTTTCAGGTTGAAATTGGTTTGGATGGCGCCTGCTGGAATGGCAAAACCAGATGTTGATGTGTTAGAAACAAATGACATTTTCTGACCCTTGATTTTTTCTAAGCTGAACTTACCGTTTACTTTGTACTGGTTAGCCTTGTCTTTAGGGACCATAATGTAACTGTGGTATTGGGCATCTTTCAAAGTGCCAGATTTACCAGAGTAAGTGAGGATCGGTTCAACGGCGGCGTTTTGCTTGTGCGCCTGGATGTAACTGTCCGGCCCCATCAGCGCAATTTGGGCTTTACCAGATGAAATAGCCTGGATAGCAACGTTGTAGTCGGTAGTGGTTTTAACTTCAACCTTTTTCCCGGTTGCTTTGTGGATCTCGTTTGCTAGTGCAGTTCTAGCCGGTCCAGCCTCTTTAGCTGAATCACCAGGTAGGAAAACCACCGTCAGTGTTTTGGCGTTTTGGTGACTACCGGTGGCGTTTGAAGAACTACAGCCGGCAGCTGCAAGTGATAGACCTATGATTCCGGCAGCAAATAAACTTGTTTTAAAAATACTCATATTAATAACCCCTATCTTATTTGATAGAGTTAATGTTAACGGGTGAGTGTAAATACAACATAAATCCTTCGTAAAGATTTATGGATAACGTGTAAATGTTTGGTAAATAAGTGCAGAAGTGGTATTACCCGTTATTAGGGGGCAGATTTTTGGTTTCATGGCTGACTTTGTAGTATGTTGAAGAGTGAAAGATAACTCGCAAACAGGAGGCTTAATAATATGGCGTTTGATTACGATACGATTGTGATTGGTGGCGGCCCCGGTGGCATGGCGGTTGCGTATGGCTTAAATAAGAGTCAAAAGGTTTTGGTAATTGAGGGTAATCTGTGGGGTGGTACCTGTCCTAACTTTGGCTGTGACCCCAAGAAGATGCTCTATGGAGTAGTTGAGGCCAGAAGACAGGTGATTCGTTATCAGGGAAGCGGTTTGTCAGCTGAGCTAAAAGTTGACTGGGCAAAAATGATGGCGTTTAAACGCGGTTACACGGAAAAAATTCCAACTGGAACTGAAGCAGGTTTAAAGAATGCGCACATCGATCATTTACATGGTGTTGCGGAATTTATTGATGGTCATACATTGCGCGTAGGTGATCAAAAAGTAAGTGGGGCGCATATTGTGATTGCTACCGGCGCTACGCCAACAATTCCAGATATTCCTGGAAAAGAAGCCTTTAAGACAAGTACTGATTTTTTGAACTTATCCAATTTACCCAAGAAAATCGGGTTCGTTGGCGCTGGCTACGTGGCAATTGAATTAGCGAACATTGCGGTAGAAGCGGGCGCCGAAGTGCATATTTTCCAGCATAATGATCGGCTGCTCCGTAATTTCCCGCAAAAATATACTGAACAGTTGAAAGCTATTTTGACTGATAAAGGAATTCATTTCCACATGAATACCAACGTTACGGCGCTAAATGCCGATGATAAGCAGGTTGAAGTAATTACTAATAATGGCGGATCTATCACGCTAAACGCCATTTTTGCGGCTGCAGGACGGCGACCGAACTTAGATCAACTTAATTTACCGGGTATTGGTGTTGCGGTTGAACCCCAAGGTGTAAAAGTTGATGACCATTTAAGAACCAGCGTTCCATCCATTTATGCGATTGGCGATGCAATTGCTAAATCAGTGCCTAAGTTAACACCCGTTTCGGGGATTGAGGGGCGCTATGTGGTTTCGGTGATTGCGGGAGAAACCGAAGAACCAATTCATTACCCAGCCATTCCGCACATCGTGTTTGCTGGGCCAGAACTTGCACAAGTCGGGGTTACATTAGATGAAGCTGAAAAACATTCAGAGCAGTATGCAATTAGTAATCAATCGGTGGGTTCTTGGTATACTTACAATCGTCTGCAAGATAAGACTGCTCGTGTAACGACAATTACTGATAAATCTTCTGGAAAGTTAGTGGGTGCCGTAGTATTAGCAGTGAATGCCGAAGAGCTCATTAACGACTTTTCGGAAATCATTACTCACAAAACGTCCGCTAAACAAGCCACTGACTGGACACCTATATATCCGAGTGTTACCAGTGATTTAGGTTACTTTTATTAACTTGGTAGATTTTAGAATTTAAGCTAAATAATCCTCGTTCTGATGGTATGTGCTTATCAGGACGGGGATTTAGCTTTGTCTAAAGTGAGGTTAAATGGATGATGATTAACTAACCAAGTAAATTATTCTCAATATTAATTGATATAAAGTCTCATTTGCTTACCATGTTAAAATAGGGTATCAAGAAATAGGATGTGAGAAGATGGGGCGAGCAGAAGATATTTATCAAGCGATTATGGCGGATCCGCAAAACGCTGATTTTACACGACAAGGCATTGAGCCTTTGTATCACGTGGAACCTGAAGCAAGGATTCTGATTATTAGTCAGGCACCAAGCCGAAAGGGCCAAGCTTCAATGACATATTGGGATGATCCTAGTGGCGACCGGCTAAGAGCGTGGATGGGTATGAGTCGTGACGAGTTCTACCATTCTGGAAAGTTGGGTGTGGTCCCCTTAGATTTTTATTTCCCGGGAAAAGGTAAACAAGGTGACCTACCACCGAGAAAAGGTTTTGCTGAGAAATGGCACCAACCCGTGCTCGAATTGATGCCTAAAGTGTCGTTAACGTTACTCATTGGTGCATATGCACAAAAGTATTATCTGCAAAAAAAACGTCAAAAAACGCTCACTGAAACGGTAGCCCATTATAAAGACTATCTACCAGAATATTTTCCAATCGTGCATCCTTCACCGCTAAATTATGGCTGGATGCATCAGCACCCTTGGTTTGAAGACGAAGTTGTGCCAGAATTACAGAATCAAGTTAGACGATTGCTTAAGAATTAGGAAGATTCGGCTTAATTTATTAATTAAAAGTAAGTATTTGGGGCTATCCTCTTGAAGATTAAACGTAATTACGGTAGTCTATACGCCAGGATTACTAGAAATGGAGTACGCTATGAATAATCAAGTTTTCTTTGATTTTGATGGAACCATTGCTAATTCTGAGCATGGTATTATTCACTCAGTTAAAAAGATGGTAGATGAATTGCAGCTACCGCATTTGACAGATGAGCAGTATCGACTTTTCATTGGGCCGACACTCGCTGATAGTTTAACAAAGTTTTTCCCGTCATTATCAGAGAAGCAGGTTAGCGACAGTATCGCAAAATACAGGGAAGAGTATGAATCCCATGGCTTGTTTGATTTAGAAATTTATCCTGGTATTGAATCAGCGTTAACAACGCTGAAAACAGCGGGCTATCAGTTAAATATAGCCTCAGCAAAGCCCGAGCCGATTTTACGGCAAATTATTGATAAATTTCAGTTAAACGATTATTTTAGCGGTATCTATGGTGCTGCTATAGAGGACCCAGTTCGAATTAAGAAAGTGGATATACTAGCTTATGGTATCGAAACCAGTGGCGCTTTACCAACTTGTAGCGTCATGGTCGGTGACCGCTACACTGACATGATTGGCGGTAGAAAAAATCAGGTCAAGACTTTAGGTGTGACGTATGGTTTTGGCGATACTGCTGAACTTAAAGCCTCGAATGCAACGGCACTGGTAACTTCTCCTGAAGAGATACCAGCTGGCGTGGAAAAATTGTTTGGGAAATTAGTTTAAAGGGCGCTTGATAAAGGCGACTCTTTTTTGTTCCCTAGTAAAGGATTAGTAACTGTAATAATGGACAGTTAAACCGAGGTGATACTAGTGATTGAACTGCTTAATGTAAATAAGGAATATCAAGATCAGCACGCACTTGATCACTTAAATCTCACCATTAATGATGGTGAATTATTTGTGTTGGTCGGGCCTTCTGGTAGCGGGAAAACGACACTGTTAAAAACCATTAACCGGCTAGTCGTGCCAACTTCTGGTCAGGTTAAAATTGATGGTAGAGATGTGGCAGATGCAAACGTGCAAGAATTGCGACGCCAAATTGGGTATGTGTTGCAGACAGGTGCGCTATTTCCTAATATGACCGTAGCAGAAAATGCAAGTGTACAACTGGATAATTTAAAGTGGCCAGCGGACAAGAAACGCACTAGAATTGCCGAACTCATGACTGAAGTGGGCCTTGATCCGGATCATTTTCTTGACCGGATGCCTAGTGAACTTTCCGGTGGCGAGGCACAACGAGTGGGCATTGTACGCGCTTTAGCCTGTGAACCGGGGTTAGTTCTTATGGATGAGCCTTTCAGTGCTTTAGATCCGGTTTCGAGGCGTCAATTACAGCAAATTGTGATCAATCTTCACCGGGATTTGGATAGCACGATTGTATTTGTAACCCACGATATGCATGAAGCGTTGCGGTTAGCTGACCGAATTGGGGTTGTGCATAATGGTAAACTGCAGCAAGTAGGTACACCAACTGAGATTTTGTCAGAACCAGCCAACGCTTTTGTCAGCAATTTCTTTGCGGATGAACAGCAAACTGATCAGTTATTAGGACAGGTCTTGGCCGCTGGTTTTGGCCGAACAGCTAAAGCTGACGAACCAGGTACTAAAATGGTCAAAGGTCAAAGTATTTTTGAGTGGGCAACCGCCCTTCAAAAATCGCAGATGGATCAGGTGATCGTGGATGATAAAGTGCTAACTGATCATGATTTAATTGATTACTTAGCATCGCTTGAAACGGAGGGTGACAGTCATTAGTCAATTAATAAGTTATATCAATAAGAACCACAGTGACTTATTACAGGCTTTGTGGCAACATATTTCGATTTCCTTGATCAGTATGTTGATCACAATTCTGATTGCAATACCACTTGCGATAGCGCTGATCAACCATCGTCGAATCGGTGAATTCTTTCTACAAGTGACTGGTGTCATTCAGACCATTCCCAGTTTGGCGGTTTTAGGTATCCTAATTCCGTTCGTTGGAATTGGGACAGTACCAGCAATTATCGCACTAGTTTTGTATGCTATTATGCCCGTTTTCCAAAATACCTATGCAGGACTCACAAACATTGACCCGGTTCTCTTGGAGGCGGCGGATGCCCTTGGGGTAACACCAAGGTTTAAGCTCTTCAAGGTTGAACTGCCTTTGGCGATGCCTATGATTCTATCGGGTATCCGAATTGCCACAGTGTTAGTTATTGGAACAGCGACCTTAGCTGCTTTAATCGGTGGCGGGGGCTTAGGGACCTATATTTTGCTGGGAATTCAAACGAATAATAATACGGCACTATTAGTGGGTGCTGTTCTGTCAGCTATTTTGGCTTTATTGGCTAATTGGTTGATTGAAGTATTATCGAAGGTGCCGTTAAAACGCCTGGGAATCGGCACTTTAGTGTTAGTGATCATCGGTTTAGGTGGCACTATCGGGCATCAATTATTGAAGCCGCAGACCGAAAGAGTCACGATTGCTGGTAAATTGGGTGGCGAACCCGAAGTGTTGATCAACATGTATAAGGATTTGATTGAACAAAACGATTCGAAGGTTAAAGTAACGTTAAAGCCAAACTTTGGCGGCACGAGTTTTCTTTTTAAGGGCCTTCAAAGCGGTAAAATTGACATTTATCCGGAGTTTACTGGTACGATTCTGCAAACGCTGGTCAAGGGCAACCCAGATGTTAATCGTAATCCGCAGATTGCTTACCAAAATGCCCGTGATGATGTTAAAAAGCAGTTTGGGATGACGTATCTGAAACCCATGGCTTATCAAAATAACTATGCTGTCACAGTTAGACAGGATACAGCAACACGGTATCATTTGAAGACCATTTCGGATTTGACGCGAGTTGCTGGTCAGCTCTCAGGTGCGTTCGATCCTGATTTTTATCAGGAAAGCAATGGCTATCCCGGGCTCAGAAAAACGTATGGGTTCAATCTGAAGTCAGCTAAAACCATGGAACCGTCACTGCGTTATGAAGCATTGGCGAACAAACGGGTGGATGTGACGGATGGCTATACGACTGATCCGCAGATTAAAGAGTATCATCTTATTGCGCTCAAAGATGATAAGGGCTTTTTCCCCACTTATCAGGGTGCACCGTTAATGAAAACGAGCTTTGCCAAGCAGCATCCAGCTATTGTTAAACAGCTGGATCGGTTAAGTGGTAAAATTTCAATTTCTGATATGCAGAATATGAATTACCAAGTGACCGTTAAGCACCGGAAGGCTTCAGTGGTTGCACGAGAATACCTGAAGACCCATCATTATTTAGAATAAAATAAAACACCAAGCATTACTGTAAAAACAGTTGTGCTTGGTGTTTTTTATTTTAGGGGTTCCGAATTAATTCTTTTACTCGATTAACTTTTACTTGTAATTTTTATTAATGGTGGTAATATAGTTTTGGTAATTGAGCGGGCGCTCAGTCATAATAAATGATTACTTTGAATGTTTGGATCAGAAGAAATGATAACTTGATATGGGCTTAAACACAGATGCTTAATTTTATATCAAATTTGTATTTCACTGACCAACCGAATTTCTAAGTCAATAGAAAAGAGGTTTTAATGATGAAGGATACAGAAAAACACAACTTCGTACAAGGCGTTGACGGTGAAGGCAAGAGTCTTGATGAAGTAAACGGTACGGTTGAAGTCCCTAAAAACGGGGGCTTTTGGAAAACATTAATGGCGTATACTGGGCCTGGAATTCTGATTGCAGTTGGGTATATGGATCCTGGTAACTGGATCACTTCAATTGCTGGTGGTGCACAGTTCAAGTACAAACTACTGGCAGTGATTCTGATTTCAAGTTTGATTGCTATGTTGCTTCAAGCGATGTCAGCCAAACTGGGGATCGTTACGGGTAAGGATTTAGCTCAACTGACACGTGAACGTACCAGTAAAGGTATGGGAATCATTCTATGGATCATCGCTGAATTAGCGATTATGGCAACCGATATCGCTGAAATCATTGGTTCTGGGATCGCATTAAAACTACTGTTCCGGATCCCTCTGATCGTTGGTATTTTGATCACGGCTGCCGATGTTTTGATTTTACTGTTATTAATGAAGCTGGGCTTTAGAAAAATTGAAGCCATTGTTGCAACGCTTGTGACGGTTATTTTATTAGTGTTTGCTTATGAGGTTGCGTTATCTAATCCAAGTATTGCAGGCATTATTGGTGGGTACGTGCCAACAACTGACATTATCAGCAATCATTCCATGTTATACCTGTCATTAGGGATCGTTGGTGCAACGGTTATGCCCCATGATTTGTATTTGGGATCGTCAATTTCGCAAACACGTAAACTTGATCGTTCAGATCGTAATGACATTGCTAAAGCCATTAAATTCTCAACGATTGATTCTAATCTGCAATTATTCATCGCCTTTATCGTTAATAGTTTACTATTAATTCTTGGTGCGGCACTGTTTTATGGTACTAACAGTTCATTGGGTCGTTTCGTTGACTTATTCAATGCGTTAAGTAATAGCCAAATCGTTGGTGCAATTGCCAGCCCAATGCTAAGTATGTTGTTTGCAGTGGCACTGTTGGCGTCAGGTCAAAGTTCCACAATCACGGGTACGTTAGCTGGACAGATTATTATGGAAGGTTTCATTCGGCTTCGAATTCCACTTTGGGCGCAAAGATTGGTGACACGTCTACTTTCCGTAACTCCCGTCTTGATTTTTGCCATTATCTATCATGGTGATGAGGCTAAGATTGAAGATCTGCTGACTTTCTCACAAGTATTCTTGAGTATTGCTTTACCATTCGCGGTAATCCCACTAGTAATGTTTACTAGTAGTAAAAAGGTCATGGGTGAATTTGCTAACCATGCCTGGATCAAATATGTTGCCTGGATCGTCACCGCTGTACTAATCGTATTGGATGTTTATCTTCTTGGACAGCAATTGGGTGGTATGTTTAGTTAAAATTGTAGAGACAGCTTTCACGTTAAATCAAAGGACTGTCTCTTTTTTATACCAGAAAACCAAGTGGGGACTGAATCATGAGTAAAAGTGAAACCAAGAGTGACCAACATAAGGAAAAAATTCTAAAAATTTCCCGGGAAATGTTTGCCAAAAATGGCTATGAAGCAACGACTACTCGGATGATTAATCAGGCTGCAGGAACGGCTGAAGGGTTAATGTATTATTATTTTCCTCATGGGAAACACGAAATACTGAATACCATTGTTCATCAAGGAATCATTAATCGAGTTAATCAATTGCAGATGACGTTCAACGATTGTGTTACGAAGACGGATCTTGAGCAGCGTTTAATGTTAATTTTCGAGAATATTTGGCAAGTTTTCCAGGATAAAGAAAATTACCAATCGTTTGTCATTACAATTCATGAACGCATGTTGTTGTCTGACGATCAGGCCGACTGGCTGTTGCAAATTTTAGAAGGGCTTGTCGATGAGATTGCCCAACAGTTAAAAGCGGCACCAGTACTTCAGTCAATAAGTAAAGGTCAGTATCGACCATTGGCACGAGTAATCGTTTCTATTTTTCAAAAAGTTATCTATGACGAATTGTTGATTAAAAATAACCGACAACTAACTGATGAAATGAAAAATTTGATCCGACCGCAATTAAGTGTGGTTTTGTCAATTTAGCGATGAAAGCGTGTTTCTTAACCACTGAAGGTTGAGAGACACGTTTTTTTATGCCCAACGTTCTCGCTGTTTCTGCGCTATACTGGATAAGTGAATATTTTTAAGGAGGAAAGTCACATGCTGCACGTAATTTTAATTACGATTTATCTGATAGTAGCTGGTGCGATTGCCGGCTTTTTAAGTTCAGTGGCTGGTCTAGCCTCCTTGGTATCTTATCCCGTATTGTTAAGTGTAGGTGTTCCACCAGTGAGTGCTGATGTGACTAATACTGCCGCATTGATTTTTACTGGGTTAGGTTCTACCTTATCGTCATCTAAAGAGCTAAAAGGTAATCATGCAACTATGTGGCATGTTGGTCTTTTAACGGCAGCTGGGGGTATTATCGGTTGCTTGATTTTAGCTTTTTTACCATCTTCTAGTTTCGAGCATGTGGTGCCGTTTTTAATATTCTTAGCTGCAGTGATGATGATGGTTTCAGGTAAAAAGAAACAGGTCAGTCAAACGGCTCAACCAACAAAATTATGGGTCCGGATTTTAAAAAATAGTGCCATTTTTTTAGTTGGCATTTACATTGGTTATTTTGGCGCAGCAGCTGGTATTTTTATGCTAGCGATTCTCACTGTGACCTTGACTAAGCCTTTTGTGGTCAGTAATGCCATTAAGAACTTCTCGGCACTGCTTACCAATGTGATTTCACTTGTGATCTACGCATTTACCATTAAAGTTTATTGGTTGATGGCGGTTCCTCTCGCGATTGGGATGTTTGCTGGTGGCTACGTTGGACCAGTTGTTATCCGTCATCTGCCAGTTAAATTACTACGAAATTTAATTACGATTGCGGCTTTTTGCTTATCTGGCTACCTGTTCTACACGGCCTACTTCGGTAAATAGCCTAATCTTGACATTTTAATTGGGGTCACGTATGCTATTAAAGTTAATTAAATCGCTAATAGCTTGATCATCGTCGGGTGATCATGATAGGCAGCTCTTCTAGTCGCAGATACAATGTTCTCAGAACGTTGAAGGCTAGGATAGGTGCCTTTTTCTATGTGAATTGGAGGAAAGTCAATCATGATGGCAGTAGTTTTACGGGGCATGTTGATTAGTTTTGCGCTTGTATCGTCAATTGGAATGCAGAACTTATTTGTTTTTAATAGCGCTATGAGTAACCGAATGCGACGTGCTTTATTAATTTGCTTATTTGTATGGATAGCGGACACAACCTTAACCACCGTCGCCTTTTTAGGAATGGGTGCGTTAATCAGTCATTATTTGTGGCTTAAAATTATCATTATGTTGCTTGGTGGTTTAATCGTGATTTGGATGGGGATTGGTATCTTACGTTCTGCTAGCCAGATAGAACTTGGAAAAGACGATTCACAATTACCATTAAAAGACGCTTTCGCTAGTGCTTGGATCGTGGCTTTTGCCAATCCACAAGCAATTATCGATACGGGGGTCACCATGGGAGCCCTGCGAGGAACGCTGACAAATAGTGAGGTGTTACCTTTTCTGGGCGGTATTATTTTAGCCACCGCAATTTGGTTTTTCTCGATTACGATTATTGTTGGTATTTTAAAGAATCGATTACCTAAGCGTATTTTGATGTGGATCAATATTATTTCAGGGGTAATTGTTTTAGGTTATGGAATCGCCTTGCTTATCAATGCTGCACGATTAATCCTTTAGTAAAAAATAGCCTTGAATCAGGCTCGATAATGGTTATCGGTCTTGATTCAAGGCTATTTTACTACTGTTTTTGAAGACGTAGTGCGTTCAAGATGGCAATCATGGTCACCCCAACATCAGCAAAGACGGCTTCCCACATGCCAATGATGCCAAATGCACCCAAAATCAAAAAGATGATTTTAACGGCCAAAGCAAAGCTAATATTTTCCCAAACGATTCGCTTGGTGGCTTTTGCAATTTGAATAATAGTAGCAACTTTTGACGGCTTATCATCCATTATGACAATATCCGCGGCCTCGATGGCGGCATCAGCACCAAGACCACCCATTGCGATTCCCACGTCAGCCCGAGCTAAGACAGGCGTATCGTTAATACCATCGCCAACGAAGGCAACTTGGTGATGAGATGTATGCGCAGCTTGGGTCAATGCGGTCATTTTGGCAACTTTTTGTGCAGGTAATAACTCGGACTCAACCTGATCCAAACCAAGTTGTTCACCAATATGATTTGCAATACCTTGATTATCACCGGTTAGTAGCTCGGTGTTTTTAACGCCCAAGTGTTTGAGCTGCAGAATGGCAGCTTTTGAGTCTGGTTTAGGCTGATCAGCAACTTGAATACTACCGGCAAATTTTTGATTGACCGCAACGTAGACTGTAGTACTGTTGGTGTTAGTTGCAGGCATGGTAATGTGATTTAATGATATTGCTTTTGCGTTGCCAACCACAACTATCTGATCATTGATTGTCGCTTCAATACCATGACCTGCCGTTTCCTGAATATCATGAAGTTTAAATTGAGTCAAATCACCGTCATAAGCTGCTATGATGGAACGGGCGATAGGGTGGTTAGAGTGCTGTTCAGCGGCAGCAGCAATGCCTAACAGTTGCTGATTAGTGAAAGGCGCTTCCGCGTTGATCTCACTAACTGTGAAATGTCCTTTTGTTAAAGTTCCGGTTTTATCAAATGCAATCGTATTTACGTGTGTTAATGCTTCGAGAAAATTACTGCCTTTAACTAGAATACCGTGTCGTGAGGCTGCTCCAATGCCACCGAAGAAACTTAGTGGTACGGAAATCACCAGTGCGCAGGGGCAACTGATAACTAGAAAAACTAAAGCACGGTTGATCCAAGTAGCCCAAGGACCCAGGTGAAGTAAGGGCGGGAAAAGGGCTAAAAGAATCGCTAAGCCAACAACAATTGGCGTATAGATTTTAGCAAAACGAGTGATAAATTTTTCGGTTGTTGTTTTTTGCTGAGCGGCATTTGAGACGAGGTCTAGGATTCGAGCTACCGTTGATTCCTGATAGGGTTTGGTAACACGAATATCGATGACACCAGTAAGATTAATGGCACCGCTCAAAACGGTTTCACCTTTTTGAATGTCACGAGGTAGCGATTCGCCGGTTAACGCTGAGGTGTCTAAGCTGGTATGACCACGAATTAATTCACCGTCTAGGGCAATCTTTTCGCCGGGTCTTACCCGGATAGTTTGACCGGGAATAACCTGCTCAGGGGTAATAACTTTTTCACCTGTAGGAGTTAAAATTGTAGCTGTCGTTGGTTTGAGTTTTAAGAGGGCAGAGATGGACTGTTTAGACTGCTGAACAGCGATATCTTCAAATAGTTCGCCAACTTCATAGAATAACATTACTGCGATGGCTTCGGGGTAATCGCCAAGTGCAATTGCCCCAACAGTAGCAACTGTCATCAAAAAGTTTTCGTCGAAAAATTCGCCACTGATGATATTGGTCAGTGATTCCCAGATAACGGGATAAGCAATAATCGCATAAGAAGCAATATAGAGCAGAATTTTTTCGATTGAGGCTGGTAAACTGACCGCAATTAATAATATAATGGTTGAACTGGCAATCATTATTAAGTCGCTTTTATGATTTAGAAAGCCGCGTACCGTGTTGTGGGTGCGAGTGGGAACAGTTGCTGATTTCATAGTTATCACCTCAATACATATCAACATATGTGCATATCTTAATGTGAATTGTACCCGTGCTGCTGCTAAAATGCAACCGCATTCGTAGCTAACCGAATACCAAATCATGACTATTATGAAGGAAGTTAAATATTCAATGGAAAATCCTAAACATTTAGAAATCGTAGAACACTTAAAAGATCATTTAACCGTCTCATCGGAATTAGAAAACATGGTTGCACTATTCAAAGCGTTGGGCGATGTGACTCGAGTACGCATTATCTTGGCGTTAGCTGAATCGACCCTTAGCGTAACGGAACTTACCGAAGTGTTGGATTTGAATCAGTCAACGGTTTCGCATCAATTAAGTCTGTTGAAACAGCAAAATTTAGTCAAAGGGACTCGGAACGGTAAAAACATTCATTACGAGTTATCTGACAGGCACATCATGACGATTGTTGATCAGGTCAAAGCACACGTTTTAGAGCATTGATCAGCGCCTATCGTTAAACATATTCACTGTAAAGCCGGCTATTTTGCATTTTGCAAAGTGGTCGGCTTTTGCGGTTGACAATTGTAAACGAAGCATTTATCATGTAGTTATGGTTTACAAATGTAAACGTAAAAATAAAAATCCTGGAGGTTTTTATCATGATTAAAATGTTTGTCTTAATAGTTGGGCTTGTACTGATTGGTTTTATCGCTTGGTGGTTCTTTGGTAAGCATGCAGTGGCTACTGAAACTGCTGACGTTACTAATGATGTCCAGGAGATTGATGTGGACGTTAATGGCGGCTACTCACCCGAAAAAGTGGTTTTGAAGAAGGGTGTTCCTGCAGTTTTGAACTTCACTCGTCGGGATCCATCAACGTGTTTGGATCGGGTAGTTTTCCCCGATTTTGGTATCAACCGCGAGTTACCAAAGGGTGAAAAACAAGCCATTGACATCGATACTAGCAAGCCCGGAGAATTCCAGTGGGCTTGCGGAATGGATATGTTTCATGGCAAATTGATTATTAAGTAAATTGATTATCAATATTAAGTGAGGCTTAGTTACCAAACGCAAAGTTTTGGGGAAAGTGGTGAACAAGGATGTCAATTACAAGTCGTTTTTGGATCTCGTTGATCCTGTCGTTACCAATGTTAGCAGAAATGATTTTTCACCCGTTTGGCTGGATGCTGCCGGGTGGTGAATGGACGATGTTAGTACTGACGACAATTATCATGGCTGTTTCAGCAGGTCCGTTTTGGCAAAGTGCCTGGGCGTCTTTCACAAAGCATCATTCTAACATGGATACATTGGTAGCTATTGGGACGGCAACGGCGTATTTTTACAGCATATACGCCATGATTACCCATCAAGCGGTCTTTTTTGAAAGTGCAGCGTTTGTGACTACCTTTGTTCTATTGGGCCAGGTTTTCGAAGAGCGGATGCGAAATAACGCCTCGAATGCCGTTGATAAGTTAGTTAATTTACAGGCTAAAGAAGCTTCGGTTTTGAGAAATGGTGAACTGATTAAAGTACCATTAAGCGAAGTGGCAGTTGGTGATTTGATTCGGGTTAAACCAGGTGAAAAGATTGCCGTAGACGGTGTGATTACCAAGGGCAGCTCCGCTATCGATGAATCCATGGTTACCGGTGAAAGCATGCCCGTTGAAAAACATGCAGGTGACCGGGTAATTGGTTCAACGCTGAACAGTAATGGAACGTTCATGTTCAAGGCTGAAAAAGTAGGCAGTGACACTATGTTGTCTCAAATCGTTGAATTAGTTAGGAAGGCACAGAATAGCCATGCACCGATCCAAAAGTTAACGGATCAAGTGTCGAATATTTTTGTGCCAATTGTACTGATTATTTCAATCCTGACGTTTTTGGTTTGGTACGTATTACTTGGCGCAAGTGTTGCTAACGCTTTGATTTTTGCTGTTTCCGTTGTTGTGATTGCCTGCCCATGTGCGTTAGGTTTAGCAACGCCAACCGCTCTAATGGTTGGGACGGGTCGCTCTGCTAAAATGGGTATCCTCATCAAAAACGGGGAAGTCCTTGAAGCGGTTAATGACGTTACCACGGTGGTTTTCGATAAGACTGGCACAATTACCATGGGAAAACCTGAAGTAACGGACATTGTCGGTGATCAATCACAGATTTTACCATTAGCTGCCAGTTTGGAAGCTAATTCGGAACATCCCTTGGCTGCTGCAGTTTTGGCTAAAGCTAAAGGTGAGGGCATTACAGTTGCACCAGCGGCCGACTTTCAAGCCATTGAGGGTAAGGGAGTTGCCGCAACGGTAAATGGTCAAACCGCCTTCATTGGTAATGATAAATTGTTGGCAGACCACAACATGATAGATGATCTAAAACAGACAGCTATCAAGTTACAGACAGCGGCAAAGACGGTTGTCTATGTCGGTTTGGATCATCAAGTGATTGGTTTGATTGCCATTCAGGACGCACCAAAGGCAACCTCAAAAGAAGCCATCGCTGCTCTGAAACAAAGAGGGTTGAAGACGGTGATGTTAACTGGAGACAATGAACGAGTGGCAAAAGCGATTGCGGATCAGGTCGGTATTGATTCTGTCATCGCGGATGTTTTGCCTGCAGATAAAGCAGATCACGTCAAGATGTTGCAACAGACAGGCAAGGTAGCCTTTGTTGGTGACGGCATCAATGACGCACCAGCTTTAACGGTCGCGGATGTTGGTATTGCTATGGGTTCTGGGACGGACATCGCCATTGAATCGGGTGGTATCGTACTGGTTAAAAATGATTTACGCGATGTAGATCGGGCTTTGGCCATGAGTCGTAAAACCTTTAACAGAATTAAACTCAATTTATTCTGGGCGTTTGTTTATAACGTACTGGGTATTCCGGTGGCAGCAGGTGCGTTCTACGCCATTGGGTTAACGCTCAGTCCAGAACTGGCTGGCTTGGCAATGGCCTTTAGTTCATTATCCGTTGTTACCAGTTCGGTGTTACTGAACCGTGCTAAAATTACGACTAATGTTTCTGAAACTGCGTAAAGTTTACAACAGTATAAAAAGCAGACTAATTATCAGGAGATGTTACTACTGATATTAGCCTGCTTTTGTTATGCTAAACAATGTGATAACTCTCAGTAATCTCCCATTTTTCTCAAAAAGCGGACCGTTATAATAGTTTGAGTAAACTTTTTGAAAGTAGGAATTGATTGTGAAATCAAATGAACCGTCACCAAAAGGTAATTTCGTTGGCTTGCTGCCATTGATTTTCTTCCTTGTTCTCTATATTAGTTCGGGTATTCTCACCGGCAGCTTTGATAATATGCCGCTACTGGTCGCTATGATGCTGGCGAGTATCGTGGCTTTTTTGCTGAAAGGCGATAATCGCAAAGATACTTTTAGTGATAAATTAACCGTGTTTTTTAAAGGTGCGGGACAGGAAACGATGATTCTGATGATCATTATTTTTCTGTTGGCAGGCGCATTTTACTACGTAACGAAGTCAATGCACGCGGTAGAAACGATTACTGATATTGGGTTAACGTATTTACCCAAATCATTTTTAGTTCCCGGTGTTTTTATTCTTGGCTGTATTCTTAGTTTCGCCATGGGAACTTCTATGGGAACCGTGGCAGCGTTGATGCCGATTGCCGCTAGTATTGCCCAGATGGCCCATATTAGTATGCCGCTAATGGCTGGAGTGGTGGTCAGTGGCGCCATGTTTGGTGATGATCTATCATTAATTTCTGGTTCCGCCATTGTGTCAGCTAAAACGCAAGGCGTTACCATTTTTGATAAATTTAAAACTAATGCGATCATGGTTGTTCCCGCAGTTTTGATTACTATCGTACTGCTAATGACTGTTCACGTTGGTCATGCGGATGTTGGCAGTCTTGGGACCATTCACTGGCTTAATATTTTACCGTACATTGTGGTGATTGCGCTATCCTTTATGAACATTAACGTGTTGATCGTCCTTTTTCTGGGAATCGTAACGGCAACAGTGATTGGAATTGGCGCTGGTAGCTTTGATTTTATTGGTGCACTAGATTCGATTCATAAGGGGATGCTATCCATGGCGGATATTTCCCTGATTTCCATTGTCGTTGGTGGGCTAGCTGCTTTAATGACACACATGGGCGGTATTCAGTGGTTACTGAATAAGATCACTAAACATGCCAATGGTGCGTTGGGCGGTAAGTTTGCCATTGCCTTCTTGATTCTGTTGTTAGACTTAATTACCACTAATAATACGGTGTCCATTATGATTGCCGGACCGATATCGAAGGATCTGTCAGACACGTATCATATTTCTAAATCGTATACTGCCAGTATTTTGGACGTTTTCTCCTGTGTTGGCCAGGGCCTGATTCCCTATGGAGGTCAATTATTGATGGCAGGGGCAATTGCTCAAGTATCGGCAGCCTCGATTGTACCGTATAGTTGGTACTGCATGGTTTTAGGAATTGTTTCCATTATCTTCTTAGTCAGCCATTTTTCACCCAAAGAAGCTCGGGTAAGAATTTAGGTGTACTAAAAGCAATCTAAAAAATGAAGCTGCGACAAAACTCGGTAGATTCCAGAATTTAACGCAAATAATGCCTATTCCGCAAAAACGGAATAGGCATTATTTGCGTTAAATGGCCGGAATCTGAGTTTTGTTGCGTAATTAGGCTATATTTCCGTATAGCTCCAAAGTACAGTAAACACTAATTCTAGCTAAAAATTAATTGAGATACTTACCAATATAGACTTATGGCACAACCTCATTTTTAGATTGAACGAATTCTAATTACCGCATTCGCTTAATCATTCAGTTGAAATTTCAGTTTCATTTGTGGTTCACCAAGTGCTAACATTTGGCCAAGTAGAGTGTTTGAATTCGTTTTGGCAATGTCAGCCATTTGGTTATTAACCTTTTCAAGATAAGCAGGAAGATTTGATTGAGCAACCGCCTTTTGATCGGCCTTGATTTGAAGGTTCCGGCATTGCGCAACGGTGTGTTCTTCAAATAAGTTTTCTTGGTCTTCATAAAGTGCGAAGTCATTATCACCAATCAAAGCTAAAACGTTTGGCAACCAGTACATATTGGTTGGGTCACAGTTACCCGTTGTGTTTTTGTAGGCTTCTGGCGTATCAGTTACATTCGCGTAGAAGGGTACTACAGAATTAAAGGTATTTGGACCGAATGCTAACCAGTGAATACCAGCAATTTCGTCCGGAACATTATTCCGAATTTGTAGAATATGCAGTTCTTGATTCCGGTTGATTCCAATTGGCCGGAACTGCTTTTTCTGAGCTTCAGTACCAGTACCATAAGGATCGTATGGCGTATTTTGATAGTGTGAACTGAGTACGAATTTCATATCTTCGATGGAGATCTTCTTATCCGTGTGGCAAATGAACGGTAGGTCTTGATCGATTGGAGTGGTATCAAATTCTGGGTTGAAGTATTTTTGACCATACCAAGCACGTGGATTGTTATACCGAGTGTCTTTGATAGTAGCACTGCCGAAGATGTGACGTAGATTGACCTGGTCTTTATCAGGATTCATGTGATATTGTTGGATCATGTGAGACAGGTCTTTAGAACATAACGTACTATCGGAGTTGAAATTAAATTGATCAATGTTTAACCGGTTAGGCGCGATGACATAGGCATCGTCGGGGATGCGGATGGCTGCCCAGTGATGGCCACCAATGGATTCAAAGTACCAAACTTCATCTTTATCAGAGAAAGCCATGGCGTTCATTTCATACGTACCATACTTTTCCAGCAAGCTGCCTAAACGTTGAACGCCTTCTCGAGCAGAGTGGCTGTAAGGTAAGGTCAGTGTGGTGATGTCTTCTTCACCGATACCGTTTTCAACTAATGGATCAACACCTAAAATTCGTGAATTAGAGGTGATGGTTTCAGTAGCCGTCATGGCAACGTTAGCGCTGTTGATACCAGCCGCGGCCCAGGTACCATGGCCATCGGTAGCATCAGGCGTTGATGTGTAACGCAGTGGATCATCAGGCAAGTCGATCTCAACCTGGCTCAAAACTGATTTGTAATGCCGAGGTTGGTCTTCAGGGTTAACGACGACAAACTTCTGTGGGTTTAATGGCCCAGCGCCATCCTCGTTTCTTGCAATAATAGTGGAACCATCAATTGAGGCTTTTTTGCCCACTAACATTGTGGTGCAAGAACCCTTGATTCGTTTAGTCATGCAAACACTCCCTTTAATTTGATTACTAGTCCATTGTATCACGTTCGTTTGCAACCCTCTCAGTTAGTGCGGGCAACTTAATTGTTTCACATGAAACATTCTTCGGCTTAGAAATAATTATCTTTGAAACAAGGTTGATTTGAATAATCTTTATAGCGTAGAGTGTATGGTAAAGATGAGTGGGGAGAGTTTTAATTGAAATCGGTCGTTAAAAACAGCATTCAAATTATTCTCGGTGCGTTGATCTATGCTTTGGCAATCAACTATTTTTTGATTCCTAATCGGATCGGTGAGGGCGGAGTGACTGGTTTAACAGCTATTGGATACTATACGTTTAGAATTCCGCCAGCATTAACCAATATTGTTTTAAACGGTATTTTGATTTTAGTTGGGTTTAAGTTCTTAAAACGTGAAACGGTGTTCTATTCACTCTGGGCGGTAATCTGGATCAGCCTTTTTTTGAGAGTACCCGTTCTTTGGCCGTATCATACCAGTCAGACAATTATTGCTGCCATTGCCGGTGGTGTCTTAATGGGGATCTCCATGGGGCTGATTTTCCGTGCTAAAGGGACGATTGCAGGTAGTACAATATTGGCTAAAATTGTTAACCGTTATTTCGGTATCCGGAATGGATCAGCCATGTTGTTTTTTGATCTCATCGTGGCGATTCCTTCAGGCTTCATTATTGGGTTTCAAAATATGCTATTAACTGCACTAGAACTTTATGTTTCAGCTGTTGTACTGAATAAATACTTGGACGCAATAGGCGCCAAAAAATCAGTATTGGTACTGTCAAAAAAGAATCGGGCAATTGGTGAAGCTTTATCCGCCAACCTAGGACAAGGGGTCACCATGCTGAAAGCGACAGGCTTTTATAGCCAAGAAAATATGGATGCACTTTTTTACGTCTGCAGTAATCGGGATTGGACATCGGTTATGCCGATTATCATGTCGGTGGATCCTGAGGCCTTGGTCGTGACGGATCAAATTCGTAGCGTTCGTGGACGGCATTTGCCGGATTTATAGATAGCGGATTGATGGTTGAAATTAGGTGAACTTATTACATTGGCTTATTCAGGGCTCGCCTCCTCTCCAAGCTAAATAATTTTAGGTATCCCTAAAATGTGGTATCATGTAAGACGGAGGCGGTAACAATGACAACAATTTACATGCGTCCAACAAAAAAGGATGAAACAGTTAAATTATCTGATGGTAGTCAAGCAGTTGTTGACGTCATTAAGGCACCAGATGGTCCGTGTTACCAGTTTAGGTTTAATGAGCATGCGCACGCCAATTTCTGGTGCCAGCAGCCAGTGAAGGATGGTCAGGTAATCAAGGTAGCATCGATTAATGGACCAGAAAAATTTCAAATTCAATTACGTTGATGAGTTGAAACATGGTCATATGTCAATCAATATGTGGAAATATTTCAGATTAGCAGCTTATCACGGGCTATGTCCCGGGAAATAAAAAAGGTGTGATAACCAGTCAATTTGACTGGTTATCACACCTTTTTGAATACCTAATGTTTAGCTAATACGATCTTTATGCAGTCGATTCCAATGTAATCGAAATAGTTTAACAATTTCGGTTACGATTAAAACAATGAATCCCATAACAATTGGGATTCCCCAACCGTAGTGGAAATTAATTGCTGTCGTATGGAAAACACCTTGCATAAATGGCAAGTAGATAATCGCCAGCTGTAAGAGAATCAGCAGGCCGATAATGTAGAATGCCATCTTATTTTGGAAGAAATACTTGGAAATAACGGGATGGTTATTTCGCAGATTAAACAGGTAGAAAATCTTACCGAAAATCACAATATTCAGTGTCATGGTGCTACCCATTAACGCACTGATGCCGTGGCCGACTAACTGGTCGTAAGCAAAAATACCTAGGCCAGAAATTAACAGTGAGACGTAAATGACCTCCACGACATCCATTTTTGATAAGATACCTGCTTTGACATTTCGTGGTCCTCGTAACATGATGCCCGATTCAACTGGCTCAAAAATAAAGGCAAATTGAATCGTGAGGGCAGAAACCATGTTGATCCATAGTAATTGCGTCGGGTACAACGGTAATGATTGATCCATCACAATACTCAAGACCACTATGAGACCCTCAGCAAAACTAGTTGGCAACAGGAAACGAATGGTTTTACGAATGTTATCAAAGACGTGACGGCCTTCCTTAACGGCTGCTAAAATGGTTGTGAAGTCATCATCGGCAAGCACCATGTCAGCTGCACCTTTAGCAACATCGGTACCTTTGATTCCCATCGCAACACCGATATCAGCTTGTTTCAAAGCGGGGGCATCGTTTACACCATCACCGGTCATTGAAACCACGTGACCAAGGGATTGCTGAGCGCGAACGATTCGCAGTTTATCGGCAGGGGTTGTTCTAGCAAATACTGTGTAGTTATCGATGACATTTGCCAGTTCTTCATCGGAGAGCTGATTTAATTCTGGGCCGGTAATAGCTTTAGGAGAATCCGCTAGGTTTAACTGCTTAGCAATAGCAGCAGCAGTTTCTGGATCATCACCCGTAATCATTTTGACTTGAATACCAGCGTACCGTAGTTTCTTTACAGCATCGGCAACTTCTGGACGGGGTGGATCAATGATACCGACTAAGCCGACTAAGTTTAGTCCCTTACCAATCATATCGGGATCGATTTCGGTAATTTCCTGGGAAATAATTTGGTAACCCAGAGCGACAACCCGCTTACCTTGGCGAGTCAGTTGGCTCATTTGTTCTGCCATGACACCAGCGTTAACTTGACCACCTTGTTTTTCGATTAATTTAGCAAGCGTCTGCGGTGCACCTTTAACCATGAGCACGCGCTGACCGTTATAATCTACCAAACGAGCGGAATACCGAAAAGCTGAATCAAAGGGCAATGAGTCGATTTCATTAACGGTTGGTTCGGTGTGGTTTAACTTGTGGAAGAGCGCTGTGAGGGCACCATCGGTCGGTTCACCAGTTAAAACCCAATGACCGTCTTCTTCGTTAAAGACGGCGTCAGAGGTTTGTCCAGCGATTTGGACTAACCAGCGTAAATGCTCATTATGCTGCCAATCGACGGCCTCACCGTTACCGTTTTGAATTTGACCTTCTGAATCATAGCCGACGCCGGAGACTTGATACTGATGTTCAGGCGTTAAGATATCGGTGACGGTCATTTCATTCTTAGTTAAAGTCCCGGTTTTATCAGTATTAACAATATCAACAGCGCCCAGTGTTTCAACGGCAGGCAGCGTTTTAACAATGGCATTTTGTTTCGTGAGTTGTCTAGTTCCCATGGCAAGCACAACGGAAGTACTTGCTGGCAATCCTTCTGGCATTGAACCGACAACCATTGTGATAACCGCGATTAGGAGTGTCGGTAGACTGTAGACGTGAATTGCAGCGCCAAGGATGAAGAGCAAAATTGCGGCCACCACAATGGCGACTGAAAGCCCAACACCCAACCGGTTTAAGTTCTGCATCAGCGGGGTTGGTTGCGCCTTGACATCAGCGACATCTTGTTGAATTTTACCAATTTCGGTATGGGAACCCGTCGCAATAACGATGCCTAAACCAGAGCCACTGGTAACGGCGGTGGATGCAAAGGCCTGATTTTGGCGTTCAGCTAAAGGTACATCGGCGGCATTAATTGGCTCTTCGATTTTTTCAACGGAATCAGTTTCACCAGTTAGCACTGATTCTTGAATTTTTAGGTTATCGGCCTCAACGAGTCGTAAATCGGCTGGAACGGAATCACCAGCTTCTAACCTAACGATATCGCCAGTAACGAGTTCGCGAGACGGCAATGTAATTTTTTGGCCGTCACGAATGACAAAACTTTCTGAGACTAACAGGTCTTTGATCTTTTCTAGGGCATTGTCAGCCGATATTTCTTGAAAATAGCCGATCAGCGCATTAGCAATAATCACCAGTCCAATAACGATTGAATCTGAGTAACGGTGCAGCACAAATGTAATGATGGCTGCGACTAGTAAGATGTAGATAATACTGTTGTTGAACTGTTTTAAGAATCGCAACAAATTTGAAACTTTCTTGGCTTCTAGCTCATTGGGACCATGTTTTGCGAAACGTTTTTTAGCTTCAACTGTGCTGAGTCCGTCTTCGCAGTTGGTCTGCCATTGTTTTTCTAGTTCAGAAGTCGATTGGTGCCAAACTTGTTGCTGACTGGGTCCGGCGTCTTTGTTGTCGTCGGTTGCCACGGAAGTAACTTGCTGATTGTCTGAATGTGTTGCCATAAATTGATCATCCTTTCGTGATTAACGTGTGATTAGCGGTCTGGAAATACCAAATTACTCAATAATTCCCTCAATTTAATCCCTTCTTTCTATATTGCTAAGTATTAGATTAAATATTAATAATGCGAAATACAAGCAAAATCGCTCTAAAGTTGTACATTATGCCTAGTTTGTTAAAAAAATTTATTTTTTTTAGATATTGGCCTAGATGAATGGGCTTACAAATGAAAGCGGAATCAAAAAAATAAAAATGTTAAGGAATGCCTAAAAACTATTTTACAAATCCGAAATAAATTGTACAATGAACATGCTTAACAAATCTAAGAAGGGTGGTATTTATCTTGAAGGATCAAAAAACACCACGTAAGCACCATTTGATCGAATACGCCAATGGAAAGTCATTGGAAGAGATCAATGGTTCAATTGAAGTTCCAAAGGGAGGTTTCTGGAAAACCCTGTTTATGTATTCGGGGCCTGGTGCACTAGTTGCCGTGGGCTATATGGATCCCGGTAATTGGTCAACATCGATTACCGGTGGTCAAAATTTCCAGTACTTGCTGATGTCTGTTATCTTGATGTCAAGTTTGATTGCGATGTTACTACAATACATGGCAGCTAAACTTGGCATCGTGACGCAGATGGATTTGGCCCAAGCCATTCGGGCACGTACAAGTAAAGCATTGGGAATCGTACTTTGGCTGTTTACAGAATTTGCGATTATGGCGACTGATATCGCGGAAGTTATTGGGGCCGCCATTGCGCTCTATCTGTTATTCCATATTCCACTTGTCTACGCGGTTTTCATTACCGTTTTTGATGTTTTGTTACTGCTATTATTAACCAAAATTGGTTTCCGGAAAATTGAAGGCATTGTGGTTTGCTTAATTCTGGTTATCCTATTTGTTTTCGCATATGAAGTTGCTTTATCAAATCCTAATTGGCTTGGCGTTTTTGGTGGCTTAATTCCGACTAAGGATACGTTCTCGAGTTCAATTAAGGCTGGTGGCAGTACGCCATTGACTGGTTCGTTAGGAATTATTGGTGCGACTGTTATGCCACATAATTTGTATTTGCACTCTGCTATTTCTCAAACCCGTAAAACGGACCACACTGATGAAGAGGCTGTGGCACGGACGGTTCGGTTTACAACTTGGGATTCAAACATTCAGTTGTCACTTGCATTCGTGGTCAACGCATTACTGTTGGTCATGGGGGTTGCCGTATTTAAGACGGGTGCCGTTAAAGATCCTTCGTTCTTCGGTTTATTCCAAGCATTATCAAATTCTTCTATGTTGAGTAATCCCATTTTGATCGCTGTTGCAAAGTCTGGTGCACTGTCAGTATTATTTGCTGTTGCCTTGCTTGCTTCAGGTCAAAACTCCACCATTACTGGGACTTTAACTGGTCAGGTAATCATGGAAGGCTTTATTCACATGAAAATGCCACTGTGGGCTCGTCGATTAGTGACCCGTTTAATTTCAGTCATTCCCGTTTTGATTTGTGTTGGGATGACCAGTGGCGAAACGCCTATTCAGCAACATGAGGCGCTAAACACGCTGATGAATAATTCACAAGTCTTTCTGGCATTTGCGCTGCCATTCTCAATGTTGCCATTATTAATGATGACAGACAGTGAGCTGGAAATGGGCAAACGGTTCAAGAACACCTTAGTCATTAAAGTTCTTGGTTGGTTCTCAGTCATTGCCTTAACTGCGCTAAATATGAAAGGTTTACCGGATAATATCGAAGGCTTTTTGCCAGCCAATGCTAGCCCAGCAGCCTTTGCCATGGCGGATAACGTGGCATATTTCCTTATTGTATGTGTCATGCTGATGTTAGTTTGGATGATTTATGATCTCCATCAGGGAAACAAACGGTTAAAAACTAAACTTGGTTTAGCTGGCTAGATGGGAGTTTAAGATGACTAGAAAAACTGAATTTAAGCATATTTTAGTAGGTGTTGATGACTCTGAAGATGCACTTCTAGCCTTTCAGTATGCCATTGATACAGCAAAGCGGCGTCATGCTGAGTTGACCATTGTCTCCATACTTGAAAGTCATGAAATGAGTGTGTATGAGGCATTGGATAAGGACTATATTCATGGGGAACGTAGCGAACTCGATAACCATATCCAGATGTATGTTAAGCAAGCACAGAATGCTGGTGTTGAAAAAGTTGACGCTTTGGTTTCAGAGGGAAAACCCGGGGAAGTTATCGTTAAATCTGTGATTCCGCACGTCAAACCTGATGTATTGATCATTGGTTCAATTGCTAAAAAGGGATTTAAACGCCGGTTTGGTTCACAAGCAGCTTATATGGCGAAATACGCACCGATTTCAGTATTAGTCATTCGTTAATTGGGGGAGTGTGACACAACTCGGTAGAATCCAGAATTTAACACCAAAAAGCGTATTCCGTCGAACTTTGTCGGAATACGCTTTTTGGTGTTAAATGGCCGGAATCCGAGTTGTGGCGCCATCTTAGACTAGATTAAAGTATTGAACAAAAACAAGTTTTAAGTTGCCTTTCAGTCAAGAAACTAGATGAAACTCTTATCAATATAAATTTATGTCACAGCTTCTACTGTCAAGTTTTACCTGAATAGTCATGAATTGATGCTTAATTATTCACAATATCAAGGTAGAATTAATTATATAATGAAAGAAAAGTATTCCCTGGGAGGTGACATCATGCAAAAGCTTTCGAATTATCGACGATTGTGGGCTGTAGTAGGGGTTGGCGCAGTTTCCTTAATACTAGCTTTCGTTTTGAATCAGCCGTTTGGAGCGCAAATCTTGGTAACCGTTCTTGGCTCGCTGATTGCACTGCTGATGTTTATTGATATGGTGAAAACGCTACGTTCCGGAAAGTTCGGTGTGGATCTACTGGCGATTACCGCTGTGATTGCTACCTTGGCAATTGGCGAGTACTGGGCAGCGCTGATTGTGTTACTGATGTTGACGGGTGGAGACGCGCTAGAAGACTATGCTGCTCATAAGGCCAATTCGGACCTGCAGTCCCTCCTAGAAAAATCCCCGCAGAAAGCACATTTAATGGTCAACGGTAACATCAAAGCCATTGCCGTTGATCAGGTTGATGTTGGCGACCAGCTGCTAGTTAAACCGGGTGAAGTGGTTCCCGTAGATGGCACAATCGTTGACGGCAGCACGACTTTAGATGAATCGTCTCTGACCGGTGAATCTCGGCCAGTTGACAAGGTGGTTGGCGATAGCGTGATGTCAGGTTCTGTCAATGGCGATGCATCCATTCAGATGATTGCGGATCAAAAAGCGGCTGACAGTCAATTTCAAAACATTGTTCGGTTAGTGAAACAAGCTGAAGCGCAACCGGCACATTTTGTTCGTATGGCTGATCGATATGCAGTGCCATTCACCATTTTAGCCTACGTCATCGCCGGGACTGCTTGGATCGTTTCAGGAGACCCTGTTCGGTTTGCAGAGGTGTTGGTTGTGGCGTCTCCTTGTCCACTGATACTGGCTGCACCGATTGCTTTAGTGGCCGGGATGAGTCGGGCAAGCCAAAGTGGTATCATCGTTAAAACGGGGACAACGCTTGAACAATTAGCCAAGGTGAAGACCATGGCGTTCGATAAAACCGGTACGATCACCCAAGGGCATTTACAAGTGAACCAAATTATTGCACAGCCTAACGTTGACCAGGAACATTTATTAACGCTGGCTGCGGCGACTGAACAGCAGTCTAATCACATCTTGGCCCGGTCCTTAATGCAGGCGGCTCCAGCTCAGTTGCCCACGGTCAGTGATGTGAAAGAAACCACTGGTGGCGGGGTGCAAGCTCAAATAGACGGCCAAGTAGTGCGAGTGGGTAAAGCGGATTTTGCGATGCCCGATGGTTCAATTCAAAAAGTTGAAGATACGGCGGTATATGTTTCGGCGGATGATCAGTATTTAGGCTGTGTCACGTTTACGGATGAACTACGGCCGGAAGCAGCAACGACCATGTCTGAACTGCACAATCTGGGCATTAAAAATCTGATGATGATCTCCGGTGATAGGAAATCAATTGCTCAAAAAATTGCGAAAGCAGTGGGTATTGATCAAATCCATGCTGAATGTCTACCCGGGCAAAAAATTGAAGTCCTCAAACAAGTGCCAGAGGAGCAAAAACCGGTTGCCATGGTCGGTGACGGCGTAAACGATGCGCCGTCACTGGTGACTGCTGATGTGGGTATTGCCATGGGTGCTAGTGGCAATACCACGGCCAGTGAATCGGCAGATGCGGTTATTTTAAAGGATGACCTGCGTCGAACGGTGGTTGCTGTTCGAATTTCTAGAGCAACGATGCACGTGGCCCGTCAATCTGTCATGGTTGGTATTATTATCTGTACAGTTCTGATGCTGATTGCTAGTTTTGGTGTGATTCCGGCCATCTTCGGCGCACTGCTTCAAGAAGTTGTGGACACTGTGACGATCTTATGGGCGTTGCGGGCTCGGAGTATCGCCATTAAAGAATAAGTTCACTAAGTCCAGTAATGTTACTTGCTTTTTAAAAGTAATCATTGTACGATAACTCGTGAAAACTGAATAGATTTCTTCGGGGCAGGGTGTAATTCCCGACCGATGGTGACAGTTAGATTGAACAAGCAATCGCAACATGGCTGAAGTCCGTGACCCACGTTATGCGTGGTTGACCCAGTGAGAGTCTGGGACCGACAGTTAAAGTCTGGATGGGAGAAGAAAAGTACTATTTCGTACCATTGGTGTACACTTTTTGTGTACCGTAACCGTATGAAATCTTGTTTAGCTTATCAATCAACGAGGCCCCGCATTTTAATGCGAGGCCTTTTTTGTGAGGTGAATGAGGTTTGTGTGAGTCAAAGTATTTTCAAATAGCAGTAGCTGTTGCTAAACGGGGAACTGATACCTGGACCAATCCCCAAGTCGGCGCAGCAATCGTGAAGGATCAACGAGTTTTGGCAGTTGGTTATCATCATCAATTTGGCCAGCGACACGCAGAAATTGACGCACTGGCTCAGCTGGATGATATCAGTCAGGCTCAAGGTGCAACCATGTATGTCACGCTGGAACCGTGCAGTCACTATGGAAAAACACCTCCCTGTGCAAAACGGTTAGCGGAAGTGGGTATCGCTGAGGTGATCATAGGTCAACTGGATCCTAACCCCATCGTTAGTGGCAAGGGCGTTGCAATTCTCAAGGCGCATGGCATCAAGGTAAAAGTTTTGGGTGATAGCCAGGGACTCAACGTAGCGTATAACTATTTTTATCAGCATGGACGACCCTTAGTGACTTTGAAATACGCGATGTCGTTGGATGGCAAAATTAATGGTGCTGAGAAGAAGCGAACGTTGCTGACTCAGACTGCTGCTCAGCAGGACGTTCAGAAGTTACGACGTCATCAGCAGGTGATCTTAGTGGGCGAGCATACCCTATCGATTGATAATCCGCGACTAACAGTGAGAACGTCATCAATGGTGTTTCCACCGATTCGAGCGGCACTGGTTCATCATATCGATCAGGTAGACCCAAAGAGTCACTTGTTTGATGAGTCTGCACCTACCTGGTTTTTCAGCGAAATGGCAGCTACCAGGCCGCTGCCTAAAAATGTTCAGGTTTTCGTAAAGCCGCGTTGGACGCCTGCAGCTGTTGTTCAGCACTTGGCTAGTGAAGGCATCCAATCACTTTTAGTTGAGGGTGGTAGCCATCTTCAGGCTGCTTTTATCGCGGCTGGATTGGTGGATAACGTTGTTGTCTATATTTCGCCAATGATGTTAGGTGGTGCGGGGTTACCAGCAGCAATTGGACAGTCACTGACAAGTCAGACGCAATTCGAAACGCCAACGATTTCGGTGCTTGGTCCCGATATTCGACTTCAGACAAGGAAGGTGTAGGGATGTTTACAGGTATTATCAAGGGAATAGGTCATGTTGTGTCAATAACGAGGCAAGCAGAAACCGCAAAATTAACGGTTTCGTCACCCTTATTCACGCAATTAAACCCGCAACTCGGTGATAGCTTTGCCATCAATGGCATCTGTTTAACCGTTACAGCTGTGGTGCCAGGACAACTCTGCGTTGACGTGATGCCAGAGACCACTCGCCTAACTAATTTAGGGCAGTTGAAAAAAGGTGACACAGTTAATTTAGAACCAGCTCTTGGTGCAACGGAACGTTTGGATGGTCACTTTGTGTTAGGTCATGTTGATACAACAGCAAAGTTAGTACAACGTGTTGAGGATCAAAATGCCAGCGTGCTGACCTTTAAAATTGCACCAGAATATGATGATTACATTGTTAAAAAGGGGTCAATCGCAATCGATGGCGTGAGTCTAACCGTGACGCAAAGCGAACCTTATCAATTTTCAGTCAGCCTCATTCCTTACACGCAAAACCAGACCACGTTGGGGAAACGGCAAGTTGGTGACTTAGTCAATATTGAAACGGATGTCCTAGGTAAGTACATCGTGGGCGCACAGCGAAAGGAAGCAATCCAATGACGAATCAAGCATTAACTCAAAAAATCGAAGCAGCTATTAAGCACCTTAAGCAAGGTAAGCTGATTATTGTGGCAGATTCTCTTGACCGAGAAGCTGAAGGTGACATGGTGGGGCTTGCTGATTATGTTTCTCCTGAAAATGTGAATACGATGGTGACGAAAGCGCGGGGGCTCCTATGCGTTCCTATGAGCGCTGATGTGGCTCAACGGCTAGGATTGAGATCCATGGTGACTGATGCTACGGATGCCTACGGAACGGCTTTTACGATTAGTACCGATGTCCGAACGACTACCACTGGTATTTCGGCTTATGATCGGGCTGCTACCATTGCGGCGCTGGCTAAGCCTGATAGTCAATTTGATGATTTTTATCACCCAGGTCATATTTTTCCCCTAATTGCCAAGGACAACGGTGTGTTAGAACGCGATGGGCATACTGAAGCTGCGGTTGATTTGGCTAAGCTTGCGGGTGTTCAGCCGGTCGCCTATATTTGTGAAGTGCTTAAAAAGGATGGTACTATGGCTCGGCGAAAAGATCTTAAAGCCTATGCAGAAGGCACCCAGACACCACTGATCACCATTGAAGAGCTGCAGCAGTATCGCCAGCTTAAAGCTATCGAGGTGATTGCTAGCGTTGAATTGCCGACAAAATACGGTGACTTCAAATTGAAAGCGTTTAAAACAAGTGTTGACGGCGAACCCACTTTACTCATTACTAAAGGAAAGATATCTGGAGATGAGCCGTTACTACTTCGGCTTCATTCTGAATGTCTGACGGGGGACGTGTTTGGGTCAAAACGGTGTGATTGCGGTGCTCAACTAGCAGAGTCGTTGAAACGGATTGAACTGGCTGGACGTGGAGCGGTTCTATATTTACGTCAAGAAGGCCGCGGTATCGGGCTGGCAAACAAGTTGAAGGCCTATGAGCTTCAGGAACGGGGTCTTGATACGGTTGAAGCTAATTTACATTTAGGCTTACCTGCGGATGATCGCAACTATGGTCTGGCAGCTGCTATTTTGCGTCAGGAAGGGGCTTCAACCGTTAATTTAATGACTAATAATCCTGATAAAATTAAGCAATTGGAACAATATGGCATCAGGGTGAATCATCGAATACCACTTGAAATCGGCTTGACCCAAGAAAATGAAGGCTATTTGAAGGCTAAAAAGAATAAATTTCATCATTTATTGAAGGAGGTATGATTAAATGCAAATTTTAACGCATTCGAGATTTGGTAACGGTGTTCGCGTTGGTATTGTTGTGGCGCAGTTCAACGAAATTGTTACCGAAAAATTGCAGCAGGGGGCCGTTTCACAATTAGAAAAATACGGTGTGGCCGATGCTGATATTACGGTCGCTAGCGTTCCAGGCGCATTAGAATTGCCGCGAATCGCTCAAAAGCTGGCTGATAGCGGTAAAGTAGACGGTATTATCGCATTGGGTGCAGTAATTCGTGGTGAAACATCACATTATGACTATGTATGTGCGGAGACTGCCAGCGGTCTCGCGCGAGTTTCTCTAGATGGGCCTGTTCCAGTGATGTTCGGGGTGCTAACCACTGATAATCTAGATCAAGCAATTAGTCGTGCTGGCGGTAAAGGTGGTAACAAGGGTGCAGATTGCGCCGATGGCCTAATTGAAATGATTAACTTGGAGAAGCAACTTTAAGGAGTATCTGGGTTAGCTTTCAAACTACTGTAAATTTTTAGAGATGAAATAAGTCCTATTCTGAATTTTTATCGGAATAGGACTTATTTAGATCAAACAATAAAAATGTTTCACGTGAAACATATCCTCAAATCATTAACTTTTTTGCAGATGATTAAAAATGTCTTGCATATGGGTTTCAATTTGGTTGAGTTCAGTAGAATATCCCTTTAGTTGGCTGGCATATTGCTCAACATGATGTTTATCAACATCTGTTTTGTATCGCAGCTTGTGTTCCAAGCTTGCCCACATATCCATTCCCACAGTTCGCAGTTGAATCTCAACGGGGATTTCAATTGGACCGTTGGCCTGGAATACCGGAACAGAAACAACGAGGTGAAGGCTTCGATAGCCACTTGGTTTGGGATGTGAAATGTAATCTTTGCGCTTTAACAGGGTAACATCGGATTGCTTCGTCAACGCATGTTCAACGGTTTTGATGTCATCAAGGTAATTAGTAATCACCCGGACGCCCGCAATGTCAAAAATATTATGTTTGACCGCATCAACTGAAAAATCGTACCCTTTTTTGGCTAACTTGCGAATCAAACTTTGGGGTGCCTTCATCCGGGTTTCCATATGGTGAATCGGGTTGTGATTCTCAAGCATTTCAAACTCACTGTCGAGGTTTTCTAGTTTAGTACCAAACTCTTTGGCACCGGCTTGGCACTGCTGATAGTAAACAAAAAAGCGACGTAGTTCGGTTGCATCATAATCACCCAACACGCGACTCATTTCATCGGAAATTTGGTTGATGTTAGGCAAGTTATTACGTTGTAAAATCATAAAGTGAGTCTCCTTTAGTGATGATGCTATTATTCTAGCACTTGGTGGGAGCACAACAAAATTGGTCAACGGTGATTAACGGGTAGTGTGCGCGTTAACTGTTGCTTGCCCCATGAAGTGAGTGCCAATAGTGTTTGCTGAAAATCTTGACCCTCTGAGGTCAACTGATAGTGATAGTCGTTGGTCGATGTCACGAGGTTCAATGCCGTTAACTCGTTAAGCTTTAACAGTAAATTAAACGTTGAGATACCACGAACGGCATTTCGCAGCTGCATAAAGTCGCTGGTAGATGACGTTAAATTTAACAGAATCAACGCGTACCACTTATCTGAAAGAACTGCTAAGCTAGCTTTGGTGCTAATATTTAAATCGCGCATGGGCAACGTTGTTCAACTCCTCTTTTTACATTAAACCCTAATTCTAGTCTCTTCACATTAAGGTGACCAGTAAAGACACTTGAACGGCGTCATAGAAAGGATGCAGAATCCCTAAAAGTTGTCTTTTAGGCTTGACTTCGTGGAAATTAAGCGTAATATATTGTGCAATTAAAGCAGCTTGAAGGGAGCTGGGCATATGAAACGAACTTGGATGATTACAGGAATGAGCAGCAGCTTTGGTCAACGCCTGATTCAAAACTTGATCAAGAAGGGTAAGCTGGCAACAACTAATGCCCAGAATGAATTGAAAATCAAATCGCGTGACCAAGGTCAGGTTGATTTGATGATTAACTTACGTGGTTAATGACAATTAATAAATATCTAATAAGTTCTGATATTAATCGATGTAAATTGATTGGTATCAGAACTTTTTTATTAGGTTTTTAGAACTGTGATACAACTCAAATTTCAACTATTTAAGACGAATAAACGCCATCCAAGTTAGGGGATGGCGTTTATTCGTCTTAAATGGTTTAAAAAATCTATAGATGATTAGTTTTGATGTCTACCGAACTGGGCAAGCACCGCCGATGCAGTCGGACTGATCAAGCAGATCCAGATCCTTTTTATCCATCGTCTTTAGTGAGTCATACACGTCCTTCACGTTATTGGTGATCTGGGCGCGATGCTGTTCATAAACGGCCTTTGAAATTGGTTCTTTAGGGGCCTGCTTAAAGTCGCTACCACTGTAAGGCAGTAACGAAGTGGACTTGATGCTGTGGCGGTACTGCTTCATCAAGCCAGCAATCTTGCTACCTTCTTGCTTTGGCTGAAAAGTGATCGTGCAGCTGACAGCGTTATCTGACCAATATTTCTGTAAGAAGGCTTGGGTAGCAAATTGTTCTTCAATTGAGACAGTTCCTGCAGAAGCAAATTCTTTGCTATCAGCGTGAGCAGCCCGAACTGGGAACTCAACGCAAACGGTATTCTTGGTGTAAACGTCTGGTTCAGTCTTGTAGCCAGAAAGCCGTAATGCTGGTAGCAGTGGATCACTGTCTTGGAATCGAATCCGTTGAATTAAGTAACCAGCATAATGGAAGTGCATGCCTTCGGAAACGCCGGCTAATTTTGCCACCGTTCCTGATGGTTTAACGGTAGTATGCTTCACAGAAGGGGCGCAATCCAATGTGTTGGAGTATGTGTTGTCCGCTGCAACAATATCATGATAAAGTTCGTCAAACTTAGCAACTACCCGTTGGTCGTAAACGGGTTCTTTGATAGCTTCGTGGGTTTCGGGATCAATGCCATCTTTAAAGCCACGGACGACTCGGTTACCAAAGGCTTTAAGGATCCAGTCCTGAATGCCTGACATTGAGATGCCGATTCGGTGATTTTGATTAATGACGTTGCGGGAAACTTCCCAATCGTAGTTACTAAAGGTTACCCGCTTAGCAAAGCGGGTTCCTAGTGTAAAGGCTTGGTCAAGGTCAAAGCCCTGTTCTGTTGCAACGGAAGGGAAGACTTCGAAGAGGTTGCAAGGTTCTCCGTTAGCTAGTGAAATCTCGCCACAGGGGTTCGTTCCTTCAACGGCGCCATCAATACCTTCCTGGCGACCGTCAATCAAGCGACCATAGTTTTTGGATAATTCTAGGTTAACGATCCCGGGTTCACCATTGTGTAAAATAGAATCCGCGACTGCAGTATAATCAGTTTTATGCGTATCGACTGCGACACTATTATTAGATGCCCAGCGATGGTGATATAGCTTCTTTTGATCTTGCTTCATGGTAATGAAAGCATCGTCGTCGCTAGAACCTAAGGCTAATTCTGCAGAGCGCCGCACGTTTCCGGCTACCACTGTTTTACCAATCAAGTTACCCATATCGGTGCAGTCCACTGAAGATAGCTTTTGACCCACACGAGAATTCAGCAGGGTATTCGTGTCAAATAACATTTCAATCAGTGGCATTGGGCCGGAAGCTGTACCACCAAAACCTTTGATTTTAGCACCCTTTGGGCGGATGTCACTGACGTCTAAAATCAAGTTGTTCATGTGTTCCGGGTTAGTCCCACTGAAGTGCATGTCCACAAGGTGGGCGTTTGCTAAAACCCAGCCTTCGCGAGTATCTGGCAGTTTGTAGTAACGACCTTCATCTAGGGAATGGTCTTTCAACCATTCCTGTTTATCAGTCGCACCTAAGGCAACGGAATCAGTGTAAGACTGGCTTGCCTTATCCACCAAAATGGTTAAGTGAACATTGTTATCTACGGCTGGAATCTGCTGAACGTTGTTTTGTACAACAGAAAAGCCGACACCGCCGCCCTTCATTAACTGATCAAACATGAACGAAAACGGCATTGAAACGGCTGGCTGATCTCGATCAAGATATTCCGGCACAATGTGACTGTCACCATATGGTTGTGGTCGAACCGCAATAAACCAGCAGTTGTTTAACGCATCACCGTTACGCTCTTGATATGGCGTCCCAGAAATCCATAAGTTCCGGCCAGATGGTGTAGCAGAAAGACTGTAGATTAACTTAAAGAGGTCTTGTGCTTCGGTTTCAAGTTCACTGATCACCTCTGGGTCGATGTGATCCTCGTGAAGTCGGGGATCCAAGTTAATGTTTCCTTCAACGACTCGCTTAACGGTTTCATCCCACTCTTCGTGACGATTTTCCGCTTCAATCCAACGTGAATATGTACGTTTATAAGTGACCCATCCAAGTTCGCCCCAGTGTGGTTTGATCTCGGCTTTGACTTTTTCAATAAATTTATCTGATAATGTAATTAAACGGTTAACTGCAACTTGCATAACGGTTCCTCCTTCTCAAACTTAACACTATATATAGTATCGTCACTTTGACAAAATATCAATATACAGTGTTTGAACACGAGTTCGATTAAGCAAACCAAAAACCCCTGTAGCACGGATTTCGTCGCTTACAAATTTATTTAAGCGTACTGATATGCTAGGCAACGTATCCAATATGTTGGTAGTCTACTGAGACTAAATCTTCAAATAAACAGGATGTACGTTGCCTAGTAAACTAAGAAATCAATTAGAATAGTCAGCGTTTTCCGATTTGAGTAGAGGGGCTCGCATCCTCTCGTAATACTGATTGTAGGCCGTTTATATGACGACTGATATAGATGTCTATTCGTTTATTAATGAAGGTTCGAATCGTTGACAAAACAGGTAATGACTTGTAATCTAATCAATTAGTTAGTAGATGTGTCAATTAAGTTAACATGGTTAACTAATCGAACAGCATTAATTTTGTAAGAGAGAAGGCAGTTACGTGTTAGAGAAAACCGTGTATCGACAATTATTGAGCCACGCATTTGATATCCCGATTTCAGTAACCTATTGGGATGGTAAAGAAGAAAATTATGGTGAAGGCGAACCAGTTGTTAAAGTCCGGTTTAATGAAGAACTTCCGTTGAAGAGCTTCACTGACGAGCCGACTTTAACATTAGCTGAGGACTACATGAAGGGTGCCATCGAAATTGATGGTAGCATTGAAGAACTAGTGGCTTCAGCATATCGAACAGATCATAGCTTTTTAACTAATAATCCGTTCATCAAGCATTTTCCAAAGCGTTCTCATTCCGAAAAGAGCAGTCAAAAAGACGTTCAAAGTCACTACGATATTGGTAACGACTTCTATGAGATGTGGTTGGATAAGACCATGACTTATTCATGTGCTTATTTTGAACACGATGATGATACTTTAGAAGAAGCACAGATGAACAAGGTGCACCATATTTTGAATAAACTACAACCAGAACCCGGCAAACGTTTACTGGATATTGGTAGTGGCTGGGGTACTTTATTATTTGTCGCTGCTGAAGAATATGGTTTGCATGCTACTGGGATCACCCTTAGTCAGGAACAATATGACTACACACAGCAACAAATCAAGGAACGTCACCTTGAAGGTAAGGTTGACGTGTTATTAGAAGACTACCGTGAAGTGGATGATCAATTCGATTACGTGACTTCTGTTGGGATGTTCGAACACGTTGGTAAGGAAAACCTTGGTCTGTACTTCAAAAAAGTTGCCGATTTCATGAAGCCTAATGGCCGTGCGTTGATTCACGGTATCACCGGTCAACACGAAGGCGCTGGGGTCGATCCATTTATTACTAAATATGTCTTCCCTGGTGGCTACATTCCTAACGTTGCTGAAAACTTGAAGCACATTATGGATGCTAAGTTACAATTTTCTGACCTCGAACCATTACGTCGTCATTATCAAAAGACCCTTGAAATGTGGTACGAAAACTACAAGAAGGTCGAAGATAAGACTGCTGAAAAGTACGGTAAAGAATTTGCTCGCATGTGGGGCATGTATCTTCAAGCCTGTGCTGGGTCATTTAAAGGTGGCAACATTGATGTCATGCAATACCTATTGGTTAAAGCACCAAGTGGTACGGGCTTACCAATGACCCGTCAGTATATGTATGATGCTGATAAGAAAGAAGCAAGTGTAAAGCAACTCGGCTAGGTTATAGAATATAATACCCAAGAGCGTCATTTCGATAGTTTTTATCGGAATGGCGTTTTTAGGTGTTATTTGGCCGGAGAAAAGTGATAAAGCCCAACCACAATATTTTACAAACCAATCCCATTGTCGCTATGATAGTCACAGAACCTATTGGTGGAGGCGATAATTTGGTATCAGTTCAAGTTTTAGAAGCGTTTATTCAAGGAAAAGTGAACGATGAAAAATGTGAAGATACCATCGTGAACACGTCGGATTTTATTGCCATCGTTGACGGTGTTACCAGTAAATCTAATTTTCAATATCAGGGTAAAACGACTGGGAAACTAGCATCTACCATGATTGCAAGTATTTTGGAGCGACTGCCTAAAGACGCGACGTTATCAATGCTGATAAAACAAGTGAATCAAGCATTCGCTGCTTTCTATCAAAAAATTGACTTCCCAGTTGACCGTGATAGCCAGGGGTTACAAGCCGTTGCCGTGGTTTATTCACGCTTTCGTAATGAACTGTGGCAGGTTGGTGATGCGCAAATCAATTTAGACAGTCAATTACTCACCAACCCCAAACCCAGTGATTTAGTTTTATCGAATATGCGCAGTTTGATCCTGCGGCTGTCACCTGATGATAAGCAGTCGGACCCCGGTCGCAAAGCTATTTTGCCGTGGATTTTAAAGGCTACTCAATTTGCTAATGCGACTGATAGTGAGTGGGGCTATGCGATTTTTAACGGACAACCCATCCCAGATTCACTGTTGAAGGTCTATCCACTATCAAGTGGGGAGCACGAAATCGTGTTAGCTAGTGACGGTTATCCCAAAGCGGCGGTTAATTTGGCTGAGTCGGAAGCGGGTCTACGAGAGGTTTTGCAAAATGATCCCACTTGCAGCCATGAGTACCGGTCAACTAAGGGTATTGTGTCTGGCAACCGCTCATTTGATGATCGTAGCCTTATTCACTTTAAAGTATTGACAAGTTAATCTAATGAAAAAAATCCCCTTAGAATTTGGCTGATGAAGTCAGCTTTCAATTCTAAGGGGATTTTATGTTTAACCATTACTTTTTCGTATTAGCGGCATTACGCTTAGCATCACGGATGATTTTCATCGCCCGTTTACGCGTTTTTAAACTGGGACTCTTAAGTCGCCGGTAAGCGCTAGCCATATCATTTTTTTCCATGAGTGATCTCCTTATAACTTTACCAAGAAGCCTTACGGACACCAGGAATTTGACCAAGGTGAGCGTATTTCCGGAAATTCAAACGGGACATATTGAACTTACGCATGTAGCCACGTGGCCGACCGTCTAACCCGTCCCGGTTACGTAGCCGATTAGGGTTAGAATCCTTTGGTAAGCGAGCCAAAGCTTCATAATCGCCTTGAGCCTTTAGTTCACGCCGAATAGTGGCATATTTCGCGATGAGTTCACGCTGCTTGTTATACTTTGCAATCTTTGATTTTTTTGCCATATTTCCTCCAATGACTTAGTGATGTTAGTGCAACAAACTCATTAAGTAACTGCCAGGTCAATGGTGTTAGTAGTATTTATTCCGTCACAACAATGGTAATAACTTACCAATAATAAGGGAAAATTGCCACTATTTAGACTTGATTTAATTAAACTGTAATAATTACGCTTTACCATTAACCCAGACTGACTAGAAGTATGTTAAAATAATAACTGAAAATTAAATGCACTAGGGGCGCCATGTGGCTGAGATAGATGAATCTAGTCCCTTCGAACCTGTATAGTTAATACTTGCGAAGGAAAGTGTACGTGAACATCAAAAAATTAATGATGGTCTTTCAGTGCGCGGAACTAACTGCGGCTGAAAGACCTTTTTAATTGGAAGAAGGGTTTTTAATGGGAAATACGAAACCAAGCGGTCTGTTTCTGCTCTGGATGGGTGCGGCGATATCAATTGCTGAGATTGTGACTGGTACACTTATTGCACCATTAGGGTGGAAGAGCGGTTTGCTGGCGATTTTAATTGGGCACGTGATTGGCTGTTTTGTTTTTCTGCTGCCAGCGGGTTATTTGTCAGCTCAGCAGAACAAAACGGCGATTCAAGCGACTAAAACCGTTTTTGGCCAGCAAGGTGTTTGGCTGTTTTCAATGTTAAATGCACTGCAGTTGCTAGGGTGGACGGCGGTGATGATCGTCAATGCTCAGCAGGCGATGAACGGGCTGTCAAAGGCATTGTTCAATTATCGATCAGTGTTAGTGATGTCACTCATCGTGGCAGTATTGATCGTGGTTTGGTTATTAATGGATCACGACTGGCTTTTCAAGGTGAATAACGTCATCGTCGTTCTACTAGCCATTGGTATGGTGCTGATGCTGTGGACCATTATTAAGGAAGGCCGCTTGCAAAATAGTGCCAATTTAGCACCATTAAGTTTTGGCAGTGCGGTTGAACTTAACGTGACCATGGCACTTTCCTGGTTACCGCTGATTGGCGATTATACTCAGCATACTGACCGACCGTTTCGCACGAGTATGGCCAGCGTGAGCGGCTACTTTATTGCCAGTGTGGCGATGTTTTCACTGGGACTATTTACGGTGATTTTGACCGGCCAATCTGATTTTACGACGGTGCTTTCACATTCCAGCATGGGAATGATTGCCTTGCTGGTGATTGTTTTTTCAACGGTAACCACGACCTTTATGGATGCCTATTCGGCGGCTACCAATATCGCTAACTTGATAAAGACGAAGGCGGTTAATTTGGTTGCTATAGGTGTCACGGTATTAGGTTTACTGATTGCGCTGTTTGTTTCAATGGCGTACTATCAGAACTTTTTATACGCTATTGGGGCGGTGTTCACACCGTTATTTGCCATTTTATTTGTCAGCGTCTTCTTGATGCACCAACGTCTCTCGTTGCCGCTAAACTTTCTTTGGTGGCTGATCGGCGTTGTTGGTTATTCGTGGCTGCAGAAGTTGGACTTCTTCTTGGGGACGACCTTCTTCTTGCTGTTAGTGTTGGGATTAGGTGTTTATCTGACAGGTTTGGCTACCAAAAAGTACCCGTTGATGACGGATTAATTGAGTGACTTACTATGGAGAAGGATGGAAAGGAACGAGCACGATGACTAAGAGAGTTTATTATTTAACCCTAACTTCGATTCTTGTGGCATTAGGTGTAATCGGTGGCAGTTTGTTTGAATTTACAGTAGGTGTAGCAAAAGTTGCGCCAATGCAACACTTAATCAACGTTGTATCTGGGGCCTTGTTAGGACCTTGGTGGGCAATGACACAGGCATTTTTAACGTCCCTGATTCGTAATTTACTGGGTACTGGTACGATTTTAGCCTTTCCTGGTAGCATGTTTGGTGCTTTTTTAAGTGGTTTACTATTCAGATATACCAAGCGGCTGATTGCGGCGGTGTTTGGTGAATTGATTGGGACTGGCATCATAGGTGCAATTGTCGCTTACCCAATTGCGGCACTGCTATTAGGAGCGAAGGGTGCGCTTTGGCTATTTGTACCAAGTTTCTTTCTTAGTGCGCTGGTTGGTTCAGTGATTGCTTATGTGTTGTTAAAGAGTATCTGGTCAACGGTGATTCAGCCACAGATGAATAGATTGAGTAAGTAGTATTAAAATAACGTGCTTATCAGTAAGAATACTGGTAGGCACGTTATTTCACTAAATAATCTGGTATTGATTGTCCGTTAATGCAAAGCGGTCTTTCAAGCCGGATGTGATGGCTACCTTGAAGTCACGAGTGACAAAGATAGCGTCCAGTCCCGGCTGTTTTTCAATTAACGGGATGCCTTTATCGATATCTTGATAGAAGGCTTCAGTGGTCCAAATATCGCCATCAATGGACAAATCGCTAACGATGGTGACACTTTCCAAGTCGTTTTGAATCGGGTAACCCGTTTTAGAATCAAACATATGGTGGTAATTATGACCGTTAATCACGAGGTAACGTTCGTAAATGCCGGAAGTGACGATTGATTTAGCAGTTGTGGTAAGGACACCAAGAGCCACATGACGCTGTTTCAACGGGTTTTGGACACCGATGCGCCATAAGCCGTTAGTATGAGTACTATCACCTACTAGTAAAATGTTACCGCCAAGGTCGATGATGCCGCTTTTGACACCTCGGGAAAGCCATAATATTTTGACAGCATCGGCAATGTAGCCTTTAGCGATGGCGCCAAGGTCAATTTCCATTCCAGGTTTGGTGAGAAAAACGGTTCGATCGTGATCATCTAGTTGAATATCAGCTGGATCAATCAGCTCAAGACGTTGTTTAATATCAGCATCGGCTGGTAAGTTAGCACCATCAAACCCAATTTTCCATAACTTTACCAGGGGTCCAATAGCGGTGTTAAAGCCTAAGTGCCATTGACTGACTTCCACAGCACGCTTGATTAATTGATAGGTGATATCCGATACTTGAACGGGTTCTTGACCAGCTGCGTGGTTTACGGACATCACTTCTGAAACGGGACGATTAACCGTTAAAATATCTTCATAGTGTTTGATGAGGTCATTACCTGCATCCAAATCAGCGGTTGTTGCTGGTTCGTTCACTGAGAGGGTGATAGCAGTGCCTAAGCCATAATATTGTTTTTGAATCATTTGGGGTTCACGCCTTCCATAAAATTCCTATGAGTTTAAGATAACACAAAACCGCGCTGACTGAATATAACAGTCAACGCGGTTCATTGTCTAACATGAAAGATCTAAACTTAAGAGAATGGAATTTGCACTTCTATCGTTCGTTCAGATGTCTTGATTACGGTCGACAGGATGGCGATTGCTTGATGAGCAAAACTCGCTTGCGAACCTGCTACCATCATCGTTTTACAGTAGTTTCTTTCATACGCATGTCCTCCATTTAGTCCTGATGATACATATGTACGGAATCTTAAAACAGCAACGTCACCTCCTAGATTCAAAAGACATCATGCTGAAAGCTAAAGTTGATTGCGTATGCCTTTTGTTGAATTGCAGTTACTATAACATTAAAAACAAATGAGTTCAATATTAAATTAAGATTAAAACAATAAAATTTGAAGCTGGACGATTAATACCCCTAAGCCTTGCCATTTAACTCGGAGCAGCGTACCTTAAAAGTTGTGTCAAAGAGAAAAAGAGAAGAGAGGGTCAAAAGTGAAAGTTGAAAAACTATCGAACTTGACGGAAGCAAATGAGAAGGTGCTTATGGCCATTTGGCTCGCAGGAAATTTAGATTCTCACCCGTTTATTGCTGCAACATATTGGCAGGATCAAACCTCTGAAGTTTCAAAGCAATTCGAAAAAGCAACGGTTTACGTTGTATTGCAAGATGAGCAGATCGTGGGGTTTGCGGTGATGAAGACGCACTATCTAGCTGGTATGTTCGTCAAACCCGGATACCGTGACGAGGGGATTGGTAGCTTGTTGCTGTTCGCACTGAAGTCAGACTATAAGCAAATTCGTTTGAGTGTTTATGAAAAAAATAGTAAAGCAGTTCGTTTCTATCAGAATCATGATTTTGGAATCAAAGATCGGTCTGTGAACCCAGATACGGATGAAGTTGAGTTAAAAATGAAGTGGAAAGAATAACAAGCAGTGAACGCTATCGGTTTGACTGATGTAGCTGAATTCATGGATAATTACGGGTCGTAACACTTATCCTTTGAATCCTTGTTCACCCCTAGTCTTCTATAGGATAAAAGGCTTATAATAGACAGGTAATAAAGAGAATTGAAGACAATTAGTTCAAAGCTTCGATATTATAATTAGGGGGGTAATCTAGATGGGGATCATTCTAGTATTTATATTTGGTATGATGACTGTTATGGGGGGATTATCGTGGTGGTATGCAGCTCACTATAATGGGCTAGTAGGCACGACACGTTTTTTGACGATTATCAGTGTGATTGGTTTACTATTTAGTTTTGGCTACGTTTATAAAAATGGCTGGGTGAAGCCAAAACAGACGCAGACGACTTCACAAAAGGCGAATGTTAATTCTAATCAATATTTTGCTCAAAAGAGTTCAGAATCTGCGTCAATTGCGCAACTGCATAAAAATGAGCAAAACGTTTTGCAGCAGTTACAAAAGTCATACAGTAAGAATGTTGGTGACGTCAGTTTTGATCAGGATTCCAAGACGTATACGGTTACGCCAACGAACGCAAAGTACATTAAAGCAGTTACCACAATGTGGCAGTACCCTAAAACAAATGCTAAGAATATCAAGACGATGTCCGATAATTATTTGAAAATGTCTCAGTCAATAGATAAATCCTTGAAGGGGAGTTATACACTCCAAGTAAAGAAGTCGAAGAGTGGGCCAGTGATTTTGTCCATCAAGGATGGTAAAGCGACTATCTTGAATGAGAGTCAGCAGAAGTAAAAATAGACGTTATTCCGATAAAACGGAATAGCGTCTATTTTTTAGATTGTGTCATCAGAGTTGTTCTCTATTCTGCCGTCACCGGTTTAGAAACACCCGTTGTTTTTTGTTTATCATAAACAATTCGGGTCTGTTTGGTGACCTGCGTCAGGATCAGGTAGTGGTTATCATTAATGGCAGAGCTATAGCCACCATAATAATGGCCGTCGATTTTTTGAGGCTGAATACGTTTATCGAAAGTGTAGTTGGATAGTGAAAGTTCACTGGCCATGATGACGTTAGCATCGCCGTACTGAACCGTTTTTACCGGGTAGAGTTTCAGCCCGAATTGTTCACCATGGGACTGTTGGACCGCCGTCAGTGGGTAGGCGACTGGTGCGGCATACTTGCTCGGATTGTCATGAATTGCTTCATTAATCTTTAAATATTGCTGTAAGGCTTTAACCTGTGATGGGTCACTATTTGATTTTTGCAGACGCTTCAAGTCGGATTTAATACCAGCAATGCTGCTAGCAACTTTATCTTGTTGTGTGGCAACACCCGCACGAAAAGCTTGTTTGTCCTGATTCTTCGCCCAGTTGATTTGCGCTGACGTGGACATGTGAGATAACCGGTTGAGCGTTACCTTATCTTTGCCCGTTGGCAGCATATAGGTGGTTACTTTGCCTTTTTTAAGGACAAACAGGGCGTTAACTGAATCTTTAGCTGTTACGTGACTATGAGATTGGGAAAAATGATACCAAATACGTGGTTGATCAGTCTGGCCTGATTTAACCAGTGCCAGTTTATTGATAGGTTGAGTTTGTCTTTTTTGATTACCGCAAGCCGTTAACCAACAACCGGCAAAGACAATCAAAAAGCTGAGTAGTAAGTGTTTAAAGCGGAACAAAATTTCCCCTCCTAAAATGATGTACCCCAAAGCGAATCTAATTAGAGATTAATTTTACTATAAAAGGAGCGATAATCATACAAACCTGATTAAATTGTCTGCAAAATTAAAGTTGAATATTTCTGAAATCGTTTTCAAATAGTTCGTGTGAAAATGCAAACTAGCATTAATAAAATTCATTTGAATTGTAAAAAAATGTAAAACGACCAAATTATCCCTTTAAATGCCAATATATCAACCTCATAATAAATTGTAATAACGTTATGAATGTTTGACTATAACAGGTATCAGTTATTATTCTAAATACGTTAGTGAATAATATCACGAAATGATAATTGCTATTACTTATATATTCCGTCACAAAATCAATGGAGGTCAAAAATATGGCAGACTACAGAATTGAATCAGATACGATTGGCGAAGTTAAGATCCCTTCCACCGCACTCTGGGGTGCGCAAACTGAAAGAAGTCGTAATAACTTCCCAACTGGCGAAAAGATGCCACTTGAAATTATCAAGGCGCTATTACAGATTAAAAAAGCCGCAGCCACTGCTAATAAAGAGTTAAAGAACATTGACGGTGCAAAGGCAGACTTGATCGTTGAAGCGATTGATACGTTATTAGCACTTGATGACGAGGATTTACGTAAGGACTTTCCACTGGTGGTTTATCAAACGGGTTCAGGTACTCAAACCAACATGAACGTTAACGAAGTGGTAGCTCACCAAGCAGCTAAGCTTAACGCTGAGATTGAAATTTTACCCAATGATGATGTTAACAAGGGTCAAAGCTCAAACGATATCTTCCCAACAGCCATGAACATCACCGCTGCAAAGGCTGTTAGCAGCTTGGAAGAATCAACCCAGCACTTAATCGATGAATTAAAAGTTAAACAAGAAAAATACTGGAAGACGGTTAAAATTGGCCGGACCCACCTGCAAGATGCGACTCCATTAACTTTTGGCCAAGAAGTTTCTGGTTGGGTCAGCGCATTAGAACATGATTTAGACTACCTGCAAACTTTAGGTAAAACCCTTAGCGAATTAGCAATGGGTGGTACCGCAGTCGGAACTGGTTTGAACGCTGCACCTGGTTTTGCCGGCATTATTGCTGACAAGATGGGCGAAGTATACGGCCTTCACTTCACTGCTGATACCAACAAATTCTATGGTTTGGCTCACCACTCTGGCTTAAACGTTGTCCATGGGGCCATCAAGACGCTTGCTGCTGATCTGATGAAGATTGCTAACGATGTGCGTTTCTTGGCTTCAGGTCCACGTGCCGGTTACGGTGAATTGAACATTCCAGCTAACGAACCCGGTTCTTCAATCATGCCTGGGAAGGTTAACCCAACTCAAGCTGAAGCCATCACCATGGCAGCTGTTCGAGTAATGGGTAACGATGTGGTCGTTGATTTAGCATCAAGCCAAGGTAACTTCGAAATGAACGTTTACAAACCAGTTCTGATTTCTGCATTCCTTGAATCAGCCGAATTACTTGCAGGAACCATGCGTGGTTTTGCCGACAAGATGATCCATGGTTTAACTGTCAACTCAGAACGGATGGAAGAATTGGTTGACCGCTCACTGATGACGGTTACGGCATTGTCACCACATATCGGTTACCACGAAAGTGCTACGATTGCACAAGAAGCCTTAAAAGAAGGCACCCTTTTGAAAGAAGCCGCTTTGAAGTCAGGCTTATTGACAGAAGAAGAGTATGATAAGTGGGTTGTGCCAATCAACATGACTAACATTGATCAAAAGTAAACTTAACAACACAATCAATTAAGAACAGGAGGTATGAACAGTAACTATTTTGTTGTAAAAGGATATCAATCTTTGTAAAGTGTTGCTTCTATACTATTGCGTATGCTTATAAGCCTAGTAGAAGATATCACAAGGTTAAAGTTAGGCGTTTAATTTTCCGATTAACTGATAGCTTATAAGTAGTGATTTATATGAATTTCATTAAAAGGCTTTTTGGGCTAAAGCTATCCCGTATAATATGAGGGACACCTCACCTTGGTGATTAAATTCAATAAGGCGGAAGCACTGATGTTACTCACCTATAAAGTTGAAATTAAGCCGACTGAAAAACAAGCTTGGCTGATTGATTGTCATATTGGTGGCAGTCGTTGGGCCTATAACCTGTTTTTGGATATCAACCGGCAGCGTTATGAAATGGGTTATTGCTACTTAAACGCTTACGCCTTTAGTAAGTGGTTTAACCATGAGTATCTAGAAGCTAATCCTGATGATTTATGGATCAAGGATTTATATGCTAAATCAGTTAAACAGGCCTTCATTGATGCTGACACGGCTATGAAACGGTTCTTTAAGAAACTGAGCGGTTTCCCACATTGGCGCTCGTTTAAACGGGGCCAAGGTAGTTACTACTTTGTTAAGAACGGTAAAACGCAAATCATTGCCTGTCAGCGTCACCGGATCAAGTTACCCAAGCTTGGCTGGGTACGTTTGAAAGAGTTTGGCTACATTCCTACAGACTCAGAACACTTCGTTATCAAACAGGGTCGGATTAAATTCAAAGCTGGTCGTTATTACCTGACCTGTTTAGTGGAACAGGCTGAATTACCAAAACTAGCATTAACCGGTGAACCTATCGGCATCGACCTTGGTTTAAAAGAATTTGCCATTTTAAATGATGGTACTTTGTATCCTAATCAGAATAAAAGCAGTCAGGTAAGGCACATCAGGAAACGTCTGCGCAGACTGCAAAGAAAAATGTCCCGTCAGTATCAAGCACTGAAAGCTAGAAGACAGAAAGAAGGGAAATCTGCTACTGATTTTAATCTAGCTAAAACTCAGCGGGAAGTGCAATGCTTATATCAACGGTTAACCAACATTCAGTCGGATTATCAAAATAAGATTATCGCTGCTGTGGTGAGAACCAAGCCACAGTGGGTAGCCTTAGAAGACCTGAATGTTAGAGGTATGATGAAAAATCGGCATTTAGCCAAAGCAGTTAGTTACCAGGGGTTCTATAATTTTAGAATCAAATTAGTTTCTAAATGCCAACAGTTAGGCATTCCCGTACATCTGACCCACCGTTTTGAACCGACTTCAAAATTGTGTCACCAATGTGGCCATAAGAAAGTTGATTTGAAATTAAAAGATCGGGTGTATGAATGTCAGAACTGTAATTATACCGAAGATCGAGATATTAATGCGGCCCTGAATATCAGGGATACTGAAAACTTTGAATTAGCCTACTAAAATAGACTTCAAAGGATGTACCGGTGGCTAGCCGGGAATTAACGCTTGTGGACTATCATATCAACTGTACTAGTGAGCTTTGTGCGAGGCAGGATAGGGAGAAGCAAGAATAATCTATAACTTTTTATAAGTTATCAGTAGCAGCATAAAAATGGCTGAAAAATTTCATTTTCAACCGACCTCACTCACGAAGTTGCGCAAGCATTATGACGTGATTGTGATTGGTTCAGGTGCAGCTGGGATGACGGCTGCCATTCAGGCACACGAGTTAGGACTAAAACCCGTTATCCTTGAAAAAATGGATAAATTGGGTGGTAACACCAACCGAGCTTCATCAGGGATGAATGCGGCTGAAACTAACGTCCAGTTAAAACATCACGTGGTGGACAGTTTCCAGGAATTCTACGATGAAACCTTAAAGGGTGGCGGTGGCCAAAACAACACTGAATTATTGAAATACTTCAGTGAACACGCTGCTTTAGCAATTGACTGGTTAGCAGATCATGATATTCAATTAGATGAAATCACGATTACTGGTGGCATGAGCAAGATGCGGACTCACCGACCTCATTCATTGGCCGCAATCGGTGGTTTCCTAGTGACTGAACTGTTGAGACAAGTTCAAAAGGCGCATATTCCGCTATTTGCCGGTCTTAAGGTGACTGAATTAACCACTGACGAAGAGGGCAAAGTCACCGGTGTGCGTGCCACAACTGGGAAGCAAAGCGGTCCGTTGACGGCGGATGCAGTTATTCTGGCTGCCGGCGGTTTTGGTGCTAACCAAGACATGCTGACAAAGTATCGTCCTGATTTAAAGGGCATGAAGACGACCAACCAACCTGGTGCAACTGGCGATGGCATTAAGCTTGCTCAGTCATTAGGCGCCAAATTAGTCGATATGGATCAAGTTCAAGTTCACCCAACGGTTCAACAAGACACGCCACACGCTTATTTGATCGGTGAAGCTGTTCGTGGTGAAGGTGCAATCTTAGTGAATAAGCATGGGGACCGGTTTGTTAACGAACTGGATACCCGGAAGAACGTCACTGCTGCAATCGATGAACTGAATGAAAACGGCGCTTATTTGATTTTTGACCAAGGCATTCGTGACCGTGCTAAAGCCGTTGAATTTTATGATTCAATCGGTTTGGTTCACACCGGTCAGTCATTGGATGATTTGGCAAGTCAGCTGGGCTTCGATGCTGAAACATTGAAGCAAACGGTCAGCGACTGGAATACTGCCGTTGCAGATCAAAATGATTCAGCGTTCGGTCGAACTACTGGGATGGATCGCGATATTTCGACAGCACCATTCTTCGCCATTCACATTGCACCAGCTGTTCACTACACCATGGGTGGTATTGCAATCAACCATAAAACTGAAGTACTCAATGAAGATGGCCAAGCTATCAAGGGTCTCTACGCTGCTGGCGAAATTGTTGGTGGTCTTCACGGTAATAACCGAATCGGCGGTAACTCAATTGCTGAAACTGTTATTTTTGGTCGTCAAGCCGGCGAACAAGTCTTCAACTACATTAATGAAAAATAATGCCCTTTATTTAGGAGAACATCTAAAATGACACTTAATAAAATTAATTATAAGAAATTTATTTTGCCGATTATTGTCGGTTTAATCATCTGGTTTCTAGCACCGATTAAACCAGCTGGTGTTTCGCTGGTTGCTTGGCACATGTTAGCCATCTTCGTTGCCACGATTCTTGGCTGTATTACTCAACCCCTGCCCATCGCTGGGGTAGCACTTATTGGAATGACAATTTCTGTTTTACTTGGCGTTGTCAAGATGGAAGACGCCACTGCAGGTTTTGGTAATGATACCGTTTGGATGATTGGGATGGCTTACTTCCTGTCACGCGGATTTATTAATACCGGACTTGGTCGTCGCATCGCGATGATTTTCGTTCGCCTATTTGGTAAACGAACACTGGGATTATCGTATGCTTTACTTGGTGTTGATCTGGTCACTTCTCCAGCTACACCAAGTAACACAGCTCGTGCTGGTGGGATCGTTATGCCCATCATCGAGTCTTTGTCCGAATCGTTTGGGTCAACTCCTAAAGACGGTACCCAAAGCAAGATTGGTTCGTACTTAATGTTCACTGAATTCCACGGCAACATTATTACTTCTGGGATGTTTATGACCGCCATGGCACCTAACTTGGTTGCCGTTGCTTTAGCTAAAGGCATGCACGTTCAGATTTCGTGGATGGGTTGGTTTATTGCGGCACTTGTTCCTGGTATTATTTGCTTAATCCTAGTTCCATGGCTGATCTACAAAATGTATCCGCCTGAAATCAAGGAAACTCCGAACGCTAAGGAATGGGCTGACAAGCAGTTAGCTGAAATGGGTAAGATGAGTTTACCCGAAAAGATTATGGCAGCGGTTTTCGTGCTCGCCTTAGTTCTTTGGATGGTTTCTAGCTTTATTGGTTTGGAAGCATCCACGGTTGCTTTCTTAGCCGTTGGATTATTGCTGTTGACCGGTGTTTTAAGCGTGAAGGATGTTTTGAATGAAACTGGCGCATGGAATACCATCATTTGGTTCTCAATCCTGATTTTCATGGCCAATGAATTAAACCTTTTAGGCTTTATTCCTTGGTTATCAAAAGCTTTGGGTACCAGTCTTCACGGTATGAGCTGGGAAATCGTTCTTGTGGTATTGGTTCTGTTCTACTTCTACAGTCATTACCTGTTTGCATCAGGAACTGCGCACGTTACGGCAATGTACGGTGCTTTGCTGGCCGTTGCTATTTCAGCTGGTGCACCAGCAACCTTTGCTGCAATGATTCTCGGCTTTACCGGTGCAATCTTCGGTTCAACGACACAATATGCTAACGGTCCTGCTTCAGCAATTTTCGGTGCTGGGTACAACAAGCAAAGCGACTGGTGGCGTCTAAACTTTATTCTAGGTTTGGTCTACCTCGTCGTTTGGGGTGGTATTGGTTCTATCTGGATGAAAGTGCTTGGTATGTGGTAAAAATTTAGAATATAATAAAAAAGTTGTACCTACTAGTGAAGTGGGCACAACTTTTTAATTTGTGATAAGCTATGGTGAATGATTTAATCTGAGGAGATTTGCGGATGAACACCAAAGACCTAGCTTATTTTAAAGCCTTAGTTGAAAAGCGAAACTTTACTGCCGTTGCAAAGGCGTTTAACGTTTCTCAGCCAACCGTCACGCAAGCAGTGAAGCGACTGGAACGAGAATTCGAAGATGAATTAGTCCACGTGGACCGGGCGCACAGTCGAACCGAAATCACGCGGTCCGGCTTATTATTGTATGAAAAAGCGAGTTCAATCACCGCTAGCTTAAATTTAGCTCATCAAGAGATTGAAAACGCTAAGTTATCCCGGATCCGGTTTGGCTTACCGCCGATTATTGGTTCACTGTACTTTCCCTCACTAGCTGGTCAACTGTTGAAAGATGGTCTGCTGCAACGCTTGGATGTTGTCGAAACCGGTTCTGGCGGCTTACTTAATTCGGTGAAAAATGGTGAAACTGATATTGCTTTGCTGGCTTCAGTACTGCCGCTGCATGATCCTTCACTAAACGTGATTCACATTGGCAGTCGGCCATTCGTAGTCGTCGTTAGTCGGCAGCACCGATTAGCTAATCGAGGAAGTGTATTTTTTAAAGAACTAGCGGATGAAGAGTTTATCATGTTAAACCGCAAGTTTGTTCACCCAGCGGCTTTTAAAGCATATTGCCAGTTTGCGGGGGTTAATCCGCCTGTTATTTATAAGACGCCAGATATTTCCTGGATTACCAGTTTAGTCAAAGAAAATTTGGGCATCAGTCTGTTAGCTCGTGACGTGGTTAGTTCCAGTGATGAAGAAGAATTAGCCTGCTTAAAGGTGCTGGATCCGGTAGCTGAGCGTTTCAACGTCTCAATCGTGACACGGCAAGGGTACGTTTTCACGCCAGATGAAGAACACTTTGTGCAGGATTTGAGACAGTTAAAGATTCCACAGAGTTAAGGCTGTTAAATTAAATTAAAAAAGCGTTGTCCCGAAGAAAATTGGGATAACGCTTATTTTTGCTTCAAATGATTATTGAAGATAGTAAATAGTTCCGTTGCTTCAACCTCTTTGTTATTGTCGCGGTTCACAAGAGCGACCAGTTCATCATCGGTGAAAGTCAGTTCATAATCGTTTAAATCGGCTAAAGCAGCGACCGCAATCGCTGCAGTTTGCAAATTCATATTGACGAATGGTTTACCGGAAATGATGGCATCTAGTAAAAATCCCGTTTTATTGGCGACCATCTCGTGTAAATTTTGATCATAAGCATTAGATTGTGGTACCGCAATGACTTTATCCAATTGGTCAGCGTTTTTGATACCGGGTTGCTTGCCAGCTCTGATGGCTAAACGACTATTAATAGCAACTAATTCGTCTGCTGTTAAATAACGCATTACATGTCCCCCTGTATTTGATCCAATATGCCTTCAAACTGATCGATGACCGTTTCCAAACTTTGGAAAAAGTGAGCATCGAGCTGCACGTTATTACGGAAAGAGACGTCGATGTCATCTCCCTTTTGAACTTCTAGTTTGCGGGCAATGTTTGCGGGGATCGTAATTGCCAATGAGTTACCAACCTGGATGATTTGACGCTGTGATTTGATTTCGTTCATAAGCTCAAATGGTTCCTTTCGTTATAACAAATTCATAATTTCTTAAGTAGTATAGCATATTTGATCTAGTTCGTCATGACAAATTAGCTGAGATGTCTTTATATTCTAATTTTATATGGGCTATTAGGGAATATATTTCTGTGAAAAAAGAATATTGGAAAATAATGTTATTCTATGAAAACGATAATAATAGGGTGCAAGCTTGTAACTGGACTAACATATTTTCAGGAATATTAGAAAACGGTTTGTCAGTTCTCATTTGATATGCTAGTCTGTGAGCATACTAAAAACGACGAAAGATAAGGAGGTACATCTGATGACTGTTCAATTCAATAACAACTCAACACTTGCTACCTCTTTATTAGCCTTATTATTATGACCTAGGATTTGACAATGTAACACGTCAAGTCCTATTTGCGTTATGGAATGGGGCTTGTCGAAACAACACCCCATTCAGTGCGAATGGGGTGTTGTTTTTGGTTAACAATCAAATTTGAAGGGATGATTATTATGACTAAACAGATTCAGTTTTTCGATACGACGCTTCGTGACGGTGAACAGACGATTGGGGTTAACTTCAGCATTGATGAAAAAGTAGCGATTGCTAAACAGCTCGAAGCTTGGGGCGTTGATGTGATTGAAGCAGGTTTTCCAGTGGCTTCTAAGGGTGACTTCGAGGCGGTTCAAGCAGTGTCGCGAGCCGTGAAGCAGACCTGCGTTACTGGCCTAGCGCGGGCCCGAAAAGGTGATATTGACGCCTGTGTAAAAGCCACTGCAGACGCTGCACATAAACAAGTCCACGTCTTCATCGCAACCAGTCCGATTCACCGTGATTCAAAACTACATATGTCTAAGCAACAAGTGATTGATACCATTACCGATTGCGTCTCATACGCCCATCAGTTCTTTGATATCGTGGAATTTTCACCAGAAGATGCCACGCGAACCGAACCCGATTTCTTGGTTGAAGCCATTAACGCCGCAACGGCAGCTGGTGCTACTGTCATCAATATTCCGGATACGGTAGGGTATACCAACCCCGCTGAATTCGCCGCACTCTTTAAGAACCTTCGCGAAAACGTGACCAACTTTGACAAGTACACCTTCTCAGTTCACTGCCATGATGACCTTGGCATGGCGGTTGCTAACAGCCTTGCTTCCATTGAAAACGGTGCGACCCGAATCGAAGGCACCATCAACGGTATCGGTGAACGTGCCGGTAACGCGGCACTAGAAGAAGTTGCTGCAGCGATGTATGTTCGCAAGGATTACTATGATGCCACGAACAACATCAATATGAAGGAAACTAAGCGTACCAGCGATATGATCAGCAAATTTGCTAAGATGCCGGTACCGCATAACAAAGCCGTGGTTGGTGCCAACGCCTTCGCACACGAATCTGGGATTCACCAAGATGGGATGCTGAAGAATCCACAAACCTATGAAATTCTCACGCCAGAATGTGTCGGTGCCCACAAGACGACCTTGCCACTTGGGAAACTTTCAGGGTCACATGCCGTGATGACTAAGCTGAATGAGATGGGCTATCATGTCAACCGTGATGATATGAAAGTTATTTTCCCACACTTTAAAGATAAGGCTGATCATACCGATATCGTTTCAGAAAATGATCTTCGAGTGATTATGAACAAATTTAGTGAGGTGAGCGCATAATGACAGCCAATATTACAGTACTTGCTGGTGATTATATCGGTCCGGAAATCATGGCGGCGGGCTTAAAAGTATTAGCCGCAGTTAGTGAAGATCAGAATTTTGATTATGAGCTTCACGAGATGCCCTTTGGCGGTGCCGGAATCGATCAGACGGGAGAACCACTACCTGCTGAGACACTTAAGACCGCTCAGCAAAGCGATGCGGTTTTACTGGCAGCCATTGGCGGTCCTAAATGGGACGGTGCATCAAAGACACCAGAGCAAGGACTATTGGCAATCCGCAAAGCACTAAATTTGTTCGCAAACATTCGACCAACTGAAATCAGTACCGCGATGCAGCAGTATTCACCACTTAAAAATACGGAACCAGTGGATTTTGTTATCGTTCGTGAATTAACCAGCGGAATTTACTTCGGGACTCCCCGTGAAACGACTGCGGACTATGCCTTGGACACCATGCGTTACACCAACGAAGAAATCGAACGGATTACCCGGGTGGCTTTCGACATGGCCATGAAGCGGCGTAAGCACGTGACATTGGTTGATAAAGCCAACGTGCTGGATACCAGTAAATTGTGGCGGAAAATCGTCGCTGAAATTGCAACTGACTATCCAGAAGTGACCTACGATACTAGTTACGTAGACGCTGCTTCCATGAAAATCATTGCTTCACCAAGCCAATTTGATGTGATCCTGACTGAAAATCTCTTTGGTGATATTCTCAGTGATGAAGCCGCTCAGACTACCGGTTCGTTAGGAACGATTCCATCCATGAGTCGTGGTGTTAACGGACCATCGTTATACGAACCAATTCACGGTTCAGCACCTGATATTGCTGGTAAAGGCATTGCTGATCCAATTTCAATGATTCGTTCAGTTGCCATGATGCTTACCCACTCGTTTAACCGGGACGACATGGCGAAGGAAATCAGCGATGCGATTAACCAGACAGTAACGGCTGGCGTTGTGACACCTGATTTGGGCGGACACGCGACTACTGATGAGATGACAGAGACAATTATTAATTATATTAAGGAAAGCAGGCATTCATATGAGCCAGACCATGTTTGATAAAATTTGGAATCAGCACGTGATTACGGGAAAGGTTGGGGACCCGCAACTGATCTACGTTGATCTGCACTTACTTCACGAGGTGACTTCACCACAAGCTTTTGAAGGCTTGCGTGAAAATCACCGGCAAGTGCGCCGAACTGATAAAACCTTTGCAACCATGGATCATAACGTACCGACGAAGGACATTTTTAACATTAAAGATGAAATTTCGCGTAAGCAGATTGACACTTTAGGTAAAAATGCCAAGGAATTCGGCGTTCGCTTAGCAGGTATGGGGGATGAAGATCAAGGCATTATTCACGTCATTGGTCCTCAGTTAGGTCTAACACAGCCAGGCATGGTTATCGTTTGTGGGGATTCACACACTGCAACTCACGGGGCTTTTGGTTCCATTGCGTTTGGGATTGGGACTTCGGAAGTCGAACACGTTTTAGCCACCCAAACCATTTGGCAAACAAAACCGAAGACCATGGGGATTCACATTCACGGCCAGTTGCCCAAGGGGGTGTACGCCAAGGACATCATTATGGGGTTGATTGCCCGTGAAGGCGTCTCATTTGGGACTGGTTACGCAGCCGAATTCTACGGTGATACCGTGGAACGGATGAGCATGGAAGAGCGGATGACACTAAGCAACATGGCCATTGAAGGTGGCGCGAAAGTCGGTACCATTCGACCTGATCAAACGACTTTTGATTACGTGGCCGGCCGGAAATATGCACCTAAGAATATGGATAAAGCCATTGAATATTGGAAACAGTATTACACGGATGATGAATCAGCCTTCGACCGGGTGGTGGACTTTGATGTCAGTGATCTAGCACCATTCGTTTCATGGGGGACAAATCCCGGCATGGCGGTACCGGTGGATCAACCATTTCCAGAAATCAAAAACGCTGACGATCAGAAAGCATACGACTATGTGGGCCTCAAACCAGGGCAAAAGGCGTCAGAAATTCCAATCGAGTTTGCTTTCTTTGGTTCCTGCACTAATGGTCGGCTATCAGACTTGAAGATTGCGGCCTCAGTATTGAAGGGTCATCATATTGCACCACAAGTAACGGCATTGGTTGTTCCTGGTTCGCGAACTATCAAGGAAGCAGCCGAGAAACAGGGCATTGATAAAATTTTCAAGGAGGCTGGCTGTGACTGGCGCGAGCCCGGTTGTTCAGCTTGCCTGGGTATGAACCCGGATCAAGTTCCCGCAGGTGTTCACTGTGCGTCAACTTCCAACCGAAATTTTGAGGGTCGGCAAGGTGCTGGTTCACGGACTCATCTGGCAAGTCCAGCAATGGTTGCTGCGGCAGCCATCAATGGTCATTTTGTAGATATCAGAAAGGTAGGCGTGGCATAATGGCACCCATTACAACGATTACAAGTCCTTCAGTGCCGATCATGAAGGATAACATTGATACTGATCAGTTGATTCCCAAGCAATTTTTGAAGAATATTTTGAAGGTTGGGTATGGGCAGCACCTGTTCTTCGACTGGCGTTACGATAAAAGTGGTAAGCCTAATCCTGATTTCATCTTGAATAAGCCGGAGCGGCAGGGCGCGAAGATTTTAATTGCTGGTGATAACTTCGGTTGCGGCTCTTCGCGTGAACACGCGGTATGGGCACTGAAAGACTATGGCTTCAAGGCCGTTATTGCCGGTGGCTTCAGTGATATTTTCTACATGAACAGTACTAAAAATGGATTTCTGGCCATTACACTACCTCGTGATCAGCGTGAGATTCTAGCGGCTGCTCCAGCCGATGCCAAAATTACTGTTGATCTGCCAAGTCAAGAAGTTCGGTACGACGATCACACCTTTGCTTTTGAAATCGATCCACTCTGGAAGCATAAATTTATTAATGGGTTGGATGATATTGCTATTACCATGCAGTATGAAGATCAAATTGAGGCTTATGAGGCCAAAATACCGCAGTTTTAGCGGGATTAAAGCTGTAAAATAATAATGCAGTAACAAAAAGATTAAAATTTGATGTTGACATTCTCATGCGAAGTGATTAGTATGGGACTTGTTAAATCAATTACAAAACGCTATGAGAAAGTTAAGTAACCGTTCAGCACCTGTAAGCGAGCTTCGTTTGGTGAGAGGAAGCCAGAGTTGAACAGCGAACATCCCTTTTGAGCGACGTACCGAATTTAAGTAACGTACGTTGGGCACTCCCATTATCGAGTTAGCGTATCGTCCTTGTGGCCGTACGTGAAGAGGTTATTTTAGCGATAAAATAACAAAATAAGGTGGTACAGTGCAGAAGCACCCTTAGTTTACACAAGTTGTGAACTGAGGGTGCTTTTTAGTTTACATAGCGTATCAAACATATAAAGGTGGTGGTTTCCGTGGAAGATCAGATTAGTCAGATTAGTCAGTATCAAATGAATTCTCAATTATTTAGCAATCATACACATATTACGGAGGTCTTCAATCATGGAACAGGTCAAAGATTTAAATCCAAAACCGTTATCAGTTAAACAATACTTAGTCGTCAGTTCAATGCTATTCGGGCTCTTCTTCGGTGCTGGGAACTTGATTTTCCCAATTCACCTAGGGCAATTAGCCGGTGCTCACTGGGGCATGGCTACCGTTGGGTTCTTAGTTACTGCAGTGCTGCTACCAATGCTTTCAGTGCTTGCCGTTGCCGTTACCCACTCAAAGGGTGTTTATGACATTGGCCGTCCTCTTGGTCCCGCATTCGCGTTGGTATTCATGGTCATGATTCATGCCACCATCGGACCATTGTTCGGGACACCTCGGACAGCCACGATCCCATTTTCAGTTGGGGTTCAGCCACTGCTTCCTGCAAGCTGGGCACACGTTGGTTTGTTAGTCTTCTCAGTTCTTTTCTTCGGTACAGCATTTCTTGTTTCGTACAAGGAATCTAACGTTATGACCAGTGTTGGTAAAGTTTTAAACCCGGTCTTTCTGCTGATGCTTTTCGCAGTCTTCGTTATGGGTTTTGCTCACCCAATGGGCAATGTTAGCAAAATGGCTGCTACCACGGCATATCAACACGCATCATTCTTCAACGGCTTCTTACAAGGTTACAACACAATGGATGCTTTAGCTGGTTTAGCCTTTGGTGTTACCGTTGTTACGGCCGTTAACCAACTAGGCAAGACAACACCGTCGAGCAACGCTAAAGTTACGGCTCGTGCAGGGGTCCTTGCTACTAGTATGATCGGTGTAATCTACGTTGGCTTGATTTTCTTAGGTGCAACGACTTTAGGTAAATACAAAGTTTCTGCAGATGGTGGGGTTGCCTTTAACCAATTGGTTACTTACTACTTAGGGACATTTGGTCACGCACTGCTCGCAACGTTGCTGACCGTAACTTGTTTAACCACTGCCATCGGTTTGGTTGCAGCTTTCGCACAAGATTTCCACAAACACTTCAGTCGCGTTAGCTACCGTCAATGGCTCGGGTTCATGTGTGCCGCATCGTTCTTGACCGCTAACTTCGGGTTGGATACTATCATCTCATGGTCAACACCAATGCTGATGTTCCTGTATCCATTTGCCATGGTACTGATCCTGTTGTCAGTCTTCTCACCACTGTTCCATCGTGATGGCGTGGTTTACGCGTTCGTTGTTGTTTTCACTGCTGTACCAGCGTTCTTCGACATGGTGGATGCTTTCCCAGCAGTTGTTAGCCAAAGTGCATTTGGTAAGGCTGTTGCTGGATTCCAGCAAAGTGTTCTGCCATTCGCAAACCTTGGTATGGACTGGGTCGTACCAGCTGTCGTTGGTTTGGTATTAGGTTTAGGTGTACATTTCTTACGTCCAATGTTTGCTGCACATCGCAGTGTTGCTGCACAACAAGTTCATAATCACTAGAGAGTGTGAAAACAAGCGTTTAAAGAGTGGAGTATAAGGGCTCAAAGCGGAAATTCCCTGAACCTTTGGGGATTTTTGCTTTGAGCCCTTATATGCAACTCTTTGCTTGTTTGAGCGCGTTTGGGAAAATGTGTGACACAACTCGGTAGATTTCAGAATGTAACATAAAAAAGCCATTTCGACGTTTCTGTCGGAGTGGTTTTTTACGTGCCATGGCCGGAATTCGAAGTTGTGGGGCCATATTTAGGCTAGATTAAAGGATTGAACAAAAGCAAAATTTTAAGTTGTATATTATGTATCACAATATAATAGAAGGAAAATGAAGTAGATTCTGATGCAAAGCGTATAATTAAAGTGTATGGTTTCATCACTAGAAGATGAAGGCAGGTGGAGTTGCTTATGCATCAAGAATCACTTTTTTCTAATCAATCACAAAATGTCCCACTTGCTAGTCGGGTGCGGCCAAAGGATTTAGATCAATTTGTTGGTCAGCAGCACCTTTTAGGCAAAGGCAAAATTTTACGGGAAATTATCGAAACTGATCAAGTTTCATCCATGATTTTTTGGGGTCCGCCAGGTGTCGGCAAAACGACACTGGCCGAAATTATTGCGCAAAAGACGCATTCCAGCTTTTTGAGTTTTAGTGCCGTCGATAGCAGTATTAGTAAAATCAAGAAGATCATGAAACAGGCTGAATTGGATCGTGAAGTGGGTCAACGAACGATGGTGTTTGTGGACGAAATTCACCGGTTTAATAAGGCTCAGCAAGATGCTTTCTTACCCTACGTTGAGAGGGGGAGCATTACTTTAATTGGTGCCACCACGGAGAATCCCTCGTTTGAAATTAATTCGGCGCTGCTTTCCCGTTGCAAAGTTTTTGTGTTGCATGAATTAAAACAAGACGACATTGTCACTTTGCTCAATAACGCCCTCAGCAATCCGGCTGGTTATGGTAATCAAACCATCAAGATTAGCGATGATGAAATTCAAGCCATTGCTAATTTTGCCGATGGCGATGCTAGAACTGCCTTAAATACGTTAGAGATGGCTGTTCTGAATGGCGATAAGCAGGGCAATGAAACGACCGTCACTATGGATGACCTCAGTCAGTTGATTACCAGAAAATTTTCACTCTACGACAAAAATGGCGAAGAACACTACAACATTATTTCCGCATTGCATAAATCAATGCGGAATAGTGACGTGGATGCGGCGATTTACTGGCTTTCACGGATGTTGGAAGGCGGGGAAGATCCGCTGTATATCGCTAGGCGATTAGTGAGATTTGCCAGTGAAGATATTGGCTTAGCGGATACGAACGCGCTGAACGTGGCAATCAACGTGTTTCAAGCCTGTCAGTTTCTTGGTATGCCAGAGTGTGACGTTCATTTGGTAGAGGCCGTGACTTACCTGGCGTTGGCGCCGAAATCAAACGCCATCTATAAAGCACGCTTGGCAGCCGCCAAGGATGTGAAGCAAACGGCTAATGACCCGGTACCGCTGCAGATTCGTAATGCGCCAACTAAGCTGATGAAGGATCTGGGATACGGTAAGGGTTACGAACTAGCGCATAACGCTAAGGATAAGTTAACCACTATGAAGACCATGCCACCATCTGTGGATGGACATGAATACTACTTGCCAACGGATGAAGGTCGCGAAAAACGGTTTAAAGAACGCCTTAATCAAATTAAGGCTTGGCACAGACAGCATGAAGAATGATTGTGCCTGTTATAAGTTAAGACCGCGCTGAGATTTTTCTAGCGCGGTCTTTTTGACCACCATGGTTAATCAGGTTGTGTATAATAGAAGTACTTATTACAGGGAGGGGCTGCTCATGCCACTATTAGCTATTATCATCGATGTGATTACCGCCTTTACTTATTTCTTTCAGGTCAAGTCAGGATCGATGGGCGTTTACGTATTGGGAATAGTCGTTCAAGCTGTTGCAACACTGCTGTTACTTATTTGGACCTTTACGTACCGGCGCAAAAAGTATCGTAATCCCATGATTTTTGGCTTCTTCACGGCTACGTTTTCCTATGGGATCATTTTAATTTCAGCTGCTATTAATGCTTTGGTATTTATTTTATACCTCATGAATATTTTAGGAATCAATAGCATTATTTTCAGTTAAAATGTAATCGATAATGTTAGTTTTAAATTAATTACTAATGGTATATATAATTCAATCGAGATGTGTTCTCATAGGCCTAACACTAATCTGTTAGGCTTTTTTATTTCATATTCACATTTTCTCTAATAGTATCCATAGATATATGCTTAATAAAAGTTGCTCTAACCGTGTTATAATCAATTTGTAAGCGCTTTATAGGAACGCTTAGCTTATTATTAAATCTCTCTGGCCAGACGATTTATGATTAGGGGATCGACACGTATAGCAATTTAAATGCTATCTAAACTTCCTTTCATACCACAAACTTTTAAAGCGTGCTCAACTACAGCCCTTAATGTTGATCGTTTTCTGGAGAGATTTTGCTGTGTCAATTTATGATTAAAAGCAATTTTAAATCAGTTACGATGGTTTGAATCCTGTATTCAGCAGGAATCAGACCATTTTTTAAAAATTAGCAGATTTAGTATGATAAGATAACTATGAGTCATACATTATTTAAAGAGGGGCCGTTAGTGATGTGGCGCAAATTTATCAGTGACATTTTGTTTGACCTTTCAATTCTATTGATTCTTCTTGTGGTGCTTATCATCGGCAAAGGCGCTTACGATTTAATTACCAGTGGACATCTTTATTTTTGGAGATACGCCACTTCACTTATTTACGAGATGCTTGGTGCGGCCGTCTTCTTTTCACTTATAGAACTCATAGATTTTGTGTGGAAACGGCATAAGAAAAACTAAGCGATTTTGACATCAAAAAACGTTCCAGCCGATATGACTGGAACGTCCTTGAATAGATACGCACTAATAGATAGCCAACCAAAAACGCCTATTATGTTATAGCGTCTTAACACTTAATCCATTATCATTATCACGTTTAAGTAGCAAGTTAAATGCAATCGCCCAAATAATGGCACCGATGGCTGGTAATAGCGATTCGTGGCTGAAGAACAGACTTACAAAGATAGCGATAAAGAAGGCAATTGTTAGTGGGTTGCTCCATTTGTATCCAGGCATCTTGAAGCCATCGTTTTGGAAATCGATGGAACGACGGTACTTGTAGTGTGCCACCATGGTCAGAATGCAGACCAGAATGTAAATGTCACTGGAAACAGAAGCGATGAAGGTGAACGCCGCACTCAGCGTGTTGAAGGCACTAATAATGGGAGCGAATAACATGCAAGCTGCTGAGAACAAGACGGCTACGATTGGAATCCCGTTGGTTGAAACTTTAGTGAATGGTTTCATCGGTTTAGCATGTGATTCCAATGCCAGCTGGTACAAATGACGACCAGTTGAGAAAATGGAACTGTTCAGAGTCGACATTGCGGCAGCAATAACCACCACGTTGATGACTTGAGAAGCAGCTGGCAACCCGGCAAGAGTGAAGATTTGAACGAAGGGACTTTGAGATGGATTCAGTGAGCGCCAAGGGGTAATTGCCATAATCACCAGTAGTGAACCAATGTAAAATAAGAGAATTCTGAAAATGATTTGGTTAACGGCTTTAGGCAAAACGTGCTTGGGATCTTTAGTTTCAGCGGTAGTAATCCCCACGAATTCCATTCCTTGAAAGGCAAAGAAGACCATTGGGAAAGCCATGATAAACTGATGGAACCCGTTTGGAAACATGGTGAAGTTGTTGGTGAGATTGCCCCAAGATGCGTGAGTGCCAGCAGGATTTTGGTGATGCGTAAAGACTAAATAAATACCAACTAAGATTAATGCGATAATGGCAAAAATTTTAATTCCGGATAAGAAGGTTTCAGAGTGACCAAATGAACTGACCATGGCAATGTTAACACCGGTCAAAACAGCCCAGAATCCTAGTTGAACTAGGCCAGCGGAAATGTGTGGAAACCAGAATTTGACGTAGGTTGACAGCGCAATTAGTTCAGCGTTGGCAACCAAAATCAGTTCAAGCCAGTAACTCCATTCAGCAAATTTTCCCAACCTTGAGCCAACGTACTTTCTGATAAACGAAACGAAGGTGTGCTGATCCGGATCGGAGTACATCATTTCACCGATTGCACGCATCATGAGGAAGAAGAAACCACCGATGATTAAATAAACGAGCAAAATTGATGGTCCGGTTCTGTGAATCGTACTGCCGGCACCCAAGAAGAGTCCGGTCCCAATCGAGCCACCAAACGCAATCATTTGAACCGCAACGTTGGACAGACCGCGACGGGTACCATCCTTGTTCACCTGAATTTTTTTCTTTTTTAACATATTTCAGCCTCCCTAAATAACCAATGAACCATTAAAAGCGATTTTTCCAACCTCGAGACTTTTACATAAATGCTATTTCGTAAAGAAATTTCTCAGTAAGAAAGTAACTTTTGGCAAACCATTGTTGGCCGAATGATGCACCAACATCTGAGTTACACCAGTTTGATAATCACGTTGTAATTTGCCACGACTGAAGTTTGTATCGCATTCAACCATCTAATTTCCCTCACTTTCCAAACAAAAAAGTCGTCCCCGCACAGAATGTTCTGTACAGGGACGACTTTTCATCGTGTTACCACCCATCGTTCGTAGTGATGTTGCCATCACTACCTCTAAGGCACATACATGCCCGGAATTTTATCGTGTTTCCCACGTATCGCAAGCTTTCACTTTTGATAATTGCTCAGAGCTCATCTTCAAAAGACGTTTTGGTCCATCCTTTCACCGACGATGGTCGCTTTCCAACCCTACTGATCTTTCTACTCTTCTCTTCATTGCAGTTCGTATTAAGTTATGATAGATAATAGCACATATTATTAGAAAATTAAACAGTTTTCACAGAAGTTTTTAATATTAATGTTAAAAGAAAAACGCGCCAATAGTTGCAACTAGTGCAATAACTGTCCACCAGTACTGGGCTAGAAAATTCCAAAAGTTCATCACACCACGGCGACGCTCATACAAACCAGTTGTCGGATTATACACGAAAACTGAAGAGTCAATGTGGTCACCAGTAGCTGGTTTAGTTCCAAGGACCAAAGTGTCTAAACTAACGTGCAAGATTTCGGCTAACTTGACTAGTGTTTTCAGATCCGGTGTACCATCGCCGTTTTCCCATTTTGAGACTGCCTGGCGAGAGACGAAAAGTTGAGATGCCAGGTCGTCTTGTGACAAATGCAATTCCGAACGTAATTTTTTCAGTTGTTCTGCAAATTTCATGATGAAGTCTCCTCTCTATTCTTCCAAGGGTGATTATGCTCGCAAAGCAAGGCAAAGACACGCAAACAAAGTGATAAATTTCGCCCGAATCAACTGCTATTTGCGCAACTGGGAGTTGCAAAGAATGCGCAAAGCCCTAATACATAGGAGTTGCGATGGTTGCGACCAAAAAACTCGCGCTTCTCTGTCGTTTTGGCAAATAAGTGCGAGTTGATGATTAGTCATGTAATTTTTCTGGTTCCTTCAAAATCAAATGTCCAAGTAGTGCGATGACCAAAAAGACGACAGCTACTAGACAAACACCGTTCCACTTGGCAATACTCCAAGCCCAGGTGGCGGATAACGTGCCTAATGAACCGCCAAGAAAATAGCTAAACATGAAAATAGAATTGTTGCGGCTACTTTCTTTACGGTTGAGCGATTGAACGATGGCTTGATTGGAAACCTGACTGAATTGAGTTCCTAGGTCCAGTAGAATAATACCGATGATTAAGCCAATCATCCAATGACCAATTAACCAGAACAGCAAAAAGGCCAAACTGGAGAAGAAGACGGATAATCCAATCGTCAGTCGTGGTGAGCGATGGTCGACTAGATTACCAATATAGGGAGCAGCTAAGACACCCGCAATCCCTAATAAGCCTAATAGTCCAGCAACGTTACTGCCTAGATGATATTGATCAGCTAGGTAGAACGCAATTGTCGACCACATGACGTTAGAAACCGCGAACATGGTAAAACCGTTAAGTGAAGAACCTCGTAGTCGACGCTGAGTGGTGAATAGACGAGGCAATGATTTAATGACATTGGCATAACTTAAATTTTGATGGCCACGAGGATCCCGTGGCATTGCTTGATGGACTACCAGCAGTAAGATGAGATCCATCAGCGCTGCAATCAGATAAATGTATTGCCAGTCAATGACACTACCAAGCAGACCACTGAAGGACCGCGACAATAAAATCCCGGTCAAGAGGCCACTTAGGACGGTTCCCAGGACTTTTCCACGTTGCATGGCAGGAGCGAGAAAGCCAGCGTACGGAATAATGATTTGCGGTGCCACGGAGGTGATGCCGATTAGCGTGGTTGCGATGGCGAACACCACAGCATTGGGTGATATGAACGCGATTAACAGTGAAATGATGGATAAGACCATCATGAATTGAATTAAATGATAGCGATCAAAAATATCACCAAGGGGAACGATTAATAATAGCCCAACGGCATAACCCATTTGGGTCAGCATTGCCAGCACACCGACAATGGCTTTAGAAAGGTGAAAATCGGTAGCAATTAACCCTTCGATAGGTTGGATAAAGTTTAGATTAGCGACGATAATACCAGTAGTAATCGCCATGAGTAAGACGGTTTTTCGTGAAATTGATTGTGGTTCTTCCATCATTATTGCCTCAATTCTCTTCTTTCTGATGTTGAGTACTAATAGCAGTAGGGCTATGTTTCATGTGAAACAAGCGAGTGACCTACTTTTAATGAGTACACAATTATTTATTATACGACAATTCTAAATAATTTATAAAACAGAAAAATCCGACACCATCACTGGTATCGGATTTTTAAGTAAAGCTGTAACTAAATTTGCTGCTCGCGGTCAGCCATTTAATTTAATCAGTTTTTGTTAGTCTTCGTCATCATCATCTTCTTCAACTAAGCCTTCCCAGGCAGTGCGGCCTAAGATAGCTTGCAGTTGTTGAATGGCGTGGTTATTTTGTTTTAATAGGGTAGTTAAGGTAGCAGCCAATGCTGGACGGTCTTCCTTTTCAGCCAACTTGATTGCCCGGGTGACGAATAGGTTTTCGGTGTTGTAATCGTGAGCAGTAATGTCAACGATTTCTGAAGTGGTCAGGTATTTGTTACGGCCGTCTTCGTCTAACATCTTGTAGTTGCCGTATTCTTCGGTAGTCGAAGGCGGTAGCTCGTTTTCGTCTAAGAGGGCTTCGGCAACCGTATCATAGTCCTTGCGAGCTTGGTCGATCAGTTCGTCATAGAGTGGGCGAACCGCAACGGCTTCGAAGCCCTTCATGAACCATTTGGCCTGGTGGAGTTTCACGTCCAGCACCCGTAGATTGGAAACGATGTGGCCGGTCATGGCACCCGCGGTTGGGGTGTGGTGATCAATGTCAGCTTGCTTCACTTCGGCTTGGTACTTTTCTTCTACTGCATCTTTTAAATCGGTTGTCATATTTAGTTCCTCCTGTCTGTTGGTTCACGACTACTTAGCAGCAACGGTGTCCTTAACTTTGATCTTTTTAACTTCGTAACCTAATTTATCAACTACTTGGCCTAATTCTTCAGCGGAGACTTTGCTGTCATCGAAGTCGGCTTTAGCCTTGCTGGCATTGAAGAGTACTTTCACTTTCTCAACGCCTGGCTGATGTGCCAAGGCACTTTCAATCTTGGTCATGCATGATGGGCAGGTCAAACCATCTAATTGTAATACCGCACGTTTTGTTGTCATAATAACGATCTCCTTTTTTAGTTGTTCTTGATTTCTTTGATTATCTATAGTTTAGTCGCTTCTCCTTGATTTGAAATTGACGTAAATCAAGTTAATGAAGTTTTTTGAGTAGCTGCTTGTTGTGCTTGGGTAGGCATCTTGCCGTAGCTAATTAACCGCATTGCGTTGAAGATAACGACGAGGATACTTGCTTCGTGGACGAACATGCCACTAGCCATGTAAATGAAGCCAACGATCAAACCAATGAGTAGGAAGACGACGACACCAATGGCGATGGCGATATTTTCCTTTGTGTTGATAACGGTCTTTTTAGAAAGGGCGTAAGCGTGAACCAGTGCTTCGAAACTGGATTGCATGAGGACAACATCGGAAGTTTCGATAGCCACGTCGGTTCCGTTGCCCATGGCGATACCGATTTGTGCGGTGGCAATTGCCGGGCTGTCGTTGATGCCATCACCAACGAAGGCGACGGTACGGCCTTGATCCTTGAATTTCTTGATGTAGTCGACTTTTTCTTCGGGTAAGAGTTCAGCGTGAACTTCGTCAAGCCCGATTTGTTCAGCGACGTATTGCGCGGTGATCTTGTTGTCGCCAGTTAACATGACTAAGTGCTTAGCGCCGTGGTCACGTAATGCTTGGAGCTGTGCTTTGATACCTGGACGGATGGTGTCAGAAACACCAAGGATTAATTTTAATGCGCCGTCAACGGCTACCATAACAACGGAACTACCGGTGTGCTGGACGTCTGTTAAGTCAGCTTTTTGTGTATCGGTTAAAGCGATGCTGTTAGCGTTCATCATCTTCAAGTTACCAACTAAAACGTGGTGACCGTCGATGGTTGCGGTGAGGCCTTGACCTTTAACCGTATCGTTTTCAGCAACGTCTAATTGTTCGAAATCAACTTTCTCGTGGGTCGCATAATCGGTAATGGCTTTGCCAAGTGGGTGATCGGATAACCGTTCTGCTCGAGCAACCAAGGCCAAAGCTTCCTTTGAATCGTCAGCGTAGTCTTTAACTGCGGAAACGGCGGTGTTACCAAGGGTTAATGTCCCAGTTTTATCAAAGACGAAGGTATCAACTTTCGCAAAGTCGTCCATGACAGCCCCACCTTTCAGCAGGATGCCGCGTTTAGCACCGTTACCGATACCGGCTACGTTTGAGACTGGCGCACCGATGACCAGGGCACCTGGGCAGCCGAGAACGAGGACGGTAATGGCAGTTGGAAAATCACGGGTAAAGAGGTAAACCAGAGCGGCGATGACTAGCACTGCAGGGGTGTAATACTGGGCGAACTTATCAATGAAAGATTCGGCAGGGGATTTCGCATCCTGAGCGTCTTCAACTAATTCAATGATTTTACCGAAAGTGGTGTCTTCACCAACTTTGGTGGCTTCAACAGTTAACGTTCCGTTACCTAAGATTGAACCGGAATAAACGGAATCGCCGGCAGTTTTGGCAACCGCTTTAGATTCACCGGTGATGACGGATTCGTCTAAGTAGCCTGAGCCAGAAACGATGTTGCCATCAACGGGTACCGAAGCACCGGTCTTAACCATGATGTGATCACCTTCGTCAACGTCATCGATGTCAACTTCTTCTTGGGTACCGTCGTCGTGGAGAATAACGGCCGTTTCTGGTGCCATTTGTGTCAAGGACTTAATGGATTGACGGGTCTTGGATAAGGTCCGTTGTTCCAGATAACTCCCGAACAGGAAGAGGAAAGTCACGATCGCTGATTCGTTATATTCGCCAATAATGAAGGCACCGACGACCGCGATACTAACCAACAGTTCAATACTGATGACCTTAACGCGTAATGATTGGTAAGCGTGAATCATAATTGGTACGGCTGCGATGATGGAGGCTAGGATGAACGCCCAGTCATAAACCACCGTTGAGCTCAGAAGGTACTTACCTGCAAAACCAATCGCAATTAGAATGGCACTTGCTAAGGTGATTTGGTTTTGGTGATTTTGAATATAACGTTGAAATTTCATGTCGATCGCTCCTTTGATCATTTGATTATCTATAGTGTAGAGCGAATTGGCATAGGGATAATTGACGCAGGTCAAGTTCGGCTTAAAAAACAAAAGAACTTGCCAATTTTCGCAAATTATCCCAAAATGAATTGAGATAATAAACTTTGGGAGAAAAATATGAAAATTGAATTACCGGATAAGGTAGCAGAACAGCTTAAAATCAAGGATAGCGAGGGTGTCAAAATCGAATTACGGAACCATGACGCCGTGATTACGACTGAAGCCAGTGAAATGTCGCTATTCCAACGGATATCACTTTGGTGGTATTTAGCACCAGCTTTAATCAGCGCGCTGGCGTTTAACGTTTTCTTTGCAATGAAAAATAGAAATCAAATTCCAATGTCAGGGAATACCTCACTTGGGACGACTGTGATTTTAGCGGGCGTCGTGATTGGGACATTGCTGTTTACCATCTTTTTTATTCGGGGGCGGCGAAGCCAAACGAATGATTTTTCCGCGACCATTTATTGGCGAAATTTCCCAGTAGTGATCCTATCGTTTGGATTGATCCTTGCTTTAGCGTTATTAGGGGTATTTTGGTTATTAGGAACGATTTTTAAAGGCGCAACGTTTGATCGACTGACCGCAACGATCATCTTCTTCATTTTTGAAAGTATGATCAATTACATCATGATCTACGCTGCAGTTTCTACTTCTTCACGAACCCTGATCCGGATTTTTATGTTGGTGATCATGAGCGGGGTAGTTATCGCTATGGCCACGAACAGTACTCGGAAGTGGTGGCAGTACAACCTGAGCTTTTTGGGGACCAAACTTGCTAACAATAGCTGGCAATTTAATATGACTCTGATGTTTTCGGCTTTGATCATGGTCGCTTTGATTGACTATATCTTCGTTTCAATTAATGCGAACCATCCTCGTTCCGTGCGCTTATTGATTTTACGCGTGCTCTTAACAGCCATGGCAATTGATATGGGAGCGGTGGGCTTTTTCCCGAATAACAGGGCTTCACACGATATTCATGACCATTTAGCGTCATTTCTGGTGTATTTCATCATTGTGTTAATCGTTGGTATTCGCTGGTTCTTGCCTAAAATACCGAAAGAATTTTTGCGGATGTCGTATACCGTTGGAGCCATCTTGGTGACGGCTGAGATCCTGTTTAAGTTTGTGGGCTACTTATCATTAACAGCGTACGAAATCATTGGCTTCACTCTGACTTTTGGCTGGGTACTTCTGTTGTTGGAACTATTACAAGAACAGATTGATACGGGGACACGGGTCTTTTATATTAAGCCCGAGAAGGATAAACACGACTAATTTTAATTTTTCAACTATACTTCTTGGTAATTGATATCTAAGTTATGTATTATAGGAATAGTCGAACCGAATGCCTTAAGAAATGAGGGGATTCCATTGAAGAATAGATCTAAGTGGTTGCTGGGTACTTTTGCCTTGATAACCACCATTGTGTTAGCTGGCTGCGGCAATAACAGTAGTCAGGGAAGTAAGAAGAGTATTGCGCTGATGCAGACGTCAGATTTAACGAGTTTGGATAATACGAATCAGGCAACTATGCCGGAGTTCAATACCCTGACGAATATCTCTGAAGGGTTGTATCGGTTGAATGCGAAGGACCAGCCCGTTCCTGCCATGGCGACCAAGATTGAGAAACCAACGGCCAAAGGGACTCAGTATACCTTCCATATTCGGAAAAATGCCAAGTGGAGTAATGGTGATCCCGTGACCGCCGCGGATTTTGAGTATTCTTGGAAACGGTCATTGAACCCAAAGAATAATCCGGTTTATACCTATATCTTCAGTGGTATCAAGAACGCGGATGCTATCATTGCCGGAAAGAAGTCGTACCAGACACTGGGGATTAAAGCGACTGGTGAAAAGACGTTGACCATTACGCTGGATCACCCAATGGCTTATTTCAATAAATTAGTCGCCATGCCAGTGTTCATGCCGCAAGATAAGAAGTTTGTGGAAAAGATTGGTACCAAGGCTTACGGGACATCTGCTAAAAATACCGTTTCAAACGGGGCGTTTAAGATTACCGGTTGGACGGGGACAAATTCGAAATACACGTTGGTAAAGAACAGTCATTATTGGGATAAGAGTGCCATTAAGCTGGATGAGATTAACTATCAGACGGTGAAGGATGCCAATACCGCACATAATTTGTTTACTAGTGGCAAATTAGATGACGCCACAATCTCTGGTGTTACCGCCAAGAGTCTGCAGAAAAACAAAGATCTTAAGCAGGTACCAAAGGCGTGGACTTATTATCTGCAGCTTAATCAGCGTAAGGGTCAGCCAATGGCTAATCAGAAATTGCGTGAAGCTGTTTCATTAGTAATCGACAAGCAGCAACTGGTCAGCAAAGTCCTTGCTGATGGTTCAACGCCTGCCAGCAGTTTTGTTAGTCCGGGTACGGCAACGGATCCAACGACTGGCCGGGATTTCAGTAAGGAAACCAGTACGACCTACAAGCCGAACGTGAAGAAGGCTCAGCAGTTGTGGGCTGAAGGCTTGAAGGAGACGGGTTCTAACGGCACGGTTAAAATGTCGATTATTGGCGATGATCAAGATGTGACTAAGAATGTGGCGCAATTTGTTCAAAGTCAGATTCAAGAAAACCTTAAGGGTGCCAAGGTTGATATCAGTAATTTACCGGATAAGGGGTTTGCGGATCGTAAAACCAACGGCCAGTTCACTATGAGTCAGTGGTACTGGTTGGCGGACTTCGCGGATCCGATTAACTACCTGGGTATTTTGACGTCAGGAAACACGATGAACCCTGGTCATTATAGCGATAAGACCTATGACAGCTTGGTTGATAAAGCCAAAGCGGCACCAACGCAAGCAAGTTATTGGAAGTACTTGCGGCAGGCAGAGAATCGGCTGCAGGACCAAACGGGAATTATCCCACTATATTATGTAAAAGAATCACACTTAGTAAATCCAAAACTGAGCGGCGTGGAGTATCATGTTGCGGGGTTTGCGGATTATACGAGGAGTTCGAAGTAGAGTGTGAACCAAGGCGTTAAGAGACCGAAACAGAACAGCACCCCACCATAAATCCCGAACTTGGATTTGTGGTGGGGTGCTGTTCTGTGCAGGTCTCTGCCTTGGAGAACACGTTTAGTCTAGATAAAATTAAAAAGCTTTGTCACCTAACTGTCCTAAAACTCACCCAACAACTTCTCCAGCATCGGATTTTGATTAACCTGATTATAAAGCGCCACGATGTCATAACTTTGAGGAAGCACGCTACTGATTGGCAAATACCGAATTTGACCGTCCGCACTGATACGGCGATGGTTGATCAATCCACCAGGATAAAAGGCGAATGCTTGATTGAGTGCCACTAAAATATCCATTTGTTCGGTACTTGTGACGCGGTGAATACGGCTGTAATCGTCTAAAAACGGCATACTAGCCATAAAGCTTTCCAATAAGAAAGTCGAGGTTTCGGGGCTGTAGTAGAGGATTGGCAGCGTGGAAAGGTCCTGAGCAGTTAAGGCAGAATGTTTGCTTAACGGGTTGAGCGTGCTGACTCCCATGACCATTTCATCAGTAAAAATAGTCCGAACGGTGAGGTTAGATTGAGGAGAAACAGCTGGCTGACCGTAACTAATGGATAGTGCTAAATCTAAGCTGCCATTTCTTACGCTTTCGGTCAGATGCTCGTTACTGCCTTCGCGGATGGTAAAAGAAAGCTTAGGATTCACTGTGAGTAGCGAGTAAAGCGCGTTTTGCAGTAGTTTTTTCTCAAATACGGAGAAGTATCCTACGCGCAACATTTGGTCTGATGAAATTGAACGGTGTAGGTCATTTAGTGCAGTCGTATAGTTATTCACAATGTCTTGTGCTGATGAAATGAAACGGTGACCCTCGGGAGTCAATGTCACTTTATTTTTTCCTCGGTGAAATAGTGTTACGTTGAGTTCGTCTTCTAGTTGTCTCATTTGTTTAGAAACTGCTCGCTGAGTAATGAAATTTTCGTCCGCAACTTGTTTAAAACTGCCGTACTGGGCGACTTTTAAAAAGGTTTTTAATCGGTTTAGGTCCATAGATTGCCTCCTTTTACTCATACTATTAGTTCGCCTGATGAACTAAACGGTTGTTTTCGATAACATATTCTACCACTATAATAACCTCATCGAAGTTTTATTCGAAGGCATAAGTTAGAAAGTCATGCTCAATAATAAACATAATGTGTGGAGGGATATTTAATGTCAATCAGTCAGAATGATCATTACGATGTTGTCGTTGTTGGTACGGGTGCTGCAGGAACTTCAGCCGCTTTGGAAGCCGCTCAACATGGTGCCAAGGTCCTTTTATTAGAAAAGGGCCGTCATACCGGTGGTAGCAGTAACTATACTGAAGGGTTGTTTGCCGTTGATTCTTATCTTCAAAAGGAGCAGGGCATTAAAGTTTCAGGTACGGATGTTCTTAAAGAAGAAGTTGAGTATTCAAAGTTTAAAGCTGATTCACGGATTTGGCGTAAATACATTGATAACAGTGCTGATACGGTTCAGTGGTTGAAAGACCAAGGCGTTGAGTACGAAGGCGTTCAAGCGATGGGTGCCGGTGAAGCAACTTGGCATATTTACAAAGGCATGGGTCAATCAGTTTTGCATGACGCATTGTTGCCAAAAGCTGAGAAGAACGGCGTTGAAATTTTGACGTTAACCACTGCAACGCAATTGCATACTGACGATAATGATGCAATCTGCGGTATCACCATTCAATCAGTGGAAACCAAAGAAACACAAGATATCTCAACTAGTGCAGTCATTTTGGCAACTGGCGGCTATTTGAACAATGCAAAAATGATGGCGGATTTAACACCTTATGATACGTCACGGTTGATCCCAGTTAGTTCTGGTAAAGGAACCGGTGACGGTCTGCGTTTAGGCTGGCAAACGGGTGCCAAGCATTATGGTACTGGCATGGCGATGTTATTCGGCGGTTATTTAAAGGATCCCGACGAACCGTCATTTAAGATGATGCCTTCACAAATGAACGCGGCAGCCGGCCAACAACCACTGCTTTGGGTCAATGAGAAGGGCGAACGATTTGTTGACGAATCCGTCGTTTACAACTTCTCGTATGCCGGTAACGCGATGTATACCCAAAATCAAGTTTACAGTGTGCTTGACCAAGGCGTCATTGACCGCATGATCAAAGACGGTAACTTCATGGGGTTGGGTGTTTACGTTAAGCGCGGTGAAAAAATGACCAAGCTTCAGGATGAACTGGACGCTGCGGTTGAAGCGAAGAAACCATTCATCTTTAAAGCTGACACTATTGAAGAATTAGCCGAAAAAATGGGTGTGCCAGTTGAAACCTTCACTAAGACTGTTAACACGTACAACAGCTATTGTGAAACTGGTGATGACCAACAATTTGGTAAGGATAGCGACTATTTAGTTAGCGTTAATCATGGGCCATATTATGGTTTCAAGCTAAACATTGGCGCCTTTTGTACCATGGGCGGTATGCAAGTCACAACGCAAAATGAAGTGATGAACGAAGATGGTGAAGCAATTAAAGGCCTCTATGCAGCGGGTAATGATGCCGCTGGTTTGACCGGTGATACGTACGGTCCTAATATGCCTGGTACCTGTGTAGGTTATGCCTTTTACTCGGGGAGAAATGCTGGGAAACACGCGGCAGAGAGTGTGAACCAAGGCGTTTAGAGATCGGAGCAGAACAGCACCCCACCATAAATCCCGAACTTGGATTTGTGGTGGGGTGCTGTTCTGTGCAGATCTCTGCTTTGGTGAACACGTTTAGTCTAGGTAAAAGTAAAGCACAAAATTCCAATTTGTAATCTATGCTGGTTCAAGGTGTACACACGTTAAAACAATATCATTGTGCTGCTATTTAATCGACTTAACAATCTACAGAATAAACCAGATTAAGTTACCAATATCGAGCAACAAACTCCCAGAAATTGATTTGTCAGCCTGAGTTAGGCGCTTTTACGTCAAAAGAAGGTTTACTTTGCCTTCAAACTTATCTAAGATAATACTCAGAAACTTTTAATTTTAGGAAGAAGGTCAATGAATGTGACCGATAAACATAAGGGTCTCGCTTTTGTCATCACCGGTACCACGTTATGGGGAATGTCCGGTGTTGGCGCACAATACTTATTTTCCCATCAGGCGGTTGAGCCAGGCTGGTTAGTAGGCGTCAGGTTGGCCATCGCAGGTATTTTACTGGTGATTTGGGGCACCGTCAGTAACTTTAAGGAACTAATTTCGATTTGGCAAAATCGATACGACGCGATAATGCTGATTATTTTTGCCATTTGTGGCATGATTCCGTCGCAGTTTTCTTACTTTATGGCAGTCAAATACGGCAACGCCCCAACAGCCACGATCCTGCAGTTCCTTGGACCCATTTTCATCATTGTTTATCTGGCACTAAGGCATTGGCGGCTACCACGACGGATCGATGTAATTTCCATGTTGATTGCGCTACTGGGCACTTATTTATTAGTTACCAAGGGTCGCTTAGACAGTCTTGAACTAGCACCAGCTGCAGTATTCTGGGGTGTCATGGCTGGGGTGGGACAAGCGCTGTATACCCTGATTCCCATTCGCCTGCTCAAAAAGTATGACGCTAAAATCGTCACCGGCTGGGCCATGTTGATTGGCGGTTTAGTCTTTATGCCGCATCTTATTACAACGCCGATTCCCAGACTAAGTGTATTAGAGTGGTCAGCTGTGTTGTTCGTGGCCACTTTTGGAACCATGTTTGCCTACTTGTTCTATTTAACGAGTTTGAATTACATTTTACCGGCAACTACGGGTATGCTCAGCTCCTTTGAACCCCTAACAGCCACGTTTTTATCCATCATCGTTTTACATACCGCCTTTGGCTTACCGGAAATGCTGGGTGGCGCCCTGATTTTAGCCACTGCCTTTTTACAAGGATTAGCCGTTAATAAGCCAACGCAGATCATCAAAAAAGCGTCTCACCAATGAGTGAGACGCTTTTTTCGTATTATTCCACGGTTACCGTCCAGCTGGCGCTTGGACAGTTTCAGTCGTTTCGGACGGCACCGTTTGTTTTTTTGACATTAATAGATTTAAGATGATCGCACTAATGGCAGCAATCGTAATTGGTAACCCTAGCAGATATTGCAGCATTTGTGGTGCTTCGCTAACAACTTTGGCAGGTAATAAGACCATCGCCATGGTCAAAACGATTGGCACACCGATGACATAAATGGCACTTTCGCCAGTCTTCAAGTAACGGACAACGTTCAGCCCGTTTAACATGATGATGACACAGATGATGGAATAGACACCACCAATGACGGGTGCGGGAACGGCAGCGAAGAAGGCTGACAATTTACCGCAGAAACCAAGGATGATAAACCAGAAACCAGCGGAGACGAAGACCCGTTTGCTGGCAACACCAGTAACGGAGATAACGCCGGCGTTAGTTGAGTAACCGGTCATCGGGGTGGCGCCCAGCAGAGCTGATAGCAAACAGCTGATACCTTCGCCAATGATCCCCATATTCCATTGTTTCTTAGTAATCTTTTCACCTGTAACGGCGCTCATAGCAAACCAAGTACCCGTTGTTTCAGTCGTTAACACTAAGTAGATGACCACAAACGTTAAAATAGCTGGAAGTGAAAAATGCAGTCCGTAATGTAATGACGTGAACTGGGGCAGGCTGAACCATGGTGCAGAGCTAACGGATGACCAGTCGAAGACGCCCATGGCGGTAGCAACTACCGAGCCAACGATCAAAGCAATAATGATTGAGCTGACTTTGAGGGCTTTTCTTAACTGTGGTACCCGCGAACTTAAAATAATAGCAATTAACATGGTAATACCTGTAGCACCGGCAATGATCATATTTGTATTGATGTTGCCGGATGCCTTAAAGATATTATCGTTCAAAGCGCCTGGTAGTAGTGATAAGCCCACACAAGTGATAATAGTTCCGCCAACGATGGCTGGAACTAACTTGGAAATGACTTTCTGAAAGACACCGGTAACGCCTAATGCCATGAGTAAAAATGACCCTACAACTAGCGAGCCTAAAACGGTTGCCATCCCGCCGTGTGCGCCACCGTTAGCTAAGTAAATCCCAGCAACGGCGCCCACGGGAACGAAGGATGGGCCTTGAGAAACGGGCAATTTTAGAAAGAATTTTGTCTGTAAAATTGTCCCGATACCGCAGGCGATGAAGGCAGCTTGTAAAAAGCCACTCTTTTGCGCTACAGACATCGATAGTAAACCGGCCATGATAATTGGTGCGACGTACACGTCCATTGCAAGCACGTGTTGCAAGCCCAAGAAACCAGCTTGCGTGTAAGGCACTTTATCGTCTGGTCCGTACAATAAGCCATTTTGATTGCGATCCATAATATTGGTTATTCTCCCTTTGAATTGACTTGAGTTCCTTGAACATCATCAACCGTCTGCTTAGTCGTTTGATATATCTGTTATGTCAAGATTGGCAACACTGTCAGGTGGAATAGAGGGTGGGCAGTGAAACCAGGTATAAGGCGGCTAAGTAGCCAAGTATGATTTTCCTCCTTGGCTTCTAGGTGTGGTTATTGAGCCATACCTAGTGAATATTCCGCTAAGTTTGCGACAAATGTAACCACCTCACTTTACTATTTAGTTTTATGAAAGCATTGGAAAGAACGAATGTTGACTATTAAACATTATGCATTATTCGCTTCAATACCTTGTGAGCTATTATAAGCACAATTTAACAGGGTTTCAATGGGATTTCACGAACATTTTAAACTTTAATCTTTGAACCGAGAATATTCATTGAAAAAAATTTTTTGTTAGCGGTTTCGTTACTGCTAGTAAGGATTTAAGCCCTTTTGCATAAAAATGATAAATAGTCGGTGCTTGAATAATTAATCATGTCAGGTTACAATACATGCTAATTAGAATTTAATAATCTAATTATATTTTAATGCATAGGAGGATTGCGCATGGACAAGACATCGACACGAACAGAAAAACAAATTGCTGCTAATATCTTAAAAGGGTCTTTAGGTAATATGATTGAATGGTTTGATTGGTACGTTTACGCTTCTTTCGCAATTTACTTTTCAGCTGCTTTTTTCCCGGCCGAAAATAAAACGGCGGAATTGTTGTCAACTGCCGCAGTTTTCGCGGTTGGGTTCTTGATGCGACCACTGGGGTCATTTGTGATGGGTCGTTTTGCGGATCGAAAAGGGCGCCGAGCAGCGCTGACACTATCCGTTACGATTATGGCGACAGGTTCTTTGATTATCGCTGTTACACCAACGTTTAAATCGATTGGTGTATGGTCACCGATCATTCTGGTTGCTACTCGGATGTTCCAAGGATTGTCACTTGGTGGTGAATACGGAACATCAGCCACTTATTTATCAGAAATGGCATCGCCAAAACGTCGTGGTTTTTATTCCTCATTCCAATATGTCACGTTAATTTCAGGTCAATTATTCGCATTGCTGGTTCAAATTGTGTTGCAAAACGTTTTGACTAACGCGCAGTTGTTTGCTTTTGGCTGGCGGATTCCGTTCGTAATCGGTGCCTTTGGAGCCGTGGGTGTGCTATGGCTGCGACTTTCCATGGAAGAATCCGATCAATTTGAAGCTAGAAACAAAAATAGTAAGAAAGCTGGTACTTTAACGCTTCTGGCCAAGTATCCCAAGCAGTTCTTTACGGTTGTTGGGTTGACTTTTGGTGGGACAATTGCCTTTTACGCCTACACTACGTATCTGCAAAAGTTCATGATCAACACCACTGGACTCAATACTCGGGTAGTTTCAGTTATCAACTTCTTTGCCTTGTTGATTATGTTGATCCTGCAACCAATCTTCGGTCATTTATCAGATAAAATTGGTCGTAAACCATTACTGTTATGGTTTGGGATTGGCGGCACGGTATTTACCGTACCAATCTTCAGTTTGTTAGCGCACGTTCATTCGCCATGGGCAGCCTTCTTCTTGATGTTAGCTGGGGTCGTGATCGTTTCTGGTTATACTTCAATTAACGCCATCGTTAAGGCTGAACTGTTCCCAACTGAAATTCGGGCGTTGGGCGTTGGCTTCCCATATGGGCTGACCGTGGCACTCTTCGGTGGGACCGTTGAATACGTTGCTCTCTGGTTACGTTCAGTTAACATGGAATCGTTGTTCTTCTGGTACGTTGCGCTGGCATCCTTGGTTTCGTTGGTGGTTTACTGGCACATGCTGGAAACATCCACTGCTTCGGAAATCAACGTGGACAGTGTACCGGCTACGTCTGCTAATCCAGCGGTTAAGAATGGTGAGGCGGTTCAATAGGATTGTGTTGATCAATGTTAGATAGCCGAATCGTGTTTCGCAACACTGACTCCGGCCAATGTAAATAAATTTTTGAGTCAACATAGCCGAATCGTGTTCAGCAACACTGACTCCGGCCGTATAGGCAATAAAAAATGAGTATTCCAAGTGCAGGAATACCCATTTTTTATTGCCTATACTCTGGAGTCAACCCGTGTTGCTTCACACACTAACAAAAAAGTCCCACGAATAGATTTCGTGGGACCCTCTCTTAAGTATCAGCTATTTAACTGAAGTCTCCGTAGCTGATGCTTTAAGACTTATTCCGTAACTCAAAGCATCACCCCCTTTTTTGATTGAGGCTATAATACAATGATATTGATTGAATGTCAACTACTTATTTTGCGGTAATGGTAGCGCTTATTTATGCGCTTGATTAATCGAATTCTTCGTACTCGTTTGGATCCTGATTTGTGGTTCTGCCATCCGGTTTATTTAGCGAATTAATGGCCTGAATTTCGTCGTCAGTCAGCTTAAAGTCGAAAATATCGAGATTTTGTCGCTGATGAACCAAACTGCTGGACTTAGGAATTGGAACGATTCCCCGTTGCGTGTGCCAGCGGAGAATAATTTGACCCGCGTTTTTATTGTACTTCTTGGCTAATTTTAAAATCACGGGTTCTTTGAGTGAGTTGCTGCCACGACCCAGTGGACTCCACGCTTCAGTAGCGATGCCCCGATCCTTGTCAGCTTGGACGTTGGCTTCGTTGATCCAGTAAGGGTGAATTTCAATCTGGTTAACAGCAGGGGTGACGCCGGTTTCTTTAATCAAACGATCCAGATGTTCCGGCATGAAGTTGGAAACACCGATGGTATGGATCAAACCGAGCTTTTGCGCAGTGATCATGGCCCGCCAAGCTTCCACGTAATGGTCGCGCTTTGGTAGCGGCCAGTGAATCAGGAATAAATCAAAGTAATCTAATCCCATTCGGGCTAACGACTCTGTGATAGCATCCAGCGCGTCATCATAACGGTGATACTTACCCGGTAATTTAGAAGTCACGAAGAACTGGCTGCGTGGAATACCACTTTGACGAATCGCTTTACCCACGATACCTTCATTATCGTAATTAGTCGCACTATCAAGTGACCGGTAGCCGTCGTGAATTGCTGACAGAATCTGGTCAACACCTTGAGCACCGCGAATTTGATACGTTCCCAGCCCCAGCATGGGTAGCTGGTGACCATCATTTAGTAAAATGTTTGGAATTGTCATCGATGTTCCCCCTTATATATTCATTATCTTAATTATAGCGGTTAGAGCCGACTATAAGTCAAATAAGATGGCACATAATGCCGTTTTAAATATTGACCCGTTAGTCATTGACTTACTGGTCAATAGAGAATATACTCTGGGTGAAATTTCGGATTAGCCTAACTGATGGCAATCAATAAGGAGGGGTTAGTTATGGCACAGACAGTCGTGAGCATTAATCATTTGCAGAAATTCTTTGGTAAATTTCAGGCATTAAAAGACGTTACTTTTGACGTTAATCCGGGGGAAGTATTTGGCTTTATTGGGCCAAATGGTGCTGGTAAATCCACTACGATTCGGGTGCTGCTCGGCATCCTAAAAGCCAGCGGTGGTCAGGCAACGATTTTTAACGAGGACGTGTGGCAGCAGGCCGTTGCCATTCACAATCGCATCGCTTACGTGCCGGGGGATGTCTATCTGTGGCCTAACTTGACTGGTGGTGAGATGATTGACTTTCTTTTAAAATTAAACCATCAAAAGCGTACCGCGAAGACGGATGAACTTATTCAGGAATTTGAGTTAGACACTAAGAAAAAATCACGTTCCTACTCCAAAGGTAACCGGCAAAAGGTGGCGTTGATTGCGGCATTATCTACGGATGCTGACCTATATATTTTTGATGAACCCACTAGCGGACTAGATCCTTTAATGGAGGAGGTCTTTCAAAAACATGTGTTAGCTTTAAAACATCAGGGTAAGAGCGTACTGCTTTCAAGCCACATTTTGTCCGAGGTTGAACGGATGTGTGATCGAATTGGAATTATTCGAGCTGGTGAGATTGTGGAAACTGGTACTTTGGATCAGATGCGTCAGCTGACCCGGACGCAAGTGGTTGTTCAAACCAAGCAGGAACTGGCAGGTATCGAGACATTAGCGGGCGTTCACACTTTCAAAGCAGATGAGCAGATTGCCAATAAAGCAGTCTTCGCCGTTAATACGGCACAAATTGGTGCAGTCATGGCGGAATTGGTCAAGCGTGAAATTGTGACATTGCAAACCACTCCGCCGACCTTGGAAGACTTGTTTATCCGCTATTACAACACGGAGGGGACTGAGGGACATGAAAAGTAATCAGACGGTTCAAACTGGGTATCTGACACGGATGTATCTCAGACATGACCGGTTCGCCATTACGATTTGGTTGTTAGGAATTGTAGTGATGGTCGCTGCCGGTGCCAGTAAAATTATTGGTTTGAGTGGCGATGATAAGCAGGTCGCCTCATTGGCAACCGCGTTGGATACGCCGTCCATGGCGGCTTTATTCGGTCCTTTTACTGCGGTAAAGCCCTATACGACGGCTGCCATTTTTGCGGCTTCTATGATGGTCTTTACTGGATTATTAATGGCCATCATGAACATCTTCTTTGCCGTGCGGAATACGCGGACACAGGAGGATAACGGTGTGTTAGAAATGGTTCGTGCTCACAGTGTCGGCCGGCAAAGCCCGCTATTGGCAACGATTTATGAACTGTTGATCATTAATGTGGCTGCTGGTTTACTTTCAGCAGCAACTCTGCAAGCAATCAATATGGATGGTGCTGGTACTGCAGGAAACTGGTTATTTGGGATTGGAATTGCTTCTTTGGGAATGATGTTCGGTAGTTTTACGCTATTTTGCGCCCAGTTGGCTAGTAATTCCCGGGGTGCCACGACCATGAGTTATAGTTTGCTTGGTCTGTTGTACCTTTTGAGGGCGATGACGGACGTTCAAAATGTAAAATATACTTGGTGGACAGTTTTCGGCTGGGTGGAAAAAATTGATCCGTACGGTGAAAATCGCGTATCACCAGTGCTATATATGCTGGGACTAGCCGTTGTGGTCCTGGTTATCACATTGGCTGTCAGCTCAGAGCGGGATTTGGGTTCCGGCCTATTGCCTGATCGACCGGGTCGCAGTCACGCTAGTGCATTATTGGCTGGTCCGGTGACGTTGGTTTTTCGGCTAGAACGAACCAGTATGCTGGCGTGGTTTGTTGGTCTTGCTGTGTACGGCGTCAGCATGGGAACCTTGTTCGATACTATTGGTGACATGATGACAAATAGTCCCATGATTGCCAAAATACTGGGTCCTGATGCAGCGACAGCAGTAGGTCGAACTACAACCTTGCAGTTTGCAGCTATGATGAGCGTGATGATGGCCATTGGTGCCAGTGTACCGGCGATTGCTACCATGCTGCGACTTAACAGTGATGAACGGAAGGGTTGGCTAGAATCAATCCATGCCCGCAGTGTTTCTCGGTTCCATTTATTCAGTGCCTATACCTTAGTGGGACTAGTGACTGGTCTGTTGACGCTGTTCGCCGGTACGTTTAGCATGGCACTTGGCGGCCAGGGAGCAAAGCATGCATTTGCGATAAGTCGGCTGATGCGCTCGTTTTGGGCTTTTTCACCAGCAGTCCTGGTGGTAATTGGCATGGTTGCTGTGTTGATAGGATTATTGCCTAGGTATCAGCAAATCGCCTGGGTCATCCCAATCTACGCCATATTGTCGATTTACCTTGGTGGACTACTGGATTTTCCGGAATGGACGAAGCAGTTAACGCCCTTTGGTTGGATCAATAAAGTACCGTTGAAGGCGGTTCAGTGGGATCAAGCCGGTTGGCTGGTTCTCCTGAGCATCGTATTAATATTAGTGGGTTACGGCCTATATCAACGCCGAGATTTGGTTGAAAATTAGAGGGGGAATAGATGCATGTTTGAAATGAATCCCGATGTTCCAAAGGATCCAGAAAAAGTTGAGCGAATCCTAGTCAGCGCGACGAAAATTTTTGCTAAAAACGGTTATCTACAGGCTAAAACGGCTGATATTGCAAAGAATGCTGAGGTCTCAAAGGGAATTGTCTTCCGCTACTTTGGTGACAAAGGCCACCTCTATTTGGCCACCGTAACGGATGTGATTAAACGGCTGACAGACCAAGCTGATTTTAGCGTTTGGACTGACGCCAAGGATCTTGGAGATATGATTGAGCGGGCTGTCCGCTATAAGATTGAACTGCAACTGGAGTACCCCGATGAATTTCGATTGTCGGTACAATCATTCGGTGAAATGAATGTGCTGCCAGCAGAAATTCAACCGGCAATGCGTGCTCTGTGGCAACAGCAGACCACCACGTCGCTGACAACCTTAGAGGAACCGGTGCTGGACCGTATGAAGTTACGGCCAGGAGTCGATAAAACCATCTTGAAAAAGTTATTGAGTGCTATCGGAACCACGGTTTTTACGGATGCTGAAGCGTTTATGAGGCAGCATCCAGACGCGAAGATTGAGGACTTTGAACCGATTATCAAGCAGATTCAGGCGGAGTATGAGATTTTGGAGTATGGATTTGCGGCTAAATAAAAAACAGGCCGGAAGCAAATATGCTTTCGACCTGTCTTTATTTTAGTTTGCTGGTGCTACCTTAGTTCTGAAATTATGGGTGAGATGCGGCCAAATATACTTGTCAGCTGCGGCGATAATGAAGCCGTTGCAGATGATGGAGAATAAGGTCGCCAGATTGATCGAGTCAATTCTGCCGGTTGGAAAGTAAGCAATGGCGCAAACAAGCAGCGGTGGCAGAAAGTCCAATAGTTGAGAAGCCGTGGCATTGCCCTTTAAATACATGAAACGCAAGATGTTGGTCGTGTCATCGTTCGGGTGCATGACGATGTTTGCCCGCTGGTAGAGTGAGATACCAACACAGAACAATGCGATTCCTGTACAGCTCAAGATTAGCCGTAAGATGATCGGTGCAGTGTTGACACCAATTGAGTCAAACCAGCCAACGAAGTACTGAACGAAGGTCCCAAAGAACATGACGAACAAGATCTCGCCAAAGAATCGTTTGGCATCCCAGTGATGAATCAGGAGCTGGTTAGTAATGGCGTTGATCACACCGATGCAAAATAAGAGCACACCAAGGCTGATACCCGTCCAATTATGTAAATTAACCGCGGAAGCTGACCAAACGCCGCTTCCCATGTTACCGGCAATCGATAGGGCATTGCCAAAAGCATTGAAAAGGAGACCAGCGATTAAGCCGATCCACCGTTCTTTCATCGTATTTTTCACATTCTCCGCCTCACTTCTTGATTAGTTTAGCATACTAGGCGGAAAATGTAATATACCAGGTTAAATTAACGGTTATTTAACGCGTTAATTTGTTAAGGATGTGGCTTACTTGTGAAATGTTGCTGGATTTCTTCCACAACAAGCACAAACCAAAGTGCTAAGGTAAGGATTAATAAATTCTGTGAAAGGTTTGTAAAGGATTGTTGGTAGATGGAAAATCCTGTAATCAAACTTAGAATGGCTGCGACACCGACCCACCACCAGCGTACCTTTGACCAGCGAGTCCGTGAATCAGTTTCATCGGCTGATTTGGCGAGATTGCTGATGTGCACAATCACGGCCATGTTGAGTACTCCCATAAGTAAGACCAGTGCCTTCATGATTTGTACGGATGGCGTGAAGACAATGATGAGTAAAAAGAGGATATCAATTGCGACAGTCAATTTTCTGGTGGGTTTAATTTCTGCCATGACGTCTTGCTTCTTCAAATAGTTTTTCATTCCTTCATCTTCCTTCAACATTGTATCCAATGACATATCGTAGAAATCGCTTAATCGAATCAGGCTATCGATATCAGGATAGCTTTTACCGGTTTCCCAGCTAGAAATCGTTTGTCGCGAAACGTTTAATGATTCCGCCACATCTTGCTGAGTGATGTGATGATCTTTTCGAGTCTTTTGCAGTCGTTTCCCAAATAGCATATTTGAATGCCCTCCTTATTCGTCTTTAAAGTTACCTGAGTTTGACAAAAAATACTAGCTAAGTTTCTTAGCATTACTGATATGGTGCGGATTAAGGCATGTTAGCAGGTGACTTAAATTTGAATTAACTAAATTGATTTAACCTCGACAGAAAAATAATAAGTTCAAACCTGCTGTTAATACTGAGACAACAGTATTCGTAGATGCTAATAGTGACGAAAAATAAAGATAAAAATTAAAAAATAATGAAATAAGCTTGACAGTTTCTAATCATAGAGCCATACTATTCACCAGTTATTAAATACGAAGCAAGCGACAAGATGAGTAAGTCATGCGTAGTCTTTAGAGAGTTATCGTTTGGTGAAAGATAACGGCAACGCGTTGCTGAATATGGTCTTGATAATCGCTCTACTGCTGAACCGATTGGCTAGGTAGTGGCGGGAACTCCCGTTATAGAGTTAGGGTATGCACTGATAGCAGTAAGTACTGAACCGCCGTTAGTTAGTACCCGATGAGGAATATTTCCGCGAGGGGTATTCGAACTAAGGTGGTAGCACGATTTAATCGTCCTTTTATTTAGAGATAAATAGAGGGGCGATTTTTTTGTACCGCTTGTGGACAGCACCTCAGCTTCGTTGTTAACAGATTAAAATTACAAATAATATAAAAGGAGATTTTTGATTATGGCTAAAGTTGAAAGTTTTACATTGGATCACACAAAGGTAAAGGCACCATACGTTCGTTTGATTACTGAGGAACACGGGGCAAAGGGCGACACCATCAGCAACTACGATTTACGGTTAGTTCAACCTAACGAAAACGCCATTCCAACAGCGGGCCTGCATACCATTGAACACCTATTGGCTGGCTTGCTACGTGACCGACTTGACGGTGTGATTGATTGTTCACCATTTGGCTGCCGGACTGGTTTTCATTTGATTACCTGGGGCACTCATTCCACTACGGAAGTTGCTGAAGCCCTGAAAGGGTCATTGGATGACATTGCCAACAAGATTGAATGGAAAGACGTACAGGGAACTGACAAGTACAGTTGCGGTAACTACCGCGACCACTCACTGTTCTCAGCTAAGCAGTGGTCTCGCGATATTCTAGAAAAGGGTATCAGCGACGATCCATTCGAACGTCACACGGTCTAGGTTAATAAGGGGGTGCCAGGATGGCAAAACTAGCAATTGTAACGGGTTCAGGACAAGGTATCGGTGAAGGAATCGCACATCGTCTAGCGAAGGATGGTTACGCGATTGCCGTGGCTGATATCAATGACACAACGGCCGCAAAGGTGGCTCAAGATCTGCAGAATGAAGGCTATAGTGCCAAAGCTTACCACGTGGATGTGGCACATCGTGACGAGGTGTTTGCCTTGGTTGACGCAGCGACTAACGATTTAGGGGAATTGGCCGTGTACGTTAACAATGCGGGGATCGCCTTCATTGATAGTTTTGTGGATTCGGACCCAGAAGATGTTGAACGGTTACTGGATGTGAATTTGAAGGGGACTTACTGGGGCATTCAAGCTGCTGGTAAGAAGTTCAAGGAACAGGCCCATGGTGGCCGAATCGTTAACGCTGCTTCTCTGGCAGGTTACGAAGCATCAGCCTTACAAAGTGCCTATTCTGCTTCAAAGTTTGGCATTCGTGGATTGACTCAGTCTGCTGCCAAGGAATTTGCTAAGGATAAGATTACCGTGAACGCCTATAATCCAGGTATCGTTCGTACCAAGATGCGTGATGCTATCGATAAAAAGACGGCGGCAATCAAACACGAGACAATCCAGAAGCAACAGGAAGATTGCTTATCAGAAATCGCTATTGGAAGGGAAGCCACTCCAGCGGATGTAGCGGAAGTGGTCGCCTGGTTTGTGAGTCCTGGCGCCGGTTATATTACGGGACAGAGTTTACAAGTTGATGGCGGGATGAGGTTTCACTAGAGAGTGTGAAACGGGGCGTTTAGAGACCTACATGTAACTGGGACCCGCCAAAAATCCCGGTTTTGGATTTATGGTGGGTCCCAGTTACATGTAGGTCTCTGCCCCGTTGAACACGTTTAAGCTAGGTAAAGTCAAAGAGCCATAAAAGTTTAAACAAAATACGTTAATTTTCTAGACAGCTAATTACCACTCGAATCCAGGTGGTAATTAGCTGTCTAGTTTCGTCTATTTCCGAGTTGGTTTATCAGTACTAATAGTACTTCACAATCTCATTAATTTGGTTAACTATATATTGCACTTTAGGTAGAATCATTTCGCTCGTAAATCCCTATACCACATGGGGTTAGATGAAAATTTGTTTTTAATCTAAAAAAGAATACGTACTGAACCTTTTTCACAATATGTGACACTTTCAAACCAAATGTAACTAAATATGTCTTAGAAAGCGATTACAATATAACCGTTAAATCAAATAAAGTTTGATGGAGGTATTCACTATGATTTTAGTAACTTCTGCAGCTGGTCATTCTGGTTCAGCAATGGTGAAAGGGTTAGTAGATGCTGGCTATGATGTGATTGCGTCAGACATTAACCCTAAAGTTAAGGACTTACCAGGAATCAAAAAAGCAATGGTTGGCGATTTGACCGACGTTGATTTTCAAAAAGAACTGATTGATAGCTGTGATCAGATTGTTTACGTGCCACCGCTGTTCAATGCCCAAGAAGAATATATTGGTAAAGCAATGATTGATTTGGCTGTTAAAGCACATTTGAAGCAGTTCGTATTTGTTTCAGTTATTCACCCAATTTTGACAACGTTGTTACAACACGTTGATAAGCGAAACATTGAGGAACATTTACTGTACACTGCGATGAATGAAGACCTGCCATATACGATCTTGCAACCAACCCACTACATGCATAACTTTACGCCAAAGGAAATCATGAAGAATGGTGAGTATAAGATGTTCTTCTTTTTGGACAAGAAGAGTGTTGCCTGGGTTGATGAAGCAGATGTTGCTGAGGTCTGTGCCAAAGTGGTTGGCGATCCTCAAAAGTATAATAAAGCAGATCTGGAATTAGTAGGAACTGAACGTCTGACACTGAACGAGTGTATGGATATTTTTAATGAAGTTACGGGTAAAGACTACAAAGCTATTTACCAACCAATTGATGAATGGCTCGATGATCTTGGTGCCAAGGACTTGTACTTCCGTGAAGGGTTCAAACACTTAGCTAACACTTATAATAACTGGGGATTAGACGGAAATACCAGTGTGCTTGAATGGCAACTGGGTCGTAAACCAACGACGTTCCATGAATACCTCAAACGGGAATTGAATCTTTAAAAGTCCCGAAATGCATACAATGATTTAAACCTCTGATTTAAATTTCAGAGGTTTTTTGTGACGGAGTTAATTAGAGAGAGTAAAATTGATTTTGTAGAGATTAAACCGGAAAGAAGCAGGCTAAATGACCGTTCAATTAAAATCTGCAAAGCCGTCACGACAGATGTATCTCAAATCAGAATCACATCCACAATTGCACTATAAATACGTACTTGGGTCAACCACCAAAGTTAAGCACCCACTAGTTGAACCTCAGGAGCAAGCCAGTGTAGAAACACGTACTGGTAAGAAGAAAAAGCGTTCTTGGTGGGTTACTATAGGGACAGGCTATCTATTCTTAAAACTTGGTATTTGGGTGTGGCCGTACATCGAGTCGTGGGTGATAGCTCTGGGAATGCTATTCTTCATGTTATTGGGGTTGTTCTTACTGTACCTATTCTGTGTATGGCTCGACAACAAAACAGGTGGTGGCGGTGGCTACTCGGGTGACCCGTATGATGATAGTTACGATGCTGGCTGGTTCGATTCGTGGGCGTTTCATAATGATGATCATAACGATGATAATCTGTATTAGAGAGTGTGAAATAAGTCAAAATCAGTGAGCAAAATAGACTAACTTAAAATTAATACTTCATAGATAATAAAATGGCTCTATCTCTAATAAATACCGAGATAGAGCCATTTTGTTCATAATAGTTAGACAGAAATCTAACTTGCTTGCTGTACCTCACAATGGTGTTGTACTCAAAGTCAGCTACTTAGTTAAAAAATCAGGCGCCATAAATTCAGGATTCGGCCAGTGATAAAAGCCTTCACCAGTAGTTGGTCCCAATTTGTTTGCATCAATCCGTTCCTTCATCTTCTTAGCAACTAACCGTAAATCATCGTTATCAGTGGCTTCAGCTTCGGTCACAACAATGTTGTAATGCGTCTTCATACCGATAGCATCTAAGACAGCAAATGGTCCCACTTGAACGCCTAAATCAATCATCCACGTTTTATCAATCGTGGTTGGCTCTGCGACACCTTTAGCCCACAGAACTAAAGCTGAATTTAGCCACGGAATCAGCATCGAGTTTAGCACATATCTTGGCTGTTCCTTTTTCAGTGGGATTGGAACCATGCCAATGGTTTTGGCAAAATCAACGACTTGATCAAACACATCTGTTGAAGTTTCAGGCGAGCCCATAACTTCAGCAGTATTGCGACTCCAAATCTGGTTCGCAAAATGAATGTGTAAGTAACGTTCTGGTCGACCAGTAAAATCTTTTAACTGACTAGGTAATAGGGTTGATGAATTGCTGGCAAAAATTGTTTTTGCTGGGGCAACTTTAGCTAATGATTCATAAAACGTTTTCTTGATATCTAATTTTTCTGGAATGGCTTCAATGACTAAGTCTGCATTCTTAGCAGCAGTAGCTAAATCAGTTGTATAACTCAGCTGTTGGAGTCCTTTTTCAAAATCTTTATCGGTAATCTTCAAATCGCGCTGATAAGCTGTTTTTAACTGTTCAATATGTTTCTTTGCAGTTTTCATCGCATCATCGTTAATATCGTAAAGGACCACTTTTAGGCCTTTAAAGGCAGTTTGATAAGCAATTTGGCTACCAAGAACTCCGCCGCCAATTACAGTAACATTCTTAATTGTCATAATTAATCCCTCCAGATTTTATAGGTTATCTAAAGGGTATAAAATTTCTGCTTGTGCGTAAATACACAATAATCCTTTTCTTGAATTCTTGTGATAAAATCATCTTTGGTATCTGGTATGACCAGTACAAGGAGGCAATATGATGAAATTCAAACCGATTGAAGCACCTAGCGCTACAGAATTATTAGTCACACAAATCAAGAATGCTATTATCACAGGACAATTAAAGCCAGGTGATAAGTTACCTCATGAACGTGAATTGGCACATCAAATGAATGTCAGCCGATCCGTCATTAATAGTGGTTTAAACCGATTACAGCAGCTTCACTTCATCCATATTCGTCCGCGCCAAGGTGCGTTTGTTGCTGACTATCACAGTGAAGGTAACCTAGAAACACTCAATCAAGTGGTTGATTTTGATGGGGGTTATTATCAGACTTCATTGCTTCAATCGATTTACGAATTTCGTCTTGTTACTGAGGAAAACATCGTGACCTTGGCAGCACAAAGGCAAGATAAGCCCAGTTTGAAATTAGCTAAGCAAGCCCTGGATCAATTTAAACAAGCAGTCAACGTTCAAGAATGGTCTGCTGCAACTTTCAACTTTTTTCATGCTCTCGCGTTAGCTTCCCAAAATCAAGTTTATCCGCTGATTATTAATAGCTTCCGGCCAATGTATCTAAAATTGGCGGAATGGAATAGTAAGGATGGTGGCAATTCTGAGATTATTCAGCGTAATCAAGATTTGCTGGAGGCTATTAGTCAGGGCAACGTTAAACTGGCCGTTGACCTTGATCACGCTTTGATTGAATGGAGCTTTCGAGATCTCATGCGGGCTTAATTCCATAAGACTAGTTTACTTAATAGAACATAAAAAAGTGTGGTTCATGTGTACCAGATTTGTTAAGTAAATAGCTAAAGTACTACAACTTCTTTAATTTTCAAATCATGTAACAAATGGTATCGAGGCAGAGCTGCCACTCAGAATAAGTACCATTTCAAAACTGGTTTTTGGAACCATTAATTGAATAAACTACTGGCGAGCTACTTTAAATGAGTAGCCCTTTTTTTGGCTTTTTTTATTTGTATTTGTCAGCAAGCGTTCGCCAGTCCACATAAGCGGAAGCCTCATCGCTCAGCAGATCAGCGATGGACAATTGGCTCAAGGTTTCTTTGTATTTAGCCTCGGCACGTTCAAACTGTAGGCTGACCTGGTCGAATTTTTGATCAAATGCAGCCTGATCAAGCCGCAGTACTTGATCGCGCAAGTTATTCCAAGAGGCAAACGACTCGTCGCCTTCAATTGCAGTAAAAATATCCAGCAGCGAAATCTCGCTAGTTGGCCGTGCTAAGGTGATTCCACCGGTTTTGCTGGCATCAGTAGCAACGATGCCATGTACGGCCAGCTGATGTGTAATTTTATGCAGATAAGAATCAGACACTTGTAGGATTCGACTAAGCAGTTTACTTTTTAGTGGCTGTTGATCCTTTTGACGCGCTAGGATTACTACCACGTAGATTGCTTGTTCTACTCCAATTTTAAATTTCATGTTATACCTCCTACGGCCAGTCAGCCGGTCATAATAGTCTGTAAAACAACTTTAAAACTAGTCTCGCCTAGATGCAAACAGCACCGTCAAACCAAAAAAGCTTGTCTTTGATAAGCTATCAAATTTTTTGATTATTAGTTGACTTTCTCGGAGCAAGTTGTAAAATAGCTTTAATCTTTGGACAATGATTATCTATAGATAAAAGGAGATTTTAAATATGACAGACGACTCAACTATTGTTGATAAAAAAGTATCAGAATTAGCACGCTTGACACCTCAGCTCAGCCGAGCAATCACTAACACTGGTAAAGAACTGAACGATAACGCAATCATCGGCGACCGCCAGTGGGCAATGAATACCCTGGCAATGCTGATTGGCATGGGCGATATGGACGGTCAGCTTCAAGTTTATACCAAGGCTGCCCAGCAAGCCGGCGCAACAGATGATGAGATTCAAGATGTGATCAATTTAGCTAGCATTTATGCTGGCAATCCCCGCGCTGTTAACGCCACCCGGTTAATTGCGCCTTACCTGCAAAGTGAGCAGCAACGCTTACGGCCAAACGTCACTGAAGAATTAGTAAACGTTGGCGATCATGAAACGATGGTTTGGGACAACCACGGTGAAGGCTTCCCTATCGTCTTGATTCACTGCCTGGCACTGGATCACCGTACTTGGCGTGAAGTTTATCCCCAACTGGCTAAGACTGGTGCGCGGGTCATCGCGTATGATATTCGTGGTCACGGTTGGGCTCGCAATGCGCCAGTCACTACGAGTTTGGATCAATTAGCTGATGATTTGCACAAGTTGTTGGGTAAACTCGGTATCAAAAAAGCGGATATTTACGGCGCTTCATACGGCGGTGCAGTTGCACAGGCCTTGGCTGCCGACTATCCCGAAGACATACGCTCATTAGCTTTAATTGCCACTGGACTTAAAGGATTCCCAGTGTTGGCTGCTCGGGCTGATGCTGCTGAAAAAGAGGGTATGGAAGCACAAGTAGCGGTATCCTTGATTCGCTGGTTCACACCTGAAACCATCGCTCGAAACCCTTGGGAAGTCCGCTACGGTCGCGAGTGTGTTCGTCATATTAGCGTGGCTAACTGGGCCGCAGCTTGGCGTGCAATGGCCGCAGGTGATGCAACGGAAACCGCACCGAACATCAAAGTGCCAGTATTGGCTTTAGGCGGTAAACAGGATGCCTCTGCGGTTCCTGCCCTCATGCAGCAAATGGCAAATGCCTATCCAAATTCTAAGCTAGTCACCTTGGACCCCGGTACCCATATGATGCCGATGGAACAACCACAGGCTGTCTCTGATGCGTTAGCCGCATTTTACCAATCAGTTGATGCCCAAACTTTTAAAAAGGATGAAAAATAGTGACCCAAAGACAATACTTTGTGGTGACTTACACCCATGATAATATCGTTGGCTGGACCAAGTATGTGCTGGCTCATGTGAAATATCTCAAAGAACAAATTAAAATCGGTAACTTAGTAGTTTCCGGCCCCAGTCAGGGTAATCACAAGCGCCAGGCAATTTTGATTTTTCATGTAGCAGACCGTGATGCTTTGATGACCATTATCAAGCAAGATCCGTACTATATCCATGACTTGATAACTTCGATGACCATTACGCCATGGAAGCCACAGTTTGGCGATTTAGATGAAAGCAATTTTGAATGAAGTTACCAACAACAGTTGTCAAAGAACCGTCATTTACTGGATTTGAGAAAAACATCATCAAACTAAAAAAGGGAGTGCTGTTTAAATCAGCACTCCCTTTGCGTAACGACTAAACTAATTCCGTATGATCACCAGTGGATTTATCATCCTTATCTGGTGCCTTATCCTTCTTTTCGTCGCTCCACATATCTTTAATGTCTTTTTCAATCTTATCTTCTGTGTCAGGATGCTTTTCCAAATAATCAATCACGTTTGGTTGACCTTGGCCAAGCCGTTCCTTCTGATAGGAATACCATGAACCGGATTTTTGAACAATGTCGTTATCCACCGCAATAGTCAGCAGGTCACCCGCATGAGAAAGGCCCTTGCCAAAGAAGTTTTGGACTTCGACCTGTTTAAATGGCGGGGCAACCTTGTTCTTGGTGACCTTGATTTTGACGTTGGTCCCAATGATGTCCTGACCCTCTTTGATGTTGTCGCGACGACGAATATCTAGGCGAATGGTCGAGTAGAATTTTAGTGCACGGCCACCGGGAGTGACTTCGGGACTACCGAACATCACACCAACTTTTTCACGAATTTGGTTGATGAATAGTAAGGTAGTTTGGGTTTGATTAGCTAAACTCGTGAGGCCACGCAATGATTGTGACATCAAACGGGCCTGTAAACCAACGTGATTATCGCCAATTTCGCCGTCAATTTCAGCCTTTGGTAGCATCGCGGCAACGGAATCGAAGACAATCATATCCACAGCACCACTTTTAACTAGTTCGTTAGCGATGTTGAAGCCATCCTCGGCAGTACCGGGCTGTGATAACAGCAGTGAATCCAGATCAACACCGAGATTCTTAGCGTAAGCTGGATCCAAAGCGTTTTCGAAATCAATGTAGGCCACAATGCCGTTTTCTTTTTGGAGTGCGGCAACTGCTGTTAGCGCCAAAGTCGTTTTCCCAGATGATTCGGGTCCATAGAGTTCCATGATGCGACCATACGGATAGCCGCCACCAATGGCGTGATCTAGTGAAAGTAAGCCTGACGAGAAGCGTTTAATGTCTAGGTTGGGTTTATCGCCCATGCGCATCAACGCGCCCTTACCAAATTTTTTGTCGATTTGTTTTAATGTTTCGTCCAACGCTTGTTTACGTTCTTTTGCATCGGTCCGTTGTGCTGAATGACCGGGTTCGAATAATTGTAGAGCCATACGGCAATCCCCCTTTATTTCGAACATACGTTCTAAACTATATTACTATTGTAGTCTTATTTGCTAAATAAACAAAGCGAAAGAGAAGAATTGATGACGATTGTTTCATGTGAAACAACTGAGCGGTTATTGAACCTACATAATGGAAGTAATTTTAAACAAAAATCGTCCGCACAGCCACAACGTGCTGCAGGACGATTATTTTGTAGAAAATCATATACTAATTAAGATGTAGCCGCAGACAACGCCCAAAGCAATGACCATGTTGAGCTTGTCCAACTGATGCCCTCGCTGGTAGTAACGTTTGCACTGCTTATAAAGGGGTTCATCATCCTGTGAAAGCTGTTTATCATCCTTAGCCATGAACAGCTTGAATTGAGCGACTGCACGGTTTTGACGATTAACTTTGCCAAACATCATGATGATGGTGACACCGATGACGATGAGCACCAGGATGAACAGCCAGCTGGAGGTAGATGCGGAGATGAGGTCTCTGCCACCAATCAGGCCGTTTACCACTGTTGCGCCAAGAGCCACAACGAAGATAACGGTGTTAAATATTTCTGTCCACCAATACGAACGCAAATATCGATGATAATAGGTTAATTCTTTTTGCATAGCATTAAGTCCTTTTTAATGAAGGTTACTTAGCCATTATAGTCGATAATGCGGTGGAATGGTAAAGAAATGAAATAACGGCGAATCAAGTTTACAGCTCGGTTTCTTCTACTTCTTCACGTAATACAGTTGCTTTGTCAGCAGCAGTTTGCATTTTACCCAAAGCAAATCTAGCAATAGGGCCCACGATCAGTAACTGCAGTGGTAATGCCATGATGACGTTGAATAACCAAGCGTGACCATAGGCGCCCCAGCCGACGTTACCAGCCATGATAATGCCGAATAATGACATGCAGGTAACCATTCCCAATACCATTAGTACAGAGATGGTTAAACCGATCAATAAAACATTCTTCTTCATATAATCGTTGATGATGTATTTGAACGCGACAAACTTAGCAATCTTGCCGACAACTAACAAATCAAGAATAACGGCAACGAGTAACCCACCCGGATATTCCGTGATGGTGTGCAGCAGGAAGTCATTCGTGAATCCTTCTGCTAAAACAACGTTGTAACCAACCATAACGAGGACCATTAAGCCGGCCATGATGGCAGTAAAAACAATTTCTTCTTTAAAATTACGAGGCATTTGAATCTCCTTTTCTTTTCACAATGTTGCTAAGCATAGCAAAGAAAGAGGGTGCTTCGTAAGTTACATTTTGATTACGAATTTGGAAGCGGTTGAATGACAAACAACAAAATAGAGCCTAAACCGTTTAAATTGGTTTAGACTCTGTTTTGAGATTTATCAAATCAGGGTTTGTGGATATTAATATTTAGGATAATAGTGTTCTCCTGAAAAATGATGATTACCAAGTTTATGAGCGGTTCCCTTGCTGGTGTAGAAGTGGTTATCAATCCAGAATTCTGCACCGCCGCCTTCACTTAATACACGGACTTTCTTATGATGGTAGGTTTTAGTTTCAATTTTATATGAGCTACCGTCACCGGCTGATTGGTTCCAACCCATCACGTTTGTCCAATTAGCCTTACCTATATGAAAGGTATGACCAACTACCCAAGAATTATGACGCTTTATCTTGTCAGAATCCGTGTTGGCATTCCGATAATGTAACGTAGATGTGGAACGATACCATTTATGGTCGTAATACTGTGCATAACTCATTTTCTTAGACGAAAAATGAATGGTGTCGTATCGACCATGACCATCATAATGATACCAAGTTCTGTGTAGCGATGTTGGAAATGACTTTAAAGTTGTTTTTGCCGATGCTTGTGTTGGCAAGGCAACTAGTGATAAGAATAGTGTGGCAACTAAACTAAGTACAATTCTCATGACCCTTTTTCTAGACATTTTGTAATTACCTCTTGATCATTTAAGTTACCTAATTCAAGTTTAAACTTGGCTAAATTTAAAACCGTGGATATTGGTGAAATTAACAGAGTTTGAATTAATAATAAGTGTTCATTTTACTTGGAATATATGAGAATCTTAAACCGTCTTTTGTAACGAGGCGATATCTTTTACAAGTACTGTTGATAAATCAGATGTAGCTTCTTGAGCATCAGCATCAGTTTCTTCACTGTCATCAAAGGCTGAACCGTCACTTATTGGATTTTCATTATTTTCATTAGAAACTGCGGAGTCTAATTCTGTTAAATAATTTTCGTAAAGTGCATTAAGGGTCCTCTTTTGAGATGAAGTAAATCTTTTTTCAAATAAATTATAAATTTTACCCATTGCCTGCATTTCACTGATGTTTTCTGAGTAGCCTACTGACCCCATATAATAACCGTCACTGCCTATATCGCCGGTGACGCTGGAAATACCAGAATATGCTTGTTGAGGTGTAACATCATTCATTTCTACTAAGTATGTTCCACGCTCATCAGGATCAATAGTATTAATAATTTTAATCATAGCGTTAATATCTGATTTTTCTTGAGCATATGTTTTAACTGGAGAAAGATTGCCACGCCAGATCCATCCCTTTACTGTTCCAGACTTATTAGAAATGTAGTAGTAAATAGATCTAGAGCCGTGATATTTTTTGATTGTGGCAGATTTTGTTACCGAAAAAACTGTGTTTGGAAAATTACTTGCATTGTGAACCTTTTTGGTTAATTTTGCATTGCCGTAGATGTTTCCATACAAAGCGTGGTATCTTTTTGAGCTACTAATTTTAGAGTATGATACTACTTTTGCAGGAGCAGTTTTTGCAGATGCTGAACTGGGTGACACCATCATACTAACTCCAGCTAAACACGTACATATGACTAATAAAATACCCTTAAAAACCTTTGACGACCTCAAACTAAAACCTCCATAAAAGAATTATTAGTTAAATAATGAATAATTTAACATTTTAATTATAGGCTTAATACAAAATAATAGATAAGAAAATTCATTTTTTTAAAGTGTAATTAGAAATTCGACTAGTGAAGAGTAATTCTAAAAGATGTTTTGGCAAAACCATCTTGATGGTAAATATGATTTCCCACTCATTCTGTTCTGAAGCCGTTTTAGATGTGATAATATATTGTTATTAGACGAGAAAACGGAAGGTGTTCAGCATGAAAAAACAAATCAACGTGGTTGGAGCCGCTTTAATTGAAAATGGCAAGGTATTAGCGACAAAACGCAATGATGATCGCGTGTTAGGGACACTTTGGGAGTTTCCTGGTGGCAAAATAGAAACTGGAGAAACTCCAGAACAAGCATTGCAGCGTGAATTAAATGAAGAATTCAACGATGAAATTGTTGTGGGTGAACGTGTGACCGAAACAAATAGCCACGAATATGATTTTGGAATCGTTAATTTAACTGTATATTATGCCAAATTTCTGACCCACCACTTTGATTTGGTAGCGCATAGCAGAGTAGAATGGCTTAATCAAAATGAGTTGAACCAGTTATCGTGGGCTGAAGCCGATCAAGCAGCTGTTAATGTCATTTCTAAAGCAGATTTAACACAGGTGAAATTCTATGGATCTAACTGATATTCAAGCTAAAATTGAAAACTCGCTTGCCAATGGTTTTGTGGATCGGGAGATTGCTGGTTCTGAAGAGCTCATGCCTCAATTTATTCACAATAGTCATGGTGATACGATGTTACTACATATCGAGAGGGAGTTATCACACTGTTCTTCATTCACTTTTGCGATTGCTTTTATCACTGAAGGGGCATTAACCTCACTAAAGGTGAAATTAGCTGATTTAGCCGCTAAAGGTATTCACGGTCGTATTTTAACTTCCACCTATCTAAATTTTAATTCTCCAAAAGCATTTCGAGAATTGAGAAAGTTAGATAATGTTGAAGTGCGAATTGCTGAAAATGATAATTTTCATGCGAAAGGTTATATTTTTGACCATGAAGAGCAACGGTATCAATCTGCGATTATTGGCAGCTCTAATTTAACTGAACAAGCCTTAATGAATAACTACGAATGGAATATCAAATTTACTTCTTACGATAATGGATCGATTACGGAAAAGCTCATCCAAGAAGTTGAATTGGCATGGAATAAAGCAACCCCACTAACGACAGATTGGATCAATTTTTACAGTAAGGGTTATCAACCAGTCGCCTTAAGGGAAACGCATCCAAAAGTATCCACTTCTAAAAATCAAATTATGCCAAATGCCATGCAAACTGATGCGCTGAATAACTTATCAGAAATTCGCAATAATGGTGCCGAACGAGCCCTTGTTATTTCAGCAACTGGTACAGGTAAAACTTATTTAGGTGCTTTTGATGTAGCTAGTTATCAGCCCAAAAGGTTTTTATATATTGTTCACCGGGAACAAATTCTTGATAAGACAATGGCTAGTTTTAAGCGGGTATTGAGTAATGAACCAGATAATGCTTTTGGAAAAATCTCAGGTACGAGTAAAGATAAGGACGCTAAATATGTATTTGCAACTATTCAAACCTTATCTAAGCAGGATTTCTTAACACAGTTTAATGTGGCTGAGTTTGACTATATTTTAGTTGACGAGGCACACCGAGTCGGTAGTCCGACCTATCAACGTGTTCTAAAGTATTTTCAACCTGATTTTCTATTAGGGATGACCGCTACTCCGGAACGGATGGATGATTATAATCTTTATGAGTTGTTCGATTATAATATTGCGTATGAGATTCGGCTACAAAAAGCTTTGGACGAAGATATGTTGTGTCCATTTCACTATATTGGCATTACCGACTACGAAAAAGACGGAGAAGTAAGTGATGATACTAGTGCGCTTAAATGGTTAGTATCAGATGAGCGAGTCGAATACATCATCAAACAGACAGAATACTATGGTTATTCAGGTGACAGATTACAGGGACTTATTTTCTGCAGTCGAAAAGATGAGGCTTACGAATTAGCTAAATTAATGACGGATAGAGGCCATTTGAGTAAAGCACTTACTGGAGAAACGCCTCAAAGTAAGCGTGATGAAGTGGTTGCTGAGTTGGAAAATGGCGAAATTGAATATATCATTACCGTTGATGTCTTTAATGAAGGAATTGATATTCCCTGTGTTAATCAAGTGGTGATGCTAAGAAATACACAATCCAGTATTGTTTTTATTCAACAGTTAGGTCGAGGTCTTCGAAAAGCTAATAATAAATCATTTGTGACTGTGATTGATTTTATCGGTAATTATAAGAATAACTATTTAATTCCGATTGCTCTGACTGGGGATAAGTCGCGGAGCACTGATAAAGCGCGTGACGATTTGGAAGTTAGACAGATTTCAGGAGTATCAACGGTTAACTTCTCGGAGATTGCCAAGGAAAGGATTTATCAGTCAATTAATAATACGAAATTAGCCGGGTTTAAAGTTTTGAAAGACGACTATACTGATCTTAAATTTCGTTTAGGTCGGATACCGTTACTTTGCGATTTCCAAAAGTCTGAGACTGTTGATTGTACAGTGTTTGCTGATAACTATCAGAATTACTATAAGTTTCTTGTTAGGATGAAGGAAGATGTTCACCTTACTGCGGATGAAGAAGCTATTCTTAGTTTTATTTCCATTGAGTTAATGAATGGTAAGCGTAGTGTTGAATTGTTGCTATTAAATGAATTAATCCAAAATCGTGGAAGATTCGGTGAAAATGATTTTGAGGAATTGTTATCTGAAAAGCAGATTTTCTATAACGCAGATGTATCTCAATCGATTGAACGTGTACTTTCGTTGGAATTCTTTCAGAAAGCTGCGCAAAAGAAATATGGAAATGATCCGCTAGTTTCAGTTCAAGATGATACTTATGTATTAAATCCCAAAATACTTGATTGGATGAAAAATAATTCTCTGTTCAATAAATTATTCGATGATGCAATTCAAGCAGGTTTAATAAGGTCTGAAAGGTATAATCAAGATGAGCAATTTACTTTATACCATCGTTATACACGGAAAGACGTTTGTCGATTGCTTTGTTGGGATAATGATACAAGTTCGACTATTTATGGATATCGAGTAAGGGATAATGAATGCCCAATCTTTGTAACATATTCAAAGTCAGATCAAATCGATTCAAGTATTAATTATCAAGATCGCTTTATTAACACCGATACGTTTCAGTGGTATACACGTCATAATGTTAAAATAGATTCAAAAGAAGTCGTTGAAATTAAGAATAGTAAGACCAGTATCCGACTATTCATCAAGAAGAATGACGACGAGGGTAAAGGCTTTTATTACTTTGGTGAAGTGCAAGTAAAAGATACAGAACAGCAAGAATTTCAGGTTAAAGATGGTAAAGTCGAACCAATAGTACGGATGCTACTGCAGTTGGATAATAGTGCTCAGTATGATAAATATTTGTTGTTTGAAAAGTAGTGTTGGAGAAAAGTCTTTGAAATTTTACGATATTAGTGAAGGTGATCTAATGAATTACGAAGAAGTATCCGCAGCATTAATCAAGTTTCGTGACGAACGTCATTGGCAAAACTACCATACACTTCCTGCCCTAGCCAGAGCTTTGTCAATAGAAGCGGCAGAAGTAAACGAGCATTTTCTGTGGAAAGACAGCCAGAACAATGATCAAATACTAGAGAACAAAGAAGATTTACAATCATTGAAAATGGAATTGGCCGATACACTCACATACGCATACTATATGTGTGATAAACTTGGTGTTAATCCAAATGATATCGTGTATGAGAAGTTACAGACAAATAAAAATCGTCACTGGAAGTTTGATAAATAGCGTTAGGAGGATATGCGTTTGAGTGATATTGCTAGGCCATTAGTTAAAAAAATTCCATATAATGTCCAGGGGCTCACACAACTATCCCATGAAGTCAAAGGTACTCCAGCCGATGAACTATTGTTTGACTATCCAACTGTGTACATTATTTACAAGAAGAATAAGAAAGATATGTATGATGTCTATGTTGGCGAAACCAATAATATTTGGCAACGAACCCGTCAACATTTAATCGAAGATCCAAAAGTTAGAAGTGATTGGGCGGATTTTAGAGCTGCTGAAGATGTAAATATGGTTGTGATCGGTCATAATCTATTTAATAAGTCGCTGACTTTAGATATTGAAAATAAAATGATGTTATATATGTCAGGGGTTAGCAGTGTACAGAATCTGAATAATCGGCGTGAAAATGACCAAAATAAGTATTATACGGAAAATGACAGAGATGATATCTTCTCCAAGGCTTGGCGGCAGCTCAGACAATTGGATAATAAGCTCTTTCCACTGGAACAGATTATTCGTGATTCGGCATTATTTAAAGCTTCGCCTTTCCACAAACTGACTCAAGAACAGTTTGATGCGAAAAACTTGGTTCAAGATCGAATCACAGAGGTTTTGTTAGCAGGTAAAGAGGACCAGCTTATACTAGTCCAAGGTGAAGCCGGTTCGGGTAAAACGGTGCTGCTTAGCACAATTTTTTATCAGTTGTTTCAGTATAGTAATAGCAGTGATCATCCACAATTTAGTAACCTTAAGATAAACTTGATTGTTAATCATGATGAACAACTGAAGGTTTACAGAGATATTTTGATGAAATTAGGAATCACAGATGGTAAGGATGAGGACACTGTATCAAAAGCTACTCGCTTTATTCATAACCATGATCCAAAGAATAAAGTCGATATCGTATTAGTTGATGAAGCTCACTTACTTTGGACGCAAGGGAAGCAAGCTTATCAAGGTAAGAATCAGTTAGATGATATTATGAAACGCTCAAAAGTAACGGTAGCTATTTTTGACCCAAAACAAGTCTTAAAAACTGAAGAATATCTTGAGGAGTCAGATATTGATAAGATTCGGAGTAAGGCTGACAGTCAAGATAACCTGATTGAATTGAAAAAACAGTTGCGGATGAAAGCGGATGACCAGACCATTGACTGGATTCGTGCAATTACAGATTCTCGTAGACAAGTATTGCCATTTCATCCTGATTCAAATGGGTATGACTTGCGGATTTTTGATGATGCTACCGAGATGTATCATCAAATCAAACAAAAGAATGCCGATCAAGCAAACAGCGGTATATCTCGTTTAGTGGCAACTTTCGATTGGAAGTTTACGCAAGCAAAACGCGAAGACGGGAAACTGTGGATGGTGAATGCTGGTAACTTAGAGTTACCTTGGAATCTTCAGCTAAAGAGTGAACGTTCAGTAAAAAAATTAGCCTGGCCAGAGCAGGAGCAAACAATTGATGAAGTTGGCTCAACCTATACCATACAGGGATTTGATTTAAATTATTGCGGCGTAATTATTGGTCCCTCTGTGATTTATCGCGATGGCAGGATTCAATTTGATCCTAGCAAAAGTAAAAACAAGAATGCAATTCATCAGCGAAAACTTTCTTCGACCGGTGAAATGGCGTATGTCAGCGATGAATTACTGGCAAACGAATTAAACGTCCTTTTAACACGTGGTGTGAATGGATTATATATTTACGCGGTGGACGAAGCTTTAAGAAATAAATTATCTGAAATGTTTAATAGTTAAGAAACGAGACCATGATAATGTGGTCTCGTTTTTCATTTACTTTCACAAATACTCAGTAAGCTTACAGAAACACCATACCTAATCTCATGTGTAGAAATGCAATATATAGTCTAACTATCACATATAACCCAGTAAAACTAGTGATTCCTCACAATTATATTATTCACAATCCAATTAATTAGTATACATTTAAACTAAATACATAATATGTAAATAATTATAGTTAATAAATGTCATAAACGCTATTAAATAGGGAATTAAACAAAATTGATTCAAATTTTAACGTAAATATTATTCTCTAATTTTATACAAAACAAAACGTATAAATACTTAATTTATATTGAATATTCATCTTTATTACATAAACGTTTCCAAATATACAACGTCAAATTAAAACGTGAAAAAACGTACATTTTTAGTGTGAAAGCGCTTTAGAAAACGGTTACAATATCGGATATGATGATGTTGTTCAAATGAGATAGGAGGTAACAAAATGACAAAACCAATTCACATCACTTCTGAAATTGGCAAATTGAAAGTTGTGATGTTAAAGCGGCCCGGCGTTGAAGTTGAAAACTTCACACCAGATATGATGCCCCGATTGCTTTTTGACGACATCCCATACTTACCTGTAGCCCAAAAGGAACATGATGCTTTTGCGGATACGCTAAGGGATAACGGTGTTGAGGTCTTATATCTTGAAAAATTGGCAGCCGAAGCACTGGATGCTGGCGGCGACCAAGTTAAAGATGCCTTTCTTGACCAAATGTTGGCAGAATCCGGCTACGCAGCTGGTGTCCTGCACGACGTTTTGAAAGAATACCTCAGTTCGAAGTCAACTCAGGAGATGGTCATTAAGATCATGGGCGGTGTTCGTAAGAACGAACTCGACTTTGTGCCACGCGACCTTGTCAGCGCGGCCGAAGAAGAGGATTACCCATTCTTCATGGATCCAATGCCTAACCTCTACTTCACACGCGACCCAGCAGCCTCAATCGGCGAGGGACTGAGCATTAACCACATGACCTTCCCTGCACGTCGTCGTGAATCCTTATTTTACGAAGAAATTATCAAATATCATCCACGGTTTGCTAACCAAGGCCTTCAGGTATGGCGTGATCGTAACCACGATACCCGTATCGAAGGTGGGGATGAATTAGTTCTCAGTGATACCGTTCTCGCAATTGGTGTTTCGCAACGGACTTCAGCTAACGCTATTGAAGACATTGCCCGGAACCTCTTCAAGAACAAGAGCGGTTACGAAAAAATCATTGCCATCCGCATCCCACACAACCATGCGATGATGCATTTGGACACCGTCTTTACCATGATCAACAAGGATCAGTTCACCGTTCACCCAGGTATCTTAGGTGAAGGTGGTCACATTGATACTTGGACGATCACCCAAGGCAACGATGGTGAATTAAACCTTGATTACAGAACCGACTTAAAACAAGTGCTTAAAGACGCCCTTCACTTAGACGATCTTGACTTGATTCCAACTGGTGCTGGCGACCCAATCGTCTCGGCCAGAGAACAATGGAACGATGGCTCAAACACGTTGGCAATTGCCCCAGGTGTCGTTGTTACTTACAACCGTAACTACGTCTCCAACCGGGTACTGCGCGAACACGGCCTTAAAGTTCTGGAAGTTCTTTCAAGTGAATTATCTCGGGGCCGTGGGGGTCCACGTTGCATGAGCATGCCATTAGTAAGAGAAGATTTAAAATAAGGGAGAATTTTAACATGACAGATTTCAAAAACAGTGTATTTCAGGGCCGTTCAGTATTGGCTGAAAAAGACTTTACCGCGGCTGAACTTGAATACTTGATCGATTTTGGTTTGCATTTAAAGGCTTTGAAAAAAGCTGGCATTCCACACCATTACTTGGAAGGCAAAAATGTTGCTTTACTGTTTGAAAAAACATCAACTAGAACACGTTCAGCATTCACGACCGCAGCTATTGATCTCGGTGCTCACCCAGAATTCTTAGGTGCTAACGATATTCAGCTCGGTAAGAAGGAATCTGTCGAAGATACTGCTAAAGTACTGGGAAGTATGTTTGACGGCATCGAATTCCGTGGTTTCAGTCAAAAAGTCGTTGAGCAGTTAGCCGAATTCGGCGGTGTACCAGTTTGGAACGGCCTCACCGACGAGTGGCACCCAACTCAAATGCTGGCTGACTTCATGACGGTGAAGGAAAACTTTGGTCACTTAAAGGGCTTAACCCTGACTTTTATGGGTGATGGCCGTAACAACGTTGCCAACTCTCTGTTAGTAACGGGTGCCATCTTAGGCGTTAACATTCATATCGTTGCTCCTAAAGAATTACACCCAACCAAAGAAATCCAAGACCTGGCTAACGGATTCGCTGCTAAATCTGGCGCTCAGTTATTCATCACCGATGATCTGGATGAGGGTATGAAGGGGTCAAACATCGTTTATACCGACGTCTGGGTATCAATGGGCGAAAGCAACTGGGAAGAACGGGTCAAATTATTGCAACCATACCAAGTTAACATGGCCGCACTGAAGAAGACCGGTACCCCAGATGATCAATTGATCTTCATGCATTGCTTACCAGCATTCCATGATACTGATACTGAATACGGTAAAGAAATTCAAGAAAAATACGGTATTACTGAAATGGAAGTTACTGATGAAGTCTTTCGTAGTTCATACGCACGCCAATTCGAAGAAGCAGAGAACCGGATGCACTCCATTAAAGCGATGATGGCGGCAACTTTAGGAAATCTCTTCATTCCAAGAGTTTAATCACTTGCGATAATTGGAATCAAAGACGTTTAACTCCCAATAAATGAGGGGCCGCGCTCAAATAATCTGGTTCAAGGATTATTTAAGTGCGACCCCTCATGTTAGTGAAATTGAAATTAAACGAGCAAATCACAATTGGCTCATATTGAAACGAAAGGATGTTTATAATGTCAGGACGAAAAATCGTTGTCGCGCTGGGTGGTAACGCCATTCTATCAAAAGACGCCAGTGCAGCGGCACAACAACAAGCTTTATTAGACACAGCACGCTACCTCGTGGAATTTATCAAGCAGGGGAATCATTTGATCATTGCTCATGGTAATGGTCCTCAAGTGGGTAATTTACTGCTTCAACAAGCTGCTGGCAGTACGGAGGCTAATCCCGCAATGCCGTTGGACACCGCAGTAGCTATGACCCAAGGCAGTATTGGCTACTGGATGCAAAACGCATTGAGCCAAGTATTAGCTGAAAATGATATGGCTATCGACGTTGCCACGGTGGTGACTCAGGTTGAGGTAGCCGCTGATGATCCAGCTTTCACCAACCCCTCCAAACCAATCGGTCCATTTTACAGTGAAACCGAGGTCACTAAGCTGCGTGCAGAACACCCAGACCAGACTTTTGTGGAAGATGCTGGGCGGGGATACCGTCGCGCTGTACCGTCACCAAAGCCAATCGGCGTTAACGAGGCAAATGTCGTGAATAAATTGGTCGATGCTGATATCATCCCTGTGGCAGTCGGTGGTGGCGGTGTTCCCGTTGTCCGCGATGGTAACCGGTTCGTGGGCAGAGAAGCCGTGATCGACAAGGATTTCGCTTCTGAAAAACTGGCTGAACTGGTGGGCGCTGACCTGCTGATCATCCTAACTGCTGTCGATAACATCTACGTGAACTTCAACAAGCCTGATCAAAAGCAGTTAACCAATGTCACCGTTAAAGAATTGAAACATTACATGCAGCAGGATCAATTCGCTAAGGGCAGCATGTTGCCTAAGGTGGAGGCTGCTATCAAGTTTGTTGAACAACGTCCGGATGCCAAAGCGGTTGTGACGTCGTTAGAAAACGTTGGTCAATTTCTCAGTACGGGTAGCGGCACCATCATCTCCGCTGCCCCAGTACCAACTAAATAGTCCAGGTACGAAAACGCATTAGATCGAAAAGGGGACTCAACATGAACAGAATGGATGAACTTGAAAAATATCGTAAAATCATCCGCCAGCAAGAGGAGTTTGCTTCCTTTACTGACAATGAATTTGAACAGCTAGCTCAGCAGATGCAAGTTAAAACTTTCGCTAAAGGGCAAGTGCTGTTTGATCAGGGTGATCCGCGAACGCGGTTTTACTACGTGCTCGATGGGGTAGTGCGCCTTGAACGGGTGGACGAGACGGGCAGTTTTCCATTCATTAACTACGTGAGTCCCCACAAGGCGTTTCCGTACCGCGGCATGTTTGTTGGTGAAACGTACACTTACGCTGCTATGGCCATGACTGCCATCACGATTGCCTCGTTTCCAATGCCAGTTTTTGAGAAATTACTGCGGGATAACAAGCAAATGATGGTGTGCCTGATTTCTCAAATGGGTCAAATTATCGATGATGACGAAAATCGGCTGCAACGGATGGTGACTTCCAGTGCAACACACCGCGTGAAACAGGCGCTGATGCTGATTGCAGAGGATCTGGGGACTCAAGATGAATCGGAAACAACTCAGATTCCGTACCCCATCACGCTAAAGGAAGTTGCTCGCGTTAGTGGTACCACACGGGAAACTGCTGGCCAAGTTGTCAGCAAGCTAGTCGATGAGGGTGTCGTGGTCTATCAGCACAAGAACTTTCAGTTTAATCCAGAATTGCTGACCTAAGAGCATTCTAGAGCGAAAGGATGTGTAACTATTGGAAGAATCAAATAAGGGTAAATTAAATCTATTAGAACTGGTTTCCTTAGTCGTGGGTTCGATTATCGGTGGCGGGGTCTTCAACCTGATGCATGATATGGCAGCGGGGGCTGGTGCCGGGGCCATCATGATTGGCTGGGTCATCACCGCTATCGGGATGTTGACCCTGGCAAAAACGTTCCAGAACTTAACCATGAAACGCCCCGACTTAGATGCCGGTGTATACAGTTACGCCGAAGCCGGTTTCGGGAAGTACATGGGTTTTAACTCCGCTTGGGGGTACTGGTTATCGGCCTGGCTGGGGAACGTTGGTTACGCCACCTTGCTGATGAGCGCCGTGGCGTACTTCTTTCCAGTCTTCAAAGATGGGCAAAATTTGTGGTCCATCGCTGCTGCCTCAGTGATTCTGTGGGCATGCCACTTCATGATATTGAAGGGTGTTGAATCAGCGTCATTTGTTAACGCTATTATTACTGTCGCCAAACTGATCCCAATTTTCATCTTCTTAGTCATTATGGTCATTTCCTTCCGGTTGGGTGTTTTCACCCACGGTTTCTGGTTCACACCAAGTGGTGGCTTCCAGTTCGGTAACGTTATGGGGCAAGTTCGAAACACCATGCTAGTTACCGTTTGGGTCTTCATTGGTATTGAAGGTGCCGTTGTCTTCTCAGGACGGGCGAAGAGGCGTTCAGACGTTGGTAAAGCCACGGTGCTGGGAATTATCACTGTTATCTTGATTTACGCTTTGATCACCCTGTTATCGTTTGGTGTGATGCGTAGAGCTGGTTTAGCTAGTCTGAGCCAACCCGCTATGGCCGCCTTATTGCAAAGCGTTGTGGGTAAGTGGGGCGCCATAGTAGTTAACGCTGGCTTGATCATCTCCGTTGTGGGTGCTTGGCTATCGTGGACCATGTTTGCCGGTCAATTACCATACGAAGCTGCCAAGGTGGGGACCTTCCCTAAGGTTTTCGCTAAGGAAAATGCGAATGGCGCGCCAATTAACTCGTTGCTGTTTACCAACGTCTGCGTGGAACTCTTTATGTTCAGTTATCTGATCACCGCGTCGGCATACAATTTCTTCTACTCAATTGCCAGTGCCGCTATCCTGATTCCGTACGCCTTCTCAGCGTTCTATCAATTGAAGTTCACCATGCATGAATCAGTCGGTACCCCAGGACGTACCGGCAACCTAGTCGTTGGCTGGATCGCAAGTATTTACGCAATTTGGTTGCTATACGCTTCTAACTTGGGTTACATTTTACTGATGAGTTTACTGTTTGCGGTCGGTATCCCGGTTTATTACATGCTGCAAAAGCGCGATAACCACGCGGATAAAATCTTCTCATCCGGTGAACGGATCCTCGCCATTGGTATCTTCATCGTCGCGTTATTAACGGTGTTTGAACTCTTCCGTTTGGGTGTTAATGGTTTGACAGATCTCGACTGGAGTCAGATCACTAAATTATTTTAAGAAGTAGGTGAAACAAGATGAAAAAGACTGTTCGCCAAACTAAGATTGAACAGCTGATTAATCAATACGTGATTTCGACGCAAGAGGAGCTTATGGAGCGCCTGCGTCAAGCCGGCATCAATGCGACTCAAGCAACGATATCCAGGGATATTCGTGAAATGCAGATCGTAAAGCAACAGGACGCCAGCGGATCTTCCCGCTATATGATTTATAAAGCAGGTAATCAAAACGAGATGCAGCATCTATACCGTTCGATTGGCGATACAGTCACACAAGTTGATCGCGTTCAGTTTCTTAACGTGATTCACACGTTTCCTAGCTATGCGAATATGCTGGCAGCGATTCTTGATGACCTAGATCTGCCCGAAGTTAAGGGGACTTTAGCGGGGCATGACGTGATTATCATTATTAGTGCGGATGAGATTGAAGCGCAGAAGATGTACGATCTCTTTATTAAGCATATGAATGAGGATTTGGTTGAATAGTATTTTCATACTAAAAAGACAACTAGATCAGTCATACTGCAAATGTTTTTGTTTTTTGCTAATCAATTTCTAATAAAAAGGTTTGACATCTTCATCCTAAACGCTTATATTAATCCCAAGTTATAAATCGAAGGAGGATCAACAATGATAACCCATTCTTTTAAAGCTCAATTGCAAAATACTTGTTGTCAAACGTCGCGTGTTCTGCGATGTTTGGCCTGTTAAGCATTGACTTTTAAAGGGTAATTGTTGATTTAACCTAAAAGTCTCTGTTCCAGGTGGAACGGGGTCGAGGAGCGCGCCAATTCTGAAAGAGGAATGGGCGCGTTCTTTTTGTGTAATGGGCGTGGAACAAAACGGGTTGATAGCGGCGTGTAAGGGCTGGCTGGGAAAAATCCCGGTCTTGGATTTATCCCAGCCAGCCCTTACACATAGCTATCAGTTTTGTGGAACGCGTTAGGGCACGGTAGCCTGAAAGAGGCTATCAGTTTAGCGAAACGCTAAGACACGGCAGCCTGACGAAACCATTACACACAACCAAGAAATCACAATTATCCCAACCAAAATTATCCATCCAATAATTTAAGGAAAGGGATCACAAACCATGTTAATCAAATCAATCCAGCAACTCATCGGCAACACGCCGTTAATCGACCTGCAAATCGAGGTTCCAAACCACTCACATATCTACGCCAAGCTAGAGATGTTCAACCCTGGTGGCAGCATCAAGGACCGTTTGGGTCAGTACATGATCCAGGATGGTATCGACAAAGGTAAGATCAACGCCACGACCACCATTATTGAACCAACTGCTGGTAACACGGGTATCGGCGTTGCATTGGCGACCCAGGAACATCATTTACCAACCATCCTCGTTGTTCCAGAGAGATTTAGTTATGAAAAGCAGACGCTGATGAAGGCGTTGGGCGCCAAATTGATCAATACACCAGCGGAAGATGGGATTAAAGGCGCAATCAAAAAGGCGCGTGAAATCGCTGCTGAAACACCAAATAGTTTTGTACCGATGCAGTTTGAAAATCCAGCTAATCCAGCGGCCTATTACCACACCCTGGCACCAGAATTGATTGCGGATCTTGATCAGCCTATTGATGCGTTTATTGCCGGTGCTGGTTCTGGCGGGACCTTTGCGGGCATTGCTAAGTATTTGAAAGAACAGAATGCCAATACCCAATCCATCGTGGTTGAACCTGAAGGATCGATTCTAAATGGCGGACCAGAGCATCCTCATAAGACGGAGGGAATCGGTGTTGAGTTTATCCCGCCATTTTTCAAGGATGTTCAAATTGACCAAACGCTCACTATTTCAGATGCGGATGCCTTCAAGTACGTTCGCAAGATGGCGGCTGAACAGGGATTGTTTATCGGTAGTTCTTCCGGCGCAGCGTTGGCGGCCAGCTTAAAAGTGGCCGAACAGCTACCTGAAAATAGCACTATTGTGACGGTATTTCCGGACAGTTCGGAACGTTACATGAGTGAAGACATTTACGCTGCACAAGACTAGATTGAAGAGGAGATTTTAACATGAAATTTGAAACGAAACTATTACACGGCGGCATTAGCGAAGATCCATACACGGGCGCAACTTCCATTCCCATCTACATGGCATCCACGTTCCATCAAAGTAAAATTGGCGAGTCAAAATACGAATACTCTCGCTCTGGCAACCCCACACGTGAGGCGGTTGAAGCGTTAATCGCTGACCTTGAAGGTGGCACTCGAGGATTTGCCTTCGCTTCCGGATCAGCAGCAATTGATACCGTATTTTCGATGTTTAGCGCGGGCGATGATTTCATCGTTGGTAACGATGTTTACGGTGGGACTTTCCGTTTGATTGACACGGTACTGAAACGCTTCGGCATGACCTTTACCGTTGTTGATACGCGGGACCTGGCTGCTGTTGAAGCTGCCATCAAGCCAGCGACTAAGGCCATATACCTAGAAACACCGACGAATCCGTTACTACGTGTAACCGATATTAAAGCTGTTGCTGATTTAGCTCGCAAACATGGCTTACTGAGTATTATTGATAACACCTTCAGTTCGCCTTACGTGCAACGGCCATTGGAACTGGGTGTGGACATCGTGCTGCACTCCGCTTCGAAGTATCTCGGTGGTCATTCGGATGTGATTGCCGGCGTAATTGTCACCAAGGATGACCAGTTAGGCGAAAAGATCGGTTATCTGCAAAACGCGATTGGCGGCATCTTGGCACCACAGGAAAGTTGGTTATTACAACGTGGGATGAAGACCCTGGCCATTCGGATGCGGGCACATCTAGCTAACGCTCAAGCAGTCTTCAACTACCTGTCTGATCAGCCAGCCGTTGCTAAAATCTACTATCCAGGTGATCCTGAAAATCCTGATTACGAAATTGCCAAGAAGCAGATGCATCACGGTTTTGGTGCCATGATTTCCTTTGAATTACAACCAGGACTGGATCCTAAGAAGTTTGTTGAAAACCTCAAGATTGTGACGTTGGCTGAGAGTCTGGGTGCTTTGGAATCCTTGATTGAAATTCCTGCTCTGATGACCCACGGTGCTATTCCACGTGATATTCGGCTCAAGAATGGTATTAAGGACGAACTGATTCGCCTTTCCGTTGGCGTCGAAGATGAAAAAGACTTACTGGCCGATTTGGACCGCGGCTTCAAGGCCGTACAAGGGAGCGTGCGCCATGCTGCAAACACCGCGAGCCATCCTAAAGCGTGATCCAGCAGCGCACAGTTTGCTGGAAGTGGTGCTTACCTATCCTGGCGTCAGGGCGTTGTTTTGGCACCGAATCGCTCACTCATTGAACACACATCGGCACTATGTTTTGGCAAATATCTTGAGTCAGCATGCTGCAAGAACCACTGGCATTACCATTGCGCCAGCTGCAGAAATCGGTAAACGGGTCTTCATCGATCACGGCATCGGGGTAGTCATTGGTGCCACCGCGGTTGTGGAAGATGATGTGACCATTTTGCAAGGGGTGACACTGGGCGCGCGAAATAGCGTGAAGAATGGCAGACGTCAGCCAATTGTTAGGCGGGGAGCCTTTATTGGCGCTAATGCGTTATTACTGGGCCCAATCGTTGTTGGCGAAGGAGCGAAAGTTGGTGCCGGCGCGGTTGTGTTGGAAGATGTTCCCGCTCACTGGACTGCAGTGGGAAATCCAGCTAGGTTAATTCGAAAGCGCATCAAGGTCATGCCCATGTCCTTAAAGTCTGCTCATGAACGAGCAAAAGCATAGACGCGTTTATCATTAATTACCCATAGTTTTCTAATCTTAACATTGACTCTCTTCAGAGACTGCTTAATAATTGAAAGTAATCAATTATCAGTGCATTAACTGGGAGAGTGATGATCCCTTACTGTTCAATTCACGAACTGGAAGGGATTTTATTTGATTAAATTTTGGGTAGGAGAAATGAGCAGTAACTGTCTTGCTGTAAAGGGATATAAGTCTTTGTAAAGTGGTGCTCCTATACTACTCCGTATTAGCTGATAGCTTATAAGTAGTGATTTATATGAATTTCATTAAAAGGCTTTTGGGGATAAATCCATCCCGTATAATATGAGGGACACCTCACCTTGGTGATTAAATTCAATAAGGCGGAACAACTGATGTTACTCACCTATAAAGTCGAAATTAAGCCGACTGAAAAACAAGCCTGGCAGATTGATTGTCATATTGGTGGCAGTCGTTGGGCCTATAACCTGTTTTTGGATATCAACCGGCAGCGTTACGAATGCGGTTATCACTATATGGGCGCTTATGAGTTCAGCAAATGGTTTAACCATGAGTACCTTGAGAGCAATCCTGATGACCGATGGATCAAAGATTTATATGCCAAATCGGTTAAACAGGCTTTTATTGATGCTGATACGGCCATGAAACGGTTCTTTAAGAAACAGAGTGGGTTCCCACACTGGCGCTCGTTTAAGCGCGGTCAAGGCAGTTACTACTTTGTTAAGAACAGTAAGACGCAAATCATTGCCTGTCAGCGTCACCGAATCAAGCTACCGAAGCTCGGCTGGGTGCGCTTCAAAGAATTTGGCTATATTCCGACAGACTCAGAACACTTTGTTATCAAACAAGGCCGAATTAAATTTAGGGCTGGTCGATATTACCTGACCTGTTTAGTGGAACAGGCTGAGCTACCCAAATTAGGATTGACCGGTGAACCTATCGGCATTGACCTTGGTCTAAAAGAATTTGCCATCTTAAATGATGGTACTCTGTATCCTAATCAGAATAAAAGTAGTCGCGCAAGACGCATCAGAAAACGCCTTAGACGCCTGCAAAGGAAGTTGTCCCGTCAGTATCTTGCACTGAAAGCTAGAAGACAGAAAGAAGGGAAATCTGCTACTGATTTAAATCTAGCTAAAACTCAGCGGAAAGTGCAACGCTTGTATCAACGTCTAACTCACATTCAAGCTGATTATCAAAACAAGATTATCGCTGCTGTGGTGAGAACCAAACCATGGTGGATAGCCTTAGAAGACTTGAATGTTTCAGGTATGATGAAGAATCGGCATTTAGCAAAATCGGTTAGTTACCAAGGATTCTACAACTTTCGGGTTAAACTGATTGCTAAATGTCAGCAATTAAGCATTCCGGTGCACTTAACTGGTCGGTTTGAACCAACTTCTAAGTTATGCCATCGGTGTGGCCATAAAAAAGTTGATTTGAAACTAACAGATCGGATGTATGAATGCCAGAATTGTCATTATACTGAAGACCGTGATATTAATGCGGCCCTGAATATCAGGGATACTGAACACTTTGAATTAGCCTACTAAAACAGGCTTCAAAGCATGTACCGGTGGCTAGCCGGGAATTAACGCTTGTGGACTATCATACCAACTGTATTAGCGAGCTTCGTGCGAGGCAGGATAGGTAGAAGCAAGAATAATCTATAACTTTTTATAAGTTATCAGTAGCAGAATGACACATAATGACAAAGATTTTAGCTTACAACGTACGAATTGATGAACAGCCCTTTGTTGATCAATGGGCAAAGGAACATGGTGTGCAAGTTGATAGTACTGATAAAGAATTGCACGATGACACGGTTGAGATGGCCAAGGGTTACGACGGAATTGATTTCAAGCAACGAACCGTAGTGACTCAAAATCCAGATTTCTATAAAAAATTAGCCAGTTATGGCATTGTTCAAATGTCAGCGCGTTCGGCTGGTATCGACACCGTCAATTTGAAGTGGGCTAAGGAAAATCATTTGCGGGTAACCAACGTGCCGTCCTATTCACCAGAGGCGGTGGCTGAGATGGCACTAACTCAGGCAATGCAACTCATTCGCCACATCCCACAATTTAACGACCGACTCAGTGACAATAATTATGTCGTGCTTGGGTTACGGTCACAGGAACTAACTGAGCTGACAGTCGGCATCGTGGGTGTTGGCCGGATTGGCGGTACCTTAGCACGAATTTTCCACGCCCTTGGTGCAACGGTGATCGGCAATGATCTGCGTGCACCGCGTGAAGATTTACGTGGGGTTATGACCTATGTCAGCAAGGAAGAACTGTACAAACGGGCCGACATTATTTCCGTGCACGTTTGGGGCGGCGACGATAATTTCCATTTGATCAACGACAAGGCCTTTGTACAAATGAAGCCAACCGCCTTCTTCATCAACGACTCCCGTGGACCAGTAGTGGATACCCAGGCGTTGATCAGTGCGCTGAACAACCAGCAGATTGCTGGCGCGGCGCTGGACGTGGTTGAGGATGAAACCAAGGTCTTCAACAAGAAGTTTGATGGCCCAACACCGGTTGATCACTATAATCAGTTGAAGAAAATGACGAATGTGTTACTCACGCCGCACGTGGCGTTCTTCACTGACCATGCTGTCAAGAACATGGTGATGCAGTCGCTGGATGATACTTTGGCAATCATCAGTGGTGGGAAGAGTGAGCATGAGTTTTGAGAAGTATTGTGAATCGTTTTTTCGAGACTCAAAACCACTATTAGGGCTGGTTCTTTTTAGTTATCCAGCTAAATGATTCTTAAAACGACTTTTGTAGCATGTCTCTTAAGCTTAAAAAACCTACCGTAATTTAAATTAACGGAGAAACGCCCACAGAGGTATTGCTGTGGGCGTCTTTATGCTGCCATAATGATGTTAACAATCGAAGACGTTAGGATAGGCCGAGGAACACGAAAAGTCATTTACAAAAGCTCATGGTTATTCTACTATTACAAGGAGCATGTCAGTAATGTGAGATGTATGACTGATAGTTGTTGATCAACAGATAATCTGGATTGGAGAAGACGTTATGAAATTTGGAAAATTAATGACGATTACATTTTCAGCTGCTTTGTTTACTTTATTAACACCGGTCTCTGGTAACGCTAAAACTAAGGTGCGGTCGTACGAAAATATTAGTAATGCGACTTATACGGTGACTAATAAAAACGCTAACGTGTATTCATCAGCTAAATTAACGCATAAAAAGGGCAAACTTGGTACATATGGATCAAAGGTGACAGGCTACTATGCCGCGCACGTTTCAAAGAATGGCAAGGCCAGCATCTATTATAAGTTTAAGGTCGGTAAGAGTACCGGTTGGGTCTGGCATGGTTATTTAAAAAAAGCTAAACCCGCTGAAAAGTTCAATGAAGCAGTAACTGATGCACGGTTCTTGACGTTGATCAATCAGCATCGAACCGCGGGCGGTCTAGCGCCAGTAACGTTAGATTCTAACCTGTTTCAGAAGGTAACACTGGTTCGTGCTAACCAGATTGTCAAGAATTTTAGTCACACGGATGCTGCTGGTAATTTTATTGCGTCTGACATGGCGGATGCTGCTGGGTTTAATGCTGGATATTTTAACGAAAATCTTGCATACGATTTCTGGCAAGGTTCTAATCAAGCTACGGCAGATGATATTTTTCATATGTACTTCTATGACGATGCCGCTTCTAACTGGGGTCACCGGGATAATATTATGAGTGCTCAAGCGACAAGAGTTGCGGTGGCCTCGGTCTATCACGATGGTGACGTTTATAACGTCATGAACTTTTATAGTTCTCTAAATTAATCGGTTTATCATAGGGAAACCTGACAAGTTTAACCTAAACAGTTATTCTGCGTGGAGATGAGTGGGAGTGATGGTTCGTTACTTTCGTGAAGCAGCCTAAAAAAGGGGCAGTAAGATTGTGACGACAATCTTACTGCCCCTTTTTACTGTGCGGCGAACTATTTCTTACTCAAACTCTTCAAATACTTCAAAGCAACTTCTTTATAAACGTCATCCATCACCAAGAATTGGCTCAATTCAACGTATTCGTTCATCTTATGAGCATTCTCCCAGTCACCGGCACCCATAACGACGATTGGGAACTGGTTTTCGGCTTTACGATACTCTGAGGCATCGGTGGCACCATGGATGACTTTAAATTCAGTGTCATGTTTCAAGGCTTTACTTGATTCTGATTGTGCCAACTGAACCAGTGGGTCTTCTTTATCGGTGACCACTGGATCAAAGGACATATCCACGTTGAAGGATAAATCAGTATCAGCAGCTGAGCTCAGACCACGACAGATCATATTCAACCGCTTGATCACAGCACCGTTACCAAATTCAGGTGTGGCACGGATGTTTCCTTGCAGTTCGGCGTGACCTGGAATCGTGTTGACTTGGTCGCCACTATTGAAGACGGTGATACTGTGAACCAATGGGCCAACTTCCTTGCTTGGCTTCACGTCAGCGAAAAGATCGGCTTCAGCGTTCACAAACTTCACCAAGTTAGTCAAGGCGTTGACACCTTGTTCTGGCATGGAACTGTGAACGGGTGTCCCTTCGGAAGTTACGGTGTAATTCAGTGAACCGTTGTGGGCGTAAACCACATCGCCACTAGTTGGTTCACCGATGATCATGCCATCTACATCATCGACTTCACCCTGTTCGGTTAATTGTCTAGACCCAGCGGCACCGTATTCTTCACCGACTGTGGCTAGTAAACGGATGCGACCAGGAATTTTAACTTTGCTGTCCGCTAAATCAATCATGGCGATAACCATAGCAGCCAGACTGCCTTTCATGTCTGCACTGCCACGGCCATAAAGGCGGTCACCGTGGACTTCAGCTGACAATGGGCCATGTGCCCAATCGTCCACATTACCGAAACTGACAGTATCCATGTGACCAGCAAGCGCGAAAACAGGCGTTGCGTCTGGTTCGCCAAGCTCAGCAATCAGGTTGTTGCGCCCAGGAGACGTTTCAACTTGCTTAACTGTGATGCCGTGATCCGTAAGTAACTTTTCTAAGTAATCCGCAATCATTTTTTCGTGATCATTAGCCGAATCAATTTGCACCAAGTGCGTTAGGATGTCAATTTTATTTTGTTTATCCATAGTGACCTCCGCTTTCATTTTCAGACTTATACTTTACATTATAAACTTTTTTCGGACAATTGTCCCCTTTAGCACTCGGTGTTTAGTGTGCAAAAGCAGTTTTAAATGGCTTTATGGCGGTATTTTAATCAATTTAAGATGATTTGTTTGTACAACTTTCACAAGGACGATTTTTAAAATTTTACACAGTTTATTGAAAATGTAAAACGACGCTACTCTCATTTTCGGAGCAGCGTCGTTACTTGTTGTTTACTTTTGTGATGCGCCAGTTGTGGTATCCAAATTTTCTGGCATCTTTGGTTTTGCCAATGCACCTGTTGTAGCATCGGCGGTGTTACTGTTTTTACCCGGCTGAGATGACGCACCGGAAATCGCATCAAACGCGCCGTTTTCAAACATACTGATCACTTGGTCAACGTTTGCGGTGCATTCCAAAGTCCCTAAGTAGGCACCGGCGTCATCACGTAACGCATAGTAAGTGGTCAAAATTTTGTGGCCGTTTTGTGTGCTGGGAATGTTTATGGAATCCTGTTTACCCGCTTTAAAACTTTCAATAAGTGATTTGATGGTCGGCAGAATTTTGGCAGGATGAATTTCTGCCAGCGTTTTGCCAATCTGGTCTTGAGAGCGGCCGTGGTTGCGATTCGGCTGATCTGAATACCAACTAAAGCGGTCGTTAGCATCCACCAAGTCCAACTCAAAGGGGAGCGTTTTAAAAATTTGCTGAAGCTCAGTCAATGTTAAAGTCCCACTTGGAAAAGTGACGTGGGCATCTTTCGTGAAAGGCTCATTATCTGGCATAAAATCATCCTCCAATGTTAATTTGATGTCTATATTATAGTACGAAACTATGAGGACTTCAGAAATTTAGAAATAATGCTTGCCAAATAAGAACATATGTTTGTATAATGTATGCAAACGTATGTTCGAGGTGAGCGTGATGAATTACCAAAATGAACCTCACGGGGTCTTCTTTTTAATCGATAATAAGTCGTTTTACGCCAGCGTCGAAGCTGTTGCACGAGGGTGGAATCCACTAAAGATTAGCCTTGTAGTGATGAGTGAAGCTGAGAATACGAACGGTGGTCTGGTTTTAGCCACGTCACCGGAAGCTAAGAAACGTTATCATTTACAAGCGAACGTTTCCCGTGCCCGGGAAGTACCGCAGGACCCGCAATTAGTGGTGGTGCCCCCACGGATGAATTTATATATTAAACGCAATCTACAGATCAACGATATTTTTCGCCGGTTTGTTGCCAACGAAGATTTAATGCCATATTCGATTGACGAATCGATTTTGGATTTAACCCATTCTTGGCGATTATTTGGGAAGACACCAAGAGAAGTCGCCGTTCGAATTCAAAAAACGGTGCGACGAGAATTAGGGTTATACACCACCGTTGGAATTGGTGATAATCCTCTCCAAGCTAAGTTAGCGTTGGATCTTTATGCCAAGCATGATGCTGATCTGATTGGTGAGATTCATTACTCAACCGTACCGCAAACGATTTGGCCGGTTGATAGTTTAACGGCCATTTGGGGGATTGCGAAGCGAACCGCAGCTCACTTAAACCGTCTGGGAATCCATAATATGTATCAGTTGGCCCACGTGGATCCGTATCAGTTGAACGGCGAAATGGGGTTGATGGGTCAGCAACTGTTTGCCATGGCGTGGGGGATCGATCGGTCACAGTTACACAAGCGCCGTGGACCTAAAAATGCCAGTTTGGGGAACTCCCAAGTGTTGCCCAGAGACTACGTAAAGCAGGCAGAGATTGAAACGGTGATTAAAGAAGTCGGTGAACAAGTGGCTTCTCGTCTACGTCATCACCATAAGCAGGCAGGTTGCGTGTCACTGGGCATCGGCTTTTCCTACGCCGCCAGTGAAGCAGATGGGCGCAGCGGGTTTCATCAGGAGATGCGCATTGCACCAACTGATCAGAATACTGAGATTACGGCCGCAATCCTTGATTTGTTTAGGCGCAACTGGGGAGGTCAGGCCATTCGAAACGTAGCGGTTTATACGTCTAGGCTGTGTCCGTCAACAGGCTTGCAGCTGAACTTTTTTGAACCGGCTAAGACGCAACTTAAGCGTGTTAAGGCTGACCATGTGGTTGACGCAATTCGTGACCGGTTTGGTTTTACTAGGTTAGTGTACGCTAACAGTTTACAAAAAGGTGGTACCGCTATTGATAGAGCGTCATTAGTCGGCGGACATAACGGAGGGAATGCTTATGAATAAGGACTTAAAATTAATTACGGAACGTTTGGATGCTGGTTTTAAACGATTGCCGCAAGTTCGCTATCAAGTTCAAATCACGGATGATCCGTATGATAAAACGTATAATTTCTTCCTTAACTATCAGCACCGTGGTCAACGGTTGAAGTCTCAGCCTTTGCACAGTATTCAGCAATACCAGTTAACCTATTTGGAACAGGTGGTTAAGGGACTAAGGGAACACACTAAGCTGAGTTTTGAGTTTGTCGGTTTTACAGGCCAACGCTGGCCATCTAGTCAGCGTTTAATTCAAAGCAGGCGATTAAACAATGAGTAAGTTACAGCAGATTAATGATGATCAATTGGTGCAGCGCTTCTTCGATCACGATTATCAGGATCGTGGTGTGGTGAAGTGGCAGGGATTCTATCTGTCGGATCACACAGCCGCACTGAAAAAGCAGGCCAAACAAGAAGCAAAAAAGTATCCGGCTAGGACGCAGCAATCCGTGGAAGAGATCGCTCAAGTATTGAGTGAAGCCTATGCGAACGGTCAAACGGTGAGTGTTCAGTTGAATAACCGGAATCTGAATGGTGAATTTTTACCAGATTTGGTTGGCAAGGTGATTGGGTATGAGGATGAGATGGTTTATTTGGAAGGGCAGCAAGGGTTTGAGATTGGGGATGTGAGAAACATAGAGCGTGGAAGCAGGCGTTAAGGGACTGGCGTGTAAGGTGATGTTGGCATAAATCCAAAACCGGGATTTTTACCAACATCACCTTACACGTCGCTCCTTAACCGCCTGTTTCCACACTCTAATCCGGATCCTTCAACGATTTTCCACTCTTAATCTGTTTAAAATCAGCAAACGCATCATCAATTTGCTTGAATTCTTCGTCGCTCAATTCTACATTCAACGCTTTCACATTAGCTGCTACTTGTTCCGGTTTTTTAGCCCCTGGAATCACAACGCTGATCAGTGGATTCTTAATGTACCAAGCTAAGACAGTCTGCGCCACCGTGGCATCGTGCGCTTCCGCAATTGGCCGAACAGCATCAACCGCCGTGAGAATTTTCCCGTAACGCGGTTCTTGGAAGTCAGCTATTTGACTGCGGATATCGTCTTCTGGGAAGGCGATATCTCGTTGATACTTACCCGTCAGCAAACCACTCGCTAATGGGAAGTATGGCACGAAGCTAATATTATTTTCCTTTAAATATGGCAGCATATCTGCACCACGGTCTTGATGCAGCAAGCTAAATTCATCTTCCACCACGTCAACGTACCCATCAGCGTTAGCTTCCTTGATTTGATCCAGACTGAAGTTGGAAACGCCAATTGCCCGAATCTTACCTTGTTCGCGTAAACGTTGCAGTGCACCCACTGCTTCGGCCTTTGGTGTATCGTGATCTGGAAAATGCAGGTAGTAAATGTCGATGTAGTCGGTTCCTAAACGCTTCAGGCTATCATCCACTTGCTGGGTGATAAACTTTGGATCGTTACGAATGACTTGTTCACCTGATGAAAAATCGTGAGCACCTTTAGTGGCAATCACTAACTGATGACGGTCAAAGTCCTTGATAGCTTGGCCCACCAATTCCTCAGAATGGCCCAGTCCGTAAACGTAGGCGGTATCTAACAACGTAATGCCGTTTTCAATACCGGTCTTAACGATGTTTAAACCATCCTCGTCATTCAAATTTGGGAAGAGGTTATAACCACCAACTGCATTGGTTCCAAGACCTAATGGGGTTGAGGTGACTTCTGATTTACCAATTTTTACTGTTTTTGACATCGTAAATCCTCCTTGTAAGCGTTTTAGCATACAGTCTTATTATAACCAGTTTGACCCGCAAAAATAAATAAAAATAAAGTTAGCACTCTACTTGCAAGAGTGCTAAAAAGGTGATACTATATAATTGTTGACGGGGATATAAGAACTATATCAGACTTGTGTTCGATATAATGTTAATATCCGCCTCGACTGACTAGACTAACCAACTTAATAGCAATCAGCGAGGCACCGTCGACCAGACGGTGCCTTTGCGTTTTGCTTGGGCGTCAAATCACATGGGGGTGTATGTAATATGGCAAATTATTTTAACAATGATCCATTCTTCAATAACAACATGGATGATATGTTTAACAGCCTATTTCGACAGATGGGTAATGGTGAAACTGCACGCTACGAAGTCAACGGCCACGAGTTAACGCCGGATGAATTCGCACAGTACCGTGCAACGGGGAAGTTACCAGACCGCGAACATGAAATTGAAGTGAACGATACTGGTGATCACGCCGTTAAAAAGGGCGGTATTTTGGAGAAGTTAGGTCGTAACTTAACACAAGAAGCTCGCGATGGCTTACTGGATCCTGTCATTGGTCGGGACAAGGAAATTCAAGAAACGGCTGAAATTCTAAGTCGTCGGATCAAGAACAACCCAATCCTTGTTGGTGACGCTGGGGTTGGTAAGACTGCAGTTGTTGAAGGTTTAGCACAGGCGATTGCTGATGGCAAAGTACCTGAAGCCGTTCAAGGTAAGGAAATTTGGTCCATTGATTTGTCCTCACTAGAAGCCGGAACGCAGTTGCGAGGTTCATTTGAAGATAACATTAAAAACTTAGTCAAAGAAGTGAAGGCTGCCGGTAACGTCATTTTATTCTTCGACGAAATTCACCAGATTTTGGGTATTGGTTCTACTGGCGGTGAAGAAAATGGCGGTAAAGGCTTGGCTGACATCATCAAGCCATCACTTTCTCGTGGTGATATTACCGTGATTGGTGCAACCACTCAAGATGAATACCGGAACACCATTTTAAAGGACACGGCGTTAGCTCGTCGATTCAATGATGTAACGATCAACGAACCATCACCGGAAACGACTTTGGCAATTTTGAAAGGGGTCAAAGGCCTCTATGAAAAGCACCATCACGTCAGCTTACCGGATGATGTGTTGAAAGCGGCGGTGGACTATTCCGTTCAATACATGCCGCAACGGACGTTACCAGATAAGGCCATCGATTTGATTGACATGACCGCGGCTCATTTAGCAGCTGGCAACGCTGGCTCCGATGAAGCAAGTCTGAAAGAACAACTGAAAACAGCTCAAAAGACCAAGGACGAAGCCGCTAAAGCTGAAGATTATGAAAAAGCCGCTAAAGCTAAGGAACGCGTCGAAAAACTGGAAGCTCAAATCAAGCATGCTGACGACACCACTGAAAGTAACGTGGTTGCGACGCCAAATGACGTTGCTGAATCCGTTCAACGGCTGACTGGCATTCCCGTTGCTAAGATGGGTACCAACGATATTCAGCGTTTGAAAGGCATTGCTGACCGGCTGAAGTCTAAGGTCATTGGCCAAGACGAAGCCGTTGACATGGTAGCCCGTGCCATTCGTCGTAACCGTGCTGGGTTTGACGAAGGTAACCGGCCAATCGGCAGCTTCCTGTTCGTTGGTCCTACCGGTGTGGGTAAGACGGAATTGGCTAAGCAATTAGCCCTGGACATGTTTGGCAACAAGGATGCCATTATCCGGTTGGACATGAGTGAATACAGCGATCGGACCGCGGTTTCCAAGTTAATCGGGACCAGTGCTGGTTACGTTGGTTACGAAGACAACGGCAACACCTTGACTGAGCAAGTTCGTCGTAACCCATACTCAATCGTTCTCTTGGATGAAATTGAAAAGGCTGATCCGCAAGTGTTGACGCTTTTGCTGCAAGTCATGGATGACGGTCGTTTGACGGATGGTCAAGGTAACGTGGTCAACTTTAAGAACACGATTATCATCGCCACCTCTAACGCCGGTTTCGGTAACGAAGCTTTGACTGGTGACAAAGAGAAGGATATCAGTTTATCTGAACGTTTGGCACCATACTTCAGACCAGAATTCCTGAACCGGTTCAACGGGATCGTTCAATTCAGTCACCTGACCAAGGATGATCTGAGTCAAATCGTTGACCTGTTATTGGACGACGTTAACAAGACATTGGCTAAGAAGGGGATTACTTTAACGGTTTCTGACGATGCTAAGAACTGGTTGATGACGGAAGGTTACGATGAAGCAATGGGCGCACGTCCGCTTCGTCGGGTCATTGAACAGCAAATTCGTGACAAGGTCACTGACTTCTATCTGGATCACTTGGATGCCAAGCACCTGCAAGCTGATCTAGTAGATGGCACGATTAAGATTAGTGAAAAGGCTGCGGTGACAGCTTAATTGCCGCTGTTGATCAGATTATAAGCTATTAACATACGAAGAGCAGGACACCAATATGCTTGGTGTCCTGCTTTTTGTGTTAAATAAATGAATAATTAGATTGTTTTCGATGAACTTGATTATTTCCAGTAACTTTCCAACAACGTGTTTTTTAAACAAAAAATCTATTATAATATTGTATTATAGCAGATTAAATTAGATTAAATGCGGAGGATAGATCATGTACAAGTATGAGCGAGTTGCAAATAATATTATGAGAGATATTAAATTGCAAGTCCTGAGACCAGGGCATAAATTACCTACTGATGAACAATTAATGATAAATTATCATGCGAGTAGGGTGACAGTTAGAAAGGCCATTGACTATTTAGTTGATTCCGGCATTGTTAATAATAAGCGACATCAAAGGCTTATAACCGATACCGTAAGTAATTTAGAGGACACGTTTACTCAATTTAGGCCTTTAGTACCAATCATTTGTACAGAGGAAATTACCAATGTAATTACTGAATCAGAAGTGGAACAATCCAACCCATTTAGCCAAGAACTATTTCATAGAAACATCGGTGCTTACTTTAAGGTGGATCTTTGGTACCAACATAATAATACTATTATTGCGAATACTAGGAGCATTGTACCGGCTGAATTAGTTTCTAGCAGTTCAACGGATATGTATAACAAAAAGGACATTCAAAGACTAATTGAAGAAAAGGTTTATGATATTGGTTATAACTCACAGATTAAAGTTGAGGTTATCAACCCACAAAAGGTGATTTTTAAACACGCTATATATGGCAGTTCTAATTCAATTTTCTTTAAGATTATCGAGTGTATTTATGATTCAAATGAAAGAGTTATATTGACAAACGAACATTATTTATCAACAAAACTCGCAAAATTAATCTTTTATACTAGCTAAAAGCAATACAACTTTGTCCTATTGACCAACTTTTTTATTTTTGTTACTTTGATTGCGTTGTAAGCGGTTCCGTTTCACGTGCGATTGGAGGATCAGAAAATGAATAAAAGAAAAGTTGGCTTTTTTCATGATTTCAACTTATTGGCACTTTTACTAATTCCAATTGGTGTCTCGCTAAGTGTCGTAGGGTATCAACTATCGACAATTTTAAAGTTACCAATTTTCATTGATTTAATAGGTACCGTAATGGTCTCGATGATTGCAGGGCCATGGGTTGGTGCAGCTACTGGCGTTTTAGGCAATTTAGTTAATGGGATGCTTAATCCAATTTCAATACCCTTTGCTTTTGTATCTCTATGTACAGCGTTAGCCACAGGATATTTATCTCGATGGAAAATGTATACAAACATTGTTGGAATCGTAATTGCGGGAATTATCGTTGATGTAATTTCTGCGTCATCGTCAGCGGTAGTTTCAGTTTTACTTTTTGGTGGTGTTACAGGAACGGGAACGGATTTCTTAACTGCTGCCTTTTTAGCAACTGGGCAACAAATTTGGACCTCTGTGATTTCGACAAACTTGATTTCGGGTACAGTGAATACGATTATCAATATGGTTTTAGCATTATTAATTATTCATAACATTCCGGCACGGTTCTTAATTAAATTAAACTACGGATGGAATTATATTCCTAAAAAGTTACGTCATTTGGAGGAATCCCTATCATGATTAATCAAACTAATATTATTAAGCGACTTTATCCTACAACCAAAGTATGGTTAGTCATTGCAATCACACTTTGTAGTGTGTTTTTCTCTGGGTATCTTTTTCAATATGGCGTATTCGTGATTGGATTGATATTAGCAATTTTAGGTCAAGTGACAGGTAAATATTTATCGTTATTTTTCAAATCAATTTTTTTAGTTGCCTTGTTTATCTTTATTATTCAGACACTGTTTGTTTATCACGATCATATCATTCTAAGTTGGGGTATTATTCATGTCTCTAATACTGGCTTACAGATGAGTTATACGATGACTTCAAAAATCGTTGCAATTGGTGCAATTTTAATTTGGTTTTTTCAAGTAACTGAGGTTAAGGACATTGCAGCAGCGATGCAAAATGCCGGATGGAACAAAAAACTTACTTTTGTAATTTTATCGACAATGCAATTAATTCCACAGATGTCTGCTTTAACAGCTACTATTGCAGATGCACAAAAATCTCGTGGTGTAGAAACAGAAGGCAATCTTCTCACGCGTATTAAATCTTTTGTACCCATGTTAGGCCCGGTAGTACTCACATCAATAGAGCAGAACGAAGAACGTGTACTTACGTTGGAATCAAGAGCGTTTTCTAGCAAAGTACGACCTACTTTGATGTTACCGATAAAGAAAACGGGTATGGATAAAATTTTAAGCTGGGTTATCATTATTGCCTTTTTAATCAGCTTTTATTTGGGGGTATTTAAATGAATTCAGTCATAGAATTAAAAAACATTAATTACCGTTATCCTCTAACTGAAAAAAAGACATTAATGAATATAAATTTGAACGTAGAGCAGGGAACGATATTAGGTATTATGGGAGTTAATGGCTCTGGTAAAACAACTTTGTGTAATGTTATACGAGGGTTCATTCCCAGCTTTTATCAAGGAAATTTAGACGGTGAAGTTCTGCTAGATGGTAAGCCAATTGCCCAGTATGATGAAGCACAACTGAGTATGAAAATTGGTTATATTTTTCAAAACCCGTTTACTCAAATTTCTGGTGTAAAAGATACAGTAAAGGAAGAAATAGGATATGGATTAGAAAACTTAGGGAAGCCGAGTGATGAAATATTAGAACGTGTAGCAAAAATCATTAATTTGCTTGAATTAGAAGACATTCAAAATAAAAATCCATTTGATCTTTCTGGAGGTCAAAAGCAACTCGTAGCAATTGGATCAATATTAGCTTTGAATCCTGAAATTATTATTTTTGATGAGCCAACTTCTCAGCTAGATCCAGCAGGTACAAATCGTATTTTTAAAATTATCGAGAATTTAAAGAAGGATAGTAAAACGGTTATCATTGTGGAGCACAAGATTGATTTAATGATGGAATGTATTGATCAATTATTAGTTCTAAAGTCGGATGGGACGCAGTTGGCTCTTGGTAAACCTGAAATGGTTTTGAAAAAACTATTAAATGAAAACGAAGTAGCTTTACCGACAGCCGCGCGTGTGTATCGAGAATTAGTGCAACGTCAATTAGTAGAAAAAGGGGAATCGGTTCCTGTTACTCGTGCTGATATCGTGTCAGTAATCAATAAAATGGAGGAGGCCTGAACATTGGAGAGCGTAAAATTAGAAAAAGTTTCTTTTGCCTATGATGTTAAAAATTCAGTGATTGAAAATATTAATCTTGCTTTTCAATCAGGGACGGCAACAGCAATTGTTGGTCAAAATGGAGCAGGTAAAACGACCACTGTGAAATTAATTAATCGCTTACTGGTTCCTCAAAAAGGACATGTGTTTGTTAATGGTGAAGACACTAGAAATCTTACTACTGCAAAAGTCGCACTGAAAGTAGGATATTCATTTCAAAACCCAGATGATCAAATTTTTAATAACAGTATTCGTAAAGAGATTGAATTCGGACCTAAGAAAAATGGTATTACTGGTGAGGAATTGGAGAAGCGTGTTCAGTATGCCGCTAAATTGACTGGATTGATGGATTCCCTTAATGAACACCCATATAATTTTCCTTATTCGTTACGAAAATTCATTACGATTGCTTCGATTATTGCAATGGACCCGGATATATATATTTTCGATGAGCCAACAGCCGGTCAGGATTCTGTTAGCCGACAAAAATTAGCCAGTATCATTGAGGAATTAGTAAAGAACAATAAATGTGTCATTGTTATTACCCATGATATGAATTTTGTTGTAGAGAATTTTAAACGCGTCGTAGTATTATCAAAGCATATGGTTTTAAGAGATGGTACACCCGAAGAAATTTTCACGGATAAAAAATTGATGAACGATGCAAACATTGAACCAGCTGAGGTAATTTCAATTGCGCAACGAGTTAAGCTATCTCAGACACCACTGAGCGTTACACAATTAGTCGATGATTTAGTTGCAGCAAATGGAAAGGAATAGTTTGATGAAAAATATTGTTTTTGATTGTGACCCTGGCCACGATGATGCGATGGCACTTTTTGAAGCGTTAGCCAATCCAGATAAATTGAATTTACTAGGCATTACTACTGTTGGTGGCAATCAGACCTTGGAAAATGTAACTCGAAATGCACAACATATTTTGTCAGTTGCGCACGCAAATATTGAACTAGCTAGTGGCCAAGATCGACCTTTAGTGAAAGAATTTTATCCAGCTACCAATGCACATGGAGATACAGGAATGGATGGTCCAACGTTTGACAATGCCGATACTAATTATCCAATCAGCAGTCAAAATGCGGTTACTTTCTTGCATAAAAAAATACAACAAAGTTCAGAATTAATTACGATAGTTGCAACTGGACCGTTAACTAATATCGCATTACTATTCAAAACTTTTCCTGATGTAAAAGATTCTATTGATAAAATTGTTCTTATGGGTGGTGGAATTGACCACGGTAATATAACTAAGGGAGCAGAGTTTAACATTTGGACAGATCCAGAAGCAGCTAAGATTGTTTTTACCGCTGGCATCCCACTTGTTATGGCAGGACTTGATGTAACGGAAAAAGCGTATATTACTTATGATGAAATTCAGACTTTCAATAAGCCGGGTAAAATTAATCAAGTTGTGTATGCATTGCTAAGCTTTTATTTTGAGTCAGGTAAGCAATTTGGGTTTAAAAATAGTCCGATTCATGATCTGTGTACAGTTTCTTATTTGCTTAACCCTAATATATTTACTGGCGAACATTATTCTGTGGATGTAGTGACCGATGATTCTGAGGCACGGGGAATGACTGTAGCGGATAAACGCCCCTTGCCTGAAAATAAGAACTCAACATTAGTTCTAATGGATGTTAAACGAGAACAATATCGTGATTTGCTTTTTGAAGCAATTAATCGGCTAAATGAGAAATAGAACATCGTCAAAAAGGACGTTCGCTTACCAGTTTACGCTGATAAGTGAACGTCCTTTTTTTGATCATTGTGGTTCCCAACTGCCCTTGAATAGCTGACTCTTTAAATCTTCAGCAGTGAGTTTTCGCTTGTGATCGAAACCTTTAAACGGCCGGATGGTCTCCAGTGCCGAATTCTGATAACGCTTAGCCCGGATCAGTGCGTACTCTTCTAATGAATCGTTTTTAACGTGTGTCATTAATCGTGCACTTGGTGTGGTATAAGGGTTCTCGATCCGGTCTTCGAGATCTTCCAGTTCTTCTTGGTATTCAGGTCCCAACTGGATTTGGTTGGCATACATTTCTAGCCGGCGCATGAGTGCTTTGGCTTTAGCCTGAAATTTAGTAACGGAAGTGGGTTCTTCTTCTGAAACAATTTCGTTCATTTTATCGGAACGGGTGATGACTTTTTCGACCTCTTCCGGGTGCAAAGCGGGTGTCATGATAAAATAACTGGCCATTAATCGTAAGAAACGCAGCGTGCCGGTTCTTACACCCACTGAACTGCTGGGATCTAAGTCTAACATTCTCAGTTCGAGGTACTTGACCCCAGTTTTAGGCAGGTCTTTCAAATTTGAATTACCCTTTAAACGAACGGCACCGTGGAATTCATAGTCGGAGATTAAGGTACCATCCTTGGCACCTTTTTCAATGCGGTCAACATACCGCTGAACACTGGTGTAGTCACCTTTGAATTTCGTGCCAAAGCCATAGACACTTTGACGGATGCTCCGTACGGGATGACCTGGTCCCTCATTTTTATCAAAGTAACCTGCTTCGGCAATTGGACTGGCACCGAAAAGATAGGTAATTAGCCAGCGGTAGCGACAAAAGCCTTGAGCGATGACAGCGTAAAGGTAATTTTCTAGATCGACTCGATTCGGGAAACGGTCCTTTAGATGCTCATAAACTAATTCGAAAACGTGATTATCAATGCTGAGATTAATGTGTGCGCCACATGGTGTGCCGGCAGAAAAGCCATGCCGTTTGACCCATTCATGCAGGTAGGCTTCCTTATCAGGTCCCATTTTGGCTAACGGAATGGTTGATTTATCCTTGGGTAAGCGTGGCGGCATCGATAATGGCCACAGTAATTCTCCTGGTGAAAGCGCGGTACGTAAAGCGTTATTTAAACTAAATAAGTAGTGCATCGCATCTAGTGCGTGACTGGCAGGCGGTGTCACAACCTCTGACATGGTTTCCAGAAAGTCGTTGGTAATCCACGGATTCGTTTTTTCATCGCCGGCACCAGCAGGATAAGGTTCCTGACTTAATTCTCCGGTTTCATCGACTCGCTGCATTTCGATTTCTAGCCCCATGGTAAAATCTTGCGTTTTCGCCACGGCTTCATTGTCAAAAATTAATTGACCGATTTCACTAAACATGGTTGGTTCCCCCTATATGTATTTCCAATTAGATTATTAATATTCTATGAGAAAACATTATTCCTTAGTGTACACTTTTCTAATAATGTAGTACAGCAAATTCGTAAATTAATTGGTTAAATGTATTACGGCAGTGACAACGGACTTATTGCTTGCGCATTGGCAGGTTAACCAGTATGCTAAAATCGATGAAAGCGCTTATTTAGAATGGAGGTTTTCCTATGAAAGTCATCGTCATTGGCGGCATTGCTGGTGGAGCATCCTTTGCCACCCGGTTTCGGCGATTGAATGAACAAAACGAGATTCTGATACTGGAACGCGGCGAGCATATTTCAATCGCCAGTTGTGCGTTGCCGTACTATTTAGGTGGCGTCATTACTGATCGTAATGCGTTGATCGAGCGGACACCGGCGATTTTGAAACAGAATAATAATATTGATGTTCGCGTGCGTCACGAAGTCACAGCGATTGATCCAGCGCGGCACAGGTTAAGTGTGAAGAACTTGGATAGTGGCGAGCAGTATGAAGAGACCTACGATAAGTTAGTTTTATCAACTGGTGCGCGACCAGTGTTGCCACCGATCAGCGGGATTGAAACGGCTACTAACGCCTTTACGTTGCGCAGTTTGACGGATGGTGACCGGATTAAGAACTACATTCAAACAGAAGCGCCTCAACAAGTGACGATTTTAGGTGCAGGCGCAGCAGGCGTTGAACTTGCTGAAAATTTCAGACAACTGGGACTATCAGTGACACTGGTTGATCAAGCTGACAAAGTGATGCAGCCATACGATATTGAACTGGCGGATTTCTTGGAAAAAGAGCTGGAGAAAAATGGTGTTGATGTGAAACTGGGCGTGACGATTCAGTTGGTTGCCGACAGTGGTCGTGAGCTGCACTTATCAGATGGCAGTGTACTGAACACGGATATGTTGGTAGTGGTCACCGGTGTCACCCCCAATAGCGAAATTGCTAAAAACGCTGGTCTTCAATTGTGGGCGGATGGCCACATTATTGTGAATAATCAATTTGCCACTTCCGCGCCCGATATTTACGCGATTGGTGACGTTATCGAAACAACCAGTCGGATTACCGGGTTACCGATCCCAAGTTTACTGTCCAGCGCCGCCAACCGGCAGGGGCACTTACTGGCAGATATTTTGAACGGTGAACCACTGCATTATCCCGGATTTGTGGGCGTATCTGCCGTGAAGGTGTTTAATCTCACTGCAAGTATGGTGGGGTACTCTGAACAAACCCTGCAGGCTGCAGGAATCACTAACTATGCCAGTGTATTCATTACCCCCTTTGACCATGCCTATTTCTACCCGAATGCGAAACGGTTGAATATTAAACTGATTTATGAACCAGACACCGGTAAAATTCTCGGCGGTCAATTCGTGGGTGAAAACGGTGTTGATAAACGATCAGGGGAGCTCTCAGCGGCAATTGCTGGTGGCCTCACCATTGACGAACTGCCAGGGATTGAGTTGCCATATTCACCGCCGTATTCAGCCCCTCGAGACCCGTTAAATATGGCTGGCTACGTTGGAATCAATCAACGCCAGCAGGCTAATCAGACGGTCAAGTACGATGATTTAACCGAGACTGAACGCTGTGATGGGACCTTTCTTGATATTCGCGAAACGGGAAAAACTGCCAGCGGCACCATTGATTCAGACTTGGCCATTCCACTAACCGAGCTACGTGACCGGTTAACTGAAATTCCGACGGGGCACACCGTCTACATTCTTTACAGGAAGGGACTTGGCCCTTATAATGCTTCCAGAATACTGGCAGGGAACGGATACGATGTTAAAATTGTGACAGAATGAGTGTGTGACAAAACTTGGTAGATTCCAGAATTTAACGTGAATAAACCTCATTCCGGCGAACTTTGTCGGGATGAGGTTTATTCACGTTAAATGGCAGGAATCTGAGTTTTGGCACACGATTAGGCAATATTGACGCGTTGAGCCAAAGAACAGTATCACTAATTTTGGCTGAAAAAGTGATTGAAATACTTGCCAATATAGGCTTATGGCACAACTTATTTTTTTAGAGGTTGTCCAAAAACCGACGAATTCCCTGTAACCACGCCGCAATCCAGTCTGAATGCAGTGATAGCACTACTAATAGCAGCGATAAAATAAACATCAATATGATCATGATCAAATGTAATTTCCGCTGACGCATAACGATGGCGATGTATTCACGCATCACAGCGTTTGGCAGGAAGAAGCCGGCTGTCTTAGAACCGATACCAGTGGCTTTTAGTCCTGCCGATTGGGCAAAGATAGCAGCTCGGAACGTGTGGTAGTTATTGGTGACAAAAATGGTTTTCGGTTTTTTAACCAGTGATTCATCGATGATTTTTTTTGAAAAGACCATGTTCTCATAAGTCGTTTTAGAGGCCGTTTCAGCAAGGGCATCGTTGGCGCCAACACCGTGGGCAATCGCATACTGACGCATGGCTTCACCTTCGGGCATGGTTTCGTCGCCACCCTGACCGCCGGAAAAAATCATTTTCGGAGCGTGACCCGTTTTCTTTAGCTGGCGTTGATAGAATTGGATTCCCTTATGAATTCTTTGTGCCAGTAAGGGGGTGACTTGATCACCGTTCATCAAACCGGCACCCAGTACGATGATGAAATCCTTATTGTGACGGGGCCAATAGAACTGGTAGAGTACCAGTACAGTCAGGTAATTATAGAACCAGAAAACAGCATACAAGATGCATAGGACTGGAAAGGTCGTGAACACCTCAGCCCAAAAAATGGGTAAATGTGCCCGAATAAGTTTGATTACAAATGGCAGTATAATAATGCCGATTCCCAGATAAAGTGTCAGTGAATTTGCCAGTGAATGACTTTCCCGACGCCAAACAATGGCAGCGTTCCAGAATAGTAAAATTGCCTGAAGCGCAAAGAACAGGCCAATACAGAAGAGGATAAATAAGAATAAGATGCCAACGGGGTAAATAATGGCGGTATTGCCGGTATTCAGGATGGTTATGGCAAGTGTCAGCCAAAAGCTGTAGAAAAACAAGTTGAACCAAATGCCGTTTCTCAGCCAAGTTCGGTTGTAGGCATAGTTGATCCCAAAAATCACAAAGAAGACTCCGGTGATCAGCCAGCCCAGTTTAACGTAAAATAAATAATCGCCTTGCAATAATAACTCCCCCTTAATCGTCTCATTAAATTATACTCTAAATCCGGTGTTAATTACTTGATACCTTGGCGTTTTAGGTAAAGAACGTCTATACTATATAAGCTGGTTATGATGTTTGTTGTGTCATCATAATCGTTAAAATGACATAGAGAGAGGATCTTTATTTTGCAAAATCAAGCCATTCCGAGAAAGACAATGCTGGCGATTATTGGTGCTGGTTTAATGGCGTTTTGCGGTGTTTTAGTTGAAACATCGATGAACGTGACGTTTCCAACACTGATGGCACAGTTTAAACTGTCCATGAGTGTGGTTCAATGGCTGTCTACTGGGTATCTCTTACTGGTTTCACTGACCATGGCGACTTCGGCGTATATCCAGCGACGATATAAAATTCGCAGTATTTTTATTTTTTCAGGGGTGTCATTTATCTTGGGCAGCTTTGTTTGTGCCTTGGCCCCAAGTTTTGTCGTGTTATTAATTGGCCGGCTGATTCAGGCTGTCGCAACCGGTTATGCGATTCCGCTATTATTCGCGATTATTCTGCAGCAGGTTCCCGTTGCCCGGCTAGGTTTATTTATGGGCATCGGTGGCATGGTGGTTGGTGTCGCGCCTTCCATTGGACCGACTTACGGTGGGATGAACACCTATTTATTTACCTGGCGTGAAATTTTCTGGTTTATTTTACCCGTGGTTGTGATCGCTGTTTTACTGGGTACGTTCACGATTCCGCAAAAGATGAAGACCCGGCGCGACACGTTTGATTTTCTTGGCCTTATATTATTAGGGATTTCCTTCTTTTTGATTGCGGAAGGTTTTACTGAAGCCGGTGACTTTGGCTGGCTCAGTATTCAGTTCTGGGGCTTCTTAGCAGCAGGACTTGTGGTTCTAGGATTGTTTATTTACCACTCGTTTCACTCTGACCGCGATTTACTAGATCTCAATATTTTTAAATCACCGACCTTTGTTTTGAGCATTCTGTCGTATTTCTTGATTCAATTGATGAACATTGGGATTTCATATTTACTGCCCAACTACAGTCAGTTAGTGTTTGGCGCAAATTCACTGGTCGCCGGTTCAGCTATCCTGTTAGGTAGTTTAGTTTCAGGAATCGTTCAACCAATGAGTGGCCGGCTGTTGGATTCACATGGTGCGGGTTACCCGATTCGAATCGGGAGTGTCCTAATCGTGATCTCGATGATCTTGTTTGCCATCTTCGGCCTGCATTTGAACATTCCAATGATTATCTTCTTCTACTTAATCTTCGGTTTAGGTTTTGGCTTTAGTTTTGGCAACGTCATGACCAATGGGATTGGACAAGTAGATGTTAAATTACAGCAGGATGCCAACGCTGCGTTTAACACCAGTCAACAGTACGCAGGTTCAATCGGAACTGCTATTATGGCCGCTATCCTGACCAGCAGTCAGCACAGTGATCCGCATTTGTCACAGGCTGTGCTCTCAGCTCGCGGCGGTGATCATGATTTTAGTTTGCTGGCATTACTTGCTATCGTGACGTTGATATTGATTTTAATTAACTTCCGGAAACAGGCAAAGAATAGCCAAGCATAGCTTGATAGAAATAACAGAGGAGTTACCGTAAAACGCGGTAGCTTCTTTTTTTACGGCAACGTTAAGAAACCCTTCAGATGCCTTTTACGATTAGGTGATTAGATGAGGAACTGGTAAAATAGAGGTAACTTTAAGGTAGCAGTGAAATGGAGGAATAAACATGATTGCAGGGATCGTTATCGCAGTGGTAGTCGTTATTTTAATCATTGCCTATGTCAGCGCGTATAACGGGTTGATCAAGGGCCGGACTTACGTTCAGGAATCATGGAGTCAAATTGACGTTCAATTGAAGCGTCGGAACGATTTGATTCCTAATCTGATTGAAACGGTAAAGGGGTACAGTCACTACGAACAAAGCACTTTGGAAAAAGTCGTTGGTTTGAGAAATCAGTTGGTAAACAGCTCAGGTGAAGATCATCAAAAAACCATGGCCGTTTCTGATCAATTGAGTAATTCGTTGAAAAGTATTTTTGCGGTAGCTGAAGCGTATCCAGATTTGAAGGCCGACCAAGAATACACCAAGTTAATGGAAGAATTGACTAACACTGAAAACAAAATTGCCTACTCACGGCAATTGTATAATTCAAGCGTGGCCAGCTTTAACCTGAAAATTCAGTCGTTCCCAAGTAACATTGTGGCTTCAATTCACCACTTCAAGATCAGTGAATACTTACAGGTACCAGAAGAAGAAAAGGCAGCGCCAAAAGTTTCTTTTGATAAATAAGCGAGGATGACGGTAGATGTTATACGAACAAATTGCCCGGAATAAAAGGCGCACGATTTATGTCCTGACGGGGTTCGTCATCTTAGTACTGGCTATTGGGGCAGCGATTGGGTACGTTTTCTTTAATAGTTATGTTGCTGGCCTAGTGTTGGCATTGGTATTCGCAGGGGTCTACGCCGCAATTATGATCGGTAATTCGACCAATATTGTGATGTCCATGAACCATGCCCACGAGATCACCAAAGCAGAACAGGCCCCCGAACTGTGGCACATTGTTGAAGATATGGCACTGGTGGCACGGGTGTTTATCATCGATGATCCGAGTCCAAACGCGTTTGCTACGGGGAATAACCCGCAGCATGCCGCAGTGGCGGCCACTTCTGGCATTCTTGAACGCTTAAACCGTGAAGAATTAGAAGGTGTTATGGGACATGAAATGACCCATGTGCGCAACTATGATATTCGGCTGCAGACAGTGGCTTTGGCGCTGGCAGCTGCCATTACTGGAATGGTTAACTTAGCGGGTAACTATTTCTGGTGGGGCGGCGGTAGTCGTCGCCAGGATGATGACGATGATAATGGCGGTAACGTGATCCAAATTGTCATGCTGATCGTATCGATCCTGTTGATTATTTTAGGTCCCATCGCGGCCACCTTGGCTCAAATGGCGTTATCAAGGAACCGGGAATACTTGGCGGATGCGGGTAGTGTCGAATTGACAAGGAACCCACAGGGATTGATTTCAGCACTACAAAAGATTTCTACTTCGGAACCGATGAAAGAGGCGGATCCGAGTAGTGCGGCGCTGTATATTTCTGATCCAATGAAAAAGAAAAAATCGGTCACTCACCTGTTTGATACCCATCCCCCGATGGAGGAGAGAATTGAGAGGTTGAGAAAGATGTAGAGTGCAGAGCGTAAAAAAGCTCGGGTAGGCTCCAGAATATAAGCAAACAAAAGCGGTTTCCCCCAGGTCTTTTGGGGAAAACCGCTTTTGTTTGCTTATATTCTGGAGCCTGAGCCTTTTTGCGCGTTTCAGCAATATAAGGGGCAACAAGTTTCCCTGGTTTTGGGAGACTTTGCCTTATTTGCTTATACGGCAGGAATCAGAGCCTTTTCGCACGTTAAGGGCTAGATAAGCACATTTTTTAGAAGAACTTAATCTTATTAACCTACGTACCTAGAATATCAGCCTTTTCACCCAGAGAAATACCTCCCCAAAATCCACCAACTTCAATTTCCAGTCGCCACGTCCCTAATAAAATGGTAAGATAATAACAATCCGATTAGGAAATTATTAAAATAGAGGTGCGTAACATGACTCGAAAAATTGGTGTCATTGGAATGGGTAATGTTGGTGCAACTGCTGCCCATTATATTGTGGCCAATGGTTTTGCTGATGATTTAGTTTTAATCGATATTCGTGAGGCCAAGGTAAAGGCCGATGCGTTGGATTTTGAAGATGCAATGCCAAATTTACCCGTACATACTAATATTACAGTGAATGACTATTCTGCATTAAAGGATGCTGATGTCATTATTTCAGCGGTTGGGAACATTAAGTTACAGGATAATCCAACTGATGACCGGTTTGCTGAGCTACCATTTACCAGTGAAGCAGCTAAAAAAGTCGGTGCTCAAATTAAAGCTTCTGGCTTCCATGGCAAGATGGTGGTCATCACTAACCCCGTTGATGTGATTACGTCTATCTATCAACAAGTGACCGGCTTACCTAAGAACCACGTTGTTGGAACAGGGACTTTACTGGATTCAGCACGGATGAAGCGAGCTGTGGCTGCTAAGCTGAACATCGATTCACGCTCAGTGGTTGGCTACAACTTAGGCGAACACGGTAACTCTCAATTTACTGCTTGGTCAACTGTTCGAGTATTAGGGAAACCAATCACTGAAATCGCTAAGGAACGAAACCTCGATTTGGATGAACTCGATCACCAAGCCAAGGTCGGCGGTCATACAGTGTTTCATGGTAAGAAATACACTAACTATGGTGTCGCTACTGCAGCGGTTCACTTAGCTAACACGATTTTAAGCGGTGCTGAAACCGAAATGCCAGTTTCTAATTACCGTGAAGAATATGGCACTTACCTATCATACCCAGCCATTGTTGGCCGTGATGGTGTGCAGGAACAGTTACAACTGGAATTAACGGAAGACGAATTAAAGAAGCTTCAGATTTCAGCAGATTATATCAAGACTAAGTTTGCAGAAAGCACGAAGTAACCTTAATATTAAATAACTGAAATCAGCGGTCAATCCAATTGCGGATTGACCGCTGATTTTTTGCCGATTAGGTCTATTGAATAATATCAGTAGAGTTATAACGGAAAACCTGATATACTACACTACTTGTGACTAAAATTCGTGGAGGGGATAGTATGTTGGGAAAAGTAAAACGTGCCATCTTGATTTTAATTTTAAGTGAATTCTTGGTTTGCCTAGGGATTGGCCTGGTCATTCCAGTAATGCCATTTCTTCGTAACCAGCTTCATTTGTCGGCTTTTGATATGGGGGTCATGACGGCCTTGTTTTCTTTTGCCCAATTTATCACCTCACCAATTATTGGTAAAATTTCCGATCGAGTGGGAAGAAAGCCGATTATTGCCATTGGACTGGCACTTTATGCTGTTTCAGAAATCTTATTTGCGCTGACTAATTTACTGGGCATGTTCGATATTGCCCGGGTAATCGGCGGTATCTCAGCTGCCATGGTGACGCCTACTGGGATGGCGCTGGCTGCAGATATTACGACCAAGCGGCAACGGGCGAAGGTCATCGGCTGGCTGTCCGCGGCGTTTAGTGGTGGCTTGATACTGGGCCCCGGAATCGGCGGCATTCTGGCTGGTATTAGCTACAAAACGCCATTTTGGTTTGCGGGCGCCTTAGGGTTGCTTAGTACCATTGCACTATTAATTTTATTGCCTAAAGATTCTGAAATTGAAAAACCGGATCAAATTACCAACCAGGACCAGAAATCAGCTAATCTCATGAACGGGGATTGGCACGATTTACTGGTTAAACCGGTGATCTTACTGTTTATTCTGATTCTGGTATCTTCTTTTGGTCTGCAAGGGTTCGAGAGTATCTATAGTTTGTTCGTAAACCAAGTCTTTCATTTTAGCATTGCTAACATTGCGTTAGTTTTGACGTTAAACGGATTGATTTCGCTATTCTTCCAAGTAATGCTGTTTGACCGGTTAGTGATTCGGTTCAAGGAAACTCGGCTGATCCGCATCTGTTTCTTCTTTGCACTTATCGGAACCGTCTGGATTATCTTTGCTCATAGCAAGATTGAAGTCATTATTGCAACGTTGCTGGTCTTTACGGCGTTTGACCTTTTACGGCCGGCAATCACCACGTTACTGACGAAACTCAGCGCCAAGAATCAGGGTTTGATCAACGGATTGAATATGTCGTTGACCAGCGTGGGTAACGTGATTGGACCGCTGATGTCTGGGGCATTATTGGATATGAACACGCATTACCCATACATCGTCGTTGCCGGTTTCCTCGCCGTCTCGTATTTAATGGCGTTTGCTGTTAAAATTAAACCACATCATTTAGCGTAACGGAGGCTCAATGTGAAAAAAGCAGAATTAGCAAGTCAGTTTGTGAGCCAGCATCGGTCACAGTTTCAGTGCCCAGTATGCGGTGGCGAAATTGCATCGGTGATCGGCCAAACGGTTCAATGTGAAAATGAACATAGTTTTGATATTTCCAAAAAAGGCACGTTATTTATGATCAACGCGCCAGTTAAAACCGAGTATACGGATGAGATGTTACGTTATCGGCAGCAGATGTTAACCGCGGGCTTTTTCGAGCCTATGTTGACGGCAGTATCGGCTCAGATTAAACACGGTGGTTTAGTGTTAGATGCCGGCTGCGGTGAAGGAACCACTACCAAATGGTTGGCGCAGCAAAATCAAAATGACGCTTACGTTGGCTTAGATATTTCCAAACCAGCCATTAATATTGCCGGTTCCGGTGCAGTCAACGAGCCGCAGCCATTATTTATGGTGGGCGATTTGGCGAAGTTGCCCTTTGGTGATCAGCAGGTGACTACAATCGTCAATATCCTGTCACCGGCCAATTATCAGGAATTTGACCGGGTATTGCAACCGGGCGGCAAGTTGATCAAGGTGATTCCCAATAGTCAGTATCTCAAAGAGTTGCGTGCGCTGATTTATCCGGAAGGTGAACATGCCACCTACGATAATTCACCGGTTAAGGATCACTTTGTTGAACACTACGGTAACGTTGCCTTCACACCAGTTCACTATCAGTTTGACCTAACACCAGCATTATTCAGAGCGCTGTTTGAAATGACGCCGTTGACTTGGCGGGCAGCTGACCGCAAAGACAGTATTTTAAAGCAAGGTTTGACACACATCACAGCGGATTTTGAAATCGGTGTTGTGACGAAGTAAGGTAAAAATAGGCTCCAAGAACACAGCAGTTGATGCGGTGACTTCTTGGAGTCTATTTTTTAGAGAAAGTAATGAAAATAAGAAACAACTACTAGTTATTTAACCAATAAGTTGCTATACTAACAGCAAACTTAATTAAGTTATTTGGGGTATTGAGTTGATATATAGTTAACGGTATTAACTATTTAACGATATTTTTAGGTGGAGATGTTAGCAGGTTATTAAATTTTGCTGGAGGGCAATAAAATGAATAAGCAAAAGATACAAAAGCAGCACAGGCGGATACTGCAAGATAGTGGTCAAATTAATGAACATTTTAAGATGTATAAAAGTGGCAAAATGTGGATTTTTGCCAGTCTATTCACGATTTCACTGGGTACCAGCTTCGTTTTTGGCGGACATCAGGATGCGCATGCAGATACAGAATCTGAATCAGAAACGACGCAAGCGGCGATTAACGAACAACCGGCTTCACAAGCATCGCAAATAGCGCTCAGGGATAATGGACAAACGGTGCCAAATGTCACCAGTGATTTGAAAACGCATACACCACCAGTGGATGATAATGGTCAGGAGACTATAACGCCGGCAGCATCAACAGCTGGGGACGCTGTGCCTAAAGCCACTGAACCGCAAACTGTACAAACAACCAATCTAGGTGATGTAACTGACGAAAATACCATTGCACAGGCTAAACGTGCTGCATCGGCAACTTACGCTGAAACAGGTACGCCGCAAGAGATAACGGCGGTAGCTGGTACTCAAGAAACAGCAGATAACCCCAGTACGGATCATATTACCAATACAATGACGTCTCATATTCAAGTTCGGATTTATCCAAATTGGGAAAAAGGAACTGATCCCAATCGTACTAATTTGGGTACCGATTATGCCGATGGTGGTAATGTTCAGTTGACATGGTCGGTAGATTTAGATCTAGTTTCAAAGACGGCGACTTATACCTTAACTGACACCAAAGTTAATATTCCTAATGGTTTAGACTTAAATAAACCCGGTTATGACATGGGCGCTATGGCTTTGGCTTTTAAGCAACCTGTTCCTGGTGTTTGGAATTGGCAATATATTCAAAGATATAACAAACAGGTGGTAATTAATAATGGCAAAATTAATGCGGCTTATTTGAATAATTACGCTCAATATTCCAGTAGTAGTCAGCTAGATGGATTTATACCTGTAAACGTGGGCGATACGTTAGTACAGCAAGGTGTTGATTTGACCATTTATAACACCAAAGATGCCATTATCAATCAGAAATCAACTTTAGTGCCAGGTGACATTCTAGTCCCCGTAGTCTATACGCCACGTTGGCAAGTCGTCCACGTAACCGTTGAAGATACTGACGCTAATCCTATCTCTAGATATGATGTAACTGGCGCTTCTGATACCGAACTTACAGCTGATATGGTTACTGCCGGAGTTCTGGACGGTTACGAAATCGTGACAGATACGGACCCATCTACGGGAATTACTACCCCAAGAATTACGATGGACAGCACGTTTGATCACGATGATGGTCAAGATCAACAGGCCACTATTGTTGTTGCCGCTGAAACAGAGGTGCTAGAGCCAGTCACGGTTAAACAGACGATCCATTATCAGATGGCTGACGGTACGCCTGTAACTGGTATTACTGATAACGTCCAGAACTTAACCTATACTGCTGTCCAAAATAAAGTTACTGGGGAGGTTACCTATACGCCAATGGGCTGGCTTACAGCAGTAACTAGTCCACCGGTAGACGGTTACGCGCCTAATATTGGCATTGTACCAATTAACGGCGATATGATTACTGGTATAAAACCAACAGATACAACAGTCAACGTTACGTACATCGGTAATCCGCAAACGGTCATAGTACATTATATTGATGTGAATGATTCAAACAAGACTTCGGACTGGACTGCAGCAGATGGTATCGAGGTGCTACCAGCTGAACAAACACTGTACGGAACTACGGATGAGACTTACACGAACATGATCACATTACCAGATAATTACGTTCAGGTTGCAGCCGATGATGGTGCATCCAGCGGAATATTTGATAAAGATGACCAGACTGATCAGAGCTATAATGTGTACGTCAAACATGCTACAAAGACGATAACACCGACAACTGATCCCCAAAATGATGAATTAAATGCAACGGTAATTCGAACGATTAACTATGTTTATGGAAATGATACTGTGGCGCATCGCAAAGGCGATCAGGTAATCGCACCAGTTAATCAGCAGCAAGACTTCACACGGACTGGAATCGTTGATGAGGTCACTGGTGATGTGATTTACTACAGTCCTTGGACGCCAATTAGTCAGGATGATGGCGGACTTATAGCAGTGCCATCGACTGCCATCACCGGTTATATGCCAAATCAACTTTTAATAGCTGCAGGAAACGTTGATTTGACTGGACTGAAGACGGGTGAGACGACATTAAAGTCAGAAACAGTAACTTATCATCCGGATGCTCAAAAAATTCAGATTCACTATATCGATGTTACAGGTTCAAATAAGGAATTTGGCTGGACAGCGATGGATGGCGTTGAACTGACTTCGGCGTTGCAAACGTTGAATGGCACCACGGATGATGTTTATACAAACCCCATTATCTTGCCGACAAACTATGTTAAAGTGACTCAAGACGCGGGTTCTGCCAGTGGCTTTTTCGACACTGATGATAAGATCAATCAGAACTATAACGTCTACGTCAAACATGCTACAAAGACGATAACGCCGACAACTGATCCCCAAAACGATCAGCTAAAAACCACAATTACGCGCACCATTAACTACGTGTATGGGGATGATGCGGTTGCGGGTAAGCGGGGAACGACTGCAGCACCAGCAGTGGTTCAGAAACAGGACTTTACGCGCACAGGGATAGTCGATTTAGTCACTAACGATGTGAATTACAGTACGTGGACGGCTGTAACCAGTGTTGGTGAAGGGTTTGTAGCAGTTGACTCACCAACTGGGGCCAGTGATACTGAGCTGACTGGTTATACACCGGATAAGGATACGGTTGTCGCTGTGGTAACGAGTAGTTTAACGGTCAATGATCAGCCAGTGGTAGAAACAGTTACGTATCATCCAGACAAACAAAAAGTTACGGTGCACTACATTGATGTGAACGACTCACCCAAGACGTCAGACTGGACGGCAGCGGATGGTACAGAAGTGTCAACGGCAGTACAGACATTGACTGGGAAATCGGCTGGAACCTACACGAACACGATCGCGTTGCCGGATAATTTCGTTCAGGTTGGGACCGATGATGGTGCATCCAGTGGGACGTTTGATAATGATAGTCAGGTTGATCAAAGCTACAATGTCTACGTTAAACATGCAACAAGAACGATTACGCCTGTAACTGATCCCTACAACGACGAGTTGAGGGCAACGGTGACTCGGACCATCAACTATGTTTACGGTAACAGTACAGTTGATCATCAAAAGGGTGATAAAGTGGTCGATTCAGTAGACCAACACCAAGATTACACTCGGACTGGGACAATCGATGAGGTGACAGGTAAGCTCACGTACAGTGCATGGACACTAACTATTGGAACGGATGAAGGTCTCAAGATGGTAACACCAACTAAGATTACCGGTTACACACCTGATCAAGCGTCAGTTAGTGCTGGTACTGTTGACGTGACAACTTTAACTGGTAACGAAACATTGAAGCCGGTTACCGTGACGTACAATCCCAATCCCACCAAGATTGCTGTCACCTACATCGATGATATCGAAAACGGTAAGGTAGTTGAAGGCACATCATTAGACGGATTTGTTGACCAAACAGGTACGTTTAACGTTGTGACACCAAATAACTATGAGTTGAGTAAAGGTCAAAGCGATAAGGTTAATTACACGTTTACACCTGATAATGGTACGATTGCCATTCACTTATCGCATCAAATCGGGCATACCACCACGATTACAACCCGGACGATTAATTACTTCGTTCAAGGGACGACAATGCCAGTTCATGCGTCAGAAGTACAGCCATTGACTTGGCACATTACGACGGATAAAGTCATGGGTGCTACTGTGGCAGTTCCTGAGGGCGGTTATCCTGCAGTGAATTCGCCAGTTGTTTCAGGCTATACACCTGACCAAACAAGTGTTGATAATGAATATCCAGGTGTTGTGATAGGCAAGAGTGCTGGGAATATGGCAGTAACGGTTTACTACGTTGCTACGCCGGATGCGCCAGATAATGATGTAACGCCGCCAACTACGCCCGAGACACCACCAACTACACCAGAAACGACGCTTATTACTGATGGTGATACAGTACCAAATGAGCCAGTGAGTGAGACAACTGATAACGGACAGGTGCCAACTCAAGAAGGTAGTGATTCGAATGGCGGTGAAAGTCGAACGGGTTTGGCTGGTCAAGCGGAGCAACCTGGGTTAACCGAGGCTGGTGAGCATGCTCAACCAGTATTTAGTCAGCAGACGTCTAATAACACAGGCAAAGCAACATCTGAGTTACCGCAAACTAATGAACAGAACACTCGCATTTGGACTTCGTTAGGACTTGGTTTGATGAGTATCATGAGCTTGCTTGGATTAGTTAAGCGGCAGAAACGTGAAAATGATTAAGCATTGTAAAGTTAATTGATAAAGATGGTGTTGAAGAGTCAGGTGATACTCCTTCATGGATAAGCAAATGCCTATCCATGGAGGAGTTTTTGTATGGTCGGAAAGGTGAGACCCATTCGATGGAAATTGGAAGAACTTCGTATGTTGTTTTGTACTTTAAAAACATGTCAACGATACTTGCAAAGTCAACTTAAATTAAAATCAGTAAATTCCGTTCTGTTACTGGTTTTTTTGATAATAAATTGTTATACTATGGGCAAACAAAGGTTAGTTAATTGTTATGTATCGTTGGAGGATATTTAATAGCGTTAACTAGGTATATCGGCATCCTATGAATAGGGATACTAAAAGTTGGAGCTAGGTTTAAATTTTGCTGGGGGGCAATAAAATGAATAAGCAAGATCTACAAAAGCAGCACGAACGGGTACTACGGGATAGTGCTCAGGTCAAAGAACACTTTAAGATGTATAAGGTTGGGAAGACATGGCTCTTCGCCGGTCTATTCACGATTTCGCTAGGCGCAAGCATCGTGATGGGTGACCATCCAGATGTTCATGCAGCGACTACTGAAACTGACCCAGAAACATCTCAGTCGACTGCAACACAGACTAATTTACAAGCAAAAAAAGTTGTGATTGGCGATAAGACCCAATCACAAGATTCTGCACCCGAAATGAAAGCGGCTGCAGATACAACTCAAACGACAACAGAACCTGAAACTCAAAACACAGCAACTCAGAAAACAGCAGCTCAAAACGCAGATGCACAGTCTTCAACTAATGTGAAGACACCTGCAACAAGTGATACACAAGCTCAAGCAGCAACAGCTAACGTCCAAACCACTAATTTGGGTGACGTTACAGATGAAAGCACCATTGAACAAGCGAAGACGGCAGCTGCAAAAACTTATGCCCAGACTGGAACACCGCAACAAGTAACAGCGATTTCTGGTGTTCAAGGGAATTCGACAACCGCTGCTGATCCGGTGCAAGCCGTAAGTGCAACGGTGGAAGATGCATCTAAGACGTATGACAATCAAAGTGATACGCCAGCAACGTTCAATGTTAAATTATCAGATAATTTGACTGCACCTACTGGCTGGTTCTTCACAGGAAATGAGAACGAATATAAAGTTTCTGCATCCTCTGGTGATATCGATTTATCTAAAGTCAATCAAAACGTTGGTTCTTACGATATTACCTTGAGTGATGCTGGTTTAGCTCGGCTTAATGCTGTTCAAGCTAATCAGACAAAGAACTTAGTCGTTAGTGCAGTTACTGCTGGTAAATTGACGATTAAAAAAGCATCGGTTGTAACGGGTTCAGTAGCAATTGAAAATACTTCTAAGCTCTACGATAATGATGCAACAACGGATCCGACCAGCTTTAAGGTTACTGTTAGTTCTGAATTAAAAGCCCCAACCGACTGGACGGTTAATGCTGATGGTAGTTACACTGTTACCATTGCTTCTGGTGATATTCAAGCCAACATTGATAGTCAGGAACCAGGAACCTATACAGTTAATCTGACAGCTAGTGGGCTACAAAAATTGAATGCAGCCAATTCTAACTATAATACGGTCGCTAGCAATGTTACTGTCGGTAATTTTCAAATTCAAAACAACACTAAATTAAGCATTGGTACCGTTCGAATGAAGACTACCGATACAGGCCTACCAGCGACAGTTACCGTCAGCGTTTCTCGTCATGAAACGGTACCGACTGATTGGAAGGTTGGTTATGACAATACCGGCCAAGAAGATATTGTTTATAAAGTGCCAATTAGCTATTTTGATACCAGTAACGTAAATAAAACAACGGTTACCAGCTATCCGCTTAATTTAACAACAACTGCTTTAAATAATTTAAATGCCGCTAACCCAAACACACCAATTAAATCAATTAATATCCAGCCTGGTAGAATTATTATTGCTGATGGATCGGTGAACACTCCTGTGCGAAATCTGTCTAATTTTGGTGGTGGCGGTGGTAATTTAGGTGGAAGAATTCTTAGTGATGGTGACGGAGCTACCTTAAAATTAGGTATTTTTGGATCGTCTACAGCAACAATTACTAACTTTACGGATGTTATCATTATTCCAGCCGGGTTAGCTGTGGCCAATGTAACAACTGATTCAACTGATCCGACTAAAATTACTAGTTACACCAAAGCCGATGACCCAGTAGATGTAATTAAAAATAATATTACACAAACACTTGCGACTACGAATACCTCATATACCGATTTAACCGTTGGCCAGTTGCCTGATTATAAGGGACGCCAAGCGTTTTACTTTAAACTTGGGACTGTCACCGAAAGTGGTGATAAGGCTTCGGTTCCGCTTAACGTAGTCGTTGATCCAGATATTACTAATGTAGCAACTGGGAACTTTGGTGACCGGACAGTAGAAAATGATGCTGCTATTTTATATGCTACTGACGACAATGCTTATACGGACGGTGCATATACCATTAATACCGGTGGTGCTTATCCTAACATTCCTGTGGTAGCAAATGGCCTCGGGTTAACTAATACTGAAACTATTAGTGATACTTATGATAACGGAATGTGGGCTGGTTCCTATACAATCAAGCACATTCCAGTTCAAACCACATACAACTTAAAAGATGCTGCTGGTAATATAATTGCAAGTGCTGTGAAAACTTCTGGTATGGTTGGAGACGCTTATGATCCACTGACAGTAATCCCTGAAAAAATAACTGCGACTGATGGTACACAGTACATTTTGGACCGAACCAGTGTGCCAGATGAAAGTACTTTTAAGAAGGATGCTACAGTTGGGTTGAAGCCAGAGGCTACGCTAGCCACTGGTATCAACTATACAGCGATATACAAAAAAGTCATTGATACGACTCAGGACCAAGTTAAGATAGCCAATAGTCAAATGACATGGAAGTCTGCTACGCCGTCAACCATGACGGTTACTTTACCAGATAGCCTGAAAGCGCCTGATGGTTGGACGAAGACTGCTGGTACTGGCAACACCTATACTGTTAATACAGCAGATGGTGATTTGGACTTATCCGCTGTTCAATCTCCAGCAGGTCCTTATGACGTGACGCTCTCGAAACAAGGCTTAACTAAATTGGCAGCTGTCAATCCAGATTATCTATTCGATAACACCATTAACGGAGTAGGAACATTAACCGTTAATCCAATTAAGGTTCCGGTTACAGTAAAAGATACAGCTGGTACTACATTGAAGGAGAATGTTCCTGATATTCAACTTGGCGTTAATGATGCTGGTACTGGTGCCGATGCAGGTGTTGATGGCTATCCAACAGCTCAATTGAAGTCAGTTACCTTCAACTACGCTCAGAATGATAATAATACGACCGGTGTCAAATCAGCTACTTTAGTTGCTGATAAGACTGCTGGAACGATTACCGTGACGACCACGTATTATGGGACTAAGCCACAATCCGTTGCCACTATGACCCAAGATGAACTTGGTGGGGCTGATGCCGGAACTGGTTTAGCCCTGCAATTAAACGATGGTAGTATGGGTTCTGGAATAGGATTTAACGTTACACCACAGATTACCACGGCTCAGGCGGGTACAATGGCTGCCTTAACTGGTATCGATGTTGTTTACAACCAAAAGGTGACAGCAACTTTAGTTCCAAGCGATGGAGACGGTAACCCAATTCCGAACACTACGCCAACAACGGTTAATGATTTTCCAGGTAACAGTGTTTCAGTTCCTAATGTTCCAGGATACACTGCAACTACGTCAAATGTAACTATTCCAAATGGCCCTGATTTTACTGTCAAAGTCACTTACACGCCAAATACTCAAACAGTTAAGGTTCAATTCGTCGATCAAGATGGTAATAAATTAGGTGATGCCATCGATTTAACGGGTGGATCCGATAGCAATATCGACTACACCAAAGCGTTGAATATTCAAAAGACTTTAGTAAGTCAAGGGTATTTCCCAATCAATGGTGACAAGACTGGTTTTGCCACCGCACCGAAAGTCTTTGACCACGATGACAAGGCTACTCCAACAATAACCGTTAAGTTGAGTAAGTTTAATGATCAGGTGCCAGCGGATGCTACCTTAGTTCCTGTTGATCCAAATGGTAACCCAATCAAGAACACTACCCCAACTACGGTAACGGGTCTTCCCGGCACTGATGTTACTGCTCCCGATGTACCTGGTTACACTGTCACTGATACTGATAAGACAGTTACCATTCCTACTCCAGTGCCTAATAAAGACAATGTTACTAATGGCAAGGTCACTACGCCTGACAAACGTGGCACGACTGTCAATGTAACCTATGTTCCTAATACTCAAACAGTTAAGGTTCAATTCGTTGATCAAGATGGTAATAAATTAGGTGATGCCACTGATTTAACGGGCGGGTCCGATAGCAATATCGATTACACTCCTGCGTTGAATACTCAAAAGACTTTAATTAGCCAAGGGTATCTCCCAATTAATGGTGATAAGACTGGTTTTGCTACCGCACCGAAAGTCTTTGACCACGATGACACAGCTACACCAACAATTACGGTTAAATTAACCAAGATTACGCCAATTTCAGCTGATACCACTTTAGTTCCAGTTGATCAAAATGGTGATCCAATTAAAGGGACTACGCCAACTGTTGTTACGGATGTCCCTGGTAAGACGATTAATGTACCCACCATTCCTGGCTACACACCAAAGAATGGTAATACCATTACCGTTCCTACACCAGTACCTAATAAAGATAATGTTACCAATGGTAAGGTAACCACCACTCCTGACAAACGTGGGAACACGGTTGACGTTGAATATACCCCAGATGCTCAATCCATTAAGGTTCAATTTGTTGACCAAGATGGCAATCAGCTCGGTGATGTAACTACCTTGACTGGTGTTTCCGACAGCAATGTTGATTTAACGCCAGCTATCAAAACAGAACAGAGCCTCATTAACACTGGTTACACGCCTGTTAAGGGCAACCAGAACGGTTTGGATAGCATTACGAAGGCGTTTACTGATTATGGTAAGGTTCCGACTTACATCGTTCAGTTGACCAAGATCAGTGATACGAATGCCAACTTAACGTTAGTTCCGAGTGATGTAAACGGCAATCCAATTCCGAATACCACACCAACCACGGTTACTGGCGTTCCTGGCACTGATGTCACTACTCCTGATGTACCTGGTTACACCGTTATCTCTACTGATAAGACAGTTACCATTCCTACACCAGTACCTAATAAAAACAACGTTACCGGTGGCAAAGCCACTACGCCTGACAAACGCGGCACGACCGTCAATGTAACCTATGTTCCTAATACTCAAACAGTTAAGGTTCAATTCGTTGATCAAAATGGTAATAAGTTAGCTGATGCCACTGATTTAACGGGCAGATCCGATAGCAATATCGATTACACGCCAGCATTGAATACTCAAAAGATTTTAATTAGCCAAGGGTATCTTCCAATCAATGGTGATAAGACTGGTTTTGCTACCGCATCGAAAGTCTTCGATCACGATGACAAGAACACGCCAACAGTTACCGTTACATTAGCTAAGATTACGCCAATTTCAGCTGATACTACATTAGTTCCAGTTGATAAGAACGGTAATCCAATTAAAGGGACTACGCCAACTGTTGTTACGGAGGTTCCTGGTAAGACGGTCACTGTGCCTTCAGTCCCTGGTTATACGGCAACTAACACTACGGTTACTATTCCTACTCCTGAACCTAACAAAGACAACGTTACTAATGGCAAGGTAACTACTCCTGATAAGCGTGGTAACACGGTTAATGTTGAATATACCCCAGATGCTCAATCCATCAAGGTTCAATTTGTTGACCAAGATGGCAATCAGCTCGGTGATGTGACTACCTTGACCGGTGTTTCTGATAGCGATGTTGATTTAACGCCAGCTATTAAAGTAGAACAGAGCCTCATTAATACTGGGTACACGCCAGTTAAAGGCAACCAGAATGGTTTGGATAGCGTCGTGAAGGCCTTTACCGCTTATGGTAAGGTTCCAACTTACACTGTTCAGTTGACCAAGATTAGTGATACGGCTGCCAACTTAACGTTAGTTCCAAGTGATGTAAACGGCGATCCAATTCCGAATACCACACCAACTACGGTTACTGGCGTTCCTGGAAAGACCATCACTGTGCCTTCAATTCCTGGCTATACAACTACCGAAACGACAGTTACCATTCCCACTCCAGTGCTTAGTAAAGACAACGTTACTGGTGGCAAGGTAACCACGCCTGATAAGCGGGGGACGACTCTTAAAATTATTTATATCGCTAAGCCGCAAACCATCACGATTAACTTTACTGATGAAAAAGGTAATGATTTAGGTTCCGAAAAACTTACCGGTCAGACCGATGGTGCAGTTGATACTAGTGCTGTGATTACCAAAGAACAAAGTCTTATCAATCAAGGTTATACACCAAAGAAGGGTCTAAGTAATGGTTTAACTGGTATTCCAGCTAACTTCACTGACAAGTCTCAGACCTTTACAATTCAGTTAACTAAGATTACCCCGATCTCAGCTGACACTACTTTAGTTCCGGTTGATGAGAACGGTAATCCAATTAAAGGGGCTACACCAACCGTTGTTACGGATGTCCCTGGTAAGACGGTTAATGTACCTACCATTTCTGGTTACACACCAAAGAATGGTAATACCATCACGGTACCAACACCTGAACCCAATAAAGATAACGTTACTACTCCTGACAAGCGTGGTAACACGGTGAACGTTGAATACACTCCAGATGCTCAATCCATTAAGGTTCAATTTGTTGACCAAGCTGGCAATCAGCTCGGTAATGTGACTACTTTGACCGGTGTTTCTGATGGCGATGTTGATTACAGTCCAGCTTTCCAAGCTCAACAAGCTTTGCTGAACCAAGGTTACACCCTGAAAAAGGGGAACAATAACGGTCTGGTTAGTGCATCTAAGACTTATGATCGTGATGACAACGTTACTCCAACTTACGTGGTTGTCTTAACTAAGATCAACAACGTTAAAGTCACGGCTACCTTAGTTCCGGTTGGTGAGGATGGTAAAACACCAATTCCAAACACCACTTCAACAACGGTTCATGACTATCCTGGTACTAATGTGGCTGTTCCAGAAATTCCAGGTTATACAGCGACAACACCAAACGTTCCTGTCCCAGCTGGTAAGGATAATACTGTTAAAGTTAAGTACATTGCTAACGCTCAAGATATTACAGTTAACTTCCTTGATGACAAGACTGGTGCGGTATTAGGCACTACAGTTATTCATGGCAAGACGGATGGCAAAGTTGTTCTTGATTCAGCCATTGCTGCAGAACAAAGCATTATTAGTTTGGGTAACTACACACCAAAGGTTGGTTTAAATAATGGTTTAGCTGGTCTTCCGGCAACATTTGCAAATCACTCACAGACCTTTAACGTTCAGTTGACTAAAATCAACAACGTTAAAGTGACGGTCAACCTAGTCCCATTTGGTTCAGATGGTAAATTAGTTCCAAACACCACGCCAACTACGGTACATGATTATCCAGGTACCAATGTGATTACACCAAATGTTCCAGGTTATACACCAACCAATGCGCTGACCACTATTCCGAAGACGAATGGGGATGTCTCGGTAGTTTATGTGCCTAATAGTCAGACAATCAACGTTCACTTTGTTGATGACAAGGGTAACGATTTAGGGACAACTACTTTGACCGGTGTTTCCGATGCTAATGTTGATTACAATCCAGCTTTCCAAGCGCAACAAGATTTGCTGAATCAAGGTTACACGTTGAAGAAGGGGAACAATAACGGTCTAGATAGTGCAACGAAGACCTATGATCGCGATGATGATGTCACCCCAACTTACGAAGTAGTCTTGACTAAGGTCAACAATGTTAAAGTGACATCCGACTTAACACCGAAATTGCCAAATGGCGATCCGGTTCCAGGTAGTCAAGTGACAACTGTCAATAATTATCCTGGTACCGTCATTACTAATCCAAGTATTCCAGGCTATACGCCAACAACTGATACGACCACAATTCCACCGAAGAACGGCGAAGTTGACGTGGTTTACACACCAAACACGGTTACTGGTACCGTCGATATTCCAAGTAATAAGGGGTCTCAGACCGTGCCGAATGTGACTGGCAAGACTGGCGATCACGTCACGGTTGATGTGCCAACGATTCCAGGCTACACACCGGACAAGACTACGGTGCCAGCGACTGTTAATCCAGATGGCACCATTACCGTTGATGGACCGGATAGCAAGCCAGGTGACAAGAACTACGTCAACTACACGGCTGATCCACAAAGCGTTAAGGTTCAATTCGTTGATGATAAAGGGGCCGATTTGGGCGCTGTTACAATTAACGGACACTCAGATGAAACGGTTGATTACAGCGGAGTCTTTGCTAAAGAACAAGACCTGCTCAACCAAGGTTACACCTTGAGCAAGGGTGACAATAACGGTTTAGTTAGTGCTACTAAGACCTTTACCCAGTACGGCAAAGTTCCAACCTATGTTGTGGAACTAAGCCACGTCGAAGGTGTTGAACTGGATAAGGTGCCAACGGACAACGTTCCATACGCCAACCAGTACACGGTTAACTTTGTCACGCCAAACGGCGATGTAGTTGGTAAAGTCACGGTGCCAGCTAACCCAGGTGTGGACAATACTGTTGATATCACACCAGACATTCCTGCTGGTTATGTGCCAACGCCAGGAAATGACAAGATTCTCGTTAATATTCCAAAGGGGGCGGATCCTAAGACACCGATTACGGTCAATATTACGACGCCTGCTGGCAAGGATACTGACCCAATCCAAGTTTGGAATGAGGATGAAGTGCCAACGGATAATGTGCCGTCAGCCCACCAATACACGATTAACTTCGTCACACCAAGTGGTGATGTAGTTGGTACGGCAACTGTCGTAGGTAACCCAGGTAATCATTTTAATGTTTCTGGTAACGTGCCAAACGGCTATGTCTTAAACGGCACGGATGGCGACGTTGAGGTTCCGAACAACCAAGATCCATCGAAACCAATTACCGTCAGTGTCACGGTACCTGCAAATCCTTCAGATAATGGTGGTACAACGGATGTACCAGGCGGTAGTTCAACTGATAATGGTACTGGTACACCAACGGATGGCCCTGATACAACTACTGATGGTTCCGACAACAATACGGTGCCTGGTGGCGATGAGACAGACAACAATACAACTACCGGTGGAAAGACCGATAATAATGTGATTTCTACTGATAATGGTCAAAAGACGGTTGGTCAGCCAACCAGTTTAAGTGGCACTGATAGTAATGCTGGTGCTACTCAATCTGGACTCGTACACCAGAGCAGTCAGGCTGCAGCTATTCAACCGCAACAGACAAGTAACTCTAGTGCTAACAATTCTGGTGCTACAGCTAACAAAGCCGGAAGCTTGCCACAAACCAACGAACAGAATACCAGTGTTTGGGCATTGCTTGGCCTTGGTCTCATGAGTATGTTGAGTCTATTAGGTTTCACGAAACAAAAGAAACGTGAAGACGATAAATAACTAGTCTTTCACGTCACTGAAAATAGCGTTGATGAGCGATCATCAGCGCTATTTTTGTTGTTTAAATTTAAAAAATCAAAAAACGGGCAATCTTTTAAAAAATTGTCCGCTTTTTATGTCATTATTATTCAGACTTTGGCCGACAATACTTCGAACGAAGCATTGATCTTTTCGGCACACATCCGTCCCTCGTAAATCGCCCAGATAACCAGACTTTGACCGCGGAGACTATCACCGGCCACGAATACCTGACTATCGTTAGTGCTGTAATTAGCGTTTACCTTAGTAATTCCAAAGGCATCGAACAGCCATTGTTCCGCACCAGTAAAGCCCATAGCCAGTAGAACTAAATCAGCCTCGATGCGTTTTTGACTGCCAGCGATTGGCTTGTAGTGGTCGGTGCGACTAACTTCAACTTCGGACAGCTGACCGTTTTCACCGAAGAAACCGGTGGCAGTTGCCGTATACGTTGTAATCTCTCCGAATAACCGTTGGGCTTCCAGCTGGCCGTAGCCGTCCTTCAGCACCATCGGCCACTCTGGCCATTGATTATCTAACGTGCGTTCCTTTGGCAATTCTGGATTGATTTCCAACTGAGTGATGCCAGCGCAACCCTGACGAATGGCGGTCCCGATACAGTCGTTACCCGTATCGCCACCACCGAGGACTACCACGTGCTTGCCCTTTAACGCGTCGGTTGCTTCAGTGCCATTTTTGATTACTGACTTAGTTGCGTCAGTTAGAAAGTCAACGGCTTTCATAACGCCTTTAAGCTGCCGGCCGGGAACGTCTAAATCACGGGCTTCACGAGCGCCTGTACAAATCACAATACGATCGTACTCAGCCCTTAATGTTTCAACGTCGATGTCTCGACCCACTTCAGTATTAGCAATTAATTTAATGCCCACGTCTCGCATGGCTTGAATTCGCCGTTCAACGATTTCTTTAGGTAGTTTCATATTAGGAATGCCGTACATCAGTAAACCACCAAAGCGGTCAGCTCGCTCATAAACAGTGACGGTGTGTCCCAGTTGGTTCAAGCGCCAAGCGGCGGAAATACCAGCAGGACCGCTACCAATAACCGCAATTTTTTTACCGGTTCGGTGAGCGGGTTTACCTGAATCAACCACCCAGCCGTTTTTAAAAGCTTGTTCAATAATAAATTTTTCATTGTTACGAATGGTGATTCCGGGACCATTTAAGGCGTTAACGCAGGCAACTTCGCATGGAGCGGGGCAGACCCGTCCAGTCATATCTGGTAGATAATTGGTTCGTGTTAAGCGCTCAAAGGCCGCTTTATCTCGCTGCTTATAAACCAAATCGTTCCATTCTGGAATTAAGTTATCGTTTGGACAGCCACTAACGCCACGTTTACCGCCGTAAAAGACACCATGGTGACAGAAGGGAATACCACAGTTCATACAGCGACTGGCTTGAATTCGGCGATCAGCATCACCCAGGTCGATTTCCATAATGTTAAAGTCCTTGATGCGTGCTGGAATCGGCCGCATGGGGTTGCTCTTTCGATCGTGTTTGATAAATCCTCTTGGATCTCCCATACCGATCACTCCTTTCCCGTTTGAGTGGCGACGTCGAAGGCTTTTTGAATCACTTGATTTTCAGGGACACCTGCTTGTTCAAACTTATGAATCAAGTCTTGCATCCGATGATAATCAGTTGGATAGACTTTCACGAATAACTGTTTTGCTTCTTCCCAGTTATCGAGAATTTTCTTTGCCTGTGAAGATTGAGTATAGTAATAGTGCTTTTCAATCAAGGTTTTAAGGATGCTGTCATCGCCTGATTCATCTAAATCATACAGATCGACCAGTTCAGTATTACACCGTTGTTTAAAGTTGTGTTTCCAATCATAAACGTAGGCGATACCACCAGACATACCCGCAGCAAAGTTCCGGCCAGTTTGACCTAAAATGACAGCGACGCCACCGGTCATATATTCGCAGCCGTTATTACCAATGCCTTCCACCACAACGTTGGCACCGGAATTACGAACACAGAAACGTTCACCAGCACGGCCGTTAAAGAAGGCTTCACCACTGGTGGCACCAAAACAGGCAACGTTACCGATAATCGGAGCGTGGGCGTAGATGTCTTCGGCACCCTCTGGTGAGGCAACGATTAGTCGACCACCAGAAAGGCCTTTCCCCACGTAATCATTAGCTTCTCCACGTAGCTTGAGTTCCAGTCCCTGGGTGATAAAGGCACCGAAACTTTGACCAGCAGTTCCAGTATAGTTTAGTTGTAAGGCGCCTGGTTTGAGTCCCTGGTTGCCAAAACGAGCAGCAATCCAGCCACCGAGGCGGGTTCCTGTTGCTCGGTCGGTATTGTTGATAGGCTGATTGATTGATGTTGTAGTCCCGTTTTTCAGACTGGCTTCAGTAATCGCGTTGAGGTCAGGCCAGTTGTATTTAGCACGGAAGGGATCCTTAGCCTTACGCTGAATGGTGATGGTTTTACCAATCATCCTATCATAGTTAAGCGATTTGGCTTTGCCAGCTGGAATGTAACGGGGAGTCAGATGTTCACCATGACCGACCATTTCATCCACGGTTCGATAGCCTAATTGGGCCATTTGTTCCCGCAGATCCTGTGCCAAAAAATGCATCATGTTGATAATGTATTCCGGTTTACCGGCAAATAAACGCCGTAATTGTGGATCTTGGGTCGTAATGCCAATGGGACAGGTATTAAGGTTGCATTTCCGCATCATGATACAGCCGATAGCAACCATGGTCAGGGTGGCAAAGCTAAATTCTTCGGCACCCAGCATGATGGCAACCGCAATATCGCGGCCAGTGAGCAGTTTGCCATCTACTTCAAGAGTGGTTCGCTGACGGAGATGATTAAGCGCCAATGTTTGGTGTGCATCCGCTAAGCCCATTTCCCACGGCAGCCCGCAGTCACGAGTAGAGTTTCTTGGAGCTGCACCGGTACCACCGTCGTAACCAGCAACCACCACTGTGTCTGCGCCAGCCTTAACCACGCCGGCTGCAATGGTGCCAACGCCGGTTGAAGAGACTAGCTTAACGTTGATAATCGCGTAGGGGTTAACTTGCTTCAGGTCGTAGATTAACTGGGCGAGATCTTCAATCGAATAGATATCGTGGTGAGGCGGCGGTGAGATTAATTGCACACCGGCAATGGAACCTCGGATACTAGCCACCCAAGGATAGGCTTTACCAGCTGGCAATTGACCACCTTCACCGGGTTTAGCGCCCTGCGCCATTTTGATTTGAATCTCATCAGCACTTTCGAGGTATTCAGCGTTGACACCGAACCGGGCAGTGGAGACCTGCTTGATGCGGCTATTACGGTTTAACCCATCAGCACCAACTTTGAATCGGTTCCGGTTTTCACCGCCTTCACCAGAGTTGCTGCGAGCACCTAACTTGTTCATGGCAATGGCAATCGTTTCGTGGGCTTCTTCTGAAAGGGCCCCGAAACTCATGGCGCCGGACTTGAACCGTTTGACGATGGAACTGACTGGCTCCACTTCGTTGATGGGAACGCTTGTCCGACCCTTTGCTTGAATTTCCCACATGGAACGTAGGGTGACGGGGTTACTAATGGCTTCTTGGTTCATTTGTTGTGCGTATTTTTGGTATTCCTCGTAACTGCCAGAACGCACTGCCTTTTGGAACTGGTAGATTGATTCTGGGTTGTAAAGGTGATGTTCACCATCTGATTTGAACTGGAAACTGCCACCGGATGGCAAATCGTCAATATTATGAGCATCATAGGCTGCGCGATATTTAGCCATGTATTCGTCTTCAATTTGGTTGAGGGTTAGACCACCGATTCGACTGGGGGTACCAGTGAAATACTGATCCACCACTTCGCTTGATAGTCCAACGGCTTCGAACAACTGGGCACCTTGATAACCGGCAATGGTTGAAATTCCCATTCGGCTCATGATCTTGATAATGCCGTTGGTAGCGGCCAGTCGATAGTTGCCTAATTTGGCTTCATATCCACGCGAGACCAGTGTGGCGTAAGCGCCATAAGGATGAATAGCCGTGGCACCATAGCCAACGAGACAGGCAAAATGATGCAGTTCGCAGGCTTCTGCCGTATCCACCACGATGGATGCGTCGGTACTTTTACCCTGTTGAACCAGATAGTTGTGCAGTCCAGAAACTGCCAGCAAGACGGGAATGGTCAGCTGGTGTTGCTGAGTAGAACGGTCCGAGAGAATCAGAATAGATGCACCCTGATCAATGGCGTTTTCAGCTCGTTTGAATAGATCATCCAAGGCATGAAATAAGCGGTTAGGCCGATCCGTGAGATCATATGATAGTCCCAATTTAGCTACTTTGAGGTCTGGTAGATCCAGCGCTTCAATTTTGGCGTAATCCTGATCGCTTAAAATGGGACTTTCGATGCGGACTTTGTGACAGTTTGCCGCTGTATCAGTGGTGATATCAGCATCACGACCGAGATAGAGGGTCGTACTGATGACGATTTTTTCACGGAGGGGATCAATCGGTGGGTTGGTCACCTGTGCGAAAGCCTGTTTAAAATAGGTGAAGAGATTTTCAGATTTATGCGAGAGAACCGCCAGTGGTGAATCAAAGCCCATAGCGACCACGGGTTCACCACCATTTTCAGCCATTGGAATCAACGCGGTTTCGATGACTTCGTGAGTGTAGCCATTCTGTAGCCAGAGCCGTTTTAATTCAGTGTCTGAAATGGCTGTTTCTGTTTTGACTTCTGGTAAGTTTTTCAGCGAAATTCGGTTAGCAGTCAGCCATTGCTGGTAGGGATGTTCGTTAGCAAAAGTTTGCTTGAGTTCATCTGATTGGTAAATTTTACCTAAGCTGGTATCCACTAAGATCATTTGGGCTGGGCCTAGAATCCCTTTTTTAACGATATCAGTTGGCTTGACGTCCACCACACCGGATTCAGAAGCAACGACTAATACGCGGTCCTTGGTTAAGGTATAACGCGATGGCCGCAGTCCGTTACGATCAAGGAAAGCACCCACTTGAATGCCATCGGTGAAGCACAGCGCTGCTGGACCATCCCAAGGGGCCATGAAAGTGGCGTTATATTCGTCAAATGCGCGTTGCTGTTTCGGCATCTGAACACCGGTACCCCAAGCTTCTGGCACCATCATCATGAGTGCTTTTGGAATCGAGCGTCCCTGACGGTAAAGGTATTCCATGCAGTTTTCTAGTTTAGCGGAGTCAGAATCCTCTTCGTCGTAAATATCAATCCCGTGGCTGGTCATCCAATTTTCGGCGCCCTTTAAGGTATTAATTTCCCCGTTATGAGCTAAGAAGCGGAAGGGTTGAGCACGTGCCCAGCTTGGAAAGGTGTTGGTTGAGAAACGTGAATGAATGAGGCAAATGGCACTTTCCATGGCAGGGTCATGCAGGTCTGGATAGAAGCGTCCAACTTGAAAGGCATGCAACATACCTTTGTAGACGATGGTTTGGCTGGAAAGTGAACAAATGGCTAATGACTGATGTTCGAAAACGTGTTCCAACTGTCGTCTAAGGGTGTAAAGTTGGTCTTCAAAAGGACGACCGGTGGCGATATCAGCTGGTCGTTGCATGATGATCTGAACAAATCCTGGCATAGATTTTTGAGCGCCAGGACCACAGTTTTCGTAAACAAAGGGAACAAGTCGGGTCCATAATACCGGGAAGCCAGCTTGATCGATTTGTGCTGTCACCGCCGACAACATAGCATCGCGTTTTTGAACTTCGTGGGGCAAGAACAGCTGTGCCACAGCGTAGTCGCCTTTTTCAGGTAGCGTCAGCTTGGCATTAGCCATTTGCTGACGGAAGAACTTATCCGGCATTGCCATAAGAATACCAGCACCATCACCAGTATCAGGTTCAGCACCGGTACCGCCGCGGTGATTCATACGCTCCAGCATTGTGAGGGCTTTTTCAACTAATTGGTGGTCTGCGTGACCGTCAATTTGAGTGATAAAGCCCATCCCACAGGCAGCGTGTTCAAATTGAGGATCGTACATTAAATGATGATCGTGATTCAGAGTTTTCAAAAACTGTCACCTACTTTTAAAAACGAAAGGAGAGTCAACTATGTGGTGCGAATTATTCTAATGATATTCTAATTTTGACAATCTGACAATACTTAGAACTAAATAAATATTTACTTTTTTGGGGAATTAGTCGTTTTATTCATTTTGGAATATTATAGTTTATTAATAGATACTCTCTATAATTGCTGTTATATCAGCAAATATAATGACAACCGTGTAATATGGTGAACGTTGATTAAGCAACTATTATAGATAAATTATCAAATTTGTAATTATTAAATATTCCTAAGGAAATTACTAAAAAAGGCGCCATCCTGACGATAAAATCAGGATGACACCTTTCAATAACACTATTCAATTAATGATGAGTAACGTAAATATAAAGTGTCGATTTCGAATAACCTAAGTCAAAATCAATGCCTTTCGAATGAATCGTACTGGTCGTTGTTTGACTGCTATTTTTCTTATTGGCTTTATTTTCGAAGCCTTTCAATACCTTTTGAGTGTTAGCACCGGTACTGCCCGTTAATACGGCAAGCTCTGTCATGAACGTTTTAGCAGCTGCCTTTGATTTGAGCGATGACGTTGGCACCATCAGCGTTGCACCGATGAGTTGACCATTGTCAACATTTCCGCGAACGGTTGCGTTGTCAGTCTTTTTCAGGTTGTAGACCCCAGTCCGTGCCTTGGCAGTAATGGTATCGTCAGCAACCTGTTTTTTGGCCTTAGCCAATGCTGGTGCTAATGATGCCTGAGTTTGTTTCAACTTAGCACCTTGCGCTTGAAGCTGTTGACCCTGCTTAGCTAATGAAGCCAAAGTTGCTTGAGCCGAGGTGTCGCCAGACTTTAATTTAGCCTGAGCAGTTTTTGATTCAGCTTGCAGCTTGGCACTTTGCTGCTGCAACTGAGCGCCTTGTTTTTGCAGCTGCATAGCCGTTGCCTGATCCTTTTTAGAAAGGGCAGTGGCCATCAAAGCTTGGTTATAAGCCGTTTTAAACTTACTGTAGCTCATGATGGCCGGGCTCTTCTTAACAACGGTTGAAGCGTTGCGACCACCAGCAGTCAGTTTAACGGTTTGCTGGTATGGTTTAGCAGGCAGTGTAATGGCGTAACTGCCATTCAATACTGACTGGTTTTTGGTGGAGCCGTTGTTAATCCGGTACTTAACTGTTTTCTGATTACTATTGCCCTTAATTACGGCGGTCATCCCGCTAGGAGCATAACTCTTATGGTCGACCGATAGTGAGGGTTTGCCACACGCTGCCAGCGTTAAGCTAAGTAGGGCGGCTGATAAAATCAAACTAATTTTTCTCATAACGCGTCCTCCTAATCAAATGAAATGCCATCAGTGAATTGACTGTTATACAGATTTGCATAGAAGCCGTTCTTTTTGAGCAGCGCCTCATGGGTACCTGTTTCAACGATTGAGCCATGGTTCATGACGATGATGTTATCGGCATTTTGAATCGTTGACAGCCGGTGAGCAACCACGAAGCTGGTCCGATCCTTAAGCAGGAGTCCCATGGCATGCTGAATCTGGACTTCGGTTCTGGTATCGACGGAACTAGTTGCTTCATCCAAGATAAGAATTTCAGGATCAGCAACAAAGGCTCTGGCAATGGTGACCAATTGACGTTGACCTTGAGAAATGTTGGACGCATCCTCATTCAGGACAGTGTCATAGCCATCTGGTAACCTGCGAACGAATTCGTCCACGTGGGCTGCTTTAGCAGCGTTGATCACTTGTTCTTCAGTTGCATCTTCACGGCCGTACTTAATGTTATCAAAAATACTGCCAGTGAAGAGCCAGGTATCTTGAAGCACCATAGCAAAGTGGGAACGGAGATCTTCACGGTCCATGTTCCGGGTATCTTGACCATTCAATAGAATAGCTCCACCCTTAACATCGTAGAAGCGCTCCAACAAGTTAATGATGGTTGTTTTACCGGCACCAGTTGGCCCAACGATGGCGACTTGTTGTCCTGGCTTGACGGCTAAATTGTAGTCTTTCATCAAGAGCTCGTTGTCATCGTAGCCAAACTTCACGTGGTCCATTTCCAATAGATTATCGGTTTGTTTAACCGGTGTGTCAGTGGAAGTATCCTTCATTTCTTCTTGATCCAGAACATCAAAAACCCGTTCTGCTGAAGCAATGGTGGATTGAATCGTGTTCATTAGGTTGGCTAACTGTGAAATTGGTTGTGAGAATTGGTTGGTATATTGCAGGAAGGCCTGAACGTTCCCAAGGGTGATATTACCATTAGCAACTGAAATACCACCAATGATGGCAACAAAAACGTAACCAATGTTATTCAGGAACATCATCAAAGGCATGATGATACCAGAAATGAATTGAGCCTTCCAAGCGGATTGATAGTAGACCTTGTTTTGTTTCTCAAAGGAATCAATGGTGTCTTTTTCCTTATTGAAGCTCTTCAAAACCTGCTGACCAGAGTAGTTCTCTTCAACTTGGTCGTTCATGAGACCTAAGCTCTTTTGTTGGGTGGCAAAGAATCGCTGTGACTTCGGTGCCACGATACCAACGATGATCAAACTTAGTGGAATCGTGATCAGCGCAATCAGCGTTAACTTCCAGCTGATGGTGAGCATCATCCATAAAGTGCCGATAAAGGTAACAGTTGAAGTGACCGCTTGGGTCAAACTTTGTTGCAACGTGTTAGCGATGTTATCCATATCGTTAACCGCACGACTCATAATGTCGCCGTTGCTATGGGTGTCGTAATAGTGAATTGGCACGACACGCATTTTTTCCTTCATCCGACGACGAAGTTTGTAGACTGTCTTTTGGGAAATCCGGGTCATGATCCATTGCTGCAGAAAACTGAAAACAGCAGAAGCTAGATACATGAGACCAACAATGATAATGATCTGAATGATTTTATCGTAGTTAATTGGGAGGTGAGTCAAGTTAAAGCCAGCTTTTTGCTGGGATTGACCCTTCATAACGCCAGTAAAAATTTCAGTCGTCGCTTTACCCAAAATTTTAGGGGTTCGAATTTGAAAGACGACACTGGTAATGGCGAAAATCAAGACCAAAACCAATCCGACAATTCGATCAGACATGTAACTTAAGAGTCGACGAGTCGTTCCCCAGAAGTTCTTTGGCTTTTCAACTAGGCCATGACCACGACCTCGGCCTGGTCCACCAACATGGACGGGACGGGTGGGTTGTTTCGATTTAGAATCAGCCATTATTCAGCCTCCCCCTCTCTGATCTGTGACTTAATAATTTCTTGATAGACTTCGTTAGTCTTTCTCAATTCATCATGGGTACCTTTACCGACTAATTGACCATTATCGAGAACTAAGATCAAATCGGCGTCGGCCACCGTTGCGATTCGTTGTGCAACGATGACGGTGATACTCTGTTGAATATGCTTATCTTGGCGCAATTCAGCACGGAGGTCAGCATCAGTCTTAAAGTCCAATGCGGAGAAGGAGTCATCGAAGACGTAGATGGCAGATTGCTTAACCAAGGCACGAGCAATTGCCAACCGTTGTCGTTGACCACCGGAGAAGTTGCCGCCACCTTGTTCAACGTACATATCAAGGCCATCAGGATCTTCTTCAACGAAATCGCGGGCACGGGCAATGTCTAGGGCGTGCCAAATTTCGTCATCGGTAGCGTCTGGTTTCCCGTATTTCATGTTTTCTCTTAATGAACCAGTAAATAGGGTTGCTTTTTGTGGTACTAAAGAAACAGCATCGCGGAGTTTTTCAGGCGCAAGCTGAGTAATATCGATACCGTCTAATTTAATCTGACCCTTTTCAAGGTCATAAAAGCGGGGAATCAGGTTGATCAAGGTCGATTTACCCGAACCGGTACCACCAATGATGGCCACCGTTTGGCCACTCTTAGCGCTAAAATCAATGTCCGTCAAAGCAGATTTTTCAGCGCCAAAGTAACGGTAAGAAACGTGGTCGAATTCCAGACTATGTTCAGCTTCAGCGGGCAATTCCTTTGGCTTGTCCGCTACCTTCATGGTAGATTTTAAGTCAAAGACCTGCTGAATACGCTTAGCAGATGCTTGGGCACGTGGGATAAAGATCAGTACCATTGAAAGCATCATAAAGCTCATTAAAATCTGCATCGCATATGTCATGAAGGCAATTAAATTACCAACTTGCATTGCCTGATTACCGATCAAATGGGCACCAAATAAAATAATGGCGACGTTTGTGCCACTCATGATCAGTGTCATGACAGGTAGAGCAAGTGACAGTAGTGTGTTAACGTTAATGGCGTTTTGAGTATAATCAACGTTGGCATCTTCAAAGCGGTCCTGTTCGAACTGATCTTGACGGAACGCCCGAATAACCCGGACACCAGTCAAACCTTCACGGAAGATTCGGTTGATGCGGTCGGTTTTGGTTTGCATGGCTTGAAACATTGGCATGGCAAAACGCAGCATGATACCCATAAAGATTGCCAGTAGTGGCAATGAGACAACAAACACTAAGGTTAGCGTATGGTCTTTGCTGTAGGCTAAGAAACTAGCCCCAATCAGCATGATAGGCGCCATAATCATCATTCTTAACATCATAATGGCGACGTTTTGAATTTGAACCACATCGTTAGTAGTTCGTGTAATTAATGAAGAAGTTTCAATTTGATCGTACTCGTCAGTAGAGAGGCCCATCACTTTACGGTAGATATCACTTCTCAGGTTTTGCCCAAGCTTTTGTGACGTTGTAGCAGCTAGAAAAACGTTACAAATAGCGGCAGCGATACTGAGTAATGAAAACCCAACCATCTTCATACCGACTTTCCAGATATAGCTGATATTACCTGTCGCGACCCCGTTGTTAACAATGTCAGAGGTCAAACTAGGCAGGTTCAGGTTAGCAATCACCTGAATGGTCATGAATATAATCGCACCGAGAACGGCTAGATAGGAGACACGACCCTTGGCAACTTTTAGCATTGCAGAATCTCCTTTCGTGTGTGTAAAACAAACATGTGCAACGAATAATTGTACACCTATTTGACAAAAAAACACGCAAAAACAATTTACATTTTGACGGATATTAAATGCCAGTTATTTATGGTTGCAACCGTGAACATATGTTCGTATAATGGGCATAAATAAACGTGAAGGGGTGCCTGATAATGACAGATAAAAATGACGTGGTGATTCACTTGCCTCAATCGGTAGATATTAACGAGTTTGCCCATATTTTAGAAGCTGCGTTTGAAGAACACGGCATTGAATCCTATCAGGTGAGTTATCCGGTGCATAAAAAGTAATTAAACATATTATTATGCTCATTTAAATCTTAAATCAAGCTTAAATTGAGTGCGGTGTGAGCTTCTATTGGTAGGGGGTCTATCTGTTTTCTTGACTGAAATACAACTCAGATTTTGTTTTTGCTCAATGCTTTTATCTAGCCTAAATTGGTTCCACAACTCAGATTCCGGCCATTTAACACAAAATAATGCGTATTCCGCCAAAGTTCGACGAAATACGCATTATTTTGTGTTAAATTCTGGAATCTACCGAGTTTTGCCACGCACTCTCCCAAACGTGCTCAAACAAGCAAAGAGTTGCATATAAGGGCTCAAAACAAAAATCCCCAAAGGTTCAGGGGATTTTCGTTTTGAGCCCTTATATGCAACTCTTTAAACGCTTGTTTTCACACTCTATTATTATCGTTGCCCCGCCGGCATACCATAGATCGCCCGTGGACCGCCAATCAGTTTTGGCCGTGACGTTAAGAACGTTGTATGTGCCGCGCCAATTTCTTTGACCGAAGTTTTAACTGGGATTTGTACCCAGCGGACGTGCATCCCGATTTGAGTATCACCAATGTCCATACCGCCATCCGCCACGATACGTTCTACTTCAACGGGGTCTTTGAAGGCTTTATAAGCAGCCACTTGGCCAGCACCGCCAGCGTGAAGCTGAGGAATAACGGAGACAATTTCATAGCCGCGTCGGTCAGCCACTTCCCGCTCAATCAATAGGGCGCGGTTAATGTGCTGGCAACCTTGAACAGCCAAGTTAAGGTGGTGTGCTGTTAGGATTGGCAGTAACGTATTGATCACCGTATCGCCAACGTCTTGATTGGAGTTTTGCCCCATCCAAGAGCCCATTACCTCGCTAGAACTAAAGCCAAGGACAAACAAGCCGTTTTCTGGCAAAGTCACTTGTTCAAAGTATTCATTGAGGGCAGTTGTTAATGAGGTCTTAATATCATCTGAAGTCATGATTATTTTTTACTCCTTTCAAAATCCATATGTAAAGTTACCAACTTATCATACCTTCATAGACCAGGAATTACAATCAGCATATCTCGGGAAATGACTCATTATCGGGAAGAGTGATCGTAAATTTCACCGAATGTGGACTAACCCCATTTTGAACGGTCATTAGAGGGAATTCTATGGTACATTATTAGTATCAAATAATTCTTGAATGATAAGATAATTCTTAGGGGATGCGGGAAATGGCAGAGGAACTTAAATACTGTCCAAACTGTGGCGAAGAAGTTGCCGCTACGGATGAATTTTGTGGAAAATGCGGGTTTAACTTAAAAGCCTTTCGGACTGGTCAAATACAGCCAGAAGCAACGGTGGTTAAATCTGAAGCAACAAGTGTTTCACAACCAAGAGCGACTGTTAAAGCGAAACGAACAACGGGACGCAAACCGCGAAAACGCTGGCCTTGGGTTCTTGGCGGTATCGTTGTTCTGTTGCTCGTTTGTTTTATCGGTGGGTCTTGGTATTACAGTAAGAGCAATCAAGCAGAGCGGTTGGCGACTGAAGTTACCTCAACGGATGACGATGACATTGCGGACGCCGTAGTCGATGATAACGGTCAGGCAGTAGACGATGATGCGGTTAAGCCACTTCAGGCACTTTACGAAAGTAATTCTAGTGCGAGAGATACCATTAAACAGGCGGTTAAAACCATGGATAGCAGTCAGATGCCGTTTGAACTGGTTAAAGATGGGCATCACTTCCTATTTACGCGCTATATGCTTCAGGCGAAATCGTTTCGTTTAACGGTCAAAACTAACGTTAAAGATGCGACAGTCACCAATAATGGGGACTCCGTTTCAGCAAAGGCAGTTAGTGGCGGTTACACGGTCGATGATCTATTTCCAGGCCGGTATAATCTGCAAGTTGCTGGGAACGTATCAGGCAGCAGTCAAAGTGTGACAAAGGTTTTGCCGGCGATTGATATTTACAAGCAGTTAGATAACACGGTCAGTCTAAAAGCTAAAGCCCCTCAGACAACTGCTGCTCAGGCGCCAGCACCACAAACCAATAACAGTGATCAGTCCAGTGATAGCAACGATGACAGTAACGGTTCAACCGATTATTCATACGATATTTCACTTCGTAACGACAATACTGATGATGATATTCTCATTGGTGATTGGCGTAGTAACGCCGGCACATGGGAGTTCAACGATGACGGGACATACGAAGGGGAAGATACCAACGATAATGATTTAAGCGGTACCTGGGAAGTAGTCTATCATAAGGGTAACTACTGGAATATTAAGTATCATCATGATGATGGTCAAACGGATGTTGAACCCTATCGTTATCAAAATGGTCAGTTAGTACAGTGTCAAATGAAACTGCACTGGCACGCGGATGATTAAGTCATTTTAAAATAGATAAGCACCGTCCCGATAAAGCCCATTGGAACGGCGCTTATCTATTTTAGGTTCTGGGAGCTACCGAGTTACATCACACTCTCGTACTATTGTAGTTGTGAAATAATTCCCGAGTCGATATAATCAAGTCATAAAGCATGTTGGCGGTAAAGACAGGAGGTGTAATATTGCTTGATTTATTGAATGCACAAACATTGCAAGTTGCAGACGGATCGAATCTGAGCTGGGAAGAAGCTATCACTATTGCTGCTCAACCTTTAGTAGATACGAATATTATTGATCCAGCCTACGTTGATTCAATCATTAGTGTTGTTAAAGAAAAGGGACCCTATATGAACATTGGTCCCCAGATTGTTTTAGCCCATGCGCGTCCTGATAGTTCCGTTCACGGGGTTGGTTTATCGCTCTTAAAAACGAATTCCGCTGTTGATTTTGTGGATGCGAAACATCCGGTAAAGCTATGGTTTGTCTTAACCGCTACGGACAGTCAAAGCCATCTTGGTGTGATTCAACAGTTGATGACACTTTTAACTGACAAAGTGGCTGTTCAAAAAGTGCTAGAAGCTCTTTCAGTTGGTCAGATTTTAACGATTCTCCAGAAACTTGATTCTTAATTTTGCGGTATTGCGATTATTTATATAGGAGGAAAAAGCATGAAAATTCTTGCAGTGTGTCAGAGTGGGTTGGGTACCAGCTTTATGGTTCAAATGAATATTCAGGCGATTTTAAAAGCGGAAAAGGTGGATACAAGTAACATTCAGGTGAATCATACTGATGTGGGTAGTGCCACTCCTGATGCAGCGGACTATTTCTTCATTGAATCAACTTTAGCTAGCGCGGTCGGCAGTTTACCAAAAGATCGGGTCGTCCTGTTAAAGACCTTGATCGATAAGCAGGAAACAAAGCAGCATGTTAACGACATTCTGGACAAAGAAGGAATTTCGTATACTGCTGAGTAATCGTCTCTGAACGGAGGACATGATGCGATGAAAGCTATCTTAAATTTATTTGTTAGTATTGCTTCACAGCCAGCTATTTTAGTCGCGCTGATTGCGATGCTTGGCCTTTTTCTTCAAAAGAAGAAGGCCACTGAAGTGATTCAGGGAACCATTAAAACCTTCGCTGGTTTCTTAGTCTTAACGGGTGGCGCGGGCATCTTAAGTAACTCCCTGTTACCATTTGCCAAAATGTTTAAGTTTGCCCTGCATGTTCAAGGGGTGGTTCCCAGCAATGAAGCTGTGGTGGCTATGGCACTGGTAAAATACGGCAGTACCACTGCGTTGATTATGTTAATGGGCATGATTGTAAACGTTTTATTGGCGCGATTAACGGCCTTTAAGTACATCTTCTTAACGGGTCAAGCCATGCTGTATGTATCTTGCATGACTGCTGTTATTTTGGTTAGCGCACACTTGGGTACGGGGTTAACGACGATTGTATTAGGCGGCATCTTTGAAGGAACGCTGCTCACAATTACGCCGGCGTTAACACAACCATTTATGCGGCGAATTACTGGCGGCGATGAAGTGGCCATGGGGCATACCGGTAACATCGGCTACGCCACGGCCGGGTTAATGGGTAAGTGGTTTGGTGATCCAAAGAAGAGTACGGAAGACTTAAATATTCCTAAGAGTCTCGGCTTTTTACGTGATTCAACGGTTTCAATCACCTTACTGATGGGCATTGTTTATATTGTATTAGCTATTATTGCTGGTCCTGGATTTGTTGAGAAAAATCTTAGTGCTGGCACCAATTATATTATTTATGCATTAGTTCAAGCAGGAACCTTCGCAGCTGGTTTCGTCGTTGTTCTGCAAGGGGTACGGATGATTTTAGCTGAAATCGTACCTGCCTTTCAGGGAATCGCGCAGAAACTGGTCCCTGATTCCAAGCCTGCCTTGGATGTACCAATTATCTTTCCTTACGCACCGAACGCTGTGTTATTAGGCTTCTTTGTGAGTTTTATTGTTGGGACGCTTTCCATGTTTGTGATGGTGGCGCTCGGAACCACCGTGATTATTCCAGGGGTTGTGGGGCACTTCTTCTGCGGTGCTGCTGCTGGAATCTACGGTAATTCTACTGGTGGTAGGCGTGGTGCTGTTATTGGTGCTACGGTGAATAGCCTGCTGATCAGCTGGTTACCGCTGTTCATCCTACCCGTTCTAGGTACGCTGAAACTGTCCGCTTCGACGTTTGCTGATACTGACTATCTAATTCCTGGCATCTTGTTAGGAAATCTGGGAAGCTTTGGTCAAGCAGGCATCGTGACTGGGATTATCGTTTTTGTTATTTGCGTTTTGATTGCCAGTCATATTGTAACGGTTAAGAATCATTCAAAGAAATCCGCTGATGGTGATGAAAATTAAATCGTAGACCGTGTGTTATATAATTAGATTCTAAGCCGAAATTTTAAGGAATAGAGGTAGCTGATTTGTCGACAAAAATTAAGGGAATTGCAGCGAGTGATGGGATTGGGATTGCGAAAGCGTACCTATTAGTGATGCCAGACCTAAGTTTTGATAAGGTGACTATCACTGATCCTGATGCTGAAATTGATCGCTTGCATCAGGCACTGGATACCTCAGTTGAAGAGTTAAAGACGATTAAAGACCGTGCTGAAGGCCATTTAGATACAGAAGTGCTAACCATTTTCGATTCGCACATCGCGTTATTGACTGATCCGGAAATGATCAAACAAATTGAACAGTTGATTCAAACCCAAAAAATCAATGCCGAACAAGCATTGAAACAGGTTACTGATGACTTCATCAATACTTTGGAAGCCATGACTGAAAATCGGTATATGCAGGAACGGGCAACCGATGTCAGAGATGTCACTAAACGAATATTGAGTCATTTATTAGGTAAGGCGCTACCTGATCTGGCTGGGATTAATTGCCCAGTAGTTTTGGTTGCCCATGAAGTGACGCCTTCTGATACCTCACAGATGGATAAAAAGTACGTTAAAGGAATCATTACTGACTTGGGTGGGCGAACGAGTCACTCGGCTATCATGTCACGAACGCTGGAAATACCTGCCGTGGTTGGGGCTACTGATGCCACTAAAAAAATTCAAAACGGTGAAATGCTCATTTTAGATGGTGAAACTGGTGAAGCGATTAGCAATCCAAACGAAACCGAACTCCAGGACTATCAACAGCAAGCTCAGCACTTTGAGCTTCAACGCCAAGAATGGGCTAAGCTAGTTGACGCACCATCTGTTTCAGCGGATGGCAGAAAATTTGAAATTGCTTCAAACATTGGGACACCTACTGATATGGCGGACGTTTTAAAAGTTGGCGCGGATGCAGTAGGTCTGTTTCGTTCTGAATTTCTGTACATGGATGATAGTCAATTACCCACTGAAGATGAGCAGTTTGATGCTTATAAGCGGGTGGTGAAGGTGATGAAAGGTAAACCAGTCGTCATTCGAACCATGGACATTGGTGGCGATAAACAGTTGAGTTATCTACATTTACCAGAGGAAATGAACCCGTTTCTAGGCTACCGGGCGATTCGAATTTCGCTGCAGCGGCAGGAGATATTCCGAACACAATTACGTGCGCTGATCCGTGCGTCTAAGTTCGGTCAGCTACGCATCATGTTTCCGATGATTGCGACACTGGAAGAATTTAGGCAGGCGAAGACCATTTTTAATGAAGAGAGGCAAAAGCTGCAGGCGGATGATCCAGGGATTGGTGATGACATCAAGCTAGGCATCATGATCGAAGTACCAGCGGCTGCTATTTTTGCGGAAGCCTTTGCTAAGGAAGTGGACTTCTTCAGTATTGGAACCAACGACCTGATTCAGTATACCTTCGCGGCAGACAGAGGGAACGAATGTGTTTCTTATCTCTATCAGCCATATAATCCTGGGTTACTAAAACTGATTAAACACGTCATTGATGCTGCTCATCAAGAGGGTAAAATTGCCGCCATGTGCGGTGAAATGGCCGGTGATGCGGTGGCGTTACCACTATTGATGGGGATGGGGCTTGATGAGTATTCTATGAGTTCCAGCTCGATCCTCAGAACCCGCAGCATGATGAAATCACTGGATACCACCAAGTGTGCCGAACTAGTCGATCACGTTTTAGATAATGCGCTGACTAATGAAGATACTCAGAAGATGGTGAAGGCGTTTCTTAAGTAAACACTGGACAATAAAAAAGCACTATTTCGATGTTTGTGTCGGAATAGTGCTTCTTTATATCGTTATCGTGTTGCTTCCTGTGCTCGTTGAACGTCATTAAACTGTTGCATCATCCAGGTTTTATACGTTGTGTTAGATGGCTGTGATTCAGTCACGCGAACGATTGGGACGCCGCTATTTTTCGCAAGTGCGAGTAAATTAGTGGTCATTTTACTGATTTCTTGCGTATTCACAACGAAAAAGGCAATTTTATGGTGACGAATATCAGCTTGCATTTGTCGGATATCCTTAGGTGACGGATCAGTGTCGTTTTGAACGGCCTGCGCGTAGTGATTGTTATTTTGGCGATAGCCCATTTCAGTTAATGAGTAATCGAAAACGGGTTCGCTAACGTTTACCCGAGCTTGATGACTGTTCTGCCGAAGCTGTGCCACTTTTTGATCAAGTGGTTTCAACGAACGGATATAACGCTGTGCGTTGCGCTTAAAGTAAGCCTTATTTTGCGGTTGACGCTTCGCAAACTGGTTAGCCAGTTCGTTGGCTAATTTAGGCATGGTTTTCATGTCGTACCAGATATGCTCGTTGTCACCATCATGCTTATTCATAATGCCTTGAGCAACGTTCACCTTTGTAGTCCCCGTATTATCCGCGGATAACCGGTTCATCCAGGTATCATAGCCGAGACCGTTATAAATAATGACATCGGCCTTGCTGACTTGCTTCGCTGTTTTGGTCGTTGGTTCAAATTCGTGCGGTTCCATGCTGGGTTTATCGATGATGGAAGTTACCGTTCCTTTTTTACCAAGGACGGCTTTCGCAGTTTCACCGTAGAAATCAAGCGATGCAACCACGTGGATTTGGTGCGAATGTTGTGGGGCGGTTGCTTTTGACGTGCAGCCGACTAGCATCACTGCTACCAGTACAAGGGTCAGCAATGTGCCGAACGGTCGGATATAGCGTTTTAGCATCATAATGTCTGCTGGTGCCTCCTAAGCTAAATGATAATAATTACTATTAATATAGAATAACACACTTGCGCCGCAGATGATATCTCAGTTAATTAACAGTGGAGACTCTTGATCAACCGGCCAACGTTTTCGGCAAGAATGGCTAAATTTTGAGGTCCTTCAGCAATAGCTTTATCCAGAGTGATGACTCCTGGTGTGATTGGGAAAATGGCATCAATAGCGCTTTTATCATACAGACTATCGATGCCGGCACCGACGTTTCCCGCCAACACAATAACGGGTGCGTTTGGGGCAACCGTTTTGGTAGCTTGAGCGACGCCGTATGGTGTTTTGCCGAATTTAGTTTGAAAATCGATGCCACCTTCGCCAGTAAAGACAAAGTCAGCGTTTTGAGCACGTTGTTTTAAATGTGAATATTCAATAACAATATCAATTCCCTTTTGCATTTCCGAGTCGGTGAAGGCCAGCAACCCAGTACCGAGACCACCCGCTGCACCAGCTCCTGGGTGGTGAGCTAAGTCGAGGTGCAAGTCACGTTTAATGATCTCGGCGTAATGTTCCAAGTTAGCGTCCAAGGTTTTGACCATCTCGGGGGTTGCACCCTTCTGGGGACCAAAGACAGCGGATGCCCCATTAGGACCGACTAAGGGATTGGTGACGTCTGACGCAATCATGATTTTAGTGGCTTTAACGGCAGGATTGATTTGTGAAATATCAATTCGGTTTAAGCGGTCAAGCTGACCACCGCCAAAATCGAGTTCACGATTATTTTGATCTAATAGATGAACACCTAAGGCCTGTGCCATGCCAGCACCACCATCATTAGTAGCGCTACCGCCAATACCCAAGATGATTTGCTTGATACCATGAGTCGCAGCGTCAATGATCAGTTCACCCGTACCATAAGTTGTGGTGATCAGGGGATTGTGTGTCTGGCTATTCACGAATTGAATACCACTAGCAGATGCCATTTCAATCACAGCTGTCTGTCGATCACCCAAGATACCATACCTTGCTTGGACAGGGGAGTTTAGTGGTCCCGTCACTTGTTTTTCAATGAAGTGGCCGTGAGTGGCGTCAACCAATGATTGAACGGTACCTTCACCGCCATCAGCCATGGGGATTTCTTCAAAAATGGCCTCTGGAAAAATCTTTTTAAGCCCCATCTTCATGGCATCGGCTGCTTCTTTAGCAGTCATGCCACCTTTGAAAGAGTCGGGTGCAAGTATGAATTTCATTTTCGTTTCCTCCTGTAGGTGCTGTAGTCGGAAAATGCTCCAGTCACTAGGATACCACTAGTTAAGAGAAAAACAGCCTATCTATTAGTCGATTTCGACTGATAGATAGGCTGTTTGCAATCGTATGTTGATGACTATCCTAAGATTTTAAGACCCGTTGCTTCAATATCAGCCGCGAACCCTTTAACGGTATTCATAGTGATGTCATCGCCAGTTTGCCCAGCTTTAGCAACTAATTTGTCAATAATGGTCGGCGGTACGGTAATGATATCAACGCCGAACTGTTCAGCCTGCATAATGCTGTAGACTTCTCGGGTACTTGCCCAGAGTAATTCCACGTCACTACGATCCTTGGTTAATGCAACACTTTTTTCAACAAATGGAATTGGGTCAATCCCGGCATCAGCTACTCGGCCAACGAAGATTGACACGATGCTTGGTGTTCCTGGTACGATAGCATCGACACTTTCCTTAACTTGGTCAGCGGTAGCGATAGCAGTGACGTTCACTTTAACGCCATCAGCCGTTAAATCATGGATTAAGTCAGTAGTTGGTTCACCGGCAGTCGTGCGAATTGGAATTTTCACGTAAACGTGAGGACCAAGGTCATGGAGCATCTTGGCTTCCTTGAGCATGGTGTCATAGTCGTTACTAAACACTTCGAATGAAATGGCTTCGTCAGGAAAAGTCGCGACTGCTTCTTTAGCGAAGGTGAGGTAATCCGTTACACCCGCCTTTTTTAACAGGCTAGGGTTGGTTGTAAACCCAGTGACAAAGTCGTTTTGATTGATGGCTTTCATATCTTCTAAATCTGCACCATCAGAGTAAATCTTTGTTTTAAACGTTAGATTCTTCATGTTCATTTCTCCTCATAAGATTAAGCATTGGCAGGCTGGTTGCTGACCGTTTTTAAATAAGTTGCTGCCACATTATCAGCAGTAAAACCGAACTGTTTCATGATAGCATCTGGGTTGCCTGATTCACCATAACGGTTATTGATACCGACGATTTTACCTTGCAAACCAACGTAATGTTCCCAGCCGTAGGAGGTGCCCATTTCAACGGCCACTCTGCGGGTGACGTTACTTGGCAGCACTTGTTCACGGTATTTAGCTGGCTGTGCATCGAATAGTTCAAATGATGGCAGCGAGACAACTGAAACGTCGTGGCCGGCTTCTTGAAGCTGTTTTTGAGCCGCTATAGCTAGTTGGACTTCAGAGCCAGTAGCAATCAAGATACCTTCTGGTGTTGACCCTTTAGCAGGTGAGAGGACGTAACCGCCACGTTGTACGCCTTGAGCAGCGAGTTCTTCCGTACGCGGTAACGTCGGTAGATTTTGTCGAGTAAGCACTAGCATCGTTGGTGTTTCAGACGCAGCAAGTGCAATCTTCCAAGCGGCGATTGCTTCATTGGTGTCTGCTGGCCGAATCACGTTGACGTTTGGCATTGCCCGGAAACTCATTAACTGTTCAATTGGTTCGTGAGTGGGGCCATCTTCACCGACAGCGATTGAATCATGAGTGAATACAAACGTTGACGGAATTTTTTGAATGGCAGCCAACCGAATGGCAGCCCGCATGTAATCTGAGAAAACGAAGAAAGTGCTGGCGTAAGCATGAACGCCGCCATGCAAAGTCATGCCGTTAACAGCTGCAGCTTCCGCAAATTCACGCACACCGAACCAAACGTTTTTACCGAGTCGGTCAGCCGGTTCATAGGCGTTAGCCGTTTTGACGTTAGTTTTGTTTGAGGAGAATAAATCGGCACTGCCCCCCCAGAAACTAGGTAATTGTTCAGAAATTTCGCCAATGATTCGCTGGCTGGTATTTCGACCAGATTCTGATTCACCAACGTGGCTAATGGGAATCTTCAAATCACATGAAACTGGTTTGAAACTTTGTAAAAACTGAGCTGCAAGTTCAGGATACTCACCTGAATAATCATCAAATAGTGTTTGCCATTGCGCTTCGCTGACAATGCCGCGTTGTTTAACAGTCGTATCAAAGTTCTGGCGCACGTCATCAGGAATGTCGAATGGTTTGTAGTCCCAACCGAGTTTTTCACGAGTAGCTGCCATGTTTTCGTCGCCAAGGGGTTTACCATGCACGCTGTTGGTACCAGCGTTTGGTGCACCGAAACCGATGGTGGTTTTCACGTCGATCAAGGTAGGCTGGTCAGCGGTTTGCTTAGCGGTTTCGATTGCTGCATTGATTTCTGCAGGATCATTACCATTCGCCACGTGAAGAACCTGCCAGTTGTACGCTTCAAAGCGCTTAGGAGTATCGTCAGTGAACGCCATGTCAGTAGGACCATCTAGCGAAACGCTGTTATCATCATATAAGACAATCAGTTTACCCAGCTTAAGATGGCCGGCAAGACTGGCTGATTCGTGAGAGATGCCTTCCATGAGGTCACCATCGCCAGCAATCGCGTAAGTGTAGTGATCCATAATGTTAAACCCGGGTTTATTGTACTGAGCGGCAAGGTGAGATTCAGCCATTGCCATTCCCACAGCCATGCCTAAGCCTTGGCCTAATGGACCAGTGGTTGCTTCGACGCCATCCGTCACGCCATATTCAGGGTGACCGGGCGTTTTGCTGTTAAGTTGACGGAATTGTTTTAAATCTTCAATCGTTAAGTTGAAACCTGAAAGGTGTAATAAACTGTACAGCAAAGAAGAACCGTGACCAGCAGATAAAATAAACCGGTCGCGATTGAGCCAGTGCGAATCAGTTGGGTTAATGTTTAAATGTTTAGTCCATAGAGTGTACGCCATTGGTGCGACACCAAGGGGTAATCCAGGATGGCCAGAATTGGCCTTTTCTATCATATCAACACTTAAGAATCGAAGTGCGTTGATTGATTTTTGGTCTAGGTTGTTATTTTGCAAATTAATCACGCTCCTATGCCTATGAAATATACGGTAACTAGTCTGATATGTCAACTATGATAAACTAAATGGTATAGCTAAAATATCGGACTATTTCAACAGGATTTTCATCAAAATTGATTTGCTTGAAAGCTCGCCAAAATAGGCTTCTTCAATCATCAAACTGAATCAATGTGCTAATGATGAAAATTACAGGGCATTAAGCGAAAATTAGAAATAGTTTTCAATGTAAAATTAATTCACGGAAACAGCTGAATTAATCTTTAGGAAGGTCTGATCTACCGGAAAATTGATGAAAGCAAGTTACATTTAGGAAGTCGGACTGAAATCTGGGAAGGATAGTCCGTGTTTTCATGAAAATTTCAGCATCTCAGTAATCGTTAAAAGGACATTAAAAAATAATTTGAAAAGTTTAATTAATAGTAACATGAGTTAAGTGAATAAAAAAGGAATTTTGGCCTTTTTTGGCAGAATAAGGTGTAAAACATGCTATACTCAACGTATATTAACTAGGGGCGCAAATTGCTGAGACGGCCGCGGACCGAACCCTTTGAACCTGTGAGCTAACCCTCGCGAAGGAAAGTTAACGCGTATTTTGCGATAAAACTGCCGGCCAGGGTTTCTCTGGCCGGCTTTTTCGATTCAGCAGTTTTCGTCGCTTGAGGAGGGCTTATATTGTTTACGGATCAAATTCATCAAGCAGCGGCACCGTTTTGGCAAAAGAGCTTTGAACATCCCTTTATTCATGAATTACAGGACGGTACTTTACCCAAAGACGTTTTTCGGTATTACCTCATTCAAGATCGGTATTATCTGAGTGAATTTGGCAAACTGCACGAGTTAGTGGCGGATCAAGTTGATGATGCTCATGGTAAACAGTTCTTATTAGAGGGTGCTCAGGGGTTGAAAGACGGCGAAATTGCCGTTCGCGAGGGCTTCTTTGAACAACTGGGAATTACGCCAGCGGAAATTGCCAGCACGCCCATTGCGCCAACGGCTTATAACTACGTCAATCATATGTATGCGGAACTTTATCGTGGCACGCCTCAACAGGCTATTGCTGGTTTGCTGCCGTGCTATTGGCTCTATAATCAGATTGGCCAGCAGCTCGTTGCCAAGGGATCGCCAGTTGAACTGTATCAACGGTGGATTGAAACTTATGATAGCGATGATTATACCGATAGTGTGGACCAGATGATTGATTTAACCAATCAAGTTGCCGCACAGTCGGATGAGACTACCAGAGATAAAATGAAAACGTCATTTGTACGCAGCAGTGCCTATGAACTGGCATTTTGGCAAATGGCCATGGATCAACAGAGGTGGCAAGTGACGGCCTAGACTTTTCTCATCTTCTCTTAATTGGTATAATGCTAAACAAACATAAGGGAAGATGTGATATACATATGAAGATTCGAGAAATTAAACCAGCAGATGATGCTCAAATGGCCAAAATTCTGCGGACGTCGTTAGAACAATTGCATTTGAATTTACCTGGGACAGCTTACTTTGACCCCTTCGTTGATCGTTTAAGTGAATGGTATCAGCAAACACCCGCTGCTAAATACTTCGTGGCAGTGGCGGATACAGACCGAGTGGTTGGCGGCTGCGGTGTGGGCCCCATTGCGCCTGAACAGGGGATTGCTGAGTTACAGAAACTTTACGTGGATCCAGACTACCGGCATCATGGAACGGCTAGTCAATTATTACCGGTTTGTTTTGACTATGCCAAGGCCCATTATCAAGCGTTGTATTTGGAAACTTTTGCTGCCATGAAACCCGCGAATCAGCTGTATCAAAAAGTCGGCTTCAAACCGTTGTCTCAGCCGCTTTCTCAATCGGAACATAGTGCCTGTGATACTTGGTACATGAAGTCGCTGTAAAATTTTTGCCGAAAAAGTAAAATTTAACATGCAGTTTTCACCATTTTCCGTTATGATAATCGGTATGGAAAATTTAAAAAGCGGGGTAATGAAATGATCAAGATGGTAGCAGTCGACATGGATGGCACTTTTTTAAACGACGAGCGTAAGTATGATAAACAGTTATTTTTGTCAGTATTCAAACAAATGAAAGCTCGTCATATTCATTTTGTTGCTGCTAGCGGGTCACAGTATCAACGGTTACGGCATGAGTTTGCTGAAGTTGCTGATCAAATGGACTACATTTCGCAGAATGGTGCTATCGTTCACAGTGGCAACGCGCTTCAGCACATCGAAGCCATTAGTGATGAACAGGTCCATGGCGTGATTCAACTGTTAAAGAAGGCATTTAAGCCTGGACTGATCGTTCAAGAAGTCGTTTCTGGTTTGCACGGCACCTATGTTAATCGCGACCTGGATCCGGAGATTTTAAAGATCGTGAAGTATTACTATCGACCAGTGATTGGCGTTGATAATCTGGCTACGATTGCGGGTAAAAAGGTGAAGGATCAATTTACCAAACTTGCAATTAGTTTCGCGCCAGGCACTAACTTTGATTCAGCTTCGGCTAAGTTGGCTAAAATTTTACCGGCAAAACTCACCAATGAAACGTCAGGTTTTAACACGGATCTAGTGGGATCTGCCAATGCTAATAAACGGTCAGGTATTCGGATCTTACAGGATCATTACCAAGTTGCTGACGATGAGTTAATGACTTTTGGCGATAACGAAAATGACTTGAGCATGCTGACTATGACACCGCATAGTTTTGCCATGAAAAACGCTGCGGATAAGATTCAGCAGGCAGCTGCTCACGTGACAGAATTGGATAACAATCATAACGGAGTTTTGGAAACCTTGAAGATGGCACTTTAACAGAGTAATATAGTGAAACACAAACAAGTCCTTTCTCGATAAAATCGGGAGAGGACTTGTTTGTATTTAATGGTTACTATGATTTTGACTGACTGGAATCAGACATGGAAAAGGTACTCTCGTCGCCTAGTAAAACGGCTAAGTAATGATGTGCTTGTTCACGGGTGGTAGGTTTTTCCTTCAGAAAAATCCATTCAATCAAAATTAAAATGGTTGCGCTGCATTGATCTACGATTAGCTCAACTGGAATATCAAATTTAAGGTCTCCAAAGACCTCCAGAAAAATCTGGTGTGCCAAATTACGCAGATAGTTAGTAAAACTATTAACCAGACTGCCTGAAAGCTGATTATGATGCAAAATTCCTGAAACTAACTCGCTATTATTTTCGAATAAATCGTAGAGGCGGTCAAAATAGGTGATGACAATTTCACTAGGATTAAGTTCTTTTGCTTCGTCAATGCGAACTTTTTCGGCCAGCACGTACCAACAATAGTTCACAAGGTCATATTTATCGTCAAAGTAATTATAGAAAGTCGCTCGCGGAAAATCACAGAACTCACAGATTTCGTTGACGTTAATTTCTTCAAAGGGTTTCTTGGCTAGCAGTCGTAACATGGTCTGCGAGAATGCGCGAAGGGTGCGCTGAGCGCCACGAGTCCGCTTTTTAGTTAAATCGTATTTCATGATAAGCCTCTAATCTTTGCATTTTATCTATTCTGTCTAAATTTAAGCGAAAGTCCATTTTTGTTTATTGAACTCCCTTTAAGCTGACTTTATCATAATGCGTAAAGGTTGTACAAGTGTCTAAGTATAGCCAATAGTCTAAAAGGGGGGAGAGATTGATGCAGCAGTTTTTCAAAAAGCACGGTTTGGCATTGATCGTGTGGATCGTAGTAGTACTGGTTGCCACGTTGACTATGCCAAATGTGACGCAACTTGTCAAAAAACACAGTTCCGTTGCATTACCATCTTCGGTCCAAAGCGAAGTTGCTAAAACCATTGACCGTAAATCAGAAAATAACCGCAGTGTGCGTTCACTGATCGTTGTTTTTAATAAGAAAGATGGTCAACTTAACGCCCAAAATAATCAGCAGATCAATCAGGCCATTTCAAATATCAAGAGTGATTCAAATTTGAAGATTCTTGATATGACCAGTGCCAGTGATAATGCGCAGGCTAAAAAGCAGTTGGCGTCCAAAGATGGGACGACCCAACTTGCGATGGTCAGTGTCTCTGACCATGAGAAAGTGTCGACCCAAGCCAAACAATTACGTAGTCATCTGAAAATCCACGGTTTACGAACTTACGTCACCGGGGCCGATTTACTAAATGATGACTTTTCAACTACCACACAAGCTGGTTTGAAGAAAACGGAGATTATCGCGGCGGTTTTCATTTTTATAGTGCTGATTCTGGTTTTCAGATCGATCATCATACCGTTTATTTCATTACTGACAGTTGGCGTTTCCTACCTGGTTTCTAGTGGAATCGTCATGAACTTAGCGGATAAATTCAATTTTCCACTTTCTAATTTCACCCAAATCTTCATGGTTGTAGTGCTGTTTGGGATTGGAACTGATTATAATATTTTACTGTATAACCGTTTTAAAGAAGAACTGGCTAACGGTTTAGGTGCGGATGAGGCGGCTACAGTTGCCCGTAAGCATGCTGGACGAACCATTTTGTACAGCGGGTCATCCGTCTTTATTGGATTCTTAGTTCTGGCACTAGCCAAGTTTTCGTTCTACCGTTCAGCAGTCGGCGTGGCCGTTGGGGTTCTGGTATTGTTGCCGGTTTTGCTGACGTTGAACATGTTCTTCATGGCAACGTTAGGAAAAACCATGTTTTGGCCAAGCAAGGACTTAACGGCACACGGCAAGAATCCGTTTTGGCACTTTTTGTCCAAGTCAGCTTTGAATCATACCGCCATTACCGTGGTCATTATGGCAGTTGTTATTGTGCCCCTGTTACTAGTTGGTAATCAAAAACTCAACTTTAACAGCGCCGACGAACTATCTAACAGCATCGAATCAAAGGCGGGCTATAATCTGATCAACAAGCATTTTCCTGCTGGCATGTCAGGTCCGTCAACTTTTTACATTGAAAGCAGTCATTCATTGAACAACCAGAAAGATTTGGCCGCAATCGATAATTTAACGAACTATCTCAAGGCTGAACCAGGGGTTAAACAAGTCAGTTCAGTAACCCAGCCAGGAGGTACTAAAATTAAGCAATTGTACCTGAAAGACCAGTTAGGCCAATTAGTTACTGGGCTTAACCAAGCTAATCAAGGGTTAACCAAAGTTCAAGCCGGACTAAAATCAGCTGATCAGCAACTGGCAGCGGCTAATAGCAGTAGTAATACTGCTCAGTTGAAACAACTCATAAGCGGGACAGGTCAGCTGCAGAGTGGTGCGCAACAGCTTAATCAAGGCATTGCTGCGTATACAGCAGGCGTTGGTCAATTAAGCAATGGTGCTAGTCGACTTAGTGGCAGTACTACGGCACTGACAAGCAGCATCGGTCAGTTATCCAGTGGCAGTCAACAATTAACTCAAGGACTGAATCAAATGCAGGCACAAACTCGCCAGCTACCGATGATTCAGGCGGGTACCGGTCAATTAGCTACCGGTTCGGCTCAGCTTTCTAATGGTTTGGGTCAACTGAACAGTCAGACTTCACCATTTGCTACTGGCGTCAACCAGCTTAACAGCGGTGCTAGTCAGTTAGCTCAACAGGGTAATGCATTGAATGTAGGTGCGAAATCCGTGGCTAATGGTAGCACTCAGGTCAATGCCGGGGTACAACAGTTGGCGACTCAAGTGGGTCAGTTGCAAGCTAAAACCAGAGCACTGCAGCAAGGCCTAGCGTCCGCAAATACCGCACTTGGAAAAATCAGTCAGGGTACGACCACTGCCAGCAGTTATCTGAAGGGACTGCAAAGTTCTTACGTTGGCAATGATTTCTACATTCCTAAGTCAACCTTAGGCAGTTCAACCTTTAAGCCGTCGCTAGATGCGTTTATGTCAAGTAACCGTAAGATTGCCAAAATTACCATTATCCTAAATAGTGATCCAAGCACGACCAAGGCGGCTAATCAGATTCGCACGATTTCCAGCGACACCAAGGCTAGTCTGAAACACGGTGCTTTGAAAAACGATAAGGTAGCTATTGGTGGCGAGTCTTCACGGACCGCTGATCTACAAAGATTGTCTAACGGTGATTTTATCCGGACAGTAGTCATCATGTTGATTGGAATCGGGATTGCCCTGATATTCGTGACTCGGTCATTGATTCAGCCATTAACGATTATTGCAACGTTAGTAACCACGTACGTGAGCGCGTTAACGCTGACACGATTATTATCAAAAGCGTTATTGGCTCAAAATCTGCTAACGTGGAATACACCGTTCTTTAGCTTCATTATGATTACCGCACTGGGTGTGGATTATAGTATTTTCCTGATGATGCGATATCGTGACGATGCAGCCAAAATTCCGGATGTTCGTCGCCGAATTTTGAACGCATCGGCCATTATTGGAACGGTGGTCATCTCAGCCGCGATTATCTTAGGTGGCACCTTTGCGGCACTAATACCATCTAACGTATTGACACTGATTCAAGTTGCTATGACCGTTATTATTGGTCTGATTATCCTCGTGATTTTGTTACCAATTACTATGTCGATCATGGTCAAATGGACTTATCCATATGTGACTGACAAGATGTATACTAAAGCGCATCCGAAGAATGAGTAAGTGAAAACAGGCTGGGTCATGAGGTCATATTGGTAAGTATTTGAATTAATCTTTTAGCCAAAATACATTCTAAAATTTACTTTGGTTCATAAACCTAAAAACGCCATCCCGACAAGAACGAACCGTCGGAATGACGTTTTTAAGTGTTATATTCTGGAATCTACCGAGTTGAGTTATACCTACTATTGAAACGTAATATCCATTGGAATTGCACCGATTAATGATTCGTGCACGGTGCATTTTCTAACAACTTCATTTAAGAAGAACTGGTGGTCAGAAGGTGACAAGTTGGTTTCCGCGGTGATTTTAATCGTCATGTGCGTCACTTTAGAACTGCCGTCGCTATATGTGGTGGTTTCACCACTGACATCAACTTTGAACTTTTTAATGGTTAAATTGTCTTCTGAATTCTCAATGTCACGTGCTGTCACACTCATGCAACTACCAACAGCGCCCAATAAATATTGAACAGGATTTGGTGCAGCGTCGGTGCCCTTGGCAACTAATGGCTCATCAGCCAAGTAGGTGTGGCCGCCAGTTTGATTCATGACTTGTGTACCCGCTGGCCTTAGAGTTGAATGTACGATGTATTTTCCCATTAAAATAACCTCCAGATGTCATTTAAGATTATTGTATCACAGGAACCCTAAAGACGGTGTTGGTTAGATTAACGGACAACAAGAAGGGCTATGATTTAAGCCTATATTGACAAAAATTTTCACTGGTTTCCTAACTGAAACATGAATAAAAGTTTACTTTTATTCAATACTGTAATCTAGCCTAAATTGGTTCCACAACTCAGATTCCGGCCATTTAACACAAAATAATGCGTATTCCGCCAAAGTTCGACAAAATACGCATTATTTTACGTTAAATTCTGGAATCTACCGAGTTGTTTCGCACTCTTTTTTAGCCGATGACACGAACTTGAACGGATTGACGCCCAAATTGCATGGCTTCGGAATTAGTCATTGAAATGTCTAATTGATTAGGGTTGCTGTAAGTAAAAGTACCCGTATCGTTAACCACCCGGTTTTCGGTATGACCGTCTTGGAACTTGATTTCAAGCTGAGTTCCCTTAGGATAACGGTCTAAAGCAGCAGCTACACCAGTACCAGTAGGAATAGAAGTCCCTTGGCCACCAGCTGCAACTTGTGGATCATAAGCGGTGGCAACCATGGTTGTCCAACCACTAGTAGCAGTTTTAGTTGCCGTTTGTTTTGGTTTACTGTTGGTGTTTGAAGTATTTTCCGTCAGCGGCTTGATCCGTGAACTCTTATCAGCTTTTACAGCTGAAGGAAGGGTTAACTTTTGATTTGGTAAAATCACAGCTTTTGCGGAACTGAGTGAGTTAGCGTCAACAATCGCCTTAGTAGTGGTGTTGTTGTTCTTAGCGATGCTCCAAAGGCTATCGCCTGATTTAACAGTGTATTCTTTAGCGGAAGCAGAGATAGTAGCAAAACCGAGACCGATTAAAGTACCGAACATGACTAAACTACGTGAAACTATTGATTTTGGTAACATAAAATGTATGACCAACCTTTCGATGTTATGCTTTTAAGCATAGGGATTAAATTAATGAAACTATAAGCTAAGAATTATTTATCCTTGCCACGAGTATTACTATAACATGCTAAATCTGCTTTTCAGTAACAGAATTACTACATTAAATTCGAAAAGGGTCATGTATTTGAAATTTTGTCATATTCACGTAATAAACTGAAACATGAAAGCGCCATGTAACGTAAATGTTACGGCCAATTAATAAATAAATTAAAAAATGAGGATAACAGCGCCTCTGTTTTTAGTATAAAAGTGGGAAGTTAGTGAAATAATACGTGAAAATACCGGTCTTCTCTGGATTAGAAAAGATCGGTATTTTTGTTAATATCGTGTATGAAATATTAAGGAAATGTTACAAAAGTGCTGATGCAGCTGTTTCGTCAACGGATAAGCCGTTGTATAGAAAGGGGTTTCGTGTAAAAAGTGAGTACTCAGCTGCATGAGTTTTTTGCCAAGATCGCAGTTGGTCAACCGAAATAGGCAACGGGATAGTTGAGTGATCATGGTTTAAATTTAAGACAAAGAGTAGTTGGTGCGAAGCGTAAGTGAGGTTTTCACCGATCAAATCTAGATAAGCTTGTGCAAGTTTTTGATTTAAGCCGCTCAATGCAACTGGTTTTAATTCGTTTAATTGTGTCTGAAAGGCTGAAATTTGTGATTTTGAAAGTGGATCGGTAAGGATTGCGTCACGCGTTGCATCATATAGTTGTCGGTATTTTGCCACTTGTTCGTTCATAAAAAAGACCTCCGTTTTACAAAAAAGACAGTAAAAAAACCGCAAAAGTATTTTACTTTTGCTTAAAGAGAGTTTAGAATGATTGTTGTAGATAAGAATAATTCTAAAGAGGAAAGAAGGTTGATACACATGAAAAAGAAGCAAACTCTTGCGCAACGTATTAATATCATGCGTGCAGCCGTAATGGGTGCTAATGATGGTATCGTGTCAGTTGCCGGTATCGTTATTGGTGTCGCCGGTGCAACCACCAGCAACTTTGCTATCTTTATTTCTGGTATTTCAGGAATGCTGGCCGGTACGGTGTCTATGGCGATGGGCGAATATGTCTCAGTCAATACGCAAAAGGATGCGCAGCGGCGAGCAGTCATGAATCAGAAGAAAGCATTGGCAGATAATTACGACGACGAGTTCGATTTTGTCAAGCAAAAGTACGTTGATGATGGCATTACACCAGAACTCGCTGAACAGGCGACTCATGAAATGATGAGTCAGGATTCATTAGTGACAACCGTGCGTGAACGTTATGGCTTTGACGTTGGTGAATACACGAGCCCATATGCAGCAGCGATTGCCTCAATGATTTCGTTTCCTATTGGTTCTATCTTACCACTCTTAGCAATTACGATGTTACCGTCAGCTGTCAGAATTTGGGGTACTTTTTTGGCGGTCATTATCGCATTAGCTATAACCGGTTTTAGTGCGGCCACTTTGGGCAATGCTAAGAGGGGTAATGGGATGGTCAGAAACATTGTTTCAGGTGTGCTGACGATGATTGTTACCTACGCAATCGGTACGCTAATTGGTCATATCTAGGGAGGACTTTTAAATGAGTGAAGTACTGATTAAACAAAAAAAGAAAAAGCCCACCCAAACGATGGATGAAAAGTTAAACACCTTACGTGCGGGTGTGCTTGGTTCTAATGATGGTATCCTTACCGTGGTTGGTGTGCTGTTTAGTGTTGCCGTAGCAACCCCTAATCAATTCACTATCTTTATCGCGGGTCTGTCAGACTTGCTAGCCTGTGCTTTTTCCATGGCGTCTGGCGAATATGCTTCAGTTAGTACTCAAAAGGATACTGAAGAATCGACGGTTCGAACGGAAAAACGGTTACTGAAGACGGACTACCAAGCCGAACTTCAGGCGGTGATCAATCACTATACTGATCGTGGTGTGACTGAGGAAACGGCGACTAAGATTGCCAATGAATTAATGGCTAAAAAACCGTTGGAAACGGTGGTTAATGTGAAGTATGATCTAACGCTAAACCACTATATGAGTCCGTGGAACGCCGCGTTTTCATCTCTATTTTCTGCAGCAGCGGGTGGTGTTTTTCCACTGTTAGCGATGACATTATCACCGGTTTCGATTCAATGGCCAGTCACTATTTTAGCGGTCTGTGTTTCGGTCGGTATTACCGGGTTTCTTAGCGCTAAGCTAGGTAATGGTTTAGTTAAAACAGCTATTATTCGTAATATTATTGTGGGCATTCTCACGATGATTATTCACTATAGTGTTGGGTTGATGTTGAAATAACTACTACTGAAAGTAAAGAAAAATCACGTTCAGGTGACTTAATCTCCTGGACGTGATTTTTTAATGGATTATGATTTTTGACTGGGCTTACTATAACCTGGCGCTGTAAAACGAGGTTCAGTACGACCCGCATCGGCTTCTTTGTTGATTGCCAACTGTGCAACTTGGTTTAGGTAGTTAAATGGGTAGTCAAAATTTGGTTGGAACAGCATATCGACAAATGCGAGATCATCAATTGTATTGTTGTTTTGGATGGCAACTGAAACGGCATTTGCGGATTGCGTAATATCGTGCTTGCTGAGCAATTGAGCACCTAAAATGCGGCGGCTTCCTTTATCGTAAACCAGCACAATGGTCAGTGGATCAGTAGACGGCATATAGCCTGGACGCCACGTACCATCAAAGGTAACGCTGTCAGCATCGATACCACGTTTGAGTGCATGTGTCAGCGTCAGGCCGGTAGTTGCTAGGGCGTGGTCGTAGAGACTCAATGCGGAACTGGCCTGGGTGCCAATGTAAGGGTGAGTATGACCGAAGATGTTGTGTGCAACCAACATTCCCTGGCGAATAGCAACACTGGCGAGTGGTGTATACGCTGGCGTCCCCGTTGGATTAAAACGGACCATGCAGCAATCACCCGCAGCGTAAATATCTGGATTGGATGTTTGCAGATAGCGGTTGGTTAAAAACGAACCGTGACGCTCAACGTCAACTTGACTCGATAGGAGAGACGTATTGGGAGTGAATCCGGTGCTGACCAACGCAATATCGGTCTTAAAGTCGCCTTGATTGGTCTCAATTGTAATTTGGTCACTAGCTTTAGTGCTGGTAAACGCGCTGACTTCAGTTTCCAAGTGAACAGCCACATGGTGATCTTGCAGTTGTTGTACTGCCCAGTTAGACATGGTACCGTCTACGTAATTATTCAATACCTGCGAACGGGCTTGAAATAAGGATACTTGATGTCCTGTCTCAGAAAGGGCTTCCGCAAATTCAACACCCGCATAGCCAGCACCAATAATGGCGATATTATGGTACTTTTTAGCAGCTTTGTAAATTGTTTGTGCCTGCTGGTAGTTTTTACACAGTAATACCCGAGTGTTATCGATACCGTACAGAGGGGGTACTTTAACGGATGAGCCAGTTGTCATAATTAATTTGTCATAAGTATCGTTAAAGACCTCGCCAGTTTCCATGTTGGCAACTTGAATCGTGTGTGTGTTGGCGTCGACTTTAAGAACATCATGCTTGTCGTGTACGGTAGCGCCCATGTCCCGCAGTTCTTGAGGTGAAGAATAGAACATATCTTCAAGTTTCTTAACCTTACCTTCAAGGTAGAGAGAAATCCCACAAGATAGGAAGGAGAAATTATCAGTACGTTCGTAAATTGTGAGATCAGTTTCCGGGTGATTTTTTAAAATCTCTGTTGCTGCGACCGTGCCAGCATGTGTACAACCAATAATAATGACTTTCATACGTACAAACCCTCATTTCGTATACAAATTAGTGAATACAATCAGAATTTTTGCGAATCGATAAAAAAGTATCATATAAATGATATAATCAAGTTTGAAATTAATGTTAGGGGAGGAAATGTTCTTGTACAGGTACTTTATCCAGCCACAATTGAATAAATTTACCAATTCACTGGTTGGCTACGAAATGTTAATTCGTAAGTACGATGACGAACATTGGCGACTACCACAAAATTTTGCTGCGATTCCGGTAGATGAGCAAATCGGGTTACTCAAGAAGACTGCCCATCGGATCGGTTTAAAAGTCGGTTCGATTTCGTTTAACCTAAATCGGCGTCAATTCATTGATCCACATATGGAAGAAGCTTTAATTGACGTTCAACGCGAAATTTTTCCAGTTAAACTGATTATAGAGGTTACTGAAGAAGAAAGCGACCAACTTGTTCCCGAAGATAAGTTGCTCATGAGTGCTAAACGCTACACAGCAAGTGGGGTGCAACTCAGCTTAGATGATGTTGGCAGTGGTTGTAACACCTATGAACACATTAAGCTCCTGCTCCCATATGCTAATGAAATTAAGTTTGCAATGCAGAATTTTCGCAATGCAAACCTAGAATTTAAAATTGTTGAACAGCTCCGATTCTGGAAAAAGATTGCCAATCAGTACCATATTAGGTTGGTTGTTGAAGGAACCGAAACCGCTAAGGAAGATCAGTTACTTGATGATTTAAACTTACCTTATCGTCAAGGTTACTTTTATGGTAAACCTCATCTTGTAAAATTGGAATAGGTTAATTTTTAAATCAATATAGTACTATAAGAGACAGTTATTAGCGAAGATTTGCTAGTGACTGTTTTGTTATATAGGTTAACAATTACCCAATTGATAAGGATAAAGTAATTAAAGTAAATTAAATTTCAAAATTAGGTTGATTTATCAAATAAACTAATTTAAAATAAAAACTGATTTATCAAGTAATCAGTAAGAAATGGTATATCGAGTTATACATAAACATTTTCTAATACAACGAAGGGACCTTCAGCATATGAAAACACCTGTTAGAGTGAATAGTATGACTAAGAAACAACTGCGCCAATTTGAGTGCAACAACGAGAAATGCTGGCTAAATGTCGGACTTACCACAATAACGCTGATGACAGGATTTACACTGAGCATGATAAATGCTAGTGCGCAATCGGCCCCGGCTGATACTGTCCCAGCAGCACAGACAGCTACGGCCAATACGGCGAGTGATTCGGTAAACGATACGTCAACGCAGGATGGCACTCAACCAACAAGTAACGATACGGATACTGAAAAAACTGAAGCGGTTACAGCAAGTAAGCCGTCGACAGAACCGGCTGTTACGGCTAGTTCCGCTGGGGCTCAAAAGAGTGCTGAAACTCAACAGAGTAGTTTAAAAGAGACAAAAGCAACTGCTTCAGTGGCAGATACTTCTAATAGTTCCGCGGTTTCCACAGCTTCGAAGATGACATTCAAAGCGGCTAGCAAATCAATTAGTAATGATGCAACTGACGAGACAGCGACTGCTAAAGGCGCGGTCAGTAATCTTACAGATAAAGACAGTCAAGCCGTACAGACGGTAACGTCAATTGATGATGATACCTTTTTGAAAAGTCTTGGCATTGATGTTGATAGTTTAAATGCGAATAGCGTTTTGAAATTGGCGTCTTTGTTCCACATTTTTGCTAATGATGCCAGTCTAAACGCGGATACAAATGGTAATTTGGCAGTTGGCGTTTTGCATCACTCCAATGATTTTGGCACCCTTGAGGAATCGGATAATTTAACTGAGGGAGACATAGATTATATTCAGCAATTAGCCGATAATTTACAAGGTAACGCTTTTAGGAATACGACGTTTAATCACGTTGTCTTTGGTAAAGATGTCAAAATAACCACTGATGAGGATAATCGGGTCTTAGTTAATGGCGTTCTTATTGAAAATTTAAAGCCAGAAGATGTTTACCAAGATGCTGATGGAAGTACCTATATTGATTTTGAAAAAGTTTTTGATGAACTGATTCAAAATTCCACTCAGTTCTCAAGCCAATCTGATTCTGCAGGGGTTAAAAAAGACTTTTCCGATCAAAATAATCGGTATGTTGACGTGACCAATGCGACGCCAACGGATAATATTATTTATGTTAATGTTCCGTTTAGTGTCCTTAATGCCGCTAATCCTATTTCCATTAAGGGAATTAGTAGTGATACTAACGGACCAACCATTGTGATTAACGTAACTGATATTCCTGATGGGACTCAAAATATTTCGACTCAAGTTCAGCTGGAGTATGGCAGCTCTACTAGTAGTTTGAATAATAGTAATTCACATAGTGAGCCTAATCATGTTTTGTGGAACCTCGGAATTGAAGATCAGACCTTTAACTTTGTTAGCGGTCGGTTTATGGGTAGTATTCTAGCCCCTGAAGCTACTATTCAAGCTGGCGTCAATATTGATGGCAATATTGTAGCCGATACCGTCAATATAACAGGCGGGGAAACCCATCGATGGGATATTCACCCTAATCCGCCGACAACACCAGGGCAGCCAACGACGCCACCGGATCAACCGACAGTTCCGGATCAGCCAACAACGCCACCGGATCAACCGACAGTTCCGGATCAGCCGACAACACCGCCGGATCAACCGACGATACCGGACCAGCCGACAACACCGCCGGATCAACCGACAGTTCCAGATCAGCCGACAACGCC
>NZ_BCMJ01000001.1:38537-41394 GCF_002583405.1 Secundilactobacillus silagincola | reverse complement strand
GACAACGCCGCCGGATCAACCGACGATACCAGACCAGCCGACAACACCGCCGGATCAACCGACAGTTCCGGTTCAGCCGACGACTCCCCCAAGTCAACCGACAGTTCCGGATCAGCCAACGACGCCACCGAATCAGCCGACAGTTCCAGATCAACCGACAACACCAGATGAGCCACAGCCAGATCAACCAACGACGCCGGATGAGCCACAACCAGATCAACCCACAACGCCAGATGAACCACAACCGGATCAACCAACGACACCAGATCAGCCTGAACCAGGTCAGGCAATTACCACTGGTGTTAATGAATATGGCAAAGCGCATCGGCGACCTAACATCGTATATTCGATGCAGGATAGTGAAGTAGTTCCGGTATCGGCCAAAGTGAATAAGATTCGCACAGTTTCTCTCAAAGGTTCAGTGAAGGCCAAGGCAAAGGTTCCTGAAAGCAAAGAGATCTTACCGCAATCAGGTGATAGATCAGATATTTCTGTTTCGGTTTTGGGTTACTTCTTACTTGCTTTGGGAAGCTTGACTAGCTGGTTAAGCTTCAGAAGAAAAAGAAAAAATTAGACACATGAATAGTTAAGTTTTAGTCAGGTACCCCCAAAAGATTTTTACCTTTTACTTTGATTAAAATAGTTACTATCCATTCAAGCATTCCTCTCCGAATGCATAAAAAATAACCGAGAAGATCAAAATGATCAGTTCTCGGTTATTTTTGTGCATTGATACGCGGTTTAATTGCTGTGTTCTGCATTAGCTTTTATAAAAGTAAATAAATCTTAAAAAAGGTTGATTAATCAAATAAACTAATCTAAAATGAACATTACCTTAAGAATTAATCGTACATAGTGAACGGTATTTAAAGAAGAAACTATCATACATAACCGGTGCATCTATTTTCTTCAGTCATCTTTGATCATAATGAAGGGATATACAATATAATGGAAAAAACTAATCGAAAAGATAGCAAGATAAGGGAACAAGTGCGTCGTTTTGAGTGTAATAGTGGAAAATATTGGTTACACATGGGCCTTACCACTGTTACGATGATGACAGGATTTGTGCTCAGTACAAAGGTTGCTAATGCCCAGACGAGTGTTGCTTCAACAGTGCAAATATCTCAGGCTAAGGGAAAAAAATCGAGTAAAACGGCTAATAACATGTCAGAACAAGATACAACTCAGCAAAAAGGCGATGAAACGGCAGGGGCTAGTAATGATGCTGAAAGCGTAACGTCAACGCCGTCAGATTCCAGTGACAATTCTACTTTGAATCAAAAGGATGGTTCGAATGCGTCAGATACGACTAATCCTGCTAATAATGTTTCTGAAATTTCTGAAACAGCCGACCAAGAAACTGAAGCAACGGTGAGTAGTCAGGTAGAAACCAGCAAAGATTCAATTGTAACCACAGCTTCAGCGGATTCAGTTAGTAATACGCCAACAAATAACGATGATCAATCAGCGATTTATAATGATGATGCTTTGAAGACTAAAAATATTGATGTTAACAAGCTAACTAGTAATAACGTTTTGAAGTTAGCTTCTTTATTCCATATTTTTGCTAATCAAGCCAGTTTATCTTCGGATACTCGTGGTAACTTAGCCGTTGGTATTTTAAATCAAGCAAACAACTTTGGAACTCGAGATCAGGCAGCAACGAATTTAACTAGTGAAGATATTGATTATATCCAACAAGTCTTAAACGGACAGCAAATACCGACTAACGCCTTTAGTGATCCCAGTGGTAATCGAGTGGTATTCGGTCAAGACTTTACCATAACCACCGATTCTAGCGGTAGAGCTGTAGTAAATGATCAGCGGATTGATAGTTCAGCCAATGGTAATGATACGGTTGACAAAGATGCTGATGGGAAAGTTTATATTGATTTCGCCAAGGTTTTTAGTGAACTCATTCAAAACTCAAATGAATTCTCAGATGAAGCACAATCTACTGGTGTGGATGAAGAACTAAAGGATGAAAATAATCGCTCTATTAATGTAGCTAATGCAACTTCATCTAATGGTGTTGTCTACGTTGACTTGCCGTTTGAGTATCTTAGCGATCAACGACAGATTACGATTAAAGGCGTTAGCAGCAGTAACGATGGGCCAACAATTATTATCAACTTAACCGATATTCCGACTGGGGATGCCCCGCAAACTGTTTCAAGCCAAGTTCATCTGCAATATGATCAGAGTACTAATAACGTGCAGGATAACGACCTGCTTAGTAAACCTAACCATGTTTTATGGAACTTCGGAACAGGAAACTCTGATTCTAGCAGTACTTCTGGCACAAGCAATGCAACGTTTAATATTGGTAATTCGTTTTATGGTAGTATTCTTGCGCCTAACGCCACGATTAATGTCACTGCTAGTAGTTTTTACGGCAACATTGCGGCTAATGTGGTTAACATTGCGGGTGGAACATCTCACAGGTGGGATATTCAATCGCAAGCGGCAACGTCTCAGCCAGTATTTAAAGAAGAAGTGGGGACACCACTATACACAAACGACGACGATCCGAACAATCTGGGTGAGGTTCCCGATGGTATCGGAGTAGGCGTTGGAGTGGGTACGCCACTTTACACCACCAGCGACCCGAACAATCCGGGTAAGCTATCTAACGGTATAAAAGTATATACGCAAGAAAGAGTAGCAGCACCAGTCTACACAACCAGCGATCCGAACCAGCTGGGTAAGCTATCTAATGGAGTTAAAGTATATACGCAAGAAAGAGTAGCAGCACCGGTCTACACCACCAGCGACCCGAATAATCCAGGTAAGCTATCCAATGGTATAAAAGTATATACGCAAGAAAGAGTGGCAGCACCAGTCTACACCACCA
>NZ_BCMJ01000001.1:0-38474 GCF_002583405.1 Secundilactobacillus silagincola | reverse complement strand
TCCAATGGTAAAAAAGTATATACGCAAGAAAGAGTAGCAGCACCAGTCTACACCACTAGCGACCCGAATAATCTGGGTAAGTTGTCTAACGGTAAAAAAGTATATACGCAAGAAAGAGTAGCAGCACCAGTCTACACCACTAGCGACCCGAATAATCCGGGTAAGCTATCTAACGGTATCGAAGTAGCCACAGAATTAGGTACACCACTGCACACCAAGAATACCGAAAACATGGGTGAGCTTTCTGATGGTATTCAAGTTTACACAAAAGCTGTCGTAGGTCCTAGCCTATCGTACACGTATGCGCAGGGTGAAGTTGCCGATGGTATTGCTGCATATTTTAAAGATGCAGTATCAACGGACGTTCCTTATACGTATGCACAAGGTGAAGTAGCTGACGGACTTGCAGTATATACAGAGGGCGAATCACCAAGTGTAGGTGTTCCATATACCACATTACCAGCTACACCAGGTGACGAGGGGAATCCATCAGTGCCAGAACAACCTACGACGCCTTCTCAACCTGAAGAAAGCCAAGTCATTACCACTGGTGTTGACGAAGATCAGACGCCAGCAGATCCCCAACCAGATCAACAAATTCAGCCGATAATACCTGATCAGCCGGAATCAAATCAAACAATCACTACCGGTGTCGATGAAGGCCAGACACCTGAAATTGTTAAGGCACATCAACAGCCTAAACTGACGTATTTAACTTCTGAAACTGCATCCGCTGAGTCACAAACGAATGAAAAAAAGGGAAGTGCCACTTCAGCTAAAGTTAATCAAATTCGGACAATCTCGCTTAAGGGGTCAATTAAAGCACAACCCCAAGTGCCTGAAAGTAAGGCAGCAATTTTACCACAATCAAGTGATGAACCAGGAACGCCTATTTCAGTTCTGGGCTACTTCATGCTTGCTGTAGAAAGTTTGATTGGCTGGATAGGTTTTAGTAGAAGACGGTAAAATTAACCATCTATTTAAACATGCTACTGTAAACACAAAAATAACCGAGAAGATCATGAAATTGATCATTTCTCGGTTATTTTTTAGTTACTTTACTTAAATGTTTTTAACTTTCCCATGAAATTTAACGAAGTACAAGATCGTCATAATTGCCAAGAAGATAACACCTACGATGATGGATACTCGTGTTTCAGGGTTAAAGAACATGAAGATCAATGTAACGAATAAGAATGCCAGTGTAATGTAATTTGACCACGGTGAAAGTGGCATTTTGAACGGATGTTTTGCCATAGAATCCTTGTGCTGCTTTCTAAATTCAAGTTGGCTGATCAAGATAACAATCCAAGGAATCATCCCTGGCAGGACACTGGAGCTATATACCATAACGAAAATATTGTCAGCATCTTTAAAGAAGTATGGTGCCACAAAGTCCAGCACGACCCCTAAGAAAATCCCAAATGAAATGGCGATGACGGAATAAAATGGTACGCCATGCCGGTTCAATTTTAAGAAACGCTTAGGTAACTGACCATTATTTGCCAGAGTATATGACATCCGGCTGGCACTGTAGATACCTGAGTTAGAACCGGACAGCGCAGCGGTAATCACAACGAAATTAATAATCGAAGCCGCTGCAGTAATGCCAATTTTAGCAAAGGTTTCAACGAATGGTGAACCAACGTTGCTCAATTCGTTCCAAGGATAAATACTTAAAATAACGAAAATAGCACCAATATAGAAGATCAAGATTCGAAAGACGGTTGACCGAATGGCCTTAACCAGTGTCTGTTGTGGATTTTCAGCTTCACCGGCTGTGACACCGATCAATTCAATTCCTTGATAAGAAGCTAATACGATTGATAATGCAAAGATAAAGCCTTTAAAGCCACCGGTGAAGAAGCCGTGAGTCCAGATGTTGGAAATGCCGATTGGATGCATGTGATTGCCAAAGCCAAAGATAATCAGACCGAGTCCAACAACGATCATTAAGACAATGGTGACAACTTTGATCAAGGCAAACCAGAATTCCAGTTCACCAAAGGCCTTCACTGAAATCAGGTTAGCCAAGCATAGGAAGGTGATGGCGACAACGCCGGGTATCCAAGCTGGCAATCCGGGCCACCAGAACTTAAAGTACCCACCAATCGCAATCATTTCACTCATACCCACGATCACAAATTGGAAGATATTACTCCAAGCAGTTAAATAACCAGCCAGGGGACTGATATATTCAGTGGCAAACTTTGAAAATGATCCGGTATCTGGATCAACGTAAAGCATTTCCCCTAACGCCCGCATAATGAGATATAGGAAAATCCCAGCAATGGCATAGGCAATCAATACAGATGGGCCGGTCCACTTAATGGTTGACGTGGAACCCATGAAGAGTCCAACACCAATCGTTCCACCCAGCGCAATCATCTGCATCTGACGCGCACTTAATTTTCGTTTCATAATTTCTAATCCCTTTCACATAAAGATAAGGTTCCCCTTGAAATTAAAACTAATATTCAACTTTAAAGGTAACGTCCACCTTCGACGTCACAATACCATGGAAGATATTAGCTCTACCCCATCAACTATTATTAGTTTTGTATGAGAATAATGTTACACGAAGTTGGGAGTAAGTGCAAATTAAATCCTGGTAATGAATATAATTGCGCAAAATTTACTTGAAATGGTGATATTTGGTTGGCGTTGATAATATATATTCAGCGTCAATCAAAAGGAACCGAAAAGTTGTAGAATAGGAAGAAACAACGGATAAAGGGGTACATTATGATCGAACAACATCAACTATGGCGGGATTTAAACTGGGTTTCAGTGGATGAGCCTGATACCCATGATTTTAATCAGTTGAGGAATACCTACCAAATTAAGAAAAAGTACATCGGGTACATGCGAGATATTCGCGAGCGAGCAAGATTTGATTACGATCCGGAAACGGGTTGCAGCTTGTTGATCTTTCGGTCAGTCAATCAGGGTGAAAAGGGTTCGGATGGCGGCGAATTTTTAGAAACCGTCCCGTTTTGTATCATTATTAAGGACCAAAATCTGATCACGGTCACTCATCCCAGAAATACGTACGTCACTGATTCGCTGAAAGAAGTTATTGATGATATTAAGAGTGAGGAACAAAAGCCGGTTGATAGCTTGATGACTATTGCCTTTAAATTGATTTTTAAACTGAATGAAGATTATTTAGACCGCATTGATGATATGAATAAGGCTCGTGAATCTTTAGAAACCTTTCAAAGACGGCCAAGTAATAAACAGATTACCCAGTTATCCAATTTGGATAAACGACTAGTATACTTGAAGACCGCCGCAAATAATAACGTGATTGCAATTCGTCAGGTTCAAGTGATGTCGGATGCGGATGATGATCCTTTAAGTTTATCGAATACTGAAGTGCAGCACCTAAAGGATTTGCGGGTTGAAGTTGAGCAGAGCCGTGAAATGGCTAATATTGCAGCGGAAATTGCTGAACAGGTCGTTAGCAGTTACAGTAACATCCTGGATAACAGTATTAACAACACAATGAGACTGTTAACAGTCTGGTCGTTGGCGTTAGCGATTCCGCCAATCGTTTCCGGTTTCTGGGGACAGAACATGCCGTTACCTTTGGCTAAAGAGCCCTGGAGTTGGCTGCTTTCAGTGGCGATTTCTGTTATTCCAATCGGGTTATTACTGTGGTACTTAAAGAAAAATCACGATATTTAATTTGATTTCCCTTGACGGATGAGAAAACAGGGTATATATTAAAAACACGTTAACAAATGATGAGAAAAAGCAAATGCGATGATAAGGAGAGTAGTTATTGGTAAAGGCTAAGTGAGCCCCGTAAAGTGCGAAGGGGTGTCCAAACCAATGATGAAAGTAGCCTTTGAGCAATGGATGCGAAATTATGAGTGTTCATGGTGTATCCGCCTTACTGGATCAGCGTATCGTCCCGGGACCGTACGTGAGAGGTGTCTATCTGTAAAGATGGCATAAATTAAGGTGGTACAGCGCACAAGCGCCCTTGATCAAGTGATGAACTTGGTCGAGGGCGCTTTTTCTTGTTAAATAAAAAATTGGAGTGTGATTTTAATGAAATTCGCAATGATCGGTGCAGGTGCAATGGGTTTACGTTATGGGATTTTATTACAAGAGGCTGGTAACGATGTTACGTTTATTGATACTTGGCAGCCAAATATTGACAAGATCCGCGAACAAGGTGGTGCATACGTTTCTCGTGACCATAAAGATCGCCATCTTGTTCCTATTAAATTGGAAACGCCTGAAAGCTACCACGGCGATCCCGACATTCTGATTTTCTTCACGAAGCAAATGCAACTTGCAGATTTTCTGAAACGTTGCGAACACTTCTTTAACGATCGCCAATATGCTTTTACCTGCATGAATGGGATGGGTCATATTGAAAAACTTCAGCAGTACTTCGCAGATGATAAGATCATTGCTGGTACCGCACTGATTGCGACTGTTCTTAATGGCCCTGGCGACGTTGACTTCATGGGTAAGCGTGGTGCCGGTAAGATGAACATGGCAAACCTAACCGAGAAGCCTGATGAGATGACTCACCGACTCTTTGATGAACTCGAAAAAGCTCAGATGCACCCAACGTTGACCACCAACTTCAAGGGTACCTTGATGACTAAAGTTATTTTCAACTCAGTTATCAACACACTGTGCACCATGTTTGAAATTCCAATGGGTGAACTTGGCAACTTTGAAAAAGCCTATGACCTTGGTCGTCAGCTGATTGATGAAGCTTATGATATTTGTGAACGTGATGGGATCACACTTGTTTCAAGTCGTGAAGAAGAAATGCATGCGCTGGACATTAACACCCGGATCGACATGCCATTGCATTACCCATCCATGTATCAAGATATGATTCATGATCGGCCAACTGAAGTTGATTATATTAATGGCTATATTGCTAAACTGGGTCGTGAACATAATTACGAAGCTAAAACCCATATCTTCCTAACTAACTTGGTTCACTTGGCCGAATATCACCGGGCAAATGAGAAGAAAGCGCGTGATGCTGCTAAAGCAGAAGCAATGCAAGCTAAAACCACTCAAAGTGCATAGATTCCAAGCGGATGAATCGTATAAACGTCAGCCATCCGCTGAAGCGTTTCAAACAAAATCTGTTTTTGCTTGAGCGTGCCGGAGATTTCGATGTAAAAAGAGTAGATGCCGATCTTTTGTCGAGTTGGCATGGACATGATAGTCACTAGGTTTAAATGAGTTTTCGCAAAGTAGGATAAAATCTGGTAAAGAACCCCAACTTCTTCAGTTGGCGGTGTAATAAAAAGTGCAGATTTGAATGAGGCAGTTTCATCTTCAGCCGGCTGTGTTGGATTTTCCAACATCGCTGGCTGTTTTTTGAAGACAATGAAACGGGTATTGTTATCCGTTTGGTCAGCAACGTTTGCCAGTTTGAACGGAAAATCTGTCTCTTCAAGCTGAGACTGCGGCATGATTGCAGCGTCTCCTTGTTGACCATCCCGTAATTTTTCAACGGAGATCATGTTGCTAGAGGTGGTGATGATCTGTGCGTTTGGTAATTGAGTCAGTAGTTTTTGACACTGGCCCTCAGTTTTGAATTGGACGTAAATCCGCTTAATGTCGATTAAATGGTTAACTTTACCCGCTAGGCCAAAGTTAACTGGGACGGTCACTTCACCAATTTCGGTAATATCAGCAACTTGCAAGCGCTGCAACGTTGCCAGCACGAAGCCATCCAGTTGGTTTTCTAATGGTAACAAGCCCAAACCATCTGGGGTAACAGCCTGGTAAACCTGATCAAAGGTATCGTGATAATCAAGTTCAATATTATCGATGGGGTGTAAGCTGAGATACTTTTGGGCAGCTGCATCAGCAAAAGTGCCAGCCGGACCAAGCACAGAGAATTTCATTTTGGAGCCTCCGAAGTCTTTTCTTTTGATTATAGCCTAAAGTCATAGTAAATCGAATAAAGATTGTGTGCAACTTAATTGTGGTTTGGTACCAGATATGCGAGAATGAAAGCATAGAAAAAGGGGGAATTGAGAAATGACTACTCTTCAAATGAGCCAAGCTGTTCAAGAACGACTTAAGAAGCATATGGGTGATAGCGACCAGTTGATTTTAGACTTTGATGATGGTGTTGGTGCTTATTCTAAAGTGGGCGTTTGCTCGCTGGACGTCAGTTTTCGTTTTTTAGTGGTTAATCCACAAAACGTTGATGCTATTTACGATAAGTCGATTACTAGTCCTTTGGGTCCCGTACTGATTAAAGGTTATGCAGATAATTATTTAAATGAAGCACCGGAACTTAATATGAATAAGTTTGGTCTCATTACCCTTAAAACAGCGGCTGGCATCATTGATACTAATGTTGAAATTTTAGATCATCCAGAGATTGTTGAGACAGCGAAATAAATAGTGTTCAAATAACAAAAACAAGGTTACCGGTTGAATGGCTGGCAGCATTGTTTTTTACTCTTATAAACGTGTTCAAACAAGCAAAGAGTTGCAAATAAGGCACAGCCAACAGAAATCCAAGACCGGGATTTCCGTTGGCTGTGTCTTATTCTCCACTCTTTAAACGCTTGTTTTCACACTCTAAACGTTCAACACCTTATCCAAGAAGTTCTGCAATCTCGGATCCTTTGGATGATTGAAGATTTCATCAGGTGTGCCTTGTTCTTGAATATTGCCATCATCAACGAAGACAACGCGGTCAGCCACTTCTTTAGCGAAGCCCATTTCGTGCGTCACAACGATCATGGTCATACCTTGAGTAGCAAGTTGTTTCATAACACCCAAAACGTCACCGACCATTTCGGGGTCCAGAGCGGATGTTGGTTCGTCAAATAGCATGACGTTTGGATTCATCGCTAAGGCACGGGCAATGGCGACACGTTGTTGCTGCCCACCTGAGAGGGATTGAACGGTAGCATCGTATTTAGATTCCAAACCAACTCTTGCCAATAGTTCCTTAGCTTGTTTGGCAGCCTCTTCCTTGGTCGCTTTTCCCAGTTCAACAGGTGCTAGCATGATGTTTTCGCTGACGGATAAATTGCTGAATAAGTTAAAGTGTTGAAACACCATCCCGATATTTTCACGGACTTTGTTAATATCCGTTTTTGGATCCGCGATATCCGTGTCATCAATAACGATGGAACCACTAGTTGGTGCTTCTAATCGGTTCAAATTTCTTAAGAAGGTACTTTTCCCAGAACCAGAAGGGCCGATGACCACAACCACTTCGTTATCGTGAACTTCCAGATTAATACCTTTTAGCACTTGATTATCACCGAAGTTTTTAATTAAATTGGTGACTTTTACTTTGATTTTTTCGTTCATAGCCGCACTCTCCTTTGTACCCAGTTAGATAGCCACGTTAATAGGGTAATGACGATGAGGTAAATAATGGCGACAATCGCCCATACTTTGAACCCTTCAAGGTTACGGGCAATGATGATCTTCCCAGTTTGGGTCAATTCAATGATGCCAATGATCGATAGGATTGAAGTATCCTTCAACGTGATGATGAATTGGTTAATAAATGAAGGTATCATGATCCGAATGCCTTGAGGAAGGATAACACGCCGCATGGCTTTACCAAACGGCAGTCCTAAGCTTCGTGCTGCTTCCATTTGCCCATCATCAACGGCATTGATACCCCCTTTAACAAAGGCGGCGATATAGGCACCTTCGTTGAACATTAAGGTAATGATACCAGCTATAAAGGCGGGAATCTTTTGACCAGTCAAACTTGGAATCCCAGTATAAATGAAGAGGGCTAAAACTAGTAGTGGCAATCCACGGAAAATGTAAATTAACGTAGTAGAAATGCCGTTGCAGAACTTACTTGGTACGACACCCAGTAAACCAACGATGACACCGAACAACGTTGCGAAGAAGATGGCAACAATGGTTAACCAAACGGTTTGTTCAAACCCACTTAACAGTGCGCCTTTATTTTGTTTGATTAAACCAAGAAAGGTTCGATCAGAAGTTGTGTCGGAACTGCCCTTAGCACCAAGGTAATGTCTAGTGATTCGAGCGTATTCGCCGTTAGCCTTTAAATCAGCTAGGCCATTGTTAAACATTCGTAGAAGCTTTTGGTTGTGTCCCTTCTTAACAGCAAAACCATAAGGGCCGCTCAACGCTGGCTTAGTGTAGATTTTCAGCTTAGTCCCTTGCCGAATGGCGTATTTCATAACCGGTGAATCTTCGAAGGTAGCTGCTGAATTACCGGTTAAAACATCCTGATACATATCGTTGGATTCATCAAAGGTCACGATTTTAAAACCATACTTTTTGTGAATGCTCTGTGCGTATTGCGCGCCAGAAGTTCCCGTTTTAACGGCGACTCGCTTACCACGTAATTGTTTTAAGCTGGTAACCTTACCGTTTGGTTTGGCTGCCATGACAACACCGGACATGAAGTAAGCCTTTGAAAAATCGAAAGTTGCTTCACGTTCTTTGGTAATTGACATACCCGCAATCACACCATCCATCTGGCCTGACTGAACACTTTGCACGGCGGCATTAAAGCTGGTTGGCTTGATGTTGACTTTAAAGCCTTGATCCTTAGCGATAGCGTGCAGTAAGTCAATATCAATACCAACGTATTTGTTATGACTATTGGCAAATTCAAATGGTGGGAAAGTGGAATCAGTCGCTATTTGATAAGTGGTCTCTGCTTTTGCAGGCGTGGTACTAAAGTTCAGCGCGGCAAACAGAGAGAGTAAGGCGATTAAACCACCAACGATTCTTATAAAGCTACGTTTCATATTATTCCTCCTCAAGTTATGTAATAAAATCTAACATCTGATTATGAGAATATCATAGCGCTAAAATAAGAGAATGTTAATAGTTTTTCTGAAAATAAATTGAACATTTTGAAAAATAATTCATTTTTGACATTGACTCATTCAAAAATAGTTTGACTGTAAACGCTGATTTGAAAGCATTTGTTTACTGAGAAACGTTTACTAGGATATCCTTAATATCTATAAATATTCTTCTTTGCACATTTATTCACTAAATTAATTTAGATATTTATGAAACGAGTTTCTTATTTTCATCTAGATTATCTAATCATTATCTAATATTGCTTCCAATGATACAGCTACTTAAGTTATTTTTTCTAACATATAAAGTATGATTGCTATTTTTTGATACTCACCAGAAACGCTCAATAAAACACTAATTCACCTGAGTTTGCAACCGTATCTTAATTGTGCTTTAATTAATTTTTAATAGGACTTTTATTCGGTCCGAATATTTAAAACAAAACACTACATATGAGTTGATGAGGAGGAATTTGGTTTGAAGTTTGAAGAATCCAAAGTATTGCAACACTTACCCAAACAATTTTTTGCGAATTTAGTCGCTAAGGTTAATGCCAAAGCAGCGTCTGGTGCTGACGTGATTAATCTGGGGCAAGGTAACCCAGATCAGCCCACACCTGAGTTCATTGTGAAGGCGATGCAGGAAGCAACGGCTGATCCAGAGGACCATAAGTATTCCTTATTTCGTGGAATGCCACGGTTAAAGCAAGCGGCTGCTGACTTCTATAAACGCGAGTACGGCGTTGATCTTGACCCTGAAAAAGAAGTTGCGATTCTTGGTGGTTCTAAGATTGGGTTAGTTGAACTACCCTTTGCGTTGTTAAACCCTGGTGATACGATGCTGTTGCCAGATCCAGGTTATCCTGACTACCTTTCAGGTGTGGCTTTGGCACAAGTTAAACTTGAATTAATGTCGTTATCGCCTGAAAAGCAGTACTTGCCGGATTATCAGCAGCTAGATCCTAAAGTGGTTGAGCAGGCTAAATTGATGTATCTCAACTATCCTAATAACCCAACTGGAGCTGTGGCCACACCAGAGTTCTATGAGGATACCGTGAAGTTTGCTAAAGAACATCACATTGGTGTCGTTCAAGACTTTGCGTATGGCGCAATTGGCTTTGATGGTAAACGGCCAGTCAGTTTCTTACAGACACCGGGTGCCAAAGAAGTCGGTATTGAAACGTACACGTTATCTAAGTCGTATAACATGGCGGGTTGGCGTGTTGGTTTTGCGGTGGGGAACCCAGACATGATTGAAGCCATCAACTTGATTCAAGATCATCTCTTTGTCTCTCTTTTCCCGGCGATTCAAGATGCTGCGGTAGCGGCGTTAGACAGTGATCAGTCGTCAGTGAAATCATTGGTTGCACTTTATCAAAAGCGCCGTGATGACTTTTATGCTGCTGCTCGTAAAATTGGCTGGGAACCATATCCATCAGGTGGTGCCTTCTATGCTTGGATGCCGGTGCCAAAGGGGTACACAAGCGAAGAATTCGCGGATCTGCTGTTAGATAAAGCAGCGGTGGCAGTAGCACCAGGTACCGGCTTTGGTAAGAGCGGTGAAGGATTTGTTCGTGTGGGCTTACTGATTGATGAGCCGAAGTTCACGGAAGCTTGCGAACGAATCGGGAAATTAAATCTGTTTTAGTGAATAGCAACTGAGTTTTTCGTTCTAGCATGCAAATAAGCGTCATCCTGACAAATATCAGGGTGGCGCTTATTTGCATATTAAATAGTGGGATATTTTGAACCACAAAAAAACGGTGCTTCTGGCCATCATTGCCAGCACAGCATCGTCTTTTAATCCCCAATAATTAGTTTCGATAAACTTTTCTATAATACTCCCCTATAATAGAAAGTTTTTTCAAATGATTAACGGTCTACATGTAGTAGAACAGCACCCATACCCTTATCAAAGGTGGCTTTCCAGTCACCCTTAGTTAGTGATTCTGGTAGTAGGAAGGTTCCACTTGAAACCCGTTGGCCTGCCTTCATTGGCATCCCTTGTTCGTCTAGTTTCTTAACTAGCCATTGTAGTGAGTTAAGTGGGTTACCTAGAACTTCTGAAGCTTGACCATCTTTAAGCTTCTTGCCATCGTGGAAGAGTTCACAGGTGACGTTAGCGAGATCGTCTGGTTTGTCAAAGAGTTTGTCCGTGTCGTTTTCTTCGCCGAATACCACATAGCCACCAACAGCTGCGTCAGCCATGACCATGTACTTAGATAGGCTTGGGAACCAGTCGCTGAACCGTGAATCTGGGACTTCTACAGCTGGCGCTACAGTTGTTTTATGGAAAAGATCTTCAAGTGAATCGTTCGCTGAAAGATCTTCTTTAGCCGTGAACATCATTTCAACTTCTGCCAATGGATCCATAACTTCGTCGGCTTTAACGTTGTGAGGTGACTTTACGAAGTGACTCTTAACTTGAGCACCGTATAGTGGACTGTCTGAATCAAACATGTCCTGGGTTTGCTTACTGGTTAGGGAAACTTTGTAACCGCCAACTTCTTCTTTTTTGTCTTCCGTAAGTCGACGCTGTACGCGATAGGCAGCGTCTTCACTGTCTGCGTAACCGGTGTAGTCAGCTTCTGTTAGTGGCTTATGGCTGGTGTATGCATCAAATAAATCCTGTGCTAATTTAGCTTCTTTTTCTGATAATGATTGTTTGCTTAATACTTGTTCACTCATGGGCGAGACCTCCAAAATTTATGTTTAATATGTGATAGATAAAAACTATGTGCTGATATGATATGTGATGGTGCTATATGCTGACACGATATGTTGTGAAACTATGTGTAACCTGATGCTTCAATATGTGTTGAGAAATCTAATAAAACTTATGTGTGACCCGCCCTAATTCGGTGGGTTCAATGAGAAATTGCACTTCATTCGCGCTTAAAAAACGGTTAATATGTGTAATCTGAATGTCGCTATCATCTGAGCTCTTAATGCCAACTTCCAATTGTCCTCACCACCTTTAATGTCTGTTTTTTTAAATTTAGAAAACGAAAAAGCGTCCTCGATCGCAATCTGGTTGCGATTAAGGACGCTTTCACGTGGTACCACCTTAGTTTATAACTTCATTACTGAAATTACCTCTCACGTACGGCATTAACTGCGATACGTTTGGCACGATAATGGGTGCACCCAATGTGTTCTACTACGGTCTAGCCGGTTCGGCACACAGCTCGGAGATGATCATCGCGTCCATTCGTCATTGCCTTGCACCAGCCGGCAACTCTCTATATCCGAAATGGAGTTGATGTTTCTCGTCAACGCCTTTCATCTAAATTTAATGATTGGTATCAATCTACACCCAGGATTGAACCATGTCAACACTAAAATGTGAAAAAGATGAGAGACGGGGCTCAAAGCCCCATGAGTCTCTAATGATTAAGGCGACAAGGAAAATTTAAAAAAATCTGGATAAGCGTTTGATAAACACCTACTGGACATTATGGTATACTTTGTACACATTCAGAATAACTACTGTCAATAAACTAACTAATCATTAAAGCGGGGATAAAACTGTGAAACTATCAAAATTTCTTTTTGGGACAACGATTGGGTTAGCAGCAGGTTTACTAGCCCTTTACTATAGACGAGACAAAACGGTTCAGGCACCGGCTAGAAAGCCGAACACCAAAATATTTGACGATTTTTCAGCCATCGATTTAGGTGAATTTACCGATCATTTGACTTTGGCTGCGGCTGACAAGACGGCTTTGGTACTTGAACAAAGTGAGAATGAATACGTGAGTGAGGGAAGTTTAACCACGCCGGTATTTGATTTACCGCAATTTAAACAATTGGTGGCCTCTTGGAACGCCTTAACGCCGGAAGGAACCGCGGTTCAAGTCGAAGCTCGGATTAATCAGGGTGAGCGCTGGTCAGCTTGGCATAGTTGGGGTCGCTGGTCGACCAAGGTGTTAAGCGCCAGTGTCAAACAGGATAGGGAAGATTCCATTGCCGGTATCGATACGGATACGTTAACGGTTAAAAATGGCGTTGGAACTAAGGCACAGTTACGGGTTCATTTGTACTCTGAAAATCCGCAGCAGACGCCAGTGCTTAAATTGGTGGCGGCCAGTGTGATGCCGGTTCACCATGATTTAATGGTTGATGAACATGCAGTATCAATCGATAAGGTGATTGCGACACCAGCGTATTCCCAAGAGATTCGGGATCCTAAACTGGCACCGGGTATCTGCAGCCCAACCACGATTTCCATGGCCCTTAACCGCCAAAATGCTGATATTTTGCCTGAAGAATTAGCGTTGCATAATTTAGATATCACATATGATGGCTTTGGTAACTGGTCATTCAGTACCGCGGCGGCGGGTAGCATGGGTTACCGGGCATACACTGCTTATACCAGTCTTGATGGACTTCGTCGGCAAATTTCAGCGGGTTATCCGGTTGGCGTCAGTGTACAGTACACCAACGATCCGGATAACGGTGAGTTACCTTATGTTGAGAACGCTATTGGCAGCACATACGGCCACTTATTACTGGTCACGGGCTTTACCCAATTGAACGGTGTGGACTACGTTGCCGTTAACGATTCTTTTGCGGACAGTAATGAAGATGCCAAGCGACTTTATCGGCTTGAACAGTTTAGTGAGGCTTGGCATTCACGAGTGGCGTACATCATTGGTGGTAACTATCACGGTTACGAACGCTTAATGCAGCCTAGCCGAGAGTCGGTTAAGCTTGTTGCCAATGATGAGCGGACCGCTTTTACACTACGTCAGGATGGTGAAACAGTTGCCATTACACCGAAAATGGTTGAACAGGCTGATCCGTTTGACCAACAGACAGTGACGATTGCTTATACCGTTGATGACGGCGGGCAGTTTGATACCACCGCACAGCAGCATTTTGATTATGCTGATGCGGATGAAGAAGGGCGAATCAAGCTGGATTTAGCAGCGATTAAGCAGGCACATCCCAGCGCCACTACCGTAACGGTTTATGTAATCAGAATGGTGGCACCGACGTTAGTAGGAACTGTTTCATTGGCAGATTCAAATGACTGAGTTTCGTCCTGCACTGGTAAGTAACTATACGCACGCTAAACGACCAGTTGATGTAAGAATACATTACATCGTGATTCACGCCACTGAATTAAGTTATTCAGACACGATTGCCCGTTTTCAAAGCGCCAACCAGGTTAGTGCGCACGTTGTAATTCGCCAAGCGGATGGTCATTGCACCGAAATGGTGGCACCGGGAAACGTGGCTTGGCATGCGGGTAACTGGGATATAAACTGTCGGTCGCTTGGGATTGAGCAAGAAGCGTACATTGAGGATCCAGCAACCTACACCGAAACAATGATGAATGCATTAGCCGACCAGATTCAGGAGTGGTCGGCGTGCTACCATGTTCCGTTAGACCGTGCCCATCTTCTTGGACATGATAACGTTGCTGCACCTACTCGCGAAAAAGCGGTTGAGATGCACCATGATCCCGGCTGGTATTTTGATTGGGAAAATTTGTTTCAACGACTTGGCATTAATCCGGCAACTGTTCAGCCTGTAAAAGTCGATCAAGGAATCAGGATTACCAGCAACTATGTGGATTTATACCAGCAGCCCACGCTTAAAAGCAAAGTGATTGGCAACAAAACAGACCCTTCTTCATATCGAGCAAGTTATGGTGAGGAGTTTGTTTGTATTGCCCAGCAAGGTGATTGGATTGCTATTTATTTTAGTGGTCAAAAAGTCTGGCTAAAGCAATCTCACGTCGCGGGTGTGCAGCAACCGATTTTAAAGATTGGGGATGAATCGGTAGCATTATACGGTTCGACCCAGCCTGGTGCACCAGCGATCGGTGAGCTATTACCCGGAGAGCAATACGTGATTTCGGACCAGTTAACGGGGTTAAAAACGAGTGATGTGATGGGACGCTTGGTCACCGAGAATACCAACGATGTGTTCCGGCAGATCTGGTATAACCATCGGATTGGCTATGTAAAGGCAAATCAAAAATAATTTTTTGATTTGTGATCCTTGTACTGGCGCGGTTTTTAATCACTTTAAATTAAAACTAAATGTAAATATCATTTGACTTTTATGGCAAAGAGAAATAAATTGGAAATCGTTGAAAGCAGTTAACGCAAATTAAATAACAAACGTGATGACAAGAAACATCATAACCGTGATCAAACTAGAGAGTCTTCAGTAGGTGGAATGGAGACATGAGTGTGGCTATGACTATCATCTTCGAGCGGCCGGGGCCAAGTTAAAACTGAGTCCAAGCTGGGAGGCGCCCATTAAAGCGCCGGTCTATCGCTATTTGTATAGCTGTAGATTGAGAGGCTTAGCGTGTGAACGTTGAGCAATGATAGGTGGTACCGCGGAAACGCCCTATAGAGACTAGTTCTCTGTAGGGCGTTTTTGTTATTTAATGCGCCTTAACAAATAATATTTATTGAGGTGATTTGGATGCAGCAAGGGAGTCGAATCGTAACGTTGGATAATGGGTTTCATTTGTTCACCCGCACAGTAGGTCGGGGGAATGTTAATCTGCTGTGTGTGCATGGTGGACCAGGTGGCACTCACGAGGAGTTTGAGGATTTCGCCGACCATCTTAAAGAGCACCATGTGAGAGTTTCCATGTATGATCAGTTGGGGTCGTTTTATTCCGACCAGCCTGACTATACACAGCCTGAGAATCGAAAATACCTGACGATTGATTATTATTTGTCAGAGTTAGAGGAGGTCAGAAAAAAGCTTGGGTTGGATCAATTTTACTTATTAGGTCATTCGTGGGGTGGCTTATTAGCACAGGAGTACGCGCTTCATTATCCGGAACACTTAAAGGGTTTGATCATTATGAGTATGATCGATAACCTAGATGAATACATAGTTAACGTGAATCGCGAACGTGAAGAAACACTGACACCAAGGCAAGTTCGATACATGAAGGAAGTTGAAACGGACAAGCGCTTTGATGATCCAAAGTACCGTGAATTAGTTGATGTTTTGAACCGGAATTTTGCTATGCGTCATCCTGAAAATGGTTTTCGTCACAACGTTGAGACAATGGCGACACCAGTTTATAACTATTTCCAAGGTGACAATGAATTTGTGATGGTCGGCAAGCTGACCGAGTGGGATCGCCGAGCGGATACACATAAGATTAAAACACCCACATTACTTACGTTTGGCGATCACGATACTATGCCGTTAGATGCAGCAGAACGGATGCACCGGGAAATGCAGAATTCACGGTTAGTTTATACACCGGATGCTGGGCATTGCCACAGCACCGACAATCCCAAAGCCTTTTTTCACACATTAGGAGAATTTCTGGATGACGTGGAAACACATAAATTTAAAGTAGTACAAGAAGCAGGGGGACATACATATGCGGAAAAATAAAGTTTTATTAGGCGGTTTAGCGTTAGCGTTATCAGTGATTTTGGCGGCTTGTTCCAGTGCAGCCGGCAAGGCCGGAGACAGCAGTGCAAGTAGCAGTACCGATAAAATTTCATTGATGCAAAATACCGACTTGGTGTCGTTGGATAATTCAAATTATGCTGACCTCACCATGTGGAACGTTTTGGAAAATAGTTTTGAAGGTTTGTACCGTCAGGATAGCAACAATAAAGTAGCGCCTGGGATCGCGGAATCGGTGGTTAAGCCAACTAACGACGGCAAAACTTACACCTTCCATCTACGACCAAACGCCAAGTGGAGTAACGGTGATGATGTCACAGCCGAAGATTTCGTTAAGTCTTGGCAACGGTCAGTATCTGACAAGTCGAAGTCCGGCTACAACTACATCTTCTCTGGTATCCAGAATGCTGATCAAATCAGTAATGGTAAGATGTCGCCTTCTGAGTTAGGTGCTAAAGCAGTGAATTCCCATACACTACAGGTTAATTTGGAGCACCCAATGCCTTACTTCAGCAAGATGATGATTTTGCCTGCCTTCTTCCCACAAGATTCAAAAGTGGTTCAGAAGTATGGCAGTAAGTACGGTACCAATTCTGACCGTGTGGTTTCCGATGGCCCCTTCAAGGTGACTGGCTGGACTGGAACCAACGATAATTGGAAGCTGTTACGCAATCCGAACTACTATGATCCAAAAGCAGTTCATCTAAAGGAAATCGACATGCAAGTGGTTAAGGATGCTAACACAGCACACAACTTGTTTGCTAAAGGGCAACTGGATGATGCCACAATCACTGGGGTTACTGCTCAAGGTATGCAAAAGGATAAGGACTTGCAACACGTTCAAAAAGCTGGTACTTATTATCTACGGTTGAACAATAAGGCTGGCAAACCGTTTAACAATCAGAAGCTCCGTCAGGCCGTTTCTTTGGCTGTTGACCGGAACCATTTGACGAAGGACGTTTTGGCGGATGGCTCAAAGCCTGCTTATACTTATGTTGCAAGAGGTTTAGCAACTGATCCAACAACGGGTAAGGATTTTGCAACTGAAATGACACCAAAGGAAACGTATAACGTTGCTAAGGCTAAAGAACTTTGGAAGCAAGGTTTACAGGAAGCTCATTTAAAGGGTACGGTTAATTTGACCCTTGTTGGCCTTGACGATACTTCAGATAAGAACGTTTCTCAGTATGTTCAGGGAACGTTGAAGCAAAACTTAGGCAACGTCAAGGTCAGCACCGAAAACTTACCTTCGAAAGCTGCTAACGGTAAGGAAACAGCTGGTTCATTTGATTTTGATCAAACGTTGTGGTTGGCTGACTTTGGGGATCCAGAAAACTTCTTCTCAATCTTGACGAAGGATAATCCGCAAAATTACGCGCACTATCAAGATCCGCAATTCAACGCAGCTATGAAGGACGCTACAACTTCCAATGCTGCTAACGAAGGGGCTTACTGGAAGGATATGAGAACCGCCCAAAGTCGTTTGAACGAAAACATGCCAGTGGTGCCTTTGTACTCAATGGTTGAAAGTCACTTGGTCAATCCTAAGTTGAAGGGCATTGAATATCACCCAGTTGGTGAGAATGATTACACGAGAGCTTACTTAGAGAAATAGAAATATAAGAAAATGGTAACTATCTGTAGCGATAGTTGCCATTTTTATGTTATTAGTAAATTTATGCAGGAAATAAACCCCTTGGACTAAAGGTTGTAAGGGATTACATTCACAAATTATACATTCATATTCTGCATATATACAGTAAGAATGCCGGAAACTAAACAATTACACGGATTTTACTAGTTTTCATAAATATTAATTGTTTAAGATTGAAGAATTTTCATATTTTCCCCATAAATTATTAACTTTACTCAGGTAAACTAAACCTATACAAAGAAGAGTGAATGCATATGATATACATTCACCCCAAGAAATGAGGGAAATCCTATGGCATCACAAGCTCACAAAATCAACGGTGTTTCACTTACTGCCATGGTTGTAACGACAGCGATTGGCTCCGGTATTTTTGCATTGAGCAGTGATCTTGCTGTCGCTGCATCCCCAGGGGCAGCGATGATATCCTGGGCGATCGTTGGGTTCGGAATTTTAATGTTAGCGTCCTGTTTAAATAATTTATTGAATAAACGTTCTGACTTAGAAGGTATTTTTTCGTATGGTAAAGCGGGTTTTGGCTCTTTCGTTGGGTTTATCAGCGGATGGGGCTACTGGATGTCAGCCTGGTTAGGCAACGTGGCGTTTGCTACTGTATTTATGAGTACGTTAGGGTACTTTTTCCCCGTCTTTCAGCGAGGTAATAGTCCCATATCGATTCTGGTAGCCAGTGTACTTGCTTGGTCACTGACACTTTTGGTTAATCATGGGATTGAAAGTGCGGCTTTGATGAACACCATCATAACGGTCTGCAAATTAATTCCCATCTTAACGTTTATCATTGTGGCGATTATTCTGTTTAATGGTCACATTTTCACGGCTCAGTTTTGGGGTAACTTCAGAGGAACCTTTACTCTTGGTGCTATTGCCCCGCAAATTCGTAGTAGTTTAATGATTATGATGTGGGTCTTTGTTGGGATTGAAGGAGCAACCGTGTTAGCTTCCCGGGCTAAAAGTCGTAAAATTGCGGGTCGGTCGACGTTAATCGGTGTGAGTTGCTTACTGCTGATTTACGTTTTGGCATCAATCCTGCCGTATGGTTATCTTTCCCGTGCAGAGTTAGTCACCATGAAACAGCCCGCTATGGTCTACATTTTTGAAGAAATGGTTGGCCAGTGGGGCGGTAGTTTTATCAGTATTGGTCTCCTGATCTCGATTCTGGGCGCCTGGCTGTCTTGGACCATGTTACCAGCCGAAACTCTAGGTATGATGGCGGAACAGGGATTATTGCCCAAGCGGTTTGCTAAAAAGAATAAGCATGGCGTGCCTACCTTGGCCCTGATGACCACCGCCTGCATGGTGCAAGGGTTCATGATTATCCTCATTTTTGCTGAGAAGGCCTATGAGTTCGCGTACAGTTTGTGTACTGCTTCAATCGTGGTGTGCTACATTATCGTGGCGGCATATCAGATCAAGTATTCTTGGCAGAACCGCAGTACCAAGGGTAACCGGCTGCAGATGTGGATCGGTATCGCTGCACTCACATTTCAGTTGGTGGGGATCACCTTGTCTGGCCTGCAGTATCTGTTTATCTGCTTAGTGGTTTATGTGCCGGGAATAATTCTCTACGCCTTAACTTTGAAAACTAATACTGGGCACTACTTGAACCGGCTGGAGTGGTCAGCATCGATTTTGATTTTCAGTGGTGCGGTGATTACCGTTGCAATGATGTTAATGGGCAGACTTTCACTGTAAGCTTAATATCTATCCACTCTGTTAATTCAGATAGTCTTTAAATAAATAAAATAAAAATAAATTGTTTGGTTAACCTAAATAATGCTTGTTTTCTAGTCCATGAATGTTATAGTTATTTCAGAGAAACAGAATTACTCGTGGCAATAGACTAGGAGGGCATTATGCTGACAGAAGACGATTTTGAAGCGGAAGAAATGAGTTATCAACGGCTGTTATTGGCTGTGGACGATGACGATGATGAGTCATCGCGTAAGGCGTTTAATTACGCCTGCACGTTGGCCCGGACGTTTGATATCACCCTGGGAATTGTGTCGGTGATGGAGACAGGTGACATGAACATTTATCAATCATTGTCACCAGACATTATTAAGTCGCGTAGAGATGATATTTATCATGATCTAAATACGTACGTGGGTAAAGCAAGAGCGTTTGGCGTAAGGGAAGTCAAACCATTGATCGGTGAAGGGAAACCGGAGCGGGTCATTTTGGAGGAAATTATTCCAGACTTCAAGCCAGATTTGGTTCTGTTGGGGTCGCATAGGCGGCGGGGTCATTTAAGAATTGGCCATGTGGCAGGTGCGATTATGAGAGAAGCAGAAGTGTCGACGATTATTGTAAAATAGAGTGCGGAAGCAAGGCGTTTAGATAGCGGAGTGTAAGTCAAGCCCCTCATAAATCCATGGGTCTGGGATTTGTGAGGGGCTTGACTTACATGCAGCTGTCTGCCTTGCTGTAGCACGTTTCAAAAACAGAGTGTGAAGGGGAGCGGTTAGAGACTGGAGCGTAAGTAACTTATGGTGGAAATCCCGAACTTGGATTTTTACCATAAGTTACTTACGTGCAAGTCTCTGCTCCCCTAAGCACGTTTCGACAATCTAAAAAAATCAAAGAAGAGACGATGACACCAGTCTATATTGGTAAGAGTTTCATCCGATTTCTTAACTGAAATACAATTTAAAATTTACTTTAGTTCAATACTTTAATCTAGCCTAAAATGGCTCCACAACTCAGATTCCGGCCATTTAACACAAAAAATACGCATTCCGACAAAATTCGTCGGAATACGTATTTTTTGTGTTAAATTCTGGAATCTACCGAGTTATGTCACACTCTCTCGCATTTCACTTAACGTTAGTATTTTCAATACGCGCCAACAGCTTCTGGTTATCATTCATTCGAGCGAAGGCTTTAGCATCATTCAACAGATCAGTGATCGTATCACTATCCTTGCCCTCAGCAATGGCGTTTTGAGCACGACGGAAACAGATGCGTGCTGAATAATAAGTGACGTGATTATTCGCGCAAATTTCATAGCCATACTGTAATAATGAATCACTGGTTTTGTAGTCTTTGACGTGGGCAAAATACTCAGCGGTATAAAAGACCATGTTCAGCGCACGCCAAATGGCTTTATTATCGGTCAACGGCAGGATGTGTAACCCTTCAAAGACCTTCTGAAAGTAAAATTCACTTTTCTGATTCTCATTATTATGTCCGTAGGCGATACCACTTCCGGTATAAGCCAGTTGAGTAAAAATCGTACTATGGCTATCATCCAAATCGTTAAGAATCAAGTTGAAGTAGTACAGGGTATCAGCAATTGGTTTTTCCAGTAACGCTGATAAATAGCCCTTCACAAAGTAATACTGCATCTGACCATGAAGTGACAGATTTTCAAAATCAACCTGATCGAGGTCATCGTTAGCACTATCGTATTCACTCGTAATCAGTTTATATTCAGCTTGATCCAGTAGCTGGTTAGCTTCTGACTGAGCTGGCGGATTAACTGGAAAAACGTCATCAAGTGTTAAATTTAAACGGGCACAGAGCTGCGTCAAGATGCGAATCGCAGGTGCCTTACCGGAATTTTCAAATTTACTTAGCGTCGCTTGCGTACAAATGCCATCACAGAGTTCAGCCTGTGATAGATCCATCGCTTTACGCGCTTTGATAAAGCGTTCAATATTCATGATTGATCATCTCATATCTAGTATTTGAATTATATTATAACAGATTATTATATGACTGTCGTTTGGTCATAAATCGAGTTTAGAAATGAAACTTTTATTGTAAACGCTAACAATTATTAAAAGGAAAGTTAAGCCGAATTTGTCCATCTGTTTTTAGTGCTTATTATTCAAAAATAAATGTATATTAGCATTAAAAATGTAGATAATATACATAAATTAGGCTTTTTTTGATAAATTCAATAAAAAATATTGCATTTTTTAAATGATGCGCCTATAGTAAGACGCATACGAAATAACAACAAAAAATTTGTGAGGTGAAACCAATGGACGTTGCGATAGTAGGCGTTACCGGCTACAGTGGCACAGTGCTTTACACGTTGCTCGCTAAGCACCCGGCAATCGACCAAATTAATTTATATGGACATCAAGATGAAGGGAAAGATGGTGAGGTCCGCTATCTCGATGAATTGATTCCGGGTTTTCATGGACAACACATCAAGATTCAAAAGTTTGATCCGCAAAAGATCATGGCGGACAATGCAGCGGTCTTCTTTGCAACTTCCGCTGGGGTTTCAAGTCAACTCGCTAGTGACTTTATCGATGCTGATTTTCCAGTCATTGATTTGTCTGGCGATTATCGTTTACCAGATCCGGCAGAGTATGAGAAGTGGTATCACAAACCAGCTGCATCAGCTGAACATTTGCAAAAAGCAACTTACAGTCTAGCTGATTTTTATCAATCGGGAACCAATTACATTGCTAACCCAGGCTGTTACGCAACCGCAACGCTCCTAGGTTTAGCTCCCATGGTTCAAAGTGATTTGATTGATCCAGATACCATCGTGGTGGATGCCAAATCAGGTACATCCGGTGCTGGCAAGAAGCTAACAGCAATCACCCACTTCACGGCGACTAACGATAACTTGCAGCTTTATGGATTGAACACCCACAAACACATTCCAGAAATCGTCGCTCAACTCAAAAAGTGGAACGGATCCGTTAACGCGATTCAGTTCAGTACCACGCTGTTACCACTCACCACTGGCTTGATGGCAAGCATCTACGCCAAAGTTAAACCGGGTGTTGATCAGGAAAAACTGATGGCGGCTTTCAACCAGGATTACGCAGATTCGAATTTTGTTCACGTCTTGGACGGAACAACACCGGATCTAAAAGAAGTCGTTGGCACAAACAACTGTGATATCGGTGTTGTCTACAATCCGATTACTCAGACCGTAATGGTGATCAGTGTTATTGATAATTTAATGAAGGGTGCCGCTGGACAGGCGGTTCAAAACTTCAATCACTTGTTTAATTTAACTGAAACGACAGGGCTGCCAACCTTACCAGCCTTTGTTTAAAACCAAAAATTGAGAATGAGAAAGAAGAACGCGTATGATAAAAACCGATGAAGTGACATTAACAAATTTCCAATGGCCCACAGGATACTATAACGATGGCATTGAGATGGGGCTTGGTGTGAGTGACAAACTAGACTTTGGCTACCTTGTTTCTGAAGTACCAGCCAGTGCTGCCGGTACATACACCACCAATAAATTTCAGGCGGCACCAACCAAACTCACCAAGAATACGATTAACCAAGATCATCAGTTGCAAGCCGTTGTTATGAATAGCGCCTGTGCTAACTCGTGTACGGGTAAGCAAGGTGAACAGAATGCTCTGACTGAACAGAAATTGATGAGCGAAAAATTAGGCATCGATTTAAACTTAGTCGGTGTGGCTTCCACGGGATTAATTGGCGCCCAATTACCAATGGATAAGGTAACGGCGGGAATTGAAAAATTAAGCCCGCATCACGATGACAACGTGACAAAGGCTGTTATGACCACTGACAAAAAGCCTAAGCAGGCCTGCGTTCAAATTAAAATGGGTGGCAAAACGGTCACTATCACCGGTTTCGCAAAAGGGTCAGGAATGATTCATCCTAAGATGGCCACGATGCTGGGCTTTGTGACAACCGATGCTGGTATCGATGGTGAACTCCTGCAACAGACCTTAAGTCAAAACGTTGACACGACGTTTAATCAAATCACTGTTGATGGCGACACTTCTACCAACGACATGGTTGTGGTCATGGCGAACGGTATGGCTGGCGCACCTAAGTTGGCCAGTACCGATGATGCTGACTTTTCAATTTTCCAAGCTGGCCTGCATTTGGTTTTGCAAGAATTAGCCAAGCAGATTGCTGCAGATGGTGAAGGTGCTACTAAGTTGGTAGAATGCAACGTTGAGGGTGCATTCAGCGACCTTGAAGGCCAAGAAGTTGCTAAGGCAATCGTCGGTTCCAACTTGGTGAAAGCCGCCATCTTTGGGCAAGACCCTAACTGGGGCCGGATCATCTCTACCATTGGGATGACCAACGCCCACGTGGATATTGAACACGTGGATATTGAAGTCAACGGTATTAAAATGGTTGAAGATAGTTTGGGTTTACCCTTTGACCAGCAGGCAGCAAGTGATAGTATGGGGGCTAACAAAGTCGTTATTGACGTTAACTTACACGTTGGTTCAGCTTCAGGCCAAGCCTGGGGTTGTGATTTAACTTATAATTACGTCAAAATCAATGCCAGTTATCATACTTAAAAGGGAGTGCGAATCGTGAATCTTATCATTGTTAAAATTGGCGGCAACGCCATTTCAAAACTGAACAGCGACTTCTTCGAGCAGTTGCGTCAATGGCGTCAAGCCGGTAAAAAAGTGTTATTGATTCACGGTGGCGGTCCGCAAATCTCTAAGTTGTCAGCGAAATTGAATATTCCCACCGTTAAGAAAAACGGTATCCGGGTTACGGATGAAGAAACTTTATCGCTAACAAAAATGGTGTTGTTAGGCAATACCCAACCCGCATTATTGATGCGGTTGGCTCACGAAGGCTTGGCTGCGATTGGTTTGAATGCTTCTGACCAGCAATTACTGACGGGAACGTATGTCGATCAAGCTAAATACGGTGCGGTAGGCAGTATTACTGGCGTAAATGAACTGGCCCTTTCTAAGATTCTGAGTGGTCAAATCGGCGTTTTAGCACCGCTTGCCCTCACTCGAGATGGCGAATGGCTGAACGTGAACGCTGATACGGCGGCTGCGGATGTTGCGCGGGTTTTAAAAGCCAGCCAGCTTTATTTGCTGACGGACGTTCCCGGCGTTTTAAAAAATGGTAAAGTCATTTCTGCGATGATTCCACAAGACCTACCACAACTAATTGAAGACAAAGTGATTACAGATGGGATGCAACCGAAACTCTCAGCAGCGGTTGAAGCTGTTCATGCCGGGGTTCACGCGGTATGCATCACGGATCAATTAACCCATCCTGGAACAACTTTAAAAATGGAGGTAACCGATTGAAATGAGTATGACACACGTATTTCCAACTTATGACCGGTTTTCGTTTGAACCGATTTCTGGCAATGGCGTCGTTATTACAGATGATCAGGGCCAAGACTACTTAGATTTCACTTCAGGTATCGGCGTTTGCAACTTTGGCTATCAAAACACTAAGATTCAAAACGCTGTGAACGTGCAACTTACCAAAATATGGCATATTTCTAACCTCTATCAAAACCATCTGCAAGAAGCCGTTGCTGAACTCTTAGTTGGCGACGAAGATAAGTTAGTCTTCTTTGCTAATTCTGGTACGGAGGCTAATGAAGCTGCCCTAAAGCTGGCTCGTAAAGCCACAGGTAAATCAAAGATACTGTCATTCAACCATTCATTTCATGGTCGGACGTATGGTTCAATGTCTATGACTGGCAATGACCACATTAAAGAAGGGTTTGCGCCATTGGTCCCAGACATTAGTTTTGCGGACTACAACGACATGAGTTCTTTGGATGCCATTACGGATGATTTGGCTGCGGTGATCCTCGAAGTGATTCAAGGTGAAGGTGGCGTCATCGTTGGTGACCAAGACTGGTTGCACGCGGTTCAGGATAAATGCCAGAAAACGAACACTTTATTCATTGTGGATGAAGTGCAGACTGGTATTGGCCGGACTGGCTACAAGTTTGCCTATCAAGGGGTTGGCTTGGATCCCGACATTGTGACTTCGGCTAAAGCCTTGGCTAACGGGTTACCCGTGGGTGCCATGATTGGTAAAGCTAAACTGGGATCAGCTTTTGGTCCAGGTACTCACGGTTCAACCTTTGCCGGCAATCCACTAACAATGGCCGCTGCACAAGCTGTTTTGACTCAGCTAACGCCAGCTTTTTTGGAAAAAGTTCAGGATAAAGCAGGGGCTGTTTGGGCTGAACTGGATCGCTTTGATGACTTAAAAGTCGTTAAATCAGTCAGTGGTCGAGGTTTGATGATTGGAATTCATTTGACCGATGATCTAGCTGTCAACGACGTTATTAAAGCGCTACACAAAAAAGGACTGCTGACACTTTCAGCAGTCGGTAACACGTTACGTTTGTTACCACCGTTAGTGATGAGTAAGAATGACTTGTTGAGTGGTCTGCATACGATTTATCAGACACTTGAAGAGAAATAAATCAAACAAAATAAGCCTGCTTTTTCAGCCATTGACGGCGAAATAGCAGGCTTATTTTATTTGGTTTGAAAAGAGTTAGTCAAAAGAAATTTTATGAATCCCGTGGCCAAAGACTTCCGCTTCGTTAAAGGTGACAGCATAAACGTTCATGTTGTCGCGCGCCTTTTGATCAAAGACTGAGAAGCTGGCGTACTTTTTGTCCATGGTGACGAACAGCTCGTTGCGACGTTCGTTTACCATCTTGGTATCAGCACCAGTGACTCTGACCGTGCTGGAATCTTCAACTGAAAGTGGTGTGGTTGTAAATGAAACGTGCGGGTTAGCCGCAATTTCCTTAACCTTATCGTCATCTTTTGCAGTTGCAATGTACACGGTGTTTTCGGATTCTTCGGGGAAATATAAAAAGTTAACGGTCCGGACATTAGGCGTGTGGCCTGCCAATGATTCGGTGGCTAAAGCCAAGTTCATGGCGTTTTCTAAAACGTAAGTGTAGGTTTCTTTGGTGGTCATAATAGTTTCCTCCTTGAAGTTTGCTTAGTCTATTATATCTCTTTTACGATAATCAGCCATCTTATAATTGACAAGATCTATTAACTCAAGTACACTGTGTTTGGAATCATATTATATGACGTATAATATTGTAGGAGGTAAACGGTATGGCCATACAAGTCAGTTCTGAATTATTAGATGGCAGTGTGCTGGCAATCTTGGCGCAGCAAGACTACTACGGTTACGCGCTGACGCAACGGGTTCAGCAAGCCATCACGGTATCTGAGTCCACTATGTACCCAGTACTGCGGCGGCTGAAGAAAAACGGTTGGCTAACGACTTATGATGAGCCATATCAGGGTCGTAACCGGCGTTATTATCAGATCACGGCGGATGGAAAAGCGCGTTTGGCAACAATTCAAAAAGAGTGGCAAGACTTTAAGTTAGGTATCGATTCAATGTTAGGGGATGAAAATAATCATGGATAAATACATCGCGGAGTTTAAAGCTTATCTCAATCAGCTGAGTGAAGATGAACTGGATGAAGTTGTGAACTTTTACGCGGAATACTTAGCGGATGGTGGGTTTGAGACATACGAAGCTGCTGTAGCTGAGCTAGGATCACCACGTCAGTTAGCGCGAAAAGTTCTGGCTGATTACTCGATTCGGTTATTGGATTCCCCTGAAGAAGAGGGTCAGACTATGAGTGGTCGAGCAGCCCATTCACGCCGTCAAGTTCGCACGATTTGGCTAATTCTGTTGGCCATTTTGTCCACACCCCTAACGATTCCCATCGCCATTGCTGTGTTGGCAACTTTGTTTGGTGTGATGGTCGGAGCTGCAGCAATTATTTTTGCCATCATCGTGACGATCGTTGCTTTAGTCGTCGCCGGAATAGTTGTACTTGGCGTTGGAATTGGTATTATCGGTCAGTCGTTTACAACCGGATTAGTGTATATCGGTGGCGGGTTAATGGTTATCGGGCTCTTCATCGCGTTGATTCCAGCATTCAACTGGTTAATTCGTGGTGCAATCCACGTGACCTTATCCTTCAGTCGTTGGTTATATGGTAAGTTAACCTCTCGCAACCAGGCAGAAAAGGAGCGTGACCAAAAATGAAAAAGACTTTCTTTACTGGACTCATCATCTTGATTGTTGGCGGTATCATGCTGGCGGTTGGTATCGGTAAGGGCGGCGTTAAGTCGGTTTACTGGGATAACGGGTTAAAGACTGACGAAAAAATCACCCAAACTCGTGAAATTAACCGGGTTGATACCGTTAAGATTGATGCCGACGTCTACGGCCCCGTTTCGGTTCACCGTGGCAACGTGGCAAAAGTGACGGTGCATGGTAATAAGAGTGATCAGATTAAAACCAGCGTCATAGGGAATGAACTGACCATTTCAAGTGGTGCTAAAACGCACGTTATGCTGGGGGACTTTAATACGAATATGGGCTCACCAAAGATTGAAGTGACGGTACCAAAGAAAACGCAGATCAAAACTATCGATAATCGTAGAGAAATGAGTTTAACCGTTGCTGATTTAGCCATTGAAAATTTTAAAAATACTAGCAATGGGGATTTAAACCTTTCAAATGTGACTATTTCGAAATCCTTGGTGTTACTGCATGAAACTTATGGTGATACCAACATGGATAATGTCACTTATAATAAAGGTTTGAACCTTAATTCTGCCGGCGATGTGACGATTCGTAACAGTCGGTTTGATCAGGCCGACAGCCGGGTTCGCTCAAGCGATGGTGATGTGATGTTGAGTCATAATCGTTGGCAGAATTTGACGGTGACTAGCGCTCAAGGGAATCTTAACCTTGAAGATCAAGACGTTAACAATATGCTGACAGCGGATTCCGGTAATGGTGATGTAACGGCTCGAATCATGCCACGAAATGGCACAGCAATTCACGCCAGCAGTTCCAATGGTGATACTGCCATTTACGGAAAGAGTCAGAATAATTACGGCAAGGCTAAATCAAATGGTCAAACCTTCCAACTGAATTCGTCGAATGGTGATGTGACGGTAACAAGGTAGATAATCAAAAAAGGGGTTTCCAGTGAATGACTGGAAACTCCTTTTTAAACAGTTCATATTAGTTTTTCGGGACGATTTTAATGTCAGTACCGTTTTCTTTAACGACCAGATAGAGCACCTTAGTATGCTCATCATCCATGTAGCCCAGATTGACCGCGGGATAACCATCGACTTTTTCAATCCCTTGGAAACGGTCAATCATGGATTGTCTCAATAGTTTCATCGTTTCGCGATGTTCTGATGCCCGCTTTACAGCAGCGGCTAAAGTGAAGCCTTCTTTAATAAAACTGTTGATCATGAAGACCCGGATGAGCATGTCATATGAATATTTTCGGTTCTGCCCATTCACTTTTTCACTCTCAATGAAGCCTTTTTGTTCCCAGTATCTCAATTGACTCTGTGATACACCGGTAGCGGCTGCCACATCACCGATACCAAGGTGCCAGTTTACTTTTTGACTAAAAGCTTTAAATGCATCGTGTTCCTCAGTGTCCAAAAAAATTCCTCTTTTCCCTATTTACTTAATGTAACGGTTTTCTTTCCTATTAGAATAGGATTCTAGTTGTTAGATTTAGTAATATATTCATCCGATTTCATAATGACTAGTATATATAATCAAATAAATTTGTCAAGATAGTTGACAAATACCTTTCAAGTTATTATAGTAGTTGTCAGTCGTTTAAAAGTAAACATAAAAAGAAAAGAAGGTTTTAATTAGTGGGTAACGCAGTCGACACAAAGGGGAAATCCTATAACAGAGGGTTATTGATCATTGTTTTATTGGTCGGTACTTTCTTTACGGTCCTCAATCAAACTATTTTATCTACAGCATTTCCGACCTTAATGAACGCGTTCAACGTTTCAACTGCGACCGTTCAGTGGTTAACTACCGGATTTATGCTGGTTAACGGGATTATGATCCCAATCAGTGCTTGGTTAAGTACACGTTTTAATACCAAGTGGTTATACATTGTTGCAATGACGATTTTCTTCGCTGGCACGTTGGTCGCTTATACGGCACCAACGTCTAACTTTGGCATTCTGTTAACAGGTCGTTTGCTTCAAGGTGTTGGTGTTGGTGTAACCATGCCACTCCTGCAAACTATTATGTTGTCAGTCTTCCCGCCAGAAAAGCGTGGGACTGCCATGGGACTTGCCGGTATCGTTATCGGTGTGGCACCTGCCATTGGTCCAACACTTTCTGGATGGGTTATTGATAGCTTCACCTGGCGTGATTTATTCGGAATGACATTACCATTCCTAGCTTTAGTTATTATTGGTAGTCTCTTCTTTATGCATCCAGTTCTGGAAACGAAAAAGGAAGGCATCGATGTGCTTTCAGTTATCCTGTCAACGATTGGGTTCGGTAGTGTTCTCTACGGCTTCTCATCAGTTGGTAACGATGGCTGGGGCAGTACAACGGTTATCGTCTCATTAATTATCGGTGTGATTTTCGTTGGCTTATTCGTTTGGCGTCAACTGAAGATGGATGATCCTTTCTTGGAAATGCGGGTTTATCGTTCAAAGCCATTCATGATTTCGGCAATCTTGAGTTCAATCTCAATGATGGCCATGGTTGGTGTTGAAATGGTCATTCCTTTGTACCTGCAAATTGTTAAAGGTATGTCAGCATTCCATTCAGGATTAACGCTGTTATTTGGTGCCGTTATGATGGCCATCATGAGTCCAATTACGGGCCGTGCCGTTGACCGTTATGGTGCTAAACGCCTGTCTATCATGGGTATGACGCTCTTAACATTAGGTTCAATTCCATTCATCTTTATTACCAAGGACACACCAACTGCCTACATCATCATTCTTTATGCGGTTCGGATGTTCGGTATTTCAATGGCTATGATGCCTGCAACTACTGTTGGTATGAACGCTTTACCAGTGAACTTGATCGGTCATGGGACTGCCGTGAACAACACGCAACGTCAAATTGCCAGTTCAGTGGGTACTGCCATCTTGATCAGTATCTTGACTAACGTTACTAATGACAATATGCCAAGTAAGCACTTGTTGAAGACTGATCCATTAGTATACAAAGATCATGCCATTAACGCTACTTTAAATGGTTATCACGCAGCCTTTATTGCTGCAGCAGTCTTCTGTCTCTTAGCTGTGATCACCGCCCTCTTCATGAAGAACCGTGGTAATGCTAGTGATTACGTTGAAAAAAATGGGGGTGAAAGCAAATGATCTTAATTTTACTTGGACTCTTTGCCGTTTTAGCTTTCGTTTTCTTCATCTATATTGAAAACAATGCTGTCAGTATTACTTTAACGATTTTGTCCCTTCTAGGGTTAGTTGTCTCCAGCGTTTATGCTGTTAAAAACTGGCAAGATCATTACGGCTTGGAACAATATACAACGACTACGACGAAGAATATCTATTCCGTCAGTCCTAACAAGCAGATGTCAATGATTCTTTACCAGCCAATTGGCTCAAAGAACAGTCATCAAGTCTACATTTACAAGAACAGTGAAAAAGCTAAGAAGCCAGTTCATACTCAGGCTAATAGCGATACAAAGAATAAGTTAACTCGGATCAATGGCACCACTCAGATGACGACCACGGTTACCCGTTGGCGTTATAAGAATAATGCTGCCAAATTCTGGTTTGCCTTCACTGGCGAAAACCACAAGTTCGTTAAGCGGACAAACAAGATCGAAGTTAACAAGAACTGGCTTGTGCTCTCAGTTGCTCAGTCTAAAGCTCTTCAAAAACAAATGAAGAACAAGACTTATCAAGCACAGCTACAGCAACAAGGTAAGGCCTTCGTGATGAAGGGGATGCAAGCTGCTATGATGAAGAACCCAACCATGTCAAAAGCTGATCAGGCTAAACTGCAAAAGCAATTGACAGGTGAGTTCCAAGCACAGGCTGTTCAAAAGTTGATCAAACAGGTTCAAAAATAATCATCTAAACTGTTTAAACGCTAATTAAAATTCAAACGGCCATTCTTTCAGTGAAGAGAATGGCCGTTTTTTTGTATACTTATTTATAGTAAGAAACCATAACTTTCTGTAGTGACGGAGCTGATGGAACGTGTTCAATCACACCCTATTTTTCAACCAAAAATTAGTCGAAAATCTTGTAAATTAGGCTTTAATTAAAGTTATTTCTGTTGTAGTATATGGCTGTATAAGATAAAGTGTTGTTTTTGCTTCTTTTTTGTTAATATCTCATTATTGAGGGGGAAATATTATGGGAAAAGGCTCAAAAAACTTATCTAAGAATAATCGTAAGTTAGCTTTAGAAAACCAATCAACGCTACTACATTATCGAATGTATAAGGCAGGAAGAATGTGGCTTTTTGCTGGGGTTGCTACATTTACATTAAGTGCTGGCTTACTTGGGCTGACATCAACTCAAGCATCAGCTAAAACGGCTGATACAACACCAACGTCACAGCAACAGCCTGTAACGGGGGATGATACTGGTAATGGTAATTCGACAACTTTAAGGACAACTGCACCTGTACCATCGGCCACAGAACAATCAACCGACAAGGCAGCTACGCCAACTTCAGATACAACGCAACCGACCGACAAGGCAGCCATGCCAGCTCCAGATACAACGCAACCAGCTGACAAGGCAGCTACGCCAGCTCCAGATACAACGCAACCGGCTGACAAGACAGCTACGCCAGCTTCAGATGCAACACAACCAGCTGATAAAACAGCTACGCCAGCTTTGAATACAACGCAACCAGCTAAAAAGGCGACTAATCCAGCAGCGAATATAGCGCAACCAGCTGACAAGGCAGTTACGCCAGCAGCACCTGTTGCACAGGAACAATCGCAAGCGTCTGTAAAGCCGGACAATGGCAGCTCAACTGATGCTCAATTTAAGACACTTGTTGATGCAACGTCAATTGATCCACAAAGCGACGATTCAAGTACTCCTGATACTACTGCTAAAGCACCTACTAACACTGTTACATTACCAGGCGGTGGTAGCTTTACCACTAACTCAGATGGCACGTTTACCTTTGTTGATCCAAATGGTAACAAGTACAACATTAAGTCAAGCCAGGCTACTACAGACCAAACTGGGCAACCTACTGTAACTGATAAAGATACTAATGGCGATGGTATTGCAGATACCTGGAATATTATTAATACTGTTCCAAGTAATACCGACGATACAACTGGGCCTGCAAAAGCTGATACTACATTACCAGATGATAAAACTGGTCCTGCAAGCGCTGATATTACATTACCAGCTGGTAAGGATGGCAAGACTCATATAATTACTTTTAACAGGAATCCTGACAATACTGAAACTCTTAAGACCGATGATGGTGAAATAACCGTTAAAACTGGTGACACGGGTTCCTTATCAAATGGTGGAGCTTACACTGTTCTTCCTGATGGTTCATTAAGTATCACTAACCCAGATGGCAGTAACATAGTTGTTAATCCATATAACAACTCAAATGATACGAAGAATACTGCTGGCTCTACTACCAACATCACTAACATTACTAACATCACTAACAATGCTGACCCTACCGACAATGGTAATGCTAATGCTAAAGACACTGATGGCGATGGTCTCCCAGACAGTTTTGAAACTATCCTAGATACTAACTCAGGCAGTAAAGATACCGATGGTGACGGTGATACTGATCTGCAAGAAATTTTGAATGGCACGAACCCTAAGGATCCTAACTCAAACTTGAAGTCATTGGAGAATGGCGGTAAGGATGCTTCTACTGGTACGTCAACCACCACGACTATCACAACCATTAACAATCTTCCAGGTCAAAATGGGGATGTTAAAGCTACCAAGAATTCTGATGGCTCAGTAACCCTCGTATTCCCAGATGGTTCAAAGCAAACAGTTAAACCTGGCGATTCGACCACACCTGATGCAAATGGTGGTTACTTCAAGGTAAACTCAGACGGAACGATTACCTTTAATAATGGTAAGGGCAACACCTACACGATTGACCCTAACAAGGGAACGACTACCAACCCAATTACCGTTAATGTTCCAGGGCAAGGTGGCGGCGCTCAAGCCACTAAGAATCCTGATGGTTCGATTATCTTCACGTTCCCAGATGGCTCAACTCAAACTGTTCAACCAGGTGCCTCAACCAAGCCTGATGTAAATGGTGGTGTCTTCACTGTAAATCCAAATGGCACTATTACCGTTAATGATGGTAAGGGTGGCAGTTACACCTTCTATCCAGACGGTAGTCAAGGGACACCAACTCAACCAGATAGTAAAGATACGGTCGTCATCCTTCCTGGTAAGGATGGAATAATGTCCACTGTGACTGTTGAAAAGACGCCAAGCGGCGCTGTTATTCTTCACATGCCAAATGGTTCTACTAAGGTGGTTCAACCAGGTGACACTGGTACATTACCAGATGGTACTAGGTACGTTATTAACAAGGATGGTTCAATTACATTCACCACGCCAGATGGTAAGACTGATACTGTAAATCCTGATAATGGTACGACGCACACAACGTCTACCACAAACACGACTACGACCACAAATAATGACGGTGGTGATAGCGAAACTAATAGTAATAACACGACAACATACAATTACTACTACTACGGTTCAGAGGGCCCATCATCGGCAACTGTCACTGTACCAGGTGACACCGATGGCAAGAATTCAACGGTTACTTACACTAAGAATCCAGATGGGACATTATCAATAACGGTCGATGACAAGACTACTCCGGTTAAGACCGGTGATAAGGGTACTTTACCAAATGGCGATGCCTACACCGTTCTTCCCGATGGCTCATTGAGCATCACTGCGCCTGACAATAAGACCTTTGTGATTAACCCTGGTAACGCTAATGGTGAATCAACCAGTGGTGGGACCACAAACTACACGACCATCAACAACTACTACGGTAAAGATGGCTCCGCAAGCACGATTATCACCTTACCAGCTGGTAAAGATGGCACTACGCCAACTATCACCTACACTAAGAATCCAGATGGCACATACACGATTGTATTACCAGATGGTTCAAAGGATGTTAAAACAGGAGACACTGGTGCCTTGCCAAACGGTGGGACATACACGGTCAACAAAGATGGCTCATTGACGATTACTAACCCAGATGGTTCCAAGACAACTGTTAACCCAGTTGATGGTGCAACGTCATCTAACGGTCTAGTTATCAATAACAATATCAATAACTACTATGGTAAAGATGGTGCAACGAGCACGACCATTACCTTACCTGGTAAAGATGGTGCAACTACAACGTTTACCTACACGAAGAACCCAGATGGCACATACACGATTGATTCTTCAGACGGTTCGAAGGATGTTAAACCTAGTGATACTGGTAAATTACCAAACGGCAGTTCATACGTTGTTAACAAAGATGGTTCATTGACAATCACCAATCCTGATGGTTCTCAATTTACTGTCAACCCTGCTAACAGTTCATCCACTACCAACGACGGTGCTACTGACAACACCACTAACATTACTAACAACTACTATGGCACAAATGGGCCATCGACGGCTACCATCACATTGCCAGCAGGCAGTGATGGGAACACTTCAACGATCACTTACACCAAGAACCCAGACGGCACCTACACCATTGTCTTACCAGATGGTTCGAAGGATGTTCAGCCAGGTGATAGTGGTAAATTACCAAACGGCAGTTCATATGTTGTTAACAAAGATGGTTCGTTGACAATTACCAATCCAGATGGTTCCAAGACAACTGTCAACCCAGGTAATGATTCAACGACTAATAATGGCGGTACGACTAACAACTACAACTACTACTATGGTTCAAATGGTTCGTCGACAGCTACCATCACATTGCCAGCAGGCAGTGATGGGAACACTTCAACGATCACTTACACCAAGAACCCAGATGGCACCTACACCATTGTCTTACCAGATGGTTCGAAGGATGTTCAACCAGGTGATAGTGGTAAGTTACCAAACGGTGGTTCATACGTTGTTAACAAAGATGGTTCGTTGACAATTACCAATCCAGATGGTTCCAAGACAACTGTCAATCCTGGTAATGGTTCCACGACTAACAACTATAACACCAACAACTACTATGGTGGCAGCACGACGGTTACCTTACCTGGTAAAGATGGCGGTGCAACGACCAATATCACCTACACCAAGAACCCAGATGGTACTTACACCATTGTCTTACCAGATGGCTCCAAGGATGTTCAACCAGGTGATACTGGTAAGTTACCAAGCGGTGGTTCGTACACTGTCAACAAGGACGGCTCATTGACAATCACCAATCCAGATGGTTCTACGTTTACGGTTAACCCAGGTGGGAGTTCATCAACAACTAATAATGGCGGTACGACCAACAACTACTACTATGGTTCAAATGGTCCATCCACGGCTACTATCACATTGCCAGCAGGTAGTGATGGTAAGAATTCAACAATCACATACACTAAGAACCCAGATGGCACATACACCATTGTCTTACCAGACGGCTCCAAGAATGTTCAACCAGGTGATAGTGGTAAGTTACCAAACGGTGGTTCATACGTTGTAAATAAAGATGGTTCGTTAACAATTACCAATCCAGATGGTTCTGAGACAACTGTCAACCCAGGTAATGATTCAACGACTAATAATGGTGGTACGACTAACATCTACAACTACTATGGTTCAAATGGTCCATCCATGGCTACCATCACATTGCCAGCTGGCAGTGATGGCAAGACCTCAACGATCACTTACACCAAGAACCCAGATGGTACTTACACAATCGTATTACCAGACGGTTCGGAGGATGTTCAACCAGGTGACACTGGTAAATTGCCAAATGGTGGCTCATATGTTGTGAACAAAGATGGTTCGTTGACAATTACCAACCCTGATGGTTCCAAGACAACTGTCAACCCTGGTAATGGTTCAACTATTAACAACAACTACTATGGTGGCAGCACTACGGTTACCTTACCTGGCAAAGATGGCGATGCAACTACCAATATCACCTACACGAAGAATCCAGATGGCACTTACACCATTGTCTTACCAGACGGCTCCAAGGATGTTCAACCAGGCGACACTGGTAAGTTACCAAATGGCAGTTCATACACGGTTAACAAAGATGGTTCGTTGACAATTACTAACCCAGATGGATCTAAGTTCACAGTTAACCCAGGTGGTAGTACTTCAATCACTAACAATGGTGGTACGACCAATAACTATACGACTAACAACTATGGCTTAAATGGTTCAACGGGAGCAACAATCACTATCCTAGGTGGTAGTGATGGCTCAATGGCTACGACAATCACCTACACCAAGAATCCTGATGGTTCGTATACTTTGACGACGCCAAATGGTTCAACGACTGTAACACCAGGGAACACTGGTACTTTGCCAAATGGTGATACCTACACTGTTCTTCCTGATGGCTCGTTAAGTATCACTACGCCTGATAAGAAGACATTTGTGGTTAACCCAGGTACTCCAAGTGATAATAAGGGTGGTAACAATTACTACACGACTAACACCTACTACTATGGTTTAGGTGGGGAAACGACACCTATAACTATCCCAGGTGGTAATGATGGTAAGAATACAACAACGGTGACCTACATTAACAATGGCGATGGCACGTACACGTTGACGACGCCAAATGGTTCAACTACTGTTAAGCCAAGTCAGACTGGTACTTTACCAAATGGTGATACCTACGTTATTAACTCGGATGGTTCGTTGAATATTACTAATCCTAACGATCCTAATGGCGGTACGACTGTTGTTAACCCTGGTGGTCAAACAACTGAGAACGGTGATAAAGGTGACGTTACGGTTAATGTAACAGTTAATGAAAATGGTACTCCTGCAACTTCCGTAAGCGTTCCGAATGGTAACTACACTATCAATGAGAACGGTAATGGCACTTATAACATTACTGGTCCAGACGGTCAAACAACTGAGAACCTTAAAACTGGTTCCGAGGGTACTTTATCTGGCAAAGGTGGCAGCTACGAAATTGACAATAATAAGATTGTTATTACTGAACCAAATGGCTCAAAGTTGACTATCAATGTTGTTAATAACGACAAGACCACTACACCTACTGGTAGCGATACCACAGACAAGACCACTACGCCTACTGGTAGCGATACCACAGACAAGACCACTACGCCTACTGGTAGCGATACCACAGACAAGACCACTACGCCTACTGGTAGCGACACTACAGACAAGACCATTACGCCTACTGGTAGCGACACTACTGATAAGACCACGACACCTACTGGTGGTGACACTACCGACAAGAACACAACCACAACCACAACCACAACTCCGCAAGATGGTACTGCAACTAACGGTGCCAACAATGGTACAGACAATAACAGTGAACAGGGCGGTGCTGTAGCTGGTGACGCTAATGGTACTAGCAATAGTACATCTCAAGGTGGTGCTGTAGCTGGCGGTAACGCTGGTACGTCTGCAACTACGAATGCTGAAGGTGGTACAGCTACTGAAGGTACATTTACAGCTACGAATACCGAAAATGGCACAGCTACTAATGGTCAAAATAATAGTTCAGCAACAGATAAAAGTCAGTTGCCACAGACTAGTGAAAATCAAGCTCAAGGTGTGGCAGCACTTGGATTTATAGGTTTAATCGCTGCACTGTCTAGTCTAGCCGCAGCAAAGAAGCGTCGTGAAGATCTTTAATAATTAGGTTACGTTATTTTCGTTTAAATCTCCTTCTCATGATTTATACGTTAAAGTCTCACATACGTAGCGTGCGAAAATCCCGGTTCTACAATATCTGTTGTTGGTAATAGATTATATCTATTACTGACAACAGATTTTTTGTACACTATTAAATAAAAAACGGGCATTCCCGCC